>JAPPFJ010000014.1:165756-358940 GCA_028877215.1 Gemmatimonadota bacterium | reverse complement strand
AGCCTCTGAGGCCAACATTTTGTCGTTTTCTCTTGACTTTTAACATAGTAGACGGTAGAGGGTAGAGATTACCTGCCTTGTGAGGACTCTCTTCGTGCCGAAGGCAAGAAGAAAAAATACCGGGCAAGGATTTCTTCTCCCGTCTCACCTCTACCGTCTACCCTCATTCAAGCTTTTTGTGGCCAATTCAACGGTTGCTTCTTCAAACCGAGGTCAATCCCTTTCCGAGTAACCCAGGACAACCAGCAGACACGGACCGCCCGACACGACCGCGATGCCGGCGTCCTGAGCATCTTCAACGGCTTTTCGGCTCTCCGCGCCGGGTTGCATCCAGATGAATCCGACTCCGGCGCCCGCTGCTTCCGTGACGATCCCTTCGGTAACCTCGGGCGGTGTGATCACGGAAATGCGCGTCACCGGTTCCGGAAGCGCCCCGAGATCGGGATAGGCCCTTTGACCTTCGATTTCCGCGGAACCCGGATTGATCGGGTACGCTTTCAGACCGTGCTGCAGATAGCATCGGAGGACCTTGTTGCCGTATTTGGCGCGGTCCTTCGACGCGCCGACGACGGCATACGGACCGGTCTCCAGAAATGCATCGATTGTTTCGTCAAGTGTCACGCGTTTTCTCCTCCGCGGTTCGGACTCGCTGACGGTTACAGATCCTGATATCGCGGCAGACTGTCCAGGAACCGGTAGCTCCGTTCCTCTCGGTCGAGCGCGTAGCAGTAGTGGGTGATTCCGTTGGTGACGACCAGGTAATTCGTCCCGACGGACGTATTGTAGCGCGCGATCTGATCGAACGCCTGCTGTTTGATTTTGACGTCGGGCGCCTTGCATTCGGCCATGAGAACGGGTTCTCCCCTGCCGTTGTAGACGATAACGTCGGCCCGGTGCTGCATGCCGCCATACGCAAAAGCCGATTCGACCGCGGTTCTACCCGCCGGAAAACCCAGGTCCTGAACGAGGTGCTGTACCAGGTTCTGGCGGACCCATTCCTCGGGCGTGAGGCGCACGTGCTTCCGGCGAAGCGGATCGAAAATGGTCCTTTTTTCGCCGCTGGCGCGGAAATCGAAGTCATACTGGCGGGGAAAGTTGAGGGATTGCATTGGAATCGGCATCAAAGTGCGGGGCCACGACGTTGTAAGCGGGCGAGACATGCCTCGATCGATTCGAGCGGTTTCGGACACGTCCGCTCTCCGTGCCGCTGTTTGTAGTTACCGGGCGTGCCAGAGTTCGGGACGTTCGACGTGCCGGCGGATCGTGTCCAGGAATCGGGCGGCCGGGCCGCCGTCGACGACGCGATGGTCGAATGTGAGGCTCAGGGCGACCATGTCCCGGGGTACGATGCGTCCCTCGTAAACGGCCGGCCTGGCGACAATCCGACCCACGCCCAGAATGGCGCACTCAGGCAGGTTGACAATGGGCGTAAAGACGTCGATGCCGTACGCGCCGAGGTTCGTAATTGTAAACGTGCCCCCGTGAAGGTGCTCCGATTTGAGGTCTCCCTGCCTGGCCTTCTGAACCAGGTCCGAGGTTTCCCTGGCGAGGTCGGGCAGGTCTCTGGCGTCGACATTGGTGATGACCGGGACCAGAAGACCGGCGTTCGTATCCACGGCGATACCGACGTGGATCTCATCGTGCCGCTGGACGGACCCGTTTCGCCACGAGGCGTTCAGGTCCGGATGTTCGGCCAGGGCGGCGGCCGTCAGCTTCAGAAACAGATCATTGTACGAAAGGTGCGGAACGTCGAGTTCCGCGCGTAGCGCCACGAAATCCGTCGCATCGGCTTCCGTGGAAAGCGTTACGGGCGCGGTCTCGACGTGGCTTTCGGTCAGACGCCGCGCGATGGTCCGGCGGGTGGCGCCTGCGGCCTTGTCCGCGGACCTGGCCGGCGCCGCTTCACGGACGTCCCTTTCGACAATACGGCCGTTCCGACCGCTGCCATTCAGCGAACTCACGTCGACACCCAGTTCCGTCGCCAGGCGGAGCGCCCGCGGGCTGATGGCGGAACGGCTCTTTTTCCCTTGCGGTCGATCTCTGGGCGGCCGGGAAGGGGCGGATTGTTGCGGCCTGGATTCCGTTTCCTTCTCGACCGCCGTCGGGGCGGGAGTGGCGGCGGGCGGACCTTCGCCCGGACCCAGCAGGAAGCCCAGCACCGCGCCGATCGGCAGCGTGTCTCCCGGTTGAGGCGCATCGGGAGGGATATACAGGGTTCCGCTGTCGAACGATTCGATTTCGTTGATCGCTTTGTCGCTCTCAACGGTGAAGATGATGTCTCCGGCCTCGACCCGGTCCCCGTTCTGCTTGAGCCATTCGACCAGGGTGCCTTCCTCCATGGTCCATCCCAGGCGGGGCATGACGATTTCTGTGGCCATGGAGATCATCCTCGTGAAGCGCCCGCGACTATTCCTCCATCAGGTCGCGGATGGCCTGTGAAACGGTATCCGGCTGCGGCAGGCAGGCAGCTTCGAGCGGGGCGCTGTACGGCGTGGGGACATGCACGCCGTTGAGGCGGCTTACCGGTGCGTCCAGATCGTCGAACGCCAGGCTCTGAACCTGAGCGGCGATTTCGGCGCCGATGCCGCATGGGCCGAAGGCCTCGTCCACGATAAGCAGACGGCCCGTCTTGTGTACGGATTCCAGTATAGTATCCATATCCAGCGGCGCCACGGTGCGCGGGTCGATGAGTTCGACGGAGATCCCGTCCCCCGCGAGTTCGTCGCAGAGTCTCCACGTCAGGGAAACCATATTTGCCAGCGCGACAACCGTGACGTCGTCGCCCTCGCGGCGGACCTCGGCCTTCCCGAATGGAATGGCGTACGGCGTTTCGGGCACCGGACCCCGATGGTTGAGGATGGATTTGTGCTCGAGGAAGAGAACGGGATCATCGCCTTCCAGGGCGGTTTTGAACAGCCCCTTGGCGTCGTAAGGCGTGGCGGGCAGGGCAACGCGGAAGCCCGGCAGGTGCGCGAAAACGGGATAGTAGTTTCCGGAATGGTGGGTGGCCGCAGCGCCTCCGATACCGACGCAGCCGCGCAGGATCACGGGCATGGACAGACGGCCGCTGCTCATATACTGCATCTTGGCGATCTGGTTGACCATCTCGCCGAAGCCGTCCAGGATGAAGTCGATGAACATGAAGTCCACCACGGGCCGCGCGCCGGCCATGGCCGCGCCCGTGCAGAGCCCGATAAAGCCCCGCTCGCAGATGGGGGTATCGCACACACGCATGGGACCGTAGCGTTCGTAGAGTCCGGTGGTGGTATTGAAGTTGCCGCCCCGCTCGCCCACGCCTTCGCCCACGACGAAGATGGTCGGGTCCGCCGCCATGGCATCGGACAGGGCTTCGCGCGCGGCTTCCGTAAACGTGATTTCACGCATGGTCCGCATCCTGTCCGCTGAAGACGTGGTCCGTTACCGTGGCGGGATCCGGCCACGGGCTCTTCCTGGCGAACTCGACGCCCTCTGCGACGGCGGCCCTGACCTCGCTTTCGATTCCGTCGAGGGCTTCCCGGTCTGCAATTTCGTCGTCCACCAGTCTTCCGGCCAGCAATGCGATGGGGTCCCTGGCCTTCCAGGTCTCGAGTTCGTCTTGTGTCCGGTACCCGGTATCCCGCATTCCCTCCGCGTGGGGACGGGTGCGGTAGGTCTTGCAGTCCAGCAGCGTGGGGCCGCCCCCTTCCCGGGCGCGAAGGACCGCGTCGCCGGCTCTTTCGTAGACGTCCAGTACGTCGTTTCCGTCGACCTGAACGCCGTTTACGCCATAGCCTTCCGCACGCTGTGCGACATCCGTATTGCGCGTGGCGTACTCGAAGGCGACTTCGGTGGCGTACCGGTTGTCTTCCAGGACGAAGACCACGGGCAGTTGCCAGATCGCGGCCATGTTCAGGCCCTCGTGAAAAGCGCCGTTGTTGACGCCTCCGTCGCCGAAGAAGGCCACGCTGACGCGGTCCGTTTCGAGCAATTTGAACGTATAGGCGGCGCCCGCGGCCTGAAGGATGCTGGGACCCACGATGCCGCTGGTGCCCATCAGCCCGATCTCGGGCGAAAACAGATGCATACTGCCGCCCCGCCCCCGCGCGCAACCCGTGGCCCTGCCATAGAGTTCAGCGATGAGTTCGCCTACGGGGACGCCCTTGGCGAGCGCGTGGCCGTGGCCCCGATGGGTGCTGAAGATCGTGTCTTCCCCGCGCAGGTGCGCGCAGACGCCCGCCGCGATGGCTTCTTCTCCGACGTACGTATGGCAGGCCCCCGGGATGAGTCCAGCCTGGTATGACCGGGCAATCTGCTCCTCGGTGCGCCGGATTGTGAGCATCTGGCGGTAGAGGGACAGGATGCGTTCGTTTTCGAGGTCGTCCGGCATCGCCTACCCTACCTCATCTGTCAATGTCACGTGGTCACCCGCTGACGATCGGGCCTCCGGGATAGGTGCCGCCGGCGTTCATCGCGAGGTTGCCGCCGTCCATGGGCAACATCACGCCGGTAACCCACGCCGAGGCATCGGATGCGAGGAAGATGGCAACGCCCACGATGTCCTTCGGCTCGCCGAACCGGCCGGCCGGAATGCCGCCGAGCCATGTATCGGCCATGCGAGGTTCGGCACGCAGGCGTTTTTCCAGGAACGGGTTCATAACCTGGGCGGGCAGAATCGCGTTTACGCGCACGCCGCGGCTGCTCCACTCCGTGCTGAGCTCCCGGGTCATCTGCGCGACGGCGCCCATGCCGATGCTGTAGGCGACGTGGCCCCGCCCGATCGCGGTGAGGCTTGCGAGAGAACCGATGTTGATGATGCTGCCCTTGCCCGCGGCGAGCATGCGTCTGCCCGCCTCTTGGCAGCTACAGAAGCGTGCGATGACCAGAGACTGCAGGCTCTCCTGGAGCCGATCCAGGGAGAGGTCCTCGGGTTTGCCCAGCATGGTTCCGCCGGCGACGTTGCCCAGAACGTCGATCCGGCCGAATTCGGCGTCCACCCGCGAGAACATCCCCCGGACCTGGTCGACGTCGGATACGTCGCACCGCACGGGTATGGCGCGACGGCCCAGGGATTCGATCTCGTGTGCGGTTTCCTGCGCACCGGGTTCGTTGACGTCGGCCAGCATGAGATCCGCCCCTGCCTCCGCGAAACCGACGGCCATCGCCTTGCCCATGCCCGCGGCCGCGCCTGTCACGAGCGCGACGCGGTCGGTCAGATCGAATATTGGATGCGACATGGTCCATCTCCGTTTTTGCGCCGGGAAGCGCCGCCCGCGTCGGTCCGCCCGGAACCCGCTACTCTCCGAGATACGCGACGGCGTCGATTTCCACCAGGATGCCCTTGTACATGTCGCCGGCTCCGACCAGACGCCTGGTGGGCATTCGGCTTTTGTTTTTAAAGTACCGCATATAGGTGCTATTGAATCCGTCGCGGTCCGCCATGTCCAGGAGGAAGACGTTGACGCGGACGACATCGTCGAAGGTGGCGCCTTCGCTTTCCAGCACCTGCACCATGTTGTCCATCGTGAAGACGGTCTGTTCCTCGATATTCTTCCCAACGACCTCGGCGCCCTCGACGGGGCCGAAGCCTGAGAGAAACAGCAGATCGCCGGCGCGGCGGGACATCGAATAGAAGGGTTCCGGACTCACCTGTTCGGCCATGGTATTTGTCTCCTCGAGTGATTCGTCTGACGCCGCGACGATGACCCGTGCAGCGCCGGATATTCGTTTGCGTCGGTTATTGAGGTCCGGATTCCCTTCCTGTCAATTCTGAAGGTGCAGCGCGTTGTCCTTTCGATGATCGAACAGCGCGGGTTCGTGTTCCTTCAGCGGGCGGCGCGGGCGAACGCCGGTGTTGACGACGTTGTCGGGATGGGGCCAGCGGCCGCTGAGTACCGAAACGAGGTTCTCGACGCCCGTGATCGCCACGTCCCGGCTGGCCTGCACGGAAAGGCCCGAGATGTGCGGAGTAAGGATCACGTTGTCGAGCCGGGCGAGCGCGTGGTCGGGCGGGGCCTCCTGCTCGCCGAAGATTTCGATGTCGTCGAACGTATCAATGGCGGCGCCCGCCAGATGTCCGCTTCGAAGCAGGGCGGCGAGCGCGCTCTCGTCCGTGATGGCCCCACGGCAGGTATTGATGAAAAAGGAGCCGGGTTTCATCTTCTTGAGGGTGGACGCGTCCAGCAGGTGATGTGTCTCACGTGTAAGAGGCAGATGCAAGGAGACGAAGTCCGATTCCGCCAACAGCGTGCCGAGGTCCACCATCCGTACGCCAAGGGCATCGGCCTCGTCACGCGGCGCCCGCATGTTTTTCCTCGTGGCCAGTATTTTCAGCTCAAAGGGCCTTGCCCGTCTCACGACTGCTTTGGCCGAAGCGCCGAAACCGATCAGGCCGAGCGTGAGGCTCGAAATGCGTTGAAGGCTGAGACCTTCGTCTCGCGCTTTCTGGAACCTGCCGGCGTAGAAGTGCCGCGACATTGCCGGTATTCGCCTGGCAAGGGCGAGCAGGGAGGCCATAACGTGGTCGGCCATCTCGTCGTTGCAGAACGTAGGGACGTTGGAGACCACGATACCCTCGCGGGTGGCGGTCTCGACGTCGATCTTGTCCGTGCCGTTGCCCAGACGGGAGATAATCGTGCAACCGGTGAGGCTCCTGATGACCGGTTCGGGAAGGGACGCCGATACCACGGCCAGCGCGTCGCAATCCGCAACACCTGCAATGATGTCGTCCGGTTCGTACGCGTCCACCAGGATGGGCGCGATACCGTAGTGCCTGTATAGCCCCGCCTCGGTCGGATTGACCGGAATGACCTCGGCGTTGAGGCGGACGAATCGGAAATCTTCGAAACCGGTCCTTGGCATTGGGTAAATCGTCGCAAACAGACCGCGTCCGCGCAACGACGTTTGCGGCCTGACTTTATCTACTTGAATGGATCAACTAGCGGAATGTTCGTACAGGTCTCCCTGTTCCCCTTGTGGCGCCGGCGCTTCCGGTGAAAGCAGAAGCAATCCCTGTACTGACGCAAAGTGGCGATCCATGGAGACCAGCCGCAGACCGTGCTCCATGGTCTGAGCAGCGATCCAGATATCGTTCGTCGGGATCGGTGTTCCGGCGCGTCTCAACCCGTTGAGGATCTCGGCGTAAAACTCGGCTGTATCCTCGCTGACGGCGCATATCTCCACACGTGGCGCATCGAGAAATTCGGCCAGTTCATCGCGGTTCTTGCGCTCCCGGATGCCGCCTTTGAAGCCCGATAGCAGCTCTCCGATACTGATCGAACTCATCACGATTCGCGAAGCTCGCCGAAGCAATGACACAACGGCAGGTTCCGCGCGCATGGCGAACGAGTAGATATTGGTATCGATCAGGAATTCGTTCACTGCCAGAGTTCCGGATCGATGCGTCGTTCGGAGTCGATCTTCCCTTGGATTCGGGCAAACTCATCATCGTCCCAGCGTCCGAACAGGTGGTCCAGGTCGCTATGGACCTCGGTGAACCGGCGTGATCTGTCCAATCCGAACTGCTGTCGCAATGCGTCCAGTGCCGTCTGGTTCATGCTCTTTCCTTCCCGCCTGGCCACCTCCCTCAACCTGGCGGCAAGCTGGGGATCCAGCCCACGCAGGGTCATGCTCTTCGAAACATCAGCCAGGACGCGCTCCCTTCTCTATGTGCAATCAATTAACGATGGCAATCTGATATCATTATACGAGATCACGCGCCGAAGGTCAAGCATGATCCGCCCGGCGCCTTGGACATACGGACGTCACGGGGGGTTCGGCAAGGGTTCTACCGCTCGATCGTCGAAAAGGTCGATACCCGTGAGGAAGACGACAACAAGCCTGAGTAACCATTCTCAGGCGGATTTGATGCACGGCTCGGTCCAGACGCTCATCAGCACATTGAACACCACGCGGCAGTGAGCGGACTGACATCGCGGGGCAGGCCGCCGCGTTAATCATTCTGTCGTCACCGCGTCAAAGTCGAGATCGGCCGGCAACGATCTACAGTTTCAGAAACAACCCGACTTCCCAGACAGGGGCATCGAGCAGGTTGTGGCTTCGCGTGAATCTCGACATGCCGGCGGTAATTCCCGCGTTGGGCGAAACATGGATATCGATCTGGGATCCAAAGGACAAGTACTCGAGATCGTTGCGCGGGTGAAACTCATCATCCGCTCTGTCGAGGGCTTCGACCCCGCGAAGCCAGACCGAGACGCCTATTCGCTCGGCGATCGTATATCCGGCCTGTAGACTATATCGCAACTCGTCCGCGTAATTGTCATCACGATTGTCACTGCTCTTTCGGTTGTTGTATCCGATCTCACCTATCAGATAGGCAGGTGCGGGATAGAGCGAATGGCCTACTTGAAGGGAAACATGCTGATTGAATTCGCCGTCCCCTGTCCAGAGGATGATATCCCCCCCCGATTCGCCCAGCGGCAATCCTGCCATGGCCTGCAAACCGACCGCCGTTGGTCCTTTTGTCAGAATCCCGATCCTGACACCTGCGTCCCAATCGCCAACACCGGTCGTTGAATCGAACCCTTCGGCATCCACGCCGAAGTGCGTATAGACCGGCATGTAGCCCACCAGCGTCACCCGATCGGTCACCCCGAATTCACCGTAAAAACTGGTCGTATAGCCACTCACGGTCGGGATCTCGGTCTTCGATCCATTCGCGATGAAAAGTGACTCGGCGCTGATAGCCTGCTGGCTGAGTTTGAAGTACCCCCTACCCTTCGGCTGCGTCCATCCGCCCGCGTGGGCGATGGAGGAATCCAATATCATCACACCCGTGAGCAACCCGGCGAGAACTAACCTGTTCACTTCATGCTCCTTTGCGATTCAACCTCAATCCGATAAAAGGCACTAACCACAAAAAGCCTGAATGCGGGTAGAGGGTAGAAGGGAGACGGTAGAAGAAATCCTTGCCCGAAATTTTATCCCTTCTTGCCTCCGGCACGAAAAGAATCCTCACAAGGCAGGCCATCTCTACCCTCTCCCGTCTTACTTCTCACCGCTTCTGAGGGACCGGGGGGAGAGGTCCCAGGATAATTTCGAATCAGGGTCAATTGCCCAATGAAGCGCTTCCGACTTCCCTGTTGATCAGCCTGCAGTGAAGAATGAGGTGGCTCCATGAATCGATATTCTTTCCACTGGCAGGAGTAAACGTCCATGCCTTATTCCCCGACTGCCGTGTCACCTCGCCAAATTCCACGGCGCCGGCAGGTAAAGAACCACGTATGGGCCAGTTAATGTTGTTGCTGGTGTATAGAGCCACAAACACATCCGGCGCCGCGCTCGGCGTTGACAACCCGATAATGCTGAGTCTGAGCTTCCCGTCGGAAGTCTCGCTCAGCGTCACCGACCCGCCTGATGAATAGTTGTTTCGTCCGCTGATCGTGCCGGTACGGCTTCGTGGCGCCGCATCCGTCACGGTCAGCGAAGCCGTCCCGGATTTGCCGTCCACCGTCGCCGTGATCGTCGTGGAACCGGCATCAACCCCGGTAGCCGTCGTAGCCGATCCGGACGATGGGCTCACAGTGGCAACGGAAGTCATGCTGCTCGACCAGGTGAACGTCTTGCCGGATATCTCCGCGTCGTCCGCGTCATGGGCTGTAGCGCTGAACTGCTGCGTCTCTTCTTCTTCGATTGATGCGGACGATGGACTTACCGTGACACTAGCCACAACCGGCGGCGGCTCGGTCACACTCAACGTCGCCGCGCCGGATTTGCCGTCCACCGTCGCCGTAATCGTCGTGGAACCGGCGTCCACGGCCGTTGCCAACCCGGACGAGTCGATGGTGGCCACCGAGACGTTGCTGCTCGACCAGGCGAAGGTCTTGCCGGATATCTCCGCGTCGTCCGCGTCATAGGCTGTGGCGCTGAACTGCTGCGTCTCGCCCTCCTCGATTGACGCGGACGATGGACTTACCGTGACACTGGCCACAACCGGCGGCGGCTCGCAGGTCGTGCCAAACACTTTGGCAAAGAGCAAAAAATCACGAAAGTCGATCACGTCATTGCCGTCCATATCCATCAGCGCGTTGTAATTGGCATCGCCCGAAGAGGCGTTAAACACTGCGACAAAGGAAAGAAAATCCGCGAATTCAACGATACCATTGTTGTCAAAATCACCAGGACAGGCACGATTCCCCACTACGTCATCTGGGGTCAGATCGAGAGATACGACGGCCCTCGCGTTGCGACCGGAAAAGTCCGATGCTGAGAAGACGAGCAACAAAACGGCGAGAAATAGCAACTTCCTGTTTGTCCTGTACGTGAACATGGCATGCACGTCCTGATGTAATGGTTCGGGTCTGCAAGGCCAGGCGCGCAACCGAGTCCCATCCTGCGATTCGGCGAGGGCGCGCAACGCAGTAATTCGACCGCAAGGGCCGGCCGTAGCCCGGATCGGTTTTTTCAACGGGCTGTTATGTAAGGGTTCGGGTCACCGCTGTCCAGGAACCATGGGATTCTCAGAGATGACGTTCGAATAGTGGCTTGAAATGGCAATTTTGTACGGGTCTGACCCGGATAACGAAAACCAGGTTGCGATTGGTTCCCGATTGCGGATCACTGTCAACACCGTCAATTCCGCGTATTTCGTATTCTCGCGCCTTTCGCCTTTTTCGTATTCTCGTATTCTCGTATTCTCGCGCTTTTGAGGCCAGTCTTACCGTTGCCTTTCTTTGGATTGAGGCAAACGCTATTCAGCGAATTCGCCCGCGCGCGTGTACCGGCCACGTCGCTTCGACCATTCCGTTGCGGGTGGCGACCATGACGTCGTGTTCGTTGACGCAGGGGCAGGGGTGAACGGGAAGCACCTGCACGCGCTCGCCGATCTCCGGTTTGACCGGGCACTGTGAGATGTCCACGTGGCCGTGCTCTTCGGACGCGACTCCGATGAGCGCGTCGGGGTATTCGACGATATGTCCCATGCTGTCTCCCCGTTCCGTCTTGTAGACGGATGCGCTCAACGACTTGCTGCCGGCATCCAGGAACATGCGGTCACCGGTAGGCCTGCTCACGACAGTGGTGATCACGCGGAGCGCGCACTGATCCACGGTGTGCCGGCCTTCGGCCAGGTGCATGGCGCCGCCTACGGGGTATTCGCCGGCGCGGTACTCGGTGAGTTCGGGGATCTTGTGGGCGTCCAGCGCATGGGGGGTGCCGCCGCCGCTCACGACGTCGCGAGGCAGGCCGGCCCTGTCGAACAGGTCGATGGTTTCCTGAATGAGCGGTCTGGAATCGGGCGGCGTGGGAAAGCCCATGAAACCCCTCAGTTCCAGTCCGGGAAGGTCGAGGACGAGCTTCGCCAGATCAGCGGCCTCCTGCGGCGTGGGAACGCCCGTGCGTTCAAATCCCATTTCCACTTCGATCAAAATACCGATGGAAACGCCTCCGCAAGCAGCGGCGCGGGAGAGTCCTCTGACGGTGAATTCGGAGTCCGGGGCGAGGGTTATCGGCAGTCGTTTTGCCAGGGCCGTAAGCCGGTCGAGTTTCTGTGCGCCCATGATGTTGTAGGGAATGAGAAGGTCGGTGTCGATTCCTCCCGCCGCCAGGACTTCGGCTTCGCCCAGTTTCTGGCAGGTGAGGCCGATTGCGCCGTGCTTCAATTGCATGTGGGCGACGGCCAGGGTCTTGTGGGTCTTGATGTGGGGACGGAATCCGATGCCGTGTTTTTTGAAATAGCCGTGGTATCGTTTCAGGTTTTCTTCGAGTGCGTCCAGGTTGATGACGAGGACAGGCGTGTCCAGTTCGTCGATGCGCATGCAGGTCTCCTTCGCCGTGAGTCGTCGCTTTGAACTCAGTGCCATTAAATAGCTTGCGCGGCTGCACAGGTCAAGGGTTTTCGCGAGCGGAGCCAGCGGGAACGCTTTTCGCTTGACTTGGGCCGTCACCGGCCCAAGTTTAATGCGAATGACGGACCTCATAAGGTTCGCGGTACCGTGCATACGGGTGCCCCGTAAAGAAGACCTCCTGGCGTTGGTGTGACTGTGGGCTGTTGACCCGGAACAGCAGGTTGGATAGTTTTCCATAGAACGGTCAACGTTGTTTACGAAACGTCCAATCAAGAAACCGGTTCGCGGAGCAAGGCTATGAAAAACCAAATGCGTCGTTGCAGTCCCTGCCGCCCTGCCCGAATGTGCGTCTGGTTGTGGGTTCTCGCTGTTGCCGCGGGGTCTGAGACGCCCGCGGTCGAGCGGTCCCGTCCCATCGTTCGCCCTGCCGTGCGAGACTCGCTGGAATCCGCGGCCGAACGGCACGTGCACTCGGGCGCTTTCAGGGAAGCCGCCAAAATTCTCGGCCGGCTTGTCGAATCGTTTCCGGACGACGTCGACTTCCTGACACGCCAGGGGTACGCCCTGTTGAAAGCGGAAGATTTCGAATCCGCCATCATTGCATTCGAATCAGCGAAGAAGCTCGATTCGGACCTTCCCGGCACCTACGTGGGGCTCGGACTCGCCAGATTGCGAAACTCGGGAAGGGGCTTGGAGGCGTTTTTCAATTTTCGCCAGGCCGTGGGTGAAGCGAGGTCCGCCATCGAGATCAACGCGGCCTACGGGCCGGCATACCAGCTCCTGGGGGAGGCCTACGGACGGTTTGAAGAAGACCACGAAAAGGCCCTGGGCTATTACACGACCTACATCGAACTCGAACCCGACAACCCCGAAGGACGCTACGAATTCGGACTCTCGCTGGTCCAGCTCGGGTTGTTCGACAAAATCGACGAATACATAACGCCCTTTATCGAAACGCACCCGTCGGAAAACCGGCTGCTTCCACTGGCCGCGCAGGCGCACTTCTACCTGGAACGGTTCGGACGTGCCCTGGAGCTCTTCGAGCGGTATCTGCAGACGCTGGACCCCCCGGAGCGTGAACTCTATACCGATATCTCACTGGTCGCCTCCGCGGAGGAACTCGAAGCGTACCGGGCCGCCGCGGAGGAGGAGAAGGCGACCTTCCTCAACAGGTTCTGGCTGAAGAGGGACTCCGATATCCTGACCGCGATCAACGAACGGGTCATCGAGCACTATCGCCGGGTCTGGTACGCCCGGACCTTCTTCGCCGCCGCCGCCAGCCCCTGGGACAAGCGAGGGGAGGTCTACATACGCTACGGACAGCCGGATTACCGGTCCCGGTCCACGCGCAGGCAATTTGTGCAGAATCCGAAGGTCCAGGCCGTACGGGACCGGATGGCGGTAGCGCTCTACGGCGACGAAGCCGCGCTGTTGACGTTTACAGGCCCCGTGTTTCCGGTAAGGGCGAACCGCAGCCATCTGGAGGCCACGCTCTTCGACCAGCGGGTTACCCCCGATGCAGCCGGCGCGACAACGGCTGACGACGACGTCGGCATTGACGCCTCCCAGGTTTCCGCACTGGCGGAAAAAGAACAGGATCCCATGGCGGCGATCAGGGAAAACAGCCGTTTCGACGAGTTCGGGGATCTGAATACCCGGCTCAATTTCGGCGGGTACGCCCCGATCACTCTGGACAACGAGGTCGGCACCGTGCCCTGGGAAACCTGGACGTACACGGGTATCGGAAACGGCATGGAAATTACGTTTACTGACGAAAGGGGAACGGGGGCGTTCGACTTCGCGCCCATACCGCCTCCATCGCTCGACACGGACGTGTCCCGGCTTGCCCGGTTTACGGAATACGCGCCGCGCGTGGTCTTTCGCAATGCGGTTTCCCGCATGCCCGACGTCTACCGCCCCAGGTTTCACCACCCCCCGCTGGACTTCTACTTCGATCTCGCCAGCTTCCGCGCGCCGGAGGGCGGGACCACGCTGGAGGTCTACTACGGAATACCGGCCGCACAGGTCAAGATCGGACAGAGACGCGACGTGTCGTACATCCAGGTCAAGTGCGCGCTTGCTCTGGCCCCGGCGGATTACAGCGTTATCCATCGTACGTCTTCCAGTCGCGCCTACAGGGTCGCTAGCGATTTCAGCGGCGTACAGAAAGCGTTTATGCCGGAACTGCTCAAACTCCAGGTCCCGCCCGGGAAATACGACCTTCAGGTTCAGATCAAGGACCTGCTTTCCGGCCACAACGGCATATACAGGCAGACGGTGGACGTGAAGGAGTATCCCGATGACCGGCTTCGGATCAGCGATATTCAACTCGCCGCCACAATTGGTGAAACGAAGCTGCAGGAGCGATTTAAAAAGGGAGACGTGTGGGTTGTGCCGATGCCAACCCGGAACTACCGCGGAGCCCAGCAGGTATATGCATACTACGAGATCTACAACCTGAAGAAGAATCGCTTCGGCCAGACCCGTTTCAAGGTCAAGTACGTTGTGCGGTACGTTTCGAAACCCATCCGCGGCGCGCTCGGTTCGGTGGCGTCCGGTCTCCGCTCGCTGTTCAGAAGCAAGAGACCCTCGGTCTCGATTTCGTACGAACATGACGGTACCGAACCGAACGAACAGAGTTACCTGGAAATCGACCTCGACAAGGTCAAACACGGCGTGAACGTGCTTGAAGTCGAAATCAAGGACCTCGTCAGCGGCAAGAGCGAGGAACGCGAAATACGCTTTCAGTACGGAGGTTGACGGAGCGCCCGCGCGTGACTGGAATGGTCATGGCGTCGGGCCATGTCGACCTATTGCTGAAAGCTGTGTGGGAATTTATAACACTCACACCGGATTCGTGCTTCACGCCAAGGCGCCAATTTGTTCCTCTTGACGCCTGGTGTTATATTTGCCATCATACCCTGAGAGAAGCAGAGATACCCGGCCGATCTCTTGGATAAGGGCGGCCCGCAGAGCCTTCGGCAACTTTCCCGAAGGGCCGCAGAACGCTATTTTGCGGGCGCTGACGGTTGCAGCCGAAGGCCGTAAGGCCGACATCGCGAAGCCTCTGAAGGGATTCGGTTCCGGCATTTTTGAGGTGGCGCTCAAGCACCGCACCGATGCCTATCGGGCAGTATACGCCCTGCAACTTGAGGAGCGGGTTTGGGTTTTACACGCCTTCAAGAAAAAGGCGAGGCGGGGTACAAGTACCCCGAAGAAGGACATCGATCTGATCCGCGAGCGACTAAAGCGATTGAAAAGGGAGTTTCAGCAATGAGCAAACCAGAAGACGATTTGGAGTTTGTGCATGGCAGCGGCAACGTCTTCCGCGACTTCGGCCGTGCCGACGCCGACGTACAGCAGACCAAGGCGCTCCTGGCCGCCCGCATCATCGGCATTCTTGACGACGAAGGGCTTTCGACACGCAAGGCCGAGGGCCGCACCGGTGTGAACCATGCGGACTTTACTCGCATTCGCAACGTTCAGCTTGATCGCTTCACGATCGACCGTCTCATGACCGTACTCAACAAGCTCGGCCAGCGAGTGGACGTGCAGATCGATGTCCATCCGCGCATGGTCGCTGAAGAAGTGCCGGCGCATCGTTGAAGGCCTTGTCACGTTCAGCTTGAGCCAGGGGATGATGACTGTGAGCCAGAGATACGAATCGGCATTTTTTGTCCTTTGTGGCCTTTATTTCTGCCATCCTTTGTTCGAAAGCGCTCTGAGCCCGGAATGGAGATGAATCATCGCGTTGGATCCGCCTTGGTCGCAGCGATTGGCTTCCTTGGGCTGTTCGCGGTACGGGAAACGCCGGCGCAGACCGCCGGGTTCGACCCGGAGGCCCTGGCGAAGCAGTTCGTGGGCTACGACGTCTCCAGAAACGCCGGAAAGGGATATTCCGAAAGCGCGAGTTCGGCCACGCTGGCGTGGGGTGAAAGCTATCTGCTGAACGCCTACGTCAAGATGTACCGCGTAACGCGGAACACTCGGTGGCTGGATAAGATCGTGGACCACTTCGACCGGATGGTCGCCAATATGAGCGACCACGACGGCGACGGGATCCCCGGGTGGCACACGGACCGGTATTCCGTGTCGCGGATGCGCGCCGAATCGCTGCACAACCGGGGGACGGCGTCCATAACGCCGTTAGAGGCCACCGTCAGGAATATAAAACGTGCCCACGAGGCGATCGACGCGGAGTTCATCGTCGAACGGGTCGCATCGAACCGGTACGTGGTGCGGGACGTCACCCGCGGAATGTTGGTCTATGACGGTCCATATTCTCTGGGTCAGGACATCCCCGGCATTCCGGGTTTCGAACTGCGGCTGGACAGGATCCCCGAAGTCGGAGACAAATTTCGCGTGGAAACGTGGGCGGTGCGCCCCCTTGAATACGCCGTTCACGAGGGGATGATCCTGTACCCCATCGCGCAGTTTATCGAACTGGCCCTGAGTGACGAGAGCCTGAAGGCGCGCTACGGGGTAAAGGCGCGCGATTATCTCGGATTGATCGAAGAACGCGTGTTGAGAAAGCAGGAGCGCCATTGGGTGCGGATGGCGCCCGGCATGGGGGCCTACCGGTCTACCGAATCGTCGGCCGAACGATTTCCCAACCGCATCCTCCCGCACAACCAGTATCTCGCGCTCGGCCGCGTCTACCTGGTGCTGAAAGACGTGTCGGACGATCTGCTGTTCCGTGAACGCGCCAGGCAGATGGCCGCGTTCTTCAGGAATGCCTTGAAGGAAACGGGCGATGCGTATACCTGGGCTTACTGGGACTGGGTCGAGGCGGGCAGACCGGATAAGAGCGTCACGGAGGACACGAGCCATGGGCACATCGACGTGGAGTTCGCCGTGGAGGCCTACCGGCGGGGCGTTGTCTTCACGCGGGCGGACATGCTCCGGTTCGCCAGGACGCTGACGGACCAGATGTGGAACGGGGCGCTCTCGAATCCGAAAATAGGTTCCCGGGTCGATCGGCAGGATGGAGACGCGAAGATTATCCGGGGATGGATCGAGCTGTGCCGTTGGGATCCGCGGATATGGGACATCTATTGGGCGCTGTTCGACCGCGTCGGCAGACCTGGGCTGGAAATACCGCACATCCTTCACGCCAGGGCCGTGCTCGACGGGCCGCCCGAGGTGAGGTCGGCGGATTTCAACGGCGACAGACAGGTGGATTTCCGGGACTTCCTCGCATTCGCACGTCATTTCGGTCTGACGTCGGATTCCGCTTCGTACGACGGAAAGTTCGATCTGGACGGCGACGGAAACGTCGACTTCGCTGACTTTATCGCATTCTCCATGGCATTCGGTACCTGAATAAACCGGCGATTCAGGGGAAATTCGTAGTGCCGATACTTGAACTTCCAGAGGGGCGTCTTTCGTATCGTACCGTCGGCCGGCTGGCGTGGCTCAGCATCCGCATCGCGGCCGGTGTCGCTTGCGTCGTGGTACCGTTCGGTTACGCGATCACCGGCGTGCACAAGGACGTCCTCATGGGGGCGGGTTCCGGGCTCGCGTTCGGCATCGGCATCGGCCTGCGCGTGGGACAGCGCGCCGGGCTGTCCACGGGCATCCTGATCGGTTCGGTGGCCGGGCTGATCACCGCGCTTCTGGCCGGTTTGATCCCCCAGGATGGGACGCTTTTCATCGTCCCGCCCGTCGTTGCACTGGCCGTGGGTCTGATCGACGGCATCTCGCCGACGGTGCAGACCGGATACCGGCGCGCCGTTCTCGAGTCCCTGACGATGTCCGTCCTGCTCGGACTGGGTCTGCTGCCCGGGCTGGGGCATTCGGGGATTGTCTCGTCCCTGATGGTCATGGCGCCAACGGCACTCATCGCGGGTTCCTACGGGCAAATCGTCGCGAGACGCCGTTATCGTCCCCCCGTGTTGCTGATTCTGGGATCCCTGGCAGTGTGGTCCGCCATTGTCTTCCTGGTTGCGCAGGAGTACGAGAGGTACGGCTCTGAGGTCCGCATCGACGACGTACCGATCAGCCACTTTGTGGTCGCCACGATCTATATTATCGTGTTTATGATCATTGTACCGATCGCCACGTTCCTGGCTGGACGGGCCGCGGCGGTGTGGATTCAGCCCCGGCTCCGGGTTTACAGGCAACTCACCGAGTACCTGAGGGTGATGTGGGTGCCCATCGGGAGCTTTGCCATCGGGTACCTGACGCTAATTGTCCTGTTCGCCGGCTTCTACGGCATGCTGGGGCGTTTCTTCCAGGACGCGTTCTCGGGGGACGGCGCCGCATCCGGCGTCATCGACTGGATTGCATTCTCTTTCTTTACCTCTCTGGCAAGGGACTACTCGGAAATCGTCCCTCAGTCCCTGGCGGCGCGGGCGCTGGTCGCCGGCCACCTCGTTCTTTCCATCGGGTGGGGCCTGGTCGTGTTCGCCGCCGTGATGTCCTACCTCCAGCCGCAGATCGAGCGGATTGCCAGGCGGGAGGAAACGGACGGCGACGGTCACGCGTCGACCTGACGCGCGTACAGAATGACACGGAGGGCGGCAATGTTAGAGTTGAAGGTGTTGCAGGTTGCGATGAACCACGTACGGTTTGGGGTAGACCTCGCGGGTCTCCCTGGAGCCCGGATATACCGGTCGCGGCGGGAATCCGGCCCCTTTGAAGAGATCGGGGTGGCGTTCGACGAGGCGTACGACGATACGGTACATCTTGAGCCGGGCAGGACCTATTACTACCTGGCGGCGGCATGGCGGGCGCCCAGCATTTATCCGGAATCGAACAGCCTCGAAGAGGGAACCCCGATTCGCGTCTCCGTGCCCCGCGCGCAGAAGGAACATCGTTTCGAGCTGACGGAAAACCGCGAGGAATTCACGATTTCCATGGGCGGATACCTGGATGAATCCAATTCGGTCACCGTGGGCCCGGAAGTCTACTGTCCCGGTCCGAATTCGAGCATGCCGCCGTACGACCAGGTCTTCGAGCCCAACCAGTACGTCGTCATCGAGAACCGGGGAGAGACGGACGTGGTGAACCCGTGGGTGGTGGCCAACGGCCAGCGGGACTGGTGGTCGGTGGAGACGATGACTGAAGAAATCGCAGGCATCGCCGGCGGCGGCCGGTTGAGCGACCGGGACAAGATGATGGCGGTTTGGAAATTCGTGGTTAACGAACTCTACGACAGCCGGATCGGAATGTCCTGGTTCGACCAGACCAGCGACCCGGTCAGGCTCTTCAACGTCTACGGTTTCGAGGGCTGCGTGGCCAACGCGATCACCAGCCGGCGCCTGGCGGAACAGATGGGCGTGAAGAGCCGGGAAATCTGGCTGGGCGGGACCATCGATGGTTACGGTCGCGGGCGCAGTTGCGGACACGATATCTTCGAGGCGTTCGCGGACGGCGCGTGGCATTTTCTGGATACGGACCTGATGGTGTTCTTTCTGAATCGCGACAACACCACGGTTGCCGGCTCCGGGGACCTGGCGCGGGACATCGACTTGCTGCGCCGCTCCCACCGCAACCTGGGCCTGTGCGGGCGAGACCTGCCCGAGAAGGACTATTACTATACGCCCTTCCGGGAAGGCCAGTACGTCTATCCGCCCAACAAGGGCGGCGCCTGGATGGATCCCGCGGGAAAGATAAATCAGACGCCGGGGGAATTCCCGCCCGCGCAAACCATGGCGTTGCGGCTGCGCCCGGGCGAGAAACTCGTCCGCTACTGGGACAACGTCGGTAAGAACGTGATCCGGGGGAGGCGCCTCTATCCGGCCGTACGCTATTCCAACGGGAAGCTGGCCTACCGGCCCGACCTGCGCGGCCCGCTCGCACTGAACGGAACCGAGTCGGCGAGGAATGTCATCCAGGAGACCTCCGGCCGACGCGTTGCGCTGCATCCGGAGAAGCAGGGCCAGGTTTCGGAGGTGGTGTGGCGGGTGGCGTCGCCCTACGCGATTGCCGGAGCGCGCGTGGGTATCCGGTGTCGATGCGACACGCAGGAAGACGGCCTGGAAGTGCTGCTTTCCAAGGACGGAGAGGAGTGGCGGTCCGTGTGGGTCGCCATCGGACGGCGACTGGACGCCAGCGTGGACCTGGACTGGTACCTGAATCCCGCGCTGAACGACTGGCGCGGCGAGACGGACCTCGGATGGCGGATGGGGCCGTGTTATCAATACTATATCAAGGTGGCCATGTGGGCGGGGTCCCGG
The DNA here is from genome assembly GCA_028877215.1 of Gemmatimonadota bacterium. Lineage (GTDB taxonomy): Bacteria > Latescibacterota > UBA2968 > UBA2968 > JAAXHE01. Next base: position 338,980 of record JAPPFJ010000014.1, on the reverse strand, counting down.
CCTCACGGGGTCGGCCTGGACGCGATCCGTTTCGATACGGATATCCAGTGCGCCACGCGGTCCCTTCCTTCGCTGTTCTGTGGCGAGAATACGATCGCTTACCGGGACGACACCCCGGGGCACAGAAACGTGCGGGTGACGTACGGATGGCGGGAGGAGCGATCCATCCGCCCGCCGGGCGCGCCCGGGCTGGTATACCCTCAGGATGAGTCGGACGTCGACCGGCTGGACTTCGAATTCCGCTGGAAGCGTCCGCGAGGGGGTACCGGAAATGTGGACGATTACCACGTCCAGGTCAGCCGACACGCGGATTTCAGATGGTGCGTATGCCCCGCGTTCGACCGCTACGTGGGAAGGACCGCATACGCGGGCGGGACGAAATGGCAGGCGGAGTTTCCGAATCTCCTGAATCCCGATGAAGTCTATTACTGGCGCGTGCGGGCCCGGAACGAAAGGGGCGTGTGGGGAGGCTGGAGCGACGTGCGGTCCTTCGTGCCCCACGGTCCGAGTCTGCCGGTGGACCTCAGAGTGGAGGGCCGGGGCGGAAAGCGATCATTGCTGTGGTCCGCGAATCCAGACGGGAACCCGTCGGTGCGCTATCGGGTTCACGGGTCCCCGGAGCCCGGCGGATTCTCCGCGACGGATGAGAATCTGCTCGGTGCCGTTGGCGAAACCCGCTGGCCGTTGAACGATGTGGAGAAGGGGATGTCCTATCGTGTCGTGGCGGTGGATGCCGGCGGCGTCCCGAGTACGCCGTCGGAATACATAACGGTGTGAGCCCATTCCAACTTTCTCGCTGAAGGCCGTCTCAACTGACTCAATGGGGGATACGTATGTCCGGACGTGAATACCGCGCGGTTATCGTGGGGCTGACGGGAATCGGGGCCAGACGTCCGGCAGAGGCGGAGGGATTGCCGCTGTACGGCGCGATGCCCATGTCGCACGCCTCGGCCTATTACCGTACTCCTCGGACGCGGCTGACCGCCGTGTGCGACCTGCGTGAGGAGGCGCTGGACGGTTTCCGGGAGAGCTGGAACGACGTGTGGCCCGATATGCGCTACTATGTGGATTATCGGGAGATGCTGGAAGCCGAAAGCCCCGATCTGGTGAGCGTCGCGACGTCCGATCACCGCCACGCCGACATCGTGGTGGACGCGGCCGAGCGCGGCACGGCGGCGATTCTCTGCGAAAAACCGCTTGCAACGACGCTGGAGGACGCCGACAGGATGATCGCGGCAACCGAAGCGAACGGGACCGTTCTTTCCGTGGACCACTCCCGGCGGTGGTACCCGCATTACCTCAAGGCGCGAGAGATCCTCCGCAGCGGCGAGATCGGACCGCTGCGCACCATCGAGTGCGAGATGTTCGGTCCGCGTTCGATGTTGTTTCGCAACGGGACGCACGCCCTGGATACGGTCTGCTTTCTCGCCGATGGAGACCCGCTCTGGCTGGTGGCGGATCTCGAGGACGGGTTCGAACATTTCACGGAATATCGGGGTGGCGGAGGGAAGGACGCCGCGAGCGATCCCTACGCCTCGGCTTACATCCGGTTCGGAAACGGCGTAAGGGCTTTTTACAACTCCTTCAAGACCGCGTTTTCCGGCTGGCGGTTCGTCATGACGTGCGAGGACGGGCGGGTGGAAGCCACTGATACGTCCGCCAGGCTGATCCGCGGCGGCACCTTCGAGACTTCCGAAATCGTCCCGGAGCATTACATGATGCACTCCAAGGGCGCCCTGGTGGCGGAACTGGTGCATCTGCTGGAACACGGCGGAGACCCGGTGTCTCCCGCGAGGGAGGCGCGAAAGTCGCTGGAGGTCATCCTGGGCATCCTGAAGTCGCACCACGCCGGCAACACGCGCGTCGACTTTCCCCTGTCCTGAGGAGTACATCTGTAATGAAAACCGTCGTTCCCGCCGCGGTCTGGGACGTGCGCCCATGGGGGTGTCCGGCATTCACCGTCCGGGACTTCAACGGCGATGGAAAGAACGAAGTCCTGTTCGTTCAGAACGCGGGCGCGCATGCCAACGAGGCATTCGATCCGCGCGTTCCGGACGTGCAGGGGTACAAGACCGGTGTGGAAGAACAGGAGCTTTTCTGTCTGACGCTTACCGACGGGGACGGACGGGTTCTCTGGCAGGTGGGAGAACCGTGGGCGCTCGAGCGGCCCTTTTCATGGAACGGCAGCAACTTCTGCCAGGTGGTGGACCTGGACGGGGACGGTCAGGTCGAGATCATGCTCATCCACAAATCCGAACTGATGGTGTACAAAGGGGCCACGGGCGAGTTGTGCAGCCGGCACAGTCTGCCCCATTCCGGGTTCTATTTCGCCCGCGCGGTCCGGACCGATCGCTCAGGCCGGTATCACATCTTCACGAAGAGCGTGACCACCTCGGCCACGCATGGCTACGGGAATCCCAGTCTCCTGCTGGACCACAATTTCAATGTCGTCTGGGAGGTGGAGGTTGATGGCGCCGGGCATGGCGGAAATTACGCGGACGTGGACGGCGACGGGCTGGACGAACTCCTGATCGGCTTCAGCCTGTTCGATCATGACGGCAGTCCCCTGTGGTCCCACTCGCCGATGTCCGATAACGACCACCTGGACGATTCGGTGATTGCCGACATCGACGACGACGGGCGGTTCGAATTCGCCCTCGCCCACGACGGGCACGACGCGGTCGTACACAATTCGGATGGAACCGTGCGGTTCACCGTTCCGATGCACCATTGCCAGAACATCCTGCCGGGTAGATTCTTCAAGGACGAACCGGGGCTTCAACTGGCCTTCGTGGACAAGGCGTTGGGACGCCCGGAGGAAAGGGAGGCCGCGATCGTCAACGCCGGAGGCCGCGAGCTGTCGCGTCACCGGACGATGGGCTATTACTCGGTCATTTCGTGGGCGACCGATCTGGGCAGGGACAGCCTGATGCGCCTGGAGTGGCCGGCCAGGTCCGACGCCGAACATCGCGTGGTGTGGGTGGACCCCACGGGCAGGGAACTAGCAAAGCTGAAAGCCAGGGAGAACTTCCACGACCGGTTTCAGAAATTCGGTCTCGAGTCATTTCCCGCCGGGGGCCGTTATTTCGGGACGTGCCATAACTCGACCATCGGAGACGTCGACGGAGACGGACACGACGAGTTCCTGGTAACCGATCGCGAAAGGGTATGGGTTTTCAAGCAGCCGCGATTATCGTGATTCGATCCTGGCCGGCGCATCGCCTAATCGAAATACTCATCTTCGCTGAACTTCGTCCAGGACTTGAACACCGGAAACGGCAACGGCAGGTTACCGTCCGGGTCGTTTACCTTGAACGATATCTTCCCGCTGTCGAATACGTCCCGGATCGAAATGGAAACGCCCGAGGTCTGAATACAGTTAGCGCACTTATCGGGGAAAGACTGCGCCGAATTTGGCCTGACGAAGGAAATCCTGAATTCCGAACCGTTGCCTGCCTTTTCAATTCGATAATCATTCGCGCCGACCTCCCATTCGTTTACGGCATGGCCGTCCCTGGCATACTGGGCCCAGAGGTTGATCCCGCGGGTAAAATCGAGGATGACGCCCTTTCTCGGACTCGCGTCTTTGGAAGGATCGAACTGACGAAACGACCGCCCGTTCATCGTCGTCCTGATTCGTTCTTCTTCATCTCCGCTCACCGGTTCGAATGGACCGTTCCGCCCGCATGACGTTGCAATCAACAAAGTACACAACGACGCCGACAGTGCAATCCACACACGTTTCCAACAATCAACCTGGTTACAGTTGGACGTCGCACCGCAGTTCACGGCAACGACCGCTTCCGGCGTTTCACGGGTTCTTTCGGGTTCGTCGTACATGGTTTCCTCCTTCGTTGGACCCGGCATCTGTCCTGCAGATCCGGATGCCGCAAATACGACGCATCCGGACCCTTGCGAAAAAAATATACCCAAACGTCGGTAGAGGCTCAACCCGGGGATCCCGACGACCGCCAATACCAGGATTCAGCTCACACGGAGACACGAAACCTCTCCCCTCGCCCCGCAGACCTTTCTCCCCGGCCCTCTCTCCCAAGGGAGAGAGGGAGGAAAAACAGGTCTCGCCCCATCGATGTATTTCAATGCTGGCGACCGGGGAGAAATTGTGTGCCTTGCGAGGATTCTTTTCGTGCTGAAGGCAAGGAGGAATAACACACCTGGCAAGGATTTCGTCTCACGTCTCACCTCTACCCTCTAACCGCATTTTTGGACTCAGACTATGACGCCTGACGCCACTCTGGACAAGGTCTGCGATTCGATCGACGTGCTGGTTGAGGCGGGAAAGCCTTACGGCGGTCTGTTTCCGTCCATGCTGGATCTGGAAACGCATCGGATGTTAACGAAACTGCCCCCGCCCATCCACGGACAGCGCATGGGCGACCGCGCTTTTCTCGGCAGCAATCTCATGCACGACCAGCACCTGCTCAAGATCATGTACGCCCTGGACCGCGACGGGTACCGGGAAGCGGCCGACCGGTACCTGCGCCGGTTCGCGACCCATTGCACCCATACGGTTACCGGCCTGTTCCCGTGGGGAGAGCACGCGTACTGGCATCTCGAGGAGGACCGTGTGGGCGACAGCCACCGGCTGGCCCTTCCGGATAAAGCGCCCGGCACCACGCTGCACGACCATCTTCGGCAGGCGCCCGTCTGGCTGTGGAAAAAACTGTATGCCTTCAACCCCCCGTGCGTCGAGCGTTTTGCCGAAGGTCTGGACTATCACTACAAGGACGGGGAGCCTCGGGAATATATCCGCCACGCCCACATCGAGCGGAGAGAGCGCCTCGAACACGGACCGGCCTCCTCGGATTTCCCGCGCCACGGCGGGTTCTACATTCTGGACTGGTCGTTTGCCTATCGGAAGTCGTCGCGCGCGGATTTTTCGAGGCAGGTCGAGACGATGCTGGACTACTGGTGGGCTCACCGTGATCCGGCCGGTCTGCTGCTGTCCACGACGCGGGGTCCTGAAGCGCCGGCGCCTATGCACAACGCGAACACCCCGGCGCAGACGGTTTCCCTCGCGGCCAGCCTGCTGGAAGCCGCTGAACTGCTCGATGGCAGCGCGCCGGAGCTGATCGACCGGATGCGGAAGCGCGCCGGGGTGTATATCGACGGTTTTCTGTCGGCCCCCCACGATCCGGACGCCGGCGTCTTCGTGTCCGCCTGCCGGCGTGGGACAAATGAAATCTTGAACACGAACCCCGTCTGGGGAAGCATCTATGGAAACTGGCCGCTGGCTTACGTGGCTCTGATCGCCCTGTGCATCTACAGGCTCACGGAGGATGAACGGCTATTGAACTGGGCGGACGCTGCGGGGCGCTGGCATTCCACGACCTCCTTCCCCGAAGGCGTCCCGGTCCCCGCGATGGACGCGGGTCTCGCGGTCGAGTTGCTCGCTGACCTCTACGATGTGACCGGTGACACCGAATGGCTGGAACGGGGACTGGAGCTGGCCCGGACGCTGATACCGATTTATGTGGATAGGGATCTCGTACGGGGCGCGGCGGGTATCGACTGGTACGAGTCCCAGATGGTTCCGGGAGACCTTCTGCACGGCATGGCGAGGCTGGCGTTGCTCGCCATGCACGGGAATGCGTGCCCCCTGACAACGAACTATACCGCGAAGTGAGGCGTAACGTGCGTGGAAAGACGTTCAGATTGTGGGCGGGAGGTGACGCGCACGTGGGCACGGACCTGGCGGCGGGCAATCGCCGGAGTCTGGCTGAGGCGATCAGGCAGGCCGAAGAGGGCGGCGCGGAAGGCGGGCCGCCGTTCGAGTGGGACATCATGCTGGACATTGGAGACCTGTCGGGGTCTCAGACGCCGCCTGGAGACGAAGAAGGGGAAGAGGTCGTCCGGCAGTACAGCGCGTCGACCCTTCATCCGCGTGAAGACTTCTACAATATCGTGGGCAACCACGACGCCAGCGGACCTGACGAGCCGTGCCAGTGGTGGTTCCGAAAATGGGTGGATCCCACCGGCGAGAATCCCGAATATTCCAACGTCCACGCGGGCCGGCGGCCGTACCCGGTCGAAGGGACCTGGGAGCGGTACTCGTTTCAGGTTGGGAATATCCTGTTCCTGGCGATGGGAGACCGGAACAACGGCGGGCCGCCGGTGGGGCGGGCCGAAAGAGGCGGGTTTCCGGCCGGCGCGGTGACGCGGGAGACATTTGAATGGTGGAGAGAGAAAGTAGAAGCGAACCCGGATAAGATCATTGTGACGGCGCACCACCATATGTTGAAGAACACGACGGTGGCGTCCGGACCGTGGGAGGGCGTAGACGGCGGGTATCACGGCCGGTTCGAAGACGGAGCGCCCATCGGTGCGTCCTACCTCTATTTCGTTGGCGGAACGCCGGACGCAGGCGCATTCGAGTCCTACCTCGAAGCGCATCCGGGGGCGATCGACCTCTGGCTGGGCGGGCATACCCACACGAATCCGGACGACACCTGCGGCGGTCGGTCCCACGTGGAGCGGAAGTGGGGGGTGACCTTCGTCAATGTGGCGGCGATTTCCCGATATCACGGTAAAAGGAACATCTCGATGAGCAGGCTGCTGACGTTTCGGGAGGGAGCGTCGGAGGTCAATATCAGGTGCTATCTCCATATGTGCGATTACGCAGCCCAGGGATGGTACGACAACGCGGAGCGGTCGGCGCCGCTTCGGAGAGCATTCTCATATTGACGGGCGGAGCAAGACATGAAGACATTCGAGATCGACGGGCGGGACAAGCGGGGACCCATCCGGCTGAGGATTGAGGTCGACAACCAGTTCGAAGGCGGGGGCCGCTGGCTTCGGGGCGGGCTGCACTCCCACGTGGCGCAAATGGGCGAGTCCCGCGAAGTTTGCGAGCACTACAGGAACCTGGGGTTCGATTTTCTTGCGACCACGGACTACCTCAGCATCACGCCGATGCCGGAAGCAACGGAAGCCTTCGTAACCGTTCCCGGAGCCGAGATGTTCTGCCCCGATGGCGACGACCTGACCCATATTATCTGCCTGGGCATGCGGCATCTGCCTCAGCCGCTGGACGACACGGTGGAGGATGTCTCCCGCCTGGTCCGGGACACCGGGGCGCAGGGCGGGCTGGCCGTGCTGGCGCACCCCGCCTGGAGCGACTACTCCTGGGAGAAAGCGTATGCCCTGGCAAAGTCCGGTCTGGTCGGCCTGGAGGTGAGCAACAGGCTGACCTGGCAGATCAACGGCAAGGAGCGTTCGGAGGAACTCTGGCAGATGCTCTTCAACGCGGGCGTCCGGCTGGCCGCGATCGGCGTGGACGATGCGATCGTGCTGGACGACGCGGACGTGACAGGACGGACATGGACGGGCGTGCTCGTCCGACGACCGGGCGTGGAGGGCATTCTGGAAGGTATACGCGCGCAGCGGACGTACGCCAGCGAGGGCCCGGAGATTCACGATTTCCGCATCGAAGAGCGGGGCGCGGTCGTCGTGGAATGCAGCCCGTGTACGGCGTGTCACATCCGGTCGAAGGGATTCGGGGTCCGCAGCCTTCAGTCGGCGGCGCCTTCGAATCGGTTCGAGGTCGACCTGGCCGTTGAAGGCTACCGCATGCGGGACTGGGTATTCGCGTGCGTGGAGGACGAAACCGGGCGCCGGGCCTGGACCAGCGCCATACCCGTCCGCGTTGAAATAACGCCACTTTAGACCCGGGAGGACAGGATGAAAAGAACCATTCGACGGACGGCGATGCTGCACTTTGAAGAGGCGAGCTTCTCCCGGGACTACGTGAAGTGGGTCGGCGAGGAGGGATTTACCGATATTGGATTGGGGCTGAAGCCTGAAGACGATAAGATGAAAGGGCAGGGATACGTCTGGGAAAAGGTCTGCCGGCTTGCGGAATGGGCGGGGGAATTCGGGCTGGGCGTGATCGTGTTTACCGGATACATGAAATATCGCGAGACGTTTCTGCGGACCCATCCTGAGCGCAGCCTCGTGTGCGTCGGGGGCAGCGGCGCCGCGCTGGACAGCGACAATATCGTGAGAACCCGGTGGCTCTGTCCCTTTCAGCCCGAGAACAAGTCCGAATATGTGGACATGATTCACAAGGTGATCCGGCTGCCGGCGGTTCGGGAAATCCATCTCAATGACGAGGCCGAAATCGGGTTCTCGAATGGAGACGTGGGCTGCTATTGCGACCACTGCGTCGCGGAATACGAACGCGACACCGGCGAACCTCCTCCCAGGGAGGTCGACTGGGCCTCACCGACCTGGTGGCGGTGGGTGCAGCACCGGATGGAGGCCTGGACCGCCGTTCACGCCTGGTTTCGCGAGGGAATCAAGAAGGTGCGGCCTGACGTCGTGGTGGGCATCCAGCATTCGCCGAAGGTGGTGACCTTCAACGAAAACCCCTGGCTGTCCGGCATCGACCTGTCCCGCGATGCGGAGGCCATGGACGTCCTGTGCACAGACCCTTACCACCACATTCACTATTCCCATTTTACCTACCGTCCCATGCGCCGCATCCAGGCGGAGGCGACGCGCGCGCTGGGCGGAGCGACGATCGGGCGTTCCCTGTTCATCTATCCCCAGGGTTTCATGCCGCCCTCGGGGAGCCTGGAGTTGACACGCCGGGACGGTTTCATGGCCGGTGCCGTGCCGTTTGCGCTGGGGGCGGAGAATATCTCCCCCTACACGTTCGATCTTTGCCAGATCATCCCGGGCTACTACGACGGACTGCAGGACGCTGCGCGGCTGATCCCATATTTCGAGAAAACCCGGCCCTACAGCGCCGCAACGTTGATCAAGCCCTCCCAGACGGAAATCTATGGGTATCCCGACAAACGATGGGGGCGGGAGCACCTGACAATATGGCCGGACGTGATGAACCAGGTTGGGCTGCCCTGGCGATGGGTTTTCGACCGGCGGCTTCCGGATGCGGGCAATGCGTTGAGCGGCCCGGTCATCCTTCCGGAGACCCACTGCCTGACGCGTGAACAGCGCTCCGTACTGGAAGCGCACGCGCGCGGCGGCAACGGGCTGCTCCAGGTGGGGCGGACGCCGTCCGGCGACTGGTCCGGGGAAGGCGCGCATCCGCCCCCCTCCGGCGACGAGACAGGACTCTCGGAACTAGAACCGATCGTCTCCGGCCACCCGCTGCTCAAGGGGATCGATACGCCCATCATGCTGGGATCGGCGTTCCTGGAACCCGGTCTCGAAGGGGAGACGATCGCCGAAGTGGACGGGCGACCCGCTCTCGTAGCGGCCGAGACCAACGGACGGCGTGAGGTCTGGCTGGCGGGAACGCCCCTGTTCAACTACGTGGAACCCGGAGACCACGGAGCCGTACGGGCGCCCACGGGCGGGATTTCACTCTTGCGGAACGCGCTGGCGTGGCTGTCGGCCGAAGCGCCCGCGGCGAGGTTGTGGCCGTATCCTCCAAAAAACGACTACGGAGAGCTGCGCCCCTGGGACCGCCGGGACGTGCCGACGATGGAACTGTTTCCGAACCTGGGAGACGGGTGCCTCGTCGGTCTGATCTTCAACTACCTGGGGCTGGCCTACGAGACAAATCTGGAGATGCGGGTTCCGGAAGGTTCGGCGCCAACGACGCTGGTGGATATATATACCGGCGAGGATCTAATGGCCTCTGCATCGGTCGACGGGCGGATCGTCCGGTTGCCGGTAGATATGCCCGGCGACCAGGACTTCCTGGCGGTGGAACTGCAATGGGAGTAGTTGGGGATGAGGTCGCCAAAAGGCGGTGAGACGGTAGAGGGTAGACGGGAGAAGAAGCCCTTGCCGATCTGTCCCTCCGACTCGCCTTCGGCACGAGTAGAATCCCTTTAAGGCATGCGATCTCTACCTTCTCTCGTCTCGAGACCTCCCCCCTTCTTGAACGAAGGCTGTGTTCGTAGGGGCAACCCTTGTGGTTGCCCGCCTTGTCGCTGTTTCTGGTTTTCGCTTTCTCCTGTCCATCCTGTTCATCCATGTTGGTTTCGCCTCAAGACTTAAGGTGTTCCACAAATAAACGGAGGAACCGAACGATGTCCGAACGAGCCGACGCGCACATCCATCTGTTCGAAGGAGGCTACCAGGATTCCTTTATGAAACGGCTGGGCCGGCCCGTCGATGAAGCCGTTGTCTACGCCTCCCTGGCGAAGGACCACGGGGTGAAGGCCGCGTTGATCGTGGGGTACGCGGACGTCCCCTGGGCGGCGGAGAATACCCGCTTTCTCACGCAGATGGTGGCTGAGTACGACTGGGTGTATCCCGCGGCCTATTTCGACCCCTCGGAACCGCCGACAACCGACGAGCTGGCGCGACTTCAGGCAGCCGGATTCGTGGGGGTGAGCTTTTATATTTTCGGGCCCGAACGCGTGAACGCGCTCCTCGCCATATCGGATGAGGTCTGGCAATGGCTGACTTCCAGGCATTGGCTCGTGAGCGTGAATTCGAAGGGTGACGACTGGAACGCCTGGCAGGACGTCCTCGAGCGGCATCCCGAGTTGCGTCTCGTCCTGTCCCACCTCGGCCTGCCGCCGAGACAGGCGGAAGCCCCCGACGCGGACGGTGCGAGAGAGGCGATGGCCAGCGTGCTGGCGCTGGCGGAGTTTCCCCAGTCGCGGGTCAAGCTGAGCGGCTTCTACGCGCTGACCGATCCGGGCCACGACTATCCGCACCGCGCCGCCTGGCCGTACGTGGAAGCTCTGGTGGACGCCTACGGCGTTGAGCGGCTGCTGTGGGCATCGGACTACTCGCCCTGCCTGGACTGGGTGACGTTTCCACAGACGTACGACCTGTTTTCAAAGATGCCGTTCCTCACGGCCGAGGACCGGACACGCATCGAAGGATCCAATCTTCTCGCGCTGCTGGAGGACGTCAAGAATTGAGCCCGGCGACGTATCTAAACGAGATGAAACGCCCCGGAATCGCGGCCTGATTCCGAGGTCTGCACCGGAGGGCCTGAAATGGAAAAACTGGGCGTTGGGATTGTGGGCATCGGACACGCGGGACGGGAACATTTCACGGCGTTTGACGAGAACCCGGATGCCGAGGTGCGTGCGGCCTGGGCGCCGAGTGTACGCAGGCTGGACCTGTTCCCCGGCTCCATGGACCTGTTTGCCCCCACTTACGAGTCGATGCTGGACCGCGACGACATCGACATTATCTCCCTGTGCAGCCCCAACTACGCCCACGCCGACCAGGCGGTTGCGGCGCTGGAAGCGGGCAAGCACGTGATCTGCGAAAAACCCCTGGCGACCACCCTGGAGGACTGCGAACGGATCGTGCGGATGGCCGACACGAAACCCTCGCTGAAGTTCATGGTGGGGCAGAGCGCGCGGTTCAATCCCATCTGCAAGACCATCAAACGCATGTACGACGATGGAGAACTGGGCGAAGCCTTTTACGCCGAGGCGGACTATCTGCACAACATCGGGAATCGGATCAAGGACTGGTGGGTGGACGACCGGAATCCGCACTTCGGACTGATGGGCGGCGGCGTACATCCCATCGATCTCCTGCGATGGATCGTTGGCGATATCGACGAAGTATTCGCGATCTCCAACCATAAGGTACTCGCCGAATTTCCGCACGACGACGCGTACCTGATGAATTTTCGATTCGAGAACGGATGCATGGGCAAGATGGCGGCGTTCCTGGGTTGCCAGCGTCCATACGAACTGAACCTCGCCATTTACGGCACAAGGGGCACCGCGATCAACGACAGGTTGTATCTCAGCAAAGTCGAGGAACTGGAGGATTTCATCCGGCTCCCGATTACGATTCTTGCCGAGCATCCCACGTTCGGGGAAGAGATGGCGCATTTCGTGGATTGCATTCTGAACGACGGGACGCCGATGATCGACGTGCGGGACGGCGCGAAATCCGCTGCCACGTGCATCGCGGGCGCTGAGTCCATCGAAACCGGTAAACCCGTACGCGTGAAGAATTCATTCTGAAATCCGTTCGTCTAACAGTCCGTTGATAAAGTCGCTCTGCAGGCGAGGCCGAGCCATTGTGGTCGAAGACAAGGCGCGCAACCGAGTCCCATCCTGCGATTCGGCGAGGGCGCGCAACGCAGTATTTCGACCGCAAGGGCCGGCCGCAGCCCGGATGGGCTTTTTCAACGGGCGGCTAAGGAGAACCCGATGAAGCTATCGCTGTCCGGTCGGCTGATTGAAATGACGAAGCAGTCCTATGCGATGACGGTGGAGGAATTCCTGGCGCTTACGGTCAGCGCGGGCTATGAGGGCGTGCACCTGAGGGACGGTCAGATCGATCACCTCATCAGGGGCGAACGCTTCGATGAGGTTGAAGCTCTCTATGCCGGGCATGGGCTGGGCTGCAGCATGCTCTGGGGACGGCTGGATTCGGCTTCGTTCGACGCGGACCTGATCAGAAAGAAACTGGCGCTTCTGCCGCGTGTAGGACTGGACCAGTTGATGATCGGGTATCCCACGGATATCGAATTGATTTGTGAATGGTGCGACCTGGCCGCACGGCAGGAAATCACGCTTGTCATCGCCTGTCATTTCAACAGCATGTTCGAGGATATCCTCCGCGCCCGCGATTTCATCGGCAAGGTCGACCGACCGAATCTCGGGCTGAACGTCGATCCGTTGAACATCCACATGGCCGAGCAGGACTACGGCCTGGCAACCCTGGAACAGGTGCGGGACCTGCTGAGCATCGTCAACGTACAGGGCGGCGTGCTGCACCAGGGCGATCAGACCATCCGCAGGTACTATCGAAGGTCCACGCCGAAGTTCCGCAGGGCGTACCTGTGCGACGAGGACCATCTCGACATCCCGCAATTCATATCGAATCTGAAGACCATCGGATATGCAGGTTACGTCAACGTCCTCGAGCCGTATTCCAGCGACGACCCCTCTCGCGTGGCGTCGGAAACGGCCCGCCTGTTGCAGGGATATATCGATGGTTGATGGCAGCCCGATGGCTCCCTCTCCGGCGTCCGCACGTTCCAAAGAGTCTTATAAATTCATCTAATAGCAGATTGGAAAAGACTTGACATCGATAAATCTCGTCCATTAATTGCGATTTGTAGTAATACTAGTATCGTGATGTATTCGGAGTCATTTCCCACCTTATTTATCGAACAACTACGCATAGGCGCCGGACAATAACACTGCAAGGAGGTGATGATCCGACAGGATTGATGGTGCGTTTTGCAGAATGGCACCGGAATGTCCGGATGTCGCTCGTGACATCTGAATAATGTTAAGGAGGTAGAATATGCGTAACGGTGTGTTGGTATGTATGGCAGCGGCGCTGCTGCTGCTTTCGGCGGGAACGGTCTACGCGGGCGGTGTGGCCGGAAGTTGGGGGCTCGGGACGTTCCTGGACTACAACCGGTCGATCTTCAAGCTGAAAGACTGGTATGAAACCGGCCGGGGGCAGGCAGGCGTGGTGTTCACTTACGTGATGAGTCCGAGGACCAGCGTGGAGATGGAGTTTCACCGGTCCATATTCGAGAACGGAGCACTGGAAGACACCCCGTTTACCTGGCCCATAGACGGCAGAGACTATAAGTCACCCAACGCTGCGAGCGAGATGCGCATCAGCAGCTTTCTGGTGAACGCGGTGGTCAGGCGAGGAGGCGGAGGCCTCTTGGCCAAGGAGAAGTACTCCACGTACGTGACCGTCGGCGCCGGCTTCTACGACTACAAGACGGACGTAAGCGGCCTGATCTTTCCGGGGCAGCGCGAGGCGCCTTTAGACAAGGAACTGGTCATTGAGCCGTTCAGCGATTCGCGCACGGCGCTGGGCGCCAACGTGGGCCTGGGCGTGGAGGCGTTCGTGTTCGACAACATTTCGCTGGACGTGCGCGCGAGGTACAATCTCTTGCTGGGTGAGTTAAGGCCCATGGAGGCATGGGGCCTGGAAGGCCAGACGTTTCCGATGCAGTTCCTGAATGCGCGGGGCGGCATCCGGTTCTACTTCAAGAAATAAGGAAGCAGGCTTGGCAGCCCGTTGGAACTCACGGAATGTCCAGCCAATGAAACAAACGCCGAGAAAAGGAGAAACCATGAGCAGGCTCAGGTTTTATACCGGCGCTGTGGTCGTCTTGTTTGCCGTGTTCTTTGCCGCCAGTGCGGTCATGGCCGCGACAACCGGCAAGATCGTCGGTCGCGTGACTGACGAAAAGGGCGAACCCCTGCCGGGGGCGAGTGTGGCGATAGAGGAAGCCCGGCTGGGCGGAACGACCGACGCGGACGGATTCTACGTGATCGTCTCCGTAACGCCCGGCCAGTACAAGCTGACGGCGTCGATGGTGGGGTATCACTCGGTGGTCAAGGAGCAGGTGGGCGTACGGGTGGACTTCACCACGACGGTTGACTTTCAGCTTCGTGAAACCGAACTGGAACTCGAAGAGATGGTGGTGGTCGCGGAAAGGCCGCCGGTGGACCCCGACAAGACGGACAGCCGTTACGTCGTGACCGCCGAGGAGATCGAGCGAACGCCCATTCTGAGAAACGTCACCGAGGTCCTGGAACTGGAGCCGGGCTATGCCGTTGACGGCAGCGGTGCGATCCGGGGCTGGGTGGCCAGCCACAACGTCGTCTACGTCGACGGCGTCCCCGTTTCCGGCAGAGACGGGCGCGGCATCGGCGGCGGATGGGGCGACGGCGGCGAGAGGCAGTGGTACGGCGTCAACCTCAAGGCGGTGCAGGAGGTCTCGGTCATCACGGGCGGTATGAACGCCGAGTACGGAAACGCGCAGGCCGGCGTCATCCAGATCGTCACGCGCGACGGCGGTGCAACCTATCACGGCGAGGCGGAATATCGTCTCACCCCCGCAGGTAAGAAGCACTGGGGCGAGAATGTCTACGAGGCGCCGGAGTTGCGTGGAAACGCGAAGTGGAACGATCCGGCGTGGACGTCCGAGGTGGACCCCGAGACGGGGAATCTCGTCCACCCGCGAACGAACTACACGGACTGGCGGGGCCACTACCTGGATGGGTTTCTTAGCGGTCCCCTGATGGGGAACTCGTCCTTCTTCGCCAGCGCCCGGCACCTGCGTGACGCCGCCGTGCTTCCCGGACCGTGGCGGACCCGGCCGGCAAACCTCAGGACCACGGCAAAACTGACGGTCCCGGCGGGGTCGAATATGAAGCTGCGGATCGGCTGGATGTACGACTTCGCGGAGAATTTCAACAACGGACGGCTGTCCCGGTACAGCTTCCCGAACGTCATCCGGGGAACGGGACGCGACCTCTTCATCCCCGATGGATCGATCGCGGGGGAGGAAAAGCAGACCGACAACATGATCTACGGCGTGATCACCCACACCATCAGCCCCAGAACGTTCTACGAAGTGAGCGTATCGCGCTATGGAAGCCGCACGGACACCAGCGGCGTGGGGAATAAGACCACGAAGGTCAGGACCGACAGCGAAGGGTACTTCTACATCGGCCGGGAGGACGTCTGGGCATTCAAGGTCGGCGAACAGAACCGATTCAGTCTGAAGGCCGACCTGTCAAGCCAGATGACCCGTGGACACTTCGCCAAGACCGGCTTCGAATTCATGACGTTCGAGAACTGGTGGACGTGGACCGGCATGACGCCCGGCGACGCGAAGCGGGATATCCGTTACATCGGGCAGCCCGAACCCGGCGAGGCCGTGACGCCCAGCCAGTTCGGCGCGTACGTCCAGGACAAAATGGAGTTCGAGGGGCTGATCGTCAACGTCGGCCTGCGCTACGACCGCCTGTGGGGTCAGGACGTTCAGTTGCTCCCGTCGTTCACGTCGGGGTGGTACAACGCGATGGATACGTTCATCCAGGCGCCCACGGGGCCCATGCGGACCATACAGGGCTGGAGCCCCAGGCTGGGTATCTCACACCCCATCACGGCCCGGTCCAGCATGCACTTCTATTACGGCCGATACATGATGATCCCCTCCTTCCGGCAGCAGTTCGGGAGCCATTGGGAGACGGCTTCCGGGCCGGACGGGATTCCCGGCGTCCCGTGGAGTCATTTCAACGCGAAAGACGAAAGCTACGGCGCCAACGTCATCAGCCCGGTCTGGGACCACGGTCACCCCACGACCAGTTTCGAAGTGGGTACGGACTGGAACTTCGTAAGCGACTATGTCTTCTCTCTGGCGGCGTTCTACAAGAGCGGCCATCTGCAGAGCACCGGCATCTGGCACGACGCCGTCGATCCTGTCACGGGCAGGACGGGCGCCATCGGGGGCACGTACGGTTCCGAACGCACGGAAGACGTCAAGGGCTTCGAGTTCAGCATGCGGAAGGGCTTCAGCAACTTCTTTGCGTTCCGCGCCGCATTGAACCTGGAATGGCTGGAAGCCATCCACTGGCTGGGCGACGCCGAGACGGTTGCCAGCGTCCTGATCTATCCCGACCGGAGTTTCATCGCCAGCGGAAGGTATCACAAGGAATGGCGCGTTGCGGGCGGCCGCAGGGAACCCGTTCCGCTTACGGCGGAGGAGATCAAGACACTCGGCGACAAGGCGGAAGAGAACCTGCAAAAGGTCCGGGAAAACGTGAATGCCTTCAACGCCCGCGGCTCGGCGCCTCTCCAGCCGGCGTGGGAAGTCGAGGGCCTGACGGACGAAGCGAGAGAATGGCTTCAGGGCATCTGGTTTCAGAAGTTCTGGTTCAGCACCGGCAATATCTTCACGCGCGGTCGCCGCAGCCAGGGCAGCCTTCAGATGTTCTTCTCCTCCCCGCTCGACTACGGTCCGGGCAAGCAGTACGCGGGCGCGACCCTGTTTGGCGGCATCAATGCCAACCTGATCTACCGGATCTACACGGGCAGCAAGTTCAATTACATCAAGCTGACCGGAGCCAACACACCGGCAAGACGGCCGTTGCACACGGAAGCCGACCTCAACCTGCAGAAGCACTTCCGCTTCGGGAACGTGAACGCCGACGTATTCGTGGAAGTGTTCAACCTGTTCAACCAGCAGGATGCCAGCGGCGTCACCGGTACGGACTACATGTGGTGGGGGCTCCAGCAGCCCAGGCCCAACGACGCGACGTACCTCAATTACGGGGACGTTTCCGACCGCTCGCGCTACATAGGCAATCCCCGGATTACGCACATGGGAATCAGGTTGAGCTTCTGACGTGAGTGAGCCCCTCCGGAGACGGAGGGACGGAACTCATTGGTCATCTTTGAGGAGGTCAAGGAAATGAAAAGGAATATCGTAAGCGGGATTGCGCTCCTGGCTCTGGTGTTCAGCACCGCGGTACACGCGGAACTCCGGGTGCAGTCCCGTGCGAAGGCATGGGACATCTACTGGAACTCGGGCACCCAGGGTGTGCGCGCCGCCACGCCCATGAGCTGGTACCGGCCCGTTGGCATGTCTTATCCGGGAAGGTTCTGGGTGCAGTACCCGCAGGAATTCATCGACTACTGGGGCACCCGGACATGGGGCGTCCGTTCCGAGTGGGTGGTCTACTACAACGAATTGTGCGGCACCATGCCCGGCTGGAACCAGTTCATCGCGACACGGGTCGGCGGCGATTACCACGTTTCCGAATCGAAGGCCACGCTTGAATCGGAGGACGTGGTCCCCATGGCCTACGATCCTTCGCAGGGGCCGGAGAGCAATATCGGCTACCGGAAGGTGTCGCCCCTGGGTCCCGATATGGCCAACTGGTGGCCGGGCCAGCCCGCGCCGGGTCCCGCTTCGCCGGTGGAGATCCACAACTACCGGTACAGCGAATATATGGAGGCCGACAAGGACAATTTTCCGGAGAGCATTATCGTCAGCAAATGGACCACGAAGAACGGCATCACCGTAACCAAGAAGGCTTACGCATGGAGCTATCCTGACTTCGACGACTTCCAGATAATGGAATATACGTTCGAGAATACCGGAGATTCCAGCGGCGACGGCGTGGCCGACCTCGGCGGCGGCGGACTGCAGCTGAACGATACGTTCCTGATTTTCTCCACCCGCTTTTACGCCTCCCAGTGCGGCCAGGCCCACTATGCGGGGGATTCGTTCTTCCGGCGCACCATTCCGGTCGCACTGGACGATTGGTACAAGTATACGGAAGCCGCCAACTTCGACGGACCGGGCGATGCGTTGGGGCTCAAGATGTGGTATGCCTTCGACGGTGAGAATCCCGACCTTCCGGGAAACGATATCGGCAAACCGTATAGTGAGGAACGCGCGAACTCGAGCTGGCACAACTGCTGTCTCAAGCAGACGAAGATCGAGGGGGAGATGGGGGCCTTCCAGTACATCGGCGCCGCCCCGCTGGCCTACATGCCCGGGTCGGTCAACGATGCCTCGACCTTTACCTTCGACACCGGGGGAGATGCAAGCTTCATCTCGCCCCGGGTGGCCGACCAGCCCCACACGGTCAAGTGGTGGGACTACAGGGACCGAACCGATTTTTCGGAACCCGGTTCCGAGAACATGAGTTCCGAACAGATCTACAACGAACTGACGAGTCCCGCGCCGTTCATCAAGGACAATCCCACCACGATAGACGGGCTCGTCGCTTCCTTCGCCTATGGTCCGTACGACATGGCCCCGGGGGACAAGGTGAGAATCGTCTTTGCCCTGGTGGCGGCCGCGCCGGTGGAGGAGAACATCTGGGGTTGGGCCAAGCAGAGCAGGCAGGAAGATATGCTCTCGGACAAGCCCATGAACAATTTGCTCAAACACCACAAGGCTGCAGCCGACGCCTTCAGGTGGAACTACGATCTGCCCGATCCCCCGCCTGACGTCAAGGCGGAAACCACCGCGTCGGTCGACGGATTCAACCTTGTCAAGTGGACCGACGCAGGCGACGACGCGACCGACCCGGACTACACCGGCGCCGAGGCGCAGGATATTGTGGGCTACCGGGTCTACCGCTCGGACTACAAGATCGACGACTGGAAGCTGATGGCCGATATACCGTTGAAGGACCCTGAGTACTACAGCGGCGGCACCTACCAGGTTGAAGACCGGAAGTCCGTTGCGGGTTTCGAGTACACCTACCGCGTGGCCGCCTACGACTCGGGTCACGACGACTGGAACGGTACCGGGATGGCTATTCCGTCCATGGAGGGCGGCAACAGCGCGCCCGAGCAGTGGGCTGGCGGCGTCATGACCAGCGTTCCTTTCGTGCCTGCCAACGCTTCGGCGGACCAGCTGGCGCGGGACGTGATCGTCGTCCCCAATCCGCACAAGGTGGACGGCGCCCACAACTATCCGTCAGCGGGGTTGATACGGTTCACGAATATCCCGCAAAAGTGCACGATCCGGATCTACACCGTGGCGGGCGAACTTGCCGCCTTGATTGAACACGAAGACCCCGCCCGGGGCGAAGCCGGATGGAACCAGATCCCCCACTCGCGCGGCGGTGACGTGCCCGCCGGCGTCTACTACTGGATCGTCGAATCCCAGATGCCGGGGAGCGCGGGCCAGACTCAGCGCGGCACGTTGATGATCATCAAGTAGGGGCAGATCTCTAATTCTGCTCGGCTCAGGTCCATACTGAAACTTAAGGAGATGACGCGATGAAACGGACGTTGTGGATCGGACTGACAGCGGCGGTGATCTGCGCCCTGCTCTACCCCAGGGGGGCGGATGCCCAGGACCAGCGGCGGTTGGCGCGGATGGTCCTCCCTGTTCTTAAGATCGATCATGGAGCACGAATGGCCGGTATGGGCGGTGCGTTCGTGGCCGTATCGGACAATATCGATGCCATCTTTTCGAATCCCGCGGGACTCACGCATATCGAACGCGCCGCGTTTACGCTCGGATACACCCGGTGGCTGATGAACGACCACATCCTTACGGGTGGGATGGCCTACAACACGGCGTACGGCGTTCTGGGTGTCAACGTCGTTACCTTCAGCCCCCACGAGTTCGAAGAGACGACCATTTTCCAGCCCACCGGGACAGGACGGTACCCCGATATGGGGGATCTCTCACTGGGCGTGGTCTACGCCAGGAAACTGACGGACAAACTCTCCGTCGGCTCGATGTTCCGCTGGACCCAACAGACGCTGGATACCGACCGCCTGAACGCGTGGGACGTTGGCGTGTCCACGTTTTTCTACACCGGTTTCAGGAGCCTGCGTCTCGGCATGACCTTCGAGAACATGGGTAAGGACGTCAAGGTGATTGACGACGTCCGAAAGATGCCGGTTGCCTTCAGCACGGCCGCGGCAATGGAAATTGTCGGCGCCACCGGCGATCCGACCTATATCACCGTAACCTTCGAAAATTCCTACGCCACGGATTTCGCCGACCCGCAGTACCGTTTCGGCGGCGAACTCTGGCTTCAGAACAACTTTGCCCTCCGGGCGGGCTATAAGGCGAACTTCGACGAAGAGTCGTGGACGCTCGGAGCGGGTTTGAAATTCTCGATGCCGAACGGACGGATCGTGCAGGCCGACGTCGCGTACAGCGATTTCGGCACCTATCTGGATGCCCCGCTGCGGTTCACGCTGAGCGGCGCGTTCTGAGTTACCCGCGGAATCGGTAGACAAAAAGAAATGGCGGTCCCCAGGGATTGCCATTTCTTTTTATCCACACCCCGCCCGTCCACCTGGTGAGACGCAAGACGGGAGAGGAAGAAAAATCCGGGTAGACGGGAAACGTAAGACGGTAGAAGATATCCTTGCCCCCTAATTTATCCCTCCTTGCCTCCGGCACGAAAAGAAGCCTCACGAGGCGGGCAATCTCTACCCTCTACCGTCTTCCCTCTCCCCGCATTTCCTCTACCGTCTCCCCGCATTCATGCTCTTTGCGGCCATTTTAACGGTTATCACGTATCGAATCAAGGTTAGGGGTCCACAGTGGGTCGATATCGAAAGATCTGTCTGACGTGCGATGCGCAACAGGATGCCCCGGCCCTGAATTGCGGTGTCTGCGCGGGATCCCTGGGGTTTCAATACAGTTATGACGGTGTTTCATGGGACGACCGCTTCGACGGTACCATGTGGCGCTACTGGCCCTTGCTCCCGGTAGACGCTCCCGATGGATCCGTGACCCTGGGCGAAGGCGGTACCCCGCTGCTGCGGGCACGGAGTTTCGACGAACATCGGGTCTATCTGAAGGACGAGACCCGCAATCCCACAGGATCCCACAAGGACCGTTCACTCTCGGTCGCGATTACGCACGCGAAGGCCATCGGCGCGGATGTGTCCGTCATCGTATCGACGGGCAGTGCGGGCATATCGAACGCCGCGCTGGCCGCACGGGCGGGCATGCGTAGCGCGGTGGTCATGACGGAAGGAACGCCGCCGGAGCGTCTCTATCCCATGTTCGGCCTGGGCGCGGCGCTTGTCGAGGTGAAGGCCCTGATCGATCCGATCGTGCAGGGGGTGATTGACGTCTGTCGTGAGCAGGGACTCTATCTGAGCACCACCAGCCGGAATTCCAATCCGTACCAGGCCGAGGGAAACAAGACCATCGCCTTCGAGATCGTCGAGGAACTGGGGCGGGCGCCGGACTGGGTCGTGGTTCCCGTGGGTGGCGGCGGCACCGTATCGGGGGTCTGGCGGGGATTCCGGGACTGCCGGGCGCTCGGACTCATCGACTCACTCCCCAGGATGATCGGCGTGGTACCGGCAGACTACAATGCGCTGGAGGTGGCCTTCGAACGCGGATTGAGCCGGTGGGAAGACGTGCTGGCGCTGCCTTATGACAACCTGCCGCCTTCGATTCTGGTGAAACTCGCCCACAGCTACCCCCCCGACGGCATGGAAGCTTTGGAGACCATACGTTCGTCGAACGGCTTTTTCGTTTCCGTTACGGACGAGGAAGCTCTATCGGCCCAGGAAGCCTGCGGCCGGCGGGAAGGACTGTTCGTGGAGCCGTCAACGGGCGCCTGCCTGGCCGGCACAACCCGTCTGATGAATTCGGGGCAGGTCCGTCCCGAAGACGTCGTCGTCGCCATCGTCAGCGGCTCCGGCTATCGCGAAACCGCGTGTACCATGGCCGAGCGTCCACTCGCGACGCACGCGATTTCAATAGAGGAACTATCAGATACCCTTTCGGAACTTTAAAGGAACGAAAGAATGTCACTGCATCTTGCAAAATGGCGTCGTCGCGAAGAGCCGATCCTGTCCGCGCTGACCACCCGACAGGACTGGTGCCGGGTTGAACTCTACAACCCGACGGTACTCCGCGCCGCGGACAGGTACATGATGTGGTACATCGCTCACGGTACCGCCACCCGTACAGACGATTCGGTCGTGGGCTTTGCCGAATCGGACGACGGAATCCACTGGAACGAGTACCCGGACAACCCCATCCTCACCCGAGACGATCTGCCCGCCTGCGACGCCTGGCAGACACCCCACGTGATCTTCGACGCGGACGAGGGGCTGTTCAAGATGTGGTTCATCATGTCGACCGTTGTCCGGGGCGGTCCGACCTGGCTCGTCAGCTTCGAGCAGCAACTGGGCTATGCCACCAGCCGCGACGGGCTGAAATGGGACGTACATCCGGAGCCGATCTATCACAGCGGGCGACGTCCGTGCGTGATCAAGGACGGTCCCGGCGCCTACCGGATGTGGATGAACTCATCGCCGACGCCCGACGGAAGCTTCGACGACCTGGTACATCACATCTATCGCTTCGAATCCACGGACGGCCTCCGCTGGACGCGCGACCCCGAACCCGCCGTGAGCTTCAACGAGAAACTCAGGGGTACGGTCTATCCATTCGTCATTCGCGACGGCGACGGATACATCATGTGGTACGGCGCATGGCCCGCCGGCGGCGAAGTGGTGATCGACACGGGGTCCGAATCACCGCTGGTCCGCCCGGTGTTCGAGATCTACTGTTCTACGTCGTCCGACGGCCTGAACTGGACCCACCACCATGACGCGCCCGCCCTACCCGCGACGCGGGACCCCAACGACTACGACGGGCGGTATACCTCCACGCCGTGCGTCGTGGACGGCGGGGACCGCTATCTGATGTATTATTCCGCCCGTGACTGGGGTACCCTCTACAGGACAGGTGCAGACACGCTTGGCATCGACAGAGCCGGAATCTACCGCCACATCGGCGTGGCCGAGAGCGGCAGGACCTGAAATGTCGCCCGCAGGCAGGAGAATGAGTGGACAGCGCTCGAGCGAAAGACACGCGGCAACACGCGCAATCGGTGCGTCAGCCGGGACCTTCGGAGGACGGTCTGACCCTCCGCGCCTTCCTGATCGGACTGGGTCTCTGCGCGTTCATGGGCGTCGCGTTGACCTACAACCGGATGGTCGTCCAGGGTCCCTTCATGGGCAACTACTACATGGACCGGGGCGTATTGTTCGTTTTTTTTATGCTCGTGCTGGCGGTCAACCCGCTGGCGGGAGCCCTGAAGCGACGCTTCTCGCTCGGGCGGGGCGAATTACTGGCCATCTACGTCATGCTGCTGTTTCTGATGCCGTCATGGAAGATGACCAAGGCCCTGCTGGGTTTCATGACGGGCGTCACCTACTATGCCTCGCCGGAAATGCGGCACCTGGAAGCCGTGCTGCCCAATGCCCTGCCCTGGCTGTCGATCCTGGATACGGAAACGGTACGGGGGCTGTACGACGGCCTTCCCGCGGGGGACCCGGTACCCTGGTGGTCGTGGGTGGTTCCTCTGTGGAGCTGGGGGTCGTTCCTGGTCGTGCTTTACGTGGTGCTCGTCTGCCTGGCGGTTCTCATGAGAAAGCAGTGGGAGGAGCACGAGCGCTTCGCGTTTCCCATCATGCAGGTGCCGCTGGAGATGAGCATGATGGGGGCGCGGACGGTGGGTCCCCTGTTCCGGAGCAGGATGATGTGGGGAGGGTTCGCGGTACCGTTTCTGATCGGACTGTTGAACGGACTCCAGCGGTACTACTACTCGCTTCCGCGCATTCAGCTGCGAACGACTCTCTGGATATTCCGACGGGCGATCCCCTTGCATATCGGCCTGCATTTCGCGATCCTTGGGTACTCGTATTTCGTGAATACGGACGTGAGTCTGAGCATCTGGCTGTTCAACGTCATCGCGAAGTGCATCAGCGGCGTTCTGGCCGTTGTCGGGGCGGAGACATACGGGGTCTCGGGGGTCGTAGGCCGGCACAGTTCCCAGGGATCCGAATTCCTGGCAATGATGGGCATGGGATACATGCTCGGCCTGGCGGGCTACAGTCTGTGGATCGCGCGGGGGCACCTGCGCGAGGTGTGGGCGAGGGCAATGGGCCGCCCCTCGCGCCTGGAAGATTCGGACGAGGTGATCCCCTACCGGTCCGCGGTGGCCGGTATCGTTGCGGGGACACTCTATCTCGGATGCTGGCTCTACCAGGCGGGCATTGCTCCCCATCTCGTCCTGCTGCTGGGCTTCTTCAGTTTCGTCGTCTTTCTGGTGCTCGCCCGCATCGTGAGCGAGACCGGATATTCCGTGACCTATTCTCCGCTGAATCCGTCTGAGTTCGTGGTGTGCGCCGTGGGCTCCGCGGCGTTCAGCCCCACGGGGCTGACGTCTCTCGGCGTCAGCTTCGCCTGGACGATGACCCGGTTGAATACGCTCATGCCGAGGGCCTCGGGCGCGCTGCGACTCGCACAGGAGATCGGACGCAAGCGGGGGCTGGTGGTGGCGATGGGCGCCGCGCTGGCCGCCGGCCTGATCGCGGCGAGCTATACGACGCTCCAACTGGGATACGAACACGGCGGCCGCAACCTGGACTACTGGTTCCGGGACGTGAACGACTGCGCGTTGCCGTTCGACGAATACATCGGGCGCAGGCTGCTTTCACCCTCGCCGATCTTCTACCCCGGTTTTCTGTATACGGGTCTGGGTGTGGGTGTCGTGGTGATGATGATGGCGCTCCGCTCCCGGCTGCCGTCGTGGCCGCTGCACCCGATTGCGCTGCCCGTGAGTACGATCGCCTATACGCACAACTACTTTTTCAGCGTGTTTCTCGCCTGGGGAATCAAGACGCTCGTGCTGCGGTTCGGGGGCGCCAACCTGTACAGGATGACCCGGCCGTTCTTCATGGGCATTATCCTAGGCGAGGCGGTCTGCCTCGGGATGTGGATCGTCATCGACAGCATCACGGGCAAAGTGGGCGGGATCTGGATCCTGCAACCGTGAGCGTGGGGACGGGGCGGCTCGGGTGCCTTCACATCTGTCGAAGAGGGTACGAATCATGGATTCAGGAGAAGATCGGATGCAGCACGAACTCATGCAGATGCGCGTCAACGGCTGGTGTGTCGTGAAGAACGTCGTGCCCGAGGACCGGGTCACGGCGGTGAGAGAAAGCGTCATGGATGCCGTCCACCGGCACGCGAACGCCGAAACGCTCGACGACAAGGGCATCGGCCACGTCTCCGGTTTCGTCGCCCGGGAGCAGTCTTTCGCGCCCTACGTGGCGGATTCCGGGGTCATGGCCGTCGTCGAGGGAATGTTGGGCGAACACGTCCGGATCTCTTTCACGACCGCAACGGTGAATTTCCCCGGTAATCCGCGCGGCGGCTGGCACGCCGACTGGCCCTTCAACCAGAACAACGCCGGACATATTGCCGCGCCCTATCCCGACGCGGTGATGCACCTCACCACGCTGTGGATGCTCTCCCCCTTCAGTGCGAAAAACGGAGGAACCCTCATTCTTCCCGGCAGCCACCGTTCGAACAACAATCCAAGCGGGGGAAACGGATTCGACCCGCTCGGCGCGATTCCCGGCGAATGCAACGCGGAAGGCGAAGCGGGAAGCGTGCTGATGCTGGACAGCCGGCTGTGGCACGCCACGGCCCCCAACCGTTCCGACGAGCCGCGCGTTTCCGTCGTGATCCGCTATGCGCCATGGTGGCTCGATACCGGTGTCCTGATGCCCGGCTCCGAAGCGCGGGAGCGGATGCTGCAGACAACCGGACTCAACGCGCCAGAGGTCCCGCCCGTTCCGCAGGAGGTCTATGATTCGATGCCCGAAAAGGTGAAGCCCCTTTTCAGGCACTGGGTGCGGACAGAGAGCTGACGAACACCGGCCGCGGGCTCAATGAGGTTCGTTGAGCCTGTCGAATGTACCGATTATCCTTGGAGGTGCACAGTATGGCCGAGACGCCAACGAAAGCCAGATATACCGCGCCGAGTCCAGGGTTCGGGTTTTCGGATGTGCCGCAGACCGAATTCGACTATCCATTCCCGGCCCTGACGCTGGAGCAGCGGATGCGGTTCGAGCTTTTCGGGTACACCATCGTCGAGGACCTGTTTACCGAGCCGGAGTTGCAGTCCATAGAAGCGTCAGCCAACAGACTGAAAGCGGAAATCCTGGACGCGGCCGGAAACGTCGAGATCACGCCGCCTCCGCCGCCCAGGAAATACGAGGACTTCCGGGACGGGGCGATCTGGCGGGCGAACCGGAGGAGGACGGCTTCGGGCGACCTTCACCTGGAACGTCTTGAGATTGAGAACGTGCTGGGCCTGGACCCCATCTACCTGTCGGTTCTGACAAGGCCGCGCGTCCTGGGGATCGCAACCGAGTTGCTGGGAGGGACGTTCCGGTTCCATCAGGTCGCCGTCCGCTTCAACCGGCGTTCCGAAACCCCGGTTCTGGGATGGCACGGCGGGGTGACCCGGCACAAGGACCGGGCGGTCCGCAAGAATGGCTGGTTCCATACGCAGATCCTCGGTTTGATCCTCTATCTCACGGACGTGGGCCCCGGCGACGGCGGTACCGGGATCTTCGCGGGAAGTCACAGACTCGACCTCTCGTACGACGATCTGAAGCAGTACATCACGGACCATCCGGACTCCGAGTTCTTCCACCAGACCACGGCGAAGCGGGGCTCCGCGCTGCTGTTCGCCGACGGCCCGCTGATGCACCGTACGATCAACATCGAGACGGACAGGGAACGGCTCATCATGCTCTCGCGTCTGGTCCATTCCGACTACGAGTTCGGCCAGATGGCGTCGCTGGGGCAGACCGACCAGGTACCGCATGAGTTGATGCCGCTGTTCTATGGACGGGCGTTTACGCCGAGGTACCGACCTCGGGGGGAATGAGCGCAGGGGTAATTGTTGAGGGGAGAGTGGAGAAAGCGCCCCGGCCTTCCCAGCGCTGTAGACTTTCTCTCTTTCCTCACTCCTCTTAACTCGCTCCTCTTCACTCTCTTCTCGCAACGGAAGGATGATGAAATGGCGGCGCGAGTTCCCGAGGTCCCGGCCTGGTATGTCCCCCGCATCTGCGGCGTCGAACCGACCGGGCGGACAATCTCGGTCAGGGCCGGGGAGACCATCGACCTTCGTCTCGAGATAGAGCCATGTCAGAGCCTCCCTAAAGGACAGGTCTGGCGGCGCCAGTCCGATCCCATACTGTCGGCGGCGACGACGAAACAGGACTGGTGCCGCGTGATCCTCTACATGCCCTGCGTGCTGAGGGCGGACGGCATCTTCAAGATGTGGTACGTGGGCAGTTCCGACCACGCGCGAAACCCTTCGTACATCCATCTCGGGTACGCCACGTCGACGGACGGGCTGCGGTGGGACCCGCGGCCTGATAATCCGATCGTCACCGATGACAGGATTCCGTGGGGCCGGCGTTTCCAGGCGCCGTACGTGCTGTACGACCTCGAGACGAAGATTTACAGGATGTGGTTTACCGCCGTCGATGAAATCGACACTGAGGGACGCCCGTGGTTGAACCAGCGGGTGGGGTACGGCGAGAGTCCCGACGGGATTTCATGGACGTTCCACCCGGAGCCTGTGTTTCGTTCCGGGCGGCGCCCGTGCGTCCTGAAACTGGACGACGGGACGTACAGGATGTGGGTGAACGCGCCGTCGACGGAGACGCCGGACCTGAAAATGACCGAAAACATCATTTCCGCCCGGTCCGGGGACGGTCTGCGCTGGGAACACGAAGGCGACGCGGTGCGGTACGGCGGGATCTATCGATCTTGCGTGTACCCCTTCGTGATGCGCGATCGGGACGAACTGGCAATGTGGTTCGGCGGTCACCGTGCGGGCGGGCTCTTCGATATTTCGTTCGGGCGGACGCGCGACGGCAGCACGTGGTACTACCAGAACGACGTGCCGACCTTTCCCCCGAACCCGCAAAGGAAAGCGTTCGACGGCCGGTACACGTCCACCCCCCATGTATTGATGTCGCCGGGCAGATACCTGATGTACTATTCCGCGCGGGACCTGAACGACGCCTGGGTCGCGCCGGACGGCTCGCGGCAGCGGGACGGCGACGGGGTGTATCGCCACATCGGGTGCGCCGAATTGCCGGTCGACGAAGTGGAAGATCCGGACCTCCGCTTTTCGTGGACGTCCAATGGCAGGGCGATACCCGGAAACGGCGGATCACTGCGGTTCGTGGCGGGCAGGGCGGGAAGACATTCGATAACCTGCCGCGTGGAAAACGGCAACGGCTCAGCCGCGTACACGTGGGAGGTGGGTGCTGGCAATGGATAGGACCGTGATCCTGGACGCCAACCGCCGCGCGCGTTGTGCGGTGGAGGCGCCGGCGAAGCCCGAACCGGCTGAACGCGGGTTTCTGGCCCTTCGACGACCCGGACATCACGTCGTTCTTCGCCAGGCGCGGCGGCGTGGCCTGCGTGGACCACGCTCACGCCCTGCCGTACATGGTGCCGCCTGGCGAGTACTGGGAGTCGCACCCGGAATACTTCGCGGTCGACGAACACGGCGAGTTGTTCGAGAGGAGGGCGAATGAGTACGGGATACACGTGTGCCGATCAAATCCCGACGTCCTGGACCTGGTGGTCCGGAAGGCACTCGAGACGATGGAACGCGACCCGGACGCGGGCTTCGTGAGCATCTCCCAGGCGGACGGACAGTTCCACTGTCGCTGCCCGGCCTGCCTGTCGAAGTGCAACCAGGGATCTTTGGTGTTTCTGGGCGAGGAGTAGATCATCCGGACCGATTGTATGGTGGACTTCGCGAACCGGGTGGCGGAACGGTTCTGCGAGCGCTGGCCGGACCGGTACCTCATGATCCTGGGACACCATCAGACGATTCCGCCGCCGATGATCGCCGTGCATCCGAACGTGATGATCAAGCTGGCCTGTTCTCCGCATGGGTTCGTGTCCTTCAACCGGCCCCTCGAGGACCCCGCGGGAAACAACTGGATCTTCCAGAGGGCCGTGGAGGGATGGGCGGCGACGGGGACGCCGCTGGCCTATTACGGATATAACCCGCACAGTTCCTTTGCCCATGCCCCCTTTTCGGCCGGCCGGAGATTCCACAGCGACGTCAGATGGCTGCACCGGCACGGGTTCGTGGGCGCCGAATTCCAGGGTGAGGGGACACTGTGGGGATTCTATGGGCTGAACCACATCGTGCAGGCCCGGACGATGTGGGACGCCGAGGTGGATTTCGACGCGCTTCAGGCGGACTATTTCAGGTGCCTTTTCGGCGCCGCGGCCGAACCGGTCAGGGCGTTGCACGATGCGTTCGAGCGGGCGCTGGTGACCCATGAACCCATGTCGAGGGGCCTTGGCGGGTTTCTTTCGTCCGAGGTGATCGATTCGGGTAGGGAACTGATCCGCGAGGCTCGCGACGCGGAGACGTCCGTTGACGTTCAGGGTCGACTGAACGTCCTGGGCGCTCAGGTGGCGTACGGAGACCGGCTGATGGGCGCGAGACGGACCGCGGAAACGTACCACCGCACGCGCGATCAGGAGTCCTTGAAGCGGCTGGTCCGGGAACGGGACGCCATCGTGGATTACATCGCCGCGAATCCCGTGGACGGCGCCTATCACCTGGGCGGCATTGGCGGGCAGCGCGGGAATATCAATAACTTCCTGCTGGGACACCTCTGGGGAGTCGACAAGATCTGAGATATGGAACAACCCATCCTGATTCTGCGTGCGGACAGCGACCCGTCAGAAGATCTCTGTACCGAGGTACTCCGATGCGAGGGCTTTCCGTGGCTCGAAGAGCACCCTGCATCGGGATTTGACGGTGTGTCTCCCGGCGTGAGGCTGGTCGTTCTCGCTGGCACCGGCTTCGGCCATACGACCGCGGAGCGCCTTGCGAGGGCTGTCTCCGCGGGTGTGACGCTGATCTCAACCGCGCCCGATCCGGCCGTCGCGGCAGCGTTCGGCGTCTCGGTTTCGGATGCCGTAACCGATGCCCACTTGGCCGTAACTGCGCTGTACGGCTGGGAACATGGCAACGTGCCCTTGTTGTGCCCCGACGACACCGCCCGCCCCCTTCGCGGGGGACAGGGAGCAGCGGCGCTTCGGGCCGATGGCGAAGGGCGATGCGGATCCGGACTCGTTTCCGCCCACGTTGGAAATGGAACCGCCTGGATTTACGGCTACGACCTCTTCCGTACCGTGGCGACGCTGCGTCACGGTACGGGCGACGTGCGGGAGCGGCCGGCGAAGGATATGGGGCCGCTCACGGGGCCCCGGCACATCTACGGATTCTTTGACCTTTCCGACAAGCTGCCCCGGGACGTGCCGGTGTGTGACCTGCATCAGGATATTCTTCGGACGCTTGTGCTCGCTTCTCTCGCCGATTCGTGTCTTCCTCGCCTGTGGCACTTTCCCGACGCCGCCCCCGCGCTCTGGTTCGTAAAGGGCGATGGCTGCGGAGAAGCCGGCGCCGACGTGGAGGTGGAAGTCGCCGAGGAATACGGCGCCTATCTGACATTCAACAGACCCCCCGTTAGCCGTTACAGCGGTGACTTGATGAGAGACTGGCACGAACGAGGCCACGGCATCACCATCGAAGCCAACCTGGACGAGGTCACCAGGCCCGTCATCGAGGTCTCGGGACAGAAGGTCCGCCGGTCGCGCACCACACAGGACCTGAACGAAAACGCGCTTCCCGATATCCGCGCCAACCTCGAGGCGCACCGCGACAGCTTCTTCAGCGACACCGGTCTGGAG
This sequence comes from Gemmatimonadota bacterium, assembly GCA_028877215.1. GTDB lineage: Bacteria > Latescibacterota > UBA2968 > UBA2968 > JAAXHE01. The sequence goes on along the minus strand of JAPPFJ010000014.1, from coordinate 308,172 downwards.
ATGGACACGATCTGCATTCACGGCTGCCAGTGGTCGGGACAGCCAATGGCGGAGATGGTGGTCGACCTGGGCTGGTACACGCCCACCCACTTCATCTCCCACGATCCGCGCATGCGGCACGATGAGCGCTACGGGCCGTATATGATTTCGACAGCGCTGCCGCTTCGCTATTTTCAACACGGTGTGGGGGTCCTCGACCTGTGGCACATGCCGGCGCAGTGGGACGAGAGTCAGACGCTGGGAGAGCGGAATACCGCGGATCCGAAATCTACTGGAAGGGTGGGCCTGTCGGCGGAAGCGTACGGCGAGGAACTCACCCGATTCGCCGAAGACGCGGCACATCGCTGGCACGGGGTGCAAATCGCCAACTTTCACCCGAGCTACGTCGTTATGCCCGATGACGATCCCCGTGCGTCCCGCCGGTCGCTGGAGATGGGCCTCGACGGCGCCCGGGCGGCGGGATGCCGGTTCGAGAACCAGGAGCGATGGTCGCGGTTCTCCCGGGCCAGGGCCGACGTACGCCTCGAGGGGCGGCGGGAGGACGACCAGGCCGTTTTTCTGACGATAGCCTCCCCCGGAGACCTCCACGGACTCACGCTGCTGCTGCCCGATCGCGTGACCGGGATCCGCGTTGCCGAAACGGGTCAGCCCCTGGAAATCCGCGAGGTTGTGCTGGAGGGACGGACCCAGCGGGCCGTGACCCTGGATCTGGTCGCTGAAACGCCGCGTACCCTTCGAATGGAGACCGCGGCCTGATGTAGCGCTCTTAAAGGAAAATACGAATGAAACGAACCATACGCCGAACAGCGCTTCTGAACATTCAGAAAGTGAGCTATTCCCGCGACCACGTGGCGCGAATCAGGAGCGAGGGATTCACGGATATCGGCGTCTCCCTGAAAACGGGCGAACGGAAATTCACGGGCCAGGGATTCGACTGGGAGCAGGTGGGTCACTTCGGTGCGTGGGCACAGGAATTCGGCCTCGGGATGACCGTTTTCACCGGCTATATGAAGTACCGGGAGGATTTCCTACGGGAGCATCCGGAGCGGGCCATGGTTTGCGTCGGCGGTTCGGGTACTGCACTGGACAGCGATAACCTGGTACGCACCAAATGGCTGTGCCCGTTTCAGCCGGAGAACAAAGCGGAATACCTGGATCTCCTGAGGAAAGTGATCGGACTGCCCGCGCTCCGGGAGATTCACCTCAACGACGAAGCCGCGATCGGGTTCGCAAACGGCGACGTCGGCTGCTATTGCGACCACTGCGTATCCGAATACGAAAGGGAATACGGCTCGCCGCCGCCTGCGGACTTCGATTGGGACTCGGATGCGTGGTGGGCGTGGGTGCAGCGCAGGATGGCGGTGTGGACCGAAGTCCATGCCTGGTTCCGCGAGCAGATCAGGAAAGAGCGCCCGGACGTCCTGGTGGGCATTCAGTATTCGCCGGTGGTCGTATCCTTCAACGACAACATCTGGCGCGCGGGGATCGATCTCTCGCAGGACGCGCTGGCCCAGGACGTGCTCTGTACGGATCCCTACCACCACAATCACACGTCACATTTCACCTACCGGCCCGCGCGCCGGATCCTGACCGAGGCGACCCGGACGCTCGCCGGCGCCACGATCGGGCGTTCGATGAATATCTACCCCCAGGCATTCAGACCGCCCCTGGGCGGACCGGAGCTGACCCGCAGAGACGGTTTCATGGCCGGCGCCGTTCCCTTCGCGCTCGGCGCGGACAACATTACGCCGTACTCCAACGATCTCGCCCGCATCCTGCCCGGATTTCTGGACGGGTTCCACGAGGCGGGCGAACTCATTCCGTATTTCGAGAAGACGAAACCCTGCGCATCCGCCACCGTCATCAACCCCACGCAGACGGAAATCTATGGGAATCCGGAAACCGGCTGGGGCCGGAAGGCGCTGGCGGTCTGGCCCGACGTGATGAACCACGTGGGGCTGCCGTGGCGCTGGCACTACGACGGCCGCCTCGCTGACGCCGGGGACGCGCTGGAAGGGCCGGTGATCCTGCCGGATGCCCACTGCCTGACGGGCGAACAGAGGGCCGTACTTCAGGCCTACGGAGCATCGGGAAACGGTCTGCTCCGGGTGGGGCGGACCCCAGTCCGGGACTGGCCGGGCAGCGGGCCGTGCCCGCCGCCGGAGGGGAAATCCATCGACAGCGCGGAAATGCGGCCCGTAAGACGGGACCATCCTTTCCTGGAGGGCATTTCGCATCCCGTCATGTTGCAGTCCCTGTTTTCCGAGCCGGGAATCGAGGGGGAGACGGTGGGCGAGATCGACGGGAGGCCGGCGCTGGTCGTGAACGAAGAAAACGGCTGCCGACAGGTCTGGCTGGCGGGGGTCCCCGAGTTCAGCTACGTGACGCCCGGAGACCACGGCGGGGTCCGGACGCCTACGGACGGCATACCCCTGCTGAGGAATATCCTTAAATGGCTGGCGCGGGACGAACCGGCTGCCCGCCTCGCACCCTACCCGCCGGACAACGCCTACCGGGACCTGCGGCCGTGGGACCGCCGCGACGTGCCGACGATGGAGCTGTTCCCGATGATCGGCGACGGCTGCCTGGTCTGCCTCATCTTCAATTACGTGGGGCTGGCCTACCGGACGAATCTCGTGATGCGCGCGCCCGAAGGCGCACGGGTCGAGTCGCTGACCAACATCTTCACGGGCACCGACGAATTGACAGGCTGTGACGTTCGTGGAATCGAGGTTTCAATGCCCGTGAGCATGTCGAATCAGACGGAATACCTGGCCGTGGAGATGACGTGGCGATGATACAGACCGTTGACGGAGGCATCCTTTCGTGGCGGCGCGGGACAGGGGCGTTCATGCCCGCCATCACCCCGTTGTCCAATGGCGGCATGATCGCATGCCAGCACGTGGGCGAAAGCCTGGGTTCCGCGGACAACCATATCGAAGTCCTTCGCTCATCCGACCAGGCGGCGACGTGGGTGAACGGAGGCAGCATCCACGGCGGCGGGCCGCCGGACGACGGTTGGAGCTACAGAAGTCCCCACATCAGCGAAGCGCCCGGTGGCCGGCTCGCCATGACCGCGACGCGATTCGAGATGCGGTCCCATAAGCTGTTCGATCCCAACTCCGAGGTGTTGCAGCGACCGGAGATGTTGCTGTTCCGGTCGGATGACGGAGGCCGCACCTGGTCCGCGCCGCAGGTCGTCCCCGTGGACCTGCCGCCCGAGAAATACACGTGTAATGGGGCCGGCGTGTTGCTCCAACTCAGTACCGACCGGTGGATGTACCCCTTGGAGACCTGGAAGCCCGAAGGGTACACAGGGCCGCCCGACCAGAAGGCCGCAGCGGTCTTCTCCGCAGACCAGGGACGGACCTGGGGTGAATTTACCGTGGTGGCCGACGATCCTTCGGGGGAGTTGCTCTGGTGGGACCAGATGAATACGGCGTTGCCGGACGGCAGAATCTACACCATGCTATGGACCCACGTTTACGGTACATCCGAGGACCTGCCCAATCACTGGACCGTCTCGGACGATGGCGGGAGGACCTGGTCCGCGCCCCGGCCCACCAATCTGCGCGGGCAGGTCTGTTCCCCCATCGCGCTGGCCGACGGAAGGGTGGCGGCCATCTACAACTTCCGCCGCGAACCGCATGGAATACGCGTGGCCATCAGCGAGGACCTGGAGACGTTCGATCTGGACGGCCAGGTCGTCGTGTTCGACGCCGGGGCCGAGGCCACCCTGGGAGAGCCGGAGACGGACAATTTCCTGGCTGAGCACATGCAGATCGCTTTCGGAAAGCCCGGCGGCATCCGGCTCGACGACGGCGATCTGATGACGTATTTCTGGTGTACGGTCGGGGGCGTCACGCATACGCGATGGGTGCGGTTGAAGATTGATAAGAGGGTTGCACGCCGGCGACAACCGGATATTGGAGACGGAGAACGTGAACGGAACCGACCAGGCTGAGACGCGTGTGGCAGCGGACGTGCTGGAGTCATTCGTGCGCGACCTGTTTCTGGCTGCCGGCTTGCCCGGTGTCGACGCGGAAACGATCGCCGGAGCGATCCTCTGCCAGGAGACCCGCGGCAATACGACCCACGGGCTCCGGCTCGTTCATTTCAATCTTCGGGGATTGGACGATGGGACGATCCGGGCCAACCCGGACCAGCCCGTCCTCAGCGACCGGGGCATGACCGCCGTGATCGAAGGCGACCACGGCGTGGGGATCGTCGGCTGCATGAAGGGAATGCGGCTTGCGATCCTCAAGGCACGGCAGGGTGGTATCGGCATCGTCCTGATCGTACGCAACAACCACTTTCTCGCCGCCGTACCTTATTGCCTGGAGGCGGCCAACGCGGGCATGATCGGCATGGCGTTTTCGAATACCAAGGGATCCATGGGATATCCCGGCGCCCGCGGCTCGGTGATCGGCAACACGCCGATGGGGTTCGGCATACCCACGGCCGGCGGATTTCCCATCCTGTTCGACGCGTGCCTGACCGCCTCGGGGGGGCGGATGCGGCAGTGGATAAGGGAAGGCGGGCGGATTCCAGGGGACATTCGAGGCTTCGACCGGGACGGCAGGCCCACCGACGACCCGCGGGCCGTCATCGGCGGCGGGACCACGATGCCGATCGGCGGGCACAAGGGCGCCGGTTTGGCCATTCTCGTTGAGGCGCTGACGGGCGTGCTGGGCGGCGCCGCTTTCCTGAGCGATATCACGCCCCGCGACCAGGCGGGCCGAACGGACAAGACCCACGCGGTCAGCCATTGCTGCATCGCCATTGACGTCGCGGCGTTTATGCCCGTGGCGGATTTCGAAGCGCGGATGGCGGACTTTGTCGCGGACCTCAAGGGCAGTCCCCTGGACGGCGACTCCGATGAGATCCGGCTGCCCGGCGAGAGGATGGAGCGGACCCGGCGGGAATGCGAGATTTACGGCGTCCCGCTGGAACCGGACGTGCGGCAGGAACTGGAGGAGTGGGCAAAGCGACTGGGCGTACGTTTCCCGGATACCGATTAGTCAGCTGTTGATTCGATACGAGAAGATATGGACGACCGATACCGGATTCGCCCCGCGACCGAAGCCGACCTGGACCGGATAGGCGAGATCATCCGTCAGGCGTGGGAGCCGATTTTCGGACTGCACGAAGAGCACTGGGGCGAGGAGCTCTTCGACGCCCTCTACGCGAACTGGCCGGAAAACATCAAGGCCAGCGTCGGGCGCCACCTGGCGGAACACCCGGAGTGGGCGTTCGTCGTCGAGTCTCACGAAACCGGCGAGGTCGTATCGTTTGTCACGTATCTGCTGGATTCGAAAAAAGGGATTGGTATCGTCGGCCTGAACGCCGTGGAGGCCGGGCTTCAGGGTCAGGGAATCGGGACCACAATGTACAACTTCGTCATGGACCGGTTCCGGAAGGCGGGGATGGAATACGCGCAGGTGCGAACGGGCCTGAACGACGCGCAGGCCGGCGCCAGGAGGGCTTACGAGAAGGCGGGCTTCAACATCGAGCGCAAAGAGGTCATCTATTACGCGTATCTGTGAACACCAAAGGCGCGTCTGCCGAGTAGCGAGACAACACACATGTGCGTATATTGTGTACGCTCTTCCGAAAAGATGGCTAGCGAATAGCTTCCAATTGAGGTAGGTATGGCGCCGCTCCAGATAGATTTGCCGCATGCCCGGATTGATGATTTCTGTTGTCGCTGGAAAATTACTGAACTGGCTGCGTTTGGCTCTGTGCTTCGCGGTGACTTTGCAAAGGACAGCGACGTCGACCTTCTGGTTACGTTCACCCCGGGCGCCGAACACAGTTTACTCGACTTGGTGCAAATGCAGGAGGAAATCACGGAAATCCTCGAACGGCCTGTTGACCTCATCGAAGAGCAGGGGCTCCGAAATCCTTTCCGTCGGAAGGGAATTCTGAGCACCAAAGAGGTAATTTATGCGGCCTGAGAGTCGTGATGCCGCCTGCATCGTCTGACGCAGCGTGCGAACCGGAGTCAGTCATCCAGAAGTCTGAGATCCCTGAGTAGCTCCCGGGAATTACGGAATCGTTTGCCCCTTCCCGCTTCCAGTTCCTTCATCGCCTTGACAGTCATGGAATTAGGGACTTTCACAGCGAATGGCAGCCGTTTCTCTTCGGCTATCATCAGTAACAGCATGCGGATCGCATCGGAAACGGAAAGCCCCATGGCTTCAAGCGCCTCGGTAGCCCGGGCCTTGGTATCGCTGTCGATTCGCGCGCGTACCACACTGTCGTTACCCATTTAAAGACCTCCAAAGTGTAGCTACAATGTAGCTACGACGACAGGTTTTGTCAATTAGGAATCCGGTTGGAGCTGACTCGGAGCGCTCGTTGAAAGGCTGCTGCTGTGGAAAAGTACATCTTTACGGGAGGTCCTGCTGAAGCGGGACGGGCGCAGGGCGCGCTCGATCCGGAATATGCCAGGCGTGAGCTGGAGAAGCGGTTGGATCTGCGCCAGGACTTCAAGGACAGCTACTTCCGTGAGAACATGGCTTTCATGCGGCGGGAATTCCCGGAACTGGTGACCCAGATGGAGGCATACGGCGAAGCGGCGGGGATTGAAAACTTCGACCATACGTACCTGCTGCACGTCTACTTCACCGCCGCCGACCTGGACGGTTGTTCGGCACTCGGGATCATGCTGGTGGACGACGGTCCTGCGATGTTGAGGACGTACGATACGAGCTCGATCGGCAGGGTCGAGGATTTCGTAAAGGACAAGATCCTGATGGGGCTTCCGGACGGCAGGCCGCACGGCCTGATCGGCATCGGCGAGCGGTTCGGCGTCACCGTCGGCACGGCGATCAACGACGCGGGGCTGCTGGTGGGCTGCGCGTCGGGACACCGGAAGTTCAACCCGAGCGCCAACCCGGAACACGTCAATCTCTATTTCACGACGCACCTGCTCGCGCAATTTTGCTCTGACTGCGGCGACGTGCGGCATTTCCTCCGGCAGTACCGGATCTCGGGCATCAAGGGACTGACGGGCGTGGCCGTGGACGCGGCCGGCGACATGGTGGGTTTCGAGCTGGAATCGGCGAACATCGCCCTTCGGGAACCGGAAAACGGAATGGTTCTCGAGACCAACCACTGGCAGGACCCGGACCTCCAGCGCCCGTCTCGCGAAGCCGATCCGGATTGGTGGGCGAGCGCCTCGTTCTACAACTCCCAGAACCGGGTCCAGTACCTGGCCTGCCACCGGGACGCATTCGAAAATATGCGCACCGTGAATGAACTGACCGATTTTTCGTTCGACGTACACGCGCCGGGTAGAATTCTGCAGAGTCCGGAAACCAACATCGGAGGCTGGTTCACGACCCACGCGATCTTTATGACGTCGCGGGACCGGAAGCTGCGGGTCCACCGGTATCCGCTGGAGAAGGATGGGTTTGTGGAAATGACGTATGGGGAATGACGAATACTGCGAAACGGGAGGAATCATAAATCGGATGAACACGGACCCCGGCAGCGCGGATGGATTCCTTCTGATGGACGGGATCGAATCGGTTCATCACGTCACGCAAACCGTGTGTGAAGCCCAAAAACACCCGTTGAATCCCGTTCTTCCGGTGGGCGACTCGCACGAGTGGGATTCCACTCACTGCGCGCCGTGGTCCTCGCCCACGGTCATCTACGACGATGAAGACGGGCTGTTCAAGGCCTGGTACGCCGGATCGGACATCGCAACGTCGCGGTGGTGGGCGATGGGGTACGCCATCAGCGAGGATGGGATCAACTGGCACAAACCCGAACTGGGCCTGTACGAATACAACGGGAGCAGGAAGAACAACATTGTTCTGGACGGGCGCGGACCGATCATCAAGGACGATACCGAGCCGGACCCGAACAGGCGATTCAAGGGGATCAAGCGCAGCTTCGGGGGACAGAAGGTCTACGCCGGAAAGGGCGCCCGGGCCAACTATTCACCCGACGGGGTCCACTGGACCGAGGGTCCGAACATCGACCTGCCGGAGTGGTATCGCGGACCGCCCGATATCGGCGTGCTCGTCCGCGACGACCAGGACCCTGATCCCTCGCGCCGGTACAAGACCGTCTTCCAGGAGATGGTTCCGTTCGACAAGCCCGACATCAAGCGCCGCGCCGATCGGTACCGCGGCCTCGGACGCGCCAAGATTCTGGCGTACGGCCCGGACATCGAGAACTTCCGGAGGGCGGAAGAGAACCCTCTGCTCTCCCCCGCCGACGGGCTCGAGTACGAAGACCATCACATCATGATGTCGCCGTACGGCGGCGCGTGGATCATCTGCTACGAGTACGGCTGGTACGTGCCGAACGGCTACGGCCGGTACGGGATGTACTCGGCCGACATCCGCCTCGCGGTCAGCGGCGACGGGCTTAGTTTCGATCGCGTCAATCCCCACCAGAAGGTCATCTCCCGCGGCGCCCACGGCGAGTGGGACGGGGGGCTGCTCATCATTACGGACAAGCCGGTTGTCAAGGACGGGACCGTCTACCTGTTCTATGGCGGATCGGGCGAAGAGTTCACGAGCTGGCCGCCTGAGAACGAGGTCCCCGAGTTCATCCATGAGATGGGGAGCGGGAGTGCGCGCATGGCGCGGATGGGTCTGGCCACGCTTCGCGAAGACGGGTTCACATGTCTGGAGACCCCGGACCGCGAGACGCCGGGACACGCGACCACCGCGCCGATAGGGCTGACCGACCGGTCGACCGAGCTGACGGTCAACGTGGGCGACGTCCGGCGCAACCGCAACTGGCTCGAAGTGGAGGTACTCGACGCGGATTCCTGCGAGCCGGTCCCGGGATATGGATGCGAGGACTGCGACGACGTCGACGTCGACGGGCTCCGGCGCCGCGTCACCTGGGGCGACAGTGGTATTGCCGGCATCAGCCGGGACCGCTTCAGGCTGCGCTTCAATTTCTACGGCGCGGCCAGGCTGTACGGCTACCGATTTGTCTGAGACGGTTGTCGGAAAAAACGAAAATCAGGAGCGGGTAGACGTAAGCCGGGAGAGGGGAGAGATTGCCTGCCTCGTGAGTTTTCTCCTCGTGCCGGAGGCAATGAAGAATAGCATACCGGGCAAGGATTTCTTCTACCGTCTTACGTCTCCCGTCTACCCGCCTTTATTCTACTGACCACTGGTTTTCCTTAAGGTGAATTTCCATGGGTGAACCTCATACGGCTGACGTAATTGTGGCCAGGGACGTGATGGTCCCGATGCGGGACGGCGTGCGCCTGGCCACCGACCTCTACTTCCCCGGCGAGGTTGCGAATCGGCGGACCGGGCCCTTCCCGGCGATCCTCGAGCGGACGCCTTACAACAAGAACGGCGGTTCGGCCGCAGCGAGCTTTTTCGCGCGTCACGGCTATATGGCTGCCGTACAGGACTGCAGGGGGCGCTATGGATCCGAGGGCGTGTTCTTCCCGTTCAGGGACGACCCGGAAGACGGGTACGACACCATCGAATGGATCGCCGATCATCCGTCGTGCAACGGGAAGGTGGGCATGTACGGGTGTTCGTACGATGCGTGGGTGCAGTTCCACGCGGCCACACAGAACCCCCCGTCCCTGGCGACGATGATCCCGTTCGAAGGGCCCATCAACGCGTATCATTACAGCATGCGCGAAGGCGGCGCGCTACATCTCGGCCTCCTGAACTGGGCGGTCCGGATGTCGGCCACGAGCCACGAGGCCCAGGCGGATCCCTCCATTGCCGAAGCAGTAACGTCAATGACCGCAGACGGGCAGAACTTTCTGGAGTGGGCATCCCGAATCCCCTGGCGTCGAGGTCAGACGCCGCTGGCGGCGGCGCCTCAGTACGAGGACGCGGTCTTCCAGCTCTATTTCGAGAACAACGACTATTCTGAATTCTGGCGGCAGCCGGGATTCGCCATGGACGAGTATTTCGATTCGTTTCCCGACATGCCCATCCTCTGGATGGTGGGCTGGTTCGACTGGTATCCCCGAACGATCATCGACGGGTTCCGGAAGATGGTGAGCATGGGACGCGGGAATCAGCACCTGCTGGTGGGCCCCTGGACCCACGGCAACTGCGAACCGTCCTGCGGCGACGTACACTTCGGACCGGAGGGCGGCCTCCATTTCCACAAGGACTTCCTTCACCTCTACCTCCACTGGTTCAATCGATGGCTTAAAGAGGATTCCACGGTGGACGTGGGCAGGTCGGTGCGGATGTTCCGCATGGGCGGCGGGGACGGCAGCCGCGACAGGGGCGGACTCCTGCAGCACGGCGGAAAGTGGTTCAGCGTGGATGCCTGGCCGCCTGAAGGCTCGCAGGAAACACCGTATTATATCCACGGGAACGGCATCCTGTCTACGGAGATACCCCCGGAGGAAAATGCCTCCACCACGTACACCTACGACCCGCGCAACACGGTATCCAGCAACGGCCGCTGTATTATCCCCTACGGTCCGATGAAGGAAGGGTGGTTCAAGGGGATGGGACCCCGCGATCAGATCGAGATCGAGACCCTTCCCGGGCATGGCATCCCCGGCATGCCCATCGCCTCGCGGCCCGACGTGCTGGTGTTTCAAACCGCGCCGCTGACGGAAGACGTGTCGGTCGCCGGGAACATCGGAGGGGTCCTCTGGATATCGTCGGATGCGCCGGATACGGATTTCTTCCTCAAGCTGCTGGACGTCTATCCCCCGAGCCGCGACGATCCGACCGGGTACGCCTTCCCGGTGTCGGAGGGCATCCTGCGGGCGCGATACAGAGACAGCTTCGAACGGCCGCGACCGATGGAACCAGGAAACGTGTATCGCATCGAGATCGACATGCAGCCGGCGGCGAACCTGTTCAAAGCGGGACATCGCATCCGCCTGGACATCTGCAGCAGCAACTTTCCCAACTACGACATCAACCGGAACACGAGCGATCCGGACGACAGAGACTGGCGCATCGCGCGGAATACCGTCTACCACGACGGGGGGCGCGCTTCATACGTCGAACTGCCCGTGTGGGCGCCGTGACAAACAACAATGCGGAGGAGTCTACGATGGAAACGCGAACGTTTCGCGGCAGTCCCGCGGAGATCGGCAGGGCGCAGGGCGCCATGAACCCGGAGGCAGCACAGGACTATCTGAAGTTCTGGCAGGCCCGACCGCACGATTTCGAGAATGCATACTTTCGACGGAACATGGCGTTCATGCGCCGGGAATTTCCGGATATGATCGATCAGATCGAGGCGTTCGGCGAGGCCGCCGGAATGGCGTCCTTCGACCATGCATACTTCGGACACATTCTCTGGACGGGGCCTGTCGGGGATGCGTGTTCCACGCTGGGAATCGTCCTGGAAGACGACGGCCCCGCGATGTTGTCCACCAACGACGGAGGCACGGATACGGTGCCCGGAACCGTTTCCAATTCCGTCGTCTCATTTTTTCCGGACACGAAACCTCATGGAATGATGGGGTTCGGCACCAGGCGTCAGGTCACGCTGGGGATGGCTGTGAATGACGCCGGACTGGCGGTCGGAGCGAATTCAGGGCATCGGAAGTTCAACTTCGTCTCCAACCCCGAACACCTGAACCTGTACTTCGTCGTTCACCTGCTGGCGCAGCACTGCGGCGACTGCGACGACGTGCGGCATTTCGTGGAACAGTACCGCCTCTCCGGGCAGAAGGGGATGAACCTGGTCACGGTCGACGCCGGAGGGAATATACTGGGTCTGGAACTGGAGTCCGAGAACGTCGCCATTTCGGAGGCTCAGGACGGGATGCTCCTGGAGGTTAACCACTGGCAGCATCCCAAACTTCAGAATCCATCCCGTGAGGCCGACCCCGAATTCTGGGACGGGCCCTACTATTACAACTCCCAGGCGCGCGTCGTGTATTTCGCGCACTATCGGAACGTCTTCGCCCGGATGAAGACCCTTCAGGAACTGATCGATTTCTCGTTCGACGTGCACGCGCCCGGACGCATCCTGCAGACGCACGGTTTGAACGTAGGCAACCTGATCTCCTGCCAGGTGATGTTTGCAACGACGAGAGATCGTAAGATGAGGCTTTACCTGCATCCGATCGAGAAAGACGATTACGAGGAGTTCGAATTTCCAAATTGACCTCGCGGAAGGAATTATTGACAGGAGCGGCGAATAGCCGACGTTTATTGGTATTGCTTCAGACGTGAAGAAACTTGCCCACACATGGACGTTGCGTGCGTTGAGCCTGCCGAAGTTCCGATGTCTTGGTGCCCATTTGACCCATCGCCGACCCTTCGACAAGCTCAGGGAGCGGCCATGGGTCCGGTGCCAGTGATATCCGTAGCCCGAACAGTCGCATTTTGCGAGAGAAAAAGGGGCCTTGAAAGAAGATGGCTATTGCGATAGGGACGCGAATATTGTAGACTTTAAGGCGCATGGGTCGTCCAAATAGCGCCGTTCCGACAGCCGGATATCCCGCCAGTCGTCAGGTGCGGCATTTTGAACGCTTGTCCTCTTCCATTGCCCGACGCGGTCCGGCAAACCGGGGGACGTATCGAAAAGGAGCAGGATGTGAGCCAATCAGCTGAAATCTCGTTCCCATACGCGAAGATTGTGAGTCTGAGAACCATCTCGCGCATGGTCCCCCTACTCATCGTGGCCCTGGGTATTCTCGCGCCCCAGTCCGCCCGGGCGGGCGCGTGGACCCTGGAAAAGGGCCAGGTGTGGAGCAAGATCACCGGCCTGTACCAGGCCACCGATGAACACTACGGTAAGGATGGAGAACCGAGCGGGTTCCCCGCCGATTACACGTCCCAGGAGGTATATCTCGACGTGTTTTACGGGGTGACCAAGCGCTTTGATCTCGGCGTTCAGTTCGCGGCGATCAACAGGAAGTTTGAGAATTTCACCGCGACAAGGCACAGAGAGATGTTCGGATATCGCGCCAAGGAATCGGGTCTGGGCGATATACGGGTCTTCGGAAAGGTCAATCTCGTGCACGAACCCGTCGTGGGTACCCTGAAGCTTGGAATCAAGGCCCCATCCGGGGATTTCCGCGCAGCTCCCGAAGCCATGTCCGCAGGCAACGGCCAGTGGGACGTCGAATTGATCGCGCAGATCGGCAAGTCCTATTACCCCATCCCGATATACGCCAATATCGACCTGGGATATCGCCTCAGGGAAACCAACGAAACCATCCACCACAACCCCGACGATGAGCTGATATATAACCTCGAGGTCGGCGGCAGTCCCGTCGACAGGTTAAACATCGCTCTCAAGCTGGAAGGGATCTCGGGCGCCGGTCGGCGCGTCACCTATGCGATACCCACAATTCTGGTAAGTCTTCCCCAGGGCCTGGCTATCGAGGCCGCGGCGCGTGTATCCGTCCTCGGCCGGGCAGATCCCAAGGTAGGCCCGCCGCCGCATACGTATTTCGCAGGCTCCACATTCCTGCTCGGGATCTCCTACACCGGAATCCTGATGCAATAACGGCTTCAACGGAGAAACCAACGCCGTTTGTAGACGTACAATGCAAATCCGAACAGGGGAAGGGGCGATCGCCCCTTCCCCTGTTTTCAATTTTCGAATTCAAACCGCAACAGCCAAAACGAAGCCGGATCAGACGAGGATGCAGGATTGTTAACCTTGATTCGCGATTATTCGGGGACCTGAATGTCGAATGTATACTGAAGAACAAAGGCGAATTGACGTCAAGGGTCCCGGATACTTCAGGTCACTGGACGTGCAGGGAATCCTCATCCATTTGAACGTCCTCAATACCCCGTTTTCGCAACGTCACCTTCTGTGCCTTTTGTGCTTTTTGTGGTAAATTGACTTTTGTCTCTTATCGCATTGAGGTTAACCTTAATAGGAAAAAAACAGCAACGCGGCGACGCGTTAAAACCCTCCGAAACGGGTCGTTATCGACGTTTAGCAGGACGTTTTTTCCGTTCACGTCCAGTGACCTGGTGTATCCTGGTAATCAGCCGTCTAATCACCTTTATTTACAAGCATATATTCGAATTAACCTCCCCGAAGACTTACGAATCAAGGTTAAGCCTTGATTCTCTGATGATGCAGCCCGCCGACCGTTAACATCACTCCCCTTTCAGGCAATGGGATCGACGAGTTTGACGCCGCTGGCTTCGAAGTCGCGACGATTTCGGGTCGCAATGGGCAATCCGTGAGTCAGGGCGGTGGCGGCAATGAGGCTGTCCTTGATCGGCATCGGCTTTCCGACAAGACGAAGATGCGCCAGCAGTTCCGCCCAGCGCAATCCGGTCTCGGCATCCCACGGGATACAGTGAATGCGACGGGCGACGTCGTCGAACCAGCGCTCAAGCGCGCGACGCCGACGCCCTTGCGGCAGCAGAAGGATCCCGAAGCGGATTTCTCCCAGGATCACGGGATCGACGGCCAGGTCGCGTTCGTTTCGCGCCAGCCACTCGATCACGCGCGGATCCGGCCTCGACTGCGTCGCCTCGGACAGTACATTGGCGTCGACGAGAAACATCACGGTGATCATCCGAGCGAGTCAGTTGACTCCGATTCGATTGGCGCGAACCAGCCTTTTTCGGGACACGCGAGGAGTGTGTCCACCAGCCCGTGGTTCTTCGGGGGATCGGCGGTGACCAGACGATATTCGCCGCTGTCCACCCGTTCTATTTCAAACGACTGGCCCGGTTCGAGCTTGTCCTGGTGTCGAAACTCGGCCGGAATGACAATCTGACCCCTGGTTGACAGGACTGTTTTCATAGGAAGTAAGATAACGTCTTACATTGGCATCGTCAATACCTGTCCTGCATGATCTGTCCCGCTGGCGCGCCTTGACGGGCAACCGATGCGGGAGATTTATTCTTTGAGAATAGTGAATGGCGGAGCCGTACACCGGACAGGTAACGGTATTGAACTACTGCAGAAGGGACGCAGCATTGACGCAGATGCGACGGGTAATCGTGATTGTTGGTTGTGTTCTGTCGACTGGGGCTTTATGGGCCGATACGAAGAACCCGGCTTCCCCGGCATCGACATTGAAGGAAAAACACCGCGGCGTCTGTTTCGTGGCCGGACCGGGACGCCCCGCGGATGCGGCGTTCGACCGCCTGGCCGCGCTGAACGTGAACTGGATTTCCCAGACGCCGTTCGGGTGGCAGCAAAGCGCTGGCAGCCCCGAGGTGGTGCTCGCGACTTCCGGCCGCATCTGGTGGGGTGAATCGGACGAGGGACTGGCGGATGCCGCCCGGCGGGCGCGGAACCTTGGCATCCGGACCATACTGAAGCCCCACGTCTGGATCCGGGACCGGAGCGACGGGAGATGGAGGGGAAATATCGATTTTTCAACGCCGGAAGAATGGGACAGATGGTGGGCGAGTTACCGGCACTTAATCCTCCATTACGCCGAACTTGCGGAATCCGCCGGGATGGAAGCACTGTGTATCGGGACGGAGTTGCGCAGCGCCGTGTTGAACCGCCCAGACGCCTGGCGCAGACTGATTGCGGACGTGCGGGCGGTGTACGGGGGCGAACTCACCTATTCGGCGAACTGGTACCGGGAGTTCGAGGAGGTGCCCTTCTGGGACGCGCTCGATTACATCGGACTCCAGGTCTACTTCCCGCTGGCGGACAGCGCAGCCGCCGCTTTGACGCTCGACGATTTAAAAGCTGCGTGGGCGCCCCATGTAAAGTTGATCGAAGCAATGCAGCAGCGGGTGGGCAAGCCGGTACTCTTCACGGAGGTGGGCTACCGGAGTACCGCGGATGCGGCCGTGGAGCCGTGGATCTGGCGGTCGGCGGCGCCTGTGGACCTCGAGCTGCAGGCGGCGTGTTACGAGGCGATGTTCCGGACGTTCTGGCGCAAGCCCTGGTTTGCGGGCACGCACGTCTGGAAGTGGTTCCCCGAGGGAAGCACACAATTCGGAGGACGACGCGCACGCCGCCACGCACTTCAAAGGGAACGGGGATTCACGCCGCAGGGCAAACCGGCGGAAGAGGTGCTTGCACGGTGGTACAGAGCCGGGGCCGAGTGAATACAACCCTTTACTTCACCTCGATTGTTTCCCATATTAGGCCATGCACAGTGGTCGGCGATGGCTGTACGCAGCGGCTGGTGTTCTGTCATCGTAATTATGGATGAGCCGTTGACGCAATTCTACGAAACCATCTTCGGTCCGTATCCGCATCTTTGGCCTCCGGCGCGGCGCCGAGGGTAACTCTACATCACCTGACAGGAGGAAGAACAATGGCCAATTACATGTTCCGCACCAGGTACACGCGGTCGGGTCTTGAGGGCCTGCTCAGAGAGGGAGGCACGGGACGGCGGGCGGCTTTGAGCCAGACCGTGGAAGGGATGGGCGGGAAGCTGGAGGGCTTCTACTACGCGATGGGCGATGACGACCTCATCCTGCTCGCCGAGATTCCCGATGAAGCCACTGCGGCGGCCCTCGCCCTCAACATCGCCGCGGCGGGCGCACTGGAAGTCTCCACGACGGTCCTGATATCGCCGGAGACCATCGACGAAGCGGTGAACAAGAGCGTATCGTACCGCCTGCCTGGCCAGTGATCGGGCAAAGCCTCACCTTAACAGCCCGTTGAAAAAGCCCATCCGGTCTACGGCCGGCCCTTGCGGTCGAAATACTGCGTTGCGCTCCCTCGCCGAATCGAGGGATGGGACTCGGTCGCGCGCCTTGTCTTCGGCCACAATGGCTCGGCCTCGCCTGCAGAGCAACTTTATCAACGGACTGCTAAACAGGATAACCGGAAGCCGGCACGGAAATCGTGGAGGCGTCGATGAGTGCCGAACGCCGAACCGACAATGATCGGTCGATTCACCGGATAGATTTGCCTGTACGGGTCCCTTTTCGCAGCGGAGAAGGGGCCTGTTTCGTGTTCAATCCGCGTGATTTCAGGAGGTTTGATCGATGACAATTCCCGTCGAAGGCCAGGTCCGCGACGCTTCCTCGGACCGCGCAATTGAAAACGTCCCCGTTTCTAACGGAGAACACGTGGTGCGAACGGATTCGGCCGGTCGCTACGCGCTGGAGGTCTCGCCGGGCGGGCACCGGTTCGTTTTCGTGACGGTTCCGGACGGCTTCCGTCCCGGTGAGGGATTCTATCGTTCGACGATTGGATGGACACGCGAACAGCGCGATGTCGATTTCGATCTCACGAGGCTGCCGGATGGGGACCGACGGGCTTTTTCAATGGCCCATATCAGCGATACCCACGTGGTGTTGGACGAAGGCCGGATTCAGGGCGAGACATTGTCGCAGGATTTGCGACAACTTGAACGGGAGGCCAACCCGGATCTGATCGTTGCGAGCGGCGACCTGACGGACTGGGGGACGCTCGAGGAACTCGAACAATTTCACGCTGCCATCAAGAGCGTTTCAACGCCTGTGTTGCCGATGTTCGGCGGACACGACGGAAACCAGGAGCGCTTCGGCGATCTGACGGTCGACGAGCTTGTCGCATTGAAACACAGGAGGGAATACGCGAAGATCGAGGAGATCCTGAAGCAGCGCGAAGGCGAACCCTTCACGCGCCACTATGAACGGGTACTCGGCCCGCCGTATTACAGTTTCGATCGCGGGCGTTGGCATTTCGTCCTCTATCCGAACGAGGATAATTTCTACCCGGCGCGGGACCGGAAGCGTAAGGAAGACTGGCTGTGGGCGGACCTGTCGCAACAACCGCGTGATCGTAGAAGCGTCGTCTTCCTTCACAAGCCGCCGTCCATGACTTTCCTGAACTCGTTGCGCCGGTATCGTGTAAAGCTGGTGATGCATGGGCATTGGCACTCCAGCAAGGTGTTCACCCGGGACGGGATTGTCGTTGCGGCGGTACCCCCGCTCTGTTTCGGCGGCCTCGACATACGACCCCGCGGGTATAGACTCGTAGAATTCCGAGACGAGGCCTTCGAGTTCCGGCTCAAGCCCCTTGTGCGGACCTCGAGCCCGCCGCGGCGCGAGGAGAACGAGTCGATTTCGTTCGATGAAACAGGCAGTGGCCTGCGGCTGCTCTGGACGCATTGTCTTCCGGTGGGGCTGCACCGCGCCGCGCCGGTACGTTCCGGCGATCGGATCCTCGTAAGCCTGGCGGACGAAGGATTTCCCGCTCAGAGTGGTGTCGCCTGTGTCGACGCTCGAAGCGGCGCGCTTGCGTGGCGCGTTTCTACGGACACAGCCGTCAAGAACAGCGTGGCGGTCACCCCACCTTCAGCAACTGCAGACATCGGGAACGATCTATGCGCGGCGGTGTCCGTTGCCGGGCGATTGTACGTCATCGAAACGGACTCGGGATGCGTTCGCTGGAAGGCCGACCTTCCCGGTTTTCCGGAGCGGTGGATCTATGCTTCTCCAGTGATTGACGGCGAGACCGTGTATGCCGGCGGCAAGGCCGGCATGGGCGCCTACAACCTGAAAACCGGCGCGCGACAATGGTACGCTGAAATTGAGGGCGGCGATGGCTGGCCGTGCTACGCTAGCCCGCGGGTCTTCGGCGACCTGCTCATTCTGCTCGTTCAGCGCCGTGGATTGATGGCGTTGGACAGACGTAACGGCAAGGTGGTCTGGGAACGGACCCTGGGCGTCGAGAATCCCTACGCCCGGCCCGTGGTGGATGGCGGCCTGCTGGTAACCGGCAGCGGCGCCCCGGCTCTTCACTGGTATGGGGGCGAGCCGGCGCAACTGGCGGTCCTGAGCGTCAATTCCGGCGAGGTGGTGTGGAACAGGGCCGTGCTTCCGTCGAGGTATCCCACCGGGCTCGCCGTGCGGGATGGACGGTTGTACACGACCACGCCGCACGGCGAGGCATTCTGTTTGGATCTCCAATCGGGCGAGGTGTTGTGGCGCTTTCAGACGGGCAATGACCTGATGGACATGGTCCCGGCCCGCCGCGAGGTCCGGTCCATTCTCGCGGCGCCGGTCATCTACGGGGACCGTCTGCTCATCTGCGGCGGTGACGGTTGCGTTTACATCCTGAACGCGCTGACCGGCGCCTGCGTCAGCCGCACCACCCTCGGCTCCCCCATCACTGCCGCGCCGTGTCTGACCGAAGGCGGGTTTTGCGTGGGCGCCGGCGACGGAATGCTGTATTGTTTCGCTGAATGTGAGGAATGAACAAGGGGGAGCAAACCCCTCAAATTGATGCTATTTGGTACCGTACTGATAACAGTTTCTGTTGCACTATACCGTTTTTCGGTATAGTTTTCGGTACGGCATCTGGTGATTGGAGACCCGTGTGCGTCGTTTCGCAGATGAACGTGGAAACGAGGTTCGGCTTACCGACGAGAGGCTCCGGCACCTCATGAAGAGGCATCCCGAAATGGCTTTTCAGATGCACCGGTTCAGCGAAACCCTTGCCAGACCCGAAGTGGTGAGGCCCTCCAGATCCAGCCGGACGGTGCAGCTCTACTACCGGCTCTATCCGGATCTGCGGGGCAGGAACCGCTACATTTGCCTGGTCGTGAAGAGAGGGACGAGCTACTCTTTAATTCTCACCGCCTATCTCGCCCGGAAAATCAAAGGAGATTGAATATGGCCAACGAGACAGTGTCGGTCTGGTACGACGAGGATGGGGACATGCTGGAGGTCTTGTGGGCGTTCAGGGAGGGGTACTTCAGTTCGACCGACGACGAGCGCGTCCTCAAACGGCTGAACGACGACGGAGAGGTTATCGGTTTCCTGATCCACGACTTCAGTACACTCAAGCAGCCGAGTCCCGTCGAGTTCGAATTGACGTCCGAGGCCCCGGCGGACGACGTCGCCAACCTCACGGTCCGGCAGGCTTCAATTCGACTGGGCGTCTCGGAACGCAGAATTCGGAAGCTTGCACGCGATGGCCGCGTCAGGGGAGCGACGAAGTCTGGAGGAGAGTGGCTGATTCCCACACCTGTCGAGGTGATACCCGGCAGGCGCGGCCCCGCCGGTGTCGCCGGACGAGTGGGTGTAACGGAAGATTAGTCGAAACCTGGGAGGAATGATGATGCCACTATTACAATCACAGCCGTGGGAAAGACCCGACACGCCCATCTTCAGCAACTCGCCGCCGCCCCAGCCGTGGATGAAATGCAACATCTACTGCCCGCGTGTCATCTACGCCCAGGGTAAATACCGAATGTGGTTTTCCGGTTCGGAGGTGCGGCCCACGCTGTACAGAACGTGTATCGGATACGCGGAATCGGACGACGGCTTTGAATGGACCCTGCACCCGGACAATCCCATTCTGACGGCCGACCGGCTTTCATGGGGCCAGAGTCTGCATACCCCATGGGTGTTGTTCGATGAGGACGCGCAGGTTTACAAGATGTGGTTCGGAAGCACGACCCACGTGGAATACCGGGACGATGGTATCCTGGCGAAGAACATCAGTTCGGCCATGGGATATGCGACCAGTCGCGACGGCATAGATTGGGAATTCCTGCAGGAACCCCTGATCGATGAATGCCGGGCGCCATGCGTACGCAGGGAAGGCGGCCGATATCGCATGTGGCTCAATGCCAGTCCAAACCCCGACGACTCCTGGGAAACGGCCTATGGCTATGTGTATGAGTACTCGTCGGAAGACGGCATCGCCTGGTCCCGGCTCGAGCCGCACGCCGTAAAGGCAACCGGAAACACGAGGTCCTGCGTCTATCCGGAAGTCCACAGGATCAACGGGACCTGGTACATGTGGCATATCGGCCATCTGAAAGAGAAGGATGATCCGATGAATATGGTCTACCACGAGATCTTCTGCGACACATCGGACGATGGCGTTACCTGGACGCTGAACCACGAGACCCCGGCATTTGCGGCATCTCGGGACCTGGAAAGGTACGACTGGAAGACGGTCTCAACGCCCTGCGTGGTGGACGCGGGAGATACGTTGATGCTGTATTACGCGGGATGCAATCTGAAGACGAACTTCAATCGGTTCGAGGGCGGAGACAACGGCGAGGGGATGCATATCGCCGTTGCGACGATAGCCAAAGACAAGCTATAGTAACCCTGGAACAATCGATGGGCGAGCGCGAGAACCCATGTGCGGAGATTGAAGCCGGAATATCGGGGGCAATCTCCAGGACCATCAACTTCCTCGAGTCCGACGATATCTTCCACGTTCCCGACCGGCAGAGCCGGAAGAAATGGAACGGCCCCTGGTGGCATATGGCCGCATTGTACGAGATGGGAGAATCCGGACGAATCCCGGAGTTGGCTGTCGCCAAGGCGCTGAAACTGCTCAAAGACGGCGCCTGGCCCAGGTTTGTTGTCGATCCGGCTGATGCACCGCAAACGGATTCCGACCGGGCGAAAATGGACTGTTGTCACTGTGAGTTGGGCGTATTCTATATGGTACTCGCGTCATGCGGCTGCGACGTGGATGCCGAACTCCCCTGGATTCGGGAGTGGTTCCTGAAACACCAGTTGCCGGACGGCGGCTTGAACTGCTCGCCGGCTGCCTGTCGCGGGTCGGGAAAGAGCTCGATCGCATCCTCGCTGCCTCCGCTGGAAGCCATTCTGTTTTTCACGAACCGGAACTATACGGATGCCGAACAGAGATTCCTGGACGAGGGCGCACGCTATCTCATCGAACATCGACTGGTCTGCTCGAAGAAAGACAGCCGCATCATCAACGGAGCCTGGTTGAAGCCGCTGTTTCCCCGTTTCTTCGAATACGACATTCTGCGTGGGATGTACTACCTGGTGGAATGGTCTGAAAGAACCGGACGCGCGCTTCCCGTCGAAACGATCAATGATGGGCTTGACCGGCTGCGTTCCCATATCAGTCCATCGGGGGTTGTCATC
This sequence comes from Gemmatimonadota bacterium, assembly GCA_028877215.1. Classification (GTDB taxonomy): domain Bacteria; phylum Latescibacterota; class UBA2968; order UBA2968; genus JAAXHE01. Next base: position 286,435 of record JAPPFJ010000014.1, on the reverse strand, counting down.
GGAAGACGCGTGAACGATCCGGACGGAGACTGGCACGGCCCCACGTTCCCGCTGATGGACTCGGTGGGTATGGTCGGCAGCGTATCGCAGTACCTGACACATCAACTGAACGCGGTGCTGCGGGCGGTTCACAGGAAGGGTAGACGCAAGACGTGAGAGGGAAGAGATTACTTGCCTGGTGATGAATCTTTTCGTGCCCAAGGCAAGGAGGAAAAACATACCGGGCAACGATTCCTTCTACCGTCTTACCTCTCCCGTCTACCCGCTTTTCAAATACCGTCTTACGTCTCACGTCTACCCGCGTTACGCCTACCGCCTGACATTTACCCGATTTCGAAGATGGAATTGGAAAGACCCATCCCATGTTGGCAACGCGATACATTTACTTCACGGATAATGTCCAACGCATGGTTTCATTCTACCGGGACATAATGCGAATGAAGGTCCTGATGCCGCCGGAAGCGACGGACCACGACCCCGCTGGCTGGGTCCGGCTGTCCAGCGGCGGAGTGGAGGTAGCCATCCATCGCGCGGGAAAACCCGGCTGCGGCGGGCGGAACCGGAACAAGCTCGTCTTCATTGTCAATGACGTCGGCGCGGCGCGAGAGGAACTTCGGAAGGCGGGAGTTCGCGTGGGAAAACACCACTACTACGTGAATTCCGAATGCTGCGACTTTAAGGATCCCGACGGAAACGCGCTGCAGATTTCGAGTCGCTGATGCCGGACATCCGACTAACCTCGACAAGGAGAATCCCATGGAAGTCGACAGAGTTGTCCCCTTTTTCGCCGTCAAGGAGATGCAGACATCGCTGGCGTTCTACGTTGAAGGACTCGGCTTCGAGCTGGAGGGCAAGTGGGCGGACGAAGGCGTCATCAGGTGGTGCAACCTGCAAATGGGCAGCGCCGAGTTGATGCTGCAGGAATTCAGGACCGAGGGACACGACTCGCGGCAGTTCAGCGAGAATAAGGGCGAAGGCGTCTCGCTCTTCTTCTTTTGCGACGACGCCGTCGGATATTATCGGGAGATCAAGTCTCGTGGCATAGACGCTTCGGAACCGCAAGTCGGCAACAGAATGTGGGTCACGTCCGCGGCCGATCCGGACGGATATAACCTGTACTTTCAAAGCCCCACGGACGTACCCGAGGAGACGAAATTATCGGAAGTGGAGTGACCGCAGTCGGGTTTCCGATCGGGAATGGCAGTCGAAGTCGTAACGGACCGAAAGAGAACCGTATGAGCAGTGGAGGCGCCGGATGACCGACGCGGAACTCGAAGCCAAGGCGAACCGGATCCAGACCGTCGTCGAGGACCATCTGCTGCAGGATCACGGCATGCTGCCCATGCTGGTGCGCGCCGAGGATTATCAGTTGCCGTCGGCCGATGACTACCGCGGGGCGTACCGCCACCGGCACCTCCAGGGAAAGACGGAGGCCGAGATCGGAATGCCGCCGATGCACGTCTGGCGGGCCTGGGAGAACACGCCCACGGACACGGCATGGTATCTCGGCGCCATGAGTTACCGGTATCGGTGTGATGGCGATTCCAGCGTCCTGGCAATCTGCCGGCGCACGTTCGGGGCGCTCAGGTATATCCATGGGCTTGGAGTGGAGAAGGGCGAGCGAGGGTATATGTGCAAGCCCTATGGCGGCGTGTACAGCAAACAGTCGTCCGGCGACCAGGTGCAGTGCATCCTGGTCGGGCTGGCGGCGTATCGGCCCATTGCGCCGGCGGACGACCTCGCCGCCATCGACGAGATCCTCGTGGACATGGCCGAATTCGACATCAAGTGGAACTATGTCTCTCCGCACGGCTACTTCGGATACACTCATGAGTCGCTGGTGGAAACCATTCTGGGCGAGAACTGGACCAATGCCACGTGGTCCTATGCCATCATCCATACGCCGCTGCTCTACCTGGCCTGGCGGGCTACCGGAGACCCGCGATATCTCCGGGAGATCGGGAGATGGTACGAGGCCTGCGATACGAGCGTCCGGTTCGATCGCCCAAGCGGAAAGCTGACCGGCGGAATCGGCTGGCGCGCGCTGTACCTTCCGGCGCTGCTGATGGAATTCGACCCGGCGAACCACGAGTTGTGGCGCAGCCTGATGCTGCAGAACTACGATATGGTTCGAACCGGCATTCTGCCCAACGGGACACAGGCATACCAGTGGACTTTCGACGTGGAAAGCGGCGAACGGGAAATCCTCTCGGCGGCATTGTGGGGTGCAGGCCCTGCCGCGACCGGCAGGTCGGGCATCTTCGCCAGGGCCTGCGTCGCGGCGCAACCCTGGTTCCGGGACGAGGCGATGGCGTCAACCGCAAGGCATATTCTGGAAACCCTTGATCTGGATACCTTTCGGTTTATCATGCCATTGGTAGAAAACCAGGCTGTACCACCGGAGTGGATGGTGGAGACCCGGCTGCTGGATATGGACAGCCTGACCGGATGGCTGTGGGGATACTGGGAAGGCCGGTGGCGCGGATACTGGTAGACCAAATGGAGATCTACCAGGCGATTTCGCCGTCACGAAACGGGCCAATCCGCAAAATGAGTACGGCCACGGACCAGCCTGCAGGAGCAAGTTAAATACCTATATTTATACGGGAGGATTCAATGAAAAAGCGGAAGATTCAGCGGATCGCTTTCCTGCAGGACTATCGGAACCGGCCGGAATCCCTTGTGGACGAGATTCCGGAAGTAGCGGAGCTGGGCTACCACGAGGTTACCGTGGCGGCCGTAATCGGCCACGAAGCAGCCGTAGAAGAGGTGGCCGGGAGAGCGGCGGAATACGGCCTCGAGGTCTCCACGTTCACCGGATTCATGAAATACGCCTACCAGCACCTGGCCGAGCACCCCGAACAGAAAGCCGTTTTCAGCAAGGATGCGGACCACGAGGAACTGGGTAACCTGCCGGCCGTATGGGGATGTCCGTACAACCCGGTGTTTCAGAAGCGATATATGGACTTTCTGGAACGATTGGGCGGTATTCCGAATCTCACGGAAGTCTGGGTAAACGACGAAGCGTATTTCGGCAGAGACGTGGATCTGATCGCGTGCTATTGCCGGACCTGCCAGGAAGACTGGGACGGCGAATTCGGCGGGAGGATCCCCATGCCGCCGTTCAGGGACCCGGACGAAAAAGCGCGTCTGGTTACCTGGCGGTTCAGGCGCTGGAACGACGTGCACGGAAAGATGAAGACAGCCCTGAACCGGGATCACAGGGTACGCGCGGTATTTCAGAGCGGCCCGCATCCCTTCTGGGACATCAACCCATGGGTCTGCGGCATGGACATCGACGGCATGGTCGAAGCCATAGACGGTCTGGCCGTGGATGCCTACTACACGTGCGTGTTGCCGTCCGTGGGAAGCGGGTTGTTTACACCTCCCGAAACTTTCCTTAGCGAGTGCTGCCGATTCCTTCAGGGCTTCACGCTGGGAGATGACAAGGTGAGCGTGATGCTGGGGCAGGGCATGTCGCACCCGGAGTTCCACCGGCCTCTGGACGAACGGGACGGATGGTGGCAGGCCGTGGTCCCGCCGGCTCTGGGCGTGGATCGCGTGACGGCCTATACCTACCGGCTCCAGCGGGTGTCTCCGATGCACCGGACCTTTCAGGAGGCGTTTCGCCTGGACCCGTACTTCGAGCGCACCGAGCCCGTGGTCTCCGTTGCCGTGGTGGACAGCCTGGAAACGCAGTGTTGCGACGAGTCGCTGCCCGCACGGGGCCGTGAGAACTGGCGCATGAATCGAATGTTTTCCACGGGACAGATGGCCGCGCACAACGGTCTGCCGCACGGGTATCTGCCTTCGTCGAAGCTGGTTCCCGAGTACCTCGATCGCTATCCTGTTGTGGTGCTGCCCAATGCCTCCTGTCTGTCAGCCAGCCAGCGTGACGCGCTCCTGGCGTACGTGCGCGAAGGCGGTACGCTGTTGGCGATGGGAGAGACGGCCACGAGGGACGAGTTGGGTCGCCCGTTTAACGGTTCATTTCTCAGCGAGGCATTCGGGATTTCGTCGTGTACACCGGCAGAGGGTACCCGCATCTTCCAGGCCGCCGCCGACCACGAGGCGTTCGACAACCTCCCGTGGCCGGATGAGAGGACCGCGTGGGACCCTTGGAAGGGCAGGAACCGCCCGGTTCTCGGGCTGGATCTCGCGGTAGAGGTAGAAACGGAGGGTGAGACGGACGTGCTGGCGGTGTTCGGGGAAGAGGGTTCCCCGTCGTCACGACCGGCTATGACGTTGAAACGCCTAGGTAAGGGCAACGGTGTGTTCGTGGCAGGCATCCCGTCCAGGTGGGTGGACCAGAGGCCGGAGGGTACCACCGTCCTCAGCTTTTCCCGCCAGGTGGTGGCGCAATTGATTCTGTCGCTTGTGGGAGACCGGCTGCCCGTGGTCGCAAAGGGCTTTCCGCCGAGCGTGCCGCTGCAGGATGTCAGACCGCTGGACATCCGCTGGAAGCCGACCATGGAGATCATGCCCTCGGTGGGCGAGGACCTGATCCTGGTGACGGTGCCGTCCTATTTCAGGGAACCCGGCGCATTCCGGATCGAAGCCAGGCTGCCGGAAGGCAAACGATGCGCCGGGGTTCGCGAACTGGTGTCGGATCAACCGCTGGAGGACGTCAGACAGCACGGAAAGGCGATGGAAATTGACGTCAATCTGACCACCGAGGACTTCCTTAAGGTGTACGCCTTCTCCCTCACCGATGTGTAATCGGCCGGCCGTCTCGGCGGCGGCAAATTCGGGAAATCTACACGGAAATCAGGAACGATCGAGTCGCGACCTGATACAGGCGTCCGCGCCGTATTTCCCCGAGCCCACCAGCAGGAACATCACCGAGATGGCCAGGTAAAGCAGCGCCATCTCCTTCACGCCGAACGGATCGGCCGCGTGAACGCCGAATGCGGCCACCAGCATCGTGAATCCCATCAGTGCCGTGCCGGGCCGGGTCAGCAGTCCCAGCGCCAGCATCAACCCGCCCCCGAACTCCCCGAACGCGGCCGCCCAGGCAAAGAATTCCGGCAGGGGAAATCCAAGCTTGGCCGTACCCGCAACGAGTCCATCTGAAGGCGGGATCTTCCCGATGCCGTGTCCGAATGCCATGCTCAATCCGGCAATCACCCTCAGAATCGCCAGTCCCAGATTCGCCTTGTCGGAATCGATCTCCGCACCACCGAACAGAAGTTCCTTGTACATACGTCATCTCCCTCTATTGAATTGGTACCAACAGCGTACGGATGCGCTTTGCACGGCGCAGCCGCCGATTGAGTTGTCAATCGTGTTGCTCTTCAGACCCCATAAGGTTACCTTACTCCTGACACAATTTCCCCCAATGCAGCCCGGTATCAACGGTTTCAATAACGCCCTGGCCCCTACTCCCTCCCGACAATAGCAAGACCCACGACCGCGAACGGAATGCCGCACTGCTGCGCAACCCGCGGGGATTCCGCCCTTATTTATAACTGGCGATCCAAGTATAGTACAAAACGTTAGGAAATGCAAGATCGGCCCAATCCCATGGGTTTGCAGGCCGCCTCCCGGTTCTAACGAGCTACCGTCAGCATCTTGAGGAGATGAACTTATGAAGATTACCGACGTAAAGGTCCTGCCGATCGACCGGTATCTCTTTGTCGAGGTTCATACCGACGAGGGGATCGTGGGGCTGGGCGAGTCGGGAGCGTGGGGATACCTGGAAGCCTCGGGCGAGGTGGTGAAGAGCTTCAGGGAATATCTGATCGGGAAGGACCCCCTGCGTATCGAACACCACTGGCAGGTCCTGTACCGTTGCACACATTTCCGCGGCGCGGCGATCATGGGCGCCCTGAGCGCCGTGGACATCGCCCTCTGGGATATCGCGGGCAAGTACTTTGGGGTGCCGGTCTACCAGCTTCTGGGCGGCAAGTGCCGGGACAAGGCCCGGGTCTACGGCCACGTGATCGGGAGCACGAAGGAGGAGCTTTTCAAGGGCTGCGTTCAGGCAAAGGCGGAGGGATTTACCGCCGTGGGCCACCTGACGCCCTTTCTGGATGAATCCCGAAACGTACCGTATTACAAGACCCATACGGAAAAGATTCAGGATGCCGTTCAGACCGTGGCGGCGTACCGGGAGGCGGTTGGCGACGAGGTGGATCTGTGCATTGAAATCCACCGGCGGCTGGACCCGGCCGAAGCGATCGTGCTGGGAAGGGCGATCGAACCCTATCGCCCGTTCTTCTACGAGGATCCCATCCGCCCGGACAACCTCGACGCCATGGCCGAAGTCGCCCGGAAGATCGCGGTCCCCATCGCCACCGGGGAACGAATTCACACCATCTACGAGTTTGAAATGCTCCTGACGCGCAACGCGGTCCAGTACGTAAGGCCGGACGTCTGTATGGCGGGCGGTATCACCCATTGCAAGAAGATCGCGGCCCTCGCTGAGGCGCATTACGTGGACGTGGTGCCACACAATCCGCTCAGCCCGGTGAGTACGGCAGCGTGCGTGCAGCTTGCGGCCTGCATTCCCAATTTCGCATTGCAGGAGTATCCCAGAGGCGAAGGCGAACCGCCGAAGAGCGAGATCGTGTCCGGCGTTCTCACGCTGGAGGACGGATTCCTGATCATCCCGGATACCCCCGGTATCGGCGTGGAACTCACGGAAGGCGCCGCGGAGAAATACCCGTTTCTTTCGCACCGGCCGTTGCTGGATGACGGGATGATGGTCACCAGGCTGCACGTCGACGGGTCAGTGGTCGACCAGTAAACGAGCGATCGGAGAACGGGCAGCATCTCATCCCGGACACGAAATATCTGAATCAGAGGAGGACTTGCCATGCTTTCGGGGATCACTGACGAACAGTGGGCCCGGTTCGAGAACGAAGGGTTTCTTCGCCTTGGAAGGGTGATGGACGACGGCGAACTGGCGGGCCTGCAGCAGCGCATCGACGACATCATGCTCGGCAACGTCAAGGTCCACGATCAGATGTTCATGCAGCTGGACAGCGAGTCGGGCGACTACTCGGAGAAGCGGATCACAACGAGAGGTCACCAGGTTTCAACGTTGAACTATCGAAAAATCCAGGACCTGGAGTTCGACCCGCTGTTCCTGGCCTATATGCAGAAACCCGTTTTCCGCGAAATCTGCGCGAGGGCCTACGGCCCCGGCACGCCGATAGCCTGCTACCGGGCGATGTTCATGAACAAGCCGGCGGGGAAGGGCACGCACCTGCCCTGGCACCAGGACCGGTTCAACATCCTCGACACCGATCCGATCGTGACCGTCTGGACGGCGCTCGACCGGGTGACGGTCGAGAACGGCTGCGTGGGAATCGTACCGCGATCCCATCGCGCGACCTTCGATCAGGATGAGGCCGCCAGCTTCGCTTTCCTGACGGACGAGCAGGCCGCTGTCGTGCTGGCAAGGGAAACGCACGAATACCTGGAGATGGAGGCCGGAGAAGCGGCCCTGCTGCACAACTGGCTGCTCCACGGATCGGGGATGAACAAGACCGACGCGTCGCGGCGCGGGTTCAGCGTCTGCTACATGGATGCCGCCACCAGATCCGAAACGGGGGCGAACTTCTCGGTCATCTTCGGAGAGGACGCCCTGACTCCCGGGGCGCTGTAGACGGCGACACCGATACTTCCGTACAGGTACTCACCCTTGGAAACCACGGCCGCGAGAGCCACGAACCCCCCCACTCCATCGCCTGGCATTGAGACTGACGCGCGCGACGGCCTGACGCCGCGCGCGTTCGGTATTGGCCTCGTCCTGTGCGTACTCATGTGCGTTGGCCTCACCTACAACCGCATGATCACCCAGGGCTCCTTCATTGGCGGCGGGTACTACATGGACCGGGGCGCGCTCATTGTCCTGTTTCTCCTTGTCGTGGCCGTCAACCCGCTGCTGGGTGCGATCAGGAACCGGTTCGCGCTGACGCGGGGCGAATTGCTCGCCATCTACACCATGTTTCTCATTCTCCTGCCCGCGTGGGTGATGACAAAGCCGGTGATCCTTTACACGACCGGCGTCACCTACCACGCGACGCCGGAGTTGCGTCACATCGAGGCCGTGCCCCCTCACCTGCTTCCATGGCTCGTGCCGCAGGGGGAACGCATCGTAACGGATCTCTACGAAGGCCTGCCGAAAGGAGGTTCGATCCCGTGGCTGGGATGGGTCCTGCCGCTGTGGAGCTGGGGATCGTTCCTGATCGTGCTCTTTGTTGTGCTCATTTGCCTGGGCGTGCTGATGCGCAGGCAATGGGAAGAAAACGAGCGGTTCGCGTTCCCCCTGATGCAGGTGCCGCTTTCGATGTTGGAGCCCGGAAAGGGCCGGATGGCGCCCGTGTTCCGCAGTCGGCTGCTGGCCGCCGGGTTTGCGGTCCCGTCTCTGGTCGGCACCCTTCGGGGACTCCGGTATTACTTTCCATACATACCCGTTATCAACCTGGGGACGCACGTCCGCATCTTCCGCCGGACGATGGTACTGCCTTTCAAGGTCCACTTTCTTGTGCTCGCGTATTCCTACTTCATCAATCTGGACGTGAGCCTCAGCCTGTGGGTCATCAACCTGATCACAAAGGTCATTCGTGGTGCGCTGGCGATGGTTGGCGCGGGCCAGACCTGGGGGGTGTCCGGGGTCGTGGGACGTTACAGTTCCCAGGGATCCGAGTTTCTGGCGATGATGGGGATGGGGTATATCCTCGCGCTGGCCGCGTACAGCCTCTACGTTGCCAGGGGTCACCTTCGGCAGGTGTGGGAGCGGATACGCGGGCGTGCATCGCATCTGCAGGACACTGACGAAATCGTGTCATATCGGTCGGCCGTTCTTGGCATTGTTCTGGGCGTAAGTTATCTTGGTCTGTGGCTCTACCAGGCCGGAATTTCGCCGCCGCTGGTTCTGTTTCTTCTTGTATCCGGTCTCATTGTCTTCTTTGTGATGGCGCGGATTGTGAGTGAAACGGGATTTGTCGCGACCTATTCTCCCCTCAATCCGTCCGAGTTCGTGGTGTGCGCGGTCGGCTCCTCGGCGTTCGGTCCGGCGGGTCTCGCCACGCTCGGAATGAGCTACGTTTGGACGATGACGCGCAGAAATACGCTGATGCCGCACGCCATGGGCGCGCTTCGGCTGGCGCGCGAAATCGGAAGGAAGCGCGGGCTGGTCTGGGCAATGGGGGCGGCGCTGGCCGTGGGGCTGGTCGCAACGGGCTACACGACATTGAATTTAGGGTATACGCACGGCGGCGTGAACATCGACTATCCGTGGTTCAGCAACGTGAACGACGCGGCTTCTCCGTTTGACGAATTCATCGGACGCCGGCTGCTCGAGCCCAGCCCTGTCTTCACGATGGGTTTTCTCTATACCGCCCTGGGAACCGGAGTTGCCGCCCTGCTGATCCTGCTCAGGATGCGTCTTCCGTGGTGGCCGTTCCATCCGGCCGCGCTGCCGCTCAGTACGGTGTGGTACATGGACTGGTTCGGTTTCAGCGTGTTCCTGGCGTGGGGAATCAAGGCGATCATTCTTCGGGTGGGCGGGGCGGACCTCTACAGGAAGGCGCGTCCGTTCTTTATCGGAATGATCCTGGGCGAGGTCATGTGCTCGGGTGGCTGGTCGGTGGTAAGCGCCTTTACAGGAAGGCTGAAAACCTGGCCGTTCATGGGCTACTGGAGCTCGTCGTAATTCGCACATGGAACGGATGCGGACGGGCGACCCGGGGATCGATAGTACAAATGCAAGGCATACCTTAAGTGGAGAATATGATGCCAGAACGGGAACGGAAGCTCCGCCGCGCGGCGCTCCTGCTTTTTCCTGACGCCGTGCTGAACGAGGCGACGCTCGACCGGATTGTCAGCGAAGGATTCACCGACGTGGGCGCGGGCGTAGCGGTAACGCCGGCGGTCAATCTCCAGGGATTCTCGCTGGTGCAGTCGGAGGTGCTTGCCCGGATGTGTGAGGAACGGGACCTGGGATTCATCGCCTTCACGGGGTACATCAAGTATCAGGAACATCTGGTGGCGAAAGAACCCCACCGGCTGATGCACATGGCCGGCGATGGCGATGTGCTGGATCTGGACGGACTGCCGGTCCGATGGTTGTGTCCTTTTCGCCCCGAAAACAAGACCCACTACCTGTCCCTTCTGATGGAAATCTGCCAATGGCAGGCTACAAGTGAAATTCACCTCAATGACGAAGCATGCCTCGGGTTCGGAGACGGAACAATCGGCTGTTACTGCGGTTTCTGCGAGGCTGAATTCCGCAAACGGACCGGAGCCAAGCCTCCACGGGCTGCGGACTGGGATGACCCGTTGTGGTATACGTGGCTGGAGAGCCGCTTTGAAAACTGGGAGGCGGTGCACTCAGAGCTTCGAAGCGCCATCAAGGATGTCCGTCCCGACGTGACTGTGGGCATCCAGCACAGTCCCGCCATCCCCGAGCGGAACTACAATTCCTGGCAGACGGCCATCCGCCTCGCACGCGACGCGCGCTCACAGGACGTTATCGCCACGGACCCGTATCATTTCAATCACGACGACCTCATCCTGCACCGTCCCCACCGCAGGATCCTTTCGGAGACGACCAGAAGCCTGATGGGTGCCTGTATGGATCGGCAGGTGGATATCTATCCGCAGGGCTTTATGCCGCCCGAGCAGGCCGTTCCGATGGGCAGGCAGGACGGCCTCCTGGCCGGCGTGGTGCCGTTCGCGCTCGGCGCGGACCTGGTGATGCCGTTTACCTACGAGCAGATGAAGATCATCCCCGGGTACTTCGAAGGCTTCGACGAGACCCGGCGACTCCTGCCGATGTTCGCGTCCCACCGCCCCTACAGCTTCGCCACGATGATCATGCCCCAGCAGTCCGAGATCACCGGCCACTACGAGTCCAACTGGGGACATCATGGGTTGCTCCCAATTGTAGATATGGTCTATCGTACCGGCCTGCCATGGCGCTGGTTCTGGGACCAGCGGCTGGACGACGCCGGCGATCAACTGAGCGGCCCGGTCATCCTCCCCGAGGCGCATTGCCTCACGCAGTCCCAGCTCGATGTTGTCAACGCGGTTGCGGAACGCGGAGAGGGGCTGCTGTGGATCGGCAACCGGCCGGCCGCTCCCTGGGAAGGGAATGGCGCGTGCAAGCTGCCATGGGAGATCGAGTCGGGCATCTTTGAAGTCGACCTCTCGCGCAACCATCCGCTTACGGAGGGACTGGAACATCCTGTGATCCTGACAACCCGGGTGGACGGCGGGTATCCGGAGGGCCAGGTGCTGGGGACCGTGGATGGCCGGCCGGCCCTGGTGCTGGTCGAGGAGGGATCCCGGCGGGAGGCCTGGCTGGCGGGCATGCCTGCCGTGAAATATACCGGCAGTGTTCCAGGAATGTCCTTTCTGGAGGAGACGTCCAACGTGGCGTTGCTGAGAAGATTGATCCTCTGGGCGGCCGGCCGACGGCCCCTGGCGCGGCTGACTCCCTTTCCACCCGTGGACGAATACCGAACGCTGCGGCCGACCGACCGGCGGGCCGTGCCCACCATCGAGTTGCTCCCGATGGTCAATGACAGCGATTCGCTGCTGGCCGTCGTTTTTCCGTATACACCTGTAAGGAGCGAGACAGCCCTTGAGATCGTCCTTCCCGATGGAAAAAGCGCGCACGACGTCAACGAGATCTGGTCCGGCGCGAACTGGAATGACCGCATTACATCGGCTAACGGCGGAACGATACGGATACCGCTGGATATTCCCGGCGATTGCGACCTCCTGGCGATCCACGTAAGGATGGAAGGCTGAGAAGCTGTCTTAAAACCCCCAGCGGTCTTCGCGCGGCTGCAAAGGCGTCGGTCTGCGTTGGGCAAACCCACCCGTATCCAATGTATCGAGGCTGCGCGCCCCTCGCCTCTCTTAGGCGGATTTGCCCGCCTTGACCGACACATTTTCGCTCGCGCTCGGGACTCACCAGGAATTTTAAAACAGCTTCTGAGCGTTTTCCCATGACGGTATGGAGGTGGCGGGAAGATGGCATTGAATCCCCGAACGGGCCCGCGGGATTTCGGAATACCGGACGCGAATGCGAAAGACGGGTTGTCGCCCCGGGCGTTCCTGATCGGCCTCGGACTGTGCGCTCTTCTTGGAATCTGGCTGACATACAACAGGATGGTGGTCCAGGGCCCCTTTATGGGCTGGTACTTTCTGGACCGGGGCGTGCTCTTCCTCTTTTTCTGTCTGGTCGTCCTGCTCAACCCGCTGCTCGGCCTCCTGAAACGCCGCTACGCCCTGGGCCGGGGCGAGTTGCTGGCCATCTATGCAATGCTGCTGCTCCTGATGCCCGCATGGGCGATGACCAAGGCATTGCTCGGGTTCATGACGGGCGTAACCTACTATGCGTCTCCGGAGATGCGGCACCTGGAGGCTGTCCTGCCCTACTCCCTGCCGTGGCTCGCGGTGCTGGACGCCGAGCCCGTCAGATGGCTGTACGAAGGATTGCCGAAGGGCGGTTCCGTGCCCTGGTGGGCGTGGGTGGTCCCTCTGTGGAGCTGGGGCTCATTCCTGGTCGCTCTGTTCGTGGTGCTGGGCTGCGTGGCGGTGATCCTCAGAAAACAGTGGGAGGAACACGAGCGATTCGCCTTCCCCATCATGCAGGTTCCCCTTGCGATGGGCGAACGCGGCGACGGTTGGATCGGACCGCTGTTCCGCGGCCGGTTGATGTGGTCGGGTTTTGCGATTCCGTTCGCCATCGGTTCGGTGAACGCGCTGCACAGCTATTACCACACACTGCCCCGGATAAGCCTGCGCGCGGTGATCTGGATCTTCCGGCGTGCAATACCGATGTCAATCAGGCTCAACTTCGCGCTGCTGGGTTATGCTTACTTCGTGAACCTGGACGTGAGTCTCAGCATCTGGCTCCTGAACGTTATCGCCAAATGCATAAACGGCGTGTCTGCAATGCTGGGTGCGGAACGCTACGGCGTATCCGGGATGGTGGGGCGGCACAGCTCCCAGGGGTCGGAGTTCCTGGCATTCATGGGCATGGGGTACATGCTGGCGCTGGCCGGGTACAGCCTGTGGATTGCCCGGGGCCACCTGAAAGCCGTCTGGACGAAGGTGCTGGGACGCCCGTCACATCTTGTCGATTCGGAGGAGGTGCTACCCTACCGGACGGCGGTGGCCTGTGTCTTGATGGGCACACTGTATCTGGGATGCTGGCTCTACCAGGCGGGACTGCCGCCGCATGTAATCGCACTCCTGTTTATCGCCTCCTTTGTCGTCTTTCTCGTCCTGGCGAGAATCGTCAGCGAAACCGGCTATGCCGCGACCTATTCGCCGCTGAACCCGTCGGAGTTCGTCGTATGCGCGGTGGGTTCTTCGGCGTTCGGTCCCACCGGTCTGGTAACCGCGGGCGTGGGTTACGTGTGGTCGATGACCCGGCTGAACACGCTGATGCCACGCGCCTCGGCGGCGCTCAGGTTGGCGCGGGAAATGGGACGGACGCGGGGACTGATCTGGGCGATGGGGGCCGCCCTGGCCGTGGGGCTGGTTGTCGCCAGCCATACCACACTGGATCTCGGATACACGCACGGGGGCCGAAACCTCGACTACTGGTTCCGCGACGTGAACGACGCCGCGTTGCCGTTCGACGAATACGTGGGACGCCGGCTGCTGGATCCCAGCCCGGTGTTCTACAGGGGATTCGCATATACCGGACTGGGACTGGGTCTTGCCGCTCTGTTCATGGTCCTGCGAACGCGCCTGTCATGGTGGCCCATCCACCCGATCGCCCTACCTGTAAGCACGATATGGATGACAGAACACTATTATTTCAGTATCTTTCTGGCGTGGGGCATCAAGGCGCTCGTGATGAAGTTCGGCGGGGCGACCCTGTACCGTAAGACCAGGCCGTTCTTTATCGGGATCATCCTGGGCGAGGCGGTCTGCCTGGGCACGTGGAGCCTCATCGACTTTGCCACCGGAAAGGTCGGCAATATGTCCCTTCTTTAGAAGCTGTCTTAACGATTCATATTTCCAGCGATAATCGACTGATCACTTCATCCAAAAGGAGCCATACCGATGCTTTCTCAGGAACAGGTTGATTTCTATCATGCCAATGGTTATCTCGGCGTGGATGGCGTTCTTTCCGGTGAGGAAGTCGCGGAACTTCGCCGGGTCACCGATGCGTTTGTCGAAGCTTCGAGGCAGGTCACCGAAACCACCGACGTATTCGATCTGGAACCGGGCCATACGCCGGAAAACCCGCAGTTGCGCCGTCTCATAAACCCGTCCGGGAGCCACGACGTGTACGCCCGCGGGCTGCGACACGAAAAGATCCTGGACATCACCGCGCAGCTCATCGGTCCCGGTATCCGGACAAACGGGGACAAGCTCAACATGAAATCCGCGGAGGTGGGCAGCCCGGTGGAATGGCACCAGGACTGGGCGTTCTACCCGCATACCAACGACGATCTGCTCGCGGTCGGCGTCGCCATAGACGATATGACCGTCGAGAACGGCTGCCTGCTCGTCGTTCCGGGGTCTCACAAGGGGCGCATACACGATCACCACCTCAACGGCCGTTTTGCAGGCGCGGTTACCGAGCCGGATTTCACCGGAAAGGGCGCCGTCCCGATCGAAATCAGGGCCGGCGGCATCTCCATCCACCACGTCCGGACGCTGCACGCATCCGCCCCGAATACTTCCGGGAAGCCACGGCGTCTACTGCTGTATATGTATTGCGCAGTAGATGCCTTTCCGCTGGTCCAACCCATTGTTACCTGGGAAGAATTCAACGGAAAGATCCTCCGCGGGGAACCCACACGGGAACCGCGCATGGTCGACGCCCCTGTCCGGCTACCGCTTCCTCCGGCGGAGCGCAGTGGATCAATCTATGAAATCCAGACCATTCTCGAGGAGAGTAAGGTAACTCCCGATGATGTGGATTCCCGGAGTGAAACCGCCGCTGTTGCTTCGAGATAGGGCGAGGAGATTGCGACGGTACGATATCCCGTCGATTGTCGAAATCCAGGAATTGCGGTAAAAACGAGGACGTGACGGATGGCCGACGTCCCGGCGGAGAGCCTTCGAGATCGGACACCTGGCGAACGCAGCAGGGTGTGTGAAGAGGTTCGGGACGGACTGACGGGCAGGGCCTTCCTTATCGGGCTCGCTCTGTGCCTCTTTCTGGCCGTTGCCATCCCGTACAACCGCATGGTGGTCCAGGGAACGTCGCTCCATTTCTATTTCGTGGACCGGGGCGTCCTGTTCGTATTCCTATTGCTGACCCTTTTCTGCAATGTCGTCCTGAATCCGAAGCACAGACTGAACCGCGGAGAACTCCTGTGTGTTTTTTCGATGCTTCTGGTGTCGATGCCCGCCCTGTGGATGGTCAAGTGGCTGATCGCCTTCCTGACCGGCGTGACCTACTACGCTTCTCCGGAGCGTCCCGACCTGGAAGCCGTACTGCCACATATACTGCCCTGGACGGCCCCCCGTAACGCCGAGGCGGTGAGGGGATTCTACGAGGGGCTTCCGCATAGCGTCCCCCTGCCCTGGCTGGCTTGGCTGGCCCCCCTGGCGAGTTGGGGGTCATTTTTTTTGGTGCTGTTCGGAGTGCTGTTATGCATCGCCGTAATATTCCGCAGGCAGTGGTCGGAGCACGAGCGGTTCGCGTTTCCGATTCTCCAGGTGCCGATGGAAATGACGGAAACGGATGCCGGGCGCCTGGGACCCCTGTTCAGGAACCGATTGATGTGGGCCGGGTTTGCAGTCCCGCTTCTGATCGGTACGATCAATGGGCTGAATCACTATTTCCATACGGTACCCCGGGTCCAGATGGGGACAATGCTGTGGATTTTCCAGGGGACGACCCCGTTACCCCTGAGGATGCACTTTGCAATTCTCGGGTATTCCTACTTTGTGAACCTGGACGTGAGCCTCAGCATCTGGGTGTTCAACGTCATCTCCAAGGTCATCAGGGGGACGCTGGCGGTTTTCGGCGCGGAGTATACGGATGTCTCCGGGATGGTGGGCCGGTTCAGTTCCCGGGGGTCGTCCTTTCTCGCGCTGACAGGGATGGGATACATGCTGGTTCTGGCCGCGTACAGCGCGTGGACAGCGCGCGGCCATCTGCGAGGGGTCTTTGCCAGGGCGTTCGGGACGTCATCAACCGCCGACGATTCCGGTGAAGTCATCTCCTACCGTGCGGCGGTCTTCGGAACTCTGGGGGGCCTGGTATATCTGGGGTGCTGGCTGCACCAGGCGGGAATGTCGCTCGCCCTGATCCTGTTTCTGTTCTTCTCGTCTATCGTGGTGTTTTTTGTTCTGGCCCGGATCGTGAGCGAGACGGGGTTCGTGGCAACGTATTCGCCCATCAATCCGGCTGAGTTTGTGGTCTGCGCAACGGGTTCGTCGGCCTTCGGCCCGGGCGCGCTGGTGACGCTGGGGTTCGGTTACGCCTGGACGATGACGCGGGTCAGCAACGTGATGCCCCGCGCCCTCGGGGCGCTGTGGCTGTCCAGCGGCATGAGGCGGAAGCGCGGCCTGATCTGGGCGATGGGCGCGGCGATGGCGGTTGGACTGGTGACCGCGAGTGCGATGACGCTGGACCTGGGCTATTCGCGCGGGGGGCTGAATCTGGACCGGCACTTTCGCGATTATTCGCGCATCCCGTTCGATGCCTTCGTCGGGACGCGCATGCTGGAGCCGAGTCCTGTTTTCACGAAAGGGATGCTTTATACCGGACTCGGGATGGGTATTGCAGGTCTGTTGACCCTGCTGAGGATGCGTATAAGGTGGTGGCCCCTGCACCCGGTGGCGCTTCCTCTGAGTACGATCTGGTACACGGATACCTATTTCTTCAGTGTATTCCTGGCCTGGGGGATGAAGGCGACGGTGTTAAAATTCGGAGGGGCGACGCTTTACCGCAGGACACGGCCGCTCTTCATGGGGATTATACTGGGAGAAGCCACCGGCGCTGGCGTTTGGTGTATCGTGGACTATGTTTCGGGAACGATCGGTAACAGAATCTTTATTTAAGAAGCTGTCTTAAAATTCCCTGCGGTCTTCGCGCGGCTGCAAAAGCGCCGGTCGGCGTTGGTCAAATCCACCCAAGAGTGGCGAGGGGCGCGCAGCCACGATACATTAAATATGGGCGGACTTGCCCGCCTTGACCGCCACTTTTTCGCTCGCGCTCGGGAACGCACCGGTAATTTTAAAACAGCTTCTAAGCGGCAATCTGCGAAATGGAGAACGGAATGGAAATCTTCGACATGAACTGCATGCTGGGGCCCACGCGCACGAACCGCGAGCCGTGCTTTCGGACACCCGAAGCGCTGCTGACCGAGATGGATCGACTGGGCATCTCCGAAGCCCTGGTCCACGCGAGCCACGCCGCCATGGGCCATCCGGCGGATGCGAACGCCTTCGTGGTAGAGGCCACCCGTACCTATCCGCGGCTCCACCCCTGCTGGGCCGTTCTGCCACCGGGTACCGGAGAACTGCCCGAGCCTGATGAGCTGGTGGCGCAGATGCGCGCCCAGGGCGTGCGTGCGGCCAGGATGTTCCCGGGCGTCCACGGTTTTCCATTTTTGGAACGGATTTTGCGGCCGCTGCTGAAAGCTCTCGTCGAAGCGGGAATCCCTCTGATACTTGACCAGGGGCGGACGAGCTGGAGCCAGCTCACGGACTGGCGCGCGGTCTTCGAGATCGCGGAAGCGCACCCCGCGCTGCCGCTCGTGCTGATTCGCGAAGGCGGCACGACCGCGAGGGCGCTTTACGGGGTGTGGGATGCGTTTCCCAACATTTACATCGAGGCGTCCTACATCCAGGAGTCGCGGATCGTGGAGGAGATTTCAGGACGGTTCGGACACGGGCGCTTGTTGTTCGGGACGGGGATGCCGACCTGGGATCCGGGAGGTCCGCTGGGCCTTCTGACGGGCGCGCGAATTTCGCAGAACCAGCGGGCCGATATCGCAGGAAACACCCTCAGGCGGTTGCTGGGTCTCCCGGAACGGGAGACCGGACCTGAACCGGACTGGCCCTGCGGCGGGCGCGGTTTCCGCGTGTTTGACGTCCATGGCCACCTGGGCAGATTTCATTCGAAGTACCACCGCGACTGGTCGGCCGAACAGATGGTGTCGCGCATGGACGAAGTGGGGGTGGAACGGTTTGCGGTCAGCCACTTTCTCGCGATCGGGGCCGACTATCATGAAGGAAATACCCGCATCGGCGCGGGCGTGGCGGCCTATCCCGACCGGCTCGTGGGATACGCGGTCTACAATCCGAACTACGAACCGGAGATGGCCGGCGAGATGGCGCGCGGGTTTGACGAGCTGGGTTGCCGGGGCATCAAAATCCACTGCGCGCTTCACGACACGTCGACCGAGGACCGTCGCTACCGTCTCGCGTTTCAGACGGCGCACGAGCGGAACTGCCCGATGCTCTGCCATGTCCACCGCGGGCCGTCTCCCGCGTTCCTGATGGATACGCTCGCCGCGTTCCCCAACGCGAAGTTCATCTATGCCCACCTGGGCGGAGGCAGCCGCGAGGGACTGGAGCCCTTTCTGAATGTCGCCCATGCACGGCCGAATCTGTTTTTCGATCTGGGTTACTCGAAAATGGCGCGAGGCACGCTGGCCTGGCTTGTCCGGCATGCGCCGCCCGCGCAGATCCTGTACGGATCGGACCATCCCGTAAACGGATTCCCCTATCAACTCGGACGGGTGCTCTACGCCGACATTCCCGACGGGTTGAAGCGCATGATATTGTGGGACAACGCGGCAAGGATATTCGGCGTGCAATAACGGACTCCGAATCAAGCTTGGAGGTCATCACCCATGAAAATCGGCATTCTGACCCATCCGCCTGATCTCTCGGACTACGTCGCCGAGATCTTTACAACCTGGGGGCTTCCCGCCTTCGACCGGATTGCTCAGGAACAGCTGGACGCCCTGGCTCCCGCGTCGATTCCCGTACTGGTCTGCCCGGCAGCGGAAAGGGATGACCGGACACACGAGGATCTGATCGGATATGCGCGGCGCGGCGGCACCGTCGTGACGTTCCTTCCCCGAGACAAACTGGCGGACGCCGCGGGGCTGGTCTACCAGGGCGCCATGGCCGCGCCGCTTCGCCTGCGTCCGGCACGATATCCGGCGGGGGGGGTTTCGGGCGAGGACTTCCCGGTTGTCGGGGAGACAGGTCATTACATTAGAAAATCTGAGGCGGGAGTTGGTCTCGCCTATCTCTACCATCCGGACACATTCGAAGGAGAGTCCGTCGGGATTATCGAAACGCCATGTGGAAAGGGACGGATCCTGGCATTCGCTTTTGACCTTCCCGAGTGCGTGTTCACCCTCCGCCAGGGGGATCCGCGCCAGGTCGAGCGGGCCGTGGCCGGCAACGTGCGCGCCGATTCCATCGGAATCAATCTCGGGCCCGCGGACACCGGCCTGATTCCATTTGCCGATTTGCTGGCGCGGTGGCTGGTGGAACTGGTCTGCCGGTTTGTCCCGGCGCCCGTCCCGCTGCTCTGGCATCTGCCCGGCGAGGCAACCGCGATCGTACTCTATTCAGGCGACGAGGACGGAGCGGAGATTTCCGCTACGGAGCAGGAATTCCGGGAGGTAACGGCTGCCGGTGCGCGCATGAATCTCTACATCATTCCCATCGGGACAGACTCGACGGCCGCGGACGTGCAGCGGTACAGGCAAAACCACGACGTGGGCCCGCACCCGAACCTCCGGGCCCAGGACGGACGGCCGATAGCGGAGCGCGTTGCCGAATTCGAGCGGCAGATCCGGCTGTTCGAGGAGATGTACGGGTTCAAACCCACGAGCGTACGCAATCACTGCCTCTCCTGGGCGGGTTACATGGAACTGGTGGAGGTACAGGCGCGCCTGGGCATCCGGATGGATGCGAACTATTTGTGCTCGGCCTACATGCGGGACCGCTGCAGCAGCCCGTACCACCTGAGGGGGGCAGCCATGCCAATGCGTTTCTGTCATCCTGACGGGCGCCTGATCGACGTGCTCCAGCAGCATACCCACCTGTCCGACGACGTCTGGTTCCAGGAGAGCGCGCCAAAGTCCTTTCACTATTCGCCTGAGATGTACGGCGTCCTGGTAGACCGCATCCTCGACGACAGCGCCAAGCGGTTCCACGTGCCCTACGGTGTGATCCTTCACCCGGGAAACTGGGTGAGATATTCGAGGGCGCACGGGCTTGTTCTGCTTGAAAAAGCCGCGGAACGGAATGTACCGGTCTGGTCCTACGATCAGTGGTGCGATTTCTGGCTGATGCGGGATCAATGGCGCGCGGAACGACTCTCCTGGCACGATAAGACGCTCAACTTCACTGCCTCGGGCGCGCCTACCGACGGAAATCTCCGCTGGTTGATTCCCGCAGAATTCGGCGGAATGGCGCTGGAGGAAATTCGGGTGGACGGGCAATCGGCGACGTTCAAGATCTTGAAACGATACCGCCAGGATTTCGCGCAGGTGGCATTGGGTGACGGTGTCGACAGTTGCGATATAGCGGCTGCTTACAGCTGATGGAAGCCGTGTCGCCGGAACACAACACGAGGAGGTGGCGGTATGCGGAAACTGGTCTTTCTGGGCATCGGATCCAACAATTCGGACATTCTGGACGCCGTAACGGAAATCAATGTCCTGGAGCCGACCTACGAGGTGCTGGGGTACGTAACGCGCAACGGCAAACCCGTAAACAAGGGCGGCCTGAAGCACTTGGGGGACTTCGACACGCTACGTGACCTGCCGGAAGACGTTCAGATCACCGGATTCGCATTCGGCCCGGGGAGTTATCATGCCTGGCCGGGCACGGTGGCCGGACTGGGCCTGCCGCGGGAGCGATTCGCCACAATTATCCATCCCCACGCGTTCGTTTCTCCGCAAAGCTCGGTGGGAAGGGGATCGGTTATCCTAGCGGGAACGACGGTGGGCGCATTCGTAACCATCGGCGATCACGTGATCGTCCTGCAGAACGTGGGACTGTCCCACGACGACGTGATCGAGGATTACTCCTGCCTTGCGGTGGGGGTGAGCTTTTCGGGAAGCGTACGGGTGGGACGAAACTGTTTCCTGGGAACGAACTCGACGATTATCGGCGCAACGATCGGCGAGGGAAGCATGGTGGGCGCGGGGACCCTCATCCGCCACGACGTGCCCGCGGGCGAGGTCTGGGTGGGCAATCCCGGAAGGTATCTCAGGAAGGTCTGAACCCGGCGAACGTGACCGGCGACCGGACCCCCGGCGAACCATTACCACAGCCAGCCGCGGCGGCCCTCCTCACGGTCTTCCGGCGTTTTTCCGATCACAATATCGAAATTTGCTGTTAATTCTCCAATTTCGGATCCGGGCAGCGGCTTGAACGCAACCGACAACAGATCGCGTGAAGCGCGGCCGGACCTTCGAAATATGGAGTCTCGCTCGTTGTCCGGGTTGCCCTTGACGTACATCTGCGTTGTCAGGACCCGGCGTCCGTTCCTGTTAATCGCAAAATGAATGTGGGCGGCCCGGGCGCCCGAATATCTGACGGGCTTGATCGTACGAAAGCGGTATTCCCCCGTGGCGCCCGTTTCGAATCTTCCGAACCCCTGGAAGTTCCGGTCCCGCCTGTTGATCCGAGGCGCATCGGTATGAATGTAGGCGCCGTTGCTGTCGACCTGCCAGATCTCTACCTGCGCATTCTCGACGGGTCGGCCGCTCACATCGGTGACGCGCCCCGTCAGATGCGTGATTTCTCCCACCGCCGGCGTGGTCGCGTCATTGATGATCAGAAGGTCGTTATCCACGTCCAGCGGCATCCTGTCCGGGTAGAAGGGACCCTCGGTCTGCCAGGGCGTTCGACTCAGTTCCTCTGCAAATGCCCCTGGCGTCACAAACGCCACCGCGCCCAGCGTACCTGCCTGACAAAGAAAACGCCTGCGATCAATCGCCATCACGGCCTCCCCGGAAGATAGACGATCAGTTGAACGCCGTTATTTAGATCGCTCTCCAGCCGGGATAGTTCCAATGCGGGGGTATAATGTGAGTCCTGTTCCCGGTCCTACACCGGCTAATGGTTATATATCAGGTGCAATTCGAGGAAACTGTCTCGCCTGCTGGCGTAGGACAGGTCGCCCGCGTCGACGTCGAGAAGGGCAATCGCCTCCAGATGCAGGGAGAACCTGCCGGAGATTCGCCGGTTCAATTCGAACGTCAACACGCGCGTGGTCGTGTCGAAATCGTTCATCATGCTGCCGAGCACCTCGGTGCTCTGGACGTCGTTGAACGCAAGTCGAGCGGCCAGGAAGAGGTCGTTCTGAAAGATATTCGTCGCATTCCGGCCGCGGCCGTCGTAGTTCCATTCCCCGATCACGCTCAGGTCGGCTGCGGAGCCGATCACGGAATAGATCGTATACTCGCCGCCCAGTGTCGTCGCGACGTAATCCTCCTCCACACCTCGGCGGTCCCGCGCGCCGGCCCTTCCCAGCGCTTCGAGCTTGAACAGCCAGGGTCCCGCGGTCAGCTGGGCGTCCAGCCCGAACTGTCTGATCCGTTCGTAATGCGGTATCAGAACCGGTCCGCCGCCTGGGTCGATGCCTGGCAACAGCAGAGGATCGCGGCTGATGCCATCGAATACGCTGACACCCACGTCCATGTCACCGGCACTGCGACTGAAGCGCGCGGCCAGTTCCGGATGCCACCGCCCCGCGTCGGTTTCGTACGCAACCCGCTCGTTCTCTACAATAAGAGGGAAACGAAGCCGGCCGGACCTTCCCGGAAAAGTGCGCGCCCGGTGGCAGGTCATTCCGAACACTTCCACCGCGCCCCAGTCTCCGGACAGCGTGAAATGGGCCATTGGCTGGCCAAGCGTGGGTTCCTTGTACGGGTGTTCCACAAGGTCGATCTGATTGACGATATTCACGAGGTGTCGGGATTCCGTGACACCCCAGAATACCCTGTCGACGCCCAGACGCACTTCCCATTCCTGATTGCGGACCTCGCCGAAGAACAGGAGATAGGCTTCCCGCAGATCGACATGGGTGCGCTGTTCGTCCCCGGCGTCGAAGCGGAGGAACGGGGCAAAGGTGAAGCTTCTGCCCTGGACGTCTTCGACGTAGAACCTGGGCTCGGCCACGACACCACTGCCGTGCGAGCGCTGGTTGGACCAGGCGCCGGTTTTGGGATACCAGCGGCTTTGAATACTCAGGCGCCCGGTCAATTCCCGCGTTTCGATCCGGGCAACGGCATCGCCGGAAAACATGTGCGCAAGAATCCAGGCGGCGACGAGCGGCGCGCATTGGAGGACAATACGGTTCTGCATCAACGCGTCCGTTTCAGTCCGGTGCGTGAAAAGTCCCGGTCGCCAAGTTCAGTCCCGAACTTGTAGTCCGTCCATGTCAGCACCGTGCTTTTCCCGGTGAGATGATTGACCATGTTCATCACCCCCGCACGCCAGTAACGACCCAGGTATTGTTCGTAATTCTCCAGCGTGAGCGTCTTCAGATGCGCGTCCCTGCGGTCGTAGTACTCCACTTTCCGGACGCGAAGCTCGTCCCTGTCGCGCCACACCACCTGGCGGGTGTAGCCAGATTTCCTGTCCGTGGGGTAGCGTTCCGTTACAGTGCAGGTCAAATCGCCGCACGGCTCGTCGCGCAGGTAGCGGTAGGTGAATTTTTCCACGGCCTGAGCGGTCATGTCTTCATAGGCGAACTCACTGCCCATGAAGGAACCGGACCGGTTCGACGAACTGATCCGCTTGACGCGCTTCAAGGCGGGCAGATAGAGCCATTGATCGTCCGCCCGGTCCCGGTGCGCGTGAACGAGAAGCGCCGTTCCCCGGACGTCGCGAGGCTCGTCAAATACAAACAGGCTCTTGTCGCCGGCGCCGGGCACCTCGAGGACCTTTACGCGGAGTTGGCGCCGGCTCTCCTGACCGTGCTTGTTGCGAAGCACCATGACCTGCTGCGCCGTGAAGTTGCCAAAACCTTCCTCCCGAGAACGGGATTCCCGGGCGATACTCAGGCCGGTTGCATCGGACTCGGGGTTCTGCGAGGGAACGGGCGCCGGCGCACCGATGCCCGCAGCGACAATCAGCCACGGCATCGAAGACGCGAACATTCTGCGAGGGCAGCTCATATATTCCTCCGGTCGATGGCAATCAGCAGCGTCGGCAGGAGCAGGAAATCGGCGATCAGCGCGAAGACGATCGTTATCGTGACAAGAAGGCCGAGCGCCCAACTCACCTCGAATCCGGACGTGGCGAATACCAGAAAACCCGCCGACAACACCGTCGTCGTGGTCCACAGGGCGTGGCCTACGGTCCGGAAGGCGTAGCGAACGGCCTCCGAGGCCGGGCGCCCTTCACGCCGGGCCTTGAGGTACTTGCTCAGAAAGTGAATCGTATCGTCGACGACGATTCCGAAAACCACGGCAATGACCACTGACGAGGCAATGCCCACGTGTCCAACGAGATACCCCCACAGGCCGAAGCTCATCATCGCCGGGATAAAATTCGGCAGCAGACTAAGGAGTCCGATCCGTACGCTCTTGAATATCCAGATCAGAATAAACGAAATGAGCGCCATGGCCAGAATCGTACCGCGCAGCATACTGTTGATATTCCGCAGCGACAGGTGGGCGAAGACAATGCTCAACCCCGATGCCTCCTGCGCGAAACCGGGCGCATTTGCGCGTAGCCAGACCTGTGCGCGTTCATCGAGTTCGCGCAGGTCGCGCGACCAGGCGTTTCGGGTGGTGACGACCATGCGGGTCGCGGATTTGCCCACGTCGATGCGATCGTTGAGATCGCTTCCGAAGGGCAAAGACAGTTCGTATAACAGCAGGTACTGCGCGGCGAGCTCCGGGTCTTCAGGCAGACGATGAAACGCCGGAGAGTCGCCGTGCATGTTCCTGTTCAGCCGTTTCATGATGTCCGAAAACACCTGGACGTGAGTCACCTCGGGCTGCTGCCTGTACCACCCCGCGAAAGCATCGATCCGCCGGAGGTAATCCGGGTCGGTGATGCCTCCTTCCCTTCCCGCGTCCAGTGAATATTCCAGCTTGTCCAGTCCGGTCAGATTCTCGATGATATAGTCTGTATCGCGCCGGAACTCGTACCGGTCGTCGAAATACTGAGCCATATTGTCGCTGAGTTCAATGCGGAAAACGCCCAGGACAAGGCCGGCGACCACCAGTACGAGTACGACCAGAAGGACTCTGCTCCTTGCGATGACGAAGTCGGCGAAACGGTCGAGGAAATGGACATCTCGAGGACCCCGTACGGACACCCGCAGCGGCAGGATGGACAACAGCGCGGGCAGGAGCGTGACTGAAAACACGAATGCGCACAGGACACCGAACGCAACGTAGTTGCCCAATACATGGAAGGGCGGTGAATCCGAGGCATTCAGGCTGAGGAACCCGACCGCTGTCGTGACTGAGGTAATGAATACAGGATGGATATTGATCCGGAATGATTCGACAATTGCCGCATTTCTCTCCAGGCCGCGCCTCATGCCAAGCAAGACACTCGTGACGATATGTATGGCGTCTGCCATCGCGATCACCATGACAATGATCGGTACCCCCGCGTTCGTGGGGCTGAACACGACGCGGCTCCAGCCGGCGAACCCCACGGTGGTATTGACGACAAACACGATCACGGCGATGATGGCCAACGTGCCGGGGACCGATCGCAGAAGCACGATCGTAGCGCCTATGATGATGACGAACACGATTGGCGTCAGCGTCTGCAGGTCGTCCTGGGTGGCGTCGGAAAAGGTGCGGTTCATCACAACGTCGCCCGTAAGATGGTAGGCGATGTCCGGATGCCGTGCGCGGGCGTCGCTCAGGATCGAACGGAGATAGTCGGTTATCTCAACGACGGCCTGGTCCGGATTTTCCGGCAGGACGAAGTTAACGACCACGCCCGCCGTGCGTCCGTCGTGGGAAACCAGGCGTCCGGCGATCTCTGCGGCTTCCAGCGCGATCCGTTCAACACGCGCCACCCCGGCGTCATCCAGCGCCTGCGCATCTTCGACGAGCGGCGCGACAATCAGGTCATCTCCGGATGCCTCGCTGTGCGTATAGTTGGTAAGGGAGTTGACGCGGCTGGAAAAGGGCGTACGCCACGCCGCCTCGGTCATCTCTTCAATCGCGCCGAGCGCTTCCCTGGAGAACGCCGAGCCGTGTTTGGGCGTAATGGCAATCAATGCCGCGTTGGAGGTGGCATACGTGTTCTCGAGCGCGTCGAACGCGAGAAGCTGAGGATTGTCTTCGCTGAACAGAACGCGATAGTCGTTTGTTACCGAGATAAAACGGACGCCTGCCGTCATGGCCGCCATCAGAAGCGTCGCCGCCGCGATCACGATCCACCGATAGCGCAGAATGGCGTCTATGAATCGATCCTGGCGCATAAGCGTCATCGCCGCCCCCATTCCCTGCCGGGAGCGGCGATGACCTGGCCGCCGCTCATGGACGACAGCGTCAACACCGGCGAATTCGGGAAAACTCGTGCCATCTATTCGATAAATCTCCCGCTGTCCATCGCCCGTACGTGTACGTCATCCTCCGTGCGGGAATCGATTAATAAGGGCTCGACTTCGACGAGCGAACGTGATCGGGCATCCTGTAGCTCATTCCGCCCAGCCCAACCTCGTCGTACACCGAGATCTCGAGCATCTGTGTGAAGTTTTCCGACCTGATCGACTGTTTGCTCTTCAGCAGCTGCTGCAAGCGTTGCTTCAGCCGATACAGCAGGAGCACCCCGAATGTATTGGTCTTGGGAAATCGCAACTGGTCCGCCAGCCGGTTTCCGATAAGGGACCTCGAAAGGCGGTAGGCCAGCGCTTTCACGTCCCGTTGTTCATCCGGATCCTCGATACCCGCCGTCAGCGGGATGGCCTCGACCAGCGCGTTAGCCATCGTGGCTGAGTCATGGTCCGGCTCCGGCTCGCACATCAGGGCGATCTTGAATATCTCCCGGGCGTGCGCTTCATCGGTAAACAGGATGGACTCGGGCACGCCCATCACGTGACCCGCGTACCGCCAGGTGCGGATAATGCTGTCTTTTTCTTCCTGTTTGAGCGTCGCCCCGACGGCCACCGAGTGCTGCATAAGTCTCATGGAGAAGACCGTGATGGCGAATCCCAGATGCGCCGCGCTCAACGGGATACCCCAGGCTTCGGTATTCCACTCGTCGGAATTCGCCAGCAGGTGCCTGACTTTTGCGTGAACAAACCGAAGGCGCATGGACAACTTCCATCCGTCGCCGTCTCTCCGCAAGCCTCCCGGGAAGAACAGTTCCAGGAGATGGCGGTTATTCTGCATGAGGCGCCTTCTTGCCGTCGAACGGTTCAACACGCGTCCGGTGGTGGCGAAGGACTTGGCGATCATGGTCGCGAACCCCTCGATCAGGACGCCCGTTACAAATGCGACCAGGATGTTTGTCGTGTTCGAATGGAACGCGCGCATGCCCGGCCTGAAGGATTCGTAATCGAACCACGGCGGATCCTCCAGGTTGTCGAAAAAATCGCGCAGCGCCGATGGAGCGCTGCGCATGACGTCGTCCTCCTCGTCAATGCCGGCTTTAATGAACCTGTGCAGGTCCTGGGACGGAAGATCGGCCAATTCCTCCATGACCGGATCGAGCGGCGGGTCGCCGACGGTCGTATGTCTGATATAGTTGTCGGCAAGCGCGCGGTCGTAACGCCGGCCTGTCGGGTAGCCGTCAATATATGCGGAAGGTACCGTTATGATGCCGCTGTCTCCTTACACAATCACCAACTGATTTCCGATCACGGCCACGGCATTTCCTTTCCCGGCTTTCAAGTTGCAGACCGCGTTCTTCAATCGGACAATCACTTCATCTAATACTTTCGCACGCGAAAATATAGCGGCCATTCTCACGAAAGTCAATAGTCTTCACACAACAATCTCACACCGTCCGGGCTACGTATCGACTGATCATCCCATAGTGCCATGCACGGTCGGCGACTTCAGATTCTGCTTGGGCATGGTGTAGAAAAACACATATCATCCACGTGTCCGATCACGGGACTGTGTGACGCACGCGTACTCGCTCATCCAGGCGTCCTCCCACCCGGCGGTTGGATATCTATAACGTAGATGTCTCGGCCATCACGTCCCCATCGGATTGCAATATGACACGTGCCGATTGCATGACGGCCATCTCCCGGCGAAAGCGCTTTATCGTTGACGTGGTTTCTCGACGCTACGATCTCGGTTCCTGGCGCCGTACAGAGCGGCTGACGGGCGGCGTACTCAATGAAGTGTATCTGGCAGAAACGTCGCGAGGCCATTTCGTCATACGAGCGAACCGCGTCCGAAGGTCGATCGCCGAAATTGAACGACTTTCGACCTTCCTGTCGCACCTGCGCTATCGCGGCATATCCGCGGACGAATTGGTTTCAACCGTCGACGGGCGGGTCGCCGCGGAGATGGATGGCGAGCTGCTTTCCGTTCACCGATTCATCCCGGGGACGGTATACGCCTCTCCCGCAGAGCTGAGCGGATCTCAGACCGCGAATTTGATGCGTTTTCTGGCGCATTACCATTCCGCGGCCGGGGAATATCGAACCGACGGGAGACTCGCCGCCCGGGATGAAATGCTGCCCGTCATGTACACCGAGGATCCGGACCGGCTCCGGGGGCGGTTGAAGCGCCTCCCGAAAATGGCGAAGGACGAAGCATCCGCCGTTAACCGTGCGATCGACCGGCTGGGCTCGTTCTTTGCTTCAGGTGCATACAGGGAACTCAAACGGACCTGGGGCCACGGTGATTATAGATTATGCAACGTGGCATTCGATGCAGACAGAGTGAGCGGACTGTTCGATTGGGACCTGCTGTGCGAAGGCCCGCGGCTGTTCGACGCCGTGGTCGCGTCCAACGACCTGGCCAGGACGATCGCCGGCCCCCTGTCCCGCGATCCAGAAACCTGGCGGGAAGAATTCGCGCGTCATCTTGCAGCCTACCGCAAGGAAACACGACGCCTCGGGACGGATATGAACGAGTCCGAGGTCGGATCCATCCGGTACCTGCTGCTGGTCGATGCGATTCTCAGCGGGGTATTCTTCGCGTTGCACTTGAGACAGTTGCCGCTGAAGCCGGGTGAATCGGCGTCCCAACGTCGACAACGTTCGGACAGGCTCCTCGCGGAGTCCGTAGCCGACCTCGCTGCGATCGACAGTCTGATCGCCAGTGTGGATTCGAACGTATTCCCTGATCCGTGAAGTTGCCGACCTTGGGAGGCGTCATGACACGACGGGGCCCGCGTCACGATCTTCAGTTCTCGATCTTCAATTTTAGGTTTTTAGGCTATTTCAAAGTTAGATATTGACATAGCCTGTATATTTCGTTATTTTCCCGGTATGATCACACGTGACCTGGCGCCCAGACTCAAGAAGGCCGCGGAAGCCTTCCCTGCCATTACGCTTACGGGTCCCCGGCAAAGCGGCAAGACGACGCTTTGCAAGGCCGTATTTCCCGATCACAGGTATACAACGCTTGAGTCTCCGGACGTTCGCGCCTTTGCGGTGGAAGACCCACGCGGCTTTCTGGCACAGTTTCCGGCTGGCGTCATCATCGACGAGGTGCAGCGGGCTCCGGACCTGCTTTCCTACCTGCAGGGTATTATCGACGATGACCCGGCGCCCGGACGCTGGATCCTGACCGGCTCGCAGAACCTCGGCCTGCTCGACTCGGTCAGCCAGTCGCTGGCCGGAAGGACGGCGGTATACTACCTGCCGACACTCACCCGCAAGGAAGTCGAACGGTTCCCCCGGTTTCCGGAGAATCTGGAAGAATCCCTCTTTGCCGGTTCATATCCCCGCATATTCAACGATGGTCTGGACCCATCCGACTGGCTCCGCTCCTATGTTGCCACATATATCGAACGCGACGTGCGGACGATCAGCAACGTGGGAGATCTTGGGACATTCCAGCGATTCGTGGAATTGTGCGCCGGCCGTACGGCCCAGTTGCTCAATCTCTCCTCGCTGGCCGACGATTGCGGAATATCCCAGCCAGGTGCGAAAGCATGGCTCAGCATCCTGGAGACCAGCTTCATCACCTTCAGGCTGCCGGCATTTCACGGCAACCTTCGCAAACGTCTCGTTAAAATGCCCAAACTGCACTTCTACGACACAGGGCTCGTCTGCTGGCTTCTGGGTATCCGCAGACCTGAACAACTACGCAATCACCCACTTCGCGGACCGATTTTCGAGACCTGGGTTGTTTCGGAGATCGCAAAAAGCAGGACCAACCAGGGCGAAATGGGCGGTATGTCGTTTTACCGGGACCGAAACGGCGCCGAGGCCGACCTCATCATCGAGTACCCGCGCAACATCGCGCTTGTCGAGGCCAAGTCAGCCAACACGGCGTCGTCGAGCCTGTTTGACAGCATCCGTCGCGTACAGAAACACCTCACACGTTTACCCTTGCCAGGTTCCGTCTTCGTTGCTTACGGCGGTAACGAACACCAGCGCCGGGCGCGGGGCAGCCTGGTTCCGTGGCGCGACCTCAACGAATCAGCGTTTCAGATCAATCGATCAGAAGACGAGTCTGCGAAGACAGGGAGATATTAGGCTATTTCAAAATTTTTATTTGAAATAGCCTAATATCTCCCATTTGCGGCGCCTCAGAGCGAAGAATATCAGACTCCTGGGCAAACGCCTCTCAATCGCACTGAGAACGGGAAAGGCGGATATGGATCTGAACCAGGTGGTATTGAATCTTGAGATCGTGCACAGCCGAAAGGTCCTCGAACCGTCGTGGGTGGTCTCCCAGCGCGCCATGCCGGACGGCGAGGTCCCCTTTCTGTCGACGGACTTCGTGAGCGAGGCCTGCCGGGGAATTTATCTCCCGGAAGACATCGTGAAGGCTGCCGTCGCCGCGGCGGATCTTGTGGCGAGAGTCCCCTCGTTGTGCGCGCTGGCCTGGCATTGCCACTGGTGTCTATACCACGTGAGAGGATATTCCAGCCGCCTGGCGGACAACTGGCCGTGTATGACGGGCCCTCTGGGAGAACTGGCAGGTCTCTTCTACCTGCTGGTGCTGCTGTCGCGGTTTCCTCAAATGCGAGCGGTGCACCGGGCGCACGGGATTCCCGATCGGGTTGTGCGGGACAGCATGGAACAGATTTATCTAAGGGGCGAAACCTGCAGCGAAATCTTCGGCCGGTGGGGCCTGGACGGACACGCGGCGCGCTGGCTGGCCAATTTCCTCCGCGGAGACATCTACGCTCTGGGCCGCCTTGAACACCAGTTCAATGTGATGGACGACCCGTTTCGCGTCTATCGGCACAGGGAGGCGTCCACTGTCATCGCGCTGAGCGAAGACGGCGTCTCCTATCGACGCGACGGCCAGCGGCACAGGGGCGGAGATGCCCCGGCCGCGTGGACCTCCCGGCTCCGCATCACGGGAGACAGGATTGCCGGCCACCCTCTCCTTCCGACCGGCCGCGCATCCGAAGAAATGGTGACGCTCGCCACGGCCGACTGGGTTCCTGTACTCGAACCGGGGGACCCCGTCCTGTATTTTCATATTCCCGGCGGAATACCGCTGGACCACGCCGCCTGCGGAGACTCTTTCAGGGCCGCGATGGATTTCTTCCCTCGCCATTTTCCCGAACGCCCGTACAAGGCGTTCTTCTGTGGTTCGTGGTTGCTGGATACGCAATTGGAAGACTGGCTGCCGTCCGGATCGAATCTGGTGCGTTTCATGCGGGAATTCTACCTGGTACCCGGCGGCATCTCGGAACGGTCGATTCTGCAGACGGTGTTCGGGAATGCGGCGGATGACCTGAGAATAGCGCCCGGCGACACGTCGCTCCAGCGGGCAATTCGGGACCATGTGTCCGCCGGCAGCCCGATCGATCCTCGCGCCGGCAAATGCTTTTTGTTCCCCGACGATCTGGATTGGGGACGACAGGTATACCGAACATCGAAGTTTCCCTGGCATCTGGTCGGTTGCTGAGTGGAAAAACGCGGCGTTACCACGCTGCAACGCCGACGCTCTTGTAGCCGGGCGAAGACCGCTGGGTAGTTTAATGCAGCTTCAAAGGAGGTCGAAATGGAGCGGTTCGGACAGCTCGAGCTGGACTACTTGGCGAAAGTAATCGCCAGCGGCACGCTGAACAGCAAGACAGGAAAATTCACGACACGACTGGAGGAGCGATTCGCAAAGTGGGTGGGGGCGGAATATGCCGTGGCGATGAACAGCGCGATGAGCGTGCTGCACACGGCTGTGGCCGCGGCGGGCGTTGGACCGGGCGTAGAAGTCGTTTGCGATCCCGTGGTCCATTTCGGCGGCGCCGCGGTCATGTATCACAACGGGGTTCCTGTGTTCTGCGACATCGATGAGGACAGCTGGAATATGGATCCCGATTCGCTGGAGGCGTGCATCACGGAACACACGGGCGCCATCATCTGCACGCCGATGTGGGGAAACCCTCCGGACTACGACGGGATTCTCCAGGTGGCGGACCGATACGGGCTGCCCGTGATCGAAGACGTGGCGCACGGTGTCGGAGGATCGTACAGAGGCAGGCCCCTGGGAACGCTGGGGACGATCGGTTCATACAGTTTTCAGGAGGCCAAACATCTCACCAGCGGAGACGGCGGCATGGCGGTAACCGATCGGACCGACATGGTCGAGAAAATGCTGGAAATGAGAATCATCAAGACGACCCTTGGCTGGAATTACCGCATGACCGAACTGCAGGCCGGGGTGATGCTGGCGCAGATGGACAGGGCCGACGGGATCATTTCGGCGCACCACAAAGCGGGGGCGCTCTACTGCGAAGCCGCAGAGGAGACCCAATGGCTGGTGCCGCAGCGCGTGGCGGACGGGTGCGTCAACGCGTATCACGCCGTCGCGTTCCGGTTCGAAGGCGACCGCGAGGGGATATCCGTGGAGCGTTTTCAGAAGACCATGGTCGAACACGGATGTCCGGTCTCGATCGGGTACAAGAGACGCTCCGCCGCCGAAGATCCGATTTTCACGGAGGTCCTGGCGTACGGCAAGGGGTGCCCCATCCGGTGCCCCCACTACACGGGCAACGCGCGCTACGGAAAGGGCGTGACGCCGGTGGCCGATCGCGCGGTGCCGCGGATGGTCGTGATGCCGATGGACGTGTATACGCCCGGAAGGACGGAGGAATATTCGGAGAAGATCCGCGCGGGACTGAAGGCGCTCGCGTAGAAGACGATCGTCACCGGGAAGTGCGCACGGTTGATCTGAATTGCCCGGAAATGCAGCTGGAGAGAGCGGGAGGGTTCAATGCCCGTGCTGCGCTTCCGTTCCATGAACGGCAGAGGATTCGACGAAGTAGAGGCCGTAGGCGAGAGTGATTCCCACGAGAAGGGATACGATGAGTTTGCCGCGGTCGTGACTGTGGAATTGGATTTCGGGAAGCAGATCGCTCAGCGCAATGCACAGGAATACGCCAGCGGCGAATGCAAGCACATAGCCGATGACCGAGCCGTCGTCCTGGCCGAGCAGCCCCACGCCCCAGAAACTGGCAAGAGCGACCAGCGGGCACAGCAAGGCAAAAGCGGTGTTGGCCGCCGCGCGCGCGCGCGCGCTGTATCCCTCGAACTTCATCATCCCGATGATGGAGTACGCATCGAGCGGCTTGTGAAGAAGGATGGCGAGGAAGACGCCGAGGGCGGGCAACGCGCCTCCGTCTTCGTGAGGCGAGCTGATCCGCATGCTGGTGCCCAGGGCGACGCCTTCGGTTACGGTATGCACGCCCAGGCCCATTGCAACCCCTACCAGACTTCCCGATTGTCCGCCGGAGTCCCTGTGGTCGTGATGATCGTACAGCTTGCCGGCTTCATTGCTGAAGTCGTGCTGATGGAAGTGGAACACGCGCAGCAGGAAGATCATCAGGACCATGCCGCAAACCACCAACGCGACGGCCTTCTCCACGTTTCCCGGCCCGGTGATCCGTTCGAGACTGTGTGGCAAGAGGTGGTACATGGCGATGCCGAGGATAAAGCCCGCCACGAGGCTCATCAGGATCTGAATTTTCGTGTGGGTCATGGATCCCAGGACGGCCAGTTTCCCGCCGGCAAAGGAAACGGCGAAGATGCCCAGTGAATATCCTAATATGATGAGCAGACTCTCTGAATCCACGATGACCTGACCCTAGGTTGGCTTCATCCCGTGCAGTTCAGCACCGGCGAACGAAGTTCCGGAATACGGGTGACCGCTGTAACAAACTCCCTGCGGGTATGCAGTTTCGGTACTGACTACGCAAAAAACCGCGGCGGACGATCAAGGCGCCGAATCACGGGAAAATTTCAGGGGCAACCCTCATCTCCGGCGCCGGGTTGCCCCCTTTTATCATTCGCCAGCATCGACCCGTTGCGACTCAGAAGAAAAGCATGAGGAGCAGGATACTGCTCAGCCCGCCCAGCATAAACCCGCCAATGCTGACCGCGCCCGACACCAGTGAATAGTCGGCGATCCGAAACGTCTGTTCGCCCAGTGTAAAGAGCACCTGGGTGCGATCGATGTCCCGATCCGCGAAACTCTTCAATGCCTCTTCGGCGCTGTGCGCTTCCTTTACCGAGACCATGGCGACAAGAATCATCGTGAGCGCGGATGCCAGGGTCCCGGTCGCAAAAACGAGCAGCGTCGCCAGGGCCAGCCAGTGGTAGGCCGCGTCTTCCACTCCGGAAGGCGAACTCATGAATCCGATGATCAATGCCGCGCCGCCCGCATTGCCCAAAAGCAGCAGGCGGGCCGACTCCGTAATCAGCCTGAACATCGTGCCGCGCCGCATATGGACGACTTTGTAGAGCTCCCTCAACCACTCTTCGCCGATTTCTTCGGCTGAAAATTCATCCACCTTTTTCAAAGGTCAATCTCCTCCGAGATCGATCAACCGGACGTAGCGCGATCCCGTATTGGTCCCAGGCTCGAAGGCGAGCGTCCAATCGTCAATCGCTACCGGTCCTGACGACAATGCCGTTAGCAGAAAATGCTCCCGCGTCAACGTCTCGCCCATGCGCTCCAGCACCTCGATGACGAAACGGCCCAGAATGTATCCCTCAAGTGACACCTCGTTGACGCCGAACTTACCGACCTCCGCACCGCCTCCAGCTTCGACGGCCCCCAGCGCGCGATGAAAGCTCCTGACCACCTGCATCCCGGTGTCGTCGGCGTCGGGCATCACTTCTGAGACCAGGATTCGGTCGCTAGGTGCGTCGATCCTCTTCTTCAACTCGTAGGACAGAACGAACGACAGATTGGCCATTATGTATCTATGGCCGAGAGAGTGCGCCAGGTTGATAATTTCAGAATTGGACGCGTACGCGCCGACGATCATGATGGCGTCCAGGTCGGCCTTGGCCAGGGCGAACAGGCTGGCCTGGACGGCATGGGTGTTTCGAGAGAAAGCGGTTTTTCCCAGAATGGGAATGCCCTTTCCGTCGAGCACCGACTTGTAGTTCTTGAGGACGGAACGCCCGAAGGCGTCGTCCTGGTAGATGATACCGAACCGCTTCTTGCCGCGCTTCCTCAGGATGTGGTCCACCAGAACCCGTGTCTCGTCCAGATAGCCCGCTCTCAGGTTGACGACGTTTGGAAACCGCCTGGCGTTGCGCAGGAACGCGGCGCCGGTGAAGGGGCCCACGAAGGGTATCTTTGCCGATTTCAATACCGGCGCGATGCGCTTCGCCGTTGGCGTACCCACGCCGCCGATGACGGCGAATACGTCGTTCTCGGATGCGAATCGCTCCGCGTTGGCGGCCGCCAGATCGGGCTCATACGCGTCGTCAAGGGAAATCAGCCTGAGTGTCCTGCCGTTGACGCCGCCGCGACGGTTCGCTTCCTGAAGGGCCGCGCGAATACCGGCCCGATAATTGAAACCCAACTGCCGGTTCGGCCCGGAGAAACAAGCGCTCTGACCGAAGACAATCGTCGTATCGCTGATACCTGTCTCCGCCGCGGGCGTTGCGACCGGCAGCAGGGCGAGCCAGAATGACAATAGCCCACTGACGATGTGTGCCGCCATTCGCTACCCTCTTCCCGAGGCGTGTCACATCTACTTCGACGTGGCGCCACCCTCCCCCGTCTTTGCCGGCTTGCCAGCAGCCGCGTCCTGCTTCTCCTGCTTGACGGCGGCCTTCGCTTTCTTGCCCTGCTTGAGGCCGGCCTTCGTTTTCTTCCCGGATTTGACTCCGGGCGTCGCCTGCGTCGTCGACCTGGCATCCTCCTCGGGGAGCACCTCCACCATCGGTTTCTCCTGCTCCTGCCGGCTGAACCGTTTGCCACGCACAACGTGGCTATGGGAGAATATCGAAGGGGTGTCGAAAATAAGCGACCGGGGGTTGGCCACGTCCAGGTGATCGCGTTCCGAGCGCACTTTGTGAAATTGGCCGTCCAGCGTGAGTCTGTCCTCGTCGACATTTTCTATTTTATGTATATCAGGCATTTGCGTTGACGACAGCGCCATCCTGCCGGCCGCCGCGCCGGTTCCTGTGGGCGGCTCCCCCAGCGCCAGGTCCGCCGGCGTGAATCCGTCGCCGGCGCCGTCAATCATGTTGATGTCGATGGCCGACTGATTGGCCGGGTTGACTGCAGCCAGGCTCGCTTCGGAGAAGATCTTCCTCATGCGGTCCCAATAACGGGTGATGCGGACGTGCGATGGCTGTTTCCTGTATTCGCCCAGGAGCGCGGAGAACGACCCGGCGCTGCTCTTCGCCTGCACGACCCTTTCCCGGGCCCTGGCTTTCGCGTTCAAAACCAGCGCTTCCCCCTGTCCCCGGCTGCGCGCGATCAGCTGCTCCTTCTGGCGATTCGCGTCGCTGACCGCCTTCGCCCGCTCCGCGAACGCGTCGCTGACGTCCCGGAATGCGGCGATGGTCTCCTCGATCGGCTTAACGTCGACGATGTCCAGCGAAACAAGCTCTATCCCGATATCGCGATTCTCGAGCCGGGCGGTAATCCGGTCGAACAGCCTGCTTTGAATGATGTTTCGATTCGAGGTGAGAATCAGGTCGATGAAATTCTCGCCCAGGGCGTCGACCAGTTCCTCCCTGGTGTAAACGGTCAGCATCGCGATCGGATCGCTGGAGATGAAAAGGAAGTTTCTGAGGTTGTCGATCCGGTACTGGACGGCGACGTCCACTTCCAGAAGGTTCACGTCTCCCGACAATATGGTAAAGTTGACCTTATTGCCTTCCTTGCTGGCCACACGGTATCGGGTGACCCGCTTGACCTTGCGGATGTGTACCGCGTCGATGATCGGAATACAGTAGCGTATTCCGGGCCGGACGTTGGCATTCACGACCCTCCCGAACCGGAGGACGACGCCGAGTTCCTCCTTCTTGACGATGTAGAACCCGCTGGCCAGGATACCGACCACAACCGCGGCAGCGGTCCATACCATGATTCGCCGCCGGTGTTTCGAGTAATAATCGAATACGGCGTAGATGATCCGCGTACTCGGCGGCAATGATGTCTGTTCACTCATTTCGCGCGGGCTCCCGGTTTATCGGGGCGTGGACCTGCTGTTGAGGTACTTGAACAACTCGTTGTCGGCCGGCAGCATCAACGTCGTGTTCCGGTCGATGATAAGATCGTAGCTGTCCAGTGCACGGATGAAACTGTAGAACCCCGGGTCCTGCCGGTACGCCTTGCCCAGCACCGCCATCGCCTCGGCCTCGGCCTTGCCGAGAATGGCAGTCGCCTCCGCGTGGGCGTCGGCCAGCAGCTTTTCGTGTTCGTTGATGGCCAGGGCCTCGATTCGCAGGGCCCTTTCCTCGCCTTCGCTGCGATACCGGGCGGCAATGCGCGCCCGTTCCGCGATCATGCGCTGAATGACGCTCGGTCGGTTCTCCGTGGGCAGCGTGTATTCCACGATTCCCGCTTCGATGACCTCGATGCCGTAGCTTTCTCTCGCAATCGGCGCAATCCTGGCGTGGATCTCCCGTGATGCCTCGTTCAGGTCTTCGTGCTCCAGCCCCAGCCCGATAAAGGCGTCCAGGGACTTGTTGCTGACGACAATCCCGCTGCTTGAAAGATAGAGGTCCTGCAAGCGCTCAACGGCGTTCTTTCCGGTGCGGATCGCCTCGACGAACAGAATGGGGTCCACCGTCCTCCAGAGCAGGTACCCGTCCACGCGAACGCTTTTCTGATCGTCGGTGATCAGTTCGTGAGGGATATCGGTCAACGTATGGATACGCCGGTCCACCTTGTAGATCCTGGAGATCGGGCGGGGCCACTTCAGGTGAAGCCCCGGTTGTCTCACCGGAGGCGAAATCTTTCCGAAGTGCGTCAGAACGCCCTGCTGAGTCTCGTGGATAATGTAGATGCTGTCGTAGACGATTGCGCCGACAATCACGGCGATGGCCGCGGTCATCGTGGCTTTTTTGAGCGTCATTGCGTTGCCTCGTCAGTTAGGACGTCCAGATCGTGCGTGAACGATCGACCCGCTGACCCATTGCGGTTCGGGTTTCTCGGGCGCGAATCGAATGGCGCGGTATGCGGCACTCCTTCAGGGATATGAATTGGGCGCCTTAAAAGTCTGCGTCTACCTCTTAGTGGCTCTTCTTTCTGTGGCCGGCGGGCGCGCCATGGTTGACGCCTGAAGTCTTTCTCTTCCACAGCGCGACCTTTTCGAGGCTCTTCTTGTTGGGTACGATGATCTTGGGATTTCCGGCCAACGCCGTCTCCAGTTTCTCCCGCCAGAGCATGTTCCTCAGTACGCCCGGCGCGTTTCTGACAGCCCTGGAGACCGTGGATATGGCATCGGCCTCAGCGGCCGCTGTCTTGACTTTCCGATAGGCCTCGCCGTCGGCCTGCTGTATTTCCCACGCCGCGTTTCCGTGCGCCTGCGGTACCAGCGACACGAGGAAGCGCTGCGCGTTGACGATGATCCGCTCCCGGTCTTCCTGTGCGCTGGAAACGTCCCTGAAAGCGCTCATGGTTTCCGCCACTGGGCTCACATCCAGCAGGTTGACCTTGACGATTTCAACGGTTTTCAGAACCGAATTTGCGAAGTGCACGTCCACGTCGAAGGACCTGGTGAGATGATCTTCGAGCGTTGCGCGGTGGACGTTCAGCAATCTTTCGAGGTCCCGGGCGGATATGAAGGAACGCACGTGGGCCTTGACCACGTCGGCAATGACTCTCTCCGGCTCCTCCGTCCGATAGTGATAGACGTAGGGATCCTTGACCCTGTATTGCACGTTGACGGTGAGGGAAATCAGGTTGAGATCGCCAGACACGTACTCTTCGGGCGTTTCGCAAAGGATGGACTTCACTTCCCGTACCGGCCATTTGTCGACCTTGACGAAGGGCCATGGGGCGAGATAGCTCAGCCCCGGCTGGATGTCACGCCAGTAGACCTCGCCGAGAAGCAGGCCATAGCCTACCGCATTGGGAGGAACGGCTGTGAATCCGCTGGCCAGGAACAGGAGGAGGAGCAATCCCCAGAGCACCTTTCCCATCGGTGTGCCGGGAGATATGACCCCCTTTAAGTTACGCCCGCGCGTGAGGCGCTCCCAGGCCTGAGTCCATGTATTCGCCAGGGGTCGTATATTGAGCAGCAGGTCCTCCCAGCCGCTGCGGAGCGCGCCCGCGCGGAAACGCCAGATAATGAGAGCGATGAGAACCAGCGCCGAGCCCCACTGAAGGAACTGTATCGCCGGCGATTCGGAAGGGCCGAGGTACACCGGAATCGTCAGGCCGGTGGCCAGGAGCAGCGCGTCGATCACGATACCGAGGGCGACCGTCACCGCGATGACCGCCGCTACGTATATGGTGGCGAAGCGTGCGCCGAACTGGCTGACGATGATCGCGATCGTACCGGTATTGGTGGCCGGCCCGGTCATCAGAAAGATCAGCGCCGCGCCGGGGCTGAATCCCTTGGCGACGAGGGCTGCGGCGATCGGCGTACTGGCCGATGCGCAGATATAAAGAGGAACGCCGACAAGCACCATCACGGGATAGGAGACCCAGCGGGCATATTCATTTGTCATCAGGTCGCCCGGTATCACCAGGAAGAGTACCCCGCCCAGGGCCACGCCAACCAGAAGCGCAAAGAGGATGTCGTCGGCTATTTCAACAAAACCGTAGTGAAAGATGTGCTTCACCAGCTTTTTGAAGTCGAGCGCGTGACCCTCCGTGGACGTGTCTCCCGGGGAAGCCTTTCCGGCCTCCTCCGCCTCCAGAGCTTCACGGTAGAATGCCGGTTTCACCCACGAAATGGATTTCCACCGTCCGGCCATCGTGGCGACGCTCTTCAACCACTGCACGAAAAGGCCCTTCAATCGCGAAAAGCTCACGTAGCAGTCGTCGGTTTCCGGAATGAGGGGCTCGTGCGAACCGTGATCGTGGTCATGATCGTGATCGTGCCCGTGGTCATGGTCATGGTCGTGTTCGTGTTCATCGTGGCCATGATCCGACACGGTCTCTTCGTGGCCGTTGCGTATGAGACCGATGCAAAAGATGCCGGCGACGACGGCCGTGATGAAGCTGATTACGGGACGCACGACCGCGGCAATGAAACCGAAGAAGGCGTTCGTAACCAGGATCGAATCCGCCCCTGTCTCCGGCGCGGTTATCAGGAAGGACATGCAGGACGAACGGGATGCGCCTTTCCTTCGCATCTCGGCAACCACCGGCACGACGGAACAACTGCACAGCGGCACCGGGACGCCCACGGCCGAACTCACGGCAACGGATTTCAGGCTGTCGTCCTTGAGCCACCTGAGGATGGCCTCACGGGAGATAAATACATGGATCAGGCCCGAGAGGAACAACCCCAGCAACAGCATGGGCGCCAGGAGCAGACCGGACATCCAGAGAAAGTCGAAGAAACTGACCAGCGTCTGCTGTACCACGCAATTTCCTCCAGTGCATTGGATGATGCGAAGAGCCGCCTGGAAGGCGTTTCAGAAAACGGGAACGATCGGCGCCGTACACATCGCCGGACACGTTGATGTGCCCACCGTACTGTTCGCCGACACAGAAGTCCGCCTCACGTCAGGGTCCGGAGCGGAAATGATACTGACTATCAGATTTCAAGTCAAGGACTATATAAATATACATTAATATAGTGTATTCCACGACCACAGCAATGGGCGATATCCACTCGCAAGAAACGTGTTCTTGACCGCCCTGACAGAATAGCGGCATCAGGCCGTTCGCGGAGCCGGGTCGCGGTCAATCCGGCTCGTACTCCTGACGTAACGCGGGCGGTTGTGGACGGGACGAAACCCGACCCTCTTGTAGACCCTTTCGGCGGCGCTGCCGGCCACCACTTCAAGCCCGGTCCAACGATTCCCCATCGCCTGTGAGTCCGCTACCGCACGGGCGGTTATCGCCGAGGCTACACCCCTGCGGCGGTAATGGGGCAACGTGCCGATGAAGTCGACACAACCCAGACCGAATCTGGTGTAAAGCAACGCGGTTCCCGCTGGCTCGCGATCGACGTACGCGAGGTAGAACCTTACTTCCGGAATATCCAGAACCTTCCGTCCGAGGGCGCCCACACCGTCCGGAAAATCGAAGCTGCGGCACATGATGTCTGCCCAGACGCCGTACCGGCTCGGATCGAGTTCCTCGACCTCAACGGATTCGGAGCAAAGGGGCCGGACGTCCCGGTCGCAAAGCATCGCCACTGCCTGCAACTCGAATGCGAATCCGCGTCTCTTCAACCGTTCGGCCAGATCAGCGGGGCGATCCAGCGGCGACAGGGTGAACGCACAATCGAAGTCTCTTTCCCTGAAATGGTCGAGGGCGCTGTCGATCATCGTGTCCACCATCGCGCCGGGCACGTCAATCTGTACGACGCGGTGCAGCATGGGCACTTTGAGCTCCTCGTGGCTGAATGCGGTGGCCCCGCCCAGTTCGTGGCTGTCGCACCAGCGGGCCCGGAAGCCGATCCAGAGCTTTTCGAAAGTTTTCGTAAATTGGTCAGACATGGGACTGGAAATCCTCCAGAATTCTGTTCGCCTTCCTGACATCAACGTCAACTATTGCGTGACAAAGGCTTCCCCGACGTTGGCCACCTGTCACATTTAAACCGACAATCTTTGCGATTTTCCGCCGGATTTGTATATTGTCTTGCCGGTGAAAACGGGTCAAACAGCGGCGGAATGCAACCATTCGCCATGTGTTCCGTATAATGATCGTATCTGGCGGTCGCGCCTCCGTATGGACTGTTTCACCAGAGCCTTCTACGGGTGCGGAAATCGAGGTTTGCACAATGAGGTTTATCGTTACAGGCAGCAACGGCTTTATCGGTCAGAGTACATGCCGTCGTCTTACGGAACTCGGACATGACGTTATCGGTGTTGACGATCTGTCTTCCGGAACGCCTCCCAACGGGGTACACGGCGTTCAATATCACGCCCACAGCGTCGTGGATTCGGACTGGTTCGCGCGACTCGTCAAGAATACGATTCCGGACGCGGTCCTTCATCTGGCGGCGAAGCCACGCGTTCCTTACTCGGTTCGGAATCCATTACGCAGCGCGGAAGCGAATGTGATGGGTACGCTGTCCGTGCTCAATGCGATTCTCAAATCCGGTCTGGCGGAAAGGACGCGCATGGTGTTCGCCAGCAGCAGCGCGGTCTGCGGCGAGGCTTCGGTCCTGCCCACACCGGAAGCCTGCCCCTCGAACCCGCAATCGCCGTACGCGTTGGCGAAGCTGCACGGCGAGCAGTGGTGCAATTTGTTTCACCGATTATACGGGCTGGATGCGGTGAGCCTTCGATATTTCAACGTCTTCGGACCCGGCGCGCTATTCGGCGGCGCCTATTCAACCGTATTGTCGGCGTGGCCCTATGCTCTGTTCGTGGACCCGTCGTACCGGCCGTTCCTGGAAGGCGACGGCACCCAGACACGGGACTTCTGCTTTATCGACAACGTTGTGGATGCGAATATCGCGGCTGCGACCCGGGAACGAGGGTTTGCGGCGGACGTGCTGAACGTGGGCCAGGGCGAAGCCCACTCCATACTTGAGGTTAAAGACGTTCTCGAGCAGGTCGCCGGACGAGAACTCCGGCTTGAACGCCGACCTCCCCGTGCCGGCGACGTCGCTCACACCCTGGCCGACATCTCCCGGGCCCGGCAGGAACTTGGGTTCGAGCCGTCGACGGACTTTTGCAGCCAGGTTGAACGTACTGTGAAGTGGTACCGCGATGGTTACCCCGAAATGACATCTGAGCGCTGACGTGCGAAAAAGCGAAACTGAGAGAACCACAAGGAGCCCATCCGTCTGATGCGCTCCTTCGCCATCTCCATTGTTCGCGAATTCTCAAAGGGTAATTGTCCAGTTAATCTCGGCACAGAGGGTGTTGTTGCGCAAATGGTTTTGTGCGTCGAACCGAGTCCGCATCTTTCAGTGTCAGTCCCTGGCGGGACGGATTCCGAATCCTTGGGCGCTTCCTTCGATATGCGGACAGCTGCATATCCGTATACTGGTTTCGAGTAGACGGTTCCTTCGCCTGGGAAGCGAAACCGCGAAGCAAGGGGGAGGTTCAACTTGAAACTGTGGATGGATGTCATGCGCGATCTGGAGAGCGTGATGAATGATCACGAGCGCATACTCGACGCCTGGGCTGAGGGCGGCGTGGACGGCGTCGTGTTCGGTCCGCTCGTTTTCGGCACGGCAAGGCTCTCGAAGCACGCTTTGCCCGCTCCCACCGGCGACATTGTGGCGGAGGCCTACGATCCGAATCCGGCTGTGTACGCGGGACTCGGGGTCGAACCGCCGTCGCCGCCGGAACAGAAGCTGCCGGAGAAAAGGGCCCTGCTGGAAAGGACGATGAACGCCGCCAAGGACCGCGGCATGCAGGTGTATTGCATGTACGCCGATGGTGGTGCGGGTCCGGGGGGAACGGGCCACCAACTGCACGACGACAGGACGCTGGCATCCCGGGTGGCGCGCATGGTCGATACGCTCGAGCACTTCCCAATGGCGGACGGCGCCGTGATGGACGGGCCGGAGTGGGGGTACGAAATCGCCCCTCATCACATGGCCCAACGCTCCTGCTTCTTTCAAGACCTGCCGGAATCTGCGGCTCCGATGGCCGCGGATCTGGGGTATGACTATGAGGCCATGGTGGCCGCGAAAGACAGGCTGTTGGACCTTTTCCACAATCTCGACCCGGTGCGCATCCGCGGACATGCCAGGGGCGGACTGGTCGGTGCCCACCGCATGCTGGGTGCCGATTCCGACCTGATGGCTTGGCTGTCGTTCCGAACAGACTCG
The DNA here is from genome assembly GCA_028877215.1 of Gemmatimonadota bacterium. Classification (GTDB taxonomy): domain Bacteria; phylum Latescibacterota; class UBA2968; order UBA2968; genus JAAXHE01. The sequence goes on along the minus strand of JAPPFJ010000014.1, from coordinate 242,218 downwards.
TTGACGCGCTATTTTCGCCGCATTCGGGAAGGCGTCGCCGCCGAGTTGAAGCGCCCGGTGCGCCTGGGATGCGGCCCGCGCTCGGCGGCCTTCGCGCCCTTGTGCGGATACGACTTCGTCGATCTGGCCCGGTTCATGGATTTCCTGCTGCCAAAGCACTACTTCTTTCACCGCGGCTTCGACGGCTTCATCGGTACGGTCTATCGCTACTCACAGACGCTTTTGGAGTGGAATACGGGGATCAGCGTAACCGACACCCTCGATGTCGTGCAGGCCCTCTTCGGCATTGTCCTTCCAGGTGTCGGCGACGATCTGCTCGATTTTGAGAGCGCCCTCAATCCGGAGTTTTTCGAGCAGGTGGTCACGCAGGAGACCCGAAGGGCGCTGGCCTCGGTGGACGACCCGGAGCGCATCGTACCCTGGCTTGACACCGGCCGCTTGCCCCACGATGGCGACCCAATGTCGGCGCGCGACCTCAAAATGTTGCTGGACGCCGCCGAAGCTGCAGGGCTCAGGCGCTTCAACTACCACCACCAGGGCAACCTCAGTGCGGGTGAATGGGTGGTCATCAGCGACAAATGCGGAACCCGGTGGGACCCGCGCAAAAGCGACTACCAGCCGCCCGACGAGCTGGTGTTGTAGGAAGGCACTACGCTTTTCCGGGTAGAGTTCTCGTCACCGCGGCCCCTGGAGTGACTCTCACCCTCCCAGACACTTCCCGGCTCGGTTTCCCTTACCGGTTCCAGGCACCGGCTCTTCTCCCGGTGCTTCACGCCATGCCTGGCACACCAACAAGAAAGGGATTATGTCAAAACGACATAATCCCTTGTTCTTAAATGGTGGGCGATACTGGACTCGAACCAGTGACCTCCTGCTTGTAAGGCAGGCGCTCTAACCAGCTGAGCTAACCGCCCACGGACTTGCCGGATGCCTCGTCGGTCGGTTTTTTCGATTCGCCCAGCAGCAGGCCGAGAGGTATCAGCACGCAATACCCGATGACCAGCAGAACAGGCGCCAGCGTAAGTGACAGGAAGCCGTCGACGGGCGGTTGGGACAGACACAGGTAACCGATCAGGATCGTGCCTACGCCGGCGCCAAGAAAGGTCCAGTTCCTGCGCGAATAAGGCAGCGGACTCCGGGCCGGTTCCCCCCGTTGTGCCTGACTCCTGCGCCCCGCGCGGCCGCGAGGGCGTCTTCCCGCATTGCGTGTCGCCATCCGGTTCACCAGTCGCGTATATTAAACGCCCCGTTTTTCCTCGATCCTGGCGGCTTTCCCCTGCAGCTCGCGCAGATAGGTAATACGCGTCCTGCGGACCTTGCCGCTGCGAATCAATTCGACCTTCGCCACCCGAGGTGAATGGACCGGAAAAATCCGCTCGACACCCACGCCGCCCACCACCATCTTTCGTACCGTGAAGGTCTCGTGTATTCCGTGGCCCCGGCGCTGGATAACCACGCCCTCAAACATCTGCGTGCGTTCCTTCTCGCCTTCAACCACGCGTACGTGTACCCGCACCGTGTCCCCGGCGCCAAATGCCGGGAGATCGGACTTGATTTGTTCTTCCGTTAAGGATTTCAACAACGCATCCATGGCAACACTCCTGAAACGATGAAAGACTCTCGAGCGAAAGACCGTCGCCCCCATTCATCTTGATGCACGGGAAAAACCCCGCGACCGGCCGCCGCTATTTCTCGCGCCCGCCAACATCCTCGTTTTGCGAGCCGGCCGCATCGCCGGCTTCGATTCTTTCGTTGAGGTCCGGACGCCGTTTCCGCGTGCGCTGCACGGCCGTGTGGCGCCGCCAGCCTGCAATCCGCTGATGGTCTCCGCTCAGCAGAACATCGGGAACCCGTAACCCCTCGAACTCCCTGGGCCTCGTATACCACGGACAATCCAGAATCCCGTTCTGGAATGAATCCTCCAGGGCGGATTCCGCGTCTCCCATCGCCCCCGGGATCAATCGCACAACGGCATCCATCAACACCAGTGCCGGTAATTCGCCGCCACTCAACACGTAATCACCGACCGAAATCTCCTCGGTAACATACAACTCGCGAATGCGTTCGTCAATACCCCGGTACCGTCCGCACAAGAGTACGAGACCGGGCGCGATGGAAAGTCGGTTTACCGTCTTCTGATCCAGCTGATGTCCGTCGGGCGTCAGGAAAATCACGTGCTCCAGCGACCGTCCGGCGTCCTGAACGGCGGCCAGCGCACGGGCGATCGGTCCAGGCTTGAAAACCATTCCGGCTCCGCCGCCGTAGGGTGTATCGTCCACCGTACGGTGAGCGTCATTGGCAAAATCCCGCAAATCGTGCGCGATGACGTCTACCAGACCGGTACGGATCGCCCTTCCCGTAATACCGTAAGCAGCCGCTTCCCGGATCAGATCGGGAAATATTGTGAGAAAGTCGATATGCATGGCAGTCCGTTGATAAAGTCGCTCCGCAGGCGAGCCCGGATGGGCCTTTCAACGGGCTGATATACCCTGTCCAGTCGCACCGCAGCATTTCCCGGCGATCAGTCCAGGAGTCCGTCCACGCTCTTCACGAACAGACGCCCGCCCGCCAGGTCGATCCGAACCAGATCCCTCGCGGCGGGTATCAACGACTCGCCCCCATCCTCTCTCCTGACAACGTAAATATCGTTTGCGGGATGGGTAATCACATCGACCACACGCCCGACTTCCGGGCCGGCTTCCGTCACAACCTTCAATCCGACGATCTCAAACACATAATACGTATCATCGGGAAGCGGAAACACCTCGTCGGCCGGAACGAGCAATTCGCTACCGCGAAACAGCGCAACCTTCTCGGGCGTATCGATATCGAGGAATTTTATGGCCATCCGCCGTCCGCAGTTACGTACCCGGTCGATCCCAAGTGTCACCCGGTTCCCGTCCGGCTTTTCGACCAGCGCCTTCCTGAGAACCTGAAACCGTTCCGGAAAATCCGTGAGAGGATGCAGAAAGGCCTCGCCACCGAGGCCCCTGGGCTTAAGCACCCTGCCGATGGCGACGTATCGTTCCCGATGAACCGGACCTGGGGACAAGGACTATTCCTCGGCTTCAGCGTCGGCTTCGTCCGTTTCGCCCGTATCGGCCTCGGGCAGCTTGTTCTCGCTCAGAATTCCCTGCTGCCGAAGCAGACTCATCACCGTTCCGGACGGCGCAGCGCCCAGATCCAGCCAGTGACGCGCCCGCTCAGCATTGAGCTGCACAACCTGCGGACTCACGGTTGGATCGTAGTACCCGAGACTCTCGATAAACCGACCGTCCCTGGGGGACCTGCTATCCGCGACCACAACCCTGTAGAACGGCGCATTCCTGGCGCCCTTTCGTGTCAATCGAATCCTTACCAAAAATACAACCTCCTGTTTAATGAACAACACATCCGGGAACTTTCATCGTGCGGGAAATCAGCCCCGGTTTCTGTCTGCCGCCGACACCATCCCGGACACACGCCTCGTCAACCCGGAAACGGCACAGGCGCGCCGCGGCCCTGCTTCTCGATCCTCGTCATCCGTTTCATCATCTTTCGCATCATGCCGAACTGCTTTACGAGCCTGTTGACTTCCTGGATGCTGCACCCGCTGCCCTTCGCAATACGGCGGCGCCTGCTGCCGTTCAGGATCTGGGGATTGACCCGCTCCTGCCGAGTCATTGACAAGATGATCGCTTCGGTATGCACGAACGCGTCGTCATCCACCTGCAGACCCTTCATCGCCTTTCCGGCACCGGGTATCATGTCCATCAACTGGCTCAAGGGCCCCATCTTGCGAACCTGGTCCAACTGCTGCAGAAAATCATCGAACGTAAACGCGGCGCTTCGCAGTTTCTTCTCCAGCTTCTGCGCCTGCGTCACGTCCACCGCATCCTGAGCCCGCTCCACCAGCGTCACCACGTCGCCCATACCCAGAATGCGGGAGGCCATCCGGTCGGGATGAAACGGCTCTATACCGTCCACTCTCTCGCTGACGCCCGCGTACTTGATGGGCACACCCGTGACTTCCCGGATGGACAGCGCCGCGCCGCCGCGCGTATCGCTATCGAGGCGCGTCAGGACGATTCCCGTAAAGTTGAGTTGTTCGTAGAACGCCGTCGCCGCCGATACCGCATCCTGCCCTGTCATCCCGTCAGCGACGAACAGAATCTCACCCGGCGTAACCGCTTCACGTATCTTCTTCAATTCCTCCATCCGCACGTCATCAATGTGCAGACGGCCAGCCGTATCCAGAATAACGGGGTCCATGCCGTCCGCTCGTGCCAGGTCCACCGCCCCGGCGCAAATCAACGCCGGATCCGTGCCCTCCGGCGCACGGTGGACCGGGACGTCTATTGACGCGCCCAGTACGCAAAGCTGGTCGATGGCTGCCGGACGGTAGATATCGGCCGCCACAAGGAGCGGCCGCCGGCCCTTCCCTTTGAGGAGTCTCGCAAGCTTGGCGCACAGTGTCGTCTTGCCAGATCCCTGTAAACCGGCTACCATGACAACATTTGGCGCCGGTCCGGTCAGATTCAGCTCCTGGTGCTCGTCTCCAAGGAGGTGAATCAACTCGTCGTGCACGACCTTGACGACCTGCTGCCCGGGCGTAATGCTTCGCAACACCTCCTGCCCGATCGCCCGCTCCCTTACACGGGCAACAAAGCTCCTCGCTACCTTATAGTTGACGTCCGCCTCCAGAAGCGCGCGGCGCACGTCCCTCAGCGCTTCATCGATATTGGCTTCGGCCAACCTGCCGCGGCCGCGCAGTTTCTTGAAAACCCCTTCCAGCTTTTCCGTGAGATGATCGAACATGGGGCGGACCTGGGGTTAATCGTCAAAAGGGAAACAGACCTGTAAAAATACGGGACGACAGCAATTTACGCAACAAAAAACTCCTGAATCAGGCGCCGCCGCGGCAGTCCACCGCTTCAGAGCCCGCCGGGTTACAGGACTGTTGGAGCCGGTAATTTTACTGCCCCAGTCCCGTCAGTCCCGCACGCCGTAACGCAGCCAGGTTTTCTACCACCTTGCCGTCGCGAAACGCGGACGATCCGGCCACCAGCACGTCCGCCCCCGCCGCTACGGCATGTCCGGCGTTTTCGAGCCCGATACCCCCGTCGATTTCTATCTCGGCATTCACACCCTGGCGCTCAACCTCCGCCCGCAATTCCCGCACCTTTTCCAGGGACTCGGGCATAAACGCCTGGCCGCCGAATCCCGGCTCGACCGACATCACGAGCGCAAGATCAAGGGACGGCAATAGTGGATACAACGCCTCCACGGGTGTTGCGGGCTTCACCGTGGCGCCCGCCCGCATTCCTGTCCTCCGGATTTCCCGCAGAAGAGCGTGCAAATCCGCGTTGACCTCTACGTGTATAGTACAGATATCGGCCCCGCTGTCCGCGAACGCCCTCAGATACTTGCCCGGTTCGGAAATCATGAGATGCACATCCAGGGTCAACGCCGTCGCTTTGCGAATGGCTTCCACAACCATCGGACCGAAGGTGATGTTCGGCACAAAATGCCCGTCCATCACATCCAGGTGAATATAGTCCGCGCCGGCTGCTTCCACGGCCCGAATCTCGCGTTCGAGCACGACAAAATTCGCTGCCAGGAAGGATGGGGCGATTTTGACCATGAGAATATCCACCAACTTTCACGAAGGGGGTACCGAAGGGCGGGGCTTCAGGCGGAAACCAGTGTGCAGTGACAACCGTCACAATTTACTCACTACCAGCCGCACCCGCGTCCCCTGTTTCACGTCTTCACCTGTCACGGGCACATGCCGGATCACTACGTTCAACAGATGCTGGGTACTGAATTCATATCTGATATCCCGCACCAGGAGCCCGGCTTCCTCCAACGCGACGCGGGCATTCTCAAGTGTCTTGCCGACCAGATCCGGCATCGGGAACATTTCGCCCGGTGGACCGTTGCTGATCGTTACCGCTATCGGTGTTCCGATCTGCACCTGTTGTCCCGGACGCGGGTCCTGGCTGATTATCAAACCCTCCTCGACAGTTTCAGACGCATCTTCAAGCGTATCTCCCATGGCCAGGCCCGCCTGTGCAATCCACAACTGGGCCTGGCGCAGGGACTTCTCCCTGAGATCCGGCACTTCGTAGAGCCGGACCCCGCGACTCGGCACTGCATAAACCGTCCGGTTGATCTTCACGTGCGAATGCGCAAGCGGATTCTGTTGCACCATCCTGCCTTCGGCAATGGACGTGTCCCAGCGTGCGGGCTGCAGCTTCAATCTCAGCCCCCGTTGAGACAGTGCACGGCCGGCGTCTTCGGGTGTGAGATTGACGATGTCAGGGACCTCAACACGCTGGCCGGCCCGGACCAGGCGCGGCATGATGAATCGATCGAGCAGGATCAGACCCACGACACCGGTGAGCACGGCGCAACCCGCGAATAGCGCTGCCTCCCGGAGAAACCTCTTAACCATCCGTCTCTTTCCCGCCTGTTTAAGAAGCTGTGTTAAAATTCCCAGCGGTCTTCGCACGGCTGCAAAAGCGTCGGTCGGCGTTGGTCAAACCCACCCAAGAGTGGCGAGGGGCGCGCAGCCACGATACATTAAATATGGGCGGATTTTCCCGCCTTGACCGCTGCTTTTTCGCTCGCGCTCGGGAACTCGCCGGTAATTTTAACACAGCTTCAAAGAACGAAATTCCGCACGCTGCACCGGGGTCCGAGATCTGAGGACAGGGTGCGAATCAAAAATAGGACAACATCATCGCGGTGTCAAGATCGCGCACCCTTCAATGTCCCATCGTCAGCGATACCCGATGTGACAACCCCAATACAGTATGATACAGTGTCGCATAGTCAATTCGTAAGCCGCGATGAATCACACCCGCCCCCACAGACAATCGCTCGGCCCTCCCTCCGGCGCCCATCCGAAGCATGACCCTGCGGGCGGGGATATATTCCACACCCGCGCTCACCCCCGTAGGCCGGCCGGCCTCCTTGCGAACATCCAGGAGCAGCGCCAGATTCGGTACGACATGAAACCCCGCGCCCGCCGTACCACCCTGGCCCAGTACATCCACGGACTTACCGCCTGCATTCCATGTCGATAACCCCAGTATGAACTTTGGCCCGAATACTATTCTGGCGCCCAGATCGAAAGCCGTCCAGGCGCGGTTGGCGCCGCCGGCAACCGACAATTGCATACGACGGATCCTCAACCCGAGACCCAGCCTGGATGCCACGCGCAAGCCGACTGTCAGCCCTGCTGTCCGCTCTCGGTACAGGCTGAATCCGTATTCCAGGTATCCCAATCCGACGGCCACCCTGCCGGCGGATGCGACAGTCCCGATCGCATGGGCATCCATCGCCGCCATACCGAACGGCCGTTCATAGCCTCCCGTGACACTGACGCCCTTGCCCCAGGCTACCGCGCCCGGATTCCAGAAGACGCCTTCGACGCCTTCCGCCCAACCCGCGAATGTGTCACCCAACCCGCCGGGCCGGGCGCCCACCGCCTGAAATTCGAATGCCGCGTCAGCCTGAACAGGGATCATGGAAACGCACAGGAGCCCGCAGCAGGCCGCCAGCGCGACCCCCGCCCGGAAGCCGTCGCGCCACGTCGCTCGACCAGGCCTCCCGCCGTAACCTGTTACAGCGAACGGACGCCGCTCCGGGAGAACATCGTCGATCCGGCGCGCCGCGTTTTGTGGAAGAAATCCCATTTCGTCGGGATCTGTTCCGCAATTGCTGTGCCTTACTCGATCCGCACACGGTGGAAATGGACTATCGTTCCAATTATCATCAACTTGAGACGCGTCAGTCGAGATTTCGCTCGATCCGTAGACCCTCAGTCGCCGTGTCGTACGTTACAGTACAAATCGGTGTTGTCGTCCGTGAGACGACAGGAACGGCCCGCGGACAGACACCCGCGGGCGCGATTGCGATAGATTGCGCCGATCTGCGGTGTTATATTTCACACATGCGCGAAAGCTCGGAAATAAACCACGGTTGGACCTACAAAAACCACATTCAGCCGGATGCAGCAGGGCAAACCGTTCTTCAGTTCTATCTCAGGCGCTATCCGCACTCGTCCGCGGAAGCCTGGCGGAAACGGATCCTGTCCGGTGAAGTAAGGCTGAACGACCGGCCGACCACGCCCGAAACCCTGCTTTCCACGGGTCAGCGGCTCACCTATCACCGGAAGCCATGGCCGGAACCGGACGCGCCAGTTTCGTTTGCGTTACTCTACGAAGACGAGCACTTAATCGCCGTAGCCAAACCCGCCGGCCTCCCGGTGTTGCCCGGCGGCCAACACCTTCGGAACACACTGCTCGCCCGGGTCCGGGAACGCTATCCGGAAACCCCGGGCCCCGCGCCCCTCCATCGTCTGGGGCGGGGAACTTCGGGTGTGGTCCTGTTCGCCCGTACCGAATTGGCGAGACGAGTCCTTTCAGATGATTTCCGAAACCGGAGGATATGCAAGATCTACCGCGCACTCGTCGAAGGCACCGACATGCCCGATCGGTTTGCGGTGAATGTACCCATCGGGCGGATACCCTATCCCCCGACCCGGTACCTGTACGCGGCAACGAGCGAGGGAAAACCGACCCGGACGGAATGCCGGGTCCTCAACCGCATCCCGGACGGCAATCGAAGCCTGATCCGCGTCAATCTCATCACCGGCCGCGCCCACCAGATCCGGATTCACCTTGCCGCGGCCGGTCATCCGCTTATTGACGACCCCCTCTATCGCTCCGGCGGCCTTCCGGCAGTTCCAACCGCTGGAGGCCGGGCGCCGCTGCCGGGAGACATCGGATACCACCTTCACGCCCGGGAACTCCACTTCACCCACCCCGAGACAAGCCGGATCGTACATCTGGCGTGCATGCCGCCGCCAATTCTCCGCACGCCGGCGGAAGTGGCCGGACAGGCCGTTCCCCTGCAACTCCATGAATTCTGAACCTGTAAAATCTGACGTTAATCGCGGATCCTGGTCGTCTCATCCGTACGCGCCTGCTCGATGTGTCTGCCGGTAAAGCCCACGGCGTTTCGTAGATCGGCGCCGCGCAGGTCTGTGTTCTGTAGATTAGCCTTATAGAGGTCGGCGTTCTGCATTCGGGCTTTGCTAAACCTCGCGCACCGGAGGTCTGCTTGTACCAGGTCCGCATTCTGAAGCCTCGCGCTCTGCAGATCGGCATTCCTCAGGTCGGCCCCCTGAAGATTCGCACCCTGAAGGTTTGCGCCCCGCAGTTTGGCGCCTCCCAGGTCGGCGTTGAGAAGGTTCGCGTCCTGGAGGTCCGCCCTCCGCAGATCCGTTCCGCCGAGCGTGGCATCGCGCAGGTTCGCGCCCCGCAGTGTGGCCCTCTGCAGGCGGGCGCCGGAAAGATCGGCGTTCGCCAGATCGGCGAGTTCCAGGTCTGCCGGCGCCAGATTGGCGCACTTAAGATTCGCGTCCCGGAACAGGGCGCGCTGGAGGGGGGCGCCGGAGAGATCGGCGTCCTGAAGGTTTGCACCGCGGAAGTTGGCTTCGTAGAGTCGCGCGCGCTGGAGGTTGGCGCCCCGAAGGTCGGCATTCTGGAACCGCACGCCGCTGAGGATGGCTTCGCTCAGATCCGCGTACTCGAGCCTGGCATCCTGGAGTTCCGCCCGGTTCAGGTTTACGCCGGACATTTCGGCCCTTTCTCCCGCTGCCCCTCCGGAGTCGAGCCACACACGGTGCCGGTCGATGACAAGCCGCAGTTCTGAGGGTGACAGTAACATTTCAGGTCTCTGTCCGGTTAGAAAGGGAGCCAGCTGACTTCATTCCGCCCGTTCAGTCAGACACAGGGTGAGACGTAAGACGTAAGTCGGTAGAAGAAAGGCGGGTAGACGGGAGACGTAAGAGGTTAGAGATGCCCCGCCTCGTTGGGCTTCAAATTATGCCGGAGGCGTAGAGGAGGAACAGATCGGCAAGGATTTCTTCTCCCGGCTCCCGGCTCACCTCTAACTGCCTTTTGTCTTTTTCTCCTCCCCTCTCCCGTCTTGCGTCTACCCTTCACCGACTTCGGTCTTTCGCACCGCGGATGTATCGTGAATTCCGGATTCCGTAACGACAAAGTCCATCGGAATGTCGCGAGGGCCGGCCGGCAGACGGTCGAAGAGCTGGAAGTCGTACGCGAGGCCGATTTTGAAAGCGGGTGCAAACGATAGGAATCGGTCGTAGAATCCCGCGCCGAAACCCACGCGATTTCCCGCGCGGTCGAACGCCAGACCGGGAACGAGGACGACGTCGAACGCGTCGGGCGGGACCACGGCGCCGTCCTCGAGGGACGGCTCCAGAAGGCCGAAACCCGATGGTTTCAATTCAGCGCGGCTGCGAACTTCCCGGTGGATCAGCGTCCGGTTCGGCTTGACAACAGGCACCCCAACCCGCTTACCGCTATCCAGGGCATAATCGATGAGGATGAGCGTGTCGACTTCGTTCGCGATCGAAACATAGCTGGCCAGGCATCCGGCGCGGCGGTAGACCTCCTGGCCGGTCAGGCGCGCGATTATGCGTTCGCTCCGAGCACGAACCTCCCGCGACGACAGTTCGGACCGGCGTTTCTTCATGGTATTTCGAATTTGCTTTTTGGATGGCATCGGAGTCAATTCGACTTGAAACCTTTGCGCGCTGTCGGGGTTAATAACTATACCTCGAGGGTGGCGGGATGTCAAGACGTGAGCGGCATGGAATACAGGTATTGCGTATAGGAACAGGCGTGGTCAGACGGAAAAGTTCGCTTGACTTTGACTGTGCGGGCTTTTAAATTTCAAATGCCGAAATTTTAAGTAATAACGGCAAATTCCAATGTCTTGTCCCGGAAGATAGATCGCCTGACTTCGGCCGAGTGTTTGGATGTTTCCGGGAAGGGACGCGAAGAGGGAATCTTGGATCGTCACGACGTGAATATTCAGGATGAATTGAAGGCGGATGGCAATCTCCCGGGGCACGTGGCAATCATCATGGACGGGAATGGCCGCTGGGCGCAGAAGCACGGCCTTGTGAGGACCCAGGGTCACCGTTCCGCACGTAAAGTTGTGCGTGATATCGTGCGGGCCTGCGGCGAACTGGGCATCGATATTCTAACTCTGTTTGCATTCGGAACGGACAATTGGCGACGCCCGTGGTCGGAAGTCCTTTCGCTGATGCAATTGCTGCGAGACGTTGCTGTTGAAGAACTGAAGGAACTCCTCGAGAATAACGTACGTCTGATTGCAACCGGTGATACGGATCGCCTGGCAAGGCAGGCGCGGCATGCGATGAAATACGCCATGTACAGGACCTCGGAAAACACCGGGCTGACGCTGAATCTGGCGATGAGTTACGATGGCCGCAGCGATATTCTCCAGGCCGTCAGACGTATTGCCTCCGCAGTGGAACAGGGAAGTGTTAACTGCGACGGGATCGACGGAAAGCTGTTTTCCAGGATGCTTTACACCACCGATCTGCCCGACCCCGATTTGCTGATCCGCACAAGCGGGGAGTTTCGTCTGAGTAATTTCATGCTCTGGCAGTGCGCGTACACGGAATTCTGGTTCACGCCGGTCTTGTGGCCCGATTTCAGGCGCGAGCATCTGTATGAAGCGATTCGGGCGTATCAGTCCAGGGAGCGTCGTTTCGGAAAGACCAGCGCGCAGGTCCGTTCTTCGGCGATCGGCGCCGGGAACGGGGTTGCAAAGCGGATGGGCGCGGCGACGGGAGTGAAGCCCGCGTAACGGGATTCACTCGAACTCTCGCTTCCGTCCAGGCAGGGGTGGTTTTGGCGGTACAGTCGAATCTGTTTCACCGGGTTTCAGCGGCGGCGGTCTTCGGGCCGCTTTTTCTGGTTCTGTTCTGGGTTGGTGGAATACCGCTCCTGATCGGCGTGTGCGCGGTGGCCGCGTGTGGCACGTGGGAATACTGCCGGATGCAGAAAAAGCGGGGGCTGCATCCCTGGACGGGAGTCGGGGTTGCGGCCTCTTTGACTTGGTGTCTCTGGTTGAACGGGTTCGTAGATCGACTCTGGCTGGCTCCGGTTGTGGTGATTCTCCTTGTTCTGCTGACCCTGGCACTGGGAAACAGGGAGGGCCGGTTTCGATTGGCGGATGCCGAAGCAACCTTCGTCGGCACGTGCTATGTCGGATTACTTTCCGGCTTTGCGCTTCTGGTTCGGAACTATTCCGGATTCGAACCCGCTGAAGCGGGCGCGAGGTGGTTTGCCGTTCTGGTACTCCTTGGAATCTGGGGCACGGATATTTTCGCCTTCTTTGCGGGGCGCCTTTGGGGGAAACGACGTCCATTCCCGCGTATCAGTCCCCGGAAGACCGGGGCAGGCTTCGCGGGTGGAATGACCGGGGCGATGGCGGTAATGCTCGCCGGCGGCAACGTCTTGAAGTTATACAACCTGCCTGCCGGTATCGCACTGGGAATCGTGGTGGGACTGGGAGCGCTGTGGGGAGACCTGGTCGAATCGATGATCAAGAGAAACGCGGGAGTCAAAGATGCTTCCGCCCTGATTCCCGGACACGGCGGCGTGCTGGACCGGTTCGACAGCTTTCTGTTTGTGTACCCTCTGGTATATCTCTACCTCCGCCTGTTTCATTAGACGAGTGCGCATTACACGAACCTTCAGTTTCGTTCACCCGTTGACATGAACGGGATTTGTGTATGAAGCGGGTTTCGCTGCTGGGGTCGACGGGATCTATCGGCACCAGTACTCTGGACGTCCTGGCCGGTTTGCCTGAACGGTTCGAAGTGGAATGCCTCAGCGCGGGAAGCAACATCGATCTGCTCTGCGATCAGGTCACGCGTTTCAGGCCGAAGCGGGTCTGCGTGGGAGAAGAGTACGCAAGAGACGCGGGCGAGAGGCGTGAGTTGATGGGTGTGGAGGTCTTGCACGGTTCCGACGGGCTTCTTGCATTGGCGACCGATTCAAAGGTGGATCTGGTAATCAACGGGCTGGTTGCAGGGGTAGGACTGCGGCCAACCCTGGCGGCGGTAGAGTCCGGCAAAGACGTCGCAATTGCAAATAAGGAAACGCTGGTCGTAGCCGGCCATCTGATAACGGACCTCGCGGCGCGCAACGGCGTACGGTTGATCCCGCTGGACAGCGAACTCACACCCCTTTGGCAGAGCCTTCAGGAAGTTTCGCCTCAGCAGGTGACCCGCATCGTGCTTTCCGCCTCCGGAGGTCCGTTCTTCGATATGTCGATTGACGAGATGGCCCGCGCGACACCTGACGAGGCCCTCCGTCATCCGACGTGGCGGATGGGACCGAAGATCACGATCGATTCCGCGACGTTGATGAACAAGGGTTTCGAGGTGATCGAGTCACGCTGGTTTCTCGGGCTCGACGTCGAACAGATCGACGTCGTGATTCACCGGCAGTCGATCGTGCATTGTCTGGTGGAGTTCCTGGACGGAAGCCTGACCGCTCATCTAAGCCGCCCCGATATGCGTCTGCCCATACAGCAGGCGTTGACCCATCCGGACCGGCTGCCGACTCTCGTCCCTTCGCTGGACCTGGTGTCCACGGGTTCGTTGAGCTTTCACGCGCCGGACCTGGAGCGGTTTCCCTGTCTTCGGCTTGCGTATGAGGCGTGCTGCGCGGGAGGTACGGCGACGGCGGTACTGAACGCGGCCAACGAGATAAGCGTCTATTCCTTTCTGGAAGGGCGCATCGGGTTTCTGGATGTGCCGGACGTCGTGCGCCGGACCCTCGATGCGCATGATAATACGTCAGGGTCGAATCTGGATGCGGTGTTCGAAGCGGACCGCTGGGGGCGGGAGAAGGCACGGGAGGCCGTGGCAGGCCTGAACAGATAGGCAGAAACAACAGGAGTTTAGCGCATTGGAATTTCTGGAAACCATCTTCTATTTCATTCTGGTATTGGGCGTGCTGGTTTTCGTCCACGAATTCGGTCATTTCATCGTGGCCAAAAGGTCGGGCATTCGCGTGGAGCAGTTCTCGCTGGGATTCCCGCCCAAGGCATTCGGCATTACGGTTGGCGAGACCGAATATTGCATTTCCTGGCTACCCATCGGAGGATACGTGAAGGTAGCGGGAATGTCGGATTTCGGCAGTGCGGACGTCAAGCGGGCGCCGTGGGAATTTCAGTCGAAGCCGAGGGGAATTCAGATGGCGGTAATGATCGCGGGGCCCATCATGAATTTTCTGCTCGGATTCATGCTGATACTGGGACTGCGCCTCGCGCTGGGGGACTATGTATTACAGACGACGAAGGTAGGCCGTATCGAGGCAACGTCTCCGGCTTACGCGGCCGGACTGCGCACGGATGACCGAGTCCTGGCGGTAAACGGGACCCCGGTGGACGATTGGGGTGGGCTGATCGATGCATACAACGCGAGTGGCGACGGGGACGTCGCCCTCGAAGTCGCTCGCGGCGAGGCAGTGGTGTTTCTGGTAGCCGCACCCGATCCCGGACAGGAGTTGGGTTTCGATCCGTTCCTGCCCGCCGTTGCCGGATCGGTGATGCCCGGGTACCCGGCTGCAAGAGGCGGGATGGAGCCAGGCGACCGCGTGCTGTCGATCGCCGGCGAATCCGTGAGCGGATGGGACGATATGAGAGAGAAGATCTCCTCGAGGCCGGGGCTGGAAACCGAGATCCGGTGGCTGCGCGGAAAGGAGGAGATGGCGGCTCATATCGTGCCTCAATCCCAGCAGGGCGCGGGGCGAACCATAGGTGTGATCGGCATCGGTCCGTCCTACGAGCCCAGGGCGCGGGTGCCGGTGACGATTACGACCGCCGTTGAACGCAGCGGGCGCGACCTCGTGGGCTATACCACGCTCATATTTACGTTAATCAAGCGCCTCATCATGGGTGAAGTGTCCGGAGGAATGATCGCCGGGCCGGTGGGCATTGCCCAGATGGCCGGGAGCAAGGCGCGGGAAGGGTGGGAAGCATTGCTCGACTTCATGGCGATGTTGAGTATCAACCTCGCCGTACTGAACCTGTTGCCGATTCCAGCGCTGGACGGCGGCCATCTGATGATCCTGAGCGTGGAAGCCATAACGCGACGGTCCCTCTCCACGCGTCAGAAAGAGCGGCTCCAGCAGGTCGGGTTCGTATTCCTGCTGGGACTTATGGTGTACGTGACCTTCGGTGACATCGGCCGGATCTGGGGTCTGTTCTACTGAGCCGGACCGGTCTGCTTCGTAATTGCGCAAAAATGAGGGCGGGTTTTCGAACCCGCCCTCATTTTTTTTGGTCCGCCCTGCGCCTGCCGCCGGTGGTTCTTTTCTTCGCGGTCTTCTTCCAGTGAACAAAAATGCTGTCGGCTTCGAGGGTGTCCATCAGGCTGGCGGTCAGCGCCTCCAGGGCTCCGGGATTCGACTTCCATGTTGCGGTCAGCCGTTCGAGATCCTTTTCGGTGAATCCGATTTCCGCAAGAACGGCCTTTCGCTTGCTGGCGAGACTGTCGGGATGCTCCGCATACCGATGGTGCAGGTGGATGACCTGGAGAACGACGTGTGCGAGTTGGCGTTCGTCGGGTGCGGATCCATACCGTGCCGTGCAGGCCAGAATTCCGAAGAACAGGAGCATTGGTATCGTCCGTTTCATTTCGAGAAAGATATCCGGACAAGACGGTAAGGTCAAGACACAACAGCCCGCAATGCAGAGAACGGCCGGAAAGCGCGTGCGCCTCTGCACAACATCTGGTATTCATTTCGTTCCTTCCGCTCCATACCCACCACATTTTCCCAGGATGCCTGGTTCTGCCGTATATGTGCACACATGGTCACGGGGTTGTTTTTTTTAAAGATATGGCGAAAAATCGTCTAGAAATCCCTTGACTTTTGTATGTCCTGGCCCTAATTTTGGTGGTGGAAAGTGGTGGAAAGTGGTGTATTAGGGAGGACACGGAAGTTTCCGAAGACATCGCTTGAGGAGGACAAGCCCCGGCAAGTCAGTCGGGGCTTTTCTCCCGATTCTGTTCCTCGCGGGAGCGGCTTCGAAACTCCTCTGTTGTCAATCGTGGATCATGCCGATGTAGAAGCTGTTTAACCTCCGAGCGCCACCCATGTCGGACGAAACGCCATTGTTCATTGGAGAATATGAGGATATTCCCGTCGATAACAAGGGTCGGCTGATTGTCCCCGCCGCCATTCGCCGGGTATTGCCTACTCATGTGACTTCACTCGTCATTGCCAGGTGGTTCGACGGCTGCCTGGCCGGATTCGATCCTATTGGGTGGCAGCAGGTTTTGCAGCAGATAAGGGACGGGAGCCATAAAGGAAGGGTAAAACGGCAGATCGCACGTTGGGTGATGGGGGGCGCCGCGGAGACGAGAATCGACCGGCAGGGGCGTCTGCTGGTACCCCGTAAGCTGCTCGATACATCTGAAATCTCGGATCGTGCGACGCTCAGCGGCGTGGGCAACAGGATAGAAATCTGGAATCCTGAGCGATACACCGCGGATATGAGCGACGTCGGCGAGAATCTGGAAGCATTCGCCGAAGACCTCGACATTCTCTAGTATTTCGTCAATGTCCTGGGCCGCGGAATTCCATACACCGGTTTTGGGACCGGAAACGGCCCTTCAGGTGGTCAACGCCCCGAACGGTGTGTACGTCGATGGCACGGTGGGAGGCGGGGGCCACGCTGAGCATATGCTGGAGCGGATGGGCCGGCGTGGACGACTGATTGGAATTGATCGGGATCCGGAGGCGGTTCAGGCCGCCGCCCTTCGGCTGCGGCGATTCTCCGACCGGCTGGACATCATCGAGGCGTCTTTTCGGGAACTGCCGGGGGTCCTGGAAAAATTGGAGGTCAATGGGATCTCGGGTGCGCTTTTCGACCTCGGTGTTTCTTCCCGTCAGATCGATGAGCCCTCCCGCGGATTCAGCTACCTCCGAAACGGGCCCCTGGATATGCGCATGGGACCCGACGCCCTCCGGTCGGCGAAGGACATCGTGAATGCCTACTCTCAGGAGGAACTGACCCGGATTTTCAGGGAATTTGGAGAAGAACGCGTCGCCGGGCGGATCGCCCGGGCCATTTGCCGCCGGCGGGTCCGGGAGCCGTTGAAAGACACATCCGAACTGGCAGCGCTGATTTCTGAGACCACGCCGGGATCTCAAACCACGAAAACCCTTGCCAGGATCTTCCAGGCGATCCGCATTGAGGTAAATGGCGAACTGGACCAGCTGCCCGAAACGCTTGAGTACACAATCGGGAAGTTGGCGAGGGCAGGACGCGTCGGCGTACTGTCCTATCACTCTCTTGAAGATCGCACGGTAAAGGAGGTCTTTCGGTCGGCTGCACTGGGTTGCGTCTGCCCGCCGAATCTACCCGTTTGCGGATGCGGACGGGTCCCGCAGGTGCGGGTCCTGACACCCGGAGGCATACGACCGGAACCGAAAGAGCGCCAGCGCAACCCGAGATCCAGAAGTGCGACGTTGCGGGTCGCGGAGAGATTGTAAGGTTAACCGGAGTGGCTTGGGGAACGCATATGAATACCACCACGGAAGTGAAGACGTCGGGTGGTTATCGATACGTACTCCTTACCCTGGCGCTGGTGGTTCTGGGTCTTCTGGGTTATCTGTGGGCTCAGGCGCAGACCGTGCGGCAGGGTGACGAGATCTCGCGGCTTCGAATCGAGCACCAGCAACTTCTCCGGCAGCAGGAGCGTCTCCGGGCGGAGGTCTCGGGACTCCGAAGAAGCAGCAGAATACGTAAGATCGCCGCAAACAGACTCGGTATGGTGTTTCCTGAGGGACCGCCGCAAAACCTCTACCTGAATCGACACCCGGGCCGCTACGCTCTTTCCGACCACAAGAACTGAACCATGCGGATTGAAGTGCGCCACATTCGCCGGCAGAGAGCCATCTGCCTGCTGGGCGGTATCTTCGTTCTGATCTTGACCTGCAGACTGGCTGCGCTTCAGGTCTGGACGGGTGACGTCTACAGCGCCCGTGCGAAGAGGCAGCACGAAAAGCGGACTGTATTGCAGGCGAACCGCGGTCGTATTCTGGACCGCAAGGGCAGGGTGCTCGCAACGAACCTGGAAGCCCAATCGTTCTTTGTCAACAAGGTCGCCGGGTTGGACAGCCTCCGTTCCATCGCCGTGCGGTTTTCCGGTCGCGATGGCGCGGAGAATGCCGCGCTGCTGCAACGGCTGCAAAAGAAGCGTTTTGTCTGGCTGGCTCGAAAGGTGTTCAGCGACACGCGACAGGATCCGCTGCCGAAGGGTGTCGGTCGCATTGTCGAGATGAGGCGAACCTATCCGATGGGAGAGCTTGCCGGACAGGTTCTGGGGTACACCGACATCGACAATCTGGGCATCGAAGGCGTGGAGTTGGCTTGCAACTTGCTGCTGGAGGGCGAACACGGGGATATGACGTCCAGGCGGGACGCGCGCGGCGAAGCACTGGGCGCCTTGGGCGTTGTGAGGAGAATGCCCGAGGACGGCGAGGATGTGATGTTGACCCTGGACGTCGATTATCAGTCGATCGTCGAAGAGGAGTTGGCTGCCGCGGTGTCGCAATTCCGGGCGGTAAACGGTATTGCTGTTGTCACCTCGCCCCGGTCAGGTGAAATCCTGGCAATGGCCAATGTGCCGCTGTACGATCCCAATCACTTCGGCAAATACGATGCGGCGTTCCGGCGCAATCGCGCGGTGACCGATATCTTTGAGCCGGGATCCACGTTCAAGGTGGTCGCTGTAGCGGGGGGACTGGAGGAAGGCCTCTGGCGCCGGGAGGATCGGATCTTTTGTGAGTTCGGACGGATGCAGGTTCCCGGCGGCGTGATTCGAGACACACATCCGTGTGGATGGCTGACGGTCCAGCAGGTTGTCGAAGAGTCCAGCAACATCGGTACCGTGAAAATCGCCCGGAAACTGAAACAGGCGGGTCTGTATAAATATGTCCGGCTCTTCGGATTTGGTAACAAGACAACCGTAGACCTGCCGGGTGAAGTGGCCGGAAACGTGAAAAAACCGACACGATGGTCCGGAAGAACGCTGGCGTCGATGTCGATCGGACAGGAAATCGGCGTAACGGCATTGCAGATGGCGATGGCTTACGGCGCAATCGCCAACGGCGGTCGCTTAATGGCCCCGCGCATTTATCGCCGCCGATCGCCGGACGGTGTCTGGGAGTCCAAACGGCCCCATGTGCTGCGCGACGTCGTCTCCGAGGAGACGGCAGGAAACATCGCCGAAATCCTCGAAGGGGTGGTTCTGCGAGGCACGGGTAAAAACGCACAGGTACCAGGTTATCGCGTGGCTGGAAAAACGGGCACTGCGCAAAGGGCAAAGGAAGGTGGAAGAGGCTATGATCCAAACCGGTATGTTTCCTCGTTCATCGGCTTTTTGCCGGTAGAGCGCGCCGAGTTCGTATGTATCGTGATCGTGGACGGCCCGAAGGGTATTCGCTGGGGCAGCAAGGTGGCGGCGCCGGTTTTCAGCCGCATCATGCAACGCATACTGAGTCTGCGGGACACGGAAATGCGACACCGGGCAGTGGCTGAATCCCGGGGGGACGAAGCCGACAAGGCATCCAGGCCCGTTTTGGCGGGATTGACCCGCAAGGTAGCGAAGCGGGTAATGGATCGACAAGGTATCGAGCCGATCCAGGTGCACGAGGGCTCACGATTGTCGGTCGGCCCTCAAGCCCGGTCAACCGGGAACCTTGAATCGCGGCACGAGGCCGCTGAAGCAGACTCCGGGAAGACCGGGGACTATATCGCGACGCCCAATGTGTTGGGAGTTCCATTGCGCCAGGCTGTGGTAACGTTGACATCGTCAGGATTGTCGGTTAGCGCCTCGGGCAGCGGGCGAGTCGTCTCCCAGACCCCCGGCGCCGGGATGCCGGTTGCCCGCGGCACGACATGCAACGTCGTGTGCAGCCCGAAGCACACGCCAATTCCGAACGATCTGTGACAAAAGCCATGTTATGCGGCTGGTCGACTTCATTTGCCGGATTCCCGGAGCGCAAAGGCTTCATCCGGGCAATCCCCGGGTTACGGGTCTCGCTACGGATTCGCGCAAGGTTCGACCTGGCGACCTGTTCGTCGCCATCAGAGGCGGACAGCTTGAAGACCGGCATGGCTTCGTACCGCAGGCGATCGCTGCGGGGGCCGTGGCGGTTGTGGTTGAAGAGCCGGCCCAGGCGGACATAGCCGTTGTCCGGGTGCCGTCAACGCGGGCGGCGCTGGGCGTATTCGCGGAACATTTCTACGGGTCGCCGTCGCGGAAGCTGCGGATGGTGGGCGTAACGGGGACGAACGGGAAGACCACGACGGCAATGCTGATACACGCGTCGCTGGAGGCAGCCGCCGGCGATTGCGGGTTGATCGGCACGGTTGAAACCCGGGTGGGCGGCCGCCGGATGCCGTCGGACATCGGAACGCCTGAAGCGCACGACCTGCAGCGGTTGTTGAAGAAAATGACGGACAGCGGCTGCCCAGCGGCGGTGATGGAAGTTACGTCGCACGGGCTGGCGCTCGACCGGGTATACGGTATCGCGTTCGATACGGCGGTTTTTACGAATTTTTCTCGGGACCATCTGGATTTCCACGGTTCGTTGGAATCCTACCTGGCCGCCAAGAAGCTGCTCTTTGACAACTTGAACCCGGATGCGCGTGCGGTGGTCAACGCGGACGACGAGGCGACCGGCCGCCTGTTGAGCAACTGTTGCGCGGCAGTTGTGTCATACGGCCGATCCACGACCGCCGACGTACGAATCGAAAACGCGGAAACAGACCGTCGCGGGACCCGTATGGATCTGGAAACGAGATGGGGATCGCTGGAACTCAACCTGGCGCTGCGGGGGCGTTTCCATCAGATGAACGCCGCCGCTGCGATTGCAGCGGGGCTGGCAATGGATGTCGACGCGGAAACGATTGCCGATGCCATCCGGGACGTACAGGTGCCTGGCCGTTTCGAGAGCATTCAGGAAGGGCAGGATTTCAGCGTGATTGTGGACTACGCGCATACGCCGGACGCGCTCGGAAATGTCCTTCGGGCCGCCCGCGAGTTTACGGAAGGCCGATTGATCTGCGTGTTTGGATGCGGCGGCGATCGTGATCGCGGAAAGCGCCCGCAAATGGGACGGATTTCCGCGCGGATGTCCGATCTGACCATCGTGACTTCTGACAATCCCAGGACCGAAGCCCCGGATTCGATTCTCAGAGACATCGTGGCGGGAGTCGGCGGTGCGGACCACCTCGTGGAAGTTGACCGGCGGAAGGCGATTTCACTGGCCATTGAAAACGCTTCCGGCGGCGATCTTGTCGTCATTGCGGGCAAGGGACATGAAGATTACCAGGATATCGGCGGACGTAAGATCCGCTTTGACGACCGGCTGGTCGCAAGGGACGTCCTGAGCGGCCGGGTATGACCGGACTCCAGGTGCCAAGGGGATAAAGACTCCCGGACCTTCACCAGGATTGCTGCGTATGGAAGGGATGACACTCGCTGAAGCGGCCGATGCAATGGGCGGAGAGCTCGTTTGCGCCGCCGATCCTGCAATCTGTCCAGTTGGAGGCTGCATCGACTCACGCGTGTTGAATGCGGGGGAACTGTTCTTCGCACTTGAAGGAGAGCGCGCAGACAGAAGTCGGGATGGACATCGTTTTGTGGAAGATGCCCTCGAGAAGGGTGCATCGGCGGCTGTCGTCTCGAGACACTGGGCTGAAGACCGGAAACGCCAAAGCCCGACCGGAGCGATGATCGTCGTCGAGACACCAGGCACGGCGCTTGGCGCTCTCGGAAGAACGTACCGCCGGCGTTTCCGGATTCCGGTGGTGGGCATTACCGGCAGCAGTGGAAAGACAACCACCAAGGATATGGCTGCCGCCGTGCTGAGCACCCGGTACCGGGTGCTGGCTACGGAAGGCAACCTGAACAACTGGCTTGGGGTTCCGCTGACCCTGCTGCGCCTCTCGAAGACCTGCGAAGCCGCGGTGATTGAAATGGGCATCAGCGAACACGGCGGTTTGAAATACCTGTGTGAAATTGCCGATCCCACAATCGGCGTCATTACCAATATCGGACCTGCACATTTGGAGTTTTTAGGCTCTGTAGAGGGAGTGGCCAAAGCCAAAGGGGAACTCCTGGATCATCTTGAAGAGTCTTCAATGGCTATCTTGAATCTCGATGACCTGTTCGTGTCCAAGGAGCGAGCAAGACTAAAGGGGAGACTCCTGGGCTTTGGTATCGAGAAGATATGTCAGTTTCGTGGGGAGGGACTTGTCATAGACCAGGAGGGCTGCGGTCATTTCTCTCTGCAGGGCCGTTTTTTTCATCTGGCTGTTCCCGGCCGGCATCACGTTTACAACGCACTTGCCGCAACGGCGGTCGGCGCGGCACTGGATGTGCCGGTTGAACAGGCCGCTAAAGCGCTCGGCACGTTTCGGCCTTCGAAGCTGCGCGGCCAGATTGTCGAATGGAACGGAATCCGTCTTCTGAACGACTCGTACAATGCCAATCCGGCCTCGATGCGGGCGGCCCTGGAAACGCTGGCGCGGATGTCCGTCTCGGAGGGCGGGCGCCGGGTGGCTGTACTGGGCGATATGCTGGAACTGGGCGCGTCGGCCGTTCAGAGCCACGAGTGCCTTGGAGAACTTGCCGCCGGGGTGGGGATGGACGCCATCTTTGCGCTCGGCGACATGTCAGGTCACGTGTCCCGAGGGGGCGTATCGGGAGGTCTGCCTTCCGACAGATCGCGGGCATTCAACGACCGCGAATCTCTGGTGACAGATCTCAGGGCATTTCTCAAGCCGGGCGATCTTGTACTGATGAAGGGCTCTCGCGGCGTGGCGATGGAGACAACCGCGGAAGCATTGGGGTTCCCGACAAAACCATGAACATAGTCATGCCGTCGAGGCGTGAATGCTTCCATCGTCGTCATCGTAGATTGCGAATCCGTACTCCATGTACTTTCCCGGTTTCTGACAACCGTTCCCGGAATTCGTTTCGGGATCCCTTTTCCCGACAAGTAGACACATATGTCGACCTCAGGAGCAGAGCGGCAGACCTACTTGCTGATATTGCTGGTCGTCGGGCTGGTGGGTTTTGGCCTGGTGATGGTATACAGCGCCAGCACGGCGTTGGGTCACGTGCGTTTCGAGAGCGACCACTTTTTCCTGAAGCGGTCGGCGCTGCGTACGGTGATCGGTCTTCTTGCGATGCTCTTGATCATGCGGGTTGACTATCGCTTCTGGGCGCGTTTCGCCAGGGTCTTTCTGGCCATCGGTTTCCTGGGACTGGCGGTTGTCCTGGTTTTCAAAATCGCGGGCTTCGGCAAAGTGCGCGGCGCGTATCGATGGATTCCATTACCCGGTGGCGCGTTTCAACCTTCGGACCTGATGCGGCTCGCGCTCGTGGTCTATCTGGCGGAATCCTTGAGCAGGCGCCAGGGACTGGTAAAGGACCTGGTTCAGGGTTACCTCCCCCATATTGCCATTGTCGGCGTGGCGATGGGTATGGTGATGTTCCAGCCAGACCTCGGAACGGCGCTGGCGATCGGCCTGACCTGCACGCTGATGCTATATCTGGCCGGTGTCCGGGTCAAGCACCTGGCCGGCACCGGGATCGTCCTTCTGCCGGTGCTATTCATCGTTGTATTCGTCCTTGGATATCGAAAGGAACGGATGATGGCGTTCTTCAGTCCCACGGACGACGTCCAGGGCGCCGGATATCACGTCATGCAGTCATTGCTGGCGCTGGGCAGCGGAGGATGGTCCGGCGTGGGTCTGGGACAGAGCCTTCAGAAATATCTCTTCCTGCCGGAGCCGCATACCGACTTTGTGTTCAGCATCGTCGGAGAAGAGCTGGGATTGCTCGGCACGGCTGCCGTGGTGGTCTGTTTCGTCATCTTCGCCCGTTGCGGTTTTCAGATCGCCCGTCGCGCGCCGGACCTGCACGGGTTCTTTCTGGCGTCAGGCATTACATTCATGATTCTGGTCTATGCGTTTGTAAACATGGGGGTATGCACCGGACTGATACCGGCCACCGGGCTTCCCCTTCCCTTTATCAGCTACGGTGGAACTTCGATGCTGTTCACACTGCTCGCCGTGGGTATTCTGATCAACATCGGCCGGCGCGGATCGGCCGACCCTGGCGCGCTTCCTCAACGGACCGGTGCCGTCAGAATGTACCGGACAGGAGGTCGCAGATTCTAATGCCATTACGCCTGTTGTTTGCCGTTACCCTGACCGGCGGCCACACGGTGCCCGCGCTGGGTGTAGCGGCCGCAGTCCGACAGCGGCGCCCTGCGACGATAATCAGATTCGCAGGTGTTGCGCGGGGTGTTGAGGCCAGGCTGATTCCGCGTGCCGGCTACGTCCTGGAGACCTTGCCGGTCATAGGCCTTAAACGCCGCCTCCATCTGGATCTGTTGCAATTCCCGTGGTCGCTCCTTAAGGGTCTCTGTTCAGCGTTCCGCATCCTCGTCGCGTTTCATCCCCACGCGGTGATTTGCACGGGGGGCCATGTCAGCGGTCCGGTGGGCGTTGCCGCGCGGGTGCTTGGTATTCCGCTGGTTCTGCACGAGTCGAACAATTATCCCGGGCTCACAGTTCGCCTGTTGTCCCGGGCAGCGCGGCAGGTCTATCTGGCATTTGAAGGGGCAAGGCGCCGCGTAGGCGGCCGTGAGAAGCATGTCGTGGGAAACCCGATTCGGGAGGGATGGCGGCGCGTGGACAGGAAAGAGGCTCGCCGGCGGTTTGGTCTGGACGTCGATCGGGTCACGCTGTTTGTCACCGGAGCCAGCCAGGGATCAATGGGAATCAACCGCGCCGTGGCGGAGGCGCTGCCGGTACTGACGAAACGTGGCTATCAGATTCTGTGGCAGACCGGCAAGGTGGGTTACGACGCCGCGGCATCCGCGGCCCGCCCCTGTGGAGACCGCGTGGTCGTCAGGGAATTCATCGACGAAATGGCGGTGGCTTACAGCGCTGCGGACCTCGCGTTGACCCGGGCGGGCGCAATAACGGTAACGGAAATGACGCAACTGGGTGTGCCCGCATTGATGGTGCCACTGCCGCTCGCGGCCGAGAACCATCAGGAATACAATGCAAAGGCCGTTGTTCGAGCGGGAGCCGCGCGCATGGTGCGCGAATCGGAACTTAGCGCGGAAAGACTGGTGCAGGAAGTGTCCGTGATGATCGATTCTAACGGGCTTCTTTCGGAAATGTCCCGCCGCAGCCGCGCGGTGGCGGTTCCTGACGCGGCTGTGCGGATGGTGGAGGGAATGGCGCACAGCGGACTGCTGCGCGGTGAGCGGTAGAACATCAGGGGATGGATGCCGCATGTTGAAACTGAAACCGGGTTGCCGGGTTCATTTTGTGGGCATCGGTGGAGTGGGCATGAGCGCGGTTGCTGAACTGCTGTTTCAGCAGAAATGCATTGTAACCGGATCCGACCGCGAGGCCTCCGCGTTGACAGACCGGTTGGGGTCGCTGGGAATTCCCGTTCAGATCGGACATGCGTCGGAGGCAGCAGAAAACACAGACCTGGTTGTATACACTCCTGCCGCGGAACCGGAAAACGTCGAATTGAAACGAGCCCGGTCGAGAGGGATTCCAACGGTCAAGCGGGCGTCGCTTCTTGGTCAATTGACGGCAGGACATCGGGTCGTAGGCGTTACCGGCACACACGGGAAGACGACGACAACGGCGATGGTTGGCGGGGTTCTTGAGGCGGCGGGTCTGGATCCCACGGTTTTGGTGGGCGGGATCGTTCGTGGCCCTGAGAGAAACCTGCGCCCCGGCTCACGAACGCTGTGGGCGGTAGAGGCCGATGAATTCGACCGCTCCTTTCTGACATTGCGTCCCGAGGTCGCAGTCGTAACGTCACTCGAGGAGGATCATCTCGATACTTACGGGAACATGGAGGGCCTCTTTCGTGCGTTTCAGCAGTTTCTGGATCAGACAAGCCGAAGTGCGGTGATGGCCTACGATGGACCGTTCGTGAGGCGATTGAACGCTCGGCATCTTGAGGTATTCTCGTTTGGTCTGGAGTACGAAACGAGGATCTCCGCACGGTCCGTGCTCCAGGGCGGCCTCGAAAGTCGGTTTCTGGTGGTCGATCGCGGAAAACCACTCGGGGATATTGTCCTCCGGGTTCCAGGCCGTCACAATGTGAGCAATGCGTTGGCGGCTGTGGGTGTGGGCCTGGCCCTGCAACTGCCCTGGAAAGCAATCCGTACGGGACTGGAGAACTTCCGGGGTGTGAGACGCCGGCTGGAGGTACTCGGCGATCCAGGCGGTGTCCGTATCGTGAACGACTACGCCCACCATCCAACCGAGATTCGTGCCGCCATTGAGACGATCAGGGCGGGATGGACGGGCCGACTGGTAGCTGTTTTCCAGCCACATCTGTACTCTCGAACCCGGGATTTCGCTGTTGAGTTCGGAAGGGCGCTGAGTGAAGCCGACCAGGTCTGGATAGCCGACGTCTACGCCGCTCGCGAGGACGCGATTCCCGGTGTGACCGGCGAGACGGTGGCAGGTCATGTACGCAATGCCGGCTGTTCCAACGTATTGTGTGTCTCGGGCCTGCAGGATCTGGAACTTGGCCTGTTGAGAGCGCTTGCGCCGGGTGATCTCGTATTGGTGATGGGCGCCGGAGACGTGGAACAGGTTGCATACGGGCTCATTGACCGGTTGACCGAAGGAGCGCCGCGGGCCGATGCCTGATGCTTCGAAGCGGAATCTGCTCGCCCGGGAAATCCGGGCGCGATGCAGGGGCGAACTCCTGGTTGATGAACCCTTGAAGAAGCATACCCATTTTGGCCTGGGTGGACCCGCGGACCTGTTCTTCCGGCCCGCGGATATGGAAGACCTGATTACTGCCGTGCCACTCGTCCTGGATTCCGAACAGCAGGTGTTGCCCGTGGGCGGCGGAACCAATATGCTGGTGCGCGAAGCCGGTTTCAGAGGGCTGGTCATCTGTTTGGCCGGCGGACTATCGGGTATGGCGGTTGAATCGGATCTGGGCATTGCGCAGGCGGGCGCGAGCCTGCAGGTGTTTTCCAGACGCTGCCAGCGCGCCGGGCGTACCGGAATGGAGTTCGGCTGCGGAATTCCCGGAACCGTGGGGGGCGCAATAAAGGGCAACGCCGGTGCGTGGGGAGGGCAGATCATGGAGCGGACGGCGTGGCTGAGAGTTCTGGACCTCCGATCCGGAGACGCGCTGGAATTGCAGAGAGATTCGATAACGTTCTCGTACCGCCGCACGGACCTTCCGGCAGGATTCCTGATCGTGGAGGCGGGTTTCATTCTCGAGGAGGACGATCCGGGACCGGTCCAGGCACGCATGGACGAAATGCTGGCCAACCGGAGAAGTTCCCAGCCTCTGTGGGCGCGCAACGCCGGCTGCATTTTCAAGAACCCTCCCGGGACTTCGGCGGGGCTGCTCATCGATAGAGCCGGATGCAAAGGGCTATCCGTGGGCGATGTGGAAGTATCCGATGTCCATGCGAATTTTATCGTGAATCGCGGCGGCGGCACCGCGGCAGATGTGCTCTCGCTGGTGCGAACGGTTCAGGAGAGAGTACGGAAGGCCTTTGGCATTGAAATGAACATGGAAGTTCGCGTTGTCGGCGAGCGGGGAATTGAGAACCCGTGAATCAGGGTGTCGCAACACGTCCCTGCCACGGATTCCCGCGAATGGCACCGGCCGCGGAACCGGATTGCCCGATTCTTACGAAACGACGGAGGTTATATGTCCAGACATAGACCGATCTATTCACGGACGCAGGAACGTGAGCGGATTCATCACGAGGAGGCAGAACCGCGATCGTCGGCCCGCGTATTGCGGTGGATTGTCATTCTGGCGCTCGTTGGATTGCTGTTTTTCGGGATTCAGAACGCATATTCGGCACTCACCGATTCCGACCTGTTTCGTCTGGGCCATATTACCGTGGTCGGCAACCAGTTCCTGAAGGAAAGCGAAGTCGAGGTCCTGTCCGGTCTGAAAATCGGCGTCAATCTGTTTGCGGCCGATCTTAGGGCGGCGACGCAACGGTTGGTGGCAGACCCTTCGATCAGGGACGCGATGTTGCTGAGACAACCTCCGAACGGGCTTCTCATCGAACTGCAGGTGAGGCGCCCGCTTGCGCTGGCCGCAGTGTCGGAGAGATTGTACGGGCTGGACGGGGATGGCGTGCTCTTTCCGCTGCCTCAGGCGCCGTTAGACCTGCCGATCGTGACCGGCATTGAAACAGTCGTAGACACACCGGGGGTCTATCGATTTTCCCACCTCGTGGAATTCCTGGATCAGCTTCGGTCAAACGCGCCGGCGTTTCTGGACGACGTCTCCGAAGTAAACCTGGTCTCCGCCACGGAGGCGCGGGTCTATCTGGTGGGAGACGGGCTGACGCTTCTCATGCGACTTGAAGATGCGACTGACCAGGTCCGTCGGTTTGATGCGTTTTTAAAGGCGGGAGCGCACAGAGTTCAGACGCCGTCCTACGTCGATCTCCGGTTTTCAAATCAAGTCGTTGTGGGTACCGGGTAGGAGTTTCGCGAACCGGTTTCAGACACCCGTCATGCAGTAGCCGGAAAGGAAGCGAGGATGGCCAGAGGGGATCAGATCGTTGGATTGGATATTGGAACGACCAAGATCTGTGTGGTCGTGGCCGACGTGGAGGAAGACGATCAGCTCAGGATTGCGGGTATTGGCACAAGCCCTTCCAACGGGCTGAAACGCGGCGTCGTGGTAAATGTCGCCCAGACGGTCCAATCCATCGAGCGCGCCGTCGAAGAAGCCGAACAGGCCTCGGATGTACGTATCGGGGCGGTCTACGCCGGCATCGCGGGCGATCACATTCGCAGCCTCAATTGCCGGGGGGTGATCGCAGTTTCAGGAAATGACAATGAGATTACCGCTCAGGATGAAGCGCGTGTGATTGAAACCGCCAAGGCGGTTTCGATACCCATGGACCGTGAAATCATCCACGTGCTGCCCCAATCTTTCGCGGTGGACGATCAACCCGGTGTCAAGAATCCGATTGGAATGTCGGGAGTTCGTCTCGAAGCCGACGTGCACATGGTGACCGGTGCCGTGACGTCGGCACAGAACATATGCAAGAGCATCCGAAGGGCAGGTGTGGAGGTTGTGGATCTCGTGCTGGAACCGTTGGCATCCAGCTACGCCGTATTGTCGCCCGAGGAAGAAGAGATGGGCGTAACGCTGGTCGACATTGGCGGCGGTACAACCGACGTCGCGGTTTTTTACGACGGGAGCATCCGGCATACGGCGGTCGTGGGACTGGGAGGCGAGAATGTAACCAGCGACATTTCAATCGGATTGAGAACACCCCTGGCACAGGCGGAAACCATCAAGCGCTCTCGGGGCTGTTCGTCGCGCTCAATGGTCGAAAAGGACGAGACCATCCACGTGCCGGGAATAGGCGGACGCCCCTCATTCGAAGTGCCGCGAGAGGAGTTGTCGGCGATTATCGAAGCGCGCATGGAGGAGATCTTCACCCTCGTCCATCGGGAAATTCGAAGGACCGATTATGCCGACCTGCTGGCGGCAGGCGTCGTTATCACCGGCGGCGGATCGATGCTCGAGGGGACGGCTGAGCTGGCCGAGAAGGTGTTTGGAATGCCGGTCAGCGTCGGCAGGCCGAACGGCGTTGCCGGCCTTTCGGACGACGTCACCGAGCCCATCTACGCGACCGGTGTCGGCCTCGTGAAGTTCGGTCTGCAGCATCAGGAATTCGGTGGCGCGTTGAGCGCTGGCGGCAACGGTTATTTCGGATCGGTTCTGGGCAGGATGAAAGCGTGGGTGAAGGACTTTTTTTAGTCCGCGTCCTGCCGGCCGCACAGCAATCGCGATTTTTAACGGATGGGACTGACCGACGGCGTTCGCCCACTCCACAACGCGAATTTATAGGAGATGCTAAATGGTCACGTTTTCAATAGTCGATAATGACAACCAGGCGAAGATGCGGGTTGTGGGGGTTGGCGGCGCGGGGGGCAACGCGGTAAACCGGATGATCGCCGCAGATCTCAAGGGTGTGGAATTCATCGCGGTGAATTCCGATTTGCAGGATCTGGACAAATCCGAGGCGTCAAAACGGGTGCAAATTGGGGAGGCGATCACAAAAGGACTCGGCGCGGGTGCCAATCCGGAAATCGGACGGCAAGCCATGGAGGAAGACCGTGACCACGTCAGGGAGCTTCTGGCCGGTTCGGATATGGTGTTCGTGACAGCCGGTATGGGTGGCGGTACCGGGACCGGCGCTGCGCCTGTGGTGGCTGAAATCGCTAGAGATGCCGGCGCACTGACGGTAGGTATCGTGACCAAACCGTTCAAAATGGAGGGCGTGCCCCGGTTGCGAAACGCGGAGATGGGCATCACTCAATTGAAGGATTCCGTGGATACGCTCATCGTCATTCCAAACCAG
The DNA here is from genome assembly GCA_028877215.1 of Gemmatimonadota bacterium. GTDB lineage: Bacteria > Latescibacterota > UBA2968 > UBA2968 > JAAXHE01. The sequence continues at coordinate 211,871 of JAPPFJ010000014.1, read as the reverse complement.
CGCCTCCTTGACGTCTGCTCCGAGGAGACGACGCTGCGCGAGGCCTTTAGAGTTGCTGACGACGTCCTACTGCAGGCCACGCGCGGAATCTCGGACCTGATTGCGATGCCTGGCGAAGTCAATCTGGACTTCAACGACGTGCGTACGGTAATGCGGCAGGGGGGTGACGCGTTGATGGGAACCGGCACGGCCACCGGGGAGGGCCGCGCACTACATGCTGCCGAGGCAGCCATCAGGAGCCCGTTGCTGGAAGATCTTTCGATCGACGGCGCACGGTTCGTGCTGATAAATATCGCCGCCGGCAGCGACTTGAAGCTCTTTGAAGTCGATGAATCGGTATCTGCCGTCACCAAGGCGGTCGGATCCGAGGCGAACATAATCTGGGGTACAGTGTTGGATGACGGGCTCAGCGATGAGCTGCGGGTAACGGTGATTGCCACCGGCTTCGCCGAGCAAGAGAACGTCGCAGGAACGAAAGCGCCGCGAGTACCGATGGACAACCCGATCGGGCTGGACGTCCCGGCATATATGCGCAAAGCCGATGCCGCCCAGGTTACGGAGCCCCCTGTCGCGCCGGAGGAGAACGCTGAGGGGGACATTTCACTCGACGACCTGGAAATCCCGTCGTTTCTGAGGCGGCGCCTGAAGGATACGGCCTGAGAAGCTTTTTTTTAATCCCAGCGGTCTTCGCGCGGCTGCGAGAACGCCGGTCGGGAACTTACCGGAAACTACAAATCAGCTTCTGACGCCCCGCTTCGCTTCGTCCCGATGAATGGCTAAAGCAGCCCGTTGGAAAAGTCCATCCGGGCTGCGGCCGGCCCTTGCGGTCGAAATACTGCGTTGCGCGCCCTCGCCGAATCGCAGGATGGGACTCGGTCGCGCGCCTTGTCTTCGGCCACAATGGCTCGGCCTCGCCTGCAGAGCGACTTTATCAACGGACTGCCAGGGGATTACAGAGGATCAGAGACATGGAGTGCGTGCGATGGGGCATCGTTGGATGTGGCGATGTCACGGAGGTGAAGAGCGGACCTGGATTTCAAAAGGCGAACGCGTCGAAGCTGGTGGCGGTGATGCGGCGGGACGTGGACAAGGCGGCCGATTACGCGAACCGGCACTGCGTGCCCCGGCATTATGGCCATGCGGATGCATTGATTGAGGATGCCGGGGTCGATGCCGTGTATGTGGCGACCCCGCCTTCTTCGCATCTGGACCTGGCCTTGAAGGTGGCACAGGCCGGAAAACCATGCCTTGTCGAAAAGCCGATGGCGATGAATCACAGCGAATGCCGGCAGATGGCGGCGGCCTTCCGGAAAAATGGACGGCCGCTTTTCGTGGCGTACTACCGGCGGGCGCTGCCTCGATTCCTGCGCGTCCGGGAGTTGCTCCGGGAAGGAGCGATCGGTGAGTTGAGTTCGATTCATATTACACATTACGATCAGCTCGCCCGGGGTGAAGCGGCGAATGGCTGGCGATTCAGACCGGAGATATCGGGCGGGGGGTTGTTCATGGACCTGGGATCTCATGGCCTGGATTTGCTGGATTATCTCGTGAGTCCGATCAAGAGGGTCTGGGGATGCGCGGCGAACACGGGGGACACCTACGAGGCCGAGGACGTGGTCGCGGCCAGCTTTGAATTTGAATCCGGGACTGTGGGAACAGGCGTCTGGAATTTCAACGCGGATTTTTCCGAAGATCGAATGACGTTTACCGGCTCCGACGGTGAGTTGCAATGTCCTGTTTTTTCGGATACCGATATTCTGGTCACGAGAGGCGGGGCAACAACCACCCTGGAATTCAGGAATCCGCCTCATGTACATCAGCCGCTGATCCAGACGGTGGTGGATGAACTCCTGGGCAGGGGGACGTGCGAGTCAACGGGCGAGAGCGCGGTGCGGACGGGATGGGTGATGGATCGATGCCTGCGATCGTACTACGAAGAACGCGACTCGACGTCTTGAGGAACACGCGCCGGTCCGCGAAGATCGCCTTTGCGTCAACGGACCGGTGTCGGGAAGGACAGTCAGGCGGTCTTCCCGGTTTGAAGATATGCCTTTAGTTCGCACGGGTCCATCCCGGCGATACCAAGATCACTCACGTCTCTGCCTGAAGTCCAGCCGTCATCTCCGATGACGATAGATCCGATGTCGACCATCGCGCGAATGGTGGGTGCGGGTACATTGTACTGTGTACCGATTGAGTGCCACGCCGCCAGTCCATAGGGGATGTCTTCCGTGAGCCAACGGCTGTCCATGGACCCCGGCGCTTTAAGCCTGGTGAGCATGTAACTGCCGTTAATTGTAGCCCAGAGATCTCCTTCCGGTCCGAAGCCAGCGCGATGAAAGGCGACATTCGCCGGGCACAGGTTGTAACCGAGTTGACTGGCAATCGCGCGGCGTTCGCCGTCCACCTGCATGATCACTCTGGCCACGGTTGGGGTGACGCCCTCTTCGTAAAAATAGAACTCGCCGCGTGAATATTCCACGCGACCGGCGTTCAGGAGGACACCGGCGGGATGAACCACAGGGTTCATTGCGGCCAGACCGCAGGCCATCACGTCAGGATAACCCGTTATGCCCGGGAAAAGGGTATCCAGCCGTTCGCGCACGGGTTCGAACTCACTGGCAGGAAAGACACCCAGACCCAGGCCGGTGACGATTCCCCAGATAGTTGCCGTGTCCGGCGCCGTCTTCCGGCAAACGAAAGGCGCAGTGTCCACCTCGGCGAGAACGACACCCCCGGCGCCGGCTTCCCTGAGGAGACGCGCCCATTCGAGGGTACCGAGCGTGCCGGGCATGATGACGACGGTCTGATCCGGTCGCAGGTGCGGCGCACAGACTTCGGCAAAGGGTTTGTGCGCATACGCCGGTACGATGAGCAGGATGATATCCGGCGATTCAAGTGCCTCTTCGACGTCGGCGGTGATGCAATGGATCCTGGCGGCGCCCTGTCCACCTGCACCGAGCAGATGGATGATGCCGTCGTCCACAACCGGATCCAGAGACTCCTTGAAACCAGGAATCTCATAGAGCGTAATCTGAAAGCCCTTCAGACTGAGGTTGGCGGCCACGGCAAAGGCCGTGTTTCCGCCGCCGAGAACGGTAACGTTCTTCAGGGACATTTCAAACGCCTCTCAGGTAAGAAGCTGTCTTAAGATTCCCGGCGGTCTTCGCGCGGCTGCAAAAGCGCCGGTCGGCGTTGGTCAAACCCACCCGTATAGACAAATATGGGCGGATTTTCCCGCCTTGACCGCCACTTTTTCGCTCGCGCTCGGGAACTCACCGGTAATCTCAAAACAGCTTCTGAACAAACGCATCGCGTAGTTGGATTTTCCCATTGATTCGAATTCGGACTCGCGAACCGGCTTCCGGCCATTTCAGGCACCAATATAAGCCCCCGGAAGTACCGGGACAAGACCGGATTCGTTGAGTTCCTGCGGCCGGGCCGACCGATTCGTCGGCGCATGCCCTGCCGACCTTTCAACGCGAGGAGGAACGCATTGCCCTATCAAGACCACAAAGAGCAGGCAGAGGGCGCCGTATGCTGTGCAGTACTCACCATCAGCGACACGCGGACCGAAGCCGACGACAAGAGCGGCCGGATAATCAGGGATCTTCTCGTGGCTGGAGGTCACACGACCGGCTTCTACCAGGTCATCCCGGACGACCCTGCCCGTATCCGTGACCTCGTTGTCCGGATTGCCGGCACGGGCGATTGCCAGGCGATTCTGACGAGCGGCGGAACGGGTATCGCCGCCCGGGACACGACCTACGAAGCCGTGGCGGGCCTGCTCGAAAAGCGGCTGGACGGGTTCGGCGAGCTCTTCCGATTCCTGAGCTGGGATGACATTGGCTCCGGTGCCATGCTCTCCCGGGCCGTGGCCGGCGTCTACCGGGATACGATGATCTTCTGTATGCCCGGATCTTCCGGCGCCGTCCGCCTTGCAATGGAAAAACTGATCGTTCCCGAATTGTCACACCTTGTCTGGGAAATCTGGCGTCAGACGTAGCCTTCGGTCCGTCGGAATGCAGCGAGCTTCCGGAATGTCCGTCGAATACCACGCATAAACGGTGGAACCAGAAGACGCGGAACATGGACTGCCGCACCCGTCCGAACGCCAGCGGCGGACAAGGACAACGATGAACCGGAGGAAAAATGCCAAGGGTGGGGCTGATAGCGCATCCTGATTTCTCGCGGCACGATACCGGCCCCTGGCACCCGGAACGACCCGAGAGGCTTCACGCCATCCGGAGCCGGCTGGAAGAGACAGGTGTCCGAAACCGGCTGCTCGACATTGCGCCCAGAATGCTTGAACCTGACTGGCTGGAAAAAGTCCATACTTCCCGGCATATCGCGGATGTACAACGCCGGTGCGAGCAAAACACGCGCCTCATGGACGCGGGGGACACCTTTATCTGTCCTGCATCCTTCGAAGTTGGCCGCCTGGCCGCTGGGGCGGCCTGCGAGGCGGCGGACGCCGTCATGGATGACCGTGCAGACGCCGTATTCTGCGCCACGCGTCCACCGGGCCACCATGCGGAACGGGACAATGCGATGGGCTTCTGCCTGTTCAACAATGCGGCCGTTGCCGCCCGATACATCCAGGCCGCCCATCGGCTGGAGCGAATCCTCATCGTGGACTGGGACGTACATCATGGAAACGGTACGCAGCACATCTTCGAGGAAGACCCAACGGTTTTCTATTTCAGCGCCCATCAGTACCCGCACTATCCGTGGTTCAGCGGCAGCAGCGAAGAAACGGGAATCGGCGCTGGAACGGGAACGAACCTGAACGCGCCCCTGCCCGCGGGCGCGGGTGACGAACAATTCCTTCGTGCATTCGACGAACTCCTGGCGCCCGAAATGGAACGTTTCCAGCCGGAATTCGTCATCGTCTCAGCCGGTTTCGACGCGCACGTCGACGACCCTCTATCCGGTACCAGCGTCACGGAGGACGGATTCGCCGGAATGACGCGAAGGGCCCGTCAAATCGCAAGCCTGTACGCAAACGATCGCTTCATCTCGGTCTTGGAAGGTGGTTACGACCTCGGCGGCCTCGCCCGTTGCGTCGAATACCACTTGAGCGCGCTGTTGGATAGCGGATAAGGCACAACCGCGGTCATGCTTCCGGCCGCCGGCCGCCGGAACCCTTGACACAATCCGGTCGTCTACCCCTTCGGATACCCCACTTCGGCCCACACGCGCCGTATGCGTCGATTCCGTTTATGGAGGAAAAGTGAGCTCTTCAGATCCCGTCGTCGCATTCCAGGGTGAAATGGGCGCATTCAGCGAAATGGCCGCCCGCAGTTATTTCTGCGAGCAGGTTTGCGTGGTCCCGCAGGCCGATTTCGAAGGTCTCTTCAACGCCGTCTCCGGCGGTGTCTGCTCGCACGGCATGGTACCCATTGAGAATTCCCTCATGGGGAGCATTCACGAGAACTACGATCTGCTCCTCCGGCAGGAACTCTACATCGTAGGCGAAATCAAGCTGCGAATCGTGCACAACCTCATTGTCAATCCGGGTGTCAGGATGGAAGACGTGAGGCAGATCTACTCGCAGGCGCCTGCGCTCGCGCAGTGTACCGAGTTCATTCGATCCACCGCGGGCGTGGAAGCCGTGGTCGCGCACGACACGGCAGGCGCCGTCAAACAGATCAAGGAAGAGAACGCGAGAGATGCCGCCGCCATTGCCAGCGCACAGGCGGCCGTCGACTACGATCTGGAAATTCTCCGGGAAGGCCTTGAAAACGACCACCGGAATTATACCCGGTTTCTGGTCGTGGCCTCCGAACCCGCTGATCCTGTCGATCCCGCGAAAACCACCGTCGTCTATACCCTGGATCACATCCCCGGAGCCCTGTTTAAAAGCCTGGGCGTATTTGCAATGCGGGATATCAACCTCCTCAAAATCGAATCGCGCCCCCTGAGCGGTCGGCCCTGGGAATACGTCTTCTACCTGGATTTCGAAGGCCACATGTCCTGTGAAGAATGCCGGCAGGCGGTTGATCACCTTGAAAAAATGGCCAGCTTTCTCAAGATCCTCGGATCCTATACGCTGGGCAAGACGGTCGAAGGCCGTTTGCGGGAGAAGAGGGTGGCCCCATGAATCTGGCGCACAGGATGGACAACCTCGGTACAGAATCCGCTTTCGAAGTACTCGTGAAGGCGCGAGACCTCGAAGCCCGCGGCAGAGACGTAGTCCACCTTGAAATCGGCGAGCCCGATTTCGATACACCTGCCCACATCGTCAATGCGGCCGGACAGGCGCTTCGTTCGGGTTATACCCATTACGGTCCCCCGGTGGGTCTGCCGGAACTTCGCGACGCCATCGCTGACAACGTCTCCCGGTTCCGTGGAATCCCGGTCAATCCTGATCAGGTTGTGGTCACCCCCGGCGCCAAACCGATTATGTTCTACGCCATTCTGGCCCTCGCGCAGGCGGGAGACGAGGTGATCTATCCCGATCCCGGATTTCCCATCTACGAGTCCGTAATCAGATTTGCGGGCGCCCGGCCGGTGCCCATTTCGCTCACGGAAGAACGCGACTTCAGTCTCGACGTGAATGAACTTGCGGACCTGATCAACGACCGCACCCGGCTTCTCATCATCAATTCCCCGCAAAACCCCACCAGTGGAATCATCCCTCCGGCAGACCTGAAGGCGATCGCGGATATCGTCGTGGACAAGGGAATCCCGGTACTCGCCGACGAGATCTACTCCCGGATCCTGTACGAAGGCGCATTCCACAGTATCTCGGTGTACGACGGTATGCAGGACCAGACCATCATTCTGGATGGCTTCTCCAAGACGTACGCGATGACGGGATGGCGAATCGGGTACGGTGTGATGCCGCAAAGTCTGGCGGAAAAGTTCGGACTCCTGATGGTCAACAGCAACTCCTGTACTGCGACGTTCACCCAAAGGGCCGCACTGGCCGCACTTCAGGGCCCTCAGGATGACGTCCACGCGATGGTGGCTGAATTCAAACGCCGGCGGGACATCTTCGTCACGGGTCTCCGCGAAATCCCGGGCATTCGCTGCCCGCTGCCGGGTGGCGCGTTTTACCTCTTTCCGAATGTTTCGGACCTGGGACTCTCCTCCCAGGAATTCGCCGATTATCTTCTGTACGAAGGAAACGTCGCGGCACTGTCCGGCCATGGCTTCGGCGCCTTCGGGGAAGGGCACATCCGCCTTTCCTTCGCCAATTCGGTCGCGAATATCCAAAAGGCGCTGAATCGTATCGCGGAGTGCGTGCAGAAAATCCAGAGATGACACGCGGCTCCTGATGGCCGTACAAAAACCCCGGTGACGGATCGTCATCGGGGCATCTTGTATCGAATCTGGAGATGACTATCAGACGCGCGGGGGCAGGATACCCCCCGCATGAGACTGACCTTCCCGCTTCTACCACATCACGCGAAATGACGTGGCCGTGCTCACTTCCTGCCGGCTGTTCAAATCGAGAACGTTCACCCGGAAATCCCTGGGGCCGGGAAACATCTCCAGGTTCAACACCTGGTATATCGGCTCCCACGCCTGCGAACCCTTGTGGGTATAGGAGACCGCCGTTGTCCATTCCGGCTCCGCCTCCGCGTCGTCTTCCTTCAAGGTCCGGATCTGGTAGGTTACCTGATAGTTGGTGGCGCCGAACCGGTCCTTCTGAAGGTTGTATATTTCATAGTAGAAGTAAGCCTGCGCGCCCTGACGATACTGTTTGAGCGGATTGGGCAGAATGAGGTACCGATCCCGTCCGTAAGGCGCCTGCTCCCTTTCGACGATCCTTCGCGCAAGCAACATGTCGCTCACGCTCAGCGAATCGTACCCGAATTCCCCAATCTGCAGGACGCTCCGGAACGTACCTATCGAATTTGTTTTCCTGTCTTCAGCCTCCGCCGCGATGAAATACTTCCCCGGCGACAACATCAGCTTCTCGCCGGTAAACAGATACCCCTCCCGGGTTGCTTCATACTGTACCCACGGCATGACGTCAACCCTTCCGATATCCTTCCTCAGCGTATCCCAATCCGCGTCGAACAGGAACAGTCCCTGGCGGATTTCCACGGCCTGCGCCCCGGCCTGCACCTCTTTGTGTTGTACTTCCTCTCCGGGAAGCGCGTAGTATACCTCCACTCTGGCCTTGTCGCCTTCCCCGCGAAACCGGGCCATCTGGTACGGGGCATCGTAGCGCTCCCATTTGTATGGATCCTTATAGTACTCGGGCACCCTTGTCGTCAGTTCCTCCAGATCCATCGGTCTCCTTCCCAACCAGCCCACGCGATAGCGCCAGGTATCCCGCGTATCCGTATTCGCAAACAACAGCCGAAACCCGCCGTAGTCCCACATCTCAAGACGGGGACGGTGTTTGAACGGCGTCGTCCCCTGCTGAGTCAGCCAGTACAGATGATCCTGGTACCACGTCGGCTCATCCAGACCGGTATCGATCTCGGGCGGGCGGACGCTTCTTGCCTCCGGACGTCCATAACGGATGTACGCCTGACCCTTGTCCGTAGTCCAGCCCGCTATTCCGCGTTCCGGATCTCCGAAACGAAGGTTGGCGTATGCCACCCTTCCACAGTGTTCCATCAGGCGCTCGTTAACCGGCGTGAGGAACAACGGATCGCGGCCGGTCCAGAATGCCCGTAACGCCTCTTCATCCGGGAGATCTTCGCCCGCCTCCATGCCCTGTTTGCCCACCAGCATGAATACCGACATCATGAACTGCTGTTCCCGCGCCGACATCCGGCTCAATCCGTTCACGTAGGCCGGATAGGCGCGCTGGAGTTCGTCCTGCGCCTGGTATGCAAGTCCCAGGAAAAAATGGACGTCGGAATCGTCCGGGCGGCGCTTCAGGAAGTCCTCGAAAAGCACCGCCATCTTTTCCGGCATCAGGGCTTCGTAATACACCAGTCCCAGCAGCAGCAGCGAAGGTCTGTGCTCGGGATCGACGTCCAGCGCCCTGGTCAGGTATCCGATCGCCTGGTCCCGGTCCTTCTCCCCGAATCTTTCCAGACTGAACGATCTCATTCGCCGATTGCCCAGGTCATCGTATTGATAATCGATGCGCTCGCTTTCGAGGTAACGCGACATCTGCCACGCCGCGTACCGGCCGGCCAGGTACAAGGCGCCGACGTGGTTCGGGTTCATGTCAATTGCCTTTTTCGCATTCTTGTAGGCGTGGCCTCTTCTGCCCAACGCCCACAATACCCTCGCATATTCGATTCGAAAGTCGATATTCGACTTGTCTTTCCGCATCGCCCGTTGCAGCCACGTAGAGGCCTGTCTGCGCGTACCCGGCGTGCCTTCATCGCTGTAGAGCCGGGCGAGTTCGTACATTGCCCATCCTGTGTCATCGAACCGGATCGCCTCTCTCAAAAGTCTGGTGCGTTTCCCGTATTCGACGGTTGTATCCGACGCCGCCGCAAGGAGCGAGTCCACACGCATCGAAACCGCCCGTGCGGCTTCGACGTGCGCCGCACAGACCGGAATGGCTGCCAGAATCACAAGAAGCATTGCCAGCATACGCCCTCCAGTTACACGTGACGTCAAGTATCCCGACACCTTTACGAAGCTGTCTTAAAACCCCCAGCGGTCTTCGCGCGGCTGCAAACGCGTCGGTCTGCGTTGGTCAAATCCACCCGTATACCCAAATATGGGCGAATTTGTCCGCCTTGACCGACACATTTTCGCGCGCGCTCGGGACTCACCAGGAATTTTAAGACAACTTCTAACATCGCCACAAATGGCAGTTTGACAATGAAATAAATGCCCGGTATCATGTATACGAACGATCCGCGGAAAAGTTCTCCGGTCCTGCCATCAGCCCGATATGCAAACTGGAAGAACGCGGATCGGCTTTCGTATTGCTGCGGGCCGAAGTCGGGAATGCATCTCCGGTGCGGAGCCGCATATCGACGATCACGTTTAGACTCTTGGCAGCGCGATTCCTGGAGATTTCGATGGCGAACCCTTACAGTCAACCGGCCGAAGTCGTCAGCCGCTGGATCAGCGACCGCCAGCGCCTGCTTCGAAACGAGACGGAAGACCATCTCCGCAACGAAGTCCTGAACTATGGGCCGCGGCAGACCGCGCACTGGAACCGGGACTACGGCTCGGTCGAGGCCTTCGAACGTTCGGTCGAAGGCAACCGCGGCTGCTGGCGGGAAACGATCGGCATCTTCGAGTACGACGGCACCCCGCTCGAACCGGTGCTGGATCCATGGTATGAAGACGACACGTTCGCCGCCTGGTGGATTACCATCGGATTGCTGGGGAACCTGAGAGGCCGAGGAATACTCGCCCTGCCCAAGGGCGCGGACGGTCCCGCACCGCTTGTCATCGCCCAGCACGGTATCGGGTCGTCGCCCGAAAAGGCATTCGGCCTGGACGACCCGAACGATACCTACAAATCCTACGCCCGTCGCCTCGCGGAAGAGGGTTTCGCGGTGATCGCTCCGATGAATATCACGGGCGGCCCTGCCCGGGCGCGTCAGGAACGCCTCTGCAAGCTCCTTGGCAAAACCCTGTGGGGCCTCGAAATCTTCCGTACGCAGCGGCTTCTGGACTACCTGGAAACCCACCCTGAAATCGATATCGAACGCACCGCCATGTATGGTATCAGCCTTGGTGGCGCATACACCATGTTCACGACTCCGGTCGAACCCCGCATCAGGGCCGCCGTGGTCTGCGCCTGGTTCAACCACAGGCGCAACAAAATGGCCGTGGACGACCCACGGTACAGCTGCTTTCTTTCCGTCAACGAGGAGCACGTCTGGATTCCCGGCTGGCTGAGCGCGTTCACCGACAGCGACCTCGTTTCGCTCATCTGTCCCCGTCCCCTGCTGGTTGAGCAGGGCAAGGCCGACGGAATCGCCTGGTGGCCCATGATGCTCGATGAGTATCGCCAGTCCTGCGAACACTACGCCAAACTCGGATTATCCGAAAATATCGAGATTGATCTTCACGAAGGCGGCCACGAGATCCGGCTTCACAAGAGCCTTCAGTTCCTCAGGAAATGGTTGACGCCAAAGAAGGTTACCTGCGGATTGTCGGAGGCTTGAGATAACAAAATACATTACGGGAAGGGATTTAACATGGTAAAACTCGGTGTCTTCGGATGCGCGGGCATTGCTACCCATCAGCTGAGTTCCGTGTGGGACGACAATTGCGTTCAGGTGGTCGCGGGCGCGGACGTCCGTCCGGCGCAGCTCGACCATTTCAGGGAGAGATTCGACATGCGGCAGGGGTACGCCGATTATCGCGTTCTGCTTGACGAAGCCGACGTCGAAGCCGTCATGATCTGCACGCCCACCTTTCTCCATCCAGAGATGGCGATTGCGTCCGCGGAGGCCGGCAGGGATATCTTCTGCCAGAAACCCATGGCAATGAATTCGTACGACTGTTACCGCATGATCCAGGCGTGCCGCAGAAATAACGTCAGACTCCAGATCGGTTTCGTGCGTCGCTTCGACAACGACTGGGGTACGGTCAAAAAGGTCGTCGAATCCGGCCGTCTCGGCAGCCCTGTTCTCTGGCGGCAGATCTCCGGAGGCCCGCCCCCGGGCAGCCCGTTCTTCATGGACCGCTATCAGGGCGGCGGGCCGATGATCGACGGCATGGTCCACAACTACGACTTCGCGGTCCACTGTTTCGGTGAACCCGTGGAAGTCAAGTCGATGCCGATGAAAATCCACCACACGTCCACGGCCTGGGATACGGGCACCGTCCTCGTACGCTTCGAACGGGGCGACGCCATCATGTGTTCATGGACGTGGGGACTGCCGTCCGGCGTCCGACCCGGAGGAGGCACCGACATTATCGGTCCCAACGGCGTACTTATGTTTCCCGGGAACTACGATCCGAATAAGGTCGAAGGCAAGTACGACGCGGACACCCAGGGGGCCTACCTCCTTTCCCTGGCTGACGGAGAAGAGGAAGTCATCCCGTTTGATAAGAAGAATATGTTCCGGGACGAAATGCTGCATTTTGCCGAATGTGTTCAAAGTGGAACGGACCCGCTCGTTACCGGTGAAGACGGCCTGCGCGCCACCCGGATCGCCGAACTCGCGCTCAACGGCGGCGGGCTGTATCAACCCGCGTGAAAATTGCTGCGGGAATCTCCTCTGGATACGATGAGACCGGCGAGATTCGAAGGAATCGACTGATTTCAAGAACTCCTTGAGCAACAAGAGATTTGTATGACCCTGTTACGCATCGCCCTCGCGCAGACAAGGCAAACCTCGGATCGGGAAGACAACCGCCGTGCCATTCTCGATGCCATCGACCGCGCGGCTTCCCGGAACGTGCAGATCCTGTGCTTTCCCGAGACCCAGACAATCGGGTACCGGGTGGACATCGCTTCTGCCGACGCGCCGGTGCCCGCCGGCTGGCTCGATGAGGTCCACGGCGAGGTCGCGGCACGGTGCGCGAAGCACGGCATCGCCTGTATCCTGGGTACTGAAACCGAGTCCGACGGCGGAAGGCCTTACAACACCGCGCTCGTAATCGATGAGCTGGGGAACTTCCTGGGTATGCACCACAAGACGCTGCTGACGCCGCTGGACGCCATGGCCTACGAGCGCGGAAACGCACAGCATACGTTCGATCTTGCCGGCGTGCGTATCGGCGTGGTCATCTGCTTCGAGGCGCTGCGCTTTGCTGAAACGACGGCCGAATGCGTACGCCGCGGCGCACAGGTCGTCTTCCATCCGCAGAACAACACGACCCGTCCGAACGACTGGAAGATCCCCATCCACCATGCCATGATCGTCACTCGCGCCGCCGAGAACACCGTCTGGTTCGCTTCCTGCAACGCCTGTCTCCCGCACCAGAACAGCCGCAGCCTGATTGTCGCCCCCGACGGCCGTATACACGGGCAGACGGAACTGAGGCAGGAGGAACTGCTGGTGCGCGACATCGACGTCCGGAAGGCAACGCGTGCCATGTTTCGCCTTGGAGAAGACAGCCCGGCCGCAGGTGCGCTGGAACAAAGCGCAAGCCTGCTGTTCGCCGACACGGTGAAGACGGAAGAGTATGCCGCCGCGCTCGAAGCGGGCAAGTCCCCGACCAGAGCCACGCAATGATCGCTCGAACCATCCTGATTGTGGTCGTTCTCCTCTGTACGGCCACGACGCTTTGCAGCGACGCGACGCCGGAAGCCGACTTCAACGGCGACAATGCCGTCGACTTCCAGGATTTCATCCTGTTTGCAAAGGCCTTCGGCTCCGGACAGGCCCTTTACGACCTGGACCGGGACGGCACTGTCGGCTTCGGGGACTTCCTGCTCTTCGCCCGGTCGTTCGGCCGGGCCGGCGCGCCGATTCCTCATGTCCGGGATATCGGGATCCCGGTACGTTCCGTAAACTGGGTCCGCCTTCATCCGGGCACGGACAGTGAAAACCGTCCGCGCGTGTACGTCACCATGGGGCAGCAGGCCGACAACCTGTTCGTCCTGCAGGTCGACCCGGAAACCGGGGCGTTCAAACAGTTTGTCTCCCAGGTTCCGCGGTCCAACTACCCGACCGCTACCCTGATGAGCCGTACCGGCCGGCTCTACATCGGGTCCGCGTACGCCGGCCATCTCCTCTGCTTCGATCCCCGTCTGAACGCCCTTCTGGACCTCGGCGCCATCAATCCGGGCGCCGCAACGTTCCCGTGCCGAATGGACGAAGATCAGGATGGCCGCATCTGGATCGGCAGCTACCCGGGGGCCGACCTGACGGTCTACGACCCCAAAACCGGTGAGTTCACGCGCTACGGCCGCATGTCAAACGTGGACAAGTACAACTATCCCCTGGTCGCTCCTGACGGAAAGATCGCGTGCCTCATCAGACAGACGCGGCCTCACGTCGTCGTCTTCGATCCCGCCACAAGGGGAAGCTTTCTCGCCGGTCCGATTACGTTCAAAGGACAGGGCACGCTGAATCTGCAGAGAAGACAGGACGGCAACCTCTACGTCATCACGTCGGACCACGGCAACTTCCTGATTTCCGGGAACGAAGGCATCGCCGTTGCGACGCTGCCGGGCAGAATGCCGCGTCCTGCGCTTCCCGACGGCAGCACCTTCGCTTTTTCCGACGGGACGGAACAGATCTATCGCACACTCAGCATCCGCCGTCCCTTCGGCAGCGTCCGAACGTTCGAACTCGAATACAAGGCCAGCGGCACTGACATTTTCTACGTTCACACCGGACCGGACGGTCTCATCTACGGATCCAGCATCCTGCCACTACACCTTTTCAGGTTCAACCCCGTTTCCACTGAACTGGTCGATCTGGGCAAGTGTTCCCGTTCCGCCGGCGAAGCTTATTCAATGGCAAACCTGAATGGGAAGCTCTACATCTCCTCCTATCCGGCGGCTCGCATTTCGGTGTACGACCCTGCCCTTCCCTACCAGTATGGCACGGGACCAGATGACAATCCCCGCGACCTGGGCCGGCTGGACGACATCTCCTACCGGCCGCGTTCAACGCTCGCCGGTCCAATGGGCAGGGTCTGGGTCGCGTCCGTACCGGACTACGGCCGGTGGGGCGGTCCCCTCGCCTATTACGATCCCACGACGGGTGAAAGGAAGTCCTACAAACGCATCGTGGGAGATGCGAGTTGTTATACCCTCGCCCACCTCGAATCGCAGAAGCTCATCGCCGTGGGCACGACGATCCGCGGCGGCAGCGGGACGGACCCCAAAGTCAGCGTAGCCACCCTCTTTCTCTGGGACTACCACGCCGAAGAAAAGGCCTGGGAGGGGACGATCCATCGTCCAGGCGCGCCCGCATCGGTCTTCAATGCGCTGCTCACGGGCCCCGACGGCCTGCTTTATGGCACGGTTCGGGGCCGCGGTCTCGAAGAGCTCTTTGTGTTCGATCCCGACACCCGCACCTTTACCCACCGACTTCCACTGCCCGCAGGCCGCCCCCTTGACCTCGGCCTGCAAAACGGTCCGGATGGCAGGATATACGGCTTCACCACGACCCTGATTTACAGTCTGGAACCGTCAACCCGTCAGATTGAGGAAGTTCTTCGCGTGGACGACGGGATCCGGATCGCCGGCCCGATTCTGGGCAACGAGATTTACTTCGCGACCGGCGCGGTGCTCAGGTCCGCCACGATATTCTGACCC
Source organism: Gemmatimonadota bacterium (assembly GCA_028877215.1). Lineage (GTDB taxonomy): Bacteria > Latescibacterota > UBA2968 > UBA2968 > JAAXHE01. The sequence goes on along the minus strand of JAPPFJ010000014.1, from coordinate 196,759 downwards.
GTATCAGAAGTCGACATTGCCGGCGTTTCCCGGTCGTCGTCCGCACGGGCGGGGCTTTTCGTATTGCATGTCGAATGATGAGGAGATATCGTAGGGCATCCGGCTTCCCGAACCACACCCACGGTCTCTCAACAGGATAACCCACTTCAGCCTGGTATAGCGAATGGCCACATCCGAATGTAGAAAACTACGAATCGCATTCATCGGCGCGGGGGGCATCGCCGGCACCCAGATGCGTTGTTTCCAGGATATGGACGACGTCGAAATGGTCGCCATGGCGGATATATCGGAGGCGGCTCTTGAGAGACGCTCGAAAGAATACGACATTGACGATTGCTTTGCGGACTACGAGACCATGCTCAGCGAGGTCAGGCCCGATGCCGTCAGCGTCTGCACGCCGAACGGCCTGCACGCGCCCGCCGCCATTGCCGCGCTTTCGGCGGGCGCCCACGTCATCGTCGAGAAACCTCTGGCCATGAATGCCAGCGAAGGGAAAGCCATGCTCGACGCTGCCGGAAACCATGGGCGCAAGCTGGTTATCGGCTTTCAGCATCGCTTCGACCCGAAAGCCCAATTCATCAGGAAAGCCGTTGACAGCGGCCGGCTGGGGAGGATCCTGTTCGGCCGTGTGCAGGCGCTGCGCAGGCGGGGAATTCCGAACTGGGGGGTTTTCGGCAGGAAGGAACTCCAGGGCGGAGGTCCGCTCGTCGACATCGGTGTACACGTGCTGGAGGCCGTCCACTACATCATGGGCGCACCCAAACCCGTCGCAGCCAGTGGAAACGTCTTTACGTACGTCGGCGACAGGAAGTCCGAAACGGTCTGCCGGTGGCCCGATTGGGATCACGAGACGTACACCGTCGAAGACCTGGCGGTGGGCCAGGTCCGCTTTGAAGACGGCGCCGTCATTCACGTAGAATCCAGCTTTGCCGCACACATCCAGTCCGACGTCTGGAACTTTCAGCTCATGGGCGACAGGGGCGGCGCCACCTGGGATCCACTCTCAATCGCACGTGATGACAACGGATATATGGTGAACACCGAACCGGGTTGGCTGCCCAAATCGGGATTCGAATCCACCTTCGGCGCCAAACTGCGCAATTTCGTCGACCACGTGCTTTATAACAAGCCCACGCTCGCACCAGCCGAACATGGGCTGATGGTGCAGAAGATGATGGATGCGATTTACCTGTCGGCTGAAAAGGGCCGGGAAGTGGACATTGAATAGCAATCCGCTTTTCCTGAGATAACCGGAAGACGGCATGAAAAACCCGCTCAATACCGAAGACGTCGTGGCCGCATCGCGTCACCTATGGCAAAGCTACTTCCACGGTGAGCAGCCCGATAAACCCCCGATGACGATTACGCACGGCGACGGCCTGTACATCTACGACACCGAGGGCAATGAATACCTGGACACCTTCGCCTCGCTGCTCACGACCCTGTGCGGGCACGGCCGTACCGAAGTCATCGACGCGGTCACGAGACAGATGGAGAAACTGGCCTATTTCCCCGGCGGTCAGGAACACGTGATCGAGCCTGCCGCGAGGCTGGCGGCAAAACTGGCGGAGATCGCTCCCGGCCGGCTCTCCGTTTCCTTCCTTGTCAACGACGGTTCTGAAGCCAACGAGGCGGCCATCAAGCTGGCGCGCAGCTATTACTGGGCCAAAGGCGAGAAGAACCGCTACAAGGTGATATTCCGACGGGGCTCATATCACGGCGCGACACTCGGCGCGCTCTCCGCAACCGGCCTGGCAGGCAGCCGCGAACCCTACGAACCCCTGCTGCCGGGGTTCACCCACGCCATGCCGGCGAACTGTTATCGCTGCGAGCTCGGCCTGGATCCCGACACCTGTGCGCTGGCCTGCCTCAAGAATCTGGCGTCCGTTCTGGAATGGGAGGGCCCTCAGTCCGTCGCCGCCGTCATTATGGATCCCATCCCCGGCTCCAACACGGGTTTTCCCCTTCCACCGGATGGATATCTGCAGGGGGTGCGCGACCTCTGCGACCGGCATGGCGTCCTGCTCATCTTCGATGAAATCCAGACGGGTTTCGGCCGCACCGGTAAGATGTTTGCGAGTGAACACTGGAACGTCACCCCGGACATTATGACCGTCGCCAAGGGTTTCTCGGGGGGTTATGTGCCCATTGGCGCCGCGATTGCGACCGAAGAGATTGCCGAGACCATTCGAAGCGCCGGGACCGGATTCCGCCACATCCACACCTTCTCAGGCCATGCCGCCGCCTGCGCCGCCGCGCTCGCCCATATCGAAATCATCCAGAACGAAGACCTCGTAAAGCGCGCTGCCGATCTGGGTGTCTGGTTCAAGAGAAAACTGGACGAACTCTACCGATATCCTCTGGTGGGAAACGTGCGCGGCCTCGGCACGCTCTGGGCCGTCGAACTCGTGGGAAACCGCGAGACGCGGGAAGCCCTGAATCCTCAAGGAAAGGCCGGGAGCTTTATCGCCGACTTCTGCAGGAAAGCCGGCATGATCCTGCGCAACAACGGCGACCTCCTCGTCCTGGCGCCCGCTCTTGTCATGACTTTCGCGCAGGCAGACCGGATTCTCAACATGCTGCACGATGCCGTCGATTCGGCAATGGGTCATTGCAGGCAAAATGGAGACCGTCTCGAGTGGGTCGCGTAAGCTTCGTCCGGACGGGCACCGGGACCCGCTTGACGTCGTGACCCTCCCGGAACCGAGGAATACAGGCCAATGATGCCCGATAGAGAAAAATGCCTCGAGATGCTCCGACGGATGTACCTCATCCGCTCGTTCGAAGAGCAGGTAAGGATCCACTACGACTATACCAGCTATCTTCGCGACAATCCCGAAAGCGAAGGGGTCATCTCGGGCGCCGCCCACCTGGCCATCGGCCAGGAAGGCGCCGAGGTCGGTGTCTGCGCCGCCCTCGAACCGGATGATTTCGTGGCCAGCACGCACAGGGGTCACGGCCATGCCATCGCCAAGGGCGCGGACCTCAAGCCGATGATGGCCGAGTTGATGGGGCGGAGACACGGGTACAGCGGCGGATGCGGCGGTTCCATGCACATCTTCAGTTCAGAACTCGGACTGATTGGCGGGAACGGAATCGTGGGCGCTCAGGTCCCCATCGCCACCGGCGCCGCTTTTTCCGCGAAATATCGGGGCACGCGGCAGGTGGCCGTCGCTTTTTTCAGCGAGGGGGCCGCAAATCAAGGCGCATTCCACGAAGCCCTGAACATGGCCGCGCTCTGGGACCTCCCCGCCGTCTACGTCTGCGAAAACAACCTCTATGCCGCCACCACGCCCGCTTCCATAACGCTCTCGCCTCCGGATGTCGCCGCCAAGGCCGCCGCGTACGCCATGCCCGGTTGTATCGTTGATGGCCAGGACATTCTTGAAGTGTACCGTGCCGCATCGGAGGCCGTTACCAGAGCGCGCACAGGAAACGGACCCACGCTTATCGAGTGCAAGACCTATCGCTTCGTGAGCCATGCGGGCGGAGGCCAGGGCGAACACAACAACCCGGAGGAACTGGAGACCTGGAAAAGCAAGGACCCGATTGCCCTTTTCGAACACAAGCTCTTCAACGCCGGATACCTCACGGACGAAGAAAAACAAAACGTCATTTCCGAAACCAGGGCGGCGGCCCGCGAAGCCGTAGACTACGGCAAGCAATCTCCTTATCCTGAATTCGAGGATATGCCCGTAACCTCGGGGGTCGCCCTCTAATGTCTCACGTTACGTACGCCCAGGCCATTAGCGACGCCATCCGGGAAGAAACCGCCCGCGACGAACGCGTGTTCACGATCGGCGAGGATATCGGTCCGGTCCGCGAGCGCAAGCAACTCTGGGACCAGTTCCGCGAACGCCGCACATGGCAGACGCCCATTTCCGAAACGGGCTTTGTGGGACTGGCGGTGGGAGCCGCCATGACCGGCTTGCGGCCGGTCGCCGTCATCATGTATTGCGACTTCGTCACCGTTTGCATGGATCCCATCGTCAACCAGGCCGCCAAGATCCACCTGATGTCCGGAGGCAACGTCAATGTCCCGATGGTGATCCGTACTCCGGGCGGCGCCGGCACCCGGGAGGCCGGTCATCACAGCCAGAGTCTCGAGAGCTGGTTCGTGCACGCTCCGGGATTGAAGGTGGTCATGCCAGCCACGGCCGCCGACGCCAAGGGGCTGATGAAAGCCAGCATCCGTGACGACGGCCCGGTCGTCTTCATCCAGCACCGGCTGCTGGGCGATATCGAGCAGGACGTGCCCGAAGGCGATCACGTCGTTCCTTTGGGTACGGCTGACGTCAAACGCGAGGGCGCCGACGTCACCGTTGTCGCCGTCTCCTACGCCCTGCAGAAGTGCCTTCAGGCGGCCGAATCCGTGGATCCGGAGATCAGCGTCGAAGTGATCGATCCCCGTACGCTCGTCCCTCTCGACGTGGAGACCATCCTTCGATCGATCAAGAAAACAGGCCGGCTCCTCGTTGTGCACGAAGCCCCGGCACGGGGAGGGGTCGGCGCCGAAATCGTCCGCCAGGTCGCCGAACGCGGCTTCGAACACCTTTGCAAACCCCCGAGGGTCCTCGGCGGCCTGAATACGCCAATGCCTTACAGCGCCTCGCTGGAAGACGCCTGCCTGCCCCAGACCGAGGACATCGTCGAAGCCATCAGAAACTGCGTCCGCGGTTAGTCCAATTCGGCTGCTAGATCTCGCTGCCCGCCCGCATTGCTTTCCCTTGAGCGCCTACTATCATCCAGAGGAGGCCTGCGTGCATCGTCCGCGAAACGCTTCCGTTGCACGTACACCCACACTGTCATGTAGAGGAGCACGACAGGCCGACGAAGGATCTACTGCAGCGTCGGATCATGCCGGTGCGACTTGCACGTATCGGCACCTGAGAGGCAGCACGTTCGCCGCACCCTCATTCTTGGGTCGTCAGGCAGTCGATGTGTCCGCGCACAATTTTGTCTGCGTAAGGACTGCGCGACACGGACTGACCGGAAGACGTGAGATTCTTCGCTGCGCTCTGCATGACATGTTGCCCGACAACCTTCCGTGAAGTCTACCCGCGACACGTGAACATTGCTTTTACGTGACAATTTCGTAACGAGCTTCTTCCCAATAGACCCGAATGCCGACTTGCATTTTTCGCAGATCAGGGTACAATAGGGGTATAGAACAGAGGCGAAGCCCTCCGGCATCCCTCCGAATCGTCCCCTTACATCTTTCATCCGGAGATTGGAATGAGCCCTGGTGTCCGCAAGTTTGTCGTCTTCGCCATCGCCCTGGTCGTATCCTGGATCGTCGGCATCAACGTGGCCCCGACCTGGACCGTCGAGCAGATCGCCCTCGATGCTCACGTCGACAGAGACGGAAATCTCTACTACATATATCGGGGAGAGCCGACCTATTTCCACCCCGTACCCATCGAGGAGGCGCTGCTCAACCCCGAGCGAATGGAAGGCTCACGCGAGACCCCGGAAGTGAAGAAGGAGTTCGTCTCCGTGGTCAGGATGGAGGAGGGGGAACCAGGGACCTTATACTATCAGCTGCTGGCCAAGCACCACTGGGGCTTCTGGTCCCTGCTGCCCGCGGTGGTCGCCGTACTCCTGTGCTGGCTCACCCGGGAGCCGGTTACCTCGCTCATTGGCGGCATCCTGTCGGGTGCCCTGGTGCTTACCCGCTACGACTTCACCGGCGACGTGCTGATCCCCTCGCTGGCCACGACCAGCTCCGCCGGCGTGCTGCTGCTCTACCTGTGGCTGCTGGGTGGGCTGATGGGGATCTGGTCCCGGACGGGCGCCGCGCAGGCGTTCGCCGAGCTGATGACGGAGCGCTTCGTACGCGGCCCCCGAAGCGCCAAGCTCGTTTCCTGGATGCTCGGCGTCATCTTCTTTCAGGGGGGCACGGTCAGCACCGTGCTGGTCGGCACCACGGTCAAGCCGATCGCCGATGCGGAAAAGGTCAGCCACGAAGAGCTCGCGTACATCGTCGACTCGACCGCCTCGCCGATCGCTTCACAGCTCGCTTTCAACGCCTGGCCCGGGTACGTCCAGGCCTTCATCTTCGTCTCCGGGGTCGGCTTCCTGGCCACCGAGACGGACCGCATCGCCTTCTTCTTCCAGAGCGTGCCGTTCTGCTTCTACGCGATCTTCGCCGTACTCGGCACCTTTCTCCTCAGCATCGAGAGGCCCCTGTTCCTCGGCAAGCGGCTCAAAGCGGCCATGGAACGCTCTCGCGAGACCGGCCAGCTCGACGCCGAGGGAGCGAACCCCCTGAGCGCGAAGGAGTTGCAGGGAAGCAACGTTCCCGAGGGGTATACTCCGCACGTGATGGAGTTCTTCCTGCCTTTGATTTCCCTCATCGGCATCGCCGTCGGCACCTTCATCGTCAACGGCTCACCCAACGTGCAGTGGGCCTTCGGAACGGCCCTGGTGCTCGCCGCGGGGATGGCTCTGGCCAAGGGGATGTCGCTGAAGGATCTCGTGGCGGGATTCCACGACGGCCTCAAGGGGGTGGTGCTTGGCTCCGTCATTCTCCTGCTCGCCATCACCATCGGAGGGATAAACAAGGAGACAGGTGGCGGCATCTTTCTGGTCGAGCAGCTCGGGGAGGCGATTCCCTACTTCCTGCTGCCGGTGCTGCTGCAGATTATGACCATGGTCATCGCCTTCTCCACGGGGACGAGCTGGGGCACCTACGCGGTGGCCTTCCCGCTGGCTATGCCGTTGGCCTGGGCGGTTGCCGGGGCTCACGGGCTCTCCCATCCCGAGCTGTTCATGACCCTTTGTTTCGCCGCGGTCATGGACGGCAGCGTGTACGGAGACCAGTGCTCGCCAATCTCCGACACCACCGTGCTCAGCTCGATGTGCACCGGCTGCGACCTGATGGACCACGTCAAGACGCAGATACCCCAGGCGTCCGTTGCGGCCGGCCTGGCGGCGATCTGCTGGACCGTCGTCGCCTTCTTCACCGCCTAAGAAGCTTATTAGAAACTGCGAATGAACGAAACTACGAAACGGCGAAAGACAAAAACGCGAAATGCACGAAGAATCCGCCCTAATCCAATGTATCGTGGCTGCGCGCCCCTCGCCACTCCTGGGTGGGTTTGACCAACGCCGACCGGCGCATTTGCAGCCGCGCGAAGACCTCTGGGAATTTTAAGACATCTTCTGAGAGGGCGTGGGCGGACAATACCTCCGGCGTGTTCCCGGCCGCGTTTCTTGCCAAAACGTCAGCGCCGGATTCACAAAAAAATACCGCCCAAAAATAACCAGGGGCGGTAATTGTCTGACTGTTGCGGAAAATCACTCATTCGTCCGGATTGGGGCCCGGAGTGGGTGATTCGGCTCTATCGGGTGCGTTCGAATCAGAGCCTTCCTGATCTTCTCCGTTCCGATGTTTCAATGCGGCTTGCCTTCCTGCCTGATATCCCAGTTCGTAATTCCTCTTCTTGATAGACTCATATATACCGAGTACCATATCGACAATCTCCATGATAATAAACGACACCGACACGGAGGACAGGACGATATTTCCTGAGCGCGTCACGATATCGAACAAGCCCTCCATCCTTCGTGCGTCGTAGTACCATAGTACGAGTCCTGCGATACAAAAAGTGATCGATAGACCGGCAAAGATAAGTCTATTTGTGACGCTCCATACCGAAAGCCGGTCCATATCGGTCCTCCACAAAGTTACAGCTATCCAGGCCAGATGTCAACAATGTCATCGGCGTGACGCAGGCTATTTGCGGGGCCGTCCGATCCCTTTGAAGACCGATGAACGTACTGTCCGCTTTTTCGGGTCATTCCGTGTATATCTGCAGTCCGGCCAATTCGAACAACCGATAAACCTTCCGTATCTCCCACGCTTCTCCTGCAGCCATCCAAAGCACGTCGGACATCCTTGAACGCCCTTCCGGCAGTCGAGGCAACGGTAGTTCCCGTCAACTTTCGCCTGTAGTCCAGTCCTGCAATGGGGACACCCGGGCTGTCGAAACTCGCAATACGGCCAGAGCGAACAACCGTAGAATATTCCCCTGTCCTGAGCGCTGCCTCTCCGCTGCAGCCGTCCATGGATGCATCCGGGGCACGGAACATCCCGTTTCGGGTGCTCTCCATGAACCTCTACGTCATAGCCGTCCTTCATCAACTCTTCGACGAAAGCCGAAGGCGTTCCGAAATCGGCAAGGAGGTAGACGCCGCGCCTGGCCCGGGTGACCGCGACATAGAACAGGCGGCGCTCCTCGGCGTTTGGAAATGCTTCCGGCGCAGCCAGAACGAGGTCCAGCAGCGGGTCGTCGACGATCCCGGTGGGAAAGCCGTACTTTCCGGAGCACAGGTCGAGCACCACCACGTAATCGGCCTCGAGGCCCTTGGAGCCGTGGACGGTCATGAACGTGAGTTCAAGACTGGAATGCGCTCGCGCCAACGTGTCCATATTCTTAGGCCTGTTGTGCCGGTACCTGCCCAGCAGCAGAACCGTAGCGGGCTCGTCGCCCCCGGCTGCATGGGCGGCGATTGCGTTCAACGCCTCCGCCAGCGGATCGGGGCACGATTCCCGGGCGACCATTACGTGCACGCACGGCTCGTCCGCATTGAAGATGGATGAAACACGCTTGCGGATCTGTGCGGGGTTGCTGAGTACGAATCGGGTCGCGAGATCGGCGATACGATCCGCGCATCTGAACGTCGTCTCCATGTCCACGCGTTCGCTCTCGCCAAAGTGTGCCGTGAACTCTCGCATAATGGCGATGTCCGAACCCGCAAAGCGGAAAATGGCCTGCCAGTCGTCGCCGACCGCGAACAGCTGTGAGGCATTCGACGTGTCCAGCAACGCCTTCAGCAGCCGCGCTCTCCCGGCCGATATATCCTGAAACTCATCGACGAGGATGTAGCCGTACCGGTTGCGGTAGCGTCCACTTTGCACGTGTTCCGTCGCGATGGTGATCATGTCGTGGAAGTCGATTTGCCGCTTCCGTGCAAGCGATTCCTGGTAGCGTTCATATACGGGAATGAAAACGGTCAGGAAGGCCTCTGCCCGAGGACGGATTGGCGCCTCGGCGGCGCGACGGGCCACGTCGTTTGCCGAAAGTTGCGCGCCCTTGTAATGATGGAGGAACGTCGCAACCAGACGCGTGAAGGGGTCGATTCGACCCTGCTGTTCAAGGACGGAAAAGGCCTCCTCGGATGGGATCGGAGACATCGTTACCCCATGGGCGGCTAATTTTTCCTCCAGGTTCAGGGTCAGTCTGCCCGCTTTCTTTTCGTGACTGTAGGTCTCCACGAGAACGGTGCCATGTTCCGCGTGCAGGCGTCTCTTCCAGTCCAATGACCTGAGGTATTCGCGGCGGTCGATAAAGGGGGGTGTATCGTTCGATTCCGAGAGTGCAATGTGTTCAATGTATATCCCCGCGTCGGGAAGGTAGAAGTCGGGCTGGTATTGCCTCTTCTCCGGCGTGGCGGTTTCGTGTTCGTAATCGCGTTCGTACTCGTAGGCCACGCCGTTGAGGTAAAGGAAGTTGGCGATCTCGCATTCTTCGAAACTCTTGAGTTTCTCGCCTCTCAGGGACCGTACGCCGTTGTCCCGGAGATAGGCCCAATACGATCCCTGGGTCTTGAATTCGAACTCGCTTCGGTACGGAGCGAAATGTTCCGCGAACCAATTGAGCATGACCCCGGTGAACCCGGGATCGGCGACGAGGTCGCGAACGATGCCCCTCAGCAGATCGAACAGGGCGTGTTCATCTACCGCGGCCCTGGCCACGGCCGGGCGCCTGCGTTCGACTTCGCCGATGATCGACATGCCCAGGCTGTGGAACGTTCGGACCGTGAGCTCGGCTTCCACCCGATCGCCGAGGCGTTGCCGAACCCTCTCCACCATCTCTTCCTGGGCATCCTTGGCAAATGCAAGCAGAAGCAGTTCCGATGGACGCCGGTAACCCCTCTGAATGAGCCAGCCCGCCTTGGCAACGATGACCGACGTCTTGCCGCTTCCGGCGGCTGCAACAATCAGGTTGCGGTCTTCATCCACGACAACCGCTCTACGCTGCTCGTCCGTGAGCGGCCTCGCCTCGATCCCGTCGAAGAATACCCTGGATCGCACCAGTTCATTGGCCACAAAGGTGTCGCAGGCTCTCGTCCGCCAACGTTCGGAGTCATCCGCGAAGTCCTGAATCGCCTTCAGCATTCGGATTTCCGCGACGTCGGACAGCTGTTCGGGACACCGGGAGGGGAACCGTGCGGCCACGTCTCTGGCATCGTATTCGACTGGGGAAAAGACTGTACGCGCCAGATACCGCGGCGGGTCGGTAAACTGAGCCAGGCGATCGTAGACGGATTCAATCGCTCCGGCATGTGTATCCAGGGCGTCTTTCCACCAATCGACTCTCGCGCGCAAGAGTGCGTCGCCGAACAATTGCGCGGCCGGTTTAGACAGTCCGGATGCCGTTACATCGCCGGAGGCCAGACGTACTCGCAAGCGACCCCAGAACCACCCAAGCCCCATCTCCTCGGTCTCGATTTCCCGAAAGGGAATAACCATAGACCGGGACCGGCGTTCCAGGATCAGCCTTTCGCCCGTCAGCCCGACCGCTCCGGCATGTCCCGGACGCAGGAACCGGAACACGAACGAGGCCAGGCCGGATCGCCCGGCGCGCATGGATCTCCCGGGGTCCGAATGACGACTGTGCGTACGGTTCAAATCGGTTTTCCCTTTTTGTGATGTTGACGCGGCGCCATTCACGCAAATGCTGCCATCAGGCACACTCGAAATATCGCCAGAAACCCTGCCCGTTCCAGGTGGGCGAGTTCTTTCCTGCAAAAAGCACGCCAGGCTGACCGCGCAATCACTCTCCCCTTGAGGGGGAGTCGCATAAGCCGAGCCGATCCCTGAGCCGTTGTCCTGAGCCTGTAGAAGGACCTCCTGTTCCGCCCTTGTTTTCCGTTGACACGCTTCCGCAATACCGCTTACTTTTGCCTCTGGCTTCCGCGATCGGACTCAGGTGTGGTCACCGGTCTTCCCCATGCCTCGTTACCCATGGCAGTCTTAGTAGAAAATCGTGTATTTCCTCAAAATGCAGTTCTTCCACGGTCAAGCGCGATCCAGCACGCGTCTGACCGTTCACGCGGGTGCCGTCCTTTGAGACGTTTTATTCAGGCGAAAGGTCATTGAATGGAAACCGTACGCGACAGGCTCTGGATCTTCACCTGCGTTGCCGGTTCGGACAACGACTCGCTCACGTCCGCCGGATACACGCAGGGGTCCCGGATGACGCCCGCCGAAGGCGCGTTATTCCTGGACGTCCCCAATCTCCATATGATCCGGTGGCGCGGCCTGCCCGCGTACCCTTACGATCAGTTTGCCGTTACCTTTTCCTCGCTGAAACAGGTCACCTGGTCCATCGTGGGCAGCGGCGGCCAGGTGGAAGGGGACGAACTGCAGCGCGTATTGGATCTTGCCGAGAAGAATCCCAACGTCACGGGGGTCTATCTGGACGATTTCATGCGAAAGAACGGCAGGGGCGCCCTCAGCGTGGATGACCTCGCCGGCATTCGACCGCGACTGAACGTTGCTGGCAGACGGCTGGACCTCTGGGTCGTCCTCTATATCAAGCAACTCGACCTTCCCGTCGCCCCGTATCTCGAACACTGCGACGTCGTCAATCTCTGGACCTGGAATTCTGACGACCTGAAGAACCTTGAGCGGAACCTTGACCACCTCGAGTCGATCAATCCAGGCGGACGGGTTTCGCTGGGGTGTTATCTCTGGGACTTCCATAACCGGCGCCCTGTTTCCATCCCGCAGATGGAGCACCAGTGCGAACTGGGCCTCCGATGGGTCAGGGAGGGCCGCATCGAAAGCATCGTCTTTCTTGCCAATACCACCTGCGACGTCGGTATCGAATCCGCGCCCTGGGCGCAGGCGTGGATCAGAAGCGTTGGCGATCTACCGCTCGACGCTGGCAATGGATGAACCGCACGCGCGGTACAACAACCACGTGAAAGATCACGCCGGACATTGAGGAGACCACCAGAATGAAAAACGACGAGCGAGTCGGCGACGGTGTTGCAAAGAGCACCTATATACCTAGCGACGGACTTCACGCGTTCTACGCCAGCGGCCAGACGTACACGGGCGCGACAAGTGAGAGAATGGTCGAAACCGTGACGTCCGAGCTCCTCCAGTGGGTGAATCACGACGACGGACGCACAACGCTGGATGCATGCTACGACGGCAACTGGGTGAGGGTGTCGGACGACAACGGATCGCAGTGGGCGGAATTAGGACCGAGGGTTCGCTTCGACGTGGGAATCGCCGAAGAGCAGTTGATGCCGGCGGGATTCAGCCTGGATACGAAGAACGACGTGCTGGTGCGGTTTCACAGGGGGCAAAAGGCAGACAAGCGATGCTACGGTTACATCAATCAGGGCGCTTACCGCGCATTTTACAGCGTATCCGCGGATCAGGGCGTGACGTGGACCGATCCCGTCCAGATCGTCGCCCGGGGGGACGGTTTCGACGCGGACCGCTGGGGTCCGGGCTTCGAGTATGGCGTTCGCGGCGGAATCCTCAACGGAACCCACTGCATCTGGATGGCGGACGGGTCGGTGCTGGCGCCCTTCACCGAGTACGAACGACTGGACGGTACCAGACCCTGGTGCTTCAGGGTGGCCTGCGCAAGGGGACACTGGAAAGAAGACGGGAGCGGATTTGACTGGGAATTCGGGGATTTTATCGAAGTGCCGCCCGGGAAGTCCCGCATTGGATGCTGCGAACCGTCGATCACGGCGCTGGAATCAGGCGCGCTGTTCGCCACCATGAGATGCCAGGGCAACGAGGCGACGGGCAGCTATACCATCCCCTACTCCGCCGTTTCGGAAGACGGCGGGATGAACTGGTCGCAGCCGGAGCCGCTGGTCTACGACGACGGGTCGAACGTCTGGACGCCCGCTTCGTGTACGGCCTTTTATGATTCCACCGTTACCGGGAAGACCTATTGGATCGCCAATATCCTGGATGACCCCGTCTATGGACAGATTCCTCGATATCCGCTGCAGATCGCCGAATTCGACACACGCAACGCGCGTATCGTGAAGGACTCGGTCAGGCTGATTCAGGACAGGCCCGACGATGCGCACGAAAACGTGAGATATACCAACTTCGGGTGGTACGAGGACAGGAGAACCGGTCAACTGATCATTACGCTTCCGGAGCAGTATCGCCGCATGGGCTGGGACGACATGGAAAAGCCGGAGGACTTCGCGGCGGATTGCGTCAGATATACGGTGGATTTGGACGGGTAAACGACCACTTACAGTGAAAGTGTGGCACGCAACCGTTTGTCGGAATATTAATGCGCGTATCCGGAGATGAGATCCGCAGCGGTCTCATCTCCATTTTTCTGCGCCCAGGCGAGGGGCGTTGCCCAATCGGCGCCGGCCAGCGTGGGGTCGGCCCCGCGTTCGAGGTACAATCGTGCCAGTTCGTGCTTGCCCCATCTTACCGCCCAGCCGAGCGGCGTGGATTGCAGGAGGTCGTCGATGACGTTCAGGTCGGCGCCGTGGTCGAGGAGGATGGTTGCAAATGTGATCCGTTCGGGTTCGGTCATAATCGGTTCGCCCCAGACGATCCCGCAGGCCGCCAGATGGTGGGCGAGCCGGTACCCGAAACGACCCACAAGATTGGGGCTGACGCCCTGGGCCAGAATCATGCGGAAGATCTCGGGATAGACCGTGCGGTCGAAGTCGCGGAACTTGCGGTGGGGGTTGGTCCGCCACAGGCGCAGCGGCTGCTCCAGCAGGCCGAACCACCGCCCGTCGTCCGGTTCCCAGTCGAGTTGCCGCAGGCACATCCCCACGATATCCGGGTCGCCGCCGCATCCCGCTGCCCAGAGCAGCTTCTCCGCGATCGATGGGTCGTTGTGGAGGGCAACCGCGCCGGCGGCGGTTTCAGCCTCGAGTCCAATGGTAATGTGATCCAGAACGCCTCCATATCGGAACAACAGTCCCTTCATCCGATCGTCGCGGTTGTTGTACGCCGCACCCACGGGATTGGCGCTGGCATAGATGCTGGCGTTGGGATCGGCGCCCCGCTCGAGCAGGAGTTCGGCGATTTCATATCGGGAGTTACCTGACGCATCGGAAAGCGGCCCGCCCCACGAATACGGCCTGGATTCGTAGTGGTGCAGCTGGTGCCTGTCGTCCGGGTGCAGACCGAGGTCGAGCAGCATACGCACCATGTCGATATTGTCATTCTGGACCGCGATCGTCAAAAGGCCGTTGCGCTCACTGTCGTTCGCCTGAAAACGTTCGGGATGCGCCCTGGCGAACGCGCGGACGAATTCGAAATCCCCCAGGGCGACGGCGGATTCGATGGATTGCTCGCATCCCGCCTGCAGCAGGATGCCCGTGCAGATCAGACACCCTTCGTTGAGCGGCCTGTTTCTCCCGCGTACATTAAGGACTGCGCCGTCGAGGGGCGATTGGCCCTCGGGCGTGAGATGGGTTATATCGGCGCCGCGATCAAGCAGTTCGCGAACGAGCCGGTAACGACCGTGCGATGCCGCGGCGTGAATGATGCTGCCGCCGTTGCGATGACAGGCATCCAGCAATTCGGGATGCCGATCCAGAACGTCGAGCGCAGCCTCGTCACGACCCTCGCTGACGGCCTGGAAGAGCGCGTCGTTTTCGTCGGTAATGGTGACATTCTTGCAGGCGGCAAGCTTACGTCTTTCGTCTTCTTCCCTGATCACGTGGACGATGTCGTCCAGGCCGCGTTCCCGGGCCATGGTATACGCGCCGGTGGCGTCGCGGTGGGGATAAATGCCCGAGTTGTGGTCCGCGCCCGCTTCCATGAGAACGCGGACCGCATCGATGTTCCGGTTCATCACCGCGTAATGAATCGCGCGGTGTTCGTTGTTCTCCGCCATGTGTACGTTTACCAGGTCGGGCTGTTCGCCAAGTATCTGTTTAATCCTCGAGACGTCGCCGCTGGCTGCCGCCTCGCAGAGATCGGCGACCCTGAACGATCCGTTGTTGGCCATTGCTGTTCCTCCATTTATCCTTGATTCGTCATTTTTCGGGGCCCTACGAAACTACGAGAGCACGAAACTACGAAAGAGCGGGAATATATCATTCGTCTGGTGTTCTCGTTTACTCGCCTCCTCGTCTACTCGTTTTTCGCCTTTTCGTATTCTCGTCTATTCGTATTCTCGTATTCTCGTCCTCACATACCGTATTCCTGCGCAAGCTCTCTCTGCACATCCGTCGTCTCGACACTCCTCTTGATGTCTTCCATCATTTCCAGCCATCTGTGTTCCCTGAATTTGCCAAAGTCAAGGACGAATCCGGGAAGGGCCCTGCTCTCGACGAGACCGGCCGGCTCCTGGCCGAGCATTTCAAACTTCCCGCCGCGAAGCTGGTACCAAGTCGCCGGTTTACCGTTTTCCAGAAACAATGCCTCCTGGACTCCCGAAGCTTCATAGATATGACGCTTCTTGTCCAGGTCCGTGAATCCGTGCTTGGACTCGATCTCCAGTACGAAGTTCGGCGGCCCTTCGTAGACCTGGTGATCGTGGTTTTTTCTGCAGATCTGCCTGGGGCCGTTTCTCCGAACGATCACACCCACGTTCGGATAGACCATACAGTCCGACTTGCCGCCGTAATTGAGGCGCACCGGCGGAAAGAGAACCACGTCCATCCCACCGGCGAACATGCGATAGTAGTTGATCACGGTAAGTATATCCGCGTGATGTCGCGACACGTTCGCATCGGGTATCCACATGATTATGCTCCTTCCACGTCAATTCCGCTCACGTTTGTGCGGCTCTTCTTTGACAGTCCTCGATCCGGCTGTGCGTTTCTATTCGTGGCGCAGAGCTTCTATGGGATTGGCGCTTGAGGCTCTAAAGCACTGGAATCCGACAACCAGCAGCGTGCCGAGAACAGATCCCAAAATCGTGACAAGAAAGGGGAACAGGCCCATGTTTGCGCGATAGGCGAAACCTTGCAGCCAGTCTTGCATGAGGACATAGGCAAACGGCCACGCGATGAGATTGGCGATGAGTACCAGCTTTGTGAATTCGGCACCCAACAGGATCGCGATCTTGCCGATAGATGCGCCGAAGACCTTGCGAATGCCAATCTCTTTGCGGCGGCGCTCGCACGTGTGGGCGGCAAGACCGAGCAGGCCGATAGAGGCGATGAGAAACGAGACTCCGAATCCAACGGCAAAAATGCGTTGGAAACGCAGATATTTTCCGTAATTGATCTCCAGCCGGTCATCGAGAAATGCATACATGAATGGGCGAACCGGGATATAGGTCTTCCAGATTTCCTCGAGGCCCTGTATGGTTTCGCTTATGTTTCCGGCGGCAAGTCGCAAGTTGACCACGCGAAAGGACCGCGGGCGCAAGACAAAGGCATTGGCGTGGAGTCTTTCGGTCAGCCGACGCATGTGAAAGTCCTCTACAACGCCGATGATCCAGCCCTCATTATCGTGAAGTTTAAACGGTTTTCCGACCGGATTTTCAAGTCCGAGTTTCTCCACGGCTGTCTCGTTGAGAATATATGCACTTTCAAAATCACTCTTGATGTCAACGGAAAAATTGCGCCCGGCAACGAGATTGACGCCGATCATGCCGAATTGATCTTCGTCAATGGCGTATTGCCGTATCTCGAAAACAGCGCCCGATGGATCCAGGACCATTTCCTTTCTGCTGGTCCAGCCTTCGCCCGGAAGGCTGGCGGATGCGCTTGCCGCGAGTACATCTGGGTGTTCGAGAAAGCGCTGTTTCACTTCGTTGTAAGTTTTCCTCAGCGACCCGTCGACGTCGAAGATGCGGAGCGCCAGGATGTTTTCTTTATTGAACCCCAGATCTTTCTTCAGGACATGGTCGAGCTGGACAAAGGCGACAAGCGCGACGTAAACGAGAAAAACGGAGACGGCAAACTGAAGGATCATGAAAACCCTGCGCGGCAATGAACCGCCTGACCCCGTGGGGGATTGGCTGTGCAGTGCGGCAATGGGGGAGACCCGGCTGAGAAGAAAGGCTGGATAGACGCCCGAGAACAGACCGACCAGAACCGTTGCGGCCACGAGTACAACCGCCATTTGCGGCTCCAAAAATGCAGAGAGCGTATCCGTTTGTCCCACGATATGTTGCCAGTACGGCCCGGTCATGCCCGTGAGAACAAGGGACAGGGGCAGTGCGAGAACGGTGAGCAGGACGGACTCGAGGAGAAATTGGCATGCCAACTGCCGCTGACCTGCGCCAACGACCCTTCGCATACCCACTTCCCTGGCCCGAAGGGCCGCGCGCGCGGTGGAGAGATTGACGAAGTTGATACAGGCGACGAATAAGGCGAGCATGCCAATGGACGCGACGGAGCGAACCGCCTTGAGATCGCCGGCGCCAATGCCGGTGCCCGGACCACTGATGCCTTCCGGGAAATCTTCATGTCCATAGAGACGCGTACGCAAGAGCGATTGAAGGCGATGGCTGGTTGTGTTTTCCGGGTTTTCTTCGGGTATCGCCAGCGCTCGCAATTTCTGTTCGGTTCGATCCGGGTCGGCATCCCTGCGCAGACGGACAAAGGTCTGTACCCACCGAAATGACGTGCGGAGTTCCCAATTGGACCAGGCATCCCGGACGCCTGCCGGCAGGGTTGCGGTTACGAAATGGGGATTAAAATGCGTATTGCTCGGCTGTGCTTCCAGAATTCCGGTGACGATGTAGTCGCCCCACTGACCTTCGAGCACCTTGCCCATTGGGTCTTCCCCGGCCGGGAAGAATTCGGCGACCGCCTCTTGCGAAAGGACCACGCCGCCCGGTTGCTTGAGCGCTTTGTGGAGATCGCCGCGCATTAGTCTGATCCCCCAGAATGCGAGATAGTTGGGATCGGTATACCAGAACGCGCGGCGCTGGGCAAACCGGCGATACCGCACCCAGCGATGGCCCGGACGGATGCGGTTGGCAGACTCGATTTCGGCGATGGATTCGACCATCTCGGGGGTGAGCGCAGCGTGGGCCTCGATCTGGAAGTCCATTTTATGGGGGGTGGTCAGTTGCCGCAATACCCGATAGGTGCGATCGGCCCCGGGGCGAAACGTGTCGAAGCCGGTTTCGTGGGCGACGTAGAGCCACGTCAGGAGCATGCACGCGAGACCAACGCTCAGGCCGAGGAGATTGGCCAGCGTATACAGACGATGGCGAATGATGTGCCGGATGGCGACTGTGAGAACGTTGCGTAGAATGTCTTATTCCCGGCTCAAGACATCGACTGGGTTGGTACGGGCCGCGTTCCGGGCAAGATGAACCACGGTTCCGACGGCGATTAGGAGCGTAACCGCTGCACTGAGAAGGAATGGCCAGACCGTGAGATCGATCCGGTATGCAAAGTTCCGCAGCCAGTTCTGTGTCAACAGAAAGGCAAACGGACAGGCAGCTGCCCCGGCAAGGAGCGCGAGCATCGGGAATTCCCGGGCAACCCGCAACAGGAGATGGCCCTCGGACGCCCCCATCACTTTGCGTATCGCGATTTCACGGGAGCGTCGCTCGGCCGCGAATGCCGCGAGGCCCATGGTTCCCAGGCAGGCCAGCAGGATGGCGACAATGGCGGACCGGATGACCAGCGCGCCCTGCCGGGATTCATGGCTGTATTTCGATTCGACGTAGTCGTCGATGTAGAAGCCGTCGAAAGGAACAGTCGGGACAAGATGAGCCCAGATCCGCATTACGTCCGATAACACTTCCTGCTCACGGTCCTCCCTGATCTTCAGATGCAGATATTTCAGGTTCGATCCCGCCGCCGATATCACCAGGGGGACCATGGGCTCTCTCAGCGAGCGTACGTGAAAGTCACGGGTCAACCCAACGACCTGCACGGGTCGCCCATTCAGCAGGAACGCCTGTCCGACGGGCCGGATCCAGCCGAGTCGTTTCGCGGCCGTTTCGTTTATCAATACCTCCGTTACGTCGCCCCAATCGGTTGTCCGTTCCGCGTAAGCCTGCGAGAAATTCCGTCCCGCCAGCATCGGAATATCATAACAATCGAGGAAATCTTCATTTGCCCGAAAAACCCGGACTTCAGACTCGCGGTCCGGCGAATCGACGGGAGATACGAAACGCCGTTTGGGCCAGCTGTGCCCCGGCAGATCCAGGCTCGCCGCGGCCGCTATGATATCCGGATGGTCCGCAAACCGCTGCTTGACCGTATTGTAGCGGCTGTTCAGCGGGAGCCGCTCGGCATCGGGTCCGAAGATCTTGACGACCAAGACCCCTTTGCGGTTGAATCCCAGGTCCCTCGTCCGCACCAGGTCCATCTGCTGATAGACGACGAGCGTGGTCGCAATGAGAACAGTGGATGCCGCGAATTGCAGAATCACCAGGGCCCGGCGCACCCAGAGGTCCCTCGGGAGTCCGCTGCGCAGGCCCCTCAATATATCCACCGGCTGCTGGGCGGACAGATAGAGACCTGGGTAGATTCCGGATACCAGGCCGGTGATTATGGTAACGACGAGAATCCAGTGAATCTGTTCGACGACGTTGAAAACAAGCGGTTTGCCCATCAGAGTCGCATACTGCGGGAGGAGCGCCTGCGTCAACCCGATGGATACCGGCAGCGCGGCAAAGGTAAACAGAAGGGACTCACACAGGTATTGGCCGACCACGTATCGGCGGTGTGCGCCGGCGACCCTGCGAAGGCCGGCCTCGCGGGCGCGAAGGGTCGACCGTGCGGTGGCCAGATTCATGAAGTTGATACACGCGATGATCAGAATGCCGAGACCCAGGATCGATAACGGATAGAGATTGCGAACGTCGCCGTACAACATCCCCGAATCACCCTTGAAGCCCTCCAGGTCGATCCTGGAATAAAGGTGAATGCGCGGCATCGGTTGGAGCCTGTACGTCGCGCGGCCGGAAGCCGTGGGAAACCGGGCGGAAAGCGCCCGCTCGACCGCCGCCGGGTCCGCGCCCGGCTGCAGACGGATAAAGACCGGCGCCGCCCGGATCGCCCAGTTGCCCGACGTAAAGCGCGTGACGCTGTCGAACTCAAAACGCGTATTGGTGGGAAGATCCTGCATTACCGCGATGACATTGAAAGACTGTACGTGGGTCTCGCGCTGAACTTCCACTGTCCTTCCCACCGGCTCCGCGTCCCCGAAGAGCTTTTCGGCAAGGCTCCGCGTCAGCACGACAGACGCGTCCTCCCGAGAAAGCGAGGCGGCGTCTCCGCGAATGACGTCGAGCCCGAAAAAGCCCAGGGCGTCACCTTCGACGGGACAGAGCCGCTGGCGAAATATCCGGCCTTCCGCGCGAAACCAGGAGCTGATCTGGCGGTATTGGACCACGTCCTCCACCTGGGGATGGTCGTTGCGCAAACTCACGGCGACTTTTGCCGGCAGCGCGCTCTGCCACCGGATGCGTCCGCGCTCGTCCATGTTCTTCCTCATGACGCGGTAGACGCGGTCTGCGTGAGGACGAAATGCGTCATAGCTCATCTCGTAGCGGATAAACAGCATGATGAGCATGGCACAGGTCAATCCGATCACCAGGCTGGCAACGCTGATTGCGGTGTAGGTCTTTTTCCGGACCGCGTTGCGAATCGCGACTGTAAGAATGTTGTGAAGAATCCTGGAACCTCGTGTTCCGTCTCCGAGACGGCTCACCTGGTCAGAACACTAATGTCGTGCGTTCAGCGCCCGTTTGCGGAGTTCCTCGGCGGTCAGATTCTCCACGCGCGTGGCAATCCACCAGGTGATGCCCTGGCTGTCCTTTACGCCGGCGTTCCGGTCCCCATAGAACTGGTCCGCGGGCTCCATCAGGGATTCCGCACCGGCATCGAGCGCGGATGCGTAGGACGCGTCGGTATCTTCAACGTACATATAAAGCGCGGCCGGCATGGGCGGATACCCCTCCTGAGCGGCGCCCATCATGACAACAGAGTCCCCGATTCGGACCTCGGCATGCCTGGTGGCTCCGTCAGGGCCGGGAACGCGTTCGGTCTCTTCAGCCCCGAATGCGTCCTTCAGGAACGAGATGAGCGCTTCAATATCCTCAACGACGAGATAAGGAGTGACGGTGCGGTAACCCGCGGGTGCTGACGACATGATATGCCTCCTTGTGCATTTATGAATCCCAAACGTAGACCTTCTTGTAGTAGACCGTCTCAAATCCGTTGCGCTCGAGATTTCCCAGCGACGTCTTCAGCCTTGCGAGGGTCTCGCTGCAGGCCACCCGGCATCCCAGTTCCACGGCGCGATTCATGCGCGCCCTGATCAGCGCGTTCTGCCCGCCCTTCCTTCTGTCGCCCTCGGCCGTACCCGCCCATCCGAGATACGCAAAGTCGCCTTCGTACGCGAGTATGGCTGCGCTGACGGGCGCGCCGGCCTCGTACGCCATGAAGTGCTCGAATCCGGTCTTTTCGACGCTCTCGAAGAAGAATGAACTTGGCCAGGGATCGAAAATGCGCAGAATCGCATCCTTCCGGCTCTGTACCTCAAACCGGGATACGCGGCGCACGTCAAGTGGGGTCTTGATGGGCGCCATGGGTTCCACGGAACGAATCAGCGTCGGATACGTGGTCCCCTTGAATGGTTTGAGACCGCTGCCCCGCAGCCACCCGCTGATTTCCTCTATTTGGGGATTCGGGCTCAGCCAGAAGAAAAACCGCTGAATCTCCGATTTTCTGAACAGATCCAGGACGTTCAGGAAGTCGGTGCGGGAAACCTTCGTCCGGCATCCGAAGAAAAACACGCCGTTCCGATTCGCCGATGGATACGGCGATGCAGCGGAAGGAGGATCCAGTGTGACGACGGCGGTATCGGAAGGTACCTGAATGCTCGAATCGAGCGGAGCGCAGTCGAGTTGCCTATGCCTGATCGCGATTAGTCGACGCGCAATCTCATCCGGTTTCATCTCGGCGGGGAACACGAATTCCCTTCCAGTTGCGGCCTGAGAAACTGACCGGTATATGACTCGCCGACCGCGGCCACGGCCTCCGGCGGGCCGGTGGCCATGACGTCGCCTCCGTTGTGTCCGCCCTCGGGGCCCAGGTCGATCACATAGTCGGCGGTCTTGATCACGTCGAGGTGATGTTCGATGACCACAACGGTATGCCCGGCGTCGACGAGGCCGTTGAGCGCGTCGAGAAGCTTCTGGATATCCGCCAGGTGCAGTCCGGTGGTCGGCTCGTCCAGAATGTATAGATTGTGTTTGCCGCGTTTGATCTTGCCGAGTTCGCTGGCGAGTTTGATGCGCTGCGCCTCTCCGCCGGAGAGGATGGTGGCCGGGTGGCCGATTTTCAGATAGCCCAGCCCCAGATTGTCGAGTACGGCCAGTTTGTGGGCAATGAGGTTGTTTCCCGCAAAGAACGCGACGCCCTCTTCGATGGACATGTTCAGGACGTCGGCAATGGTCTTGTCCCGGTAGGTGACTGCCAGGGTCTCGTCGTTGTAGCGTGCGCCCTTGCACGTGGGACAGGGTATGGAAACGTCGGGCATGAAGGCGAAACTCGTCTTGATCTCGCCTTCGCCGGCACACTCCTCGCAGCGCCCCCCCTTGACGTTGAAGCTGAATCGGGAGGCGGTATAACCTCGTTCCCTGGCTTCGTCGGTGGATGCGAAACACTTGCGGATATTGTCGTAGAATCCGATGTAGGTGGCGGGATTGGACCGCGGAGACCGGCCGATGGCGGACTGGTCGATGTTGATGACGTCTCCCACGTGTTCGTGGCCCGAGAGCTCATCGTGATCTCCGGAAAAGACGCGGCTGTCATGAAACAGGTTGTATAGTTTCTTGTAAAGCACTTCGTGAATAAGGGTGCTCTTTCCCGAGCCGGACGCGCCGGTGATGCACGTAAAGATCCCCAACGGAATCTCGACGTCGATGTTGTTGAGGTTGTTTGCCCGCGCGCCTCTGATACGAATCGCCCTGGCGTTCTTCTCGCGTCGCTGAGGGGGAACGGCGATTGTCCTGGCACCGCTCAGATATTGCGCGGTTGGCGATTCCCGGCACTTGAGAACGTCCCTGAAAGGGCCTGTTGCGACAACGCGGCCGCCGTGTACTCCGGGACCGGGGCCCATTTCAATGATGTGATCGGCGGCGCGGATGGTCTCCTCGTCGTGTTCGACGACAATGACCGTGTTGCCGATTTCTCTAAGGCGCCTCATCGTGCTGATCATCTTGACGTTGTCTTTGGGGTGCAGGCCGATACTGGGTTCATCCAGAACGTAAAGCATGCCCATCAGCCCCGAGCCGATCTGGGTGGACAGGCGAATGCGCTGGGACTCGCCGCCCGAGAGCGTACCCGTCGGGCGATTGAGATTGAGATAGTCGAGGCCGATGCCGATCAGGAGTTCGAGACGGGACGATATCTCGTGGATGATCTGTGAGACCACCTCCTTCTGTTTCGCAGGGACGGCGAGTTCCGAGAGAAAGGAAAGCAATTCCGGGAGATGCATTTCACCGAGACCGTGAATGTTGTGATTGTCGATTGTGACCAGAAGGCGCTGCTTCTTCAACCGCTCGCCGCCGCAGTCAGGACACCGATTCTCTACCATGGTCTTGCGCAGATAGTCTTCCATGCCCCCGTGCGCCACGCCCTTTTGCCTGTATCGGCGGTACTGTCGTTCGATCTGGTTGATGACACCGTCGTAACGAAATTCGCGACCAATGTATTTTGCGCCGACCTTGGCGTCCGGAGGCTGTTCGATGACCACTTTTTCGCCGTGTGTCCCGTACAGCAGCAGGTCTCTTACGTCGTCGGACAGATCCTTGTATGGGGTATCGAGGTCGAAGCCGTATTTCCTGGACAGGCTGTAAAGGATACGCCCGCCCCAGGTATTGACATCGTACTTCAGCGCTTCCTTTACGAACGCGCCCTCCCGCAGACTGCGGTCCTTGTCGGGGGCGACCAGGTCGGGGTGCGCTTTGAGATAGGTACCCAGACCGGAGCATGTCACGCAGGCGCCAGCAGGGTCGTTGAACGTGAACATCCCGTGATGCATGCGGCCCGCGACGACGCGTGCGGAGGAAGCACCGAGCTTTCGGTGGAACGTATCGACCGCTGTCGTGCCGATATCGGAGAGAACTCGGAAACTCAGGAACCCCTCGCCAATGACCTCGAGCCCGTGCGTGAGGGACGTGACGATCTGTTTGTCGAGGCCTTCGCGGACAAAAAAGCGGTCTACGATCACTTCGATCCGGTAGTCTTCGTCTTCATCGAGATCGAATTCCTCGCTCAGGTCATGAGCCTCTTCGTCAATACGCACCCGGCGGTAACCCTTGGTGCGAACGTCGTCGAAGAGGTAGGCGTAGTCCTCGCCATAGATCTTGAGAACCGGTGCGCAAACTTCGACCTCCGCGCCGTCCGGCAGGGCGAGCAGGTTTTCCATCATCTGATGCGGTGTCCATACTTTGACTTTCTCGCCGGTGACCGGACATCGCGGCTGTCCGATATTTGCAAACAGCATTCGCAAATAGTCTGACAGGTCCGTCATCGTCCCCACGGTCGAGCGGGGATTCTTCATCACGGTCTTCTGTTCTATGGACACGACCGGAGAAAGGCCGTTCACGAAATCAACGTCGGGCTTCTTCAGCTGGGAGACGAATCGCCGGGCGAAGGTGGATAGCGATTCCATGAATCGCCGCTGTCCTTCGGCATATACGGTATCGAACGCGAGGGAGGATTTCCCTGAGCCGCTCACGCCGGTGACAACCACCAATTTGTCGCGAGGGATTTCGAGGTGGATATTCCGCAGGTTGTTTTCGCGGGCGCCCTTGACTTCGATGGTCGATCTCATCTATGGCCTCGGAACAAAACTACGAGACTGCGAGAGAACGAAACTACGAGACTACGAAAGTGCGAAACTACGAAAGAACGGAAATACATCGTTTTTTCGTCTATTCGGATCCGTGCTGTTCGTAGTTATGTCTTTGCCTTTCAGCCTTTTTCGCGTCTTCCGTAGTTTCGTCTATTCGTAGTAATGGTGTTGCCTTTCGTTTGTTCGTGTTTTTCGTATTCTCGTATTCTCGTCTATTCGTTTTTTCGACTACTCGCCATCGTAGTAGTACGCGGGTTCTTCAACTTCAATCCGGCTCTTCTCGGTCAGGTGAATGGGGCTCGAAAGCTTCTGGATGACTTCCTGTCCTACGAGCCATTCACATGCCGCCTCGAGGCCGCCGCCCTGGAGCTTCTTCCGGAAAAAATCGTTGATTTCCGAGAGTTTGCGTACTTCTGACGATTCCTCGAGATAGTCCAGAAGCGGGCGAAAGAGGTCCGGCGTCCTTTCTTCGAGAACATGGTTGACCAGATCGAGTACACGTTTGACGGATTCTCGGGTCTTGGGTTGACTTACAAAGTCCGTATAGATGGCATTGAACAGTGTTGGATTGTAGTTGAGCGCCTGATGGACCACTTCCCGGCCCGGCGCTTCGTTGTGAAGGAGTACCTGGATCGATGCGAGATCCCGCACGACCTGCATGAGCCACCAGAAGCTGTATTCGAAATCCTTTTTCAGGTAGAAGTATTTTTCCGCTTTGTTGAGCGACGGTATCAGAAAGGTCGCGTGTCTCAACAGTTGGAATGACCTGTCTCGCGTTCCGATACGGTCGATCGCATCGTACCATTTCGCCACGGAATCGTCCCTCGTGAAAAGAAGGGTACTCTTCGAAAACGTAAAGTCCAGCCACCCGCCGGCGAGGTCGCCTTCGATCCGGCGTTTGAAGACGCTCCGTGGAACGGTTTGCGCCTGGATGTTGACATCGTCTTCACAGAGTGTTACATGTCCTTCTTTCACACCATCCCGCATGATGATCCACAGATCGATATCCGAGTTCACCCAGACTTCGTCGTAGGACAGACTGCCGAACAGAATGGCGGCCAGTACAGTCCGGTCCTCTTCGAGTTTTTCGACCAGAGATGACAGCGCGCCCCGGTAATGTTTCCGGATTTCATCCGGCGTCGCAGCAGACATCAATAACCCCATCAACACTATATTTATGAACGCGAGGGAACACATGATATACGCAGGTACAAATCAGGTGTCAAGGTCAATTCCCGGAATTCGCCGGCATCCGTCACGGGAGCGAAAAATCGCTTGTAGACAAAGAATCTGACAATCAGCCGCATGATCACATGTCTGTGACTCAGGGCTTTCAAACAGGGGTATTCCGACATCCTGCTGTAACCTTAACGAGATATATTATCCACCAAAGAGCGTCGTGCTGTTTTTCGTTCCCAGCGACAGGCACACGCATCAAGCCGCTTTCCACCATATCCGACGGAGGAGCCGATGGTTCATCAAATCCGGTCATGGAGTCCGACTGTCGTCCTGTTGATCTGTCTGCTTACGGCATCCGGCGCCGCGTCCGCCGGCGAGTTCAGGCTCACGATTCTGCACAACAACGACGGCGAGTCCCAGTTGATAAACGCCGGCGAGGGCCTGGAAGACTTCGGTGGCGTGGATCGATTCAAGACCCTGGCAGATCAGCTCAAAGCCGAAGCGCGGTTGGACGGCGGCGTACTCATGGTTTCGTCGGGCGACAACTTCCTCGCCGGCCCCGAGTTCAACGTCAGCCTCCAGCGTCCGGATCCCGAACCCTTCTACGACGCCCTCGCGATGGACCTGATCGGGTACGACGCCGTATGCATCGGCAACCACGACTTTGACTTCGGACCGGACACTCTGGCCAGGTTCATTTCAGGCTACCGCCTCACCCGCCCGCCATATCTCAGCGCCAACCTGGACTTCGGGGACGAACCGGAACTGGCGGCTCTTGTCGCTTCCGGCCAAATTGCCGGGAGCACGGTCGTCAGAGTCGACGGCGAACATATCGGCATCGTGGGCGCCACCACACCGGACCTGGCGTTCATCTCCAGCCCGCGAAACGTGAGGGTGGACCGCCGGCTGCGGGAAGCCATCCAGGCCGAGGTGAACGGGCTGACGCTGCGCGGCGTGCGAATCATCGTCCTGATCAGCCACCTCCAGTCCATTGACAACGACCTGGAGCTCGTCCGGGAATTGCGGGGCGTGGACGTGGTGATTGCGGGCGGCGGCGACGAGGTCCTGGCAAATCCCGGCACGCGCCTGATTCCGGGCGACGAAGTCCAGATTTCAGGACCGTACCCCATACTCGAAAAGGGCGCGGACGGGAACGACGTCCACGTTGTCACTACTGCAGGGAATTATCGTTACGTGGGCCGGTTCGTGGCCAGTTTCAATGCTGCCGGCTTCATTACGTCGGTCGACCGGAACGCCTGCGGCCCGGTGCGTGTCGCCGGCGGCGACCGTCCGGATGCCGTGGTCCCGGACGCCGGTGTCCGGAACCGGGTCGTCGGCCCGGTCAGCGATGCCCTTGCCTCCCTTGCTACAAATCAGGTGGGAACGTCGGAAGTTGTGCTCGACGGCGTCAGAAGTAGAATTCGGACCAGGGAGACCAACGAAGGCAACCTCGTGGCCGACGCCCTCCGATGGCAGAGCGCACAGCTTGCGTCGTCGTTCGGCGTCCCCGTTCCACAAGTAGGCATCGTGAACGGAGGGGGAATCCGCAACGCCAACGAAATTCCCGCCGGTGCGATTTCCGAACTCACGACCTTCGACATGCTGCCATTCCCGAACTTCGTCACCGTCGTGCCCGCCGTTCCCGCGGCACAGTTCAGGGAAATCATGGAGAACGCGGTCTCGAAGGTAGAACGCACTTCAGGCAGATTCGCACAGATTTCGGGCTTAACGATGGCCTGGAATCCCGACGGCGTCGCTCAGGAACTGGATGAGAGTGGAAACGTGACGAGACGCGGCGGCCGTATTGTGGAAATCACCCTCGACACGGGCGCCGGCATCGTCAGAAACGGAAACGTCGTATCCGGCGCGCCGGACATTCCCGTGGCAACAGTTGACTTCCTCGCCGGGGGCGGTGACCAGTACCCCTATCGGGGCGCCCGCTTTACGCGTCTGGGTGTAACCTACCAGCAGGCGCTTGTCAACTTCATCAGGGAAGGCCTCGACGGCCGCATCACGGCGGCGGCCTATCCGGAAGGTGGACAGGGCCGGATTACCACCCGGCAACCGATACATGCGGACGAGTCGAACCTCGCGAATCGCTCTGTCGTACACGTGTTCCTGACGCGGGACGGCGGGCCGATACCGCACGCAAGGGTCGAATTCTCACGTTCCGTTTCCGGCCGCGCGAGGGATTTCCGGTGGATGGGAACAACCGACGCCGAAGGCAGCGCCACAATCGAAATCCGATCTGAAGGCCGCCGAAGCGTCTCGGGCTACTACGCGGTTCGTGCGGTGGATATCGCGGGCAATACGATCTCCAGATGGGAGAGCGTCCCGATCAACGGCGGGCGGGAAATCACACTTCTCCTGCCCGTAGGCGGCGTCGCCCGCGTGGAGGACGAAAGTCCGCTGGCTCCGGAGACGCTGGCGCTTTATCCGAATACACCCAACCCGTTCAACCCCTCAACCCGGATCGTTTACCGGATCCATGAACCGGCGCAGGTCGACCTGACGATTTATAACCTCCTGGGCCAGCAGGTCCGGGTTCTGGTGCGGGACCACCAGAGCCCCGGCCGGTACGAGGTTTTGTGGGACGGAAAGGACGGGTTCGGGCGTTACGC
Source organism: Gemmatimonadota bacterium (assembly GCA_028877215.1). Lineage (GTDB taxonomy): Bacteria > Latescibacterota > UBA2968 > UBA2968 > JAAXHE01. The sequence continues at coordinate 168,139 of JAPPFJ010000014.1, read as the reverse complement.
TTCCAGCGGCGTTTATTTCTATCGACTTGCGCATCCGGGCGGCGCAATCACCAATCGCATGCTCCTGGTCAAATAACAACGTCACTTACCGGGCGTACAACCAAAAAACCGGGCGATCGACCCACCGATCGCCCGGTTCCATATACAGAGATCGCACCGACTGTTTCGATACGGGCATCTCACGGAGTTTTGCCTGCGAAACGAGCTGGTTCCTGAAATGGCCGCCGTAAGCCTCCACCGGATTCTGTTCCGCACCGCCGCTTCAAGTATCGGATGTGAACACCGGGTGGGCCATGTCCACACGATGTCGGCCCGCTGGCTGCTTTCCGCCTTCCGTTCTCTTGACGAAGCCGACCGTTTCCGGTATATTTCCGTACGGATCCCGGTAAGTTCGGTACTCTTCCGGAGACGGTAGGGATGTTTTTTTCCTACAAACGGATTCACCCTTTTGTCATTTTCGCCCTGGCGATATTCGCGGCCTACCTTGCGGTATTTCTGCTTGCCGGCTTCCCCGGACACGATCACGACCATCAGTGTGCTGTCTGCGCCTGGTTCAACAACCTTAGCATCGGTCTGCCGGCAGTGCTGGTGTTGCAACTTTGTTTTCTGCATTTCAGGCAGGGTCTTTCCTCGTTCCGTTCCCTGCGCTCTTCCCTCCTTCTGCCAGACGGACGCGCACCTCCCGTGTCCTGATCCATCCTCACGTGTCTTGCTGACACGTCCTCCGTACTTCCAGGTTTTTTCGGACAGTTCGTTCCAGGTCGGCCCTGGCTCGAATCCGCGCATGTAGAAATGTGGATCGGTTCCGCACGCGGATAGACTCTCGGGACCGCGTATAGCGCAGTCCCGCCCCTCACCGGGTCAGGCTACATCCGCAATGGCGGAAAACCAGCCCGGCGATTTGGCATTTCGCCAGCAGGCCGACATATCTACAGTTCCTCTACCGCGCCGGCGGATGCTCACGCGAGAATCGGGGCGAAGTGAGATTCCGGTACACAGGAGAACATTAATGTTCAGCATGCTGAAAATGAAGACATCCCTTCACTGGATGGCAACGGCGGCGGTTCTTGCCGTGTTCGCGTCCGGTTGCGGAAAAGAAGACCCCATCACGCCGCAGGAAGAGCATTACGAAGCCGAAGGCCTCGTCCTCCTCGACGGAAGCCAGCGGTTCTTCCGTTATTTCCAGGGCAGGATCGACTCGGGCGACGGCCGGGCGGAAGCCCTGGAAGTCCATCACGGCGAAGTCACCAGCAAGTGGAGCATCCGCTTTCTGGACAAAGACGGAAACGAGATGGCGCCCCCCACCGGCGAGGGCTTCAGTTTCACGTGGGAAATCGCGGATAAGGATATTGTGGAAGTCGTCCAGGACGCTGGGGAAGCGGGCAGATTCGTCTTCGCCCTGCGCGGCCTCGAAGATGGCGAAACCACCATCAAGCTTCAGATTTCACACGAAGGGCACGTGGACTTCACCACACAGCCACTGCCGGTGCACGTGGTGGGCGAGTTCGAGGCGGAAGGGCTCGTCATCATTGAATCCGGCGTTCGGTTCTTCCGCTATTTCCAGGGTGAGATCGACTCGGGCGAAGGTCGGGTGTCGGAACTCTCGGCCCCGATCGGCCTGACGCCTCACTGGCGCATCATGTTTCTGGATGAACACGGCGATGAAATAGACCCGCCGGACGATCCGGAATTCTCGTTTGCCTGGATCATTGCCGACTCCGACGTGCTCGAAGTCCACCAGGACGAGGGCGACGAGGGTTCATTCGAGTTCCACCTGCGAGGCCTGCAGGAGGGCGAAACCACCATTGTATTTGGCGTCAGACACGAAGGGCACATTGACTTCCGCACACAGCCCATCCCCGTACACGTAGAGTCACAGGAGGGCCAGCACGAGGAACCCGTGGGTGTCCGACTCAAGGAGGAAGATAGCGGTGAGTTGCTCACGCAGGCGCCCCTGAAGGGAGAAGGCACAGCTACCGAGGCCCTGACTGTCGCGGTAGGCGACACAACCGACCACATCGCGACGTTCTTCTTTGACGAACACGACGTGGAATTCCAGCCGGAAGCGCCCGACGAGACGCTGGGGATTGCGGTGGCCGACACCTCGTTGCTTGCCATCGATCCGCCTGCAGCGCCCGAATACTGGGCCTTCAGACTCATCGGAAAAAAGGCCGGCACGACCACCATATCCCTTTCCATTCTCCACGACGATGAGGCGGAAGCCGAATTCGCGCCCATTTCGGTGGTGATCACCGCACCATAGCAGGTGGCGGGGGGGGGGGGGGGGGGGGGGGGCGCCCCCCCCCCCCCCCCCCCCCCCCACCGCCGAGGGCGGGCGGGGGGGGGGGGGGGGGGGGGGGGGGGGGGGGGGGGGGGGGGGGGG
>JAPPFJ010000014.1:0-165746 GCA_028877215.1 Gemmatimonadota bacterium | reverse complement strand
TACAATACCCCCCCCCCCCGGCGCCGGGCCTTTTGGGCCCCCCTTTTGGGGGGGCCCCCCCCCCCCATACCCGCGGGGGGGGGGGGGGGGCCACCCCCCCCCCCCCCGCGCCCTGCAAACCGGAAGTTCATTTTAGATGGCTGAATCGCACAGGATGAATCGTCCGCACCGGAACGGACACGCCAAACGGCTGGCCATGATCCGGACGGCGCTTGCGCTGCTGTCTCTTGCCTTTCTGCCGGGAATCAGTTCGGCAAATCAGGCCGTTCTGATCGAAGGGTACGTCTTCGACGGCGAAACCGGACTGCCGATCGCGAATGTAAACGTCCAACCGGCAGATCATATCGCAGCCGCGTCAACCGACGAACAAGGCCGGTTCGTGCTTCACCTGTCGCCGGGTGACTATCGGCTGTCACTTACGCACGTCGGCTATCGGGAAACGCGCCACGAACTGGACATCTCAAGCGCCAGGCATCCCATTGTCTATCTGGAACTGGCGCGACTGGACCTCAAGCTCGACCCCATCGACGTTGTAGCTGAACGCGCTGAAACCCGATTTGAAGAACTGCACGAGGCCACCCGCGTGCTTTCGGGCGACGAACTCAGGAAGAAATACAGCATCACGCTGGCCGAGACCATGAAGAACGAACTCGGCGTTGCCATCCAGAGCATGGGTCCCGCGCCTGCCCGCCCCGTCATCCGCGGGCTCAGCGGCGACCGTGTGCAGATCAACGTCGACGGCATCCAGTCTCAGGATCTCTCGGCGACTTCGGCCGATCATGCGGTAACCATCGAGACTTTCAACGCGGAACGCCTGGAAATCATCCGTGGGCCGCGTACGCTGCTGCACACGGCCACGGCCGGCGGCGGGGTCATCAACGTCGTCAAGCACAAGATCCCCGAAACCCACCCGGAGCGCTTCTTCGGAAGCGTCGGCGCCTACGGGGAAACGGCGAACCGGGGTTATTTCTCGTCCGCCGCCCTCACCGCCCCCCTGGGGCCGCTCGCATTGCACGCCGAGACCACCTACCGGGATACCAGGGACATCCAGACTCCGGTCGGCCGGCTTGCAAATACGCCCATCAACACCCGTACGTATGCCCTCGGCATATCCTACGCGGGAGACCGTGGATACGTCGGCGCTTCTTTCGATGAATTCGACACGCAGTACGGCATTCCGGGCGGATTCATCGGCGCGCATCCCAACGGAGCGGACCTCGATATCGTACGCCGGGTCTTCGACGGGAAGGCGGTCTATCGGTTCGACGGAGGAACGACAAACAGGTTTGAGGCGGGCTTTACAAAGGCCTATTACTACCACGTCGAGTACGAGTCCAGCGGCAGGATCGGGTCCGAGTTTCTCTTTCACGACTACAGCGGCGATCTCAAACTCCACCTGAACACGGCAAACCGGGAGCAAAACACCGTTCTCACGGCCGGCTTCGAACATCGCAATCTCAAGCTGGGCGCTTTTGTCTTCACCCCGCCCACGCGAAAACAGAACATCAACTTCGGGCTGTACCACGAAACAACCTGGCGCAATATTGAACTACAGGCCGCGGGACGTTACGCCTATGCCACCTTTGACCCGCGCCTCCAGGCGATCTCCAGCACGAGTCTGGACGTTGACCGCACGTTCCATACATGGTCCGCGGCATTCAGTCCGCTCGTGCCGCTTACCGACCGGCTGACAGCGGGCTTCAGCCTCAGCCGCTCCCAGCGCGCGCCCACCATCGAGGAACTCTACAACGAGGGACCGCACCTGGCCGCGTACACCTTTGAGAAGGGCAACGTCGAGCTCAATGCCGAACGCAGTTTCGGCGCGGAGGCATTCATCCACTACCTGCAGCCGGGATTCGACCTGGTCTTCACGGGATTCTGGAACGAATTCGACAATTACATCGCGCCGCGAAATACGGGAGAAATCTACTATGCTCAGTTGCTTCCGATCTACGCCGCGGAGGGTATAGACGCGAGAATGATGGGCGTGGAATCCCACCTGAAATGGCGTCCGAACGCGCGCCTGGAACTGGAGGTGAACCTGAGTCACGTGCGCGGCGAAAACAGGGACGACCGTATGCCCCTGCCCGAAATGCCGCCGCTCAAGTTCGTTGGCAGCGCAACCTACAGGCACCCCTGGCTTACCGGGGGAGGAACCCTGGAGTGGGCGGCGCGTCAGAAACGCGTGGATACCTACGAAGACCCCACCGCAGGCTACACCGTCTTCGGCGTTTACGTACAGCGCGATTTCCTCACGAATCAGGCCCGCCACAGCTTTATTCTTTCCCTGGATAATCTTTTCGATACGGAATACCGCAACCACCTGTCGCGCATCCGGTCCGTGATGCCTGAAACCGGCCGCAGCCTCAAGCTGAACTACAAGATGTATTTCTATTAGTTTACACCCCGAGTCGACCGCCAATGCGCCGGCGCATTGACTGCGATCTACCCGAATTTGGACGATAGCCTGCAACACTAAGCCCCGAATCCGAAAATCGATCCGGGGCTTGCAACTTTGCAGTCTTCACTTTATCTTAGAGGTTGAGAATCACGACAATTACGTAGCCGAAGGAATTCACTCTGTGATAGAAGTCATAGGAGGAGGTTCTCCATGGCTGAAACAAGGATTGATGAAGATGGCCATCTCCTGTTGCCAAGGGAAGTTCGGGAGTATCTGCATCTGAATCCGGGAGACCGATTGAATCTTGTCATTCAAGACAACGGAGATGTAGTCATAAAATCAAATCTGCGAGACGTACGAGATCTGAAGGGAATTTTGCCCACCACGTCAAAGCGGGTCTCAATTGCAGAAATGAACCGGGTGATTCGCGTGCGAGGTAGCAAGAGACAATGAAGGGTTTGGATACCAACGTACTCGTTCGATACCTAACGCAAGATGACCCTGAACAGTCGAAAACCGCAACACGACAGATCGAAACGGATAACGAGTCGTTTTTTATCACATCGACTTGCTTGTGCGAGCTTGTCTGGGTTCTGGAAACCGCCTATGACTATGACCGATCGACCATTTCAGACACGCTAAGGGCGATACTTCAGACGCGCCAATTCGCTTTTGACGATAAATTGTCGATGGAAAAAGCGCTGTACGACTATCAACATAGTAAAGGTGATTTTTCTGATTACGTACTCGGCCATAGGAGCAGGCTGGCGGGATGTAACAAGACGCTCACGTTTGACCGTGCATTGAAAAACCACCAGCTTTTCCAGGTGCTTTGAACGCCAGAAACCTTCGATCTTTTCTTACCGCAGAAATAAAGCACCTGCCTACATTGCCGTGCATACGGGATTCACTTACCCAAGCGAGCTTCGGCACCGAGATTCCCATCTGTTTCGACTCCGCCGGGCTCCAATCCCATCTTTAGTTTTTTCCGAGCGACGTCCGCCGCATCACCCGTTCCACGACCCGTGGAAACAAGGTACCCAGAACAGCCGCCGTACGGTTTCCGAAACCCGGGACAAGCAGACGTCTTCTCTTCCCGATGCCCCGACGGATGGCCTCTGCCAACGTTTCCGGCGGCATGCGTCTTTCCTCCCGCGAGTTGTCAGGGCTGTACCGACGGGCATGGGCGGTGCGCGTCGGTCCCGGAAAGACCGTCATGACGTGTATGTCGCGCGGGGCGAGCGCAACCGAGAGACTTCGCGCGTACGACGCCAGCCCGCTCTTGGTTGCCGCGTACGCCGCGGCGCCAGGATAGCTCACGTAGTGCGAGAGTGAGGAAACGAAAACCAGGGACCCGCCGGGAACGATGCGGTCTGCCTCCAGCAACCTTGCCGTCAACATCAGGGGCGCCTGGAAGTTTAGCGCGACAACCTTCTCCTGATCCTTCAAACCCACGAGGGGAAACCGCCCCACGGCGTTGATACCCGCGTTGTGTACCAGGACGTCGATAGGATCCATCGAGCCCAGTTCATCGTGAACACGCGCGATACCAGCATCCGTACTCAAGTCGGCCAACACAAACCGCACCCCCAGCTCCGGCGGGAGATCGGCGGCGCGTTTCGAGTCCACGTCCACGCCGGTCACTGCGTATCCCGCTCGAACGAGGCTGCACGCGAGCGCCTTGCCAATTCCGTTCGCCGCGCCGGTTATGACCGCGTGTCTCATCTCGCCCGCCATCGCATCAGGGCTTCGATTGCGCCTTCGCAATAACGCCCGCAGAACCTCAGGGAACTGTTTCTCAAGCCGATTGTCACGACGGATCGGCGTCCGTCGATCGCCCGCGAGATCCGCCGGGCGACCTGTTCCGCCGGCGGCAAGGCTTTGGAAGCCTCGTCCTGCCATCCTGACTTCCGATGAATGCCCGTTTGCGTCGCCCCCGGATGTATGACCTGGACGTTCACATCGCCCTCGACGCGCAGATTGCGCCCGAAGACGTCGAGCGCCTCCTTGGTTGCCGCATACACGGCGAATTCGGGACACGGGAATGCGTGGGCGATGGACCCGATGAGTACGTGTTTGCCTCGTGCATTGTTCACATATGGTACCAGCGCATGGGTCAGTCGCAACGGCGCCAGAAGATTGACGGCTACGATCTCACGAATGCTTGCGACGGGCTGATCGGCCACGGTACCGTAGTATCCGGTTGCCGCATTCTGAATTGCCAGATCCAATGCATCGATTCTCCGCGATCTCAAAAACGAACACACTTTTTCCGCGCAATCCGCCTCCGACAAGTCCGCCTCGCAATACGCCTCTTCCCTGAATAGTCCGCCAGCGAGCGAATCCAGCGGGCGCCTGCCGACCAGGACCAGCCGCTCATTGCGTGCGCGATAGATTTCCGCAAGCGCACGGCCGATACCATCCGTCGCGCCGGTAATCAGCACAGTCTTTCTGTGCGGGGCCATGACTTACACATCCTTCGTCGCGTCCTAACCCGAGCCGGTGTACCGCGTACCCCACCGGGCCGTTCCCGTACTGTATTGACCGTCGCATCCAGGGCTTGCTCCGCGACTGGCAAGTACCTATCTTTCCTTGAGTTCCGGCTTCGGGATTGTCGGAACAACCGTCCGGTACAATCGACGCCTGATCCGGTAGCGGATGCCGGGAACTCTTCCTGAGGCGATCCGGAGTGACGAGACAAGACAATGGATGATTCGCAGATGTTGACCGAAAGCGTTTCCGACGAGCGGGCGTGGCGAGCAGGTAGCATCGATGATTCCGCGGCCTGGCACTATCCGCTGTCCAACGAATTTCTCTCCAACACTGAGCGCATCATACGCGAAGTGCGGGGTCGTGACCTGCCCATTACGGAGATTTCCCGCCAGGGCGTGTCGTCCAATAACGGCGGAGAATGCCTTCAGCCGGTACTTGACGCTCTCAGATCGGGGCGTGGATTCGCCATCGTCAATCGCGTGCCGGTCGATGGATATGATATTCAGGAAGCGCAGTCGATGTACTGGATGACCGGCGAGTACCTTGGCGCCCCCATGGAGCAGAATATTGAGGGAACGCTACTGTACGACGTCCGGGATACGGGCGAGAATGTGACACAGGGCGCCAGGTTTTCAGTGACCAATGCGGAGAGTACGTTTCACAACGACAATGCCTTCGGCGAACCGCTGCCCGACATTGTTGGACTGCTCTGCCTGCGCACGGCGAAATCCGGTGGCCAGAGTCAGCTTGTCAGCGGCTACGGCCTCCACAATGAACTCCTTGAGAACCACCCCGACGTCCTCGAAACCCTATATGGGCGGTTTTATTTCGATCGTCGAGGGCAGTTCAGGACCGGGGACTCACCGACGTCTCATTTCCCAGTTTTCCGGTGGCGCCGGGGCGGGTTGACACTCCGATACCTGCACTATTACATCCAGGTGGGTCACGAGCGCGCCGGCAGACCGCTGACCGCCGATCAGAGCAGGGCACTGGAAGTTGTGGAACAGTTGCTTCGCCGCCCGGATCTGAGGGTGGAGTTCGACATGCAACCCGGACAGATGCTGTTTACCAACAACCGCTGGATACTTCACAACCGCACCGCGTTCGAGGACGATGCCGACCCTGCGCGCCGGCGGCATTATGTGCGACTCTGGTTGCGGTACCGGGACTGACGGATCCAGTTTGCAGGAAACGGTCGGTTTTTACTGCCGCGCGTTCGTGCCTAACAGCCCGTTGAAAAAGTCCATCCGGGCTACGGCCGGCCCTTGCGGTCGAAAACCTGCGTTGCGCTCCCTCGCCGAATCGAGGGATGGGACTCGGTCGCGCGCCTTGTCTTCGGCGTCGCCTGCAGAGCGACTTTTTTAACGGACTGCTATCGCTAATCGACGATCTCGTAAACCCCTGAATTGTTCATATTCTCCCGCGTTTCCACCCTGTAGACCCAGCAACGCCCGTCCGTCTTCTCGCGTATCATCCGATCGGCATGGTCGAATACATATTTGGAGGAGGCCTCCATCCCAACGTTGGGTATCACGCGCAGGTCCACAATCCCCCTGCGGTGCATTTCCTCGAACAGTTCCCGTTCGGGGTCGTTTTCGTTGATCAGCATCGTGTGGTCGAACATGTGATCCAGCCAGGCCTTCAGGTCCTTGAGTTTTCCGAAATCCACCACAAAGTGATTCTCATCCAGTTCGTCGCACGTAAAATGGAACGTAATATTCCTGTTGTAACCGTGGATAAACCGGCAGTGCCCGTCGTGATGCGCCTGTCGGTGCGAACACGGCAGATTGTGAAATGTCTTGGTGGACGAAAACCGTCCTTTTCCCCTGGCCATAGCCGCGTCTTTCCGCGAAGTCAAGTTCTGACAGCTACATAGAAAATACTCAATCCACTCTCTCTGTCAAGATTTCAGCATTGGACAGACACGAGGAGCGCCCAGATGATAATCGACACCCACACCCATTTCTACGATCCCTACCGCCCGGACGGAGTGCCCTGGCCGCCGCGGGACGACACCCTGCTCTACCGCCGTGTGCTTCCTGAAGACTATAAAGCCGTCGCCGTTTCCGAGGGAGTGACCGGAACTGTGGTCGTGGAAGCCAGTGAATGGATTGAAGACAACCGCTGGATCCTGGATCTGGCTGCAACGGAGCCCTTCATCGTCGGCTTCGTCGGCAATCTTGACCCGGAGTCCGACAACTTTGAGAAACACCTCGCGAGCTTGGCTGGAAATCCCCTTTTCCGGGGTATCCGCCTTCACAGGAACGAGGTTCAATCCGTCAGCGACTCGCTGTTTTCCAGGCTCGAGTCGCTCGCGAGGAACGACCTGTCGCTCGACCTTCTCATCGACGTCGAGCAACTGCACTCCGCCGTCCGAATTGCCGAAAGGCTGCCGGACTTGCGCATCGTACTCAATCACGTAATCCATGTACCCATTGACGGCAAGACGCCGGACCCCGATTGGATCGACGGCCTGCACAAGGTCTCACGGTACCCGAACATCTTCTGCAAGGTGTCCGGCCTGGTTGAAACCGCCCGGGAGAAACCTGCGCCGCCCGAGTTGATCTACTACGCGCCGACCCTGGACCACCTTTGGGAAATACTCGGCGTGGACAGGCTCATCTACGCCAGCAACTGGCCCGTATGCGAACACGGCGCAGATTACAGGACTGTACAACGCATCCCTATGGAGTACTTCAAGGCCATAGGAGAAGAGGCCGTCGAGAAGGTATTCTGGAAGAACGCGAAAGCGGCCTACAAGTGGCCCGATCAGTGAGCAATAGCAACGCACGAAAAGAATGGGGCGCCGGGCCGCGGTCAGCGATTACTGCCGCCGGGCGAGCATGGGCCCGAGCGGCCGGCCGCCGAGCAGATGCATATGCAGGTGGTACACCTCCTGTCCGCCGTGTTCCCGGCAATTCACGATCAACCGGTACCCCTCACGGGAGAGCCCTTCCTCCTGCGCGAGCCGTGCCGCCACGGTAAACAGCCGTCCGAGCGCGGCCTCGTCCTCGGACGAAACATCGTCGACGGTTGGAATCAGCTTATTTGGTACGATCAGAATGTGAGTCGGCGCCTGCGGGTTGATGTCTCGAAACGCCGTGACCCGTTCATCCTGGTAGACCATTTCCGAAGGAATCTCCTTCCGGATAATCTTGCTGAAGATCGTCTCTTCCGCCATGAATTCTCCTTTCGGCTGTTGCTCCATTTTGCTATCTTTTCCTGCCAATATGCGCCGATAAAGCACTTCGTCATTCGCAAATATAACCAATCCCGACCCTTGACTGAAAGTCCGCCGGTACATGTATTCTGCCGTCGACCGCATTCTGGCCGGCTTAACGATTGGCCTCCTCCGGGTCTACCGATTGCTTGTCTCGCCTTTTTTCCAAGTCGTTTTCGGCCCCGGCAGCGGGTGCAGGTTTCATCCCACGTGCTCCCGGTACGCCCGTGATTGCTTTCGGCAACATTCCATTCCGGTCGCCCTGTTTCTATCGGTCTCACGAATTCTCAGATGTCATCCCTACCATCCGGGCGGATATGATCCCGTCCCGCCGAAAAGCCAATAGACCGGTTTCTTATGTTCGGAATCGCCCAGATCCATTGGAGTGCGGATCCCGAGATCTTCCGCATCGGCCCGGTTGTCCTGCGCTGGTACAGCTTGTGCTTTCTTGTCACTTTCGTCCTCGGTTTCTTCATTGTGCGCCGTATGTTCCGGCTCGAGGGAAAGTCCGCAAAGGACCTGGACAGCCTGGTGAACCATATGGTTCTCGGCACCGTCATCGGCGCGCGACTGGGACACTGTCTGTTTTACGATCCCGTATTCTACCTGACAAACCCGATTGAGATCTTCAAGATCTGGCGAGGCGGCCTTGCCAGCCACGGTGCGGCCATCGGCATTTTTGCCGCGCTTTATCTGTACTCCCGAAACCGGCCGGATCAGTCCTACCTCTGGATCCTCGACCGCATTGTCGTTACGGTCGCCCTTGGCGGGTTTTTCATCCGCATTGGCAACTTCTTCAATTCCGAGATTTACGGCACCGCGACCACTCTGCCCTGGGCGATCGTTTTTTCGCACGTGGATGCCGTCCCGAGACATCCGGCGCAACTCTACGAATCCTTCGCCTACGGGCTGATCTTCCTCCTCCTCTATGCCGTGTACTCAAGACAACACGACCGGACGGCGCCGGGATTGCTTCTCAGCTTGTTCCTCGTATCGGTTTTCTCATTCAGGGTGGTTGTCGAATTCGTCAAAGTCCGCCAGGCCGCTTACGCCCACGGCTTCCCCCTCAGTGTGGGGCAATGGCTCAGCATCCCCCTCATCATACTGGGCATCGTCCTGCTCGTATACGCACAAAGAACAAACCGCTCGAAGGCCTCGACGCAGTAGGCACGGAGAAGCAAGTACGGCCGTTCCTATACGAACACAGAAAGGCGGGATTCCATGAACTCCTATACAGCCACTGCCAGCGCGCTGCAGAAATCACTCAACCTTGCCCTGCCTCCCATTGCCGTCAGCATATCGGACGAAGTGCCCGAGGGCGTACCCGACTACGACGGTCGGGCGCCCGCCGGCTGTCTGTTCTGGCAGGAAGCGGCAAAGGGTCCCTTTGCCACCCGGACCACTCACCACGAGCTTTGCGCCATCGGCGTATACACGCACAATATGGCCAATCCTCCTGCTTCGTACGAAGCCGAACTGGGCGACGTCCTGAAGACCATGTCCGGCATGGATTACGTTCGTGAACAGGACGTCATGGAGATCCCGGTGCTGGAGAACGAAACGAAGCATGTAATTTACGCCCCGCTGGACAAAACGCCACTCGAACCGGCCGTGGTACTGCTCTTCGCGCATTCCGGGCAGAGCCTGGTCATTACCGAAGCCGTCCAGCAGGTGGAACCCGCCGTTCCGCCCGCAATGGGCAGACCCGCGTGCGCCGTGGTTCCCCAGACCGTCAAGAGCGGACGGGCCGCTCTCAGCCTGGGCTGCTGCGGTGCGCGGGCATACCTGGATACCCTTACGGACGACGTCGCCCTATGGGCGCTGCCTGGCGACAAGGTGAACCTGTACGCGGCACGCATCGACACACTAGCCAGAGCCAACGCCGTCCTGGGTGAATTCCATTCCCTGCGTCGAAAAGACGTCGAAGCCGGTCTTGAACCCACGGTTGTGGAGTCTCTCTCGAGGCTGAAGAACTGACCCCGTACCATCAATTTCACGGGTGTACATCTTTCGCTTGAAACCGCGCCAATGCGTGGTATATTAGAAATTCGCGGCCGTTTGCAGACTCTCTTTCACATCTGACGGAAACTCCGATGCGTTCCACTCCAATAGAACAAGACCTGGACCTGCGTGAAAAGGGCAAACCCATCAATGGACAGATACAGGCCAGCAACCGGCGGCTCTTTATGCAGTTGCATGTTTTCGAGAACTGCCTGCGCACGGACACCCTTGCGGACGCACTCCGCGAATCCGGGGTCGACGCCGCCCTTTACGTGGACCTGAATGATCCATCCGGCGTCGGCGTTCTTACGCTGTCCGAATCTCCCGACGCGTTCGCGGGGAAAATCCGCTCATTGATGAACAGCCGTCCATTCGCAGAACTCCAACGCAATCCCGAACTTACCATGTTTGGGAGAACCTACGCCCACGGGTACGAACCCGATCTTGAAGAAACGCTGCTGCGAAAACCGCGCCGTAAGGTCCTGAACCCGGACTGGCCATGGGCCGTGTGGTATCCGTTGCGACGCAAGCCCGAGTTCGGACTGCTTTCCAGTGAGGATTTACGCGGGATTGTGGGTGAACACGCCAGAATAGGGCGGGCTTACGCCGAGGCCGGTTTTGCGCAGGACGTCCGCCTGGCCTGTTATGGCCTGGATCGTAGCGACAACGACTTCGTCATCGGCCTGCTGGGTCCCGAACTGCATCCTCTCTCACACGTTGTGCAGGAAATGCGAAAGACCCGGCAGACGGCGCAGTACGTGCAATCTCTCGGACCGTTTTTCGTTGGTAGAGCCATCTGGCAAACGCCTCTATGAAACAGGTAACGAGAAACAACGAGTTAACCTGACCCACGGCAAGCTGCCATGATTCGTAAAGTCGAAGCCCTCCGCTACGGCTGTCTGCGCTACATCAGCCTACCGCTGGATGCGTTCCACATTCTGGTTGGACCCAATGCGAGCGGAAAGACGACCCTTCTTGACGCTATCGCTTTCCTCGGCGACCTCGTTTCCAATGGTTTGGAGGAGGCCGTGGGAAGACGCGCCGCGGACCTGCGTGATCTTGTTTGGCGTCGCACGTTCGACCCTTTCGAAGTCGCCATCGAACTGAGCATACCATCGCAGAAGGCAGACCTCTTCGAAAACCGCCAATACGTTCGATGCCGGTACGAAGTCTCCATCGGGACGACCTCCGACACCGATGAGACCGCCATTCTCGCCGAACGTGTTCTGCTTCTGCCGGACGACCCTCGGAGCGACTCTGAGTGTGAACAGCAGACGCTCTTCCCCATGGACCGCCCCATGCCGGACACGCTTGCCCTGCCCCGCCTCAAGGGCGCCAGGACCATCGTACACAAAGTTCATGGGAGCAACGACAACTTCTACTACGAAACCGGCACGGGATGGGACCATTCTTTCAGGCTGGGTCCCAGGCGGTCCGCTCTGGCCAATCTGCCCGAAGACGAAACCCGATATCCGGTAGCAACCTGGCTGAAGGGCGTACTCAACAACGGAATCCAGCGCCTGGTGCTGAACAGCGCCAGCATGCGTCGTCCCAGCCCGCCCGGTCGTCCCGCAGCGTTTCAGCCAGACGGTTCAAATCTGCCCTGGGTCGTCTCCTCACTGCAGTCCAGTGCGCCCGACCGATTCGCAGCCTGGGTCACATCCCTGCAATCTGTCCTACCCGACCTGAAATCCATCCGCACAGTCGAACGCCCTGAGGACCGTCACTGTTACCTGGTCTTTCAGGATCGAAACGGACTCGAAGCGCCCTCCTGGACGATTTCAGACGGCACCCTCCGCCTTATGGCGCTAACTCTCCCAGCATTTCTGCCTGATTTCCGAGGCTCGTATCTGATTGAGGAACCCGAAAACGGGATCCATCCCCGGGCCGTAAAGGCGGTTTTTCTGGCGCTCTCATCCATTGAAGACGTGCAGATCCTCCTGACCACCCACTCACCCATTATTGTGAGCCTGGCGGAAGGAAGTCAGGTCATCTGTTTTTCCAGGACCGAAACCGGCGCCACCGACATGGTCCTCAGCACCGAGAACCCCGCGCTTCTCGAATGGCAGGGCGAAACCGATCTGGGTTCGCTGTTTGCCGACGGCGTGTTGGGTTAGGGGTTAGGGCCGTGCGTATCGCACTGACGCTCCCCTGCTCGAGATTTCAATGAACACCGTGGACTTTCAAGGACATGCGCCATGGCTGAACTCGCGCTGAAATATGGCTGCAACCCACACCAGAAATCCGCAAGAATACTCAACCCGCACGGTCCGCTCCCCTTCAACGTCCTGAACGGAACACCCGGTTATATCAACCTGCTCGACGCACTAAATTCCTGGCAACTTGTGAAGGAACTGAGGGAGACGCTGGATACACCCGCCGCCGCCTCCTTCAAACATCTCAGTCCCGCAGGCGCCGCCGTGGCTGAGCCTCTGAACGACGACCTGAAAAAGGCGTATTTTGTCCAGGACATGGACCTTTCGCCCCTGGCCGCGGCGTACGCCCGCGCCCGTGGCGCCGACCGGCTCTCTTCGTATGGCGATTGGGCGGCCCTGAGCGACACGGTTGACGCCGCCACGGCCAGACTCCTGCGCCGCGAGGTTTCCGATGGCGTAATTGCGCCGGGATTCCGTCCTGAAGCTCTGGAGATATTGAAACAGAAAAAAGGGGGCGCCTACCCGGTCCTTCAAATCGATCCGGATTACAGTCCCCGGGATACTGAACGACGGGAGGTATTCGGACTCACCTTTGAACAGCAATGCAACGACCTGATCGCTGGCCCTGAGATCCTGAAAAACGTGGTTACACGGCGAAAGGAAATTCCCGCGAACAATGCCCGAGATATGCTGGTGGCCACAATAACACTCAAGTTCACCCAGTCAAACTCCATCTGTTTCGCATTGCAGGGCCAGGCCATCGGTGTGGGCGCGGGCCAGCAGAACCGCCTTGCGTGCACGGGTATTGCGGCCAGTAAAGCCGAAGCCTGGTTTCTGCGTCAGCACCCTGCGGTATTGGATCTGGAATTCAGAAAGGGCGCGAGGAGGCACGAAAAGATAAACGCCATCGAACTCTATCTCAGAGGAAATATGACTCCCGAAGAACAGAGCATGTGGCGCGTTTCATTCCGAAAAGCTCCGCCGCCCTTAGGCGAAGCGACCAGACGGGAATGGCTGCGGCGTCTGGAGGGTGTGACGCTGGGCTCCGACGCGTACATCCCCTTCCGTGACAACATTGACCGCGCCGCCCGTACCGGCGTGGAGTACATTGTCCAGACGGGCGGCTCCGTACAGGACGATGCCGTGACCGCGGCCGCCGATGAATACGGCATGGTTATGGTCAATACCGGGATCAGGCTCTTTCATCACTAGATCCACGGTTGCAGGGTGCTTATTTCTCGTGGAGTGCTGTTTCTGTTTCCTGGCGCCGAACGGGAACCGGGCAATCCGAAGACGACATTGTCGTATATCTTCAGAATTGTCGCAAAACGCGACGAATTTTCCGTTGACGGCCGCGCAAACGGGGGTTATATTGGTCGTCCGGCGCAGTTTGTTTTCCGGTAGTTGAGGCGACTGTTGCGCGGACTTTCGTCTTCGAATACAATCGACATGGTTCGAGTCGATCAGATTCGGTTCCGGCATGCGGCGCCAGACGCCGCCGATGCAGAATGAACGTCAACAAGGCTTCCAGTTGAATGAACGGGTGTACCTGAGGCATACACCGTCGCATATGGGGATTATTGCACATGAATGCCAAGTCTTCGGACGGCAACGCAGACATCTATTTGCGGGATATCAGAAAATTCACGCCGCTGAGCAAAGAAGACGAAAGGGACGTGATTGCGCACGCTCAGAAGGGTAACCGTCGAGCCCTCGACCGACTAATTACCGCCAACTTGAGATTTGTGGTCCGAATCGCCCGGGAGTACAGCGGACGGGGACTGCCCCTGTCAGACCTGATTGCCGAGGGCAATCTGGGCCTGATCCGAGCCACACGGACATTCGATCTTGCACGTGGGCACAAATTCATCACTTACGCGGTCTGGTGGATCCGTCAGGCCATCCTGTCTGCGCTTAATCGGTGTGTACACCCGGTTGTGTTCCCTGTGAATCAAATCGACGACCTCGATGTAATCAACAGGGCCAAAAACGCCCTTTCGCAATCGCTGGGCCGGATTCCCGACCTGGGAGAGCTGGTTGAGAAAACCGGCATGCCCCTCAGAAGGCTGCGCCGCGCCCTCGAAGCCAACCGAACCACCGTATCTCTCGACAGTCCCACGCACGACGGTTCCTCGGGAGTATACGCCGATACGCTGCCGGCGCAGGACGCCCGCCCGGACGAGCAGTTTGAAGATGCCCGGATCAAGAAGCTGCTGAAAGAATGCCTGAACCGGTTGCCCCAGCGCGAGGCGAGAATATTGAGTCTGTATTTCGGCCTTGACTCGGATAAGCCGGAGCCTCTCGAACGAATTGGCAAACGCCTGCAGATCAGCAGGGAGCGGGTTCGGCAACTCAAAGACAGAGCGCTCAGCAGACTCCGGCTCAATTTCGTGCAGGAGAACATGATTTCGTAGACAAAGATAAGCGGCGCACACAAATAAAGCGGGCGGCCTGCATGGCCGCCCGCTTTATTTGTTACACGTGGTATTCGCCTATTGCCCTGGGAAGGCAACCGGTTTCTTGATCATCTGCTGCTTCAACAACTGCATTTCCCGCTGGAGACGGAGCACTTCCCGATACAGGGCCTGGTTGCTTTCCTGCATGCTAAGCTGTGACGAGACCGCAAGCGCGTCATAACCGGCCGCTGGGAATTGACCGGGTTCTACCGAGAGTTCGCCCAACTCCACACGGGGGGTGTCGGGCTGTTCACCTCTCTTGATTTTAATGCGAACCTCGGTTCCCGGAGGTGTGGAAAGGACAAGGCTCTTAAGATGCTCGGCGCTTTCCACCTGATGCTCCTGGAACGAAATGATGAGATCACCCCGGAGAATGCCTCTCTTCGACGCGGGGCCGTTCGGCGCAATGCTATCGACCCGGACGCCGTGATAATCGGGATCGTACTCTCCGGTTACGCCCAGCCATCCGTAAACCGTCTGTGAACCGTCCAGAAGGCGTTGGGCAACACGAATTGCGCGGTTGACAGGTACTACGAATACGAAGTTTGTCTCCTGCATCATTCGGGCGCCCGGAGCCCCTTCGGGCAGAATACCGGACCATGGATCGAGCAACGCCCAGACCAGGCCAAGAATCTTACCAGTACTGCAGAATACCGGTGCGCCGCCAAAACTGAGATGCACCGGTGCCGCAACGTGTATCAGGTCCTGCGCGCGGTCAACCTTGTAAACAACACCAATCGAAGGAGTCAGGTTTCCGAAACTGTTGCCCAGGATAAACGCATAGTGACCGATGCGGACCCTGTCGGAATTGCCGATTGCAATCGGCTCCAAGCCCTCTGCTTCAACGCGGATTACCGCCACCTCGGATACCGGATCCGACGCGACGAAACGGGCAGGGAGACGATGCCCCGTATCCAGGGTTACCCAGATTTCCTCGGCGTCTTTAACGGCACGAAGGACCGTGACGATGGTACCACTCGAATCCAGAACAAACCCGGTGCCATGCATGAATCCCTTGCCGTACTGAAGCCCTTCCACGGCCCCTGTCTGGGTATAGCTGGCATGAATGCGGACAACGCCGGCCCGGTTCTTTTCCAGAATCTCGGCTCTTTCTTCTTCGATTCCTTTGAGCACGCTACCGGCACGGCAATCCGTCGCACCCGGACCGGACAAAAGGACTCCCACAACTATGGGAACCGTCCACAGCGTTTTAGACCGTTTTGCTTTCATTGTTCTCGTAGGCTTTCTCTCCCGAAATATTCACTAAAAAGACACCCGGCGCACGTTGGCCGTGTGCCTGCCCGGCCGCATGCGCACCATCGACGCGGCTTTTGCGGAATCCGCCCGGCCGCCCCGATAGGCCTGGTGTGAAACCGGATTGGACGTTTTCCGAGGCAGCATCTTTAGCGCCCCGCGCAGGTCCGCGGCAGGAAACGTTGAAGACGCTGGCGCAACCAGCGTCATCTGGTGTACACGATCCGTGGTGACCGCGCGCGTTGTCGGCGCCTCGTCCAGCCCCGTGGTCATGCCAAGCGCGATCAGCACGACAGCCGCGGCCGTTGCGAACGCTCTTGGCATGGTCGGAACGAATACGTCCGGCAGCCTGTTCCAGAACGAGGACTTTTGGGCCGCCTCCATCATCAGGCGGCTGCGCAATGCGAAATCGAATCCGGCGGACGGCCGTACGCGCGACATCCGGGCCAGCCGCCCGGTAAGGTTCCTGACCCCTTCCAGCGAACTGGCGCAGGTGGGGCATTCTTCCAGGTGGCGATCCATCTGCGTCTTCTTTGCGCCTGCTACCTCGTCTTCGAGATAGGCCGATAATCGGGCCGCAAACTCACCGCAAGTTATGTGACCCTTACCCATATATCTCCTCCAATGGTTCCATTTCAATTTACGAATGCCCGTGCGTTTCGGAAGACAGCGTAACGCTGTCAGATCGCCAGCCCCACGTCCCTTCCCTCATTTTTCAGCTTCTGCTGCAATTTCAGTCGGGCCCTGTTCACGCGAGACTTTACCGTCCCTACCGGACACCGACTGATCTCTGCAATCTCCTGGTAGGACAGCCCTTCAACGTCTCGAAGCAGGATGACCTGCCGGTAGTTTTCCGACAGAGACATGATCGCCCGATGAATCTGCACATCCGCGATCGAAGATTCCGTAATTCGATCGGGCCGGTAGGACTCGTCCGGCAATTCCATCCCCGTATCGCTCTCTTCATCCCGGTGAAGCGGAAACAGCCGCCAGCGTTTTCGACGTCTTAACTCGCTTTTGGCCAGGTTGCCGGCAATGGTAAACAGCCAGGTGGAGAAGTTCGCAATTGCCCGATATTCATTCCGCTTTCTATAAGCCCTGAGAAAGGCCTCCTGAACGATATCCTCGGCGGTTTCCCGGTCTCCGACAAATCGAAATACAAAATTGTAAAGCCTTCCTCTGTAACGATTTACAATCTTCCCATAAGCTTCGATGTCGCCGTTGGCAACATCAGTGAGAATATCGACATCCGACGCTGCTCCGTTATCCGTGTTGACCATAAGCATGGTCTTTCCCCCCTTTCACCTGCTACACCCTCGGGAATGGGGTATACATAACCCACAATCCAGACAGCCGCCTAACGCCCATTAAACCCTCTGGATTGAGAAAGGTTCCCGAAAAGCGAAAAATCGGAGCCGGTGCCCGGAACAAAGCCAACTTACACCTTGAAAGCGCTCGAAGACCGGATTGGCAGATCAAAAGATCCAAGGCTGGCAGTCCGTTGACGACAATTATCACTAAAGAAAACAGTCGAATGACCACGCCCTCGATCCGGTTTCTCCGCTTGACATCCGCTTTGGATGTGGTATAATTATAGCCGCTCCATCCAGGAATTGCAAGACCTGCTTTTAGAAGCTGTTTTAATCCGACAGAAGGGGTTTTCAATGGCGGCATATCCAGACCGGACTCTCGAGCAGGGCGGACGATATATCCCGCCCCGGGATTTCAGCACGCAAGCCCATGTAGGTAGTTTCGATGAATACCAGCGGCGGTATCGGGAATCCATAAGAGACGTCGAAGCATTCTGGGCGGACGTGGCGGAAGACTTCCACTGGTTCAGAAAATGGGACAATATCCGCGCGTATAACTACAACGTCGACGAGGGTCCTGTTTCCATCAGATGGTTCGAAGGAGCGAAGACGAGCATTGTCTACAATTGTCTGGACCGTCACCTCGAAACGCGCGGGGATCAGCTTGCGATCATCTGGGAAGGCAACGAACCGGGTGAAGACGGCAGGCTGACCTACCGGGAACTCCATCGGCAGGTCTGCAAGTTCGCCAACGTGCTGAAGTCTCGCGGCGTGAAGAAGGGAGACCGCGTTTCCATTTACATGCCAATGATCCCCGAACTGGCGATCGCTATGCTCGCCTGCGCCAGGATCGGCGCCGTTCACTCCATCGTCTTCGGAGGTTTTTCCGCGGATGCGCTTGCCGACCGCATTGTCGATTCCACCTGCCAGGTTGTGATTACAACCGACGGCATGTTTCGGGGCGACAGACCGATGGAGCGCAAGGCATTTGCCGATAACGCCATTGCGAATGCCGATGGACGCATGGGCGGCAGAACCGTGGAGACTTGCATCGTCGTCCGCCGGGTGGGCGAACATGCGGACATTTCCTGCCCCATGCGAGAGGGCAGGGACATCTGGTGGCACGATGCAATGGAAAACGCCAGCCCGGATTGTCCCTGTGAGGAAATGGACGCGGAAGACCCGCTATACATCCTTTACACCTCGGGGTCAACTGGGAAACCCAAGGGCGTGCAGCACAACGTGGGCGGCTATATGGTTTATACCGCCTACACACACAAGAACATCTTCGACTACCACGATGGCGACATTTATTTCTGCGCCGCCGACATCGGCTGGGTTACCGGACATTCGTACATCATCTACGGACCGCTGGCAAACGGCGCGACGACGGTCATGTTCGAAAGCACCCCCGTATATCCGGATCCGGGGCGTTACTGGCAGGTTATCGACAAATACGAAGTCAATCAGTTCTATACGGCCCCCACGGCAATCCGGGCGGTTGCAAAAGAGGGTGAAGCGTGGCCGGCCAAATACGACCTTTCGTCTCTGAAGCTTCTGGGGACCGTTGGCGAACCGATCAATCCGGAAGCCTGGCTATGGTACCACAACAATGTGGGTAGAGGCCGCTGTCCGATCGTCGACACCTGGTGGCAAACCGAGACCGGCGGCATCCTTATTACACCGCTTCCGGGCGCAACGGCCACGAAGCCCGGCTCTGCGACCTTTCCCTTCTTCGGCATAAAACCCGTCGTACTCGATCCGGAGTCCGGCACCGAACTGGACGGCAACGACGTCAGCGGCGTACTGGCGATCGCGGAGCCATGGCCGGGGCAGATGCGCACGGTTTACGGCGACCACAAACGTTTCGAGGAAACTTACTTCCACCAATACAAGGGATACTATTTCACCGGAGACGGCTGCCGCAGAGACGAAGACGGCTATTACTGGATCACCGGGCGGGTGGATGACGTCATCAATATCTCCGGGCACCGCATGGGCACCGCTGAGGTCGAATCCGCCCTTGTCTCTCACGACGGCGTGGCCGAAGCCGCCGTCGTGGGCTTCCCCCACGAAATTAAGGGTCAGGGTATCTACGCCTATGTTACACTGAACGTCGGCGTGGAATACATCGATGCATTGAAGGACGAACTGAAGGCATGGGTTCGAAAAGAGATCGGTCCTATCGCCACACCAGACGTCATCCATTGGGCGCCGGGATTGCCCAAGACGCGGTCCGGCAAGATTATGCGCCGTATCCTGCGGAAAATTGCCGACGACGATACCGGCGATCTCGGTGACACGTCAACGCTCGCGGAACCGGCGGTCGTGGATCAACTCCTGGAGAATCGCTAGCAATCGGAATTGATTGCGCAAATACAAGAGGGAGCCTTCCGGCTCCCTCTTGTATTTGTTTGGAAAAGGTCCCGCCCTATGACCGCCCTGCCCCGGAAATCCGTGCTACTGCTCTCCGGAGGGATGGATTCCACCACGCTGCTCTGGTGGATGCGAGACCGTGGAATTTCAGAGATCCACACCGTTTCGATCGACTATGGCCAGCGCCACGCAGTTGAACTCGAATCAAGCGCAAGCCTCTCGAGGTTGGCGGGTGTGAACTCCCACCGCTGTCTCGAGGTCGACCTCCGGCAGATCGGCGGGAACCCCCTCACGGAAATCGGCCGCCCTGTTCCCGCGGCGGAACAGGAGCGGCAGACGCTGACCGTCGTGCCTTTCCGCAACATGCTCTTCATCACGGTTGCAGCCGCCTGGGCAGAGACGTGGGGTTGCAAGGATCTTTTTATCTCGCCTGTAAGGGACGACTTTCAGATCTACCGGGACTGTCGCCGCGAGTTTTACGACATGCTGGAAAAAACCCTGTGCCTGGGCGCCACGCGCCAGGCCGACTACCGTATTCATACCCCGTTTGTGGAGAAATGGAAGGACGAAATCGTGAGCATTGGCCTGAATCTGGGGGTGCCCTATGCCAAGACCCACACCTGCTATGAAGGCAAACGCCCCGCCTGTGGACGGTGCGACGCTTGCGTGGAACGTATCAATGCCTTTCGGGCCAATCGCACCGTCGATCCTCTGGCTTACGAAATTGACGTCGACTGGACGACGTCCCGGATTGTCTAGGCGTTCTTCAGCGCGGTCACGGTGTCGATGAGACGCCGGTCCGCATTGTATCGGAGCTGGAGTATGTGAACGAGTTTCTCGGGACTGGCGTCTCGGGACGTCAACCGATAGACCTCGAGTCTGTCCGCCAGCGCGTTTATTACCATATCGAGCAGGATGAGATCCGATGCATCGTCCTCGACCATACACTCGTCGGCCAGCACGCGGCGAACCACCTTCAGGCGATCCCGCAACGCTTCCTCGTCAATTTCCTCGACCTTTTTCCGACTGACCAGCGGGGTGGAAAGCGTCGCCAGAAAACCGTCGCTCAGATATTTGCGGGCTTTATCTTCGGTCCAGGTGTCTGTCAGGATTTCCATGACGGACTGAGGGACCCGCTCAGCCCGCTCCCGGTTTTCAGCGCCTCCTCCGCCGTCGTTCTGGCGGCGGGGCTGACGGCGCCTTCTCGTTCGACGGTGTTCCTGTGAAGCGCCTTTGGCGGGAGACTCCTGCGTCCTGTCAGCCGCGGCTTCCGGGGACGCGGCCGCTGCAGAATCGGGTGGTGAAGTCGTTGTCTCCGCTGCAGGCTCCGCAGCGGATTCACTGTCGTTGGCCGATTCAGGAGACTCAGCTCCCGTAGCAGCAGTTTCCGACGGTACCTCGGCTTCTTCAGCCTCATTTTCGGTTTGATTCTGCTGCTTGTCTCCCGCTTTCGCGCGTGTCGTGCGCTTCCCGGACTTTGTCGATGCCCTCGACCGTTTCGCGGGCCGTCGCGACACCACGCGCTTCTCCGGGACCTCAGCTGTTTTCCCCTCTGACTCATCTACATCTTCCGGGGCGTCGGCTTCGGGCTTCTCCTTCTTCTCATCCACCGATGCGGCCCGGCTTCGGGTTGTCCTTGCGGGTTTCTTACTGCCGGCCCGGGTTCGCCTGGCGGGCCGCCGCGACACCACGCGCTTTTCGGAATCCCTCGCTTCTTCCTTCTTCTCCCCGTCCGGGGCTTCGGATACGGGTTGATCGTTCTCCTCGGATGGGGAATCCAGAATAACGTCCATATACCTCCCTTCGAGTCGAAGACGACGCATTACAGGCCGCTTCATCTCCAATCCGCCTCAACATTGAACCTGCCCGAAGACATCAGGGCGACGCACTAATATAAGCCAATATGATGATGATTTACCAGACGAAAAAAGGCCGGCCATTATCGGCCGACCTTCGAACAACTGCCCGATGTAACGGCCACTAATAATGATCGTGACCGTGGCCGTGACCCTGGGGCTCTTTTTCTTCTTCCGGAACTTCCGTTACCAGCGTCTCCGTTGTCAGCAGAAGCCCGGCGATGCTGGCCGCATTCTCAACCGCGGAACGCACGACCTTGGTGGGATCCGCCACGCCGGATTCGATCAGGTCTTCGTAGGTTTCGGTGAGCGCGTTGAATCCGAAGGCGCCATCTCCCTCCTTAACCCGCTGCACGACGAGGCTGCCTTCGTGACCCGCGTTATCGGCAATTTTCCTGAGCGGTGCCTCCAGCGCCTTGTTCAAAAGGTCCACGCCCGTTTTCTGATCTCCACGAACCCGGCTGCGCACCGTATCCAGCGACGACATACACCGCACGAGGGCAACGCCGCCGCCAGGAACGATGCCTTCCTCCACGGCCGCCCGGGTCGCGTGCAGGGCATCTTCCACCCTCGCCTTCTTCTCCTTCATTTCGGTTTCGGTCGCGGCGCCGACGTTCACCACGGCCACCCCGCCGGCCAGCTTTGCGAGTCGCTCCTGGAGTTTCTCTCTGTCGTAATCCGAGGTCGTTTCCTCGATCTGCATGCGGATCTGGCTGACACGCCCCTGTATGTCGTCGGTCGCGCCGGCGCCTTCCACGATTGTCGTGTTGTCCTTGTCGATGACGATCCGCTTGGCCTGCCCAAGGTCGTCGAGTTGGATATTCTCCAGTTTTATGCCCAGATCTTCCGAAATCACTCTACCGCCTGTGAGAATGGCGATATCCTCAAGCATCTCCTTCCGGCGGTCTCCGTATCCGGGAGCTTTCACCGCCGCCGCTTTAATGGTCCCCCGGACCTTGTTTACGACAAAGGTCGCCAGCGCCTCACCCTCAACGTCTTCGGCGATCACCAGCAGCGCCTTTCCCGTCTGCGCCGTTTTCTCCAACAAGGGAAGCAGATCCTTCATGTTGGACAGTTTTTTCTCGTGGATGAGGAGGTAGGCATCTTCCAGATTCGCTTCCATGTCGTCCTGGTCGGTCACGAAGTACGGTGAAATATATCCCCGGTCGAACTGCATGCCTTCCACAACGTCGAGCGTCGTCTCGATCGACTTGGCCTCCTCGACCGTAATGGTGCCGTCTTTACCCACCTTTTCCATGGAATCAGCGATTATATCGCCAATCCCGCTGTCGTTGTTGGCCGAGATTGACGCAACCTGTGCGATCTCCTTACGGCCCGTGACCTCCTGTGACTGATTCTTCAGAGCCGCGGTCACGGCGGACACACCCTGATCGATGCCGCGCTTGATATCCATGGGATTGGCGCCGGCGGTCACATTCTTCAGGCCTTCGCGGTAGATGGCCTCCGCCAGCACCGTTGCGGTGGTCGTGCCGTCGCCCGCCACGTCGGAGGTCTTGGAGGCGACCTCCTTCACCATCTGAGCGCCCATATTCTCATACGGATCGGGCAGCTCAATCTCCTTGGCCACCGTTACCCCGTCTTTGGTTACCGTGGGCGAACCCCATTTCTTGCCCAGAACGACATTTCGCCCGCGCGGTCCCAGTGTCGCCTTGACTGCCTTGCTCAGAATGTCCACGCCGTCCAGAACCTTTGACCGGGCGTCTATACCGTAGCTCAATTGCTTGGCTGGCATAATTGTCCTCCTGTAAACCCCAGTGAAAGAAAACCCGTTGGAACCGGATCCACGGGCGATGTTTCCGGTTCGCTATCGCCCATCCCTTCAACGGGATTGAATCGCGACTTCCAACTATACTGTATCTCTTATTCGAGAATACCCAGAATGTCGTCTTCAGAAGCGATCACCAGTTCGTCTCCATCGACCTCGACCTCTGTCCCTGCATACTGACCGATCAGAACGCGGTTGCCCGCGTTTACAGACACCGGTACGGGATCGCCCGTCTTGTCGTTGACTTTCCCGGGCCCCACCGCGATGACTTCGGCTTCCAGAGGTTTTTCTTTGGCGGTATCGGGAATGATGATGCCGCCATGGACCTGATCGTCGGCTTCAATCCGCCGGAGAAGAACCCGGTCGGCCAGAGGCTTCACCGTCATAAGCCCCTCCTTCGAAAGAATGGATTCTAAGTTAACCCGTTAAATAATAAATATTTTTTCTGACAATTAGCACTCATTGTAATCGAGTGCTAACGGGATCAATATAAAAGCTTTGGCTTCCCGGCGCAAGGACAAATTCCGGCACTCGACAAAAAAGCGCATTACGAATCGTAATGCGCCTCCGGCTATATAAACAGCGTCGACCCGTGTTCCGTCCGCGACAATTGGCTATTGTTTCGAACGCTTCAGTTGCTGTTTCTTCCGCGTGATCCGATTCTCCAGGTGCTCTATTTCAGCCTCCAAGAGTTCGGGACGATCCAGATGGTCAGCTTCTTCAGGCGTCGGCGGCTGTTCTGACGGCAGGCCGGCGTCCGCCCAGTCTTCGTACCCGCCGGCCATCGAAATCAACCGCACATAACCCAATTCCTTCAACGCATCCGCAGCCAGAAGCGAACGCACTCCGCCGGCGCAATACACCACCACTTCCCGGGACTTGTCCGGAATGGAGGATTCAGCCTCAGCTTCGAGACGGCCCCGCGGAATGTGAACCGCTCCCCGCAGATGACCCGACTCCCATTCATCCATTTCGCGCACATCCAGCAGGACCGGGCTCGCTCCGCTTTCCAGATGATTGTGAACCTCCTGCACGCTCATCTCCGGAATCACGCCGCGGGCCTCACTCAACAGGTCGTCTCGGGATTTCATCGCCTGATAGCTCCTTTGCGTTGTATTGGCCGGGTCTCGCATTGAACGGAGCTGACCCGACCGGTGTGGCGGTTCACGCCGGAACCCGACCCGCCTGACCGTGACATTTCTTATATTTTTTTCCGCTTCCGCACGGACACGGGTCGTTTCTGCCCACCTTCTGCACCCGAACCGGACGCTGCCTGGGCTGACCCCCTTCCGAAGTGGCGGCGACGGTATCCGACAGCGGCGACGCCTCGACGCCTGGGGCGAATCCCATGCCGGTGGCATCCTGATGCGTGAGCGAGACCCGCTGTGGCTGCCGACCTCGGGGGCTTGTCAGTTCCTCTTCGACCGGAATGCGAAAAAGGGTCTTCAACGTTTCACGGTTGATCTCGTCAAGGAGATCGACGAACATCTGAAATCCTTCACGCTTGTACTCGATCAGCGGGTCCTTTTGTCCGTATCCCCGCAGGCCGATGCCTTCCTTGAGGTCGTCCATCTCCCTGAGGTGGTCCTTCCACTTCTCATCGGTCACCCCCAGATAGACCATTCGCTCGATGTCCCGCATCCTTCCCGCGCCGATCAGGCCTTCCCGGCGCCTGTACGCTGACCGGATTCCATCGAACAACTCATGCCGGAATCCATCCTCTTTCAGTTCGGGCAGCGCCTCCGGGGGCACTTCCGGGACCTGAAGGAAGATCTGGCGCAGTTCGCGATAGAGCCCGTCCAGATTCCAGTCCTCCTGGGTGCCTTCTTCGGGAAGGTGGCTCTCGAACGAAGCGTTTACCACCTCCTCCATCTCTTCCTCGATCTGCTCGTAGATATTGTGCTGTTCCAGCGCGTGGCGGCGCCGGTCGTAGACGACCTCCCGCTGCTGGTTCATCACGTCGTCGTATTCCAGGAGATGTTTCCGCACCTCGAAATTCCGGGCTTCCACGCGCTTCTGCGCCCGCTCGATGGATCGGGTCACCATCCGGTGCTCGATCACCTCGCCGTCTTCGGCGCCCAGCCGGTCCATGATCCGGGCAATCCGCTCGGAGCCGAAGAGCCGCATGAGATCGTCTTCCAGTGAGATGAAAAACCGTGAATTCCCAGGGTCGCCCTGCCGGCCGGCCCGTCCACGAAGCTGCCGGTCTATCCGTCTTGCCTCGTGCCGCTCTGTACCGATGATATGCAGTCCGCAAGGAACCTCATCCCGGCAACCGTATTCTTCCAGGTGCGGGCACACCGGATGACCACCGTTGGTTCCGGGTATCAGCGCGCATTGATGGTCTTGCGGCGCCTTGACCACGCCATCGCCCAGTTTGATATCCGTACCTCGACCCGCCATATTGGTGGCAATGGTCACGGCGCCCGGCTGTCCGGCTCTGGCAACGATCTGGGCTTCCTGCTGGTTGTGACGTGCGTTGAGCACCGAGTGTTTAATCCCCTTGCGCTTTAACATGCGGGATAACAGCTCCGACATTTCGACGCTGATGGTACCCACGAGAACCGGCAGGCTCCTGTCGTTCAGCCGCTCGATCTCGTCCACGATGGCGTTATACTTCTCCCGTTTGGTTCTGAAGATCAGGTCTTCCGAATCGATCCGCCGCACAGGTTCGTTCGTAGGCATCACCACGACGTCCAGCTTGTAGATCTGAAACAGTTCCGCCGCCTCGGTTTCGGCAGTTCCCGTCATCCCCGCCAGTTTGTGGTACAATCGGAAGTAATTCTGCAGTGTAATCGTGGCAATCGTCTGGGTGTCCCGTTCCACCTTGACGCGCTCTTTCGCTTCCAGAGCCTGGTGCAAACCGTCCGCAAATCGCCGGCCCGGCTGGGGACGACCCGTGAATTCGTCGACGATAATCACTTGGCCGCCGTCCACGATATACCTTACATCCTTCTCATAGAGCGTATAGGCGACCAGAAGCTGTTGTACGCTGTGAATCGCCTCGCTCTTCCGGGCGTAGTCCTGATAGGCGTCATCCTGGGCTCTGGCCTTCTCGTCCGGCGCAAGCGCATCGTCCGCCTCGATTTCGTGCAGGACTTCATCCAGGTCCTGAAGCACGAAATCGTCCGGCTTCCGGCTGATCTCAACCCGTCCCTTGTCGGTCAGGTCGATTACGTGGCTCTTCTCGTCCACGCTGAAGTAGAGGTCTTCGTCAATCTCGCCCATTCGTTTGTCACGCAGATAGTCGGCCTCAACCCGTTGGATCAGACGTTTGGTCCCCTCTTCCTGGAGTAATTTCATGAACCGCCGGTTCTTGGGCATCCCCCGTTGAACCTGAAGCAGCCGGATACCCGCCTCGTATTCGTCCTCTTCAAGGATTTCCTCCGCTTCGTTCAGCGTTCCGGTGACCACCCGCGTCTGCGCACGGACCAGCCGCTCCACCAGCGGCCGCATCTCATCGTACCGCTGATTGTCGGCCTCTGCCACCGCTCCTGAAATAATCAGCGGCGTCCTTGCTTCGTCGATCAATATGCTGTCGGCCTCGTCGATTATCGCGAAATAGTGTTCGCGCTGCATCAGGTCGTCCGGGCGTACCGCCATATTGTCGTAGAGATAATCGAACCCGAACTGGTCCTTCGTTCCGTAGATGACGTCCGCCCTGTAGGCTTCCTGATGATCGCACTGCCGCAGACGGTACCCGCCCTCGCCATCCTCCTCCATGAGATACGCGTCCGCCTCCATGGACCGGTCCTGGATGATACCCACGCTCATCCCGAGAAAGAGATAGACGGGCCCCAGCCACATGGCGTCTCGTTTTGCGAGATAGGAGTTCACCGTAACGAGATGTACGCCCCGTCCCGTCAATCCGTTCAGATAAAGCGGCATTCCCGCGACGAGCGTCTTGCCCTCGCCGGTGGCCATCTCGGCTATTTTTCCCTGGTGAAGCACGATACCGCCGAGCAGCTGTACGTCGTAAGGCACCATATCCCAGACAATGGACTCACCGGCGCGCTCCCACTGTTTCCCGTCTGTTTTGAACCGGCGGCAAACCTCTTTGTAGACCGCGTATGCCTCCGGCAAGATTTCCTCCAGAGCTTCCGCCTCGAGTTCCCTGACTTCACCCTCCAGTTCCGAGATTTCGTCCAGCAGCGAAGAGCGATCGATTTCCTCCTCGCTCTTCAACTCCTCCCGCATCCCCTCGAGCTGTACCGTGTATTCTGCCGTCGCGTCCCGCAGCCTCTGCTTGAATTCGGCCGTCTTGCCGCGCAGGCTCGCTTCGGAAAGGGGAGCGTAAGACTCGCAATGCCCGTTGATTCTCTCGACCGTCGGCCAGAGTTTCTTCAAATCCCGATCGTACTTGGTCCCGAAGACTTTTTTGATCACGCCCATCATAAGCTGTTATCCACCGATAATCGACAATCCACCGGTTTTTCGATGACTCCCTTCTGCCTGACCAGCGTATCCAGGATTCCGTTGATGAACGTAGGCGCCTTCTCCACGCTGTACCGCTTTGCGAGTTCAATCGCTTCGTTCATCGATACCTTGACCGGAATATTGTCGAATGCGAGCATTTCCGTAAGCGCCATCCACAGCAGGATCCGGTCGATCCTCGAGATGCGATCCAGTGCCCAGTTTCTGGAAATCCCCTCTATCAGGCCGTTCAGTTCCTCTTTGCGCAACCAGGTCTCCCGACCAAGCGCATGCGCGAATTCGGCGGCGTCCTCCGTCAGCCCTGCGCGAAGCGCCACGGCATCGAGCGTCCGTTGTACGGGGTCTCCCGAACTCTCGCTCCAGTACAGCGCCTGCAGCGCAACTTCACGGGCTTTTCGTCGAGAACCCGTCATGCGTCTTCTTCGTTCAAGGATGCCAACAGGTTTACCATCTCGACAGCGGCAAGGGCGACCTCCCATCCCTTGTTGCCGGCCTTGGTTCCCGCCCTTTCGATCGCCTGTTCGATCGTATCGGTTGTCAACACGCCAAACAGACATGGCACACCCGACTCCAGCCCGACCGATGCAATCCCCCTGGAGACCTCGTTGGCCACGTAATCGAAGTGGGGAGTACTCCCGCGAATCACGGCGCCCAGACAGATCACCGCGTCGTAACGTCCGCTACGCGCCATCTTCCCGGCCACCAGTGGAATCTCGAACGAACCCGGAACCCGGACCACGTCGACATCTTCCGGTTCGCCTCCATGTCGTCTCAGACAATCCTCGGCGCCTTCCAGCAACTGCTTGCTGACCAGGCTGTTGAATCGACTCACCACAATGCCGAATCGTTTGCCATCCGCGCGCAATCCACCTTCAATCGTTCTGGCCATACGTTTCCTCCGGGGAGCCATCGGCCAACTTCAGATCCTCTTCGTCAAATATGTGTCCCATCTTCTTCTGTTTGGTACGCAGATACCGGACATTCCACGGCGTCGATACAATCTTGACGGGGACCCGCTCCACGATTTCGATCCCGTAAGCCTCCAGCCCCACGCGCTTGGCGGGGTTGTTGGTGATCAACCGGGCTTTCCTGACGCCAAGGTCCAACAGAATCTGCGCGCCGATGCCGTAATCCCGCTCGTCCATCTTGAATCCGAGCTTCAGATTCGCCTCTACCGTATCGTAGCCTTCTTCCTGAAGCTGGTATGCATTGATCTTTGCGCGCAAGCCGATGCCGCGACCCTCCTGACGCATGTAGACAACGGCGCCACGACCCTCCCGCTCGATCATTTCGATCGCCGAATGCAGATTCGTGCAGCAGTCGCACCTCAGCGACCCGAATGCGTCGCCCGTGAGACACTCGGAGTGCATCCGCACCAATACCGGATCTTCCGCTGTCAGCGTTCCCTTGGTCAGCGCCACATGATCCCGCCTGTCGACTTCGCTATCGTAGAGATGAAGCTTGAACTCCCCGAACCGGGTGGGGAGGCGGACCGTCTCCAGACACTCGACCAGCTTTTCCGAGCGGCGCCGGTACGCAATCAGATCGCGGATGGTAATGATCCTCAGGCGGAACTTCCTGGCCATTTCGACAAGCTGCGGCAGGCGCGCCATCGTCCCGTCGGGATTCAGGATTTCGCACAGGACGCCTGCAGGATAGAGACCCGCGAGCCGCGCCAGGTCCACAGTCGCCTCCGTGTGCCCGGCCCGCCGTAACACACCTCCCGGACGGGCGGATAGAGGAAAGACGTGGCCGGGTCTGGCAAAATCGGGAGGCCGGGCGTCAGGATCCGCAAATCGCTGAATTGTAACCGCACGATCCTGCGCCGAGATCCCGGTCGTTGTGCCCTCAACCGCGTCGATGCTGACCGTGAAAGGGGTCCCATGCAACGCGGTATTCTTGCCCACCATCATCTCCAGTTCCAACTCCTGCAACCGTTCCGGCGTTGCCGGCAGGCAGACCAGCCCGCGCCCGTGAAGGGCCATGAAGTTGATGATCTCGGGCGTGACTTTTTCCGCCGCCGTGATCAGATCCCCCTCGTTTTCACGGTCCTCATCGTCCACGACAATCACGAGCTTGCCCGCCCGGATGTCGTCCAGCGCTTCCTCGATGGACGCGATATGGAATCCGTCGTCGACCTCAGACATGAAGTGCCGCTCCCGGCGAAGTATGAGTTAAAGATGTACAGGTCCAGGTTGCGCGACTCTCACGAAACCCCTTCTCTATCGTTTCCAATCCCCACGTTCCGAAACGTCGCCAGATTCCCGTTCTCCGTGCGTCCGGTAAGCCTTTCCAGGTACCGCGCCACCAGGTCGACCTCCAGATTGACCGCGTCGCCGACCCGGCGTTCGCCGATCGTCGTGGCTTCGATCGTATGCGGAATCACCGTCACTGAAAAGTCTCGCGCACCGGCGGACACAATCGTCAGACTGATGCCGTCTACGGCGATCGATCCCTTGTCGGCCAGGTACGCGGCGAGTTCGGCCTGCATCCCAATCCGGAACACCATGTTGTCCGTCCAACGCCTGCGTTCCAGCACCCTGCCCATCCCATCCACATGACCGGCTACCAGATGGCCGCTCAGGCGATCCGACAGCTTCATTGACCGTTCCAGATTCACCCTGTCCCCCGTTTTCAGCCTTCCAAGGGTCGTCCGTTCCAGGGTCTCAGAGACGGACTCGAACGAAAACGCCCGGCGCTCCGCTTCGACAACGGTGTGGCAGGCGCCGTCGATGGACATGCTGTCGCCGATTGAGACATCCTCCAGCACACGCTTCGCTTCCACCGTCGTTCGCTGATACCCCTTCCGCCTCTGAATCGCGCGCACCTGCCCCACTTCCTCGACAATCCCCGTAAACATCGAGACCATCCTTTCGCGGGCCTCTCGGACTCAACTCACCGGAGCCGTGCCGGACAAAGGATCCGGGTCTGCCGTCCAGGCGCCCGGTTTATGTAGCCCGCGCCAGAACTGTATCGCCCTTCAACCGTGCCGTGTAGAACAAGTCGGGGCCGGTCCAATCCACGTCGACCTCATTCAGAAGAATCGCATCGGCTATTCTTTTTATACCCAGGTCGCCGACAGAGTCAATCCCTTTTCCCAGAATCGCCGGGGCGATAAACACCGCCAGTCGGTCGACCAACCGGTCGCGCATCGCCGAAGCAGCCACCGTCCCCCCACCTTCGATCAACACGTGGGTTATGCCTTCGGCGCCCGCCCGGGCAAGTACGTCCCGGAGCATGGGCCTTTCATCCTTCGGCAGACAGACCCATACGCGCGCGCCGCACTCCTCCATCGCTTCGATTTTTTTTTTTGAAACCCCGTGCGCGGCGGCGAGAATCAACGCCTCCCCGTCGAATATCCTTGCGTCTCTTGAAATCTCAAGGCGACTGTCCAGCACGATTTTTGCCGGATCGGGCCCGTCCACGTGCCGAACCGACAGCGCCGGATCGTCCGCTTCGACAGTCCCCCGACCGACCAGGACAGCGGACGCTTCAGCACGCAGCCTGTGGGCCTTAACCCTGGACGCGCCAGACGAAATCCACTTCGACTCGCCCGAAGTCGTCGCGATCCGGCCGTCGAGGGTCTGCGCCAGCTTCAGGGTGACAAATGGAAAGCCCGTTGTGCGGTGTTTTACGTAAGCCTCGTTCAGCCGACGCGCCTCTTCCTCGAGTACGCCAACCTCCACCCGTACACCGGCCTCCCGCAACCTGTGGATGCCTCTGCCGGAAACCCGTCGGTCCGGATCCACCATGCCGCATACGACCCTCGCAACCCCTCTTTTGATCAACAAATCGACACACGGCGGCGTACGGCCGGTATGGGCGCAAGGTTCGAGGGTCACGTACAGCGTTACATCGGGGGTTCCGTCGGCCAACCCTTCAAGCGCGTATACCTCCGCGTGCGGTTTTCCGGATTCAGGGTAATACCCCTTTCCAACAACCTGCCCGTCCCGAACCGCCACCGCACCCACCAGAGCGCCGTCCCGTACCCGACCGCGTCCATTTTCGGCCAGCGACAACGCCACCCTCATATAGTCCACATCCGTCATATACTGCCCTGTGTCGCCGGGAAGGTGAAACGCAAAGTGTGGACGGGCCCTATTTGAGATCGATCGTCGCTGTGCCTACCCCCACGTTGCCCAGCGCATCGGTCGCACGTACGACGACAGTATATTCTCCCGCCGCCAGATCCTGGATTTCGAAACGCAAGGTCTCCGTCCTGGAGTCGAAAATACGATCAACAGGAAAGATCACCTTCCATTCACCTGAATTCACCGCATAGGCCGCATTCCAGAGCGGACTCGCAGCGTCGTTCAGCGATCCCTGAACCTGTACTGACCCGCCCGCCGGCCGTATCTGCAGCACCACGGAGGGCGGTGTGTGGTCAAGATCGAACGGCTGGCTGACCATTTCGCCAACCAGCGCGAGTTCCTCCGGATTGGTCAACCTGTCCGACGCCACCACGCGGACCAGCATCGTCCCCTCGGGCGCGGACTCGGTATGCCACTCGTAGGAATTGGTGCGGAGATCTTCTTTCAGCAGTTTCCAACTCTTCTCGCGCAGACCCCGATAGTACAACGTGTAAACCAGCCCGTCGTTATTCGCGTCTTCCGCTTTCCATGCGATCCGCCAGACGCCTCTCGAGTTACCCGGCGCGTTTCGGCCTTTTCCCGTGTCCTTCGGCGAAGCGCCGTTACCCTGGGCCTCGATGGGCGAGGCGACGAGTGCGAGGACCCGCGGGCCCATGTTTTCCTGGAGTCCCACCAGACTCAGCTCGCGAATCGCGGGTGTGGTCGCGCCCACCTCCGATCTCAACTCGGCCCGATACTGCAGGAACCTGGCGGGCGGACTGTGTATCTGTCCCCCCTGTGAGACCGCAGACCATTCACTCCAGGTGTTGTCCGGTTTCTCGCTGTTTCCCGAACGGGTCTTGAATTGAATGGAAGCATCCGGGGCGGGTTGTGAATCCCAGGTGATCTTACCCCATGCGGATACGAGGTGAAAATCCCTCACGCTGGATTCCAGCCTGCCTTCGCGCGCGTACGCCTTACCCAACCGATACACTTTCCCGCCTCCCGCGGTTCCCAGCCAGAAGTCCCCGGACTCGGACCTGCAGAACGCCCACGGTTGTAAGCCTTTCAGGCGGGTCAGCAGCGTGGCCCGACCGGACAGGTCCACGCGATAAATGCTCCCCCTGTCTCCCGTCAGCACCGTAATGTCCCGATCGTCCGCATGCAATGCCAGAAGCATCGGCTCGTCCACCGCCCAGAGACGCACCGTCGCACCCGAAGGTCGGATCGCATAAAGCACGGAACCCTGTTGGGAGGCAGAGGACCCCTGGCCCTTAGCGGTTTGCTGGGATCCACCCTTTCCGCCCCCTTTGGAACGCCTGGACATCGCACCCGCGAACAGGACCCCGTCCGGTCCCAGTGCCAGGGCGCGGATTTCATCTTCCGACGCGTCGTACAGTACTTCCACTTCTCCGATTGCGTTGACACGGTAGATGAGCCCGCTCTGGTCCGTGCCTGCGTACACCTGGCCGTGGGCGTCCCGGATCAGCGACACCACATTGTGGTCCTCGCTTTGATAGACTTCGTCAACTTCTCCGGCCTTGGAGATTCGCAGGATGCGCCCGTGTCTGCCGCCTGTGGCTGCGTACAGGCCTCCCTTTCCGTCCACAGCCAGCGCCCAGACGTGTTCGTCTCCGGTTCGACAGAACGTCTCGGGTTCTTTGCCCGGAACAATCCGGTATACGATCCCGTCCGGTGATGAGCCGGCATAAAGTATCCCGTCCGTTCCGACGGCAAGACTGAAGATGGCCACTTCGGGGGAGTCGAAGAGAAGCGTGGGCTCTCCGGAGCCATCGAATGCAAAGATCTTTGCGCCATTGCCCGTTGCAATATACAGACGACCGTCTCGCCCCTCCGCGAGCGCCCACACGAATTCTTCTCCCGTAGTCGCCACAGTCTGCAATTCGGGCGCCAGCAACACCGCGCCTTCTCTCGTAATTGAGACGCCGTCGGCTTCGCCCCTGGCGAAAGCTTTCTGCGAGTGGTCGCGCCACACGATCGGCTCGACGCCGTCCGCTGAAATCGGAAGGCAGTTGAGAACGATGCAGAGGCTTATCAGCAAAATCCGGTTGATCACATTTCCGTTTTCTCGATCCAACAGCCTGATCTCCTATCCTTCCGGATCGTCCGTCCCCACCCGTTGTACGTGCCGGGCCGATTGCGGACCATTCGCACCGGGAGCGCCAATCGCGTCCGCGAAAGGCTCCCAACGCCCGGGCGTCCGGAAGCGGCGATCCCGGGATCACCTACTTCCCTTTTTCGCCAGCGCTTCCACCCCCTGCGAAAATGACGCCGTTTGGTTTCCTGTTCACGTTCAGTACGACGATCTGACTTCCCGACAGCACGTAGTCCGTTGGAATCCGTGCTCTCTGCACGACTGTCTGCCGAACCTGTTTTACCGCATCCGACGAACGTGAAAATTGAAGCGCCGAGAGCACCGACGACGGCAGCCTTGACACCTCCCGTCCCTCAATCGTCACGCCCTGAGCCCCGGACAGCAGTTCAACAACCATTTCATTGTTCCGGCCGGCGCGCCCCAGCAGGCGGATGAGATGATCCAGGTTTCTGGCGTTGTATTCACCCGGCGCTCGCTTGGCCTCCTGTTTCACGTGGGCGGATGCGCTGGAAACCCTGAGAATCAGCCGGCCGCCCGGCGTCTGATTCGGAATCACCATGGCTTCCTCCACCTGACGCAGTCCCCCCCAGTAGGGCCGTAATGAAACCGTGACGCGCACCGTATCGCCCGGCTGGAACGATGTCTTCTGCAACCCGATAGCCTGGATGTGGGCGGTGTGCGCCCTTTCAGCTTCCACATCCAGGTCGAAGGTGACCCGCTCGATCCGGATCGGCTGGAACGGATTCCGGATCAGGTTCTCGAACGGCGTGGTGACCCCCAGTACGGCGCTACCCAGCCCCAGTGCGCCGGCATAGACGTTTTCGGCCTCCATCGATGGACGTCCATTCAGGTCGATTCTTACACGGGATTTCACCGTTACCTCGCCCGTCAGCTTCTCGGACGAAACCATCGCGCTGAAAACCGCGATCCGCAATAGAGTCGGACTGAGGTCGCGGTCTCGCAAAACCTCCATCTGGAACTGCGCGTCCTTGCCCGGCGAACGCAAGTTGATCTGTACGGGCATCATGTCAACTTCGAGACCGATGGTGCCGGCGATGCCGGGGGCGCGGTCCTGAACGATGGCGCCCATGGTCCGCCCGGCCACGCCCAGCTTGAACGACGCAGACTGGCTGGGCAACACTTCGTGAATATAGGCTCCCGTCATCGGAAACGCAGTCGCACCGCCAAAAATCATGGAATGCCCAAATCCGACCACCCGGTCCCCATCCCGATGGGTCAGCGTTCCGATTCCCGTCACGCTGAGGTCGCCCCGTACCAGCTGCACGCCAAGGGCGGCGCCCGGTTCGAACCCACCCGCAGGCAGGCCGGGATCCACGCCACCACCACCCTGGACCGGCGTCCATCCTAAATCCGAAAACGCCTGTCGAAAATCTTCGACCGCCTGCGGCGCAAAACCGGAAATCGCGATCGGAAGGCTGATCGGCGTCAACTCCCCCGCATCCATACCCGCGAGATCGATCAGACGCCGCGCGCCGGCTTTCGTCAGGCGGGCCGCCGAACTGACGCCTTCCGGTGCTGCCGGCCGGTTGAACAGATCGACCATTGCGGCAATCGGCGTAATGCCGGCGATCGGTTCCTTGGCAAAAGCGCCAACCCGATACGATACCGCGCCGATCAGCTTGCCATCGACGTAAACCGGACTGCCGCTCATCCCCAGGATCACTCCCGTATTGGACAGGGGGCCGCCGGACAGCCGGGCCAGAATCAGATCGCTGCGTGGACCTATCGCATTGTGCAATACACCCAGAATTTCGACCTGAAACGTATCAATTCGCGTTCCCTGGAAGACCGTCCGGCCGATGCCCAGCATCCCTCTCCGGAGTTCTTCGACGGGCATTGTCTCCACGACCGCCCGGGCATTGCCGGCAACAGCACACCACAACACAGCGGGCAGCGATATCTTCAGCAGGCGCATCACGACGCACACCCTTTCTCGTCGATCGGTACGGGAGCCACGAAATCTACTGCGCGCCCTCGGAAAAGTCAAGCGCTGCAACGGCCTAAGTAATTGCAAATTAACATCAGAACCCTGTTTTGTTTCTCCAGATATTATACCCGTTTTCGCAATATGGAACAAGC
This sequence comes from Gemmatimonadota bacterium, assembly GCA_028877215.1. Classification (GTDB taxonomy): domain Bacteria; phylum Latescibacterota; class UBA2968; order UBA2968; genus JAAXHE01. The sequence continues at coordinate 129,717 of JAPPFJ010000014.1, read as the reverse complement.
CCCTTGTGCAAATCGGATCTTGTCCTTATCATAACCCAATGCAAATCTTGCTGCTGGCGGTTGGCAAATGCCGAAAGCCGTATCTGAGAGTTGGTGTCTCGGACTACATCGATCGCATCCGGAGATACGCCAGCCTGGAGCATATCGAAGTCAAAGAGGAACCGACACCAGGCAGGGGTACCGCTCCGAACGGCCTCTGCAAGGAAGGCGAACGCATTCTCCGACGCGTTCCGCAAAACGCATTCATGGTCGCTCTGGATCCGGCCGGGGAGTCTTGCAGTTCCGACGGCCTCGCCCGGCGCATCTCTAGAATCGGTGTGGAAGGAACTGGCCGAATCGCGTTTGTCGTTGGCGGTCCATCCGGCCTTGCCGCCCGGGTTATCCGGCGCGCTGACTGGCGCCTTTCGCTTTCTTCCCTTACCTTTCCGCACGAGATTGCCCGTCTGGTTCTCCTGGAACAAATCTACAGGGCGTTTACCATCATGCGCGGCGAACCGTATCACAGGTAGTCGTCGCCGCAGCCGGACCCGTAACACCGTGGCAGGCGCTTTTCCGCCGGCCGGCCGAAACAAAAAAGCCCGGAAAACAGGTTCACGCGACAGCCGTGGAGAGATGATTCCGCCACTGGAATCCGGCTGCCGGGTACGTCTCCTGTTTCCGGGCTTTTTAAATGCGGTCCGAAATGTCAGGATATGCAGTTTCGGGGGAACGGAGGATATCCGGATCCGGTAACCTCGGAAAACGGCCGGAGGGGTATCGGCCCCGGGGTTACGGAAGAAGGGTTGTCTCAATCGCCTGCCTGTTGAGAGCACTTGAAAGATAAGCCAATGTATTTATTCAGTCAAGGGGAAGTTTGCCCTAATATACTGTTTTACATTATCTTGTGGTCCATCGGCCGAGTCATACCTTATATAGATTTCCGTGGGGCGGTCCATCGGAATCAGCATCTCCCGCCATTCGCCGCGTGCGGTTTCCCGCGTTCGCTGGAAGACATCGCACCCGCCTGCCATTCCATATTCTCGTGTGAACCGGAAAGAAACCATATCGACCCGTTGACCCCGGAAGGTGGGCATTCCAACCTCACGCAATGACAGATACTTGTGGACAGAATTCCTGATCAACGCTATCTTCAACACACGGTGACCGCACGGACTGAGCTTCCACGTTTATCATCGTCGACGCAATCGACCCATGCCGCATACGCTTACCATAACACAGTCGGCGGAGGAAATCCGGTCGGGCCGTCTTTCTCCTCTGGAGCTTCTTCAAGCCTGTCTTTCACAGATCGACGCCCTCGACAGCCGCCTTCATGCCTGGGTCCACGTCGACAGGGAAGGCGCCGAGCAACGCGCACGGGATCTACAGGAGGACCTTGCCCGCGGTCGGTACCGTGGCCCCCTGCATGGGATTCCAATCGGGATAAAGGACATCATCGACGTGAAGGGCCTGCCCACCGCCGCCGGCGCAAGACATCTCTACAACCGGGTACCGGATGAAGATGCAGCGGTGGTCGCCCGATTGCGCAGGTCCGGCGCGGTCATCCACGGCAAAACGGTTACCACGCCATTTGCGTGTTTCGATCCGGCGGAAACCAGGAACCCCTGGAACCCCGACCATACGCCCGGCGGTTCCAGCAGCGGTTCGGCCGCCGCCGTCGCGGCACGCATGTGTCCCGCCGCCCTGGGGTCCCAGACCGGCGGATCCATCAGCAGACCCGCGGCGTATTGCGGCCTCGTGGGTCTCAAACCCACCTTCGGCAGAATCAGCCTGCGCGGGATCGTGCCCGTCAGCTACGAACTGGATCATCCCGGTCCGATCACACGTTCAGTCGCCGACGCGGCCGTCATTCTCCGGAGCCTGGCCGGTCGGGATCCGCTGGATCCGCTGAGCGCCGACGTTTCTGTTGATACGTACCGCGTCGAACCGCTTACCCGTCCCCCCCGCGTCGGCATCATTCGCACGTACTTCCCCGATAACGCCGACGAAACCATGCGCGCGGCGACGGACGATGCCGTTGAGCGCCTCGCCGCCGCCGCCGCCGAGTTCACCGGTGTGCAAATGCCCGGATCCTTTGCGGATTTACACGAGAATCACGCGCTGCTGCTCGCAGTCGGCGCTGCGAGCGTCCACGGGGAACGATACGACGCCCGCCGGGACGCCTTCCCGCCCGGCCTGTGCGAAATTATCGAAAGGGGACGCGCCGCCGGCGCCGTCGATTACGCCAGGGCGCGACGGCACCAGATTGCGTTCAAGTCGGAGGTCCTCGCTGCCTTTGAGGGCGTGGACGTGCTGCTGACCCCTGCAACGCCGACGCCGGCGCCTTTGGGTCTGACCTCCACCGGCAATCCTGCCTTCAACAGCCCCTGGAGCTACGCCGGTCTTCCCACGACCGTCCTGCCAGCCACCTGTACGTCCGACGGACTGCCCGCCGCCATCCAACTCGTCGCTCGACCCTTCGCAGAAAACCGCCTGCTCTCTATCTCCGCCTGGTGCGAAACCCACCTTGAGTGGAACCGCGCCCCATCGATTCTCTCCGCCGATTAGCGCCATGTTTCCGCGCCTGGTCCTTAGAAGCTGTCTTACTATTCTGACATGGACGATGCTCCTTCCCGATCATTGCGGCATCGTCCACGCCTCCCGCGTGCTTACCCCCAGGCAGCGCGCCGTCCGCCAGGGTATCGACTATATGCTCGACGAGCGGTACGCTCTCTCCCACGCCATATTCGACTCACTCGTCGCCGTCGAACCTGAACGCCCCGAGGGCTATCTGGGCAAGGCCCTTTCGTACTGGAACGAAAGCATGCTTCTGGCGGACGGCGAACGGTTTGTCGAGTCCGTCGACCGCCTGACCGGACGTGCCATCAAACTCTCCGAACGTGCTCTCAAGATGGACAACAACGACGCGGAGATGGTCTTCCTTCTCGGAAAAGCCTATGGCCTTCGCGCGGGCCTGGCACTCATCCACGGGAGTCCCGTAGACGGCGTACTCCACGGTCTGAAATGCCGGGACTTCCTCGAGGAAACCATCCGTCTGAATCCTGACCTCGCCGACGCCCAATTCGGACTGGGCCTGGCAGAATACGTGGCCGCCCGCCAGCCCCGTTTCCTCAGGATGGTAAGCCGGCTGCTTTCGCTCCCCGACGGCGACCGGAAGCGCGGCCTCGAACGCCTCGAGCGGGTGGCCCGCGACGGCGTCTACACCCAGCGGCATGCCGTCTCCAGCCGTGCCTACATCGCCCTTTATTACGAGAAGGACTACAGAGACGCGCAGCGTCGTTTTGCGGACCTGCACCTGCGCTACCCCTACAGCCTGGACTACCGCATACGTTACCTGGACGCGCTCTTCGGTCTCACCATCCAGGGCAGGCAGAACTACCGCCAGGCCCTGATCGACTCCGCAAGATCCATCCGTCTCCTGGCTGAAGAACGAAACTGGATCCTGAACCGGTGGTCGCGCAACAAGCTGCACTTCATCGAAGGCTTCGGCCACTATCTCACCGGCAACCCGGAAGCGGCAATCGAACGACTTGAACTCTATACGGCCGAAGCCACAAAAAAAAGCTGGCTGCTTGGCCCAGCACATCTCATGCTGGGCAAACTGGCCGACCTGCGTAACGACCGGGACAATGCACTCCGCCACTACCGCCGCGTGCGAAAGCACGAAAACGTCTGGGGCGTCCACGAAGAAGCCGCCGCATATCTTGTGGAACCGTTCACGGGTGAAGAGCCAGTCCGGCGCCCTCCGGACACGGTGCGGCGGTACCCGGAGAAACCTTGACGAGGGTCTAAGAAGCTATCCACTGACCGCCCGGCAAAGCCCGGTTGCGCGATCACGATCAAGTCCGTATATTTTATCACGCGCACTCAGTTGCGCGCTCGTACGCCGTGCCGATACCTACCTTTCGATCGAGTGCGGGAATATGGCCGAAACGACCGATCCTCAAGCTGCTCCCACCCCGGATAACACCCATTGGGGAGTCGCCTATCTGCGCGAAGATCTGCAGGACCTTCGCCTCCAGCTGCGCGAAGACGTCAAAGACCTCCGCCAGCTGAACGCCGAGACCAATAAGCGCATTGACGAGACCAATAGACGTATTGACCGGACAAATGAACTCATTGGATCCCGTTTCGCCTGGCTGATTACGACCATGGTGGCGCTGGCGGGCATTCTCGCCGCCCTCATCAAGCTGTGAGACTCGTCCATACCCCCGGGCGCCGGCGTGCTCGCCTGATCGGCCTGCGCCTCCATGCGGTTGCTTCCGACCTGCCTGGCTGGGAGACAAGAAAATCCCGGCCGTGTTCCGCACTCGAACTTGCCGGGATTTGTTTCCTTAAGGAATCGGTATGGCGTCCGCGTCCTCGATATCCTGGCGCCGATCGAGACCCGGTCATCTCAGGGAGCGTATCCGTTACCCGGCCCCTTCGGCGCCGCCATGGATCGTCCCCACCGTGGTCCGTTTCAAATATCCGGACGCAGACCTGAAGCGCCATTATCCGAAGATCTTCAGCGTTTCAGTTGTCCTCTCCTCAATCCTCCTGTCCCTTGCTTGCATTCTCTTTCCAGGGTTCGAGTCTCGCAGTTATCCATCCTACACCACGCCGGTTATCATCACGCTGGAAGACATTCCAGAAACCTGGCAGACGCCGCTGCCTGAAAGTGAAGAAATCATCCTGGGCGCAGGCGACCTGGATGGCGTGGCGGTCGTTGACACCGTGGAAGACGAGGAGTCCGAAATCGACTTTCTCGCCAATCTACAAATCGATGACACGCTTGGCGACATGGGCCGGAAGCTTGACGAAGAAGCCGTAGACTTCTGGGCCGTGTCGAAAGAACCCGTTCTGGTGCGCGAGGTCCTGCCCATCTATCCCAGGGACGCCCACGATCTGGGCCTGGAAGGGGTTGTGTTCGTGAAATTCGCGGTCGGTACGGACGGACGGGTCAAAGAGGCCTCCGTTCAGAAAGGCCCCCGGATCTTTCACGCGTCCGCCCTTGAAGCCGTCTACGGGTTTGTTTTCAGACCCGCACTCCAGAACGACAAGCCAGTGGCGGTCTGGATGACCCGTCCCATCCGTTTTCGAATTGTGGACAATCTGCTTGAGGCGCGGCCCGTTCAACAGGTCCAAAGGCTGCCGGCGCCAGTTTCGCGCTAGTGTTCTGTCCCGGAAATAGGTTGCCTGAATTCGGCCGTTGAGTCGCCCGGCTCGCAAGGCGCCTCCGACCTGCGTAAGGTCGGCCCAACGCCGCGAGACGGGATGAATCGGCGGCCGAATGGTGAGAAATTTATGGGACAGAACACTTGCGTCAGTTCCTCCGATCGCGGTCGACCGCCCCGCCGGAATATTTCACTTCCTCCAGCCGATCCCGTTCGTCGAGCCGAACTCTCAGTGTAAACGCCCGACGGTTCAGAAATTGCGGATTGTGATCGAGCGCGGTTTGCAAGGCCAGCGAACCCAGCCACCCCAGCGCGTCGGGCCGAATCCCGAACCGCAGATCATGAATCAGAAACATCCGCCCGCTTTCGCCGGACTCGACTACCGCCGGAAAACGCGCGAACCAGCGATATATCCGCCCGTCCCGCCGCTCCCACAGGGGTTCCAGACGGGGCTCGGCAAGCGCCGAACGGTAGACGTTCGGCGAGTCCGCAACCCCTGAATACAACGACACAGGCACCTCGTACCATTCCTCCTCGCCAGACACGATTCCACGCCGATGCAGTGGAGAAAAAGGCACAGGAACCGCCGCTGCAGGCGTCAGTCCCCGTTCCGATGCCCAGCGGTCCAGATACAGGCAGGTTATACCCGAAACGGCGACATTGAAGACCATATAAGCCGTAAGCGCCGCCAAACCCAGACGGTACCCATCCGGCCGCCATGCCTTCCACCCGAGAACCAGTCCGCCGATAAGAATCAGATCCAGATAGGGGTCGATAACAAACAGCACGTCGAACAACGCCCGGTACCTGGAAAACGGCATAAGGACCATGGTGCCGTACGAGGTTACCACGTCGAACAGTATGTGCAGCAACAAGCCGGTAAGAGCGACCGCATAAAGCTTTGTGAAAGGGACGTCCTTGAGTATAAAACGCCGGACAGCCCAGGCAACGACAAACGCGCCGATTGCGGCGCCAAAAAACGAATGTGTCACCCCACGGTGCGTCTGCAGGCTGTCGAGCGCGTCACCTGAAAAGAACACATCCACGTCCGGCAATATGCTGGTAACGGTCACCAGATTCACAAACCCCCGGTTCTGCGGCCACACGGATCGCGCAACCAGTCGGCCAACCAGGCCGTGTGTCGGGGTATCCATGCCTTTTGCCCCCAGGAAGCTGTCTCAAAAATCCAAGCGGTCTTCGCGCGCAACGCCTCTTCAGTGCAAGATTAATAATATACTCAATGCTCCGGTTGAATCAAACCCGCGCAAACGCAACTTGACATTTCGGTGTTCTGTCACCTAAATTTCTCACCATTCTGCCGCCGATGTAATAAGGGAACACGTTTCCGGGACAGGAGGCCAATTTCCCGTCCTTATCTTAAGGAAGGGTTGCCGGGAGGCTTTAGATATGTCAAAGCTCGAAGGTAGAGTCGCGGTGGTAACCGGCGGAAATCAGGGAATCGGGAAGGGAATTGCGCGCGCGTTCGCCAAAGAGGGCGCGAGCCTGGTGTTGACGGCCAGAACGGTCGAAAAGCTTGAATCAGCGGCGGAAGAAATGAGGACGGAGGGCGTGGAGGCGGTCGTCGCTCCGGCTGACGTCACCGACGAATCGCAGGTGGAATCGGTATTCGCGAAAGCGATGGAGCGTTTCGGGAGGGTGGATGTGCTGGTGAATAACGCGGCCGCTTTTGACGGGGGACGAATCGACGAGCTCTCCGCTTCAGCCTGGGACCGGGCGATGGCGGTGAACCTGCGCGGACCCTTTCTCTGCACGCGGGCGGCGTTTCGCATCATGAAGGAACAGGGCGGAGGCCGTATCATCAATATCGGCAGCATTTCCGCACAGCGTGTCCGCCCGGATTCCGCTCCATACAGCACCAGCAAATTCGGAATTACCGGACTGACACATGCCACGGCGCTTGACGGCAGGGACTACCGGATCGTCTGCTCATGCCTGCACCCGGGCAACACGCTGGTCGAACGCCGCCAGGAGTCCGACGCGCCCACGGACGATGAGCCAATGATGACGGTGGATGAATTGGCTCAGGCCGCGGTCACCATGGCGACGCTGCCGCTTCACGTCAACATGCTGGAAGCGATTGTGTTGCCGGTAGGGCAGCTGTACGTGGGAAGAGGTTGAGTGGATACCGCAATGTTTGCAGGGATACCTGGATCCGGGCCCCGGGTTGCCGCCGGATGCGTACCGTTTCTTGTCCTGCCCATCCTGTTTATCCAGGTTTTCGAATGAGCCGAGATATGGAATTTCCTTGACACTCTCGATGTGATTGTTTAAAGTTAGATCGCTCCTGTCACAGCGATTGTTTGCCGTCACCCGGTACGACGTGGGCAGGGCTGAGGACTGTGGAGGATCGAACGTGACGGACCATGTCACAAACGGAATTTCCTGGCGTGGGTATTTTTATCGCTCCTTCCGGTTGTATTACCGGGAGGCCGCGGAATGTTGTGTCTGCCCACGCGAGTAATCTGCTGGAAAAGTTGGAAACCGGGCCGTGGGCATCTGCTCACGGTTTTTTTTTGATCTGTCGGAACTCATGAACACACCCGATCTGGAAACGTTGAAGACGCTGGCCAGGGGACGGGGAATTGTTCCGATCTCACGGGAAATCCTCGGAGATACGGAAACCCCGGTGTCCGCCTATTTGAAACTGCGGCCAGGGAGTCCCTACAGCTTTCTTTTCGAGAGCGTGGAAGGAGGGGAAAAGATCGGTCGCTATTCCTTCCTGGGCGTGGAGCCGTTTCTCGCGTTTCGCTCGTGGAAATCCCGGATAGAGGTGGAGGATCTGAAGCGGGGCGACGTGAGGATATACGAGGGATCGCCCATTGCCGAACTCAGGCGTCTGCTGGGAAAATACCGTTCGGCCCAGTTGGAGGGACTGCCCCGGTTTACCGGCGGAGCCGTTGGCTACGTGGCCTACGACGCAATCCGTCTGGTCGAGAACATCCCCGATCGAACGCACGACGACCACGGCCTGCCGGACGTCGAGTTGCTCTTCTACGATACGCTCCTTGGCTTCGACAACGTACGGCAGAAAATCCATCTGATATCCAACGTACATACCTCGGGAGATATCGAACGGAATTACCGTGAGGCGGAAGCGCGAGTCGATGCGCTGGAAGCGGCATTGCGCGGTCCGGTTCCCGTGAACGGTGTTCCGCCGGGAACACCGCGCAACCGGGCGGGAGAAATCCGGTCGAACACGGAGCGGTCTGTCTTTCTGGACAAGGTGCGTCGCTGCAAGGAATATATCGTGGCGGGCGATATCTTTCAGGTTGTACTCTCTCAGCGCTTCGAGACGGAGATTACCGTGGGGTCCCTGGACATTTACCGGGCGCTGCGCACGGTGAATCCGTCGCCATATATGTTTCATCTGGACTTCAAGGACGTGCAACTCGTCGGCGCATCTCCGGAGCTGCTGGTGCGCGTTGAGAATGGCGTCGTGCAGGTGCGTCCCATTGCGGGCACACGCTGGAGGGGGGCTACGGAAGAGGAGGACTCCGCTCTCGCGACGGACCTGCTGGCGGATGAGAAGGAACGTGCGGAGCATATCATGCTTCTGGATCTGGGCCGCAATGACGTGGGCCGCGTATCGCGTTACGATACAGTACGTGTAACGGAACAGATGGCGATTGAGCGCTATTCTCACGTTATGCATATTGTCTCGAACGTTCGGGGGCATCTCAAGGACGGCGTGGATGCACTGGATGCGCTGTATGCCTGTTATCCGGCAGGCACGGTTTCCGGTGCGCCCAAGATCCGCGCGATGGAGATTATCGACGAGCTGGAGCCGACCCGCCGCGGACCGTACTCGGGAGCGGTGGGCTATATCGACTTTTCGGGCAATATGGATACGTGCATCGCCATACGTACGATGGTTCTGCAGGGACGGAAAGCGTACGTCCAGGCCGGCGGAGGGATCGTGTTCGATTCCATACCGGAAAACGAGCATCAGGAAACGGTTAATAAGGCGAAGGCGCTGTTCCGGGCGGTGGAACTGGCGGAGGGTGCGGTGTAGCTTCAACAATGTACGCTGGCATTCTAAACAATCTGGTATTGTTCTCCTATGATCCTGGTAATCGACAATTACGACTCCTTCACGTACAATCTGGTTCAGTATCTGGGTGAGTTGGGCGCCCGGATGGAAGTGTTCAGGAACGATCAGATCGAACTGGACCGGATTGACGAAACCCAACCCGAGAAGGTGGTGATTTCGCCCGGTCCCTGCACGCCGAACGAGGCGGGAATCTCCGTGGATCTGGTCCGGCGGTTTAGCGGCCGGATTCCGATGCTGGGGGTCTGTCTCGGGCACCAGTGCATCGGACAGGCCTTTGGCGGCAAGGTCGTGAGGGCCCCTGCAATTCTCCACGGGAAGGTGTCTGAGATTCATCACGACGGACGTACGATTTTCAGTGAAATGACGCAGCCCTTCATCGCAACGCGTTACCATTCGCTGATTGTGGAGCGTGAGAGCCTGCCGGACTGCCTCGAGGTGTCCGCGCAGACACACGACGGTATAATCATGGGTCTGCGGCACAGGAAATATCCGGTTGAGGGCGTGCAGTTTCATCCCGAATCCATATTGACGGCCGAAGGCAAAGTGCTGTTGAGGAATTTTCTGGAAGGCTGATTTCGTGGGCCGGGAATCCGGTCCCGTTCTCTGTTTGCACGTCGGGGAGATGGCTATGGCGATACAGGATGCGATTGCGAAACTGATTGAGGGGCAGGACCTGCCACGTGAACGGATGATCGGGACGATGAACCAGATTATGTCGGGCGGGGCCACGGACGCGCAGATCGGCGCGTTCCTGGTCGCTTTGCGGGTCAAGGGCGAGACAGTAGAGGAGATCGCCGGCGCCGCGGAAGTGATGAGGGACAGGGCGACGCGGGTTGTAACGCGGCACCGGACGGTAGTCGATACATGCGGAACCGGCGGCGACGGATCGGGAACTTTCAATATCTCCACGGCAGCGGCGTTCGTGGTGGCCGGCGCGGGACTGTGTGTCGCGAAACATGGCAACCGCGCCGCATCCAGCCTCTGTGGAAGCGCCGACGTTCTGAAGGAACTGGGGGTGAATATCGAAGCGTCGCCCGGGACGATGGGGCGGTGTCTGGATGACGCAGGCATCGGATTTCTGTTCGCTCCGGCATTGCACGGCGCCATGAAATATGCGATCGGGCCCAGACGCGAGCTTGGCGCGCGCACGATCTTCAACGCTCTGGGGCCGCTGACCAATCCGGCGGGCGCAACCCGACACCTGATCGGGGTATACAGTCGATCTCTGACCGGCACGCTGGCGGAGGTCTTGCGAAAATTGGCGTCGGAACGTGCGTTTGTGGTACACGGGCTGGACGGACTGGATGAGATCAGCACGACCGGACCAACGCAGGTGAGCGAATTGAAGGGCGGGACCGTGTCCACATATGAGATCACGCCCGAGGACCTGGGAATCGCGAGGGCTTCGGCAGACGATCTGGCCGGGGGCAACGCGGAGACCAATGCGGCGATCCTTCGCAGGGTGCTGAATGGCGAGCCGGGGCCGCGGCTTGACATCGTTCTGTTGAACGCGGCAGCCGCAATCGTGGCGGGCGGTGCGGCGGATGATCTGCCGGCGGCTCTGGAACTGGCCAGGGAAACCGTGGATTCAGGGCGGGCGATGGATAAACTGGAAGAGCTCAAGCTGGTTTCGTCAGGATAGTGGCAATAGCGAACGATTTCGCATTGCACGCCGTCGAAACAGACATCAGTCCCGATTCGAAAAAGAAAACCTTTAAATCAGTCTTGATTCGAAGAATTCACATGGCAACCATCCTGGATGAAATCATCGCATACAAACGACGCGTTGTTGCCGAGGCAAAACAACGGGTTTCGCACGAAGATTTGAGGAAGCAGGCAGATCGAGTGCGGAAACCGTGCTCCCTGATGGAAAGCCTGACCGCCGGGGAGGATATCGCGCTCATTGCGGAAATAAAAAAGGCGTCACCGTCAAAAGGGGTGATCCGGGAGAATTTCGATCCGGTTGAAATCGGCCGGGCCTACGAGAGAAACGGCGCTGCGGGAATTTCCGTGCTTACGGACGACAAGTATTTTCAGGGCTCGAACGCCAGTCTGAAGGCCGTAAGCGATACCGTACAAATTCCGGTGCTCCGGAAAGACTTCGTGATCGACCCTTATCAGATTCACGAAGCCGGAACGATCGGTGCGTCGGCGGTTCTGCTTATTGTCTCTGCCCTCTCGCAGCGCGAATTGTCAGGGATGCTGACGGTCTGCAGGGAGTTGGAATTGGACGCCCTGGTGGAAGTGCACACGAGGGAGGAAGCGAGGAGGGCGCTGGATGCGGGCGCAACGCTTGTCGGGGTGAATAACCGCGACCTGACCACGTTTGAAACCGACTTGCAGACCACATTCGACCTGATTGAACAACTGCCTGACGAACTCGTCGTTGTAAGCGAGAGCGGCATCGAGACCAGGGACCATGTCGTCCGGTTAGGGGATGCCGGAGTGGATGCGGTGCTGGTCGGGGAACACCTGATGCGCCATCCCGACGTCGGCCGGAAGCTGAGGGAGTTGCTGGGCACGGAAGGCGGATGACCCAACTCATGGTTCGGGTGAAGATTTGCGGAATTACGAATCCGGAGGACGCGCTCTTCGCGGTCGCACAGGGTGTGGACGCGCTGGGGTTCATCTTCTACGAGCCCAGCCCGCGTTACGTGGATCCGGAATGCGTGAGCGAGATCGTGTCGCAATTGCCGCCATTCGTGACGCCGGTAGGGGTCTTCGTGAATACGGCCAGGGAGGAGATTCTGGAAATCGCGCGGTCGACGGGAATTCAGGCAGTCCAGTTGCACGGCGACGAGACGCCGGCCGACTGTCTGGGATATCCGTTTCCGGTTGTCCGGGCATTGCGGGTGGGCGACGGATTCGACCCGGTTTCCCTGAACGACTTTCCGGTTGACACGTTTCTGCTGGATACGGCCAAAAAGGGATGGTACGGCGGCACTGGAGAGACCTTTGACTGGCAGATTGCAAGGGCGGCGACCGCACACGGGCGTATCATCCTCTCCGGGGGAATGGATGCGTCGAATGTGGCGGATGCGGTCCGAATGGTGAATCCGTATGCAGTAGACTGCGGCAGCGGCGTTGAGGCCGCGCCCGGCCGCAAGGACCACGACAGAATCAGGGGGTTTTTGCGGGCGGTCCGCTCGGTAGACCACAGTGCGCGTGTCTGAACCCATATCGCGAAATGAACCGGAGTTCAAAACAGTGGACATCCAGAAAGATCTGAAATTCCGTGGTTACGTATTTCAGCAGACAGACCCAGACGGTTTCAGGGCTCGGCTCGCGCAGGGGCCGATCACACTCTATTCGGGGTTCGACCCCACGGCAGACAGCTTGCACGTCGGCAGCCTGATACCCATTCTGGGACTGAGGCGGTTTCAGCTGGCCGGTCATCATGCGATCGGGCTGATCGGGGGAGGTACAGGTTTGATCGGCGATCCGAGCGGCAGTAAGGAAGAACGTCCGTTGAACCCGCCCGAATTGATCGCGTCATATACCGGGAAACTGACAGACCAGCTGGCCAGGTTCCTGGATTTTGAGACGAAGACCAATCCCGCCCGGGTGGTCAGCAATCTGGGTTGGCTTTCCGAACTGAAGGCGATTGACTTCCTGAGGGACACGGGCAAGCACTTCTCCATGGGTTATATGCTGGCGAAAGAGTCCGTGGCTTCCCGGCTGGAGACCGGAATCTCGTTCACCGAGTTCAGCTATATGGTCATTCAGGCTTATGATTTCATGGAGTTGTTTCGGGCACACGGATGTGAGCTCCAGATTGGCGGGAGTGATCAATGGGGAAACATAACGGCGGGAATCGAGCTGATCCGGCGCCGGCTCGGCGGGCAGGTCTATGGCCTGACGTTTCCGCTGCTGCTGAATGCCGACGGGTCCAAGTTCGGAAAGACGGCATCCGGTAACGTCTGGCTGGACCCGGGAAGGACAACGCCCTACCAGTTTTACCAGCATTGGATCAATACGGACGACCGTGACGTGGTGAAGTTCCTGAAGCTGTTTACCTTTCTACCCGAGAATGAAATCATCAATCTGGAAACGGAAGTGAACGAACACCCCGAAAAGCGAGAGGCGCAGCGGGTGCTGGCAGAGGAAGTCACCACTTTCGTGCACGACAGATCCGCCACGGAGAGGGCGCGGCGGATTTCGGACGCGTTGTTTTACGGTAACCTGAAAGACCTGAGTACACGAGAGATCGAGGAAGGGTTCAGCGACGTGCCGTCTCAGGCGCTCAATGGCGTTTCAGGTGTGGGTCTGGTGGATCTGCTGGTAGACTGCGGTATTTCATCTTCCATGCGCCAGGCGCGGGAAGATATCCGGTCCGGTGCGATCCATATCAATGGCCGTCGTCGCACCGATACGGGCATGATGCTTGCACCACCGGACAGAATCGCAGGGAGATACCTGGTCGTGCGCCGGGGCAAACGCCGCTACTTTCTGGTGCGCTGGAACCTCTGACGGGCGGTTGCCGGTCCGCCGATGTGTATCGGAGCGCAAACCAGGATATGTATAATCGAAACCCAGCATGATTAACCTCAATCCGAAAAAGACAGCAACGCGGCGACGCGATAAAACCCTCCGAAACGGGGCAATATCGACGTTTAGAATGACGTTTCTTCCCTTCACGCCCAGTGACCTGGTGTATCCTGGTAATCCGCCGTTTAATCGCTTTTATTTACAAGCACATATTCGAATTAACGTCCCCGAAGACTTACGAATCAAGGTTAACAACAGGAGAGGATTCCTTCCATGAAAGCACCCTGGATTACCTATCGGCCGGAATTGAAAGTACTTGATTGTACGATTCGAGACGGCGGATTGATGAACGATCACCAATTCACCGGTGATTTCGTGAAGGCGGTCTATGAAACCTGCGTCGCCGCCGGCGTCGACTATATGGAAATTGGGTACCGGAACTCCAAAGAGATGTTCCCCAAAGACCAATTCGGAGCTTTCCGGCACAGCGACGAAGAGGACATCCGCCAGATTACGGGCGACCACGACCCTGAAACCACCGGCCTGAAGCTCGCCATTATGGCGGATGCGGGCAAGAGTGACTGGGCGGAAGACATTTTGCCGGCCAGCGAGAGCGTGGTCAGCATGGTACGCGTGGCCTGTTACGTCGAGCAGATTCCCGAGACCGTTGAAATGCTTTGCGACGCCCACGAGAAAGGGTATGAAACCAGTTGCAACATTATGGCCATTTCAACCGTACAGGAGGTTGAGATCGACCAGGCGCTGGAGGTACTCATCCAGACGCCGGTTGGCACAATATGTGTCGTCGACAGCTTCGGCGCATTGTACCGCGAGCAGGTGGATATGCTCATCAGGAAATATATGGACGCCGTAAGTGAAACGGGCAAGGAAGTGGGGATTCACGCGCACAACAACCAGCAACTGGCATTCGCCAATACCATCGAAGCGCTTATTCTGGGCGCGAACCGCGTTGATGCCACGGTGGACGGACTTGGACGCGGCGCCGGGAATTGCCCGCTGGAACTGCTGCTGGGCTTCCTGCGCAATCCGAAGTTCAGGATTCGACCCGTCTACAGGCTGCTGGAAGACCACTTTGTCAAATTGCGTGAGGAATTGACGTGGGGGCCCCTCGTACCGTACAACATCACAGGGCAGCACAACCAGCATCCCCGCTCGGCGATGGCGCTTCTGGACGGGGACGAACGCAACCGCTATCTGGCATTCTACGATCAGGTGATGAGGGATATCTAGTGCTCAACAGAGATGAAGCCGCACGTGCATGGCCCGACTCCGGGGGGCATTTCGGTCCCTACGGCGGGCGGTATGTGCCGGAAACATTGATGCCGCTGCTGGAAGACCTGGAGGCGGCCTACCGCGACGCAAAGAACCGTCCGGATTTTCACGAGGAGCTGGACAGATATCTGCGGGAATTCGTTGGAAGGCCGACGTCACTCTATTTCGCGGAGCGACTGACCGAAGAACTGGGAGGGGCCAGGATCTATTTGAAACGGGAGGACCTCGCCCACACCGGCGCGCACAAGATAAATAACACGATGGGGCAGATTCTGCTTGCCAGACGTATGGGCAAGACGCGGATCATCGCTGAAACGGGGGCGGGGCAGCACGGCGTGGCCACGGCAACCGTCGCGGCGATGTTCGGCATGGACTGCGAGATTTACATGGGCACCGAAGACATGGACCGGCAGGCGTTGAATGTATTCCGCATGCGGCTCCTCGGTGCGAAAGTAACCGGCGTAGAATCGGGAAGCAGGACGCTCAAAGACGCGATCAACGAAGCCATCCGGGACTGGGTGACGAATGTCGACGATACGTTTTATATTTTCGGATCCGTCCTGGGTCCTCATCCGTATCCGATGATCGTACGTGATTTTCAACGGGTGATCGGGGTGGAGACGCGTGCACAGATCCTGGAGGCCGAGGGCCGGTTGCCGGACTGTCTGATTGCATGTGTCGGCGGCGGCAGCAATTCGATGGGGCTGTTCCACACGTTTCTGGACGACACGGACGTGCGGATGGTCGGCGTCGAAGCCGGAGGCCATGGCATTGCCTCGGGCGACCACGCCGCCCGGTTTCAGGGAGGAGATCTGGGTGTACTGCACGGGGCCAGGATTTACCTCCTGCAGGACGATGACGGGCAGATTGCACTGACCCATTCGGTATCGGCGGGCCTGGACTATTCCGGCGTGGGACCCGAACACTGCCTTCTGCGGGATGAGGGTCGAATCGAGTATGCGTATGCAACTGATGACGAGGCCCTGAAGGGGTTCCGGTTATTGAGTCGCACGGAGGGCATCATTCCCGCACTGGAAAGCGCGCATGCGATCGCGTACGTGTCGAAAGCGGCGCCCGAAATGGACAGGGATGCCCTGATCGTGGCGAATCTGTCCGGACGCGGCGACAAAGACGTTCAGCAGGCGGCGAAGTACCTGGACTAAACGGTAATGCACCGTTCGTTTTTGAAGCAGTCCGTTGATAAAGTCGCTCTGTAGGCGAGGTATGGTGTCCCGTCCCGGAAATATGTCACCATTCATCCGCCGATTCATCCCGTCTGGCGGCGTTGCCTTCGCTCGGTGACCTTGCGCAGGTCGCCTCGCTCAGGTGCCTTGCCAGCCGGGCGACTCGGCGTCCGAATTTCGGCAATCTATTTCCGGGACAGAACACCTGCCATTGTGGTCGAAGACAAGGCGAGCAACCGAGTCCCATCCTGCGATTCGGCGAGGGCGCGCAACGCCGTATTTCGGTCACAAGGGCCGGCCGCAGCCCGGATGGACTTTTCCAACGGGCCGTTAGACCCGAATCGAGGTTTGGAGTTGACCGGATGACAAGGATCGGAAGACGGTTCGGAGTGCTGAAGAAAACGGGAAAGACCGGATTTGTCGCCTACATTACGGCCGGAGATCCGGATCTGGCAACCACCCGAAAACTGGTGCCGGAGCTGGAACGGCGCGGGGTGGACATTCTCGAGCTGGGCGTGCCGTTCTCCGATCCGCTTGCGGACGGGCCGGAGATCCAGGCGGCCTCGCAGCGGGCGCTGAGGCATGGGGTGTCACTGGGTGACGTTCTGGACCTGGTGGCGGACCTGCGGCTGGAGTCCGAGATACCTGTCGTTCTGTTTACGTATTTCAATCCGATGCACCGCTTCGGTCTCGAACGGCTCGTCGACAGAGCCGCCGATGCGGGGGTGGACGGCATTCTGGCGCTGGATCTTCCGCCGGAAGAAGCGGGGGAGTACAAGGGTCTGATGGAAGAGCGGGGATTGGATACGATTTTTCTGATTGCGCCTACGAGCGGTGAGGATCGCATTCGGCGAATCGCGTCTTACACCAGCGGATTTGTATATTACGTGTCGCGCACGGGCGTGACCGGGGAAAGGGACAGTCTGGAGGAAACGCTTGGAGACAGGGTAGCGGCCATCCGGCGACATACGTCGCAACCCGTTGCGGTGGGATTCGGAATTTCGACGCCGGAACAGTCCGGAGAGGTTGCAGGCTACGCGGATGCGGTCGTCGTCGGCAGCGCCATCGTGCGGCGAATTGCCCAGCGCCAGACCGACCCGGACCTCGTTGCTCACATCGGGGCTTTTGTCGAAGAATTGGTGCAACCGTTGAAGGGAGCATTCGATGGATCTTGAAGACTGGCGTAAGGAAATCGACGTGCTGGACCGGAAGTTGCTGAAGCTTCTGAATCGACGGGCCGAATGCGCCATTGAGATTGGCAGGATCAAACAGGCAATCGAGCAACCGATCTTCGTGCCGGAACGGGAGATGTCGATCCTGAACCGGATCCTTGAACTGAATAAGGGGCCCCTGGACGCCGAAGCCGTACGACGGATCTTTCAACAGATCATCGATGAGTCCAGGCGCCTCATGCAGAAGAATCAGGGAAGTTAAACGGGTGCGAACCCTTTTGAACCATAGAAGCTGTCTTAAAATCCCCAGCGGTCTTCGCACGGCTGCAAAAGCGCCGGTCGGCGTTGGGCAAATCCACCCGTATCCAATGTATCGAGGCTGCGCGCCCCTCGCCTCTCTTAGGCGGATTCTCCCGCCTTGACCGCCGCTTTTTCGCTCGTACTCGGGAACTCACCGGTAATTTTAAAACAGCTTCTTAGCTCGAGATCGGTCGGGACGTTTCGTCACGTTTGAAGACCGAGATTTGTCACGGAGCCGGCAGCGCATGGCATTCACGAAAAACATGAAGATACCCACGCCGGAAGCCGTTCTGGAGAAGATGCCGCTTCCGAAGAATCTGAAAGAAATAAAGGAGCAGCGGGATGCGGAAATCGGCGACATCTTTGCGCGCAGGAGCCATAAGTTTCTCCTTGTGATCGGCCCCTGCTCAGCACACAATGAAGACGCTGTATGTGAATACGTCTCCCGGTTGGCGAAACTGCAGGAGGCCGTCCGGGAAACGCTGATTCTGGTGCCCCGGCTCTATACCAACAAACCCCGCACGACCGGCGAGGGATACAAGGGTATGGGACATCAGCCGGACCCGCGAAAGGCGCCGGACATGTCCGAAGGCATTTACGCGGTCCGTCAGATGCACATCCGGGCGGTGCGGGAATCCCACCTGACTGCGGCCGACGAAATGCTCTATCCTGGCAATCTACCCTACGTCGATGACCTGCTGAGCTATATAGCCGTGGGTGCCCGGTCGGTAGAAAACCAACAACACCGATTGACCTGCAGCGGCGTTGACGTACCCGTTGGAATGAAAAACCCGACGGGAGGAGATCTTTCGGTTATGCTGAACGCGATTCATGCCTCCCAGATCCCGCACGTCTTCATCTATAACGGCTGGGAGGTTCGCACCGACGGCAATCCAATGACGCACGCCGTGCTCCGCGGCGCCGTGGACGTAACCGGGCGCAGCATGCCGAATTACCATTTCGAGGACCTCATGTACGCGGCGGAACTGTATCGGCAGCGGCGGCTTGCCAACGCCGCGATCGTCGTGGATACGAATCACAATAACTCGGGCAAGCAGTTCAGTGAACAGCCGCGGATCGGGTTGGAAGTGATACGCAGCCGGCAGAATTCGGCGTTCCTGAACGACATGATCCGCGGATTGATGGTGGAGAGCTATCTGGTTGAGGGGGCGCAAGACGTCAATGACGGCGTGTACGGCAAATCCATTACCGATCCATGCCTGGGGTGGGAAGATACCGAGGCGTTCGTAAAGGAACTGGCCGAGGGGATATGATTACGAATGGGATCGGAAGACAGGAACGGACCCGAACGACCCGCGGGCGCTTTCGCCTCCGCCTCCAAGGATGACCGCATGGCCAACGATCCTCCTTTCACGCGAGATGCAATTGCAGTTGTCGGGGTGGGGCTGATCGGTGGTTCGCTCGGGCTGGCGCTCAAGGGTCTGGGCATCGGAAGTCGTATCGTCGGCGTCAGCCGGCAGGAGACCCTGGACGCCGCCTTCGCGCTGGATGTTATCGACGCGGGCTACCGCTATGAGAACCTCGAATCCGGGATTCGCGATGCGGCGCTGGTTTTCCTGTGCACCCCCATCGTCCGTATACTGGACATGCTGCCTGAGGTGCTGGGAGCGGCGCGGCAGGATGCGCTCGTGACCGATGTAGGCAGCACCAAACACGCGATCGTTTCCGCGGCGACGGCCCATCATCGGGATGACGTGCATTTCGTGGGCGGGCACCCGATGGCAGGTTCCGAACATCGAGGTGTGGGCGCGGCGGATCCCTTCCTGTTTCAGAATGCGATTTATGTCTTGACGCCGTCGCCGGACACGCCCGGTTTCGTGGTCGAAAAGCTCGCGCGCCTTGTAAGGGCGTTCGGGGCCAGGCCGATGAGGATGACGCCTCAGGAACACGACAGGGCGGCGGCGGCGGTAAGTCACCTGCCGCAGATGATAGCCACGAGCCTGGTGTCCATGATTGGACGGATGACGGAAGACGACGGGTTGCCGATTCGAATGGCCGCGGGCGGGTTTCGGGATCTGACCCGCATCGCTTCCAGCCCATTTGAGATGTGGCGCGATATCTGCCGTACAAACGCGACCCCGATCCGCGAGATGATCGATCTGTATATTGAGTCGCTTTTGGCAATTCGCGGGAATGTGGACCACGACCGCCTTGAGCAGGCATTTACCTATGCGAATCGGATACGGGGGCAGATCCCGAAGGACTCCAAGGGATTCCTGCATCCACTGCACGAAATCCTCCTCCTGGCGGAGGACAGGCCGGGTGTGATCGCCCACGTCGCCAGTACGCTGGCCGGTGAGCGCGTTAACATAAACGACATCGAGGTGCTGAATGTGCGGGAGGGAGAAGGCGGCACTATTCGAATGGGATTCGATTCCCGTTCCTGCGCGGAACGGGCCGTTGACGTATTGGCGAAGGCGGGCTACAGCGTGAGGTTGAGATAACCGCAGACGATTGAACCGGAAAGATCGCTTTCTCTCCATTGGCGACCGCATTATAGAGAAGGCCTGGTTTTGGAACTCACGAAGTCGGGAATCTTCGAAGATAGCATCAAACCATCGCCCGGGCTCAAGGGGGTTTCCGACCTCCCGGGCGATGCTAGTATATCGATCATCGCCCTTGTGCTCTCGTCCGCGGCGAATGGAATTACCAGGATTCACAGGTGCTCGCGAAGCCGCGAAGTCCACCGTACTTGCGAGTTGCTGTCGGAAGTCGGGATTGCGGTAGCCTGGGACGGTGAGACCGCAACGGTAACCGGCGGCCAATTCCGGGCGCCGGAAGGCGTGCTGAACGTGGACGGGTCCCTTGTTCTGTTTTCCTGTCTGGCGGGATTGCTGTCGAATGCCCCTTTTGTAACGAGACTTTCCGGAATTCACGCCGATGCCGGCGTCAACCGGGTTTCTGAAGCGCTCCGACCGCTGGGCGCCCACCTGGACCTTTCGATTAAGGACGGGGTATCGGCCCGTATCGGGGGGAAGAG
Organism: Gemmatimonadota bacterium; assembly: GCA_028877215.1. GTDB lineage: Bacteria > Latescibacterota > UBA2968 > UBA2968 > JAAXHE01. The sequence continues at coordinate 109,054 of JAPPFJ010000014.1, read as the reverse complement.
GTTAAAGCCTGGATCCTGCCGCGTCGGACGTCCCGACCTGGCGGTGAAGTGTGGGGTGCTGATGGCGGGGTTGGGTGTGGACGGTCCGGTTGAGCTGCTGCAGGACACCGGAGGAGATGACGATCTGGAAGTGTTGCTGCGGGCGGCCGGATCCCGGCTGAAAAAGGGCCGGATCAGGGGCGCCGGAGGTTACCGGTTGTCGCTGGAAGGACCCGTACGGCTCCGCGCCGTTACCCATGAGTTGCCGGGCAGTTCGGACGCAGGGCTGTTTCTTGTGCTGGCCGCGGCGATGTTGGATCAGTCTGATTTGACGGTAACCCATTTCGGAATGGACTCGAGAAGCCGCAGGATCATGGACATGCTGCGCCGGATGAACGTCGCCATGGACGTGGAGCAATTCAGGACGGATTCCGGTTTCCCCGCTCGAACCGTCCGGATCATGGGGTCCGACTTGCGCGGCATAAAGATCGCCGGCGCGAACGCGCGGTTTTTTCGGGACGTGCTCCCGCTCCTGGCGGTCACCGGCGCCGTTTCCCGGGGTGAGACCATAATCCGGGACGCGGAGGCGTTGAGGGAGGGTCCGGTTGACTGTATCTCGGTTATGGTAGAAAGCCTCAGGAAGTTACAGATTGAAGTCGGAGAGATGCCGGACGGACTGGTTGTGAAGGGAGGGCAACCGCAAGGCGCCGAACTGGATGCCGGCGGTGACGCCCGTGTGTCTATGGCGCTCACGCTGGCGGCGCTGGCCAGCGAAGGGGAAACACTCGTCAGGAACCCCGGGCCCGTGGATCGGGCGATGATGGATCGGCTGGCGACGGTACTGGAAGCGTAATCATTCAGGTACCCGCGCTGTCTGCAGCGTCCGCTGCAGACAGCGCGGGACAAACTTCGGTACGAGGAGAGCCTTATGAGACTGGTTGTCAGGTTATTCCTTCTGGCGTTGCTGGTGTTCCTGGGAGGCGTGGTCTTCATCAAGTACACCTACAACTGTTCGTGGAAAGAGAGTTTCGCCATCGCCGACCAGTTTGTGTCGGACCTGACCCGTTGAGAAACGCCTGCCGGCAGGACGCAATAGCAGTGCGAGGAGAGTCTGTTTTGGGTATTGTCTCAACCACGCGATTGCTGGGGGTGATAGGCGATCCCATCGCCCATTCGTTATCTCCGGACATGCACAATGCGGCCATTGGCGATCTCGAAATAGACTATTGTTACGTCGCTTTTCACGTATTGCCGGATGGGGTTGAATCGGCGCTTGACGGTATGCGCGCTTTGCAGATTCGGGGATTGAACGTTACCCTTCCGCACAAGTCGGCGGTGATGGCGCACCTGGACCGGATTTCGAAAGAAGCACTGGCAGTGGGCGCGGTGAACACGATTTCTCTCAAGGATGGCGAACTTGTCGGGCAGAATACCGACGTGTACGGGTTGGCCACCGCTCTGGAGCGCACCGCTGGCCTAGGCGTGTTGCCGGAGCATTGCGTGATTCTCGGTGCGGGAGGCGTCGCGCGGGCGGCCGTCTACGCACTGGCGACGCGGAAAGAGGTGAAGCGGGTGAGCATTCTCAATCGAACCGTCGGCCGGGCGCAGGCGCTTGCGCGTGATATGCAACGGATAACGGGAAAGTCGATCGACGCGGGTGATCTGACGAAGGGCACTCAGATGAGTCGGTTCTCGGATGCCGGCCTTGTCGTGAACGGAACGTCGCTGGGGATGGTTCCGGACGTGCAGCGGACGCCCCTCGCGGATACACGCGCGGTCCACCCGCAACTGGTGCTCTACGACACGGTTTTCAATCCGCTGGATACGCTCCTGATGCGTCAGTTCCGATCCGCCGGAGCGCCGGCGTATGGAGGCCTGGATATGCTTGTGCACCAGGGCGCGCGTTCGTTTGCCATCTGGACGGGTATCGAGCCGCGCGTCGACGTGATGAAGCAGGCGATAATCGGCCGGTTTCGGGCGTAGCGGTGGCGAGTTCCGACCCTCAGGAACGCGATGCCAGGCGGACCTTCGTTCGTCAGATGTTCGACGGTATTGCCGGCACGTACGATCTGCTGAACCACCTGTTGAGCGCCGGCGTGGATATTCTCTGGCGGCGCTGGACAGTCGACGCGCTGGAATTGAAAGCGGGCTGGTGGATCCTGGACCTTGCGACAGGAACGGCCGATCTGGGTCTCGAAGCCGCTGCGCGCGACCCGAGGGTGCGGGTTGTGGGAGCGGACCTTTCCCTGCCGATGCTTCGGCTTGGAGACAAGAAGCAGAAGAAGGGAGCCGGCCGCATGTTTCTGCTTTGCGGAGACGCACAGCGGCTGCCGTTTCCCGATGCGCGGTTTCACGCCGTGACCATTGGCTTCGGAGTACGGAATTTTTCGGACCTGAACGGCGGCCTTCACGAGGTATTGCGTGTCCTGCGCCCGGGAGGCCGGCTGGCGGTTCTGGAATTTTCCCGGCCCAGAGCCTTTCTGTTGAGCAGGGTTTACCTCATTTACTTCAAATACATCCTTCCCGGAATCGGTCGGCTAGTTTCACGGAACCCTCTGGCGTACCGGTATCTCTATGAGTCCGTGATGGGATTTCCGGAGGGAGAAGCATTTCGAATGCGTTTGACGCAGGCGGGGTTTCAGGATGCGGTGGAACGCCGGCTGACCCTCGGCATCGCCACGCTCTACCTGGCGATAAAACCGGGTAGACGGGAGACGCAAGACGGTAGATGAAGTCCGTGCCCGGTATGTTATTCCTCATTGCCTCCGGCACGAGAAGAACCCTGACAAGGCAGGCAATCTCTCCCGTATACCGGCTTACGTCTAACCGCCTTTTTGCTGACGGCTGATAGCTTTTTGGGGGCGCGAGGTCCTGAAATATGGTCAATCCTTTTGTTGAAGAAATCGTATCGCAGGTGTCTGCGGAAACTGACATGCCGCATGATGAGGTGCGGTCGCTGGTTGAGGTCCCCCCAAAGCCCGAGATGGGGGATTACGCGCTTCCGTGCTTCAGGTTTGCAAAAACACTGCGTAAAGCGCCGAATCAGATCGCCCGGGATCTTGGGGTGAGCATTCGGCCCGGCGGCCGCATTGCCCGGGTGCGGGCTGAGGGCCCGTATCTCAATTTTTACGTGAGCCAGACCGAATTCGTGCGGGAGACACTCTCGGAAATCCTCGCCAGGCGTGGGGAATTCGGTCAGAGCGACGTGGGCGCGGGTAAGACGGTCGTGATCGACTTCTCCTCGCCGGATGTCTCCAAACCGTTCACGATCGCGCACATCCGTTCGACTGCAATCGGAAATTCGCTCTGCAGGCTGTACAGGGCCACGGGATGGAACGTGATCGGCATCAACCACCTCGGGGACTGGGGCGCCAAGCACGGGATGAGCATCGCCGCATACAAGCGCTGGGGAGACGATAACGCGATTCGTGAAAATCCGCCCTATGAGCTCTTCAATCTTTACGTAAAATACAATGCGGAGATGGAAAAGGACCCGTCTCTCGGAGACGACGTAAAGTACTGGACAAAGAAACTGGAGGCGGGGGACCCGGAAGCGCTTCGACTATGGAACTGGTTCAGAGACGAGACGGTCAAGGACTTCAAGCGGATCTACGAAATGCTGGATGTCACGTTTGCGGAATATACAGGAGAGAGTTTCTTCCACGACAAGGTCGGACCCGTGATAGACGAACTGAAGGCCAGGGGGCTTGCCGTGGAGAGTGAGGGCGCCCTCGTCGTGATGCTGGACGACGATGACATGCCGCCAGCCATCATCCAGACCGGACATGATACCAGCGTCTATCTCACGCGGGACCTGGCGGCGGCGATTTACCGGAAGAAGACCTACGTCTTCGACAAGTTGATTTATACGACCGACGCAGGGCAGTCCCTGCATTTCCGGCAGCTCTTCAAGGTGCTGGAACGGATGGGCTGTGAATGGGCGAAAGACTGCGTACACGTTCCTTTCGGCATTATTTCCTTTAAGGAAGGAAGGATGTCGACCCGCAGGGGAAACGTAATTTTCCTGGAGGACGTGCTGAACCGCGCCATTGAGTTGACACGGGACATTGTGGAGGACAAGAATCCGGATCTTCCCGAAAGGGACACGATCGCGCGGGACGTGGGCATCGGCGCGGTCGTCTATGCGGACCTGGATTCCCGCCGGACGCGGGACGTGGTGTTCGACTGGGATGAGATCCTGAATTTCAACGGTGAGACCGGCCCCTACGTACAATATACCCACGCCCGGTATTGCAGTGTGTTGCGCAGGTACGGAGGCGCGGTGCCACCGTCAGACGCGGACCTTTCTCTGTTGACCGAACCCGAGACCGTGGCCGTGGTCAAGTGCATGGAACGGTTTCCCGAGCGAATCCGGAACGCGGCCGAAACCTGTGAGCCGTCTCTGATTGCCGGATTCCTGATCGAACTCTGCACCGAGGCGAACCGGTTTTACAACGCCCACCGGGTCATTTCGGACGACGTGTCGCTCACCCGCGCACGTATCGCGCTCGTTTATTCGATTTCCGCCGTGTTGGCTACCGGACTCCATCTGCTTGGCCTGAAGGCGCCGGAGGAAATGTGAGCCGGACCGGGCATGCTTCTCCGCTGCAGGGCAGACAGATTTTTCTGGCCGGTTTCATGGCAACGGGAAAGAGCAAGATCGGCGCACTTCTCGCGCGGCGTCTGGAGAGGATATTTGTGGATACGGACGAATTGATCGTGGAGACCGCCGGGAAGTCGATCCGCCGGATCTTCGCGGAAGACGGCAAAACCGCGTTCCGTCGTATCGAACGCGGTTGCGTGAAGCGGGCGGCGGGAATGGCAGATGCTGTGATTGCGCTGGGTGGCGGCGCCGTGACACAGGAGGACAACTGGGACACGATTCGCGAATCCGGCGTCTGCCTGTGTCTTCGGGCATCGGCGGAGACGATCTTCACGCGCCTGCGCAGGACAGACGGGGAACGGCCGCTGATGGCCGGATTGAACGACGAAGACCGGATGGCGAAGATCCGGTCGATGCTTGCCGACCGGGCGCCGTTTTACGACCGGGCGGACGCATTCGTGGAGTCAACCGAGTACCGCACGCCCGACGAGACCGTTCAACTGGCAGTAACGGCCTTGAAAGGCGTTGTATTGAAATAAGGGCGTTTGAAGGCCGGTGTCCTAATTATCGAAAGGCGTACTGAGGCGTATGGAAACCGTTCGGGTCGATCTGGGCAGCCGCAGTTATCCGATCATGATCGGATACGGGATCCTGTCCGATTTCGGCAGGGCGTACGCGGCGAAGGAACTGGGTTCGGTTGCGGCGATCGTGACCAATCCGACGGTTGCGTCGCTCTACCTGGATCCGGTCAGGGCCGGTCTCGAGGCGCAGGGTGTGTCGTCAACGGTGGTTGAGATCCCGGATGGAGAGGAATTCAAGACGCTGGAGACAGCGGGCCGGATCTATGGCGAACTGATACGGGCGGGCCTGGACCGGCGCAGCTGCATCGTCGCGCTGGGGGGCGGTGTCGTGGGCGATACGGCCGGATTTGTGGCGGCCACCTACCTGCGAGGTATCGATTTCGTGCAGGTCCCGACCACCCTGGAGGCGCAGGTCGACGCCAGCGTGGGCGGCAAGACCGGGGTCGATCACCCGTTCGGCAAGAATATGATCGGGGCATTTTATCAGCCGAAGCTAGTTTATATTGACACCGAAACGCTGATGACCCTGCCCAGGCGGGAGGTGGTTGCCGGCATGGCCGAGGTGATCAAACACGGATTGATCCGCGACGAAGGGCTCGTGCAATTTCTCGAGAGCAAGATTGAGAAAGTAGCGGATCTGGCAATTGAACCCCAACAGCTGGTTGGTCTGATTGCACGAAACTGCCGAATAAAGTCGGACGTGGTGGCGGCGGATGAGAACGAGGCGGGATTGAGGGAAATCCTGAACTACGGCCACACGGTGGGACACGCCATAGAGGCGGTGACGGATTACACCGTTTACAAACACGGAGAGGCGGTTATGCTCGGCATGCTGGCCGCGGGCAGAATCGGCGTCATCAAGGGGATCTGGAATCCGGCCGAACTGCAACGCCAGAACGCACTGATCGAAAGACTCGGGATCCCGTCTGGGGCCCGCGCGCTTGAACCGGAAAAACTGATCGGGCGTATGGCGAGCGACAAGAAAGCGCGGGATGGCGTGATCCGGTTTATTCTTCCGGAGGCGATCGGCCGGGCGGTGTCGTGCGACACCGTAAAGAAGCAGGAGATCGAGGAGGGTATCCGGTATATGCAGAAGTGCTCACCCGAACCGGATTGAAGCATTCGCGGCCGGGCGACGTTCGGCTTCAGCGGGTCAACCGTTCGATAACGGAACGGTTTTCGGGAAAGCTCTGTAAAAGGTCTGCGGGATCCGCCAGCTCAAAGTCTTCGAATTCAAAACCGGGAGCGACGGTGCCGCCCATCAGGGCGAATGAATGGGGCTCATTCAGCGTTGCGCCGTACCAGCAGCCGGCGTTGACGACCGCCGTCAGGGATTCATCGTTTTCGGGGTTATCGCCAAGCAGTATGCGGTCGTATACGCCGCTTTGATCGATCGTATGGATGGTGATGGGAGATCCGGCATAGAAGTGCCAGATCTCGTCGGACCTGATGCGGTGAAGGGCGGAATAGTCATTGCCTTCGAGCAGGTAGTAGATCGCGGTTGAGAATGTTCTGGGACCGCCGAACCGCTTTGGAAGAGCCCTCGCCTGGATGGTCTCGCAGGAGCGGTATATTTCCCGATAGTAGCCGCCTTCCGGGTGCGCTCTGAGATTCAACTCTGAGATCCAGTAGTCGGCGTTCCGGTTCATGGCAATGGGAAGACCCTGCGGAACAGGGGCGAGAAAACCTCGCCCCTGTTCCTTTTTTCGTGAGGGTTCGTTTACGGATTCAGCTCTTGAAAACGGCAACAATGCGTGATCAATTGCGCCTACGCGATGACACCACCCCCCAGACAGATATCGCCATCGTAGAAGACGGCCGACTGTCCCGGGGCCACGCCGGGGTCCGCTTCCGCCATTTGGACGTTCAGTCCGGTTTTGCCGCCGGACTCGATGCGGCACGGGACGAGACGGGGGCCGTGCCGGATTTTGACATGAAGGTCGTGCAGGTCGGGTACCCCTGAGATCCAGTGCGGACTCGAAACCGTGAAGCGGCTCAACGCCCGATTGGGGCGGTATTTTCTATGGGAGACATGGATGATGTTGTCCAGGGTGTCTTTCCGGACCACGTACCAGGGTCCGGCGGCAAGGCCCAGCCCTTCGCGCTGTCCGATGGTGTAGAACCAGTAGCCGCGGTGGCGGCCGAGCCGGGCGCCGGTTTCCACGTCGACGATGTCCCCTGGCCTTTCTCCCAGGTGCGCCCTGACAAAGTCGGGGTAGCTGATCTTGCCCAGAAAACAGATGCCCTGGCTGTCTTTGCGGTCCCGGTTCGGCAGATCGAAATCCCTTGCGTATTTCCTGACCTGCTGTTTGGTAAGGTGTCCGACCGGGAAACGCGCGCGTTTAAGCTGCGTCTGGCTGAGTCCGGAAAGAAAGTAAGTCTGGTCCTTGACGGGGTCCGGCGCTCGCTTCAGGTAACAGGTGCCATTGACTTCTTCGATCTGTGCATAGTGCCCGGATGCGAGTTTGTGGAAGCTGCCGTCGATTCGGGCCGCGAACTCGCCGAATTTGATCTGCCGGTTGCAGACAATGTCCGGGCTGGGAGTACGTCCGGCCCTGAGCTCGGACACGGCGCGCGAGACCACCCGGTCCAGGTATTCGGCCTGTAGCGGGACGATGCGAAGCGGTACACCGGCCTGTTCGCAGACGGCGCGCGCGTACTTGAGGTCTTCCTCCCACGGGCATTCGCCCAGGAAGGCAAGTTCGTCTTCCAGCCAGACTTTGAGATAGAAGGCGGTGACGTCGTGGCGTCCCTCGATGCATAGCAGATTGAGCGCCACGGAACTGTCAACGCCACCGGAGAGCAGAAGGGCGATTTTCATGGATCTATCCGAATCCGACGAGGCACTCGGCCAGCGGTTCGACCGTTTTCAGATCTGCACAGCACGACACGGTCTCGACCAGACGCCGTGTATGGGACATTCCCGCGACGCCATCGACGAGACGATGCGCTTTGGAGACGAGATCGTCAAAGGTGATGCCGCTGTCCGGATCGCCCGGGGCGGGCAGCGGTCCGGTCACGTGTGTCCGTCCGCCTGAGGTGGTGACGGTCACCCGCGCCAGGGCTTCCTCGGGGAAGCGGGCTTCAATGGCGGGGTCGACCGACATTTCAATGCGGTCCGAGAGGGCGAGCACCGCTTCGTCATTCAGACCGTCGCCGGCTATTTCAGGCACCCCGACCCGTCCGCGTGCAAGGGCGCAGGCCACCGGATAGGGCAGGCTGTATTGCGCCTCTTCGGTATTGGCCGGACGGCGGGTGCCCAGATGGGTGGCCGCCTCGAACGTCTCGATTTTGACCGAGACGATTTCATGGCGTCTCAGATTGCGGGTGCTGCGCAGCTCCAACGCGCCAGCGATGGCGGGTTGGGCCCACCGGCAGCACGGATGGAATTTGTAGTAGATCCGTTCTATCCACCAGTCAGTACCCAGGGTCTGCATCGTTGAATGGTACTCGACCGCATATAGTGTCGCGGGCATGCCCGTGAATTCGCGGGCCGCAAGCTGAGCGGCGACGACGCCCACAAACGCGCCCCAGTGGATACCGTCTTTGACCATGGCCGGGCGGCGCACGCAATCCATTATGGGCGCGAGGGGTGCGTGGTATTCGGCGATGGCGAGCGCGTGTCCCGCCTCCCGGGGTCCGAGTCCGGCCAATCGTGCGCATGCAGCCGCGGCGCCGAGGCTCCCCCATGATCCGGAACCATGATAACTGGGCCCTCTGTGGGGATGGGCATGCCAGATCGTGCCGGCGCGCATCCCGACTTCGTAACCCACGACCATCGCCGCGAGAAAATCCGCGCCCGAAGCGCCTTCAGCCTCCGCCGCCGCAAGCGCAGCGGGGATGACGACCGCGCCCGGGTGACCCTTCGCCTGACGGAACCCGTCGTCGACGTCCAGCGCGTTCGCTGCGCAGGCGTTTGCGAGGGCGGCGCCCGGGGCGCTGCCAATCCTTCCTCTTCCGGCGATCGTGGCGTCGTTACCCGGGAATGCGGTTGCGGCGTAGTCCGCCACAATATTCGCCGCGGGCGTGGCCAGGCCTGCAATGGTTGCGGCGAAGAGATCCAGGAGGTTCTTGCTCAATTGCGTCCGTACGGCTTGCGGAAGATCGCCGTATCGGGTGTTCGCGATGAATCCGCTGATATCGACCGTTGCCATATCGATCTGGGCTGCTCGCTTCAATCGCCGAGGACCTGTTTCTCAATATCCAGCCCCACGCGGCTGCTCCACGCCGTCAGCAGCTCCTTAAATAGCCGACCGGGCTTACCGCTTCCGACCGGTATGTTGTTGAACCTGGTACAGGGGGCGATGCAATATGGCGTCGTAGTCAGCCACGCTTCGTCGGCGTTGGCGACGTCATATGGCTGAATGTCTTTTTCAATCCAGTCGAGACCGCGCTCGGCGGCAAGTTCCCTGACGGTAAGAAGGCTGACGCCCTGGAGTATGTTGCGCGTGGTCGGGGAGTAGACGGTGCGGTCCTCAACGACGACGAAGTTGGAACCCGCGCATTCCGTGACGTTACCGTCCAGGTCAAGAAGAAGCGTAATCGCTTCGGGGTCGACCGCGTGGGTCTGCTGGTCGGCCAGCCACCAGTGCAGCCGGGACCGGTTCTTGGATTTGGGATCCAGGCATTGGGGCGGGATGTGGCGCAGGGCGGGCGTGACACAGTGCGCACCCGGCTCGAAGAGGTGACGCCAGACGCGAAAGGGCAGCGGAAAAGAGTGAATGCAGACGGTCGGCGTCATGCGTACGCTACCCGCGGCGCTGCCGGCGTAGATTTCGTTTTCTCCTGGCGTGATGAAATGTACGACGCCAAGATCGGCCCCGGGTTCAATCAATTCACGGTTCGCCCGTATGAGTTCGAGGGTTTTCTCCCGCATCTCGTTCCGCGACAGCGGCGGTTGAATCCCGGCGTATTTGCACGATCGGTAGAGCCGGTCCAGGTGATCGTCCAGCCGAAACGGCGCGTGAGCGAACGTACGGGTCATTTCGGTGAGCGTGGCGCCCAGAATGATGCCCAGGTCGTAAATCCTGATTGCGGCCTGAGAGGCAGGCACGAAATTTCCGTTGAGATAGACGATCGGTTCCTTCATATCATCGTATCCTGTCCTGAAAAAACTCACCGTTCTCCCGACGATTCATCCCGTCTCGCACCAGCCGCCGGGTACGAGTAGAGACGTGGGAACTGGTCTGCAACTCGAACTAAATATAGCGGATGGGTGGTGGCAAGACAAACGGAAAGGGAATTTTCGCGGGCAGGCGGAGGAAGGAATGTTTAAGGTCTGGTGGCTCTCTTGCCGCCAGCGGATAAAGAAACTACATTTGGCGTTAAAAAAATCGTTGCCTCAGCTTTGAAGGGATCAAACGACCGAGACATCGATGGGCAAAAACGATGATTGCGGAGGACGTCTCACTTCTGTCCGCCTTCCGCGTCTTGCAGCATTTCGGCTATCTTCTCCCTTCGGGCTCTTTCTTCCTTTTGATACTTCTCCAACTCCTCCATGAGCGCGCTCATTTTTTCTTCGCGTCTTCTGCTGGAAGCTTCCAATTCCCTTAGATCCTTTATTGCTCTTGCTCTCGTTTTGGCCTCGCTCTCCGCGATCCACTTATCGGCAAGCTTCATCATTGCGCCCATGAAGTCGACTCCTTCTATGATGAGAAAGGATAGCGTAACGGAGAATATACCCGCCTCATACAGATTCTCGACCAGATCTTTTTCAGGCGGTCTATATCGATCTGTCAGTGTGAACAGGAAAATGAACAGATTCAACGCCCCAAAGAGAGCGCGGTCACTTACGCTCCAAATGGGCTCTCGTTCCATCAATTCTTGATTCTCGTGCGGGCGTTGAATTCATCATATTCAGAAAAAATAAAGTGCATTTGTAAACCTAAAGTCAAGGGGTTTTTGGCATCCTTTAGCGAAACTAATGACCGTGTGACACCCGGTTTTTCGAGGATTGTCGGCCTGGAACCGCTTGTCTATGGCGTGACAGCGCCTCTACGAAATGCGAGTAACCACAACAACTGAACTATGACTTTTTTCAGTGAGGGGATTTCACGGACATCGGCGCGGCTCTCGACGGAGATTACATCCAGAGATTCCGATCGAGACTACGGTACTGAATGGCCTCCCCGACGTGCTGAGGCTTGATTTCCTGTTCCTCTTCCAGGTCGGCGATGGTGCGGCTGACTTTCAGGATGCGGTCGTAGGCGCGCGCCGACAGGCCGAGTTTCGTAATTGCCATTTTGAGAAGCTCTTCGCCTTTACCGTCGATCTTGCAGTAATCACGGATTTCCGCGGGCCCCATATGCGCATTGCAGAACAGGTGTTGTTTCTCTCTGAAGCGGTGAAGTTGCACCTGGCGCGCCGCATTCACGCCTTCGCGAATCGTATCGGACGTTTCTCCGCCGGGTTCATCGGTCAGTTCACTGTAGTCGACCCCCGGAACTTCAATGTGAATGTCGATGCGATCCAGAAGCGGGCCGGATATTCGGGACATATACCGCTGGATGATCGGCGGAGAACACGTGCATTCGTTCCGGGGATCGCCGAAGTATCCGCACGGGCAGGGATTCAGGGCGCAGGCGAGCATGAACTGTGCGGGATAGGTCAGAGAGACGATGGCCCGGGCGATGGTGACGAAACCATCCTCGAGCGGTTGGCGCAGGACCTCCAGGACGTGCTTCTTGAACTCGGGCAGCTCGTCCAGAAAGAGAACGCCATGGTGCGCAAGAGAGACCTCGCCCGGCCGCGGGTGAGTACCGCCCCCGATCAGGCCGGCGTCCGAGATGGTGTGGTGGGGCGAGCGAAAGGGCCGGACCGCCACCAGGGTGGTATCCGGAGGCAACAGTCCGGCCACGGAATGGATCTTGGTGGCTTCGATGGCTTCGTCCAGGGTCAGGTCGGGGAGGATGGTGGGTAGACGGCGGGTGAGCATCGTTTTTCCGGAACCGGGCGGACCGATCATGATGATGTTGTGGCCGCCGCTGGCAGCCACTTCCAGCGCACGCTTGGCGTGAACCTGACCCCGGACGTCGCGGAAATCGATACGGTAGCTCAGGGCCTGGCTGAAGATCCGGTCGACATCGACCTGGAGTGTGGGTACGTCCCGGTAACCCTCCAGGAAGTCCAGCGTCTCCATCAGGTCGCCCACAGGATGCACGTCGATACCGCCCGCGATGGCTGCCTCGCGGGCGTTTTCGCGTGGGAGAATCATGCCCTTGTAACCGGCCTGGCGGGTCTCCACGGCCATCGGCAGGACGCCCCGGACGGGCCGTACGGCTCCGTCGAGCGCCAACTCCCCGAGGACGATGTATTGCGAAAGGATCTCGGGCGAGATGTCTCCGGAAGCGGCCAGGATGCCCACGGCAATGGGCAGGTCAAAGGCCGATCCTTCCTTTCGGATATCGGCGGGCGCGAGATTGACGGTTACGCGGCGGTTCGGAAAGATCCTGCCGGAGTTCTTTATTGCGGCGGTTACGCGATCCCGGCTTTCCTTGACGGCGTTGTCCGGCAGACCGACTACCGAGAATGCGGGAAGCTGATAATCCAGATCGGTCTCGATACGCACGACATAGGCGTCGATTCCGAGGGTGGCGCAACTCAGCACTCGGGACATCATACGGGCCTCCTTGGAGCCGGTCAGATACGCGACTGAACTCCACGGAAGCGTGCTGTTCTGCAGGGAGTCCGGTGTTGGTAAATCCTGACGTCCCCTGATTACGCAAAGGGTGTACCAGATGTTCCAGATTTATCTAACTTATTGTCCGGAAAAGAGATAGGCCTGACGGAAGACGTGAAGGAGGGAATTGTGGGAAAGGGATTTTCAAATTTCGCGGAATGGACTGAACGATATGACGATCGGGCTGGCGGGGCCGGACCGACCACTAAAGGGGCTGGCCCGGGTCTGCGTGGGCCGCGTAGTCAACCGCAGGGAGGCCGAAGCCGAAGAGCTTGAGGAATTCCGCGCGAAAAACCTGCACGTCGGATACCGCTTCCAGGTTTTCGGTCGTCACGGACTGCCAGAGAGACTCGATACGCGACTGCACGTCCTCCCTCAATTCCAGTTCATCGATGCGGATGCGCCCGCTCTCGTCTGTGGGGACGTGCGTTCCGGCATAGACTCGATCCTTCAGAAGCCGGTACATCTGTTCTATACAGCCTTCGTGGACGTTCTTCTCCTTCATGATTTTGTATAGCAGTGAGATGTAAAGGGATACCACCGGTACGGCCGCACTTGACTGGGTGACCACGGCCTTGTTTGCGGAGATGTAGGCGCGTCCGTTTCTCTTCCTCAGCCGCGCGTCCAGATGCCGGGCCGTGGACTCGAGGTGGATCTTGGCTTTCCCGATGGTGCCGTCCCCGTAGACCGGCCGGGTCAGCTCCGGTCCGATATAGGTATACGCGACCGTACGGACGCCCTCGGCAAGCACGCCTGCCGCTTCGAGAACCTGAATCCACATGTCCCAGTCTTCACCGCCCATGACGGCGACGGTATTGTCGATCTCGTCCCCGGTGGCCGGTTCGATGGTGACCTCCGAGACGACGCCGGTGTGGATATCGACCGTCTTTCCCGTGTACGGTTCGCCCACGGTTTTCAACACCGAGGTGTATTGCGCCCCGGTCCGGGGATGGGTGCGCCGCGGCGACGCCAGGCTGTAAACCACGAGATCGACAGTTCCCAGGTCTTCCCTGATGGCCGAGACAGTCTCTTCCTTGATTTCATCGGAAAACGCGTCGCCGTTGATGCTTTTTGAGTAATAGCCCGCGTCTTTTGCGGCTCTTTCGAAGGCAACCGAATTGTACCATCCCGCCGATGCCGTGCGATTCCTCACAGCCGGCCTTTCAAAGAATACGCCCACGGTCCCGGCGGCGGCGCCGAAGCAGGCAGCGATTCGAGAGGCCAGCCCGTAGCCCGTCGAGGCGCCGACGACCAGCACATTCCGGATGCCTTTCAGCGACGGCTGGTTCCTTACCCAGTCGATCTGTTCCTGTACATTGTGCGCGCAGCCGACGGGGTGCGCCGTCGTACAGATGAATCCCCGGATTCTGGGTTTGATGATCATCGGACCGTCCTTTCCGTGAATCGGGCCCTGTTGGCGGACTCCCTTTTCTGATTGCGGACTTTATGTGGATTTGGTCTTTCGTAAGAACATGCGTTCGCCGCCGTACCTTAAGTGAGGTGGCGTCACGCCTCTTCCCTATGCGCGGCGGCGGGTTGTTTCTTGTCCCAGGGTGCGAGCGATTCGAAGGCCGCGGAGGCGCGCAGCACGCCCGCGTCGTCGCGCCATCGGCCTGCAATCTGAAGGCCCACCGGCAGACCGTCGCCGGCAATGCCCGCCGGGACCGTGGCAGCAGGCTGCCCGGTGATGTTGAACGGGTACGTATAGGCTGTCCAGCCGAGGTAGCTGGTCGGTTGCCCCGCGATCTCCCCCGGATGATCGCGGCCCGCAGCAAAGGCTGTAACCGGAAGCGTGGGGCAGAGAAACAGGTCGTAGGCGCTCATGAATTCACGCCATCCGTGGTAGTAGTCATTGCGCCGCGCGTACGCGGTTGCCAGCTGGGCCCCGGATACGGATTTCCCCCTTTCAATCACGGCGACGAGGCCGGCGTCCAGGAGATCCCTCACGTCGTCCAGGTTGTCCTCGAACACCCCCGCGAACGAAGCGGACCAGATCGTGTCGGCAATGTCCCATGGATCGGGCAGTCCGGGATGTGCCTCTTCGACGCGACAGCCGAGATCCTGAAACCGGACAGCCGCACCGGCCGCGATCGACAGGACTTCGGGATCGCCGCGGACGTAACCGAGATCGGGAGACCAGGCTACGCGCAGACCGGCGATATCGCCTTCCATCTCCAGGAGGTAATCGGTGGAATCGGGCAGCGAGAGGCGGTCCATGGGGTGTGCGCCGGCCATGGCCGTGAGCATCAACGCGGCATCTCTCACGGTGCGGGCGACGGGACCGGCGTGCGAGAGCAACTCGACCACGCTGGCCGGGTACTGGGGAACACGACCCCAGGACGGCTTGAGTCCGTACAGTCCGCAGAAGCTGCACGGGATGCGAATGGATCCGGCTCCGTCCGTTCCCTGGGCAACCGGTCCCATACCCAGGCCGACGGCGGCCGCGGCGCCTCCACTGGACCCGCCGGCTGTACGGCCGTACATCCAGGGATTGTGCACCGGACCGTTGATCCGGTTTCCAGAGTCACCCTTCCAGCCGAGTTCGGGGGTGGTTGTCTTGCCGAGCAGGACCATCCCGGCGTTTGACAGGCGTTCCGCCAGCGGCGCGTCGTAATCGGGCACCCAGTTCTTGTAGAGCAGGGACCCACGGGCGGTGCGGATACCCCTGGTGGGGGTAAGATCCTTGAGTGAGCCGGGGACGCCGGCCAGAATTCCGGCATCTCCTCTCATATAGGCGCGTTCGGCACGAACTGCCTGTTCCACGGCGCGTTCGTGGGTGACCGTGACGAAGGGGTTAAAGGTCGGGTTCCACCGTTCAATCCGGTCCAGAACGGCAAGGGTAACCTCGACGGGCGAGAGTTCCCGCTTCTGATACAGGTTTCGCAGCCCGACCGCAGGGAGACGGCAAAGATCGGCTGAATTCATCCTTCCGCTCCGGGTTTGGCACAACCCGCTACCGGGGTCGGCCGCGATGAACGGAACGGGTGGCTCGGGAGCGCCAGCAACTGCGAGACCAGGCGATATGAAATGCCCCAGAGGACGCGCTGGCGCGAACCCGGCAGATCGATCGTGGAGAAGCGGCGTTCCGCGTCGTCGATCCGAAAGCTGCGCTCGCGATGGCGTCCGGGGTCGGCGAGAACGTTCAGCTGTACCCAGAAAGCCGCCTTGACCTCGTGATTCGGATGAAGTCGATCTCTGGTTTCGACGTTGTAGACGAAACCCGACACGAGAATGGGAAGGGTAGCGCCGGTGACGTCGTCCAGTCGACCGAGGTACTCCGCCTTTCCGAGATCCAGGCCGAGTTCCTCCCGCGTCTCGCGCTCCGCGGCCGTTCGCGAGTTCACGTCGCCAGGTTCCACCCGGCCCCCCGGGAACGCGACGTGGCCCGACCACGGATCATCTTCGCGCTGCGACCGCTCGATGAACAGCAGGTGAACGGCTTCCTCCCGTTGACGCAGGACCATTGCGACGGCCGCGCGGGCTCTGTCTCCAGAGGCCAGATGCGGGCGATATCCGGCGAGGCGCCGGCGGATTTCTGCAATTGAAGTCAGGTAGCCCCGGTCCGGGTTGCCGTGTATCGCGCGCTTTCCCGTCATCTGGATGGTTTGTGTTCACGAAACCGGTTGTAAACAAGAAAACCGAGGCCAAAGCCGGCGTTGACCAGCACCGGAACGCGGTAGATGCTGACGACGTCGTACCTGAACACGGCTCCCGAAGCGCCGGCGGAAACAATCAGAAAAGACAGGAGGATAAGGGCCTTGCAGATCACCGGCGGCACAAGGGCCGCGGTTACGATACACAGAAGCGCCGAGTGGAAGATAAGGAAGCCGGCGTAGCCGTTCCGGACGGCCATGTCAAACTGCCAGTCGTACCGGTACGCCCAGACCAGGTAGACGTGGGCGACGGCAACCAGCGCGACCAGGGCGATGGCCGGGCGGCTGAACGTACCCCTGGCGGTAAGTACCAGATTCGCAGACAGCCCGAGATAACCCAGAAAAGCCAGAAGGAAGGTGAAATTTTCGAGCGTCAAGTCAAGGTCGCTGTCGACGGCGTTAATGCGCGTCGTGGATTCACAAACCGGTGGACAGCATGCCGGGAAGACGATCGTTATGGTGAATTCGCCCGCAGAGACGTCCGGGCCCCGGCGCAACATGGCCCGTGGTCTGGATGAAACGGACGGCTCTGACGTCAAACGGAACGTTCAGGGAGTGGGATTATGTATGGAGGCGCGCCGGCGCGTGTGGATGACACGCCGGGTGTTCTGCTTCGTGTTCCTATTCTCCGGTGTCAACGGGGTTCTTGATGCGATCGATCTTGTCCTCGCAGTACTTTTTGAATTTCCGGTCTCTGAGTCCCCTGGAGTAGTTTTGGATCGCTTTTTCCTTCCATCCCTGGGGCCGCCACGCGTCGTAAACGTCGCCCATGATGACGTACGCCGGCACGCCGTACCTTCGGTCCCGCGCGGCTCTTCTGGCGTAGTTGAGGGCGTTCTGGTACTGTTTGAGTTCGAAATAGGCAACCGCCGCCCTGTACTGGGCTTCACTGTCTCGGGAGTCCAGCGCGAGCGCCTGCTGATACGCGGACACCGCGCTCTTGTAGTTCTTCCCCAACGCGTGTGAGTGTCCCAGCGCGGCGTAGATCCTGACTTTGTCTTTGGTAGTGGGGGCTACCGCCACGGCTTTTCTGAGCGTGGATACGGCCCTGGAATATTGCTTCGTTCGGTTAAATACGACCGCCAGGTTGCGATAGGCGTTGATATTCTTCCTGTCTTTACAGTTCGGATCGCTGTCGATCGCCCGGCCGTAACTCCGGATCGCCCGGCTGTTTCTCTTGGTGAGCCGATACAGGTCGCCCAGTTGTCGATGGGCCTTGGCGTACGTGGGGTTGAGCTCAACGGCCGTTGTAAAGGCATTCTCCGCCTGTTTGTATTTTCGGGCCTGTTTGGCGGCCAAACCCAGATTGTAGTAGTTGGTGGCATCCGTGGGATCGAGCTGTGTTGCATTTTCGTATTCCTCGATGGCTTTCCTGTAGTTCTTCCTGAGCAGGTGGTCCCTGCCGTGCCTTGAATAGGCCGCTTTCAGGAGATTCCGCGCATTGCCGTTTTGAAAATCGCCGTCGAGATTCACCACGGCCTTGAACGCCGCCTGAGCGTCCTTGTACCTCTTCAGATTGTAAAAAAAGTTCCCCAGTTCGTAATGGGCTTCAACGTAATCCGGCTTTACCGTGGTGGCCATTCGGAAATTGGCGATGGCTTTGTCGGAATCCTTGAGCTTCTGGTAGGTTTTGGCCATGCCTCGATAGGCCTGGGCATTGTTGCCATCCAGTTTAACGGCTTCTTCGAACGCCTGAAGGGCTTGCTGATAACGCCTCTTCTCGTAAAGGGCCTGACCGGCGTTGTATTTTTCCGCCGATTCCGGAGCTACTTGAGCCCAACCGGGCTGGCAGAATAGAAGGCACAAGAGCAGGAGCAAGGGCTGTCGACAACGCATATCAGGTGATCCTCTCGAAATTGCAGGTTAACGGAAACGCGATATATAGACAACAAATATTGCCAAATCCCGTGTCGATGTCAATTGATTTGGACATGCGCAAAGGCCACCACCGGTTGTGTGATGGCCTCCGTCGCGTTTGTTCTGTCCTGTCGGGGTTCAATCGTGGAGTTTAAACTTAATAGCCTGGGTCATCCAGACATTCACGGGCTTGTCGTTCTGGATTGCCGGCTTGAATACGAACTGTCTGACCGCATCCATGGCCGCCTGCCTGAAGATTTCCTGGCCCCTCAACACCTGAACCTTGGCCGTCCGACCGTCTCTGCGCACCATGAACTTCACGAATACATTGCCCTCCAACCCTGCCTTGCGTGCGATCTCGGGGTATTTGGGCTGGACCCCCTTGATCATTTCCGGTTTTTCCTCCACGCTCCAGAACTCCATCACTTCTTCTTCCATGGGCGCTTCGGTGGCGCCCGGAGGAGGAGGAGGCAGGTCTACGGGGGCCTGATCCAGGTCGAGGTCGGTCGTTTCGATGGTAACGTCGTCGGGAACGTCGTCGCTCTCGGTTTCAACCGGCATGGCCGGCCGGGGAGGAGGGGGAGGCCGCTGAATCTGGCGCGTTTCCGGGATCTCCTCCATCTGGATGATGATCTGGTCTTTCTTGCCCGCCGAGGCCCGTATATCGAACGTGGGAAAAAGGATTGCCATGATCAGGTGCAGGGCGCAGGAGATACCGACCGACGTCCAGAAGACTTTGGGATAACGCCTTCTGAGGTCGTGTTCAGGGTACTTCCTCCGGACGATGTCCTTCCCTCTGATATAGGCCATATGCGTTACCTCTCTCGATCGGTGGCAAAGTTGACGCGGAGCGCATCGGCTTTGCGAAGTTCTTCGATCACTTGTGACACCAGCCCGTAGGGCGCACGCGTATCGCATTTGAGCGAAACGATCAGCCGCGGGTTCTGCACCCGGCGTTCGTAGAAGATGGGAGCAACCTGATTGACCTGTGCGATCTTGTCGTCTATGTAGACCTTCCGGTCCGCGGAAATCCAGACATAGGATATGTGGCGACGCGTCTTGATTTCCTCAACCTTTTCAGCCCTGGGCAATACGATCCCCGTGACCCGATAGCGGACGAAGACCGTCGTGACCATGAAAAAGATCAGGAGGAGAAAGGCGATATCCGCCATCGAACCTGTCGGAATGGACGTATGTACCCCTGATTTTTTTGAAAAATCCGCCATGCTGAGAACTCCTGTTGCCGGACGAACCTACTTTTCCGGGGATGCTAGAGAGATCCGCGTTGCGCCCGAAAGCTTGATCTCATCCAGGACGTCGATGAATGCGTTATACGGCGTCTCCTCGTCCGCCTTGAGAGAAACGATCAGCTTGTCGTTTTCGCTCAGGCGCCGCTCGATGTCGGCCCGCAACTGCCCCAGAGGAACTTCCTGCTCCAGGTTGATCAGGATATCACCGGCGGCATTCACCCAGACGTTGCAGATATTCTTCTTCTGGATCTTCTTGTTTTCTCCGGCGGGCGGAAGCTGCATGCCGATGCCCTTGTCCTGGTTCATCGTGGTCGTCACCAGGAAGAAGACAATAAGCAGAAAGGCGATGTCCGCCATCGACGAAGTCGGAATTTCAGGGTTGGACTTGTTCCGCCTTGCCAGCTGCGGCTTGTTCGCCATGGCTCACTCTCCCGCGGGCTTGTCGTAGCCGGCCTGGATCAGTTCGTCGATGAACTGAGAGGAACTCTCCTGCATATCGATAATGATCTTGTCGATCTTCGAGACGAACAGGTTATGCAATGCCTGAATCGGAATGGCGATAACCAGGCCGGAGGCGGTGGTGATGAGCGCTTCCGAAATACCGGCGGCCACGATGCTGGGCTCTACGTCGCCTGCTTTTGCAATGGCGTCGAAGGCGCTGATCATACCGCTCACGGTGCCGAGGAACCCGAGTAGCGGCGCAATATTGGCTACGGTGGATAACCAGACCATGCCTTTTTCCAGAAAGGCCATCTCGATGGCGCCGGATTCTTCAATGGCCTTTTCGACGTGTTCGAGCCCCCGGTCCAGACGAAGAAGGCCGGCGTGGAGAACCGAAGCGACCGGGCCCCGGTGACTGGCGCAGACCTCAGCGACGCCCTCCGGCCCCCGCTGCTTGAGCGCTTCCTGAACCGCGGTGAAAAACTCCCGCGTGTCGATTGATGACCGCCACAGCGACCAGAAACGTTCAATACTGACCGCAATACCGAAAAGCAGCATCAGCAGAAGCGGGTGCATGAAGGGCCCGCCATTTACATAAAGTTCAACCATGCTTCAATCCCCCAGTTGATGTGAATATTCGCTGCGGTGGAATTACGCGCGCAAGAAGCGCATTCCGTCGACAATTGCTGGCGATCTGATTCGGGACCCCGGACGGTCCGTGAGCCCCGGCCATTTGAAGATCGCTATGACGACGAAAGAATCAAGAATCGATCGCATTTCCAAAGACCCGTATGAGTTACTTTTTCCCTTCGATATCGACCTCCTCCTCTTTCTTCTTCTTGAAGAACTCGAGTCTCTTCTTCTCCTCCTCGGACATGGGAGGGTCGATTTCATCGATCATTCGTTTGGCGTTTCCTTCCCAAAGAGGATCCTTGCGCGCCCTCTTGAACCATTTCAGCGCATTGACGGAATCCCGCGCGGCGTTGGACTTCTTCCACTTCTTGTAATGGAACTCGCCCCTCATGTAGTTGAATTTTCCGTTTCCCGGATCCAGTCTGAGCCCTCTATCAACCAGGTTGATGTCGCCGGTCAGGTCGGCGAGTTGTTCCACGACGCCGAGGTTATCGGGCTGGAGCCTGATCATTTTTCTCAGGATGCCGATCAGAAACCGTCTGGACTTGGTCAGCTGTTTACCGAGCGTAAGCAACTGATCCAGGTAAAGGAAATCTTCCGGACTGTAGGCGTGGAGTTTCTCATACGCGTTGAACGCCTTCTGGATCATGTCCATACGGACGTACAGCTTGGCGAGATTGTCGAGCGTGACGTAGTCTTCGGGGTTGATTTCCAGAAGCCGTTCCATCTCCTTCAGGGCTTCGTCTTCGTCTCCCATATACAGCGTAAGCTTTGCGATTGCATCCTGGACGTCCGGGTTCTCCGGTTCCAGTTCACCCCAGCGGCGTGTATGCTTCAGCGCCGATTCGTAGTCCTCTATCTCGATATAGAGTGCGACCAGTTGATGCAGGTATTGTATCTCCTGTTCCGGTTTCTTGGCGATGGCCAGAAGCTTTTCGTAAACCTCGATAGCCTCCTCCAGCATTCCTTCCTGCACATAAAGCTGACCCAGGTAGTATAGCGCGTTTCGCGCATTTGGTCCCTCCGGATTCAGTTCAATTGCTTTATTGAACCAGGTAATGGCGTCCTGGGGTTTTTCCGTCTCATTGTACAACTTGCCCAGATAGTACGCGGTCTGGGCATTCCGCGAATTGAAGTCCCAGGATTTCGTCAGTTGAACCTGGGCGTCGTCGTATTGTTTGTTGTCCAGATATCGCTTGCCGAAATAAACGTGCTTCCTTGACATGGCCGCCGAGTCCACGGGCGCCTCGCGCGGCTTGTGCTTGTCCTTTTTCGACTTTCTTCTGGCTTCGACCGGCGAAAACAGTCCCAGCAACAGAAATCCGCAGAAAAAAATAACGACGCCGTCCGCAAGCCTGAATTTCATGACAACAACTCCTCGACGATACAGCCTCGCAGAACCGACGATTCAGCGTAAATCGCTGGTACCAAGACGCATAGGCACTTGAAACACTTAGAAACATAGAAATCTAACGAATAGGAAAATGGATGTCAAGGCAAAATCCATACCTGTTTATTACGATTCCATTGCAATTCGAGGACGCGTTGAGACAAAGGCTGAACCGGGATTTCTCCCCTGGCTATGCTCGCCATATGCCTGTTGACACGACCCCCGTAATCCCGTATATTGGAGGACTCGTCAGACGGATGGACTATCGTTGCAGTCGCACCCGGAGTTTCGAATGCGTAACAGATCGCTCGCCGTCAAGGACAGGTCTTCTCCGCCCTCGTTGACCTGCGCGCGGCGTAGGCGCCCGGCCTTGTAACGGGAAGTATTGCGAACCCCTTGACACGTGTGTCAAGGGGTTTCCTGTATCCGGATATGGTGTAATGGCTTAGCGTAGGTGAGCCGTTTGATTTCATTAGGGAGACGATAATGGACAGATCCACGGAAAAAATCGCCAAAGAGGGACTGACGTACGACGACGTGTTGTTGATTCCCGGCAAGTCCGAAGTACTGCCCAATCAGGTGGATCTGACCACGCAGCTTACCCGCGGGATCAGGCTGAATATACCTCTGGTCAGTGCCGCCATGGATACGGTTACCGAGGCCCGGCTAGCTATCGCCCTTGCCCAGGAGGGCGGGATCGGGATTGTCCACAGGAATCTGTCCGTCGAAGAACAGGCCGAAGAGGTAGCCAAGGTGAAACGGTCGGAAAGCGGTATGATCGTCGATCCGTTGACGCTTTCGCCGGACAACTATATCCGTGAAGCGCTGGAGATGATGTCCAAGTACCGGATTTCCGGAGTGCCGATCGTCGACGGCGGAACGAGACTTGTGGGCATCCTGACCAACCGGGACCTCAGGTTCGAAAAAAACGTAAACCGCAAGGTGTCCGAGGTTATGACGCACAAGGGGCTGGTGACGGCCCGGTTGGGAATCTCTCTGGAGGAAGCGCAGGAGATTCTGCAGGAACATCGTATCGAGAAGCTGCCCGTTGTCGACGATAAGGGCGTCCTCAAGGGCCTGATCACCGTAAAGGATATCGAAAAGAAAATCCAGTATCCGAACGCGTGCAAAGACCGGCTCGGCAGGCTCCGCGTGGGCGCCGCGGTCGGGGTCGGAGGCGATCTGGAAACCCGGGTCGGAACGCTGGTCGACCGTGACGTGGACGTGATCGTCGTGGATACGGCGCATGGCCATTCCAGGGGTGTTCTCGAAGCCGTGGAACGCATCAAGAATACCTTTCCGGAAACGGAAGTGATTGCCGGAAACATCGTGACGGCCGAAGCGGCGCGGGATCTGATTCTGGCCGGAACGGATGCCGTCAAGGTGGGTATGGGGCCGTCGGCGAGCTGCACCACCCGGGTCATCGCCGGGGCCGGCGTACCCCAGGTATCGGCCATCATGGACTGCGCCGAGGTCGCGGAGAAGGCAGGCGTCCCTGCCATCGCGGACGGCGGAATCACCCAGTCGGGAGATATTACAAAGGCCATCGCGGCGGGCGCGAACTCCGTGATGATCGGATTCCTGTTCGCAGGGACGGACGAGAGTCCCGGAGAGACGGTTATCTACCAGGGACGGACCTTCAAAGTGTATCGCGGCATGGGTTCTCTGGGCGCCATGCAACGTGGAAGCAGGGACAGATATTTCCAGGGAGGCGTCGAATCCAACAAGCTGGTTCCCGAAGGCATTGAAGGACAGGTGCCGTACAAGGGTTCCATCTCCGGTTTCATATATCAGCTGATTGGCGGGTTGAGGGCGGGCATGGGCTATTGCGGAACGAGAACCGTCCTGGAACTCCGGAGGAACGGTCGATTCGTGAAAGTCTCGTCGGCCGGTGTTCGGGAGAGCCACGCGCACGACGTGTCGGTCACGAAAGAGGCGCCGAACTATCGGCTGGAGTAAGATTCAGGCGTCGGGAATGCATACGGCAGATGGTACTGTTACATCTGCCGTTTCACGTGGTTATCAATGGAGTTCCGGTATTGGGCGTGAAGATCGATATCGAAGAAATCCGGACCCGGTTTCCGGTTACCCGGAACTGGATATACATGAATCACGCCGGAATCGCGCCAATCTCACAGAGCGTCTACGGGGCAATGGAGGGCATGCTGCAGGACCTGACCCGCAACGGCATGGTCAACCTGCCAGAATGGGACGAAGTATGTGCGCAGACGCGGGAATCGGCCGCCCGTCTGATTGGCGCAAACGCATCGGAAATCGCCTTCGTCAAAAACACGTCCGAAGGAATCCTGATGGTAGCCAACGGACTGGCGTGGCGGCAGGGCGACAACGTCGTCATACCCGATCGGGGATTCCCGGCCAACGTCTATCCCTGGCTGAACCTGCGTTCACTAGGCGTAGAGGTCCGGCGTGTGCCCGAGGTCGACGGTCGTATCCCGCTGAAAGACCTCCTGAATGCCGTCGACGACGGGACGCGCGTGCTGTCCGTGAGCTCGGTGGAGTTCGCGAGCGGATTCCGGCACGACCTCCGGCAGATCGGCCGATTCTGCAGCGCGCGGGGCGTCCTTTTCTTTGTAGATGTCATTCAGAGCCTCGGTGTTCTGTCCCTGGACGTGACGGACGCAGAAATCGACTTTGTTTCGGCAGACGCCCACAAATGGCTTCTGGGTCCGGAGGGAATCGGGCTCTTCTATTGCTCAAGCCGCGCCCGGCAACGTCTGCGCGTGGTAAATCTGGGCTGGGCGAACGTGGTGGAACCCAGGGATTTTCTGTCGTACGATACCACGCTCCTGCCCGACGCACAGCGGTTTGAATGCGGCACGTTGAATACCGTGGGCATCCATGGGTTGAGGGCCGGTCTCGACCTCCTTCATCGCGTCGGCATCGACAGCATTGAAGCGCGGGTACTGTCGCTGACCGATCAGCTCTGTGCCGGACTTGAGGAAAAGGGCTACCGGGTGGTCAGTTCCAGGGCGCCCGGCGAAAAGTCGGGCATCGTGATCTTCAACCATTCCCGGATCGCCACGGATGCGGTTTATCGGATGTTGTGCGACGCACGGGTCGTTTGCGCGGTCCGGGGGGGACGCGTCCGTCTGTCGCCGCATTTCTATAATACCGAAGAAGAAATCGATCGTGTGCTGGACGCGATTCCGTAAAAGCGGGGAGAGGGGAGACGGAAGAGGGGAGAGGATCACACGCCGCCCCGCCACCTGGTGAGACGCAAGACGTGAGACGGGAGAGGTTTCCAGCCTTGTAAGGATTCTTCTCGTGCCGGAGGCAGAAAGGAAAAACACACCGGGCAAGGATATCATCTACCGTCTACCCTCTTACCTCTACCCGCCTTTTTTCTACCGTCTAACCGCCTTTGGGCGACCAAAAGGGATCTACCTCACGACGGTACTAAAGGATTGAATGATGACGGAACTTGCGACCGGCAAGGTCCAGGGCCTGCTGGACTCACTGAAGAATGCCGTAATAGAGGGGGATTCCCGCGCTTTGGAGCAACTCCTCGCGGAGGACGTCTGCGCGTTTTTTTCGGGAGGAGACACACCCGTACGCGGCAGGGATGCCGTGCTGGTCACATGGACAAGACACTTCGGGCGCTGGTCCGACGTACGAATCGATCGAAGGGATACCGTGGCAGGAACCCGGGGAAACGTGGCCTGGTGTCAATTTCTCTGGGACGGCGAAGGCAGAATCGGTGCGCAGCGCTACAGGCTCGAAGGCGAGCGGTGGACCGTCGTCCTGCGACGTGAGAATGGAAGCTGGCGATTCGTGCAGATGCATTCGTCCATGCCATACAGGGATTGGGAATCGCACCGGGTGGCGTAATTGTTGTGGCTGTGCCGCCCGGGAGCTGACCACAGACGCCAGTACGTCAACGAGGATCGTGGTATTGGAGTTGCCTGAGACGATTCTGCAGTTCGGCGGAGGCAGCTTTCTCAGGGCGTTCGCCGACGTGTTCGTTCACGAGGCGAATGCGCGGGGTGAAGCCGTGGGGCGTATCGTCGTCGTTCAGTCCACCGACGGCAACCGCGCGGCCCTGCTGAACGCGCAGCGCGGCAGGTATCACGTGGTATTCAGGGGATTGTCGGATGGGGAGAGAATCGACAGGACGCTCGCGGTTCGCAGTATCAGCCGGGCGCTGATCGCGAAATCGGAATGGGCAGAGGTGATTCAGGTTGCCCAGTCGCCGGCTTTGCGCATGGTGATCTCGAATACGACCGAAGCAGGGTATACGCTCATTGACAACGACGATCCCGAAATGCCCCGTTCATTCCCCGCCCGGCTGCTTTGCATTCTCAAGGCACGCTACCGGGCCGGCCTGCCGGGTCTGTCGGTGTTACCGTGTGAACTGGTAGAGCCGAATGGCGATCTGCTCCGGGAACTGGTTCTCGGCCAGGCCGTAGCCTGGCGCCTGGATTCGGGGCTTCAGGACTGGATTCGCCGGGAAGTGCGATGGGTGAACACGCTGGTGGATCGAATCGTCAGCGGCAGGCCTGACGCTCATCCGCTTCTGGCGTCCGACCGGTTGCTGACGGCGGCGGAGCCGTTTGCCCTCTGGGCGGTCGAGGGGAAAGCGGAAGCGCCTTTCGCCCACCCCTGCGTCAGGTACGTTCCGGACGTTCGACCGTATGCGCTGCGGAAGGTGCGCATCCTGAACGGAGCGCATACGGCCCTGGTGTGCAAGGCGCGTCCTTCGGGACCGCGCACGGTTCGTGAAGCGGTCGGGGACCCGGCGATCGGCAAGTGGCTGAGGCGTGTGGTCTTCGAGGAAATCGTACCGGCTCTCGAGTACGTCGTGGAAGATGCCGGGCAGTTTGCCGAACAGGTCCTGGAACGGTTCGCCAATCCATTTCTGGATCACCGGCTCGAGGCTATCGCGCTGCATCACGACGAGAAAGTAAGGGTGCGCCTGATGCCGACCTATGAGGCGTACTTGAAGGCATTCGGCCGGCCGCCGGAGTTGCTGGGTGAAATACTCGCCCTGTACCGGGCATCATAGGGCGCGGTTTTTCGTTTTTTTTTGATTTTATCCTGACCATCCTGTTTATCCATGTAATCTCATTTCGATGGCTTAATCGGATCCAGTCAGAGGAGGTGTTGATGGATAAGGCGGCGCTTCTGGGCGGGCCCCCCGTCCGGTCCGAACCGTTTCCGTCCTGGCCGCAGTCGGACGGACGCGACCTGGATCATTTGCGCGAAGTCCTGGAAACGAGCCTCTGGGGAGGCACCATTCATGGACCGAAGGTGGCTGCGTTCTGCGATGCATTCGCAGCGTTTTCGGATGCGCGGCATGGCGTGGGGATGGGCAGCTGCACGGCCGGGCTGGAGTTGTCTCTCCGGGCATTCGGCGTCGGACCGGGAGACGAAGTGATCGTCCCCGCCTACACGTTCATCGCGACCGCGCTGGCGCCCCTTGCGATCGGAGCGGATGTCGTCTTCGCGGATATCGATCCCCGGACGTTCTGCATAACGCCGGAGGCAATAGACGGGGCGATGTCCGCGCGTACAAAGGCGGTGATTCCCGTTCATTTTGCCGGGCACGCGGCGGACGTGGAAGGAATTCGGGCGTTGGCGGACCGGCACGGACTGAGAGTCGTATGGGACGCGGCCCACGCGCACACGTCCGGGTGGCGGGGCAGGATGCTGGGTGGCGTGGGCGACGTGGCGGTATACAGTTTCAACCACGCAAAGAATCTGACGTGCGGAGAGGGAGGGATCGTAACCACGAACGACGAGGGGCTCGCGGATTTTCTCAAATTTACGCTATCCACGTTCGGAAGAAAGAAAGGCCGGCCCTGGTACGAACATCACCACCTGGGATTTTCCGATCCGCTGACCGAGTTTCAGGGCGCCATTCTGCAGGCGCAGTTCGAACGCCTCGAAGCGCAGAGCCTCAGGCGCGAGGAGAATGCCAGGTTGCTGATGCGAGGGTTGACGGAAATTGAAGGCGTCGAACCGCCGTACGTTTCTCCGGATGTCACCCGCCATGGCTGGCATGTATTCGTCATGACCTATAACGAAGATGCATTCGGCGGGCTTCCCATGGAGACGTTCAGAAAGGCGCTCGAAGCTGAGGGAATCCCGATCGGCGGGTATACCTATCCCTTATATGACAATCCGATGTTCAATACGGAAACGGGCGAGGTCGCCGGAGCGCAGGGCAGGTGCCGCGTGACGCCCTGTCCGGTCAGTACGTGGGCGTGCCGTGACGGCGTCTTCAATCTTGCACAATCGGTGCTGCTGGATGAACCCGACGGGATGGACGATATCGTGACGGCGATTGAGAAGGTGAAAGCCAATGCCGGCGACTTAGCAGCCCGTTGAGAAAGCCCATCCGGGCTGCGGCCGGCCATTGCGGCCGAAATACTGCGTTGCGCTCCCTCGCCGAATCGCAGGATGGGACTCGGTCGCGCGCCTTGTCTTCGGCCACAATGGCTCGGCCTCGCCTGCAGAGCGACTTTATCAACGGACTGTTAATGCATTGGAAGGAGTGAGCGATGGCCGAGACGGTTGCTCTCACGCTGTCCCAGCGGTTTCACTTCGATACATACGGCTACGTCCTGCTGGAAAACGTGCTGACGCCGGACCAGGTGGAGCGCATGAAGGCGGCGCTCTACCGGCTTAAGGCCAACCCGGCGGCAGCTCCGCGCGTTTATATTCGTCCGCGGGGCGATCATCATGTGCTATTCGGTAACCTGGTGGAATTCGATCCCGCCCTTCTGGAATACGCGGCCCATCCCGGGCTGGTTCCGCTGGTGGAAGAGGTGGTGGGAGGCGCGGTGCGGCTGGAGGAGACGGAAGCGATCATCAACCGCCGGGATCCGGATGCGGATCTGGATCAACTGCATAGACGCCGTACCAATCCAACGGGTTTCCACAGGGGAACGACCGCAACGTGGGGTTGCTATACAGAGCAGGACAGGCATCACTGTATCTTTGTAAAGACGCTCGCGTATCTGACGGACGTGGGACCGGACGATGGAGGCACGTGCCTGATCCCGGGAAGCCACCGGTTGACGTGGCCGCGTGAAGAAATGATCCGGGCGGCCATGGACGACGAGCGGCTGATCCACCAGGTCGAGGCCACGGCCGGTTCGATACTCCTGTTCGGCGAGTCGCTGATCCACAGCACCACCGCGATTCGGAGCGACCGGGAGCGGGTGATTCTGGTTGCCGGATACACGCCGCCGATGATTCGGGAGTGGATGGGCAACGAAGTGAGCCCTGAATTCGTCGCGACCCTGCCCGAAGCAATGCGACCGCTCATTTCCGGCAGCGACAGCTGGAACTGGCGGCGCAACTACACACAGTAGAAACAATACTTCCGAGGAGTATTCCCAATGGCGGACAAGCGAGTATTTGTAGGGGACCTGACCCGGACGGAATTTCGGCAGCGAATGGAATCGGGTGAGATCGAGGCGGCGATTGTGCCGGTGGGCGCCACCGAGCAGCACAATGAACATCTGGCGATGATTCACGATGCGTTTCACGTCACCCACGTCGCGGAACAGGCGGCCAGACGTCTTCATCCCCGGGTTGTGGTGGCGTCTCCCGTTAGCATCGGTGTATCGGAGCAATGGATGGAGCACATCGGGACGCTGACGGTGCGGCCGGAGATCTTCTGCGAGTACGTTTACGACGTGTGCGATTCACTCAGGCGGGCGGGTGTCGGAAATATCCTGATTCTGAACGGCCACGGCGGGAACGTGAAACCGATCATGCGCCGCATAGACGAGTACCGGGAACGCCTGGGTCTGAATCTCCGGTTTCAATCGTACTGGGACGTGTGCGATCCCGCGCTGGTCTTTTCAACCATGGAGGCCAATCGTCTTCCCGGTCACGCCTGCGAATTCGAGACTTCGACGATGATGGCGCTTGCGCCGGAACGTGTACATGCGGCGCTTATGGTCAATGAGGCTGCGAAGCTGGCAACGAAGGAAAAAGGAGAATTGCTGATCGGGCACGCGGTTTCGGGTGTGGCGGAGGTGCTGGACAAGATGATCGCGGACGAATCGGTGGACAAGCCCCCGGTCACGTTCGCGGAAGGACAGCGGATTCACATGGTGACCGGCGACCGGGTTTAGCCCGGTGACAAGACGCATTGCGTGGCAGCGTCGAGGTTATCCGAAGAACTGAAGCCGACCCGGGACTCAAGATTTACTCAACGTCAATATGATAGTGACAGCCGTTCCGATGTTGGCAATGAGAACCGTAGTCAGCAGGCCGACAAGCCACTTGAAGTTGCTGTTGATTCGATTTTCGATGTTCGTAAAACCGCCGTCCATGCGGTTGTCCATGTTGTTCAATCGGTTGTCGATACTATTCAATCGGTGGCTGATCTGCTCGACAATCGCTTCCAGAGCGGCGACTCGGCTTTCAATGGAGGGGACGTTCATAAGTTGTCCTGTCTGCGGGCGACAGGCGGCCAGTGTATGACCGTCACCTGTGTTAAACCTCAATTCGACTATAATCAGGCGAACCGAAAAAATGGAGCCGCCCGGGGGGTTCGAACCCCCGACCTACGGATTACAAATCCGTTGCTCTACCGCTGAGCTAGGGCGGCCCGTTTAACCTTGATTCCTCATTTTTCGAGGACGTTAATTCGAATATGTGTCAGTTAAAAAGGCGATTAGACTGCTGATTACCAGGATACACCAGGACACTGTACGTGAACCGAAAAAATGTCCTTCATGACGACCATTTCGGCCTGTTTCGAAGGGTTTCGTCACGGTGCCGCGTTGCGGCTTTTGCGGAATTGATGTTAATCAACTGATCTGCCGTGTCCGAAATAAACGCCAGGGCCCTCGTGCGGTCCGGAAGGCGCTCGCGGTCCGTCAGGACCGCTTCCACACCGTCCCTTCGGGTGTGTCTTCCAACGTATACCCCAATTCCGTGAACCGGTCCCGAATCTCGTCCGCCTGCGCCCAATTCCTTTCCTTCCTGGCCCGGTCGCGTTCCGCGATCAGTGCCGTAAGATCGTCCGGAAGTTCCTCGTCACCGTCATCTCCGGGTGTCGCACAGAACACCCCCAGCACCCGATCGATCTCGTCCAGGAAACCGTCAATTCCGCCGGCGCCATCCCGGTCCACCCGTCCCTCGCGGATCAGGTCCTCCACGGCATTTACCATTCCGAAAACGGCGCTCATCGCGCGAGGCGCGTTGAGATCGTCATCCATGTGCCTGACAAATCCTTCACGCGCCGTTTCAAGCAAAGGCTCGGGGTCTTCTCCACCACTTGTCCGCGTGACCTCGCCAAGCCTGCGCCTGAAGTTGTCCAACCTTCGTATGGTACTTCTCGCTGCGTCGAGCACTTCCTTTGAAAAATTGAACGCGGTGCGGTAATGATTGCTTACCACAAGGTACCGGAAGGCGCGCGCGTCATCGGGGGAACTCACGACGTCGCGAATCGTCAGGAAATTGCCCAGGCTCTTGGACATCTTCTCGTCGTCGACATTGATATGCGCGCCGTGCAGCCAGTAATTGACGAAGCGCTTGCCCGTTACCGCCTCGCTTTGCGCAATTTCATTCTGGTGGTGCGGAAAAATCAGATCGACCGCCCCGGCGTGGATGTCGATGGTTTCCCCCAGATACTTGATTGACATGCACGAGCATTCCATGTGCCAGCCCGGCCTTCCCGTTCCCAGATCCGACTTCCAGAACACGTCTCCGTCTTCCGGTTTCCACGCCTTCCACAACACGAAGTCCCTCGCGTCTTCCTTGTCGTATTTGTCCGTATCCACCCCGCTGGCGCCTGTCTGCAATCCGGAAACATCCAGTTGCGCCAGCTCCCCGTACGAGGGAAAGCTCCGTATTGAAAAATACACGGATCCGTCGTGCACGTACGCATGGCCGTCCTCAATCATCCGCGAGATCATCTCCACCATTTCGGGGATGTGTTCCGTCGCCCGTGGATAGTGATCGGCCGGCAGCACATTCAACGTTGCCATGTCCTCGAAAAAGGCCGCCGTATACCGTTCGGTGAGCGCCTTCAGCGTCGTCTTTTCGTCGCGAACCTTTCCGATGATATTGTCGTCCACGTCGGTGATGTTCATCACGTGATCAACCCGATATCCGCGATACGTCAGATAGCGCTTGATCAGATCGAAGACGATAAACGTCTTGAAATTTCCGATATGGGAATAATCGTGAACGGTCGGCCCGCAACTGTAGAACGTGACCCTGCCCGGCTCGATCTCTTTGAATTCCTCTTTTTCCCGGGTCAGACTATTGTAAAAGCAAATGGCCATTGACTGCTCCTTAGAAGCTGTCTTAAAACCCCCAGCGGTCTTCGCGCGGCTGCAAAAGCGTCGGTCTGCGTTGGTCAAATCCACCCGTCTTACGAGATCGAGGCTGCGCTTGCTCGCCTCTCATAGCCGAATTTGCCCGTCGGCGCTGCGCGCCCCTCGCGCCTCATAACCGACACATTTTCGCGCGCGCTCGGGACTCACCAGGAATTTTAAAACAGCTTCTTAGCTGCCGCAATTCCGATCAACCCACGCGGATGTTACACGGACGTCCTGAGCCGCTGCTCCCGCCCGTGTCGTTCGAACGCGAGCTGAATCAGGCGGTCGACCAGTTCCGTGTAGGACACCCCGCTCGCCTCCCACAGCTTCGGATACATGCTGATTCGCGTAAAGCCCGGAATGGTGTTGATTTCGTTGACGAGCACTTCATCTTCACCGCGCAGAAAGCAATCCACGCGCGCCATTCCCTCACAGCAAAGCGTTGTGAAGGCCTGGATCGCCAACGCCTGTACCCTGTGTACGGTCGCCTCGGGCAGGTCCGCCGGAATAACCAGTCCGGCCCCGTTCTCGTCGATGTATTTCGCCTCGTACGTGTAGAAGTCGTGATGGGGGATTATTTCACCCGGTACGGATGCGACCGGATCGTCGTTGCCCAGCACCGAAACCTCGATCTCGCGCCCCCCCGCGTTTGCCTCGATCAAAATCTTGTGGTCGTACTGAAACGCCAGTTCAACCGCATTGGCAAACGTCTCTCGTCCACCCACCCGGGTGACGCCAACCGAAGATCCAAGATTGGCCGGCTTTACGAAAACGGGCAACCCCAGCCTTCTCACAACCGCATCAAATTCGATTTCCCCGCAGGACCGTGAACCTGCCACAAAATCGGGAGTCGGAATACCGGCCTCGCGCAGCAGGCGTTTCATGACGTCTTTGTCCATGGCCACAGCCGAACCCAGAACACCCGCGCCCACGAAAGGAATGTCGGCCAGTTTCAACATCCCCTGAATGGTGCCGTCCTCTCCGAACGGTCCGTGCAGAACGGGGAACACCACGTCAAGCGCCTCAAGACTCTGATTGTCGGATGAACGTACGAGACGGGCGCCGCCGGTATCCTGCGGTACGAGTGTCACGCCGTCGTCCGCGTCTCCTGCCGTCAGCGCCGGGAGGGCAGAGCCGGCGGCCTCGACGTAAAGCCGGGACGGGGCACTCAGGTGCCACGTGCCTCCACGGTCGATGCCGATCAATACTACTTCGTACTTTTCCCTGTCAATTGCTTCTACAACGTTCCTGGCGGATTCCAGCGACACTTCGTGCTCGGCGGATTTCCCGCCGAACAGCACACCGACGCGGGTCTTTTTACCCATCGACTTTTCCTCGAGCGATTTTTGGCGTTTTTCCATCCCGGATTCCGGAAGATCATTCAATGCGTCAGGGCGACTCGACGTCGGGTGGTATCGGATCCCCCGAATCGCGTGATTTTCCACGTTTCTTCTTTCTGCGCCAGAGCCAGTACCCGATCCCTCCAGCAGCCATCAGTACGAGAATCACCCGGTTATAGGTCCGCAGCGCGTCGACCACCAATCCCCAGTTTTCGCCTACCTTCAATCCGAAATACACCAGCAGGCTGTTCCAGAGCAGCGTACTGAGGACCACGTAAACGAGCATCCGAACGGGGTGTATCCGGCTGATGCCCGCTACGATACCGACAAAGGCGCGCACCGTTGGCAGGAACCGGTTGAAGATGACGATCCGATCGCCGTACCGGGAAAAACCCGCCTCCACCCTGTCCAGATTCTTCTCCGAGAAAATCCGGGACCTGAAACCCAGAAAGAACGCCCGCCCCTTCCAGTACGCCACCGCGTAGACCAGCAGACATCCCAAAGTGCTGCCCAACCACATCGCCAGATACGCCGGAACCAGGTGGACAATACCCAACCCGGCCAGATATGCGCCGAATACGATAAGGGTATCGCCGGGAATAGGCGGTATCAGATTCTCCAGAAAAGCGCCGAGAAACAAGAAGAAACAGATCAACTCCGGGGGCTGATCGTTCAGAATCAGCAGAAATTGCTCCCATGCCTGAGACACGAACGAAAGATCGAACGGAAAATCCAACCAGCCCTCCATTGAAGCTCTATCCTGCGTTCTCTCTTACCGGGTCGATGGGTCCCGCCCCCAGTGACACCAGGGCGACCGCCTGAGCGGCGATTCCCTGTTCCATTCCTGCAAACCCCAGGCCCTCGGTCGTCGTTGCCTTTACCGACAGCCGTTCCGTCGCGATTCCGAGCGCCTCGGCCATCCTCTCACGCATATGGGCGGCGTGCGGCGCAAGCTTCGGGCGCTGCGCGATCACGGTGGCATCCACGTTTACAATTTCGGCCGCGTTCTCGCGTGCCAGTTCCGACACCCGCTCCAGCAGAATCAGGCTTGAAATCCCGGCGTATTCCGGATCGTCGTCGGGAAAGTGATCACCGATATCGCCCAGACACATCGCGCCGAGAACGGCATCCGCAACCGCATGGGAAAGTACGTCGGCGTCGGAATGCCCGTGCAGGCCCCGGTCGAACGGAACGGTCACCCCGCCCAGAATCAACGGGCGGCCGGAAATCAGCCTGTGCACGTCGTAACCGTGACCCACGCGGAGATTCGATGGCACGCTCACCGTTCTGGATCTCAGGATCGAATTCGCCATCGCCAGATCCTCGGGCGCAGTGATTTTAAGATTATCCTCCCGGCCCACCACCACGTATACCGGTACATTCAGGTGTTCGACAAGCGACGTATCGTCCGTACCTTCATACCCCCTCCGCGCGGCCTCGCCGTGCGCTTCTCGAAAGATCGTCGCGCGAAACGCCTGCGGGGTCTGAACGCACCACATTCGCGACCGGTCCAGCGTGTGCAGAACCCGTCCGTCTTCGATCTCCTTTACCGTGTCCGTTACGGGCGTACCCAGCACAGCCGAGCCCTTCCTGCGCGCCAGATCGACGACAGCGTCGATCTGTTCGGGCAGTATCAGCGGCCGCGCCCCGTCATGGACGGCAATGACACTCGCGGCGGCCGGCACCGCCCCAAGTCCCTCAGCAACGGAGTCCTGACGCCGTTCCCCGCCCGCTACAACGGCGGTTACTTTTCCCATGTCCCACCAGCGGACGTCCTCCCGGCATCGATCCACGCGATCCGCCAGCGTGACAAGCACCACGCGGTCGACCTGACTCGCGCGTTCGAACGCCGCCAACGCATGGAAAAGCAACGGACGCCCGGCCAGACTCACGAACTGCTTGGGCGGACCGCCACCCATCCGCCGGCCCTGGCCGGCGGCAAGCACAATGGCGTAGACCATAACGACAGACGATTCCTGAACTCCGCCGGCAGAGCGACGTTATCAACGGACCGTTAGAAGCTGTCTTAAAATTCCCAGCGGTCTTCGCGCGGCTGCAAAAGCGCCGGTCGGCGTTGGTCAAACCCGCCCGTATAGACAAATATGGGCGGATTTTCCCGCCTTGACCGCCACTTTTTCGCTCGCGCTCGGGAACTCACCGGTAATTTTAAAACAGCTTCTTAGAGAATCAACATCGCGTCGCCGTAGCTGTAAAACCGATACCGATTCCGCACCGCATCTTCGTACGCCTTCAGTAGAAACGCCCGGTCCGCAAATGCGGAAACAAGCATCAACAGCGTAGAGCGGGGAAGATGAAAATTCGTCACCAGCGCGTCTATCAGCCTGAACCGGTACGGGGGATAGACAAACAGCCGGGTCCATCCCGAACCGGGATTCAGAGTCCAGCTGTCGCCCGACTGCGAAGCCGAGGACTCCAGCGCGCGCACGGTGGTCGTACCAACCGCGACAACGCGCCCTCCATTCCTCCGGCTTTCGTTCACCTTTTCGGCGGCGGCGGGTCCGATCTCAAAGTACTCGGCGTCCATTTCGTGCCGGCGCGGGTCCGTCACTTCCACGGGCTTGAACGTCCCCGGACCCACGTGGAGCAGAACGGGCGCGACTTCCACCCCGGATACACGGATACGTTCCAGCAGATCCGGCGTAAAATGCAGCCCCGCCGTGGGCGCGGCCACGGCCCCGCGGGTTCGCGCGTAGACCGACTGATATCGTTCCCGATCGGCCGGTTCCTCCTCCCGCCTGATGTATGGCGGCAGCGGGATGCGTCCCCGGCTTTCCAGCACCTCCGTGAGAGACGAACCGCCCTTGAACCGGACCATGCGTCGTCCCGAGGGCAGAACCTCGGTCACCTGCGCAACGAGGTCCACGTCCGGAAAGGCCACCTCCGCGCCCTCCCGAAGCCTGCGGCCGGGACGAGCGAGCACTTCCCAGCAATCTCCGTCGCAACGAACCAGCAACAATTCAACGGATCCGCCCGTGCCGGGACGGTACCCGTTAAGGCGGGCCGGAAAAACGCGGGTCTCGTTGACGACCAGACAATCACCGGGACGCAGCAATTCCGGAAACGACCGGAACACCGTATGGTCGGTCCGCCCGGTTTTCCGATCCAGAACCATCAGCCGGGCGGCGTCCCGTTCGGAGGCCGGGTACTGCGCGATCAGTTCCTCGGGAAGCTCATAATCGAAGTCGGCGAGGTCCATTGAGCCCGATGTCCGGACACGTATGTTTACGTTTGGTCGCGCATAGCAGGCTTTTCGGGTCGGCTGCCGGAGGGCGACCTCAGGCGGAGTGTGCCGTTGATGGATTCGCTCGATTCGGGTCAGCGACGGGAAATCAGGTTCAGCACGAGCGTAAGGACGATGCTGACCACGATGCACGTCACAACAGGAAAATAGAGTCTGAAACCCTCGCGGCGAACGACGATATCTCCCGGCAACCGCCCTGCAAAAGGAATCCGGTCTCCGATCCAGAGTACCAGGCCCACGGAAAACAGGAGAATCCCAGCAATCATCAGGACCCTGCCAAAGCCGGAAAACTCGCTCATGACGACGACCTTTCAGAGAAGTGAAAACTTACAGAATTCTCTATCCGTCGTCAAGGTATTGCGGCCAGAGAGGAGGTCCCTGAACCAATGGGCGGGCAGCCGGAGCCGATCGTATCGGCTTTCCGAAATCCCGGATGGGCGACCGGGTCCGGACCCACGGTTATTGCAGAAAAAAACGTGAAACACGCCACACCGCGG
The DNA here is from genome assembly GCA_028877215.1 of Gemmatimonadota bacterium. Taxonomy (GTDB): domain Bacteria; phylum Latescibacterota; class UBA2968; order UBA2968; genus JAAXHE01. Next base: position 71,583 of record JAPPFJ010000014.1, on the reverse strand, counting down.
CAGCGGGCAGTTTCACGTCTGTTGGCTGGCGGAGGGTTTCACTCAGGGCGTAAATACGACCTTCAATGCCTCCATATTCTCGGCTGCCGCGAAGCCTTTCTCCCAATCCGAAAGGGGCAGGCGGTGTGTAATGATAGGATCCACGTCGATCTTGCCGTCGGCAATCATCCAGATGGTTTTGTCCCAACTCGCGTATTCGGTGGACATGTTGAAAAAGAGCGTTACGACTTTGGTCATCGCCGCGTCCCAGTCCAGTTGCACGGGTCGCTTTCCTGTAAGGCCGATGCCGCATATCCGGCCCCACTTACACACCAGATCGACAGCCTGGGCAATGGCAGGAGGCGCGCCCGAACACTCGATCACCAGGTCCGCCCCTTTCCCGCCGGTCAATTCCATGCAGCGCTCCACGGGATCCGCTTCCGCGAAATTCACCACGTGCTCGACGCCCAACCTGCGCGCCGTCGCCAGGCGCAATTCCTCGTCCGCGGGCGCGCCTACGATCATCACTTCGCGCGCCCCAGCCACCCGGGCAACCTGTGCGGCCAGCAGGCCGATAGGCCCCGGCCCCAGAACTACCACGAAATCGCCCACCTCGATCGCCTGCCGATCGATGATATCCGTTACCGTGTTGGCCGCCGGTTCAACCAGCGCACCCTGCTCGAAAGTCATATGGTCCGGAATCCGGTGCAACAGGTTCGTGGGATATTTCATGAATCTCGTAAACGCGCCGTCGATTCCCCAGCCGGGCGATCGTTTTTCCAGACAGTTCTGAATATGCCCCTTTCGACAGAGGAAACACTTGCCGCAGTGCAGGGTATGCGGCTCTCCAACCACGCGGTCGCCCACCTTCCAGTCCGATACCGATCTTCCGGCCTCAACGATCTCGCCCGAGAATTCATGGCCCAGGATCACGGGCGGCCAGTACGGAAATGTATCGTGTTTCACGTGTACGTCCGTTCCGCAGATGCCTGCCGCCTTTATCTCTATCAGGACCTCGTCGTCCGTAATTTCGGGCTCCGGCACGTCCCGCAGTTCCAGGAACCCAACGCCCCGTTTGGTCTTGACAACCGCCTCCATAGTCCACTCCTTTTATATTGTACGCGGAAATGGGATGAACTCCCGCGAAAAAGGCGTACGCGCGACGCGAATTAACCTTGAAATGACACGCAGGATACTGTATAATCAACTTCACGTTGCGGCCGACCGGATTTCACCGGTCGGCTGATCCGGTTGTAACCGCTGTCAGCCACAATCCAGACAACGAACTTCGTCAAAAATCCGGTCCTGCTCATCCGGCTCGTCAATTGCAAAATTAACCAGGCAGCGCACGGCCTTGGAAGCGTCTTCCAGACGGTATCGGGCGGCGACTTCATTCAGAAACGCCATCTGGTGTGTTTCCAGCGAGATCTCGAAGGTCTTCTTATCCTTGAACACGCCAGCACCTCCCTGTTATGTCGAATTCCACCGTGTAGCCCGAAATACCCCTGCGTTTTCAACTATTCATGATAGGGTTTCCGCAGTGTAATGTCAATCGGGATTCATCTTTACACACCCGTTCCGGCCGAAGGGGCCGGTGCCCGAAAATCCTTTGCGACGTCTCGTGGAATTCTGATCGCCGGTGCCCGATTTCATGTCAATACTCGACTCCTTCATTGCCATTGATCTCGAGACCTCCGGGCTCGAACCCCCGGGCGCCGAAATCCTGGAAATCGGCGCGGTTCAGGTGGAGAACGGCAAGATCGTCGACCGCTTCCAGACTTACGTCAAACCCGTGGGGAACATCTCCGAAGAGACCGTCCGCCTTACAGGGATAACCTCCGAAACTGTCAGGAATGCGCCGCTTATCCACGCCGCCATGGGTCGTTTCCGGCATTTCGTGTCCGACGTGCCCCTGATCGCCCACCAGGGCCGCTTTGAATCCCGTTTTCTCGACGCCGCCGGCGATTCCTCCGTTAAGAATTCCGTGCATGGCGTCCGCGAACTCGCCCGCGCCGCCCTCCCCACCCTCCACGATCATCGCGTTGAGACCCTGGCCGGACACTTCACCATACACTGCGACACGCCCCATAAAGCCCTGACCGACGCGGAAACCCTTGCGGAGATCTACCTCAAACTCGTAGAACTGCTCCGAACCGTGTCGCTGCAATTGAAACAGCAGATGCTTCGATTGCTGCAGGGTTCCGGATCCGATCTGCTTCCCGTTCTGGTCGAATTGGCGAGCGAAGGCGCGAGGAAGGAATTTCTGAGCTCGAAGCCGGGGGGCGGGTTACCGGACGCCCCGCTGTTCAATGCCGGCGGGGAGGCGCGTCAGATTCAGCGAGACCCTTCCGATGAGCCGTTGGACGTATCGGCAGTCTGCAACATGCTGAAGCCCGGCGGATGCTTCGAGGAGGGAATCTCCGGGTATGAATTCCGTCCCCAGCAGGTCGAAATGGCGCAGGCGGTAACCGAAGCCGTCAACAACGGGCGGCACCTGGCCGTGGAAGCCGGTACGGGCGTGGGTAAGTCGATCGCCTACCTCGCGCCGGCCATTCTGTATTCCGTACAAAACAACATTCGATTCATCGTGTCGACCAACACCAAGAACCTCCAGGAACAACTTTTCTATAAGGATCTTCCGTCGCTCGCGGCGATCCTGGACGTGCCTTTCCACTTCGCTCTGCTCAAGGGTCGCAATAACTATATGTGCCTGAACAGGTGGGAGTCCGCACTGGCCAATCCGGACGCAAGCTTCACGCAGAACGAACGCATCGCCGCCCTGCCCCTGGTGCTTTGGGCGGAAACGACAAAAACGGGAGACATCACCGAAAATACCGCATTCAACGCGGCGCGCCACGCCGGCCTCTGGGCCAAGATCTGTTCCGACCCGGGCTTTTGCCGCAGCCAGCGGTGCCGCAACAACGGCCGGTGTTTTGCGAACAACATTCGGAGAACCTCCGCACGGGCGCATATGGTGGTAATCAATCATTCGTTGCTCTTCTCCGACCTTGTCACCGAAAACGCGATCCTCGGGGAGTACTCCCACCTGGTCCTGGACGAAGCGCACAACCTCGAGAAAGTCGCCGCGCACTACCTGGGCAGGGAGCTCAGCATCTGGCGGGTCAGAAACATCACCGACCAGTTGTGCGGGCCGGGTTCGTCGGACGCGGGTACGCTGCCTGCCCTGAGACACTGGATTTCAGTCGCGGATCCGGACCCTGCAACGGTCAGAGCTTTTGACGCCGGCATCAAATCCGCGACGGCCGCCACGGAGGACCTGTGGCTGCGCGCCAGGACCTTTTTTGAAGACCTTACGCAGCACCTTGTGCAACAGACGGCGAGGCCGGGAAGCGCGTACAGAGAGAAAATCCGCTACCGGCCGGGCGAATCCACCTTCGAAGCCCTGACGGAATCTCTGGATCCGTTTTCGCATGCCCTGGGCGCGCTGTGCAGCCGGCTCACGGATCTCTCGGACTGGCTTCGAGACCTGCCCGGGCACATGTTTGTCAACCAGGACGAGATCTGCAACGAACTTGGCGGTTGCATCGAGACCACCCAATCCGTTCTTGAAGACCTGAATGAACTCATCGCCGCCAGCGATGAAAACGCCGTCTACTGGCTGGAATTGCCCGGCCGGGAAAAAAGCGCCGACACCCGCCTCTTTTCCGCTCCACTGGATGTTTCCGGGATGTTGAACGACGGACTGTACGAAGGCAAGTCCTCGATCGTATTCACCTCCGCCACGCTGGGCATCCGGGGCAAGCTGACCTATTTTCTCCGGCGCGCGGGCCTCGAATCCATGCCCGAAACCCGCCTTCAGACCCTCTGCCTGGGCTCCCCTTTCGACTATCGAAAACAGGCGCTCGTGTGCGCGCCGCGTTTCATGCCGTCGCCCAAATCCGCGGAATATCAGGACGCCGTCGCCACGCTGCTGCACAAACTGGCGTTGAAGACGAAACGGGGTACTCTGGCCCTATTCACGTCCTACGGGATGCTGAACCGTACATACGATGCCATCAAGACTGACCTGCGCTCCAACGGCGTTCTCGTACTTGGACAGGGTATCGACGGCTCCCGAACAAATATCACCGACCGGTTCAAGCTCGAAGAAACCGCGATGCTTCTGGGAACCGACAGCTTCTGGGAAGGCATCGACGTACCCGGCAACGCGCTCCAGGTTCTGGGCATCGTGCGTCTGCCATTCGCCGTGCCATCCGAACCACTCGTAGCGGCGCATATCGAGGAACTCGAAAAACAGGGCAAAAATCCGTTCCTGAATTATTCCGTGCCGGAAGCCATTCTGAAGTTCCGGCAGGGCTTCGGGCGACTCATCCGAAACAAGACCGACCGGGGCGCGGTCGTCGTGCTGGACAGCAGGGTGCTGAGCACCCGGTACGGCCGGGCGTTTCTGGAGGCCCTGCCGGTGGGACATCATGCATTCAACACCCAGGACGAGATGATCGGAGCCATCGCCGACTGGTTTGAAGATACAAACGGAACGAACCATTGAATCCCCAGGGCCTGACATCCATCAAGGAGCCCCTGGCGAAGCTGCTCGCGCAGGTGCCCCAGACAAACCATCCGCTGATCGGGCATGCGTATCACCTCGCCAACGCAAGCCACGAAGGTCAACACCGCGACGAGGGGCAGCCGTTCATCACCCATCCCATTGCCGTGGCGCTCATCCTGGCATCCGAACTCGGCTTCGCGAGAGATACGGATATGATATCCGCCGCCCTGCTTCACGATGCCGCGGAAGACTCCGTACTGACGCCCGACGAGGACATTCTTCCCACGTTCGGCGCCCGTGTTACCGAACTGGTAAAGGGCGTAACCAAGGTGGACGAACCCAGCACGCGCAGCCGATCCGCCCGCCGGTCCGCTACGCTCCAGCGTCTCTTCACTGCCGCACACCGCGATCCTCGGGTACTCATTCTGAAACTGGCGGACCGGGTTCACAACATGCGCAGCATCGCGGGCATAAAGGACGTCAAGCGACAACACCGGATTGCACAGGAAACCGTCGACGTCTACGCGCCGCTCTCCCGCCTGCTGGGCATGGACCGCATCCGCAGGGAACTGGAAGACCGCAGCTTCGGATGCCTGCACCCAAGAGTCTACCAGCAGCTTGTCCGCTTCATGCAGGATGGCCCGTCGCAATCCTATCTGGACTTCCAGACCGAGATGCGCAATATTGTGACGCACAACGGCGTCCGCACCCGCATCCGCCTTCAATCGAAGAGCCTGAGGAGTATCTACGGCAAGGCCACCGGCGCCGGTTCCGGCGAGTCATCCCTCCCGGTGGAGAACGTCCACGATCGATACACCGTCATTGTCATCACCTCCAACCGTTACACCTGCTACAGAACACTGGGATTGATCCATCACAGATTCACACCCTTGATGGATGGAATAAAGGACTTTATCGCCCTGCCCAAACGGAACGGCTATCAGGCACTGCAGACAACGGTCATCTACCAGGGGCAGCGATTCGAAGTCGCCGTCCAGACGCCTTCCATGTACAGAATGGGTGAACTGGGTGTCGCGACACTGCGCGGCGGAGAACTCCAGGAAGAGCGGAGGACCCGTTGGCTCCAGGAACTCGCCGAATGGCATGAACACGGCGGTTCCGGTGTTCACTTCCTGGACGAAGTCAAACGCATGCTCTTTGTCCATGAAATGGCCGTTTTCACACCCGACGGGGATCCCATTATCCTGCCCGAAGGCGCCACCCTCACGGATTTCGCCTTTGCCGTCCATACGGACCTCGGCCTCCACTGTATCGGCGGGCGCATCAACGGAAGATCCGCATCGCGTTTTTCGGTTCTTAACTGGGGCGATACGATTGAAATTGAAACTGCGCCCCACCATCAGACGAAACGCAGCTGGCTGCGCTACGTAAAGACCTACCGCGCCCGCCGCCTCATCCGACGTCACATCACACGGGCCGAATCGTCGGGCGAACAGATCATCAAGTAACCGGGAATCCGCGTCCGCGCCGGCGGCGCATGCGGGCGGCGATTCCCGCCTGCGGTCGTTCATTCACGGCTTCATCGGATTTTGCAGGAGTCATACCTTGAGAGCCCTCCTTTTCCTTTTCGCCGCCCTGTTGACCCTCGCGGCCTGCAGCGGCGACGACGAGCGCCTGAAGGCTGAAATCGCCGCGCAGGAAGAGAAAATCGTCCAGGCACGGACGATCCTTCAACTCGAGCAGAAGCGCAAGGAAGCGTTACAGGACAGCCTCGAAATCAACATCCGGCAGAATATCGCCCTGAATATGGACTCAACCGCTGCCGCGTCGATCGAGAAAGACCGCATTGTACTCCAGGGGACGATCGTCGAATCGGCGAAACGCAACCTGGACAGCCAGCGGGAATTCCTGGCCCTCCTGAAGAAACGCCTACAAACGCTCAGATAATCCGTAGACCGCCGGAGTCGGCCCACGAGTGAGGTGCATCGTGAAAATTCCGCCGAAGGAATTCACGGTTTCGAATCGTTTCATCTACTATTACGCCAACTTTGTGGAACGTTTCTACGGCTATGTCCTGCGCCGGGACGGCCGCAATATTCCCGACGAGCATTACGTGGGGCGCATGAAGGAATCAGGACGGTCGTCACGTCTTCGCCCCGGAAAAGACCCACTCCATCCCGCGGTCCGGCGCAGGTGGCGAGAACTGCGTCCTCCGCAATCGCCCTCGGGACGGAAGGGCCTGTCCGAAACGGCTACCGGCGAGATCGTACTCTTTCTCTATCGTAAGCGTCTGATGCTGGGATGTTGTTCTCATCGACTCTGGGGGAACCGGATCTCCGTTGTCGCGGAAGACGGAAGGCGCCTCACCATCCGCAGAAAATCCCTGGTCTACCTTTCCGGCGTCGGCGTCAGGGACAATCGCGACTTCCTCCGAACCTACGGCGCGTCGGTACGCGCGCTGGCAAAGCACATCGACCTCAGGGAGATCTGGCACGCTTTCAAGGACGACCACTCCGTTATCGACATTGCGGACATCGGCGCGCTTTACTGGGGTGACGACCCCGACCCCTCACGCTGGCTTGCGCTCTACATTCACCTGGATTCCGCGTGCCCATACTTCGTACGGACCCGACTAGACGCCTGTCGTCCGCTCGAAGCGCACCAGGTAAAAAACAGAAGCAACCAGCTCACGGGAAAGGAGAGAATCACCCACGAACTGACGGAATTCCTTTACTGGCTTGGGAGCGACGAGGAGGGTTACGATCCGGAAACGCTTACGGGAAAGCAGCGCAACTGGCTCGAACGGATCAGGAGCTACGCGCTGTGGGGAACGGAAGCGGACGGGGGCGGGAGAACCCGGGAGATGCTCCACCAAATGGACGACGTGAAGGGAGACCTTCAGCAGTACGCATTCGAGCTGATGGTCCGGAAACGCATCTGGCGGCCCGACGAGAATCTGGACCTCCTCCGCGCGGATCTCACACCTGACTTTCCGGCCGGCGCCCTGAAAGAGGCCGAAGATATCGACATGCCGCGAATCCTGAAAGGCCGTCGAAGACCCAGGCGCGCGTTCTTCTCCCTGTGCACGGGCTCCGACGACCAGCCGGAACTCGCTTTCTCACTCAGACGCCGGTGGCGGGGAGGATACGAACTCGGCGTCCATGTCCCGGATATTTCCGCCTGCATACCCGCCGGGTCCGCCCTGGACAGGACGGCTTCCGACAGGCTCGCAACGCTCCGGCTGCCCGACCTTTCACTGACCATGCTGCCGCCGCGATTCGCGGACGACATCGGCAGGTTCAGCGTGAATCATCATCGTCCCGCGCTCAGCCTGTTATGGAAGCTCGATCGAAGTCTGAATATCGGAGACCTCCGCATCGTCCGCTCGGCGATCAGGCTGCGAACCCGTCTCTCCTCCGATGAAGTACAGAGGATGGATGAGGGGAAGCATCATCCGCTAGCCGGAACCCTGGGAGTCCTGATGAATCTGGCCGATTCCCTCCGCGAGCAGCGCAGGCGCAACGGCGCGTTTGAGAATTTCGGCCACGCGCAGGTCAGGACCGTGAAAGAGGGGATCGTCATCCATCGTACGGACCCGACCGACCGCACGGCCGCAGTTCACGACGAAATGGCCCTGCTGGCCGCCGTGGAAACGGGCAAGTGGTGCGTGCATCGCAATATCCCCGCTGTTTTCATTGTCCAGGACGCGGTCGAGAACCGGCGCGAACTCGAGGAAATCCAACACCCGATCGTGCGCCGCCACGAAATCCGCCGTCGGACGCCCTACCCGGCGTACAGCGCCGAACCCGCCGCTCATTTCGGACTCGGGGTTTGCGCACGCTGCGCGGCCGTCGCACCCGGAGATCGATATGTGGACCTGTTGATCCAGAGGCAGATCGTCCACTATCTTGAAACCGGCAATCCACTCTACACCGCCGCTGAACTCGATCCCGTCCGGTACCGGGCGCACGAGGAAAACGCGAGCCATGCGAGACTCCGCTTCCGCCGTGAACGATCCATGGTACTCAACCAGCTTGCAGCATCAGGAGACCGGACTTTCCGTGCAGTCGTGCTCCATCCCGGCCGCAACGGCGCCCTCATTGAACTTGAGGAGTTTCCCATCAAAACCCGGGTCCACGCGCCAGTGCCAGTGAACGTAGGCGACACGCTTCAACTTCGCCTGACCGGCGTCGATCGCTGGCGCTGCAACCCACGTTTTCTTGTTTTGCGGGCGTCCATGGAGACTTGAACCGGGACGGACAGACGTACCAACGAGGGAGAACCCGATGAACGAAGACTCAGCCTTGATCGCACACTGGAAACTGGACGGCGACTGCCGGGACCATGCCGGCGTCAGCCACGGTGAAAATCACGGTGTGGCGTTTTCACCCGACGGCGCACGTTTCGACGGCCGCGGCGCCCATATCCTGGTACCCTCCAACCGGCCGCTCGACTTCGGTTCGGATGACTTCTCCATATCCGTCCACGTACATACCGACGAAATCCTGGACGACATACCGGGAGACATCCTCAGCAAATACGATCCCGACACGCGCAAGGGCGTCAACTTCGGACTCGCGAACAACGCCGGCGTGACGGCGGCCCAGGCCAACTACCGCCACCTTCATTTCGGGATCGACAGCGGGCATTCCGGCGAATGGATCGACTGCGGCCGCCCCGGAAACAACCTGCGCGTCTATTCTCTTTGCGTCTTCGAGGGCGACCTGTATGCGGGCACGTTCGAGACGGGCGCCGACGAGTCCGGAGGCGTCTACAGATACGATGGAGACACGGGATGGATCGACTGCGGGCACCCGGACACGTGTAATACCATGGCATCGCTGTGCGTGTTCAACGGCACGCTGTACGCGGGTTCGTCCCGCTACAAGGCCGGAGGTTCAGCGCTCCCGGAATCCGAGAACCAGAACCCGGGAGGCAACATGTTCAGGTACGAAGGCGGTACCGGCTGGACACCTATCGGCCACATGGAAGGCGCTGACTCCTGCGCCGGAATGGCCGTCTACCGGGGCAGCCTCTACGCGATCCCCCTCTACAGCCAGGGCGTTTTCCGCTACGACGGCGGTGACGTCTGGAGCCACTGCGGCACCCCGGGTCGCCGCATGATGTCCCTGGGCGTTTTCAACGGACATCTTTACGGCGCGGGAAACGAAGGGGAAAGCGCCGGCGGCGTCTTCCGATACGACGGCGGGACCGGGTGGGCGCACGCCGGCGGTCAGGAGGGCGTGAACCAAGTCTATTCCTTCGCCGCCCACAACGGCAGACTCCACGTGGGCACCTGGCCGGAGGGCAAGGTCTTCCGGGACGACGGAATTGATCCATGGATGTGCGTTGGACGCCTGGGAGAGGAAATGGAAGTCATGGCGATGGCCGTGTACAACGGCAAGCTCTACGCCGGGACCCTGCCTCTGGGCCAGGTGTACCGGTACGACGGGGGTGACACCTGGACCCTGACCGGCCAGCTCGACACGACCCCGGACGTCAGATACCGCCGCGTCTGGTCCATGGCCGTTTACCGGGGAAAACTGTTTGGGGGCACGCTGCCTTCCGGCCGCGTCTACGCGATGGAGGCCGGCGCCAACGTGAGTCACGATCACGAACTCGCGCCGGGTTGGCGGCATCTCGTAGCGGTCCGCCGGAACAACCGCCTCCTTCTCTACGTCGACGGCGAGCAGGTTTCCGCCTCTTCGACTTTCAATGCATCGAAATTCGATCTTTCGAACGATAAGCCCCTCAAGATCGGCGCCGGAGGCGTGGACACCTTCAACGGACGGCTCAGGGATCTTCGTCTCTACCGCCGCGCACTCACCGCGGAGGAGATCGCAAACTCATAGGATCTGCGATCCGATTCGCACATTCCACGATGGCCGGAACCGCTCCGGGGAGGCATTGAAGCCGGACGCCGGCGAATTCTGGAGAACAACCATGCTCAGGGCAGGCGCCTCAAAGGTCAACATTACCCCGTTTATTGGCGGGCCGATGGCCGGTTATTCGGCGCGCGACCGAGGAAGCGAGAGTATCCACGACGAACTTCACGCAAAAGCGCTGGTGCTGGATGACGGCTGTACCTGCGTCGCGCTGATTACCACCGACCTCATCGGCATCCACCGGGAGCTCGCGGCGCGGGTCCGCGGGCTCGTCGAAGCAAGTGTCGGACTTGGCCCCGACCGGGTGTGGATGACCGGTTCCCACACCCATTTCGGTCCGGCCGTCAGGCAGGGCGGGACCGAGGACGACGAAGCGGATGCTTATGACCGGTCGTATGCGGACGTGCTGGCGGCAAAGCTGACCTCCGCCGTCAAGCTCGCGCACGACCGGCTTCGCCCCGCCCGCCTCGGCGCAGGCGCCACCCGCGCCGAAGGTATCAGCTACAACCGGCGGCTTATCCGGAACGACGGGAAGGTGCAAATGAGCCTCACGCTGCCGCCGCCCTACGAGGGATTGAAGTTCGGTCCGGTGGATCAGGAAGTCGGCCTTCTGAAGATCGAAGGAGAAGCCGACGGCGACACCATCGCCACGCTTGTCAACTTCGCCTGCCATCCCGTCTCCAGCACGGACCGCATGTATGAGATTACCGCCGACTATCCGGGATACGCCATGGACCTGATCGAATCCGTGGAAGGCGGCATCTGCCTGTTCGCCCTGGGCTGCGCGGGCAATATCGTACCCATCCAGCGCCAGGGGCGGTCCAAACGCCAGGTGGGCCTGTCGCTCGGCGGCTGCGCGTTGAACGCGCTTCAGTGGATCCGGACGACCGACCGGGTCCGTATCCGCGCGGCCAGAAGATCGATCGAATTGCCGCTGCGCAATCGTCGAGGGCGAGGGCGCAAAACCCGCCCTACGGAAATCCAGGTGTTTTGGCTCGGCGATATCCCGGTCATCGGGCTGCCGGGAGAAGCCTTCGTCGAACTCGGACTTCGTATCAAGAAAGCCCTGGATGCCTCTCCGGTCCTGGTTGTGAGTCTCAGCAACGACAGTGCAGGATACATTCCGGTCCGCCGGGCGTACCGGGAGGGCGGCTATGAATCCCGCGTGTCTCCCTACGCCCCAGGCTGTGGCGAACTGCTCGTGAAAGAAGCCCTGGACCTGGCCGAATCGGTTCGTTAGAAGGACCCGGGTCCGAGGGTGCGTCCAGGGACAAGGCAACGCTTATGTCGATAGTCGTGATTCTGCTTCTCTTCGTGATGGTCTTTCACCTGACAAGGAAACGTGCGTCAGGCGCTGAAGTCGCGCTTGCAGCCGGCGCGGCCAGGACCGACGTCACGCCCGATCCGGCGATGGTGAACTGGGTAGACGGGAAACCCTACGACGGGGTCCTGGATCCGCTCGCCCTGCGAGGGCTCGTCCTCTCGGACCGCGCTACCGAGTTCGCTCTGATCTGCTGGGATCTCATCGACGCGACGGAGGAATGCGTCGTCGACGTGCGCCGGGCGGTTCGCGGCGCAACGGGCATCCCCGAATCGCACGTCCTCGTGGCTGCCTCGCACACCCACTCCTCGCCCCGTTCTCCGTATGTCCCGTCCACGTTTCCGGGCCGAAAGAGCGAACGGCTGAGAGCCATACTGGACGATCCTGTCTTCAAAGCCTGGAGCCGGCTTCTGCCGGAAAGATGCGCGGACGTCCTGAAACGGGCGCAGAGCCGCCTGCAGCCCGTCACGATAAACATCGGCCGTGCAAATGCCTCGGAATGGCTGTTCAACCGGCGGCCCCTGGACCCCGACGGAAACGTCGTTACGATGTTCCGGCCCAAAGATCCGCATACGCTGCCCGACGGACTGCGTTTCGGATCGCTGGATCCCACCCTGACCGTGCTCACTCTTCAGGGCGCGGACAACACCAGCGTCGCCACCATTTACAGCCTGCCCTGTCACTCCGTTTCCATCTACCCCTTCCACCGTGGGGTTTCGGCCGACTGGCCAGGACCGGCCAATGAGCGGATTTCGAAGGTTCTGGGCGGCGAGACCTTCTTCTTGCAGGGCTGCGCGGGCGACGTCGTTCCGGTCGCGCGAGGAGAAGAGGCGCGCACGGAAATGGCCCGTTTCTTTGCGGAACGGGCCATCGCGGCGGCTCGGAACTCCCAACGCCTGACGTCATCACCTCTGAGGATTTCAACGGGGATTGCCGGCCTGCCACTCGTATCCGAAGCGCGAAAACAAGCAGGCGCCGACATCCGGCCGGTCGAGATTCAGGTGGTTGTCTGCGGACCCTTCGCCCTGGCCGTGCTGCCCGGAGAACCCCTCAACGGGCTCGCGCGCGAGATTCAGGCGCGTTCACCCCTCCCGCACACGCTTGTCATCGGGTATGCCAATGGGCGCGGCGTGAGCTACGTGGGACTTCCCGGAGAAAAAGCCAGGGGCGGGTACGAAGCCGGCGCTGGCCAGGGCACCGAAGAAGCCGGCGACTTTCTCATTCAGACGGCCGTTCGGCTTCTGCAGGAGACGATTGACGGCAACTCGGAGGATTGAACGACGAATTCCCCGAGATGGCGTCGATCATCTCCATCGTCTTCAACGCATCGTCCAGACTGCAGGCCGGGAACGGAAGCGCGCCTCCGTTCCGGACCCATCTCAGAAACGTGCGATCCTGCTGGTAGAATCCCGGCTTGTAGCGGCGATCAACGTCATCCCCTTCGACGTTCTCAGGCTGTACACCCCTGCGTTTGACAGTTGCGGACTGCCCAGGAGCCGACGTGAAGGTAACCCCGTTGCCGCGCACTTCCACGCGGTGCCCGCCCGGAGCGAACCAGTCCATAGAGGCACGCCCGACAGCCCCGCCCGCGAAGGTCAACAGCGCCGAACAGCAGTCCGGCATGGGACCTTCCACCGTGTGGTGCATCGGCTGGACGTTCGCCACGTCACCTCCGAAGAATCGCAACAGGTCCAGAGCGTGGATGCCGTTTGCCACGCTCCAGCGTTTCATGACCTCTTCCGGAAATTTCGGGTTTACCCGGACCCGCTGGATATCTTCGTGGGCGTCCACAGTGACGCTTTGCACCGGCCCGGATTCGAGGATCAGCTCCCTGCCCTTGAGAAGTGTGGAATAGAACCGGCGATTTACACCCACCATCGCCGGCGTACCCGCCGCTCGCGCCAGATCGGCCAGCGCACGGGTCTGGGACGTATAGAGGCCGGGCGGCTTTTCCAGAAAGGTCGGGATACCGGACCGGATGAAGTCTGCGGCGACCGCCGCGACCTGGAGAACACTCACGAGAACGAAAACGGCGTCCGGCCGTTCCCCTTCCAGAAGGCTCTCGTGCGAGTTCAGGCGATTCGCCACGCCGAACCGCGCTCCAGTCTCTTCCAACACGCGGAGGTTGGTGTCCACGAGCGTCGTCACATGCCCCTCGCGAAGGTCGGTGAGTACTTCCAGGTGCCTCTGAGCTATATTTCCGGCTCCGATGACCGCAATGTTCAGCATTTCGTCCTGTTTCCTGTTAGCATTGTACGCCATGATGTACTATTCAGGCGACCGCCGGTCGCCTGAATGCGGTGAGACGTAAGACGGGAGAGGGGAGAGATTGCCTGCCTTGAGAGGTTTCTTCACGTGCCGGAGGCGAGGAGGAATAACATACGGGGCAAGGATTTCTTCTACCGTCTACCCTCTTCCGTCTCCCCGCTCTCTACTCCTTCTCATCTTCCATCCGATGCTGGCGGTCGATGGATTCGAACAGAGACCTGACGTTGAAAAAGCCGCCGATGCCCACGATAACGGTGACCATTGCGAAAATCAGCAATCCGATGAGGAGCACGGCGCCCCAGAAAGGAACCCAGAATGCCATGGATCACGTCTCCTTTTCGTCTCGTGAACGGTCGGGAAACAGAAGGGAGCCGAGAACCATCAGGACGAGCGCCAGAACGGTCACCCCCAGGCCGATGTGCGCGCCGGTGAAGGCGTCCAGACCCAGGGCCCTCTTTACAGGCGTCAGACCTGCAACGGCAGCGGCGCCCGCCACAAGGGCGAGGTACGCCCCGGCGGTGCTGGCGCGCTTCCAATAGAGGCCGGTGAGAAGCAGGGCGAACGCGCCCGTGAAGTAGATGGCGCCGCTTACGAGCATGTAGTCCCAGAGGTCCTGGCCGAGCTCGTACCAGAGCCCCCACACGAGCAGAAAGGCGCCGATGACAAATATGAAGACCCGGGAGAGGGTCAGGCGCGCGCGCGTGGAAAGGGTATCGCCGGTGGCGGGGGCGACCACGTCGTGCGTGAGCACCGAGGACCAGCAGAGCAGGTAGCTGTCGTGGGTGGACATGAATGCGGCAAGCAGCCCCGCGCCTATCAGACCGATGAGACCGGCGGGCAGGATCTGGCTGAGGAAGACGGGCATGGCCATAAGGGTCAGGTCGGCATTTCCCGTGGGCGCCCCAGCGGCGGAGAAGAAGACCGAACGGGTCACATCGTTCTGGTAGAGATAGACAAGGGCGCAGATTCCCAGAAACTGGGGAACCATGAATCGAACGAGGAATCCGATGGCCGACCAGGCGTAGAGTTTTTTAACCACCGAGGTACTCTCGGCGGCGCATGCTCTCATGACCGCGGTCTGCCACACGGCGCAGGAGACGATCCCGGCAGTGAAGATCATCCAGACGACGTACGACGGTCCGAACCCACCCCCCGCGTGAAGCGGATCGAACCCGGGCTCGCCGTGAATTGACGCGACCGTATCCACGATCGCCGACCAGCCAAGCCTGTCTACGGCAATACCACAGGTGACGATAACGCCCACGGAGAGCACGATAAACTGGATGTAGTCGGTGATCACAACCGAGACCATGCCCCCGAGAATGGTATAAATCAAAACCAACAGGAGCATGACGGTCATGATCAGGCCGACCGACGTGGGGTTTGTGATACCGGTCAGGCCGGCGACAAAGATCGCGCCCGCTTTCAGGAACAGACCCATATTGAGGATGCCGGAAAGGGCGAGCAGCAGGCCGCCGAAGATGCGGACGCCCCGGCTGAAGCGCTTTTCGTAGAACTCGGGAATCGTCATCACGCCCAGTTCGCGAAGCGGGACCACGATGAACCCGGTCAGGCCGATGATCAGGGTCACGATACCTGCGATTAGCCCGATGTGAAAGGCGGCGAACCCGCCCGTGAATCCCTTCTGTGCGGAATACATGACCGTCACGAGCCCCAGTTCGCTGCCGATCATGGTGGCGACGGCGAGATACGGTTTCAACGAACGACCGGCGACGATATAGTCGCTCATGTTGCGGATGTAACGGTTGGCGTATAGACCGATCGCGACCGTGCCGAGCATATACAGGCCGACAATCGCCCAATCGATTGCGCCGAAGTTGGAACTGATGCTGTTCAGGAGATCGGATGACATAGGCGATACCGAAGAAACCGCAAATCGTTCAAGGCCCCGATAGGGTCATTTTTTGTCTCAGGGCCATGTGGGGCGTTCCATCGAGAAAGATTCGCTAACGCAGACGTAGTCCAGGTACCCGAGACGCCCTACGGGTCTGAGCGCCACGGTGTCGACGTGGCCTTCCTTGATGGCCCAGTCGGCAATGTGGATGCCAACTACCTGACCGAAGACAACCGTGTTCGGATCGTCCGGATCGCCCGTGGGCAGTTCCACCGTCCGGGTATGGATACACTCCAGATGGACCGGGCTTTCGGCCACGCGGGGCGGCTTTACAAGCACCGACGGCGCCTGGGTGACGCCGGCGTATTCGAATTCGTTGACGTGTCCCGGGGCGGGCACGGCAGTGGCGTTCATCTGCGTCCGAAGCTCCCAGGTGGCCAGGTTGACCACGAATTCGCCGGTTTCCTGCGCGTTCCTGATCGAATCCTTCAACCCGCCATGGCTGTGCGTGGTTGTCGCGGCGAACATGACCTGCGGCGGTACGTAGGCCACCGCGTTGAAGAACGAGTACGGCGCGAGGTTGATCGTACCCTGCGCGTCCATGGATGAAATCCATCCGATCGGTCGAGGCGCGACGATGGCGTTGAAGGGATCCCGCTGCAACCCGTGGCCTTCCGACGTCCTGTAAAACATGCTCGCGCCCTTTCGTTTCGGAGGTTGGCCTCAAAACGAAAAACGACAACAGCTAAATTGGCCACAAAAGGCACAGAGGGGACCGGTGCGAAACGGCGTGTAAGGTCAGGTCGTATTCCTTGCAGAAGGCACTACTTCCATTTGAACACAACGCCCAGTGCATCTGTCGGATCGTCGGCGAGCATGGTGTAGATCTCCTGGCACTGTTCCGGATCCGCGACGTGGGTGATAAGGTCTTCGACCGGCAATTTGCCCTCGCCCATCAGGCGCATCACCAGCCTGCGGTCCCGTTCCTTCGCCCATCGGTAGTATATGTGGTCGGCCTCCGGCGTTTTGGGCTGATGGGCGCCCAGGATGCTGACTTCCCGCAGATGCACATCGGCCAGAAAGTCCATGTCGACGGTGCCGCGCGGGGAGCCCAACGCGACCACACGGCCTGCCGTACACGCGAGCCGGACGGCGGTGGGATACACGGCGGGTTTGCCGGTCGCTTCCATGACGACGTTGGCGCCGTCTTCCACGCAGTATTGTCCGACCGCGTCCATGATGTCGTCCACGTCGCCGGGATTGATACAGATGGCGGCGCCGCGGCTGCGGGCGATGTCCAGGCGAAAACCGTCCAGATCCATGGCGACAACGGGAAGGGCGCCGGAGAGCCGCGCGAGGGTTGCCGCGAGCTGACCGACAATTCCCAGGCCGATGACGACGACAACCTCGCCCAGTTCGATGCGCGCCACGCGGACTCCGTGGATGGCGATAGCGCCCATGACCATAAAGGCGGCGGCCCTGGACGACACGGAATCCGGGACCTTCACGTAGAAGGCTCTCCCGCCGTAGAGAATGCTGTGGCTGGCATGGTTGCCCTGGCCGGCGACGCGGTCGCCCGGGCGAATGCCTTCAACGTCTTTGCCGACTTCCATCACAGTGCCGACGTTGCAATACCCGGTGGCGCGGGGAAACCTTACGGGATTCCCGGGTTCTCCGCCGTGGGTCCATCCGTGGATCTCGGTGCCCACGCTGACGGCGGTGTACTCGTTTTCGAGAAGGATGCCGTCATCCGGCAAGGGCCCCGTTTCGAACGGCGCCACCTCCATCCGTCGAATACCGGGAATCTGGAGACGTCTGGCTTTCATCTGCGAGCCCTTTCGAATTGCCCGACGACGGATCCGTGCGTGGCAGTGAGACTGATACGGAAACTCGCCGGGAGATGGGCGCGTTGTTTACGCCTGTCTTCGGTCCAGGGTTTGGCGGAAGAGACGAAGGAAGTTCCCTCCCCACACCTTTCGGATTTCGTTCTCGGTTAGACCGCGGGCGAGCATCGCGCGGGTGAGGCGCACAAGCTTCGAGACGTCTCCGAAGACAGGCATCTTAGAACCCATGCCGTCGTAGTCGGAGCCGACGCCGACGTGGTCGATGCCGACCAGGTCCGCCACGTAACAGATATGGTCGACCATTCGGTCCACGGAAGGATCTTCCGGATCGATAAACCCAGGGACAAACGCAATGCCCATCACCCCGCCGGCCCCGGCCAGCGCCCTGAGCTGATCGTCGGTCAGGCAGCGCCAGTGGTTGCAGACGGAGAAGGCCGCAGTATGGGTCATCGTCACCGGGAGCGAAGACTGCTCCAGCACCTGGTAGAACGCCTTGTCGTTGATATGGGCCAGGTCCGTGATGATTCCCAGCCGGTTGCTTTCCTTCAGAACGGCCTTTCCGAAGTCCGTCAACCCGACGGCATTTCTGCGTTCCCGTTCGCGGTCTACAGGCGTACATGGTCCGAAAGAACTCCTGCTGCCCTGCAGCAGGGAGGGGTCGTCGCCACCCTCGCCGTGGGTGATTCCGATGCACCGAACGCCCAGGCGGTAGTAGAGACGCAGTGTATCCATTTCGCCTTCCAGCCAGCGTCCGGCGCCTTCGATCGTAAGCAGGACGCCGATTTTACCGGTCTCTCTCGCCCGTTCGACGTCCCGTGACGAGAACACCAGCATCAGGTCGTCGGGATACAGATCCACCGACGCCAGGGTCTGCTCCAGGGTAACCCTGACGTTCGCCGTGGGCCCGTTCCCGACCACGAAGAAGCCGGCGTCGAACCCGCCTTCCCGCATCCGCGGAATGTCCACGTGATACGCGAGGTCCCGTTTTTTCAGGTCCATGGGACGATCGCCCCGGTGTACGTGCTCCACGGGCGTGTCGTTGTGGCCGTCGACGATCAGGCAGCGATCGTGGACCGCCTGCGCTTCTTCAAGGGTGATTTCCGGCATGTGGTTTATCCTGGGCTGAGTGGCTTCGCGGATCGGATGAATGGTTTTTGCGCGTGCGCTACGGCGGATCAACGGGTACTTTCTGTCTCTTGCTGACCAGCGGATCGTATGTAAATCCGTCGGAGCGTTTTTCGAACTCCGCGCGCGCTTTTTTCAATTTCTCCGGGTCCCGGCACAGGTCGACAGCGCTCCCGGCGAAGACTTTGGCTGTTTGCCGGACCGCGCGCTCGGCGAAGGGCAGGGCGGCCTGCGCGGCCATGTCCCGGTGGTGGCCGGGGGTTCCCTTCGCGTAGCAGACCATCTCGAAGCGTCCCAGAGGGGCCAGCCAGGATACGTTGTCCTCATCCGTAGATCCCCTGCCCTGCGAGCCGCTGCCCTTGGCGATCTTCGTGTTGAATCCCTTCTTGTAGCCGAGGGCTTCGGCGTGCTCTACGTCGGCTTCCGTCGGCCTGGGAGGCCCGAAGAGTTTGAGGTTTTTACGGACGATCTCACACATCGCCTTGTTCGGCAGACGCGGGTACACGGCGGTGATGCGCGACCATTTCATCTTCGTATCCGTCGCCCTGGCGGCGCCCCGGGCGCAGGCGGTGAGGCGTTCACGCACTTCGTCGACCTGCGCGCGGTCCTTGCCTCGAACGAAGTACCAGATCTTGGCATAGGCCGGCACCACGTTGGGTGCGTCGCCTCCTTCGCGGATCACGGAATGGATCCTGACGTTTTCGGGGACATGCTCCCGGAGATAGTTGGCGGCGATATCCGTGAGCATCACCCCGTCCAGCGCGCTGCGGCCCCGGTGGGCCGACGCGCCGTGGGCGGTGCGGCCGAAGAACTCATAGACGAGGGAGTCCAGCGACGACCCGCCGTAGTTGTTGACGCCCGAAGCATCGTCCGGATGCCACGCAAGGCAGACGTCCAGGTCCCGAAAGGCGCCGTCGCGGGCCATGTACACTTTGCCTCCCAGGGTTTCCTCCGCCGGACAGCCATAATAGACGATTTTGCCCGGTGTTCCGGTTGAATCGAGGACTTTCGCAGCGGCGACCGCACCCACGGCCGGGGCAACGCCCAGAAGGTTGTGACCTCAGCCGTGACCCCATTGACCTTCTTCGGGGCCGCAGTTGGGCAGCGCGTCGTACTCCCCCAGCAGTCCGACCGCCGGCTCTCCGGTTCCCCGGGTAGCGCGAAATGCCGTGGGAATCTTCTTGAAAGGGAATTCGACCTCGAAGCCCCGTGATGCCAGATATTCCCCGATGGCCCGGGAGGACTTGACCTCGCGGAAGGGCCGTTCCGCCCAGCCGTGCACCTTCCTCGAAAGTTCCCTGGCTCGTTTCGACTCGGCGGCGACGGCGCGGTTGACGAGACGCTTCTTTTCTTTTTTGGTCATGTGAAATTCCTTCTGTGAATTACACCGGGCACGAGCACCCTGCGACCGAAGGCAATCTGCCCGCTTTCACGTCGTGATCCGCCGATATCCGGAGCGAGGGCATCCCTGCCCTCGAACTTCGAGCCTCCGACGAATTTCCACCTCTAGTACCCATTGCTTCCCTTCCGTCCGAATCCACATTTGGAATGGCGGCGCAAAGACCTGTCCTATTCGCCGTCGACGGCAGGGATGCCCTCGCTCCCGGGAACGGCATTCGCGACGGCCTCAGCCACCGCGTCTCCCACCTCGGTTGTCCCGGCGTCGCCTCCCAGATCGGCCGGGTGGTTCTTCGGATTCTCCAGCGCCCGATCGACGGCGCGGTCGATTGTGTCGGAGGCGGCGATGGCCTCCGGATCGTCATGGCGCGCGCCCAGCCAGGACAGCATCATTCCGGCGGAGAGGATCTGGGCCATGGGGTTGGCGATGCCGTTCCCGGCGATATCCGGCGCGGTGCCGTGGGATGGCTGGAAGACGCCGTAGCGGTCGCCGACGTCGGCCGAGGGCGCCATCCCCATGCCGCCGATGGTTGCGGCGGCCAGGTCCGAGATGATGTCGCCGAACATATTCTCGGCGACGACCACGTCGTACCAGGAGGGGTTGCGCAACTGGTACACGGTGAATGCGTCCACGTAGGCATAGTCCCGTTCGACGTCCGGATAGGATTCGGCGACCTCGTCGTAGATCTGTCTGAAAAAGGCCATGCTCTTCAGAATGTTGGCCTTGTCGACGGAGGTGACGCGGCTCCTGCCGTCTGCGGGCGCCCCCTTCCGCTGCTTTGCGATTTCAAAGGCGTATCTGACGATCCGCTCGGTACCGGCGCGGGTGATGACCATGTTATCCACGGCAAGGCTGTCTCCAAGCCGGACCCCGGCGCCGCGGGAGGCGTAGAGGCCCTCGGTATTCTCACGCAGGATAACGTAGTCGAGCGGCGGATTTCCGTCCAGAAGCGGCGGCACGCCATGATATTTCCTGATTGGCCTGATTCCGGCGTAGAGGTCCAGTTCGAAGCGCAGCGTCAGTTGCGGCGCGATTTCCGTACCGTCGGGGAAGCGGATGTCCGGGTCGCCGGCGGAACCGAAAAGCACGGCGTCGGCATTCTTGCAGGCGTCGAGCGTGGCTTCGGGGAGGTCATCACCGGTTTCGGCGTAACACCCGGCGCCGACCGGATGTTCGGAGAAGGTGAAACGAAGATCAGGATGCGGCTCCTCGAGCGCCAGAAGCACTTTGAGCGCTTCCGCGACGACTTCCGGGCCGACGCCGTCTCCTGGGAGTACGGCGATGTTGTACGTGGGCATGCACGTCCTTTCTGGATTTGTGGGTCAGCGGGATCGCTGGCGATCATCGATGCTGACACGGAATCCGCCCTCCGACTCCACGCCCGTTTCCAGCGCGTCCGGTTCGACGTCGAATCCCGCGCCGGGTGTATCGGGCACGATCAGCCTGCCGTTGCGCATCTGCCATCCGTCCAGGGCGATGCCCGGCATGTCCGCCGGGGCCGCTTCCAGGAGGCTGTAGTTGGAAATGGAAGCGGCGAAGTGGGCGTGGGCGAATCGTTCGACGACACTTCCCCAGCAATGGGGGGCACACTTGGCGCCCCAGGGCTCGATGCGGTCCGCGGCGGCTTTCCACCACGTCAGCCCCTTGTAGCGAAAATCGTGCTGCACGATGTCGATCCATCCACTTTCGACCATATCGAAGAAGTCAGGCGGAGGCGGCCCGGACTCCCCGTCCGCCACGAGCGTATTGTAACCCTTCCGGTCGATGGCTTCCTTGAACGCCTCGTTGAACGCCCGGTCTTCGGGAAAGGGCTCTTCGAACCAATAGACTTCCGCGTCCCGGCAGCGTTCAAGGATGTCCAGAGCGATGTTGAGCGTGGTTCCGTTGTTGGCGTCTATGAGGATTTTCGCATCCGGTCCCGCGGCCTCCCGGACCGCGTGGATCACCAGCACGTCCCGGTCCGTTCCTTCCCGGACGGGCATCCACCGCGCGCCGCGCCCGATCTTGATCTTGAAATTTAGGTAGCCGTAATCGTGCCCGGTTCGGACTTCCTCGCGGAAGATCCGCCGCGCCTGGTCGTCGGTGGCTCCCAGATCGTCAATGTAGATGGAGCCGTCGTAGAGTTCGACTTCCCGGGAACCGCGCGCGCCCAGGAGTCGATAGAGGGGCACGCCTTCACATCTGGCGGCCAGATCCCACAGGGGAAGGTCTATGGCCGCGCCATCGCCGGTTGACCCGACCGGAAATTGAAAAAGCTCGGAGGGGCGCATTCCCAAAAGTGCTTCGGCGCGCTGCCTGTCGAGGGTAGACCAGCCGATGCCCGAGGCGCCGCCCGAGGTGCTGATGCGCACAACCGGATCGGTGACGTCCGGGCCGTGTACGCCGATACGTGCGTTGGATCCGATGTTGCGCGGGCGCGTGCCGTGGAGGACGACCTTTTCGATTCTGACGACAGGATCGGAAAATGCGCTGCGCATTAAGGACTTCCGGAAATTGGGTCGTATGTACGATCCGGTAAAGTACGCCAAAAACCGGCGGTTGGAAATCAAAAAAGCCGGTGTCGAAAGGCCCCGTCCGTCGCACAGGGGAATTAGGTCTTGACGGGCGCTACAAGATGTAGTACTTTTCAAACACCGCAGCGGATTATTCCCCAATCTGTTGCGTATTCCTCACCTCCCCATCATTCCCCTTTCATTCTCATACTCGCTATTTCAGGCCAATGGCGAGCGTCCGGCGCAGTCCGGGTCACGATACGGCGGATCGGCGCGGCTCTCGTTACCTCCGTGCTGTAGCGCTATATCCGACTCGACCTGAAGGGCCGGATGTCTGTGTTTTTCAGGAGGCGGAACTTTGTACCTTTCCCGACTGACGGCATTGGGTTTCAAATCCTTCGTACAACAACTGGATCTCTCGCTGCAGAAGGGCATTACGTGCGTTGTGGGTCCCAACGGCTGCGGCAAATCCAACGTGGTGGACGCCCTTCGCTGGGCGCTGGGCGAGCAGCGGGTCAGGTCGCTGCGCAGCAACAATATGGAGGATGTGATCTTTTCAGGGACGCGGAACCGGAAACCGCTGGGCATGGCCGAGGTGTCCATCACCGTCGACAATGCGGAACGGATTCTGCCGATTGACTACACCGAAGTGACCGTGACCCGCCGGCTGTTCCGGTCCGGAGAAAGCGACTATCTGCTCAACAAGGTCCCGTGCAGGTTGAAGGATATTCAGAATCTCCTGATGGATACGGGGCTGGGCGCACACGCCTATTCCGTAATCGAGCAGGGGATGATGGACGAGATCATCAGCGACAAACCCGAAGAGAGGCGGCGGCTGTTCGAAGAGGCGGCGGGCGTAACGCGGTACAAGGTACAGCGTCGGGCGGCGTGGAACCGTCTGGAGTCCGTCAGGCAGGACCTGCAGACAGTGGATGCCGTGATGGCGGAAGTCGAGCGCCAGGTGAAGTCACTCGCCCGGCAGGAGCGGAAAGCCCGCCTCTACGGGCAGCTTTCGGACCAGATGAAGGACCTCGAAGTCCGGCTGGGAAGATACCGGTTCTTTCGGATGTCCGAAAGGTCCCACCCGATCGCGGATGAGACGGCATCCCTGAAAGAGGACGTCGAGGTGGCCGCGGGGGACGTCGTCCGACTGGAAGCCCGCCTCGAGGAAGTCAGGTCTGAACTGACCAGACGCGATCAGGCGCTCAGAGAAGCGAACGCGGAAGTGAGCAGGCAGAGTCAACTCGTGCACAGGAAAGACACGCATATCCAGGTGGCGCAAGAGAGAATCCGATCCATTGACGCCTTCCTGAAGCAGGCGGACCGGCGACAGGAAGACATGGCGGCCCGGCGGGATACGGCACGGAAGGAAGCAGCGGAGGCGCGGCGGCTGGGGGTGGAGGCCCGCGAGGCATTGCTGCACGCGGAGGGCGCATTGGAGGCGGAGCGCGACGAACTGGAAGCGAGGAACCGGGCGCTTGACGCGCGGAGAACCCACGCGGACGAACAAAATACCCAACTGATAAGCGCCATGGATGAACTCAGTGAAGGAAGCGTCCGGCTGGAACGCGGACGGGAAAGACTGGAAGGTATTGAGCAACGTCAGGCCCGCCTTCAAGCCGACTCGAGGCAGTCGGCGCTTCGCAAAGAGGAGGCTGACGCCACAAGCCAGGTGGCGGAACGGCAGATCGATCGTCTGGAATGCGACGTGGCCGACAAGGTCCGTCTCAGGCAAGCTGACGCCGCGGAGTACGGACGGCTACGCGAACAACAGGAGAAAATGACGGAAGCGCGCAACCGGCTGCTGGCCAGCAGGGAGGCCGACGATGCGAGGATCGGACTGCTGAAAAAGCTTCGCGAGGGATTCGAGGGGTATTCGAGCGGCGTCCGCGCGCTGGTTGTGGAATCTCCATTTGTCGATCGCGTGCGCGGCGTGGTTGCGGACCGTATTGAAGTGGACGGACGGTACGCGACAGCCATCGAAGCTGCCCTGGGACGTGCGCTGGAATGTCTGCTGGTGGACGAAGCGGCTGATGCATTGAAAGCCATCGACTATCTGCAGGCGGGCGACCTCGGTTCGGCGGCATTTCTGCCCTTGGACTCCCTTTCGAACGGTAACGGCGCGCCCTGGACGGCGCCGGACGCGGAAGGCGTGGTGGGTAGAGCGTCTGACTTCCTCAAGGGCGAGCATTCTCCGGTACACGCGCTGCTTCACCGGACGCTCGTGGTGAAAGAAACCGAAAACGCGCTTGCGCTGTTGGAAGAGATGAGGTCCCTCGGCGTCGACCTGGTTACCGAGAGCGGCGAGTTGTTCTCGGCTGACGGTACGATATACGGGGGTAAGACAACCGAGAATGGAACGGGCCTGATCGGGCGCAGGCAGGAGATCGAAACGCTGGAAGCAAACCTGAGCGCTGCAGGCGCGGATCTGCAGTCGCTGGATACGAGGCTCGAGGGGACCTCTACGTCGCTGGTCGAAATTCAGACCCGAATAGACGAAACAGACGGGATTCTGGCGGACCTGAACACCCGCCTGGCCGCACGCCGCAGGGACCTGCAGATCGCGCAGGAGGAAGAACAGCGACAGTTGCGCGTGGAGGTGGACTTGCGGAATGAAATCGCTGCGGTGATGTCCGACGAAACCGGGCTGAGAGAAGCAATCGCTTCCGAGGCAGCGGAATTGAACGTGCTTGAGAAACGCCGGGAGCAGCTGGAAGCGGCGACACGTGACGCGGACGCGGCGCTGCGGGAGCAGGAACATCAGCAGCGGGCCGGACAGGACGCGTTCTCAAGCCGGCAGGTGGAAATCGCTTCGCTGACAGCCAGAGTGGACCGTCACCAACACGAAGGACAAAGGTGGACGCGGGACCTGACGGAAACCGACAGAGAGATGAAACGACTGGCCGCCGACTGCGAGGAACGGCGTAAGGAAAGACTCGGACTGGAGAATGCCGCGCGGGTTTCCGGGAAGGAACTGCAGACCCTGCATCGCACGCAGGACGAACTGGAAGCAAAGCGGGACAGGCAGGCGGAGCGCCAACAGGCGTTGTTGACGGATGCCCGGCAACTGGAAGAAGAAGTGAGGGACAAGAACCGTCGCGCGAATCAGAACCGGGACCGGCTGGGTGAACTGCAGGCAGAGATGGCGGAACTGAAAACCGGAGCCGAGGCGTTGCGGGCGCGAATCCTGGATGAGTACGAAGTGGACGTGAGAGAAGCGGGCGCATTGGACGATCCGGAATTCAGCGAAGACATAGCGGAAGGTCAAAGAGACGAACTTCGCGAACGCATCCGGCGGATGGGTCCGGTAAATCCGGGCGCCGTGGAAGAGTACGAGGACCAGAAGAAAGATTACGAATTCAAGTCGAAACACCGAAACGATCTGCTTGAGGCGGCCGAGACCCTTCAGCGGACCATATCCCGGATCGACCGGACGGCCCGCGGACGATTCCTGGCCACGTTCGATCAGATCAAGGAGAACTTCCGGTATACTTTCGAGGCGTTTTTCGACGGAGGCCAGGCGGACCTCCTGATGCCCCCGGACGAGGATCCGCTGGAGGCGCCGTTGGAGATCATCGCCCGACCCAGAGGCAAGCGGCTCCAGCACATCAACCTGCTTTCAGGGGGAGAGCGTGCGCTCACCGCGATAGCGCTTCTGTTCGCTATCTACCTGGTCAAACCCAGTCCGTTCTGCATCCTCGACGAGGTCGACGCCCCTCTGGACGACGCCAACGTCACCCGTTTCGTGCGGGTGCTCAAGCGGTTCGCGGCCGACACCCAGTTCATCGTGGTAACTCACAACAAGGTAACGATGGACGCGGCGGACTGCCTGCACGGGATCACAATGGAAGAACCGGGGGTGTCCAGGCTGGTATCGGTCAGGCTGGACCACGAAACCCACGGCGGCAACGGGCAGGCGGAAGCGGTTGCGGAGACCACGGCCGCGGACGATTGACCAGGATTCGTATGTCTCCGGGGCGTAAATCCAAATATAGGCAAGTAGATTAAGGCGAATAAACTGCGGATTGCCAGGATACACCAAGTTACTGGACGTGAACGGAAAAACGAAAGGATCGGCTGCTCACAAGCTGCCGATCCTTTTCTATAAGCGCGAAGCCAGGTCGATACCGTACTCCCACGCGAGCCTGACGTCAGGGATGACGTAAATGGGATGCGTTCACACGGAACCCAGGCTTTTCAGGATCTTCGCAACAACACCATCCATATCCGTCTTCAACTCGACCTGGGACAATCGCTTCAGGATCCGTCCTTGCGGATCCACCAAAAAGTACGCCGGTATCCCGCGAACATTGTAGTCGCTGGCTGGTCCGGAACCGGAGACCCTGGAGCGCACGTGCACGCCTTCGATCCCGTGTTCCTCGATGGCCTTGCGCCATGCCGCGTCGTTCGAATCCAGCGAAAGGTTGACGAAAACCACGGGTTGACCTGCGGTTTTCTTCTTTATTTTTCTGAGATAGGGCAAATTGCCGATACAGGGACCGCACCAGCTCGCCCAGAAGTCCAGCAGGACCACATTGCCCCTGAACTGGCTCAGCGACACGGGTTGTCCGTCCAGGTCCCTCAATGTGAAATCCGGCGCGGGACGGCCCGGCCGCAGCGCCATCGCCTTGTCCAGCGCCGCCAGGACCGCCGCGTTGTATTCCGGATAGGGGTTGGTCGCCTGGAATTCCTTCCACATACGGTTGACGGCCGCGAAGCTCGCGCCTCCACGCTGAAAACCGCTGATCAGTTGGCCGGCCAGAAACCAGTTACGCACCCTCCCCTTCAGTTTCTCCTCGGCCAGATCGAACCTGCGTGGAAGTGCCGATATCGACCGTCTCTTTATTGCGTAGATCGAATCCAGCCTGGTCTGTACTGCCTGTGACAGACCCATGCCTGAAAGATCAAGCTTCCGGGACAGCCTGAGCGGCTGTCGATTTTCGTAAAGGGAATCCAGATAGGCACCATTCTCAGTGGATAGATCCAATCCCGCCAAATCGACCATATCGGACAACTTGCGTTTCTTTTTGAAGGAGCGCAATCCTTCCATTCCACTCGCGCCATCCTGCGCCGGTAGCCGGAAAACAAGCGCACCGCCCGTGGTATCTATTTCAGGCTTTTCCAGCTTGCTTGAAGTGGCAATCCTGTACGAACCATCACTTCTCTGGTAGAAGGAATCGAGCCGGGCACGGGCCGCTTTCGACAAGCCCATTTTCTCCAGGTCGAACATCTGAGAAAGCGTGGGCTTTCTTCTGCTGGCGTACATCGAGTCAAGTTTGACTGAGATCGCCTCCGGCAGGCCCAATGTTGACAGGTCGATCATTTTCGATAGACCGGGATGCCACCCAAACCGCGCATAGAGTGAATCCAATCCGGCGCGAGTCTCCTTTGACAGATCCAGGCTTGTCAGATCGTACAGGTCGGACAGCGCGGTCGACCTGGGCATCTTCATCAATTCCAGATCCAGTGTTCTAACCAGGTAGGTTGAATACGGATCGACACCGATCGCCTTCTCGTCAACCAGCGGGATCTGTTTGAGAAAGTCATAGAATTCAGGTGGGACATTCTTGTTCTCGCGGCCCGTCGCGCGCCGGTAATTGGCAGGGTATGAGATCTTCAGGAACGCGTACGTGTAGTTGAAATACCGTTCCGCATGCTCGATAAATCCCGGCGACAACGCGTATCTCGTGCGCCGTTGGTTCAGGAACTCAATCTGGTCTCCGTGCCATCCGTCCACGAGGCGGGAAAAGTCTCCCGCGTCCATATCCCTGGAGTCCCTGATTTTCCGCTGGAAATTCCGGAGCCGGGGGTACCATTCGACAATAAAGCGGCTGTTGTCCGCGTTCCTGCCGCTGAACCGGCAGGAGGTAGAAAGATGTCCGGGATGGATCCTGATATGCAGGCTGTCACCGGGCTCGACAAACAGCACGAGCGGACTGCGCTTGACGACGTACGACGCGGCCTGCCGCACCCATTTCCATGGGACGCTCCTGCCCTTGTAGCTTCCCCGTACGAGGGTCCCGCGGACGACGGGAATTTCCAGGGCGAAGCGGTTCCGGCTGTCCAGGACCACGCGCTGCTCGGTCTGTCTCCCCAACGCGGTCGGTGAGTTGTACTTGAACATGATTTCCCGCGCGGTCGGGTCCCGGACTTCACCGGTGATAATCGCGACCGACGACTCGTTGCCTTCCGCGGCCGGAGCGGAAGTTGACATTGCGAATATGGTGACGAGGATAAGTCTGGATATATTCTCCATAAAACGATCCCTCTGAGCGGGTTTCGGGTTATTGCGCGCCAAAGTACAGGATTGATCAAACTATATGCTCAAGTGTATATTGGAGCAATGGATCTGTTGTTTCCCCATACTCAGATAGGTCCTCCGCCGTAGGTGAGATATCAGGCCGTGTGCCACGAGTTTCATCGCCCGCTTCAGGCATAGCGGCATAATACATCATTGCTGAAACGCCAAACCTGATCCCGCTCATTGGAAGTAAACCTTTCAGAGCATCGCCCGTGCTTTGCCTTCTCCCGCCAGTCTCTTCACCTACAAGCTGGCCCAGTCCGTGATCCTTCACGACAGCGGCAAACTCGGCTGCCGCCGAAAAGGTACCCGGGCCAATCAGTACATAGAGATCGCCCTTAAACAGGTCCTCTCGCCGCTGAGGGATTTCGAAGTCGTCCGACTCCGAAAGAATCAACCCGGCCAGGTCGCTATATGGTGAGTAATCTGAATGCTGCTCGATCAGCAGGTCCGACAATTTAATATCGACGCGAGACCACATCTTGAACGGCTTCTCAGTAAGGAACTCAAGCAGAAAAACGACAAGATCCGGATTCCCACCGTCGTTTTGGCGCACGTCTATGATAAGGCGCTGAGATTTCTTCGCTCTCAATTCACTGAATAGCTCAGCCATATACGTCCTTCTATCGTCTGATTCATCGAAACTTTCACAATTGAAATAGCACGCATTGTCGTCACGATAGAAGTGATGGTATCCTTCCGACTCCTCTCCTTCAGGTAAAAGTTCGTCGAATTCGCGCAACGAGATTAAGTCAATTCGGCGTGTTGATGTCTTATGCTTTTCCACGAATCGCATCGTTACGGGACTTTCTGTAAACAACGCGCACCACGCTCCGTAGAGTCGCTGGTTATCTAAGAATTGCACGAACCGGTGAGTATCAGATTCCCCGGAAATCCTGCACAAGGCTGGCTGTAGAAACTCCTTAATCGGTCTATCGTCTACGGATACAAGTGATTTCCCTGTCAAATCCTCCAAACCAGGTATGGTATCCTTTACTGCCAAATCATCGAAGCGCCGTTTCAACCGAAATGGAAACATAAGCACATCGGGATTGGCTGCTTCAATGATAGGTACAGCAGGCATGATCTCAGTATGCCCATCCTTTAAACAGGCGGCAGCCTCAGCAAGTATACCTGACAGATTGGGGTGCGAAATATGGCCGCTCGATGCTTCCAGCCGCTGCAGTCGACAGCGAACGGATTTCTTCAGATCCAGATAGTCCTGTCCCGCAATATGACGCAAGGGAAAGGGATGTACCCTCTCAAGTGTTGCAAAAAAGAAGTCTGCGTCGACTTGGGCAGCAGCAGCAGAGAATACCAGAGGAGCGAAATTGTCGTCCAGATTTCCGCCATTGATGACTTGATCTTCCAATGTGACAATAAACGTATGGTTCAACTTCAGACATCTTTTCATGTCTGCCAGGACAGTAAGGCTAGGTGCACAAAAGGCCACAATATGACCGTCTCCCAGGGGATTGTGGCCGACGCCAGAGAATCCAATGTCGCCCATCTCGCCTTCGACAAGACACTTCTGTTCTTCTTCAGATAGACCCAATGGCGTTTCATTCAGCGCAGAAAAGACAAGGTGGTTGGGTTTCGGATCGAACAAGCCGTAAACCACGTAATTACCATTTTCTAGTGTGTCACGTGGGAGACCGTCTACGTCGTCCGTGGACAAAAAGCAGACGCGCTGTATGGAATGACGCTCCGACCATGCCCACCAGTATTCCTTTAAAACCTGGATCTGTTTCTCCCATCCGGAGAGGTTAAAGTCAAAAATGACAGAAAGCGTATCGCCTGCTGATTTCAATACGCGTTCAATTGTCAATGGGGACTGAGATACCGATGAAGGTTTCATAACACGCGTCCCAGTTAAAGTCTATCCACGCAGGCGGGTATTTCAAAACAATCGATTGCGGCGTATTTCGGTCTGGGTTGCCGTGACAATTTTACCCGATACAAAGGACACAGTTCCGTCATCCCCGGCACCTCAAAGATAGCCAATTTGCTGTTCGGAGGCGAATGGAAACATCCGAGCGCACGTGTACCCCTTCGATCTCGTGTTCTTCGATGGCTTTGCGCCACGCAGACTCGCTCGAATCCAACGAAAGGTTGAGGAAAACCACCGCCTGACCGGCAGTTTCCTTTTTTATTTTTCGCAGAAATGGCAAATCGCTGATGCGGGGTCCGCACCGGCTCGCCCAAAAATCCAGCAGCACCACCTTGCCCCTGAACTGGCTCAGCGATACCGGCTTTCCGACCAGATCCATCGGCGGGAAAGCTGATTTTATGAGACGCAGTGACGCGAAAGCCACGACCAGACTTCACATCAAAAGAGTCGATCCTCGCTTGGCAATCTCTAACAGACCTAACTCCGACCACTTTTCGGGTATGGGTAAGGGTGAATGAACCTTGAAGAGCGGCAGAAATGCCTGCTCAACAGCAAGCTGCATATTCGAAGGTCGTGAGGCAGATGCTATTGCTCCTCATTGAGGTATAGATTGAACCAGCTGAGTACGCTCTCGTAATAGTCCCTTGTATTCTTTGCCGACCAGTTGGTGACAAGATGGCTCTCACGCCTATATTCTCGCATTTCCACCCGTTTGCCGAGTTGCCTGAGACCGAGAAATGTCTCCCTGGCACCCGCCGATGTTAGCACATCCCTGGTCCCCCAAATAACCAACACCGGCGCTTCGACCTGTTCGAAAGCGAAAAGCGGTGAGTTTTCGATATAGGCGTCTCGTTTCTCCCAGAGACTTCCACCATTTCGAGCCTGCCGGCCCTCGCACCACGCCATTCCATTTACATCGACAAGATAGGTGCTGGCCATGTTGATTCCGGCCGGCGCATTGGCAACCGCGGCGCGGAAAGCCTGTGTCTGCGTTACCAATGCCATGACACCATAACCACCATAGCTGTGTCCCCAGACACCAATTCGACTCTTTTCGGCAAAACCCATTTCTATGGCGCGATTAACAGCCGGTAGTGTTACGCCTACGATCTGATCAATCGGGTTGTCGTCCTCCATGATCGAGTCCGGATATAGTGCAGCATAGCCGGCGCTGGTGAGTAACTGCGCTTCCGAGAAATACCTGTCACTCTTTGAGAATTGACCCCCCGGATAGATGGTAACAACCATAGGTAGTCGATAGCCCACCAGATAGTCTTCCGGCAAAAAAAGGGCTGCCTCCTGTACACGACCGTTCGCGTCCTTGAATTCGATGGTCTTGCGCACCGGTTTTGCCACACCACGTCGCCAGGGATTGGTATTAAATAACGTCTTTGCCTCTCCACTTTCGAGACTGTATGCATGTACCATCTCGTCAAATTCGATTTTTCCACGCGCGAAAACGAAACGTCCGGATGCGATCAGTGTAAATTCATCAGGGCTTGAGAGTTGCGCGGGACAAACTTTGCTCGTTTCGCCGGAAACAGAGTGGATGCGGACGATATAGTCCAGGCCATCGCGTGTGTCAGTCGAATGGGCAAGAATGTCGCCCCGATCATCCGTATGAAGGATTGATTCTCCGTACCGTTGTGCAATCGCATTTATTCTAAAGTGATTGCCAGTCAAATCTTGGGAGTGTTGGCCGTTGCTACCGTCCTCAATGGACAGGTTATACAAACTTCCTTTTTGCAGCCATATAACGCGTCTGCTATCAGCAGTCCACCACGGTATTTGACGGTTACCCAGGTACGAAGTGAACTCTGTCACCAATGCAGGCTCAGTCGATCCGTCCGCAGGTGCTAAGTAGAGGTATAGAGGTTCTCCATAGTCTCCACCGGTGACATAGGAAATCGTCTTGCAATCGGGCGACCACGAGAAACGACAAGCATACGTGTTGACCGGTACGTTCCTGGCGACCGTATAAGGATCGAGACCGTCAAACGGGACGACATTCACGTCGGCAATGACGTGGGGACGACCCACGGGATTTGAAATGTTACTGAGAAACGCGACAGCTCGCCCATCAGGAGCCGCGCGCAGGGGCCGAGGCTTGAGTCCTGGCGCAAGCTCCGTAACAACACCTGATTCTACGTCTAAAACGCCGACGCATTTTTCAACTATGCGCCGCTCATAGAATGGCCTATTCTGATCTGAGGCTGACCGTCCCGGAATGTAAGATCTCACAATGATGTCAGTAGATACAGTAGTGTCACGGGAATTCGGGATCAGCGGAACCACGATGCGGCGACAGTCAGGAGTCCATTGGGGAACTTCAAAATTGGAAATCCACGGGATCCTGGCGTTTGATACAATAGTCACTTCGTGTGTGTGTTTGTTCCACAATCCTATACAGGCATGAGCATCTTCTGCAACCACGTATGCGGCAAGCGTCTGTCCATCTGGAGACCATCGCCCTGACCAACTCATTTGCAGATCGGAAAACGGCTCCATGGGCTCGCCTGATTCAACATCGATCAGGACAATGTGTGCGCCGTTTTCCTGACCCTTTCTGGGATCGCGTGGGACGCGACGCTTCCCCTGACTGAGCGTTACCGCAAGCAATCCGCCGTCAGGCGAGATGTCCCAGGGGCAGCGATGGGTAAACTTGTTGACATTCAGCAGGTCATCGACAGTAAATGGCCGTGACATATTTGACTCTCCTTGGGCTTATTACTGTTGGTACCCGTTAAGTACGACCGATCGATTGGGTTCTGATATTACCACATCAGCCACTACGACAACGCATCACTGAATGTCTACGGCACGGTGGAGACGACCTCGTGCCACCGCCCGCGTCCCAATTCAGCATTCGCTTTGGACGCACCGCGGATGACGCCGTTGTCCGAAGTTTTTGTGCAGTGGACGGAGGGATACATTCGAGCCGGACCGTCGCCCGGCGTTTATGCAGGGCGATCGAGATAGTGAAACTATCGGCCTGTCCGCACCAGAAACGTGCGGTAGTTCCCTACGCCAGTGGCCTCTTCATTTACGAGAGGGATTTCCTTCAGAAAGTCATAGTACTCTGGAGGAATGCCTTGTTTTCGTATCCGTTAACACGTGAGAACTGTGTCGGGTAGGAAATCATAAAACGTCCCCACCCGTAGTTGAAGTAAATCGACGCAAAGTCGATGAACGCAGGCGACAACGCGTATTTCTCGCGTGCTTCACCCAGAGGTTCAAATTGATCCTGCCGCCACCCTGCTATTGTCCTGGAATAGTCCTCCACCTTGAGATCCACGTAGTCCAGTTCCCGTTGGAAGCTGCGAAATCGTGGGATCTACTCGGAAATGAAGCGACTGTTGTCAGCATTCTGGCCGCTGAACCAAAGGGAGGATGAGAAATAGCCTGGTTTGATGACAACGTGCAGGCTGTCTCGAGGTTCAACGAAAAAGGCTATGGGACTCGGAGGTCCGAAGACGTAGGATACGATTCGTCCCATCCATCTCCATGTCGGTCTTCTGGTTGTATAACGGCAGACAACATAGTTCGCACGCGAAAGAGGTATGGTGATTGCAAAACGATTGTGGCTATCGAGAACCACGCGCTGCTCGGAGTTTCTTCCCAGAGCGAGTGGAGACTGGAAGTTATTTCCCGCGAGGTCGGATCTCGTACTTCCCCCGTAATGATCGCAATCGATGGCTCGCTTGCTTTCCGCGGTCAAAGCGGCAGCTGGCAAGACGAGTATGACAACGAGGACATTCGCACATATGTTCTTCATGCCACGATCCCCATTGGTTCAGTTTTCGGTTCACCTGAAACTCAAAGACCAACATTACCCTGGAGCGAAGTCTGCAACTGGCCGATGTGACGAATCTAACCCGATTGGCTGGTTAGTTCCGCAGCGGCGGTTGATGACACGACCGTGAATTATTCCGCTTTCCTCGGATTTTCGAAGATGGCCAGGTGGTTGTTCAGAAGGGCGTAAATATGATCGTCGGCGACTATGAACATGTCACTCGCCAGGTGATTCATCAGAGTCTTTCGGTCAAATCTATTGAGACCGCGCAAATACGCGCTGTAGACGCCAGTCCCCAGTTGTTGTTGTTCCCGCCTCGAAAAGGTGCCGTAGCGGGTCTTAACGTAGGTCTGGATGTCTCCCCCAAGCAGTGCGTATGCGGATTCTCCCGCGATGGTCATTCCTCGAGGAAGATGTGTCCAGGGTATGTAATCGACCTCGACCGGTTTCCGAGGGTCGCTAATGTCCACGACCGCGATTTCCCGTGGCAAATGCCTCTCTATATATGCTCTGTTGTGCCCAACGGAAAGGGGTCCCAATCCAGGCGGCGCAGGAACCACGTATTCCTGTAACTCGTCGGGTTCCAAATGCGTTATATGCTCTCCCGGACCTCCTGGTGACATCTTTCTGCGAAATTCTTCGACCATTTTCTCATAATGAACGGCACGTCCAAACCGACGAAGTGAGATCCGACTCAATTCTCTGGATGCTCCAGGATCGGACAGATCAAGGACCACAAAATCGTGTCCGAGCGTCAGAAACACATGCGGCCCGACGATCCGCATCCCCCACCCGTTATTCCAGGCATGTTTCGTCACCTCTTCAATACGCAAGGCTTGAATTCGTTGGGGCGGACCGCCTTTTCGAACGTCGAAACAGTGCAACTCCAGAAACTCATTGTGTAGCAAACCGACGTACAGGTAGCCATCCCATACGCCCCACCCCACAAGCCGGGGAATGCGCCGCAGCCAGGGTGTCGGGCCCTTGGCTATTGGATGAAACAGGCTCGGTGCCTGTAGAAGGGGGCGATCGGGCTGGCTGAGGTCAAACACCGCAACGCCTGCACTGTCACGGACCTCGCCCCATACATAGGCACGCGGTCCGTACAAGGCCAGGCGTTCGAACCGCCAGTCATTCCTTTCGATCCGGCCTACCTCCGAGGGCCCCAGCGGGTCCGTCACATCCACCACGCTCAGGCCACGCTTCAGCAACACAACCGCCAGTCCATCGTCTAACGCCATATCCACAGTGTTTGACTTGTATTGCAAGTTACCCACAGGCTTTGCTATTCCACGGGGGGATGTGGGGTCGTCAAGCCCTATGACGGCAATTGCACCAACTATCGCGAGCGCTCCGACAACCCATTGAAAGCGCCCACTCGCCTGCACTCTGAACACCCTGCAGGCACAGAGTAAAGACCCGCAAGCCAGCAGGATGGCTACTCCGGAACTGGCAAACAGGAGGGATGTATCTAACGCCAGTCGGACAATTTCCTCGTCTGCCACTATGTCGGGAACGGACAACAGCCTGAAATAGAACACGGCGATATCAGGAGCCCAAATCCTCCCGACCAGGATTAATACGAATGCAATCCAGACGGACATCAGGCTGGTCAAGGCCGTCTTGAGCGGATGGTCGGTTAGTGTCGACGCAATTACGGCCCAGCTGTAGGGAACCAGATAGAATGAAAACCACAACAACCACACCCGGATAAAGCCAACGTCGGCCAGAATCTCTTGCCATGGGAAATACGTGCGTGAGCTCAAGTCTACATCCTGAAAATAACCGGTACGCAAAAGGAAGATTCCAGTTTCGGGCATTCCCAGGAATACGCTAAACCAGAACGCTGCGACCACCACCGCCAGCCCCGCGGCTCCAACTGTGAATTGCACCACCAGAATCTTCCACGTATCCAGCGGCCGGCATAGCAGAAAAGGCAGCGTCATCCGGCTCCGCTCCCGCGAAATGAAGTCCATTCCCATCAGCACAGCGCCGAAGAGTCCTACCAGATGGCTCATAATCTGGACTTCAGTTCCCCCGGAAAGCGTCCCTTCTGCACGTGCACACACGAGCCCGACGACAAACGCCAGACCGGCGCCCGCGGCGATTTTATAGGCGGCCTCGCGTCCTTCTTTCCAGAACAGAGCCAGAGTCGGGTTCATAGCTGTCCTCCTGTGTCAGGCCGGACGTGGGCGACGAACGCCTCCTCCAGGCCCACGTCCAAGACATCCTCGATTTGCCCGCCCTGCGCCTTGATGCGCGCGGCCTGCGCCTCGCCGTATCCGACCACCGTCAGCAGCCGCCGCGGCCCCTCTCCCTGCACCTGGCGCAGGCCCTCGATGTCCGACAGATCATCCTCGCCGTCGGGCATGCGCGCCACCACGCGCTTGACCGACCCCTTGACCTCGTCCACGCTCCCGTCGGCCGCCAGGCGGCCGTTGTCGATGATGGCGACGCGGTCGGCCACGCGCTCCACCTCGTGGACGAGATGCGAGGAAAGAAAAACGGTGCGGCCCTCCTCTTGGATGAGACCGATAATGCTCTCCAGGAAATCGCGGCGCACGACCGCGTCCAGCCCCGAGGCCGGCTCGTCCAGGATCAGCAGCCGGGGCTCGTGGCCCAGGGCCAGAGCGAGGGCCAGTTGGGCGTTCATCCCCCGGGAGAGATGCTTCACCTTCTGGTCCGGATCCAGACCGAAGCGGCCGATAAGCCCGTCCACCCGGGCCTGATTCCAGGTCTCGTAGAACTGCCCGGTGAACCACACGATTTCACGCACCTTCATCCAGCCGTACATCACACGATTCTCGGCCACGTATCCGACCTGCCGCCTGAGGGCCATGGAGTCCGCAGCGGGATTGAGCCCCAGGACCTCGACCGTCCCGGCTGTGGGCCGCAGCAGGTTCATGAGGATCTGGATCGTCGTGGTCTTGCCGGCGCCGTTGCGACCGAGGAAACCACACACGGTACCCGCGGGCACCTCCAGATGCAGATCGTCCACGGCAGTGAGTTTGCCGAAGCGATGGGTGAGGCCTTCTGTTGCGATCGCTGTACCGTTCATGTCGACTCCTTCCACCCGGTCAATCGTCTTCCTCCTGCTGCCGGAACCGGGCGAGGCGTTCCCGGATCACCTGCTCCATCTCCTCCGGGGTCAGTTTCAGTTCCACGCCCTGTACGAGCGCCCTGTCGAGCAATTCTCTGACAATCTCCAGCTTTTCCTCCCGGGAAATGGTCACGTCCCGCTCCGCGACGTACGTGCCCATCCCCCGCTTCTTGTAGATGAAGCCCTCGCGCTCCAGCTCCAGATAGGCGCGCACCACGGTATTGGGGTTGATCAGGTACTGGCCGGCGAGTTCCCGCACCGAAGGCAGTTCTTCGTGCGGCTTCAGTACCCCCCGGGCCATCTGGTACCTGATCTGTTCGATCATCTGCAGGTAGATGGGTACCCCATTCGCTGAATCGATGCGCAAGGGCAGCATGAAGGCGCTCCTGGTCCTTTTTTTCCTCTGCAGAACGCAATGAAACGGACACGGACGGCCGTTTGCACAATCGGCCCCCGGATTTCGGGCCTCGTGCTACATTGCGACCTGATTTACCAACAGTATTACTGTATCAGTGAACCGATACAGTAATATACTAACAGATCGGAGCGAGAAAAGCAAGTGGTTTTTTGATCAACCGCGGAAAATTAGTCCGTCGAACGCCGCAAAAAGCAGGGCGCCCACAAGGGACGCCCCTACAAAGGATGGAGATGCAATCTGTACGGTGAAGGCGCACCGTATTGTAGCGCGAATTGACATTTTGCGGCACGGTATTCGCATGATCATGCAGCGGAGACTGGCAATTTCAGCACGGCGGGCGCCCACGAGGGACGCCCCTACACGGCGAGGGGGAACGTGAAGGAGAGGCGGAGACGTTGAGGAAGTGCCTATGAAGGTGGGGCAGACATTCCTGTCTGCCCATCTCATTGCCTGTTGCAATTGGTATTAGCGCTTGACAGCTCAAGGTCAGGTTGATAGATTATATCATGCTAAGCATGTAGCCCCCCGGAGGATAGCATTCTCCGGCCGACGCTCCTGTCCGCGGCAGGGGCGTTTCTCTATGTACCCAAACATGAAGGTGTAAGCAGTTTTTCAGGCGCTTATTCGAACAGATCCGGCTTGATCGGCGGCGCGATCCGTGTTATATAATCACGTCTGCACGCCGTGGCGTGGATAGAAATGACAACACAGTCGACCGACTCTCCCAGGGGAGCCGGTTCCAACTGGAGCATGATCTCTTGTTGACCTCCGAAGAATGGTCGGTTCTGGCCCTGTCGCTTCGCGTAGGGCTGGTTTGCGTCCTGTTGAGCCTGCCGGCGGCGGTGGTTCTGGGATGGGTGCTCGCCCGGCGCGAATTCAGGGGCAAAGTGCTGCTGGACGGGTTGTGCCACCTGCCCCTGGTGCTGCCGCCCGTCGTGACCGGGTACGTGCTTCTGCTGCTGTTCAGCCGCCGCGGTATCCTGGGCGGTTTTCTGGAGGAGGCCCTGGGCATCCAGGTGGCCTTTTCGTGGAAGGGGGCCGCGCTGGCGTCGGCCGTTGTGGGATTTCCCCTGGCCCTGCGCGCCGTGCGCCTGGCCATAGAGCACGTGGATCCCCGGCTGGAGCAGGCTGCCCGTACACTCGGCGCCGGCCCGTTCCGGGTCTTTTATACGGTAACGATGCGGCTGGCCGCGCCGGGGTTGCTGGTTGGCGCGCTGCTGGCGTTCGCAAGAAGCCTGGGGGAGTTCGGCGCGACAATCACATTTGTGTCGAACATCGACGGCGAAACCCGTACACTGCCCCTTGCGATCTTCACGTACATCAACCGGCCCGGCGGTGACGCCGCGGTCGCCCGCCTGGCGATACTGTCCGTGATCCTGTCATTCGCGGCGCTGGTGGCCAGCGAGGCGGTGGCCCGGCGCGCGAGGAGAAAATGACGTGCTGTCCATCCGCGTGAAGCGGGCGCTTTCGGATTTCAACCTCGACGTGGCGGTGGATTGTTCCTACCCCGTGACGGCCATTTTCGGTCCTTCCGGATCCGGGAAGACCACGCTGCTGAACCTCGTGGCGGGGCTGCTGCGGCCGGACGCCGGGGAGATCCGTCTGGGCGACCGCGTGCTTTTTTCCTCCGAAACGGGTGTCAGTCTGCCGCCCGAGGCGCGCCGGGTGGGGTACGTATTTCAGGAGGACCTGTTATTTCCCCACCTGTCCGTAGTGGAAAACATGCGGTACGGGTACGATCTGCTGTCTCCCCGGTCGCGCCGGTTCGACGTGGCGCCGATCGCGGACTTGATGGGATTGACGGGGCTGATGGACCGACGCCCGGCGCGCCTGTCCGGCGGCGAGCGGCAGCGGGTGGCGCTTGCGCGGGCGATTCTGACGTCGCCGGACCTGCTCCTGATGGATGAACCCCTGGCTTCGCTGGATCAGGAGCTGAAAGATCGCATCATCCCGTACCTGCGGCATATCAGAACGGATCTGGGCATACCGATCCTCTACGTGAGCCACTCGGTGGCGGAGATCCTGGAGTTGACGGGTCAGGTGATTGTGCTGAAATCCGGGCGGGTGCTCGCGCACGGTGACTTCTTTCACGTTGTCCATCATCCCGAGGTGCTGCCGTTGGCCGAGGCGCACGGATTTGAGAACGTGTTGCCGGTGGAGGTGGTGGCACAGGGCGGGACCCGGGACGGCTGCCGCGTGCGTTTTGAAGATCAGGATCTGCGGGTGCCCCCCTGCGACAGGCCGGTGGGAAGCCGCATTTTCATCGGCATCCGGGCAAACGACATCATCCTGAGCAGGAGACGGCCGGAAGGGTTGAGCATTCGCAATGCGATGCGTGGCCGGATTCTTGACATGCAGGACGTGGACGGAAAGCAACTGGTCTACGTGGACGTGGGAAAACGGCTGGCCGTGGAAGTGACCCTGGAAGCGGTCGAAGAGTTGGGCCTCGAGGTGGGAGACACCGTGATGTGTCTGGTGAAGGCCCACTCGATCCGGATCGGACCGAACGTGTTTTAGAATCTTCACCACCCCCATAACGTCCCCTATTCCCTTGCCCTTTTTTGAGAGACGGCGAGAGGTAAGTAAACGGGAGAGGTGAGAAAACCGGGTAGACGGGAGACGTAAGACGGCAGAAGAAAGGTGGGTAGAGGTGAGAGGGCAGACGGTAGAAAAAACGCGGGTAGAGGGTAGACGTAAGACGGTAGAAGAAATCCTTGCCAGATGAGATATTCCTCCTTGCCTTTGGCACGATAAGAATCGTCACAAGGCAGGTAATCTCTCCCGTCTCCCGGCTTACGTCTCACCAGGTGGTGGGCTGGGGCGTGGTTCTCTAACCTCTCCCGGCTTACGTCTACCCGACATTCGTAGAACGCAGCCGATCGGCCGAATTTCGGTTATTTTTCCCCGGGTCGGAACTCTACGGTTCACCGGCTTCCTCATCTTCATAGAACAGCTTGAGCAGCGCAAGGAAGTGCCGGTCCCGCCGGTTTCGTACCCGATCGATGGACTCAGGCGTGTACTGGTGGAAACCGCGGCCGGTTTTTACGCCGTAGTGCCCGTCCTCAACCAGCTTCCGGATGCTGCCCGGGAGTTCGGTGTCGGAACGGATTTCAGGAACCAGAATCCCGTAGACCAGCGCCGATACGTCCAGACCCCCGAAGTCCCGAACCGAAAGGGGCCCCGTAGCGGCCAGGCGGAACCCCACGCTGGCTCGAATCGCCCGGTCAATGTCCTCGGGCTCGGCTACGCCCCGGTCGAGCAGGTCCCAGACCTCACGCTGCATGGCAACCTGAATTCTGTTGACCAGGAAACCCGGGAGTTCCTTCTTGAGGCGGACCGGCACCTTGCCGATTTTCTTCAGGACGTCCACCGCGGTCTGTGCCGTCCGCTCGGTCGTGCGTTCGCCGGGTACGACTTCCACGAGGGGTACAATATGAGGAGGATTGAACCAGTGGGTCACCACGGCCCGCCCGGGATGTAAGAGGCCCCGGGCGATGTCGGTCATGGGGAATGACGACGTGTTGCTGGCCAGTATCGTCTCCCGCGAGACGTTTTTTTCCAATCCGGCGAAGAGTTCCCGCTTGACGTCGAGATTCTCTCGAACGGCTTCGGTGACGAACCCGGCCGGCTCCACGGCTTCACGTTCGCTTCTGAAAACCTTGATTCGACCCAGCGTTTCCCGGGCGGAATCGGGCGTATCCATCCCCGCCTGAATGCGTTGCAGCAGATTCGACTCAATACGGTCGGAAAGAGAATCACGGGCCTCCTGGGATTCGTCGTAGCAGCGGACAGGGTGGCCCGCCGCCGCGAATGCCTGCGCGATCCCATGGCCCATCGTGCCCAGGCCGATCACGGCAACTGTCTGGAGCGCCATTTCAGTTATCCGATCGTGTTCTGTCCCGGAAACAGGTTGCCTGAATTCGGCCGACGAGTCGCCTGTCCCGCATTCCTTCTCGACAAGCTCAGTACGGCGCCTTCGGCAGGCTCAGGAACCTGCACGTTAGCCTTGAGCCGCTCCCTGAGCCTGTCGAAGGGTCGGCGAAGGGATGTTGATCGTCAGCTTACGGATATCGAGACGCGGGCATCTCGACAAGCTCAATGACCACGCGGCGAGACGGGATTCTTCCGTTTGCAGAACCGATGTGAGTGGTGAGCTAAATCGTCTTGCCGCCGTCCACAACCAGGACCTGCCCGGTGACCAGTTCGTTGATGACCAGGCCCAGAATCGCGTTGGCGATATCTTCAGGTTCCGCGACACGCTGGAGAGGGGTGGCTTCGCGATTTGCGCGAATGAATTCGTCCCAACCCTTCACCCACCGTGTATTGACGATGCCCGGCGCCACGGCGTTCACGCGAATGCGGGGCGCCTGGCTGATGGCCAGGGATCTGGTGAGGGAAATCAGCGCCGCCTTGGAGGCGCAATAGGCAATGGAACTCCCCTGCCCGCAGGTGCCGGCGATCGACGCCACGTTGACGATCTGCCCCCCCGTTTCGGGCATCTTCGGTATCGCGGCCCTGGCGCAGTAGAAGGCGCCCTTGACGTTGACGTCGAAGACCGGGTCCCAGGCTTCTTCGGTAAGGGCCTCGAGGTCGGCAAGCGGCACGAAGACGGTCCTACCCGCGTTGTTGACCAGGATATCAAGTCGACCCAGTTCCTCAGCCACGCGGTCCACCATTTCACGGACGGCGCTTTCAACCGACACGTCGGTTCGGACTGCGATCGAATTTCTGCCCAGCGCACGAATATCCGCGGCCGTGGCTTCGGCCTCGGTCCTGGAACGCGAATAGTTGACGGCCACGTCGGCCCCTTCGGAGGCGAGGAGCAGCGATGTCGCTCTGCCGATTCCCGTGCCGCCGCCGGTGACAAGCGCGACCC
Organism: Gemmatimonadota bacterium; assembly: GCA_028877215.1. Lineage (GTDB taxonomy): Bacteria > Latescibacterota > UBA2968 > UBA2968 > JAAXHE01. Next base: position 28,565 of record JAPPFJ010000014.1, on the reverse strand, counting down.
TTCCGTCCATACGGCCCATATTGAATCCTTTCTAAACTTGATTCGTACGTTTTAGTGGATGTTAAGTCGAATACGTGCGAGTTGATAAAGGCGATTAAACTACGGATTACCAGGTCACTGGAAGTGAACTGAAATAATGTCGTTCCGGCCGACGGTTACGCCCCGTTTCGGATTATTCTATCACGACGCCCGGTTGTCGTTTTTCTCGAATTGGGGCCAATTGGTTGACAGGGGTAGTTACCAGGCGTTACGACTCGCCAAACGGGATGGCGACCACGTCGCGGATGTGCCTTGAGTCGGTAAGCACCATCAAGAGACGATCTATGCCCAGCGCGATGCCGCCGGCGGGCGGCATTCCGGCTTCGAGCGCACCCAGGAATTCTTCGTCGATCGGGTAAGCCGGACGACCGGCGTGTTTTCGCTGCGCGGCTTCGTTTTCCAGCCGGGTTCTCTGTTCGGCGGGATTGTTCAGTTCCGTAAAGGCGTTGGCGAGTTCCACGCCCGAAACGTAGAGTTCGAACCGTTCCGCGATGCCGGGCGCGTCCTGTTTCAACCTGGCAAGAGCAGCCATTTCCGCGGGATAATCCATGAGAAAGGTGGGCCGCCCCGCGCCGAGTTGCTTTTCCACGGCATCCAGAAACACCTTGAAGTAAGCGACCTCGAAAGGATCGTCCGGGGAAACCGAACGGTGGCCCTGCTGCCTGGCTTCGCGAATAAACGCATCGAGGTCGGCGGCCGGACCGGCGTACACGCCGGCGTACCTGGCGAATGCTTCCCGCACGGTCAGACGTTGCCACGGCGGCGTGAAATCGATGGTTCGACCCCTGTACACAACCGAAGAATCGCCGGTAACTTCGCGTACCAGTCCGTGAATAAGATTTTCCGTGTCCGCCATGATCGTCGTGTAATCGGCATACGCCCGGTACCATTCCAGGAGGGTGAATTCGGGGCTGTGCATCGGACCGGGTGCGTCCTGCCGAAAGGATTTGCAGATCTGGAAGATGCGTTCGTACCCGGACGACAGAAGACGCTTCATCGCGTATTCGGGTGACGTAGGCAGGTAGTAGCGCCTGACGTGTCCGTTATCGCAGTAGACGGTTTCGAAGGCGTCCAGATGGGGTTCCATTCCGGGGCTCCGGACGAGCAACGGGGTTTCGACCTCAAGGAAGCCCGCGTTCTCAAAAAACCGCCGTATAAACGCGAGAATCCGTGCGCGCGTACGCAGAATTCCGGGGGCGCGACCGGCTTCCGGAGCGCGCAGCGCCGGCGCAAGCACGCGGTGGGTTCGGACTTGAAAATCCGGGGGCTGCCAGGTGCCGCGCAACTCGACAACGTCTCCATTGCGCGGTCTTTCAGGGGTCTGGCCGAATGCCAGGGAGATTTCGCCGGATTCATCTTTCAGTCGCGGTCCGTCCGTTCCGATGCCCGCGGCGATCCGGCCGGCCAGTACTGCTTCGTCGCCGGGCGCAAGTTCTGCGATGAGATGGGTCCGGGCGCACCCGGCGGGGTAGGCTGCAGATTCAGTCATGGACGTGGCCGAACGGTACGGGCACTTCCTGCAACAGGTCCAGGAAGCAGTTTTGGAATTCTCAGCTTTCTAAAAAGGCGATTGGGAATATAGGATAACCGGTGTCGAGGAGCAACATGCATCCGTACGGGACGGGATCTCCGACGGAAAAATCCCTTGCCGCCACTACGTTTCTCGCGATATATTTCGACGAGGCGGGGAGAGGTTAGAGGTGAGAAAATCGGGTAGACGGGAGACGTAAGACGGTAGATGAGATCATTGCCGGGTATGTTATTCCTCGTTGCCTCCGGCACGAGAGGAAGCCTCACAGGGCAGGAAATCTCTAACCTCTCCCGGCTTACGTCTCACCGATTCAAGCTGACAGCTGAGAGCTTCTCGTAAACCGCGGCGCTCGACAGGGAGAATATGACTGATATGAAACTTCGAATAACCCGGTATTCCACTCTACTGCCTTTCGTGCTCGTCATGGCAATTGCGGTTCTCATTTCCTGCGTCCCGGCGTCGGCCGGTACTTTCCGGGCGGGCGGCGGGATGTTCTTCAACAACAACGAGCCGGGCGGAAGTATTTCCGTCGATCTTGGCGACAAGGGGATGATGCTCTCGCCCTACGTGGATTTTTTCGGCAAGTCCGGCTCGCGCATTTTCGGCGGCGGGCTCAACCTCGTCGTCAAACGCTCCGGAGGCGAACAATCGCAACTCTATATGGGCCTGGGAGGAGGCGTCGCCTCCGTCAGACTGGAAGAGAGCTCGAGCGGCATCACCGGTTCGGCGTCAAAGACGCAGGCAATGGCGGATGTCGTACTGGGTGTGGAGTTCGACCTGCACGAAAACGTGGGCGGGTTCGTCCATGTCAAGTGGCTGGGGACATTCGGCGGCGGCCGGGTGGACATTACGGGTCAGGTTGAAGGAAGGACGGTTACGATACCTGACGCGATCGACCTGGAACTCAGAAATTTCGCGGTCCAGGCAGGAATCACGGTCGGTTTCTGGCAATGACTGCGAATCCGGCGGCCGGCGAATGTAAGCGACTCGCCGGATCACATCGGTTGCCCCGTACAGGCGCGTCAGGCCGTTTTTGGGTTGATTTCCGGCGGTATTTTGGCGATTATTATTGTTGTTGAAACGTCCTTCTATCCCGACGATCCGGAAGTCAATACCACGGCAGCCGCAGGGAGGCTTGAATGCAGGCGCTTTTCCGCGTACTCTTTGTCATTTGCTCGACTGTAATGCTCACCAGTTCCACCGCGTGGGCGCAGCACGCGCTGAAGTTGGGCGCGGGTATACACTTCGACGAACAGACGCCGGGCATCGGTCTCGCGTATGACATCAGCGCCTCCGAGGGCCTGGTCGCGTTTTCGCCGTTTATCGATTTCTTTACCAAATCCGAAAACAGGGTCTTCGGCGGCGGCCTGAATCTAGTCGTGAAACGTCCCACGGGCGAAAAAGGGATCATCTACTTCGGGGGTGGAGGTGGCTTAGGCAGCGTGACGTCAAAGAGGGAATTTGACGTTGACATTGGCGAAACCACCGACAGATCCCTTGAGACGGTTGAAGCTTCAAGAACCCAGGCCATGGTCACCGTGCTGGCCGGCCTGGAATTCGCCACAACCGAGACGGCGTCGGTTTTCCTGCAAGGCAAGTGGATTGGCATGTACAGCGGAGATCCCGAAGTCATCACACTCTCCAGTGGCCAGGAGGTGGCGCCTGAACTGGACGTAAAGAGCTTTGCATTTCAGATTGGCCTGTCTCTCAATATCGGCCAATCGGAATATGAAGACTATTAGGCAACACACGCCGCGCCTGAATCATCATTTTGGCCGCGTTTGACCGCGCATAATGGAGGAATAATGAGAATTCGAATACTGGTTTTGCTGTCCGGCTTCGCCTTACTGGCGGCCACGCCCGCTCACGCAAGGGATTTTGGGATGAATCTGGGAGGCGGTACCCTCCTGGACCCCACCAGGCCGGGCGGTCATTTTTCGATCGAGATGTCGCTTAGCGACGAGTATCCCACTCACCTGGCGCCTTTCTGCGAATTCTACAGCAAGTCGGGTACAAGGATCATACCGATAGGCATCTCGCTGCTATACAAGCCGCCGCTTTCGGAATACGGGGGTACGATATATTTCGGCGCCGGCGGCGGAGCGCTGCTCATCCGGGGTCAACCCACCACGGGCCAGGCAACCGGCACCGACGGGATGATCACCGTGGCGGGCGGGTTGTCGTTTGGCGTGGGACCCCGCGCGGGGGTGTTCGTTCAGGTACGCTGGTTCAGATCTTTCGAAGACCAGACAGCAGAGAACGAAGTCGGCCTTCAGGCGGGCATACGTTTCAGCCTCCCGGGAGATTGATTATACTATAGACGACGGACGATACTCAGCAAGCCCAAAGCGCCGGAAACCCTCACAAGGGTTCCGGCGCATTTTCTTTGTTCCGCAGCAGATCAACCAGAAGTCGCACGCCCACGCCCGTGCCGCCCCTGGGGATGTGCGGCAGGTCTTTCTGCGCCCAGGCGGTGCCGGCAATATCCAGGTGCGCCCAGGGGAAGTCCTGCACGAAGGCTTCGATGAACGCCGCGCCCGTGATGGCGCCGCCGCCGCGGCCACCCGTGTTTTTCAGATCGGCAATATCGCTCTTCATCTGCTCGCGATGGCCGTCCAGAATGGGCAGGCGCCACGCGATCTCGCCCGTCCTTTCTCCGGCCGCGGCGATTTCGGACGCCAGTGCGTCATCGTTGGAGAACAGCCCGCTGGCCTCGTGCCCAAGGGCAATGATGCAGGCGCCCGTGAGCGTGGCAAGATCGATCGCGGCGCAGGGTTTGTAGCGGGCGGCATAGGCCACGGCGTCGGCCAGAACCAGGCGGCCTTCGGCGTCCGTGGATCGGATCTCGATGGTTTTTCCCAGCATGGAGCGGATGATGTCGCCCGGTTTGAGCGCGCGGCTTCCGGGCATATTTTCCGAGGCCGCCACCAGGCCGATCGTGCGCACCGGCAGGTCCAGGCGCGCCACCGCCTGCATCGCGCCGATGACGGCGGCGGCGCCACCCATGTCGAATTTCATATCCCACATGCCCTCGGAGCCCTTGATGGAAATACCGCCGGAATCGAACGTGATGCCCTTTCCGATCAGCACCGCGGGCGCTGCTTCCGGATCTTCGCCGTCGTGTTCGAGGATGATGAATCTGGGGGGTTGCGCGCTGCCCTGCGCCACGGCCTGAATGGTGCGCATACCTTCCGCTTCAATCCGCTCGTCGTCGAAAACCTCGCATCGCAGGCCCGTTTCACGGGCCATGGCTTCGGCGCGTCCGGCGAGAATGGCGGGCGTCATTTCGTTTCCCGGATGGCTTGCCAGGTCCCGGGCTAAACATGCGGCTTCTGCAATGATTCTCCCTGCATTCGATCCGTTTTCGACGTCGGTCTGTTTGGCTGCATCGAATTCGACCAGTGTAAGTCCTTCGAGTTCGTTGTTGTCGTCGTCGTCTTCCCCGCTCTTGTACGGCGTAAAGCGGTACGTGCCGAGAACGGCGCCCTCAACCACCGCCTGAGCCGCGGCGCGAACTTCAAGGCCGCCCACGCCGCCGCCGTGAACCACCGTGGCCAGCTGCTCCGCGCCCAGGCCGCGGGCACGCCGCGCGGCCGCGGCGGAGACCTGCCGCACCCGGTCGACGGTGAATTCCTCCCGTTTGCCCAGGCCCACGAGGAGTAGGCGCCTCGCGGAAATGCCACCCCTCGGATAGAGGACCGCGATCTCTTTGAATTTTCCCGTGAAGTCGCCGCCTGCAATCAGGTCCCGGATCTGGCCGTTCAAAGCCGCGTCAACTGCGCCGGTGGCGCCGCCGGGTACCGTGACGCCCTCGAACAGATTCAACACAATCGCGTCCGTTTCCCATTCTACGATGTTTTCAATCGCTACAGATATGTCCACAAAACCTCCCCTCAATGACGGTTGGTACGGGCCGGTGCGGGCGCGGCGTTTCCAAAATCACCACACGCCTGAACGCCCCGCGAAAAAGGGATTGCTCGATTTCTCAAGGCCCACGGTGGTGAAGGGTCCATGGCCGGGGTAGATCTTCGTCTCATCGTCCAGAGTCAGAATCTTCTCCCGTATTGACTTGAGCAGAAGGTCCGTATCGCCGCCCGGAAGGTCGGTGCGGCCGATGGAGCCGGCAAAAAGGCTGTCCCCGACAATCGCGTGGCCCGGCCACTTGAGGGTGATATTGCCCCGTGCGTGGCCCGGCGTGTGGACGATCTCGAGGGTTTCTTCACCCATCCTGACGATGTCTCCCTCCTGGAGAAAACGATCGACGCGCGGCGGGGGCTCCGCGTCCATACCGATGGATCCGGCGATTTCGACGAGGTTTTCCAGCTCGAAGCGGTTGGCGGGATGTATCGCAAACGGGGCCCCGGTTTTACGGACAGCCGAGGCCGCATGCGCAATGTGGTCGTAATGTCCGTGGGTGGCCACGACTTCCACGATGCGGATGTCGTCTTCCAGGACGAGTTCCATGACCTCCGGGATGTTGTCGCCCGGATCGACGATGATGCCCTCGAGGGTCTTTTCACAGGCCAGGACGAAACAGTTCACCTGCAACGGACCCACGACGATTGATTTGAAGATCAAGAGATACCTCGTGTTGGGGACTGCACAGGGCCCCGAGACCGGCGCGTCCGACCTACCCCCTTACCCCCTTCCTGAAGGAAGGGGGAACCGGGGTTCCTCCGTGTATTGTCAGTGGGAATAAGCGGAAACGACGTTCTCTCGACGATGAGAATTTTCGCTGGAGGGCCTTTTCGAAACGCGTCTTGTGTCTCCCCCTTTCCTTTAGGAGAGGGGGCCGGGGGAGAGGTCTCACCGCCTGTCGTCGAGACCTTCTTCGCCGGCGTGGATGGACGCGAGGACCCACGGATCCCGGGTCTCGACCCGGAACGACTTGACCTTCCGCCGCATCGTCTCCGCGACCTCCGCAACCACCGGATCGTGGATCAGATTGGTGGCCTCTTCCGGGTCGGCCTCAACGTCGAACAGTGCTTCTCCATCCTGATGCAGAAACCGTTCCGTGGGGCGCCTCCCCATCATCCCGATCCCCTCGGCAAGGACTGTCTGCCAGGTCGGTGACGCCCACAGATCGCCCGGAATCGGCGTTGTCAACTCGGGATAGAGATTGCGGACGTATTTATACTTTCTTCCCCTCAGCACACGGTACGGATAGTAGTTCGTCACCTCGTGGAACGAATGAGAAAAAAACGTCTCTTCCCACCCTTCCGGATGGGCCTCGTCCAGAATCGGGACCAGAGAACGCTCCGGAAGGCCCTCCGGTGGATCCACCCCGCACCAATCCAGAACCGTCGGCGCGATATTGCACCAGTTTACAAGCGCGTCGGAACGAACGGACGCCGCATTGGGCCGTACCAGAATCAACGGACAGCGATGCCCGGAGTCAAACGAGGATCCCTTGGCGCCGGGAAACGGCATCCCGTGGTCGCTCATCACGACGATCAGCGTGTCCGCCGCCCTCCCGGCGGCTTCCAGCGCATCCACCGCCATCCCGATCCCCTGATCCAGTCTGGATATCGACTGGTAATATTCGGCCAGCTCTTTCCGCACAGCCGGATGGTCGGGCAGGAAATCGGGCACCACCACCTCGTCCGGCGAATAACGCACCTCCTCCACGTCAGGATAGGTCTCCCTGTTTCCGAAATTCCGATGCGGATCTCCAAATCCCATGTGCAGATAGAACGGCCTGTCACCCGTTTGAGAAAGGAACTCACCGGCCTGCCGGGCCATCTCGGCCACGTTGCGGGTCCCGCCGCGCACATGCTGCCGGTCGAACGTCCACGGATATACTTCCTCCGGCTGTACGTGCAGCTTGCCCACAACCCCGGTGGCAATCCCCGACGATCCGAGGGTCCTGGGAATGGAGGGCATGGACAGCTGCGTATGAAAATTGTGGATCCCGTGCGTATGGCCGTACTGGCCGTGGGTATGGCTGTAGTGTCCCGTCAACACGCACGCCCGGCTGGCTGCGCAGGACGGCGTTGTACAGAAGGCCTGGGTAAACACCGTTCCGCGCGATGCCAGTGCGTCCACGTTCGGTGTCCTGATCGCCAGGTTTCCGTAGCATCCTGCAATCGGGCTCCAGTCGTCGGCAATCAACAGCAGCACGCTGCGATAATCTGTGGCCATGGCAGTCCTGCTACGAGCTATTTATGGGTGAATCGTCTTGTCAGGCCGGGTGAGATCGTTTATCTTATGCGCGTTCCGCCGCACCATCGCGGAACCCGAACATCCGGCGTTTCAATGCCGCGTTTTCGCCGTTCCTGATTTTCCATAACAGATAAACCATCAGCAGGGCGCCGGCGGCGTCATACAGGACGTCGGTCCAGGTTCCCAGCCGCTCCGGAACGGCATACTGATGGAACTCATCTGTCACGGCGTAACATACCGATAGCACAGCGCTCCATGCCAGACATGGGCCGAACCGCCGCGGTTCCGTCCAGATTGAACGCAGCCAGAGGTACGTCAGAATCGCATATTCCCCCAGATGCGCGAGCTTGCGGACGACGTAATTCAGAACGCCGAACCAGGCCTCCGTCGCGTCCGCGGACATCCCGAAAGCCATCCATCTGCTCGACATCAGAAAGATCAGTCCCATCCAACCCGCCAGCGCGACTCTCCACTGTGTGACCGTCAATCCGACCTCGATTCGCCCTTTGAACAGTTCGCCTCCAGTGTCCTCTAAGATCGCCTTTTGACAAAAATGCGTCAAGCACAAACCCGGCCGTCAACCGATTTTACGGAGCGGGTTCCATTCATCGGGAGCACCTGCGATGCAAGCCTATCAGCAAGACTTCATTGACTTTCTGGTTGAAACCCGCGCCCTCCGTTTCGGCGAATTCACGCTCAAGAGCGGTCGAAGGTCCCCTTACTTCTTCAATGCCGGGCAATTCAACACCGGTGCGGAAATCGAGCGCCTCGGCTACTACTATGCCTGCGCCATCCGGGAGTTCGACGTTGAACCCACGCTTGTCTTCGGTCCGGCATACAAGGGCATTCCCCTGTGCATCGCCGCGGCCATCGCACTCCGGCAGCGGTTCGACATGGATACCAGCTTTGGCTTTGACCGCAAGGAGATCAAGGAACACGGGGAAGGAGGCTGGCTCGTTGGCAAGGAACCCGACCCTCAGGACCGCGTCGTACTGGTAGACGACGTTGTTACCGACGGCGCCACCAAGATTCAGACGATCCGCAGGCTGAAAGCCGCGTGCAGCGCCCGGATAACGGGTCTCGTTATCGCTCTGGACCGCAAGGAAAAAAACGCCGATGGCGAGGACGCGGTGGCGGCCCTCCAGACAGCCGCCGGCGTGCCAGTGCGGTCCATTGTCAGCGTCCATGACATTCTTGCATACCTGCCGGGACGCAGCATCAGCGGACGAATCGCCCTTACTGCCGACATGATGGGACGAATCGAAACCTACCTGGACGAACACGGAATATCAGCGTAACCGGCGGTTTCGCTCATTCAGGGCCCTGAACCACCCCTCCACAGTACGCCACGGCCGTCATCGCGTACACCCGCGCCACCCGGACCAACTCGTCCACCTCGACGACCTCGGACAGCGTATGCGCCCCTTTCCCATCCGGCCCGTGTGTCAGCGCAGGAATGCCGGCAAGGGCCGCGTAGGTATTGCCGTCGTCAACGAACGGTTTGCCGCCAAACGGCAGTTCTCCACCCGATGCCGCCTTGTACGCCGTCTGAAACGCGCTGACGATCGCGTCTTCGCGTGAGACCCGGAACGCGTCCCCCTGAACCTGGAAGTCGACTGTTGCCGACGTCCCGGACGCCACCGCGAGTTCGTCAACCAGCTCGCGGAACCCGGCTTCGACGGCTCCCGTACGGCCGGGCGTGACCCACCGTCTCGTGCCCCTGACGCTGCACGCCACAGGGGCCTGATTGTAGATCTCGCCCGACTCGATGAGCCCCACGAATACCGTATCGCGCCCCGACCACGGGTCGGAAGTCTTCGCCAGCGATCGATTCATGTTCCGGAGCCGGCACACCAGTTCGGCGCCGGCTGCAAGCACATCGGGCGTCTCCGGCGCACGAAGGACCTCGTGTACCGGATCCCCCTCCCTGCGAAACGAAACCTCGAAAATGGCCATTCCCCGTCCGGCCAGAGGCAGTCGATCCGCCAGATACTCAGGGAGCATCACGGCGTCGCCCACGAAACCCTCCGCCACGAGGGTCCTCACCTGACGCCGGTCTCCCCAGGGACCTTCGTGATGGTCGTGCGCGGTAAGCAGTACACCCCCGCCGGCAAGCGCTTCGGATTCGCGCAGCGCCCGGAGCGCTTCGACGGCCGCCGCGATTCCACCCTTCATATCCGACGCTCCGGAACCGTACAGAACGCCTTCTTCCAACCGGGGCGGGACAAAGGGCAGATGAACCGTATCCAGATGGCCGTCGAACTGCAGGGTTGGTCCCGGTCGATCCGATTTCAGTCGAACCACAACCGCCGGCGCTTCCGGCCAGTCCGCGACCGGCCGTTGCACTTCGAATCCGTCGTTGGCCAGTATCTCCGCGAGACGATCCGCCACGGCGCCGGCGCTTCGTGTGGGGCTGGGTACCGAGATCAGCGACATCGCCGTTTCGACAAGCCGTTCCCGGTTCACCGCGGACCGCACTTCTTCCATCCGGCCAGCATCTGAAGCGTTGTCCAAGATATCCTCCCTTGCGGAGCGACCGTAAGACTCGTACCGCACGCGGAAATCAGAAGTTGAGAAAAAGGAAAATGGTTGCGTTGCAAGAGGCAAATGTGGTATACATACTACCCGGCCGGCGGCAAACGGCAGGTGGGCGGCAAAAGATATATCGCAACCGGGGTACACTTCAAGTACACAAACGAGTGCCGCTCTACGAAGCTGTCTTAAAATTCCCGGCGGTCTTCGCACGGCTGCAAAAGCGCCGGTCGGCGTTGGGCAAATCCACCCAAGAGTGGCGAGGGGCGCGCAGCCACGATACATTAGTATATAGGCGGATTTTCCCGCCTTGACCGTCACTTTTTCGTTCGCGCTCGGGAACTCACCTGTAATTTTAAGACAACTTCCGAGGACCGACGGCCGGCATCGGAATTGAAAAAGCTGTTTTAAAACCCCCAGCGACTCGAGGAGGCAGAGTGGAGCAGGTCAAAAGCGACGATCCCCTTGCGATTACGCTCGGGGTCGAGGAAGAGTTCTTCCTTGTAGATCCGGGCACACGCGATCTGCTGCCGGATCCGGACCGCGGAATTTTCGAGGATTGCGAGAAAAACCTCGGGCCTCACAAGGTTGTGGCGGAATTCCTCCGATCTCAGATAGAAACCACCACCAGGGTCTGCCAATCCGTGGCGGAAGTCCGCGAAGCCCTGTTTGAAACCCGACGCCACGTCATCAATGCAGCTGCAAATCACGGGGCCGCGGTCATGGCCGCCTCGACACATCCCTTTGCAGCCTGGCGCAACCAGGTCGTAACCGCCGGACGACGTTACGAACAATTCGCGACGACGTATCAGCAGGCGGTCCGGGAGCTTCTCGTCGGCGGAATGCACATTCACGCCGGATTCGGCGACGCGGACAGCCGCGTCAGGGTGATGACGGCAATTCGGCAGCACCTTCCGCTGCTCCATGCGCTGTCGGCTTCCTCGCCGTTCAGCAGCGGCGGGGAAACGGGTTTCAAGTCCTACAGGATCACGCTCTTCAGCAGTCTGCCGCGCACGGGACTCCCGGCGCCACTCCGGACCTGGGACGAATTCGACCGTCTCGTATCCGACTACCAGCGCATGGATTTCATCCAGGACAGCACCGAACTGTGGTGGCACATCCGACCCTCCCGCGCCTTTCCTACCGTGGAGTTGCGCATCTGCGACATCTGCCACACCGTTGAAGAAGCGGTCTGCGTGGTGGCGTTGTATGCTTCTCTTGTGCGCCACCTGCTCCGGCTGGATATGGAGGGTCGTCTTCCGCCGGATCCGCCAACCGAGCTGATCGCCGAGAACTGCTGGCTCGCGCAGCGATACGGCGTGCTTGCATTCCTGGGAGATACCGGCGGAAAGGGGCGTATGGACATCGACGAACTGGCCCATTCGCTCGTGGACGAGCTTTCGGAAGACGCGCGGGCGCTGGCTTGCGAGCCGGAACTGCGCCACGCGCTGGACGTTATCCGCAGCGGCACCGGCGCGGACCGGCAGATCGATCATTTCCGCCTGCGCCGGCTGGAAGGCGATTCGAAACCTGAAGCCCTCCGTGAAGTGGTCGACCTCGTCGTGGAGGACACCCGTCAAGGGATTCCCGGCCTTACGAAGTAACGCAGCCCTGAACGGTCTCTTCGTCGCGGCGCCGGGTTGCTGCTTTTATCGAATCAAAGCCAAACGCCACACCTCATCGGGACAATTGCAGAGAACGTGAACACCTGCGCTACAGTGAAACTGAAGACGGGTGAAGCGCTCGTCATCAGGGAGGTGGAGCCCCCTCTGGGGCCCTACGCCGGGAGCGTGGGTTGCTGGTGGGACGCGGTGGAACCGGATCTGCTCGCGGGCGCCCTGGCGCCGTGGCTCCATTGCCCGTACTATATCGGCGAGATAGACGGAAGCGTCGCCGGTTACATGACCTGCCTCACATCCGTGCGGAATCCCGAGGTGGGCCTCGTGGAGTTCGTCAGCACCGCGAACGAACACAGGCGCAAGGGCGTGGGTACGGTTCTGCTGCGGCAACTGATCGAAGGTTTCGAAGCCAAAGGCGGACTGGCCCTCTACCTGTGCACCACGAATCCGGTTGCCGGACAGTTGTACGAGAAATGCGGGTTCGACTACTCCATCGGTGACGGTATGCGGTACCTGTCCGCGACGGCCGGCGAATTCGATGCCCGGTACCTGTCACGCGAGGGCGACGCCATTGCGCGCGAAGCTGACTGGGGAGACCTGCCTGGGGCCACCGTCCTGTTCTGTCACCCGCTGCCATCCTGGGAAATCAAGGAATACTTGAGCCATTGTTTCCGCGACACCCGTTTCGAGGGCCACTACGTGAAGCTGATGCGCCGTGTCGAGGAGGACCGCGGCGTCATCATGGCGCTTGAGAATCGCAGGAAGCGGGTGGTGGGATGTGCCGTCATCGAACGTCTGCCCACGTTTCAGCAGCAGCACGTGGGTCAACTGAGCTTTCGCGTCGCCCCGGAGTACAACGATCAGACAGCAGGGTTTCTCGATGCCGCCGCGGCTCGCGCTCACGGCATCGGTATTTCGGTTATTCAAACGTACGTCTCGAACAAGGATTCGGACGCCTGCCGCATGCTGGAGGAGGCCGGGTTCAAACGCGAAGCGGTCCTGTCCGATCGACTGCGAACAGGTAGCGGACTGACCGGCGTCGCCGTGTACGGCAGGAACCTCGGCGACACCGGTCCGTGGCGTCCCCTGGAGGACTATTACGGCGAGAGGAAACCATGGCAGGAGGTGAGATCCCGCGCAATGGATAAAGACGGGATGTCATAAACCGGCCGTTTCAACACTCGCAGATGAGAAAGGTCCAGCGCATTGTCTTACCAGGAAGTGATAGCCCAACTCAAGGTGCAGATCCAGCAAATCGCCCACCAGGTTATCGATGCAGCGCCCCGGATTGCAGGCGCCCTCGCCCTGGCGTTACTTGGTCTGGCGCTGGCGTATCTGGTGCGCGCCCTGAGCCGCAGGCTGATTGCCGGACTGGACAGGTTGGTTCCCAGGCTCAGGCTGCACGGAGGGCGGGCAGCGGAATTCCGGAGCGCGGCCGGCTGGGCGGTCGGTCGCGTGCTCTTCTGGCTGGTGCTGCTCTTCTTTGTCACGCTGGCTACCGAATTGCTCGGACTGCCGGTAGTTACCGTCTGGCTCAACGGCATCGTCGTCTATCTGCCCAGATTCCTCGCTGCCGTTCTGATCCTGTTTGCCGGACTTGTCGGCGGTCAGTTTCTCCGGGACATCGTCCTGTCCACGGGGATCGCCTACGCGACGGCCCTGGCGCGCCTTGGCCAGATAGCCGTCGTGGTCGCGAGTGCCCTGATCGCCGTAAACCAGGCGGGGCTGAACGTCGACCTGCTTACGAGCGGGCTTCTACTCGTCTTCGGTATCGCCATGCTTGGCAGCGCACTTACTTTCGCTCTAGGGGCCCGTACCACCGTGGCAAATATCCTGGCCTCGTACTATGTGCAGAAGACCTACAGGGTTGGCCATCGGGTCAGCGTTGGGGACCATAAGGGAGAGATTGTCCAGATTACCGCCACGGCCGTGATATTGGATGCCGAGGATGGGCGAATCTCGGTACCCGCGTCGGTTTTTGCGGAGCAGGCGTCGATTCTGCTCGTAGAGAGGAATTAACCTTGATTCGTAAGTCTTCGGTGACGTTAGTTCGTATATATGCAACTTGATAAAGGCGATTAGACTGCTGATTGCCAGGATACACCAGGACACTGGACGTGTAGGGAAAAAACGTCCTTCTATACGTCGATAACGCCCCGTTTCGGAGGGTTTTATCGCGTCGCCGCGTTGCTGCTTTTTCCTATTGAGGTTAAGACTATGTACGGGGCATCAACTCTGGTCCATCACTTTATCCGCGACCACGCCGCGGAAGCTGCACGCGAACTGGAGAACTGCTCGCTGGATGATCTGGCGCCCTTCTTCTCCCAGATCCCGACCGAACTTGCCACCGCCCTTCTCAACACGATGGAATCGAGTACTGCCGCGGCCTGTTTAGATCGCCTGCCGGCCGAGGTTGCTGCGGGCGGCCTGGGTGGGTTGGCGGCGGATCGAGCAGCACACCTCGTTCGCGGACTGACGCCCGAGGCTGGAGAGGCGATCCTTGAAGCCTTGCCCGACGAGTTCGCCAGTCATATGAAACGCCTGCTGCGTTACCGGGAGGATACGGCAGGCGCATTGATGGATTCGCTGGTATTCACCGTCCCGCCTGAAGTCTCCTCCGGTGAGGCAATATCCAGACTGCAGGCCACCAAGGCCCGTGTGCTGGGTTACGTGTACGTTGTGGACCGCGAGCAGACACTGGCCGGCGTACTGAGTCTCGCCGAACTTGTGGGCGCCGATGACGGGATATCCGTTGCCTCGCTGATGCGCCGGGAGTTGATGTTCCTGCGAACGGGCGATTCCGTGACTTCGGTACTCGCCCATCCCTCCTGGACGGATTATCACACCCTTCCCGTTGTCGACGAACAAAGCCTGTTCGCCGGGGCGCTACGCCATAAGTCCCTCTGCCATATGGCCGGGCAAACGGAGCGACTCCTGCATCCCGGCCAGGCGGGTACCGCACTGGGAGAATTATATCGCATCGGACTGTCAGCGCTGGCCAGCAGCGCCCTCGGTGCTGAAAACCTCCAGCCGCCAACGGACGATCGCTCCCGCAGTCGGCGTGAATGAAGGAGTCAGGTATGACTGAAAACACGAAAGCCTCCCAGGCCCTTATCCGGGCCTTTTTTCGTCTCCATCCCGGTGAGGCCGCGCGCGCGCTGGCATCGACGCCCGTACCCGAGGCACTTGAACTGCTCGAGACCCAGGCCGGCGACCGGGCAGCGCAGGTTCTGGAGCGCCTGGATCCAGATCGGGCCGTCGTACTCGTGGAGAACATGGAGGAGGCACTGTTCCGGCGTCTGTGGCCGGCGATGGACGAAGGGGTGGCCGCCTCACTCCTGGCCCGGCTGTCGCCGGAGAGCCGTACCGAACGCCTCGCCGCCCTGCCGGTCAGACTGGCAGCCGAAATGGAAGAACTGATGCGCTATCCCGCCGGATCGGCCGGTCAGATCATGGATAGCTCGGTGACTGTATTCAGCGTCGAGGAGACGGCGGAGGATGCGCTCACCCGGATACGTTCATTGCCCGAAAGGCGCATTTTCGATCTGTGCGTGGTGGACGACGACGGGGCGCTGACCGCGTTACTTTCGCTTCAGGAGGTCGCCGTTGCTCAGCCCGAAGTCCGCCTCGGACAACTGGCGCAGGGTCCGCCTGTATGCGTGCAGGCCATGTCATCGAGAGAGGAAGTGGTGGAACTGCTGGAGGCTCACAAACTGGCGTCGCTGCCGGTAATCGGCGGGGTCGACGGCCGGCTCTGCGGAATCATCCGCCACGATGCGCTCGTGGAGGCCGCCAGACACGAGGCCAGCGGGAACGTGCAGGCCATGTTCGGCGCGGGAAGAGAGGAACGCGCGCTTTCCGGACCCGTGCTGGCGGTGCGCAAACGGCTGCCATGGCTGCAGGTCAATCTGGGCACGGCCTTTCTGGCCGCCGCCGCCGTGGCCCTGTTCGAGGATACCATTGCCCGGTTCACGGCCCTGGCGGTATTCCTGCCCGTGGTCGCCGGGCAGGCGGGCAATACCGGCGCGCAGGCGCTGGCGGTCGCCTCTCGTGGCCTGGCGCTGCGAGAGTTCAGGCCGCGCCGCTGGTTTTACGTTGCACGCAAAGAACTGCTGGCAGGGTTTGTCAACGGGGTGGCCATAGCGCTGGTCGCGGCGCTTGCGGCTTACCTGTGGTCCGGAACGACCGGGCTTCCCCTGGTACTGGGCGTGTCCATGGTATTCTCCATGTCCATGGCCAGCCTCACCGGGGCGCTCATTCCCATTGTTCTCACGGCTCTGGGCAAGGACCCGGCCCAGTCGGCGTCAATTTTCCTGACAACCGTAACGGACGTCATCGGGTTCGTCAGTTTCCTGGGCCTGGCCACCCTGATTGCCACATCCTTCGGCATGCCGCTTTAGAAATGTATTTAGGGAGGGGAACGATGATGGGTTGCCAAAGGGCGGGTAGACGGGAGAAAAAAGACGGGTAGAGGTAAGAGGGTAGACGGTAGATGAAAGGCGGGTAGAGGGGAGAGGGTAGACGGCAGAAGAAAGGCGGGTAGAGGGGAGAGGGTAGACGGCAGAAGAAAGGCGGGTAGAGGGGAGAGGGTAGACGGTAGAAGAGATCCTTGCCCGAGATCTAATTCCTCGTTGCCTTCGGCACGAGAGGAAACCTCACAGGGCAGGAAATCTCTAACCTCTCCCGTCTCCCGTCTCACCAGGTTTTCTTTGTGTCTTCGTGTCTCCGTGTGAGGCCGGATTCAGGCGTTTTATTTCTTGGGCGGCGTCGACTTCGTCGTCTTGATCAAGTCGATAATGTCGTCCGTCACGTCCATCACGTGGACCCCCGCCGGCACGACAAAGTCGAACTGGTCTTCGTCCACCTTTACGTTTGTTTTCAACGTCTCAAAATCCCGTGACAGCAGCTCCCCGCCCTTGGTGTTATAGTACCGCACCTGCCGTACCAGCCCGTCCCCCGGATGGACCGAAAACCGGACCCTGGAAGGCGGCTCCGGAAGGTCGGCATAGAGCAGTGTAACCTCCGGGACGGCTTCGAACACCCGAAGGATTTCACCTTTCAACGTGTCCGTCCCTGAATAGCGGATGGACTTCCACTCAAGCGCGCGAAAAGGACGCATGGGATTCGGCTGGTCCGCATCCGCTTCCACCTGTGTTGACCGGTAGACTCTTGCCATGTTGATCCGGTAGACGATCTTCTCCTCAGGATCGTAACGCCACAAGAGACTGCCGTCCGACACGATCGTCTGGCGGATCCTGCCGGCCAGCACGCGCGACACGCGCATCCTTGCCGGGGCCTGGATCGCGATGTCGTCCACGATTTCATATTGCTCGCCTTCAACTGTCAACAGGGTCCTGACGCGGGTTTCACACGTCTTGATCGACTTCAGCTTTTCCTGAATTGCGACCATCAGACCATCGGTCTTCGAATCCCCGGTCGACATCTTGTCCGCGCCCGCCCGCCCGCCAATCGCCATCGTACACAGCGCAAGGCAGGCCGCCAGCGTCGTCCGAACATTAGTCATGCCGCAACTCCTTTCACAGGCGGCGGGTCCAGGACTCCCGACTCAGCCGGAGAGGAGCCGTTTCGACTCCGGTCGTCCCCGTCGCGCCGCCTGTCCAGTCTGAATGAACCCCGTATGTCCCCGCCCGATAATCCATCGTGATACGCCCGTTACAATTTACGGAATATCATACCCACAACCAACCCAGCGGCCAGCGCGACGGCAACCGAGACAACGCCGTAGACACCCCCGTGTTGGAAGGCGACTTCGGAAAGCACCCGAACGAGCCCGGTTTTTTCGACAGAAATCGACTGTACTGTTTCCGAGACCAGACGGTGTTCGCTGAAACAATACAGCGTGACGCGATAGGTTCCGGGCCGAATAGCGGGCGGCACCCGGAATTCCGTACGAAAACCGGCGATCGCGCCGCCCACGTCGGACAACGCCACCGACCCCGGCCGAAGCGCGTAGAACCCCCGCTGGATTTTCAGACGCAGGAATTCGTCGAACACGAACCCGTCATCGCCGGGCGGCGACTGCTCAATGGTGACGCCGCGCCTGAGCGCGGCAAACCCCTCCCCGACGACGTCCAGCTGCCGTACGAGGCCAGCAGAATCACTGGAGGCGGCGACCATATACAGCGACGGGAGCGCGTTGAACTCGACACGACCCGTACTCACCCACAAAGGGCCGCGTCTGTCCTTCCGTCGATACGCGGCGGCACGCCGTTCCCCTTCCAGTTTCAAAACGACGCCGCAGTCCTTCGGAACCGTCCCGGCAGCGACAAGCCCGGCGCCCCTGAAAAAGAGGTCGACCTTAACGCGTGAGGGAAACACCTGGAGCGACGGCTCCGCCGCGCACGGCACGGCTACAAGCGTCGCCAACAAACCGGTCCAGACCCGGAAGGTCATACGGGCCCTCCCCAGTCAGTAAGCAGATTGGCCGGCGACGACAGAAGATCCGACAGCATGATTCCCATCACCAGGAGCACAATCGCCGCCAGAAGCACTTTGAACTGCTCCGCCCCCAGACGCCTGCCAATCCGAACGCCCGCCTGGGTTCCCAGCGTTGAGCCTGCAAGCAGCATCAACGCCAACACGAAGTCCACGGTATGATTCGTATAGGCGTGCATCAGGGTGACGTTGATACACGTGAACATCACCTGCAGCAGGCTTGTTCCCACCACCACGGGCATGGGCATCTTCAGCAGGTACAACATGGTCGGCACCATGATGAAACCGCCGCCCACCCCCATAATCGCGGCGAGTATACCCACAAGGGTTCCCAGGCCTAACGGAACGAGCAGGGACATGGTGGTTCCGGCCGTCTCGAAACGGGTTCGCCAGGGCAGCGCGCGGTTGAGTTTGACGAACCAGGACGCCACGCCCGCCATTTTGTTCACCCAGGCCAGCGGCCGCTCCGCCCAGGTTATCCGCAATTCCGCCCTGGCGCGGCCCGCCTCTCTGGCTATCTTCCCCGCGCGCAGCCCCAGAAGCCCGTCCACGAACATGATGCCGCCCACCGACGCCAGCATCAGGACGTAGCTGATTTGTATGGCAAGGTCCGCGCTGCCGACGGCCCGCAGCACCTTGATGAGCTGCACGCCGCCAGTGCCGCCGGCGAACCCGCCGACAATCAACAAAACGGCCATCCGCAGATCCACGTTCCTGAGCCTCCAATGGGCATAGACCCCGGATGCCGAAGCCGCCACGATCTGATTGGCATCCGATGCCGCGGCAATCGTCGGAGGTATGCCGATCATGATCAGCAGAGGTGTCAACAGAAACCCGCCACCCACGCCGAACAGGCCGGAAAGCAGTCCAACGCCGGCACCCAGGGTGAGCAACAACCAGAGGTTGACGCTCGTGCCGGCAATCGGCAGATACAGAGATAGATCCAAACCGACCTCGTGAGAAGCTGCATTGGGAATCCCAGCGGTCTTCGCGCGGACGCAACAGCCTGCATAATCTCCCACGCACGGTAAAAAGTCAAGCGGAAACGCCCGGTTGAGCGCCGGAAAAAGGAGACGGAGGCCCCCGCCGGACACGAAAAAAACGAGGCAGATGGGCGGTAATCACGCATTCCCATCAGTCCGGGCCGTCCGGTTTTCACTTTCAAATTCAACCGGCGCGGCTTAGATTCCCATTCGGAAACCCTTCGGCGGGCGTCCGGGCTGACGCGCCGGGTACTAAACCTGTCGAAGCGCCTTCACTGGTAGAGGAGAGGATTTATGCCACGCCTGACCGGCGGCCGGTTCATCGCCGAGACGGTCCACGGATACGGCATCACGCATGTGTTTTTCATGCCGGTCATCGCGCCCCGGGCCCTGATGGAAATGGAACGGCTGGGAATCCGGCGTATCATGACCCACGGCGAGAAGAGCGCAGCCTATATGGCCGACGCGTATTCGCGCGTCCGGCGTGGCGCCGGCATCTGCATGGCGCAATCCGTGGGCGCGGCAAACCTCGCCGCCGGGCTTCAGGACGCGTACCTCGCGTGTTCCCCTGTTATCGCAATCACCGGCCGCCAGACACAGATCAACAGGCACCGGCACGCCTATCAGGAAGTGGACCACGTGGCGCCGTTCGACGCGGTCACCAAGTACAACGTTCTGGTGGACCGTCCCGAACAACTTCCCTATTTCCTGAGGCAGGCCTTCCGGGAAGCCACCACGGCAACGCCCGGGCCCGTTCATCTCGACATGGCGGGTTTCATCGGAGACGTGGTCGCGAACGCTGAAGCCGATCTGGACGTGGTCGCCGAGGAACCCTTCGCCCAACTGCCCCCCTTCCGGCCCGAGCCCGATCCGGAGTCCGTCCGCAAGGCGGTGGACCTGCTGACCGCCGCGGAACGTCCCGTCATTGTCGCCGGCGGCGGGATCGTTGCCTCCGAGGCCGGCGCCGCACTTCGGGCGTTCGCGGAAAAGCTCTCCATCCCCGTAGCCACGTCGTTGAACGCCAAGGAATCCTTTCCTTACGACCATCCCCTCGCCGTGGGCGTCTGCGGATTGTACTCCCGCGAATGCGCCAACCGCGCCGTCTGCGAGGCGGATCTGGTCTTCTTTGTCGGAAGCCATACCGGCGGGCAGGTCACGAACGATTGGACCGTCCCTCCGGCCGGCACCCACGTTATTCAACTGGACATCAATCCGGCTGAAATCGGACGCTCCTATCCCATCCGGCTCGGTATTCAGGCCGACGCGAGGGCCGGGCTGTCCAGGCTGATCGACGCTGCGCCCGGCGCCGTCACGCGCAGCGCCTGGACGTCGCGCGTCCGGCAGCTCACGTCCGAGTGGCAGGAGCACGTGGCTCCGCTCGTCAATTCGGAGGAGGCGCCCATTCGCCCGGAGCGCCTGTGCAGGGAACTGACCCGGCATCTGCCCTCCGACGCCATCCTCGTTTCCGATACCGGCCACTCGGGAATCTGGACCGGTACCATGATCGATCTCATCCACCCGGGTCAATCCTATATCCGATGTTCAGGATCCCTGGGCTGGGGCATTCCCGCGGCCGTGGGCGCCCGGTGCGCCGCTCCGGACCGCCCGGTTGTGTGTTTTACCGGCGACGGGGGCATCTGGTATCACGTCACGGAACTGGACACCGCCGTTCGGAACGACATTCCCGTTGTCGTTGTCGTCAACAACAATCATTCCCTCAACCAGGAGCAGGAACTCAACGAGGACGTCTACGGAGGCCCGGAACCGGGGTCCGACGAACTCTGGCATATGACGGACGGCGACTTTGCGAAAATGGCGGAGTCGATGGATTGCGTCGGCATCACGGTACATCGGGCGGGCGCGTTCGGGAGCGCACTCGACCAGGCGATTTCGTCGGGAAAACCGGCCGTGATCGACGTCAAGACCCACATCGAGGGCATCGCGCCGCCCGCGTGGTCTCCATCCGCCTGAATCCGGAAGGGAACAGACCCATCATGCTGCCGACTGGAGAAGAGAACCTCCAACTCCTGGTCGTGGTCGCCCATCCGCACGACGTATGCCACATGGGAGGCACGTGCGCCCACCACGTGGACCGCGGCGACAGCGTCTCCGTGGTGGCGATAACCGGAGGACAGCGCACCCATAACGAAAAGCTGGCGGACGAACTGCGCAAGCCGCCCGACCAGCGGGACCGGAACGTCGTCCAGGGATCCCAGGAAGATTACGCGAAACGAAAGAAAGAGGAATTCGCGAGGGCATGCGCCGTCTTCGGCATCACGGACGTAACCGTGTTGCCGTTCTCCGATCATCCCCTCGAAGCCACGGAAGACGTGGTGTCGGCGCTGGTCGAGAGTCTGTACGTCGTCCGACCTCAAATCATCCTGACCCACGCGCCCTACACCCTTCCCGACCGCCGATTGCAATACGCGTGGGTGAACGACCATACCGCGGCCGGAATCGCCGTGCAAAAGGCGCTCAACCAGGTGTCCATCCCCGACACCGAATTGGGCCGCGCACCCCACCGGGTGGCCGCCGTCTACTATACGGGCATCGACTACGGGTTCCACGAGGTCGACGTCTGTATCGACATCTCCGACCAGGTGGAGAACCGGATCAGGGCGGAGGAGGTATTCGAATCCCAGGGGCACACGGCGGAGTTCGCAAGAAAGCGGATCGAGTCCAGCGCGGGATTCCAGGGGTGGAAGGCCGGCACCGGATACGCCGAGACCTTCATCCGCGGATACCGGGAGATTTCGCGGTGTCTGTCCGTCACGAAGGAGAACCTCCTGCTCGCCGAGAGTTCACACGAGGAGCGCCTGCGGTGGATCACCGGCGAAAGCCCGCAGGGCGACAAGCAGGAAGAGGTTCAACGGCGGCGCGAATGAGCCGATCGGCCTGAAGGGCCGCGGTCGTTCGAGCGGTCCGGTCGCGCGGGATTGCTGTTGCCTGTACGCGCGGGATTCCACATATTCACGCACGCAACCTGCGCATCCTTCAACCCGAAGGCAAGGAAGGTCTTTATGCACAGAGTCAATCGTCGTCCCGTTGTCATCGTCAGTTCGATCCTCTTCCTGGCGCTCGTGTTTCCCATTATGGCGTGTGCGCAGGAAACCGTCGCTCCTGAATCGGCAAACAGCTGGATACAGGCCAACCTGGCCGACCTGGACAGGCTCTTCGGAAACACGGTCGAACTTCTGGCAGCGGTCCTCTTCGCTTCGTTCGGCACCGGGATTCCGCTCATCGTCGTGGTGCTTCTTCTGGGCGGCATCTACTATTCCTTCTTCTTCGGATGGATATCCCTGAAGGGGTTCCGCCATTCCATCGACATCATCCGCGGCCGCTACGACAACCCGGACGATCCCGGGGAAATCTCGCACTTCCAGGCCCTCACCAGCGCGCTCTCGGCCACGGTGGGGCTCGGAAACATCGCCGGAGTCGCCATCGCCGTAAGTCTCGGCGGACCGGGCGCGATTTTCTGGATGCTCGTCACCGCGGTCTTCGGCATGTCCTCCAAGCTCGCCTCCTGCACGCTGGCCGTCATGTACAGGAAGATACACCCCGACGGCCGGGTTTCCGGCGGTCCCATGTATTACCTGGAAAACGGCCTCAAGTTAAAGGGCATGGGGGAGTTCGGCCGCACGCTCGCGGTGATGTTCGCCTTTCTGACCGTGGGAGGAAGCCTGGGCGGCGGCAATATGTTCCAGGCCAATCAGACGCTGGAAATACTGGGCACCGTTTCGCCGGTCTTCAAAGACTACAACTGGCTGGTCGGCATCGTGCTTGCCGCGATGGTCGCCGTTGTGATCATCGGCGGGATCAGGCGAATCGGACGCGTCACGTCCCGCGTGGTGCCCACCATGTGCGTCTTGTACGTCGCCACCTGCCTGCTGATCATCCTGACCAACTTTACCCTCATTCCTGAAATGCTGGGCACCATCTTCGGCCAGGCCTTTTCGCCCGAGGCGCTGTACGGCGGCTTCATCGGCGTGCTGGTAACCGGCATCCGACGCGCCGCCTTCTCCAACGAAGCCGGCCTGGGATCCGCTGCGTTCGCGCACGCGGCCGCAAGAACCGACGAACCCGCCCGCGAGGGCATGGTCGCGATGATCGGGCCGTTTATCGACACCATCGTCATCTGCCTGATGACGGGGCTCGTTTGCCTCATCACCGGCGTCTACGCAGACCCCCAGTTCCTCGGCCAGGCCCAGCAGGGGCAGCCGGTCGGCGCCGCGATGACGGCCGCGGCATTCGAGACGTTCATCCCAGGCGCCCGGCACGTACTCGCCATCGCGGTGGTTCTCTTCGCCTATTCCACCATGATCTCCTGGTCCTATTACGGGGAGCGGGCGTGGGAATATCTTTTCGGTACGAGCACCATCCTCGTGTACCGCGTCATCTTCGTCGTATTCGTCTTCCTTGGCGCCGTCACCGCACTGACGAACGTACTCAACTTCACTGATATGATGATCCTGGGAATGGCCTTCCCGAACATCATCGGCGGTGTGATCCTGAGCCCGCACATCAAGGCCACGCTCAACGATTACTGGGACCGGCTGAAGTCGGGGCAGATGAAAGTTTACAAGTAACCGGGTACAAGCAACAGAAAAGGGGCGCTGCGGTTTTGCAGCGCCCCTTTTTATGCGCGGGACCTACCCCCTGACCCCCTTCCTGAAGGAAGGGGGAACCGGGGTTCCTCGGTGAATTATCCTTGAGAAGAATCGAAGATGACGTACTCCCGACTTTGACAAAGGTTTGCGATGACGCCGGGACAGCGTTGCCCCATCGATCAGAGTGTTTTTGGGTGACGACCGGCAAGGCGACGTCCGGCTTTTCTCCCTCTTTCCTTTAGGAGAGAGGGCCGGGGAGAGAGGTCGCAGATAGCTTTTCTATATGTCCGCAATCGATACGGGTTCGCCTGTTTCGAGCGACCGGTTCACCGCCACCACAACCTGCTGGGTCTTCACTGCGTCCGAGTACGGACATCGCAGCTTCGATCCGTCGCCCATGCGCACCGCCTCGATAAAGGCGTCGTCCATTTCCTGCCAGTACGGGTTACCCACCTCGAAATGCTCGGACCGGTCTCCCTGTACAACCGTAATCGACTTTCTCTCTTTGTACTCGATGACCATATCCTTCGTGTAAATGTCCAATCCGCCCCGATGGCCGCATGAAAGAAAACAGGCCGAAAAGAGCGTTGCCAGCGTGCCGTTCTCGAAAATCAGCGTAGCCGCGCTCGCGTCTTCGATATCGTAGTCCTCCACGTCCGTCATCAACCCCGTACGGCCCCCCGCGAATACGGTTTTCACGTCCCCGAAGAGATACCGGGCCATGTCCGTCACGTGAACCGTCTGCTCCACGGCCTGCCCGCCGGACAGCTGCTTCCGCCGCCACCAGTATGCGGCCGGAAGCCCCCCCATCCAGTACCCGATCGCCAGCCCGACCTGGCGGTCCGCAAGCAGGTCCCGCGTTCTGTCGACAATGTCCAGGTACCGACCCTGGAAGCCCACGCAGGAAATCACGCCGTGTTCCCGAATTGCCGCGTCCGCCTCCCGCGCCGTGTCCATGTGCAGGGAGATCGGCTTCTCGACAAATAGCGCGATCCCCTTCTCCGCAGCCAGGATCTCCTGCGTCTCGTGCGCGAATGGAGGAACGCAGACGTATACCGCATCCAGCTCCACTTCGTTCAACATGGACCTGTAGTCCGTGAATACCCCGGCGTTCCACTCCGCCGCGGCCTCGTCCGCCTTCGCCCGATCCAGATCGCAAACGGCCACCACCGCCACGTCGTCCATACGCTTCAAATGCCGCCGATGCCCGCGTGAGATGTTCCCCGCGCCGATAAAACCGACCTTCACCGTCATCCGCAGATCCCTTTAACCTTGATTCGTAAGTCTTCGGGGACGTTAATTCGAATATATGCTTGTAAATAAAGGCGATTATACGGCAGATTAACAGGATACACCAAGTCACTGGACGTGAAGGGAAAAAACGTCCTTCTTTACGTCGATAACGCCCCGTTCGGAGGGTCTTATCGCGTCGCCGCGTTTCTGTTTTTTTCGTATTGAGGTTAAGAGTCGCGAGGTTCGCCCGGTTGCTATTTCAACTCTTCCTTCAGTGCCCGGATCGTCGCCTCCAGCGCCTTCATCTCCTTGCCGGCCTGCTCCCAGTCCCACTGCTGCAGCGCCGTTCGCACGCGCGAGTAGTGCGCATCCGCCTTTGCCGCCAGTTCGGCCGCTGAACGCCCTGTCTGAACCGCGATCTGAGTCGCCGGCGTTTCCTCCCTGTCTTCCGCCAGCGTGGCGCCAACCCCCTCCCCGAACAGGACCGTCAGCGCTTCTTCGAACGTATTCCGCATCACCACCTGCCCGCCGAACGCGACGATCACCTGCTTCAATTCGGGAATCGCCGTACTGCGTTCCTGCTGCCGCCTCGGCGGGGGCTGGCTTCCCGGCAAACCTTCCTCCTGCCCGTACGCCTGCTGGTCGGGCTCCTGCCTCGCCTGCAGATAAATGGGTTCCACGTAGATGAACGAACTCTCCACGGGAATGGCCAGCAGGTTCCCGCGGATCACCTCCGATCCGCGCTGCCCCCACAGTGTCAACTGGCTGGAGATGTCCGGCTGCTGGTCCACCCTCGCTTCGATCTGCATCGGGCCGTAGATGAGCTTGTCCTTGGGCAGCTTGTACACCAGCAGGTGTCCGTAGTTTTCACCGTCGGACCGCGCCGCGAGCCAGGCAATCATATTGTCTCTCTTCGCGGGCGTAAATGGCACCATCAGCAGGAATTCTTCCTGGCTCTCACCCGGCAGCTTGACGATGATATAATAGGGCAGCATCGGCTGAGGCTGGTCGCTGTAAATCTCGTTCGGGATCTCCCAGAGGTCCTCCTGGTTGAAGAAGACGTTGACGTCTTCCATGTGATAACTCCGGTACATGGAAGCCTGCGCGTAAAACAGGTCGATCGGATACCTCACGTGCGCCCTCAGTTTCTCCGGCATGTCGGACATCGGCCGGAACACCCCCGGGAACATCTCGCCATAAGATCGAATCAGCGGATCTTCCGCATCCACCTGATAGAACGTCACCGTGCCGTTGTAGGCGTCGACCACCACCTTCACGGAGTTTCTGATATAGTTGATCCTCATTCGCCCCGAGCGCGTGGAATACGGGTACATATCGGAAATCGTGTACGCATCCTGTATCCAGTAGAGCCTGCCTTCGGACGCCACGATATAGGGATCGGTATCGTACATGAGGAAGGGAACCAGCGTCTGGACACGCTCCCGAATCTGCCGGCGGAACATGATGCGGCTTTCGGGCAGGATGTAACCGCTCAGCAGGAGGCTTACGTCCCAGAATCGAATGGCGAACGCCAGCCGATTGATGAAGCTGCCCGCGGGCACGCCCCCTGCCCCCTCATACGTCGAATACTGGTTCTCGTCGCCCTTCGGATAGTCGAATTCCTCGATCCCGGTCTTCACCACCACGTAAGCGTAGGTCCTTTCTCCGTAGTAGATCTCGGGCCGATCGACCTCCAGCCCGGGATCCGAAACCGGCGGAATATCCTTGACCATGAACGCCGGCAGGCCCTCCGGGGTGACGTGGTTGACCGGACTGATGGTCACCCCGTATCCGTGGGTGTACTGCAAACGCTCGTTGACCCAGTTCCTGGCCTGAGACGGCAGGCGGTTGGTGTCCAGCTCCCGGGCGGACAACATGACCTGCCGGTACACGCCATCCACCGTGTATCGGTCCACGTCCACGCTCGGAAATACGTAGTAGGGCCGGATTTCCTGCACCTGCTGGTAGGTCTGTTTCAGGGGCCGTTCGTCCCAGATCCGGATGTTTCGCATCGTCAGCGGGTTTGCCTGAATATCCGCCAGCGTCAGGTCCTCCGAAGCCTCGAACGGCTGCTCGACGATCCGGTCCAGCCCGTATGCCCGATTGGTCGCCTCGATGTTGTACTTGATATATGGCCCTTCACGACGGAGTTCGCTCGGCTCCACCACAAGCTTCTGGACCACCGTGGAGGGCACCGCGCCCACCACGATCGTGCCGATAACCAGCACACCGACACCCCTGAGCGGAAGCCGGGTATTGGGCGATCTGACATTCAGAAAGAGGAAGACCGCCGCAGCCAGGAAGACGATCACCATCACCCAGTATGCCCAGATCTGGACGTTGACGTCAACGTAACCGGCCCCGAAGAACCGCCCCTGCGAATACAGCAGGGCATAAATCTTGAGACGGTACTTCCATGCCAGCGCGAGGAGAAATACGCCGCCCAATCCCGATAGATGGGCCATGGGCCGCTCCTCAACCTCCAGCCCCTCACGAATTCCGATACCACCCGCCGTTACGTACATCAGTACGACCACCAGCGCCGACAGTACAAGAGCCGCAATCAGAAATCCTGAGAGAAAATCGTAGAACGGAAGCAGGAACACATAAAACCCAACTTCCCGGTCGAAGATCGGATCGGCCGCGCCGAACGGCTGTTCGTACAGATACCGCAGCAGGACCGGCCACTGACTGGCGCCGATGTTGCCCAGGACGAACACAAGCGCTGCCGCGATGAAGACCTGCGTCTTCCTGGACTGCAACACGCCGCCGGGTTCGCCTTCCACCCGCATCGCCCGCTGTGTAGTCTTCCCGGCAATCCACAGGTTCACCCCCACCACGACGGCCGCGATCGCGCCGAATAACATGCCCGACCCGAAGCGGGCGCGAATGATACGCCAAAAGACCGAATCGAAATCCAGGCTTCTGAACCACAGCCAGTCCGTATAGTACGATACGAGAAAACTGATTCCGAAGAATCCGCCAATCAGCACGCCAAGAACCACCCATCCCTTCGGACGCCGATCCATGATTGCTCCTTTTTCAAAAACATGACGAAATGATGAATTCATCCACAAGAAAACAAAAAAACCGCTTCCTGTCAGCAAAAACATTTAAAGGCGGTTAGACGGGAGACGCAAGACGGTAGAAAAAGGCGGGTAGAGGTAAGAGGGAAGACGGTAGATGATATCCTTGCCCGGTGTGTTTTTCCTTTCTGCCTCCGGCACGAGAAGAATCCTTACAAGGCTGGAAATCTCTCCCGTCTAACGTCTCACCTCTTACCGGTTCTGAGGGGCCGGAGGGCGATGTTTCCTAAAGTTGGTGAGAGGGAAGAGGGTAGACGGGAGAAAAAATGCGGGTAGAGGTAAGAGGGTAGACGTTAGATGAAATCTAGCCCGGTATG
>JAPPFJ010000003.1 GCA_028877215.1 Gemmatimonadota bacterium | reverse complement strand
AATCATGGGCTTGATACGAAAGCCCTAAACCGTCCACTGAACCGGGGCAACTCCATATTGTCTCATCGAGCGTATCCTTTCTCCCTCGTCTGAGGGGCCTCGTGGGTTAATTGTGATACTAAAGGATACGCTCTTTTTTTACCTCATCCACAACTTTTGAATATAACTCTCACGAACATTATATCCTCTCATTCATTAATAAGAAAGCAAGATTATTGAAACAAAAATACACCGGTCAATTTTTCTTTACAGCAGGATATGCCTGTCCAGCGGAGAATGACCATGAACTTGAATCCGCACATATTTACGGCAAAGCCTTAGACTTTGATGCTGGTATCGATTCCGAAGCCACATCAAAAAGAAATCACGCGATTTATTTTGTCGGAGAAGATTCTCTAAGTGCTACTTACACCGCACTTTATGACTCAACTTACGCAGAATTCACAGACATAGACAGAAACCATAATACAAAACCGCCTAATTTCAAGGGAAGTTTCTACAAAAAAGGTCACCTGGGCTGGTAATAACTTAAGGAGATAGGAAATGTGGAAATCCATAATTATCCTCGCTTTGTTGGCACATCCCACGTGGGCAGGGTGCCCGGCAATGACAGAACAGGAAGTACAGGCATATCAACGAGAATTTAATAATGGTTATTCAAAAACCGTTCTTTTCAATTGTGCAAAAAGACTTTATCACATGAGTGATGAAGGAGTGATGTGGTCGGAAAGTACAAAGGAGCTGCTATTGGCGGTAATCAACCGATTTCTAGAAGTGGACAATGTCCTTAAAGGTGGAGGTTATATTCTCTGGACAGATACCCCACCTGTTCCTGCAGACTTCAAAGAATTCGCGGCAATGCTATTGCGCACTGTCGCCTGGCAAAAGGATGTTCGATATGCTCCTTTCATCAGCAAATACTTAGGCTCAGGATTATTAGCTGTCAACTCTTTAACGATGATCGGTGAGCCTGCCTTTGAATTTGCTTTAAACAGACTCGACAGAAAATATGATGGTAAATCTTCCCAGGGTGGGGCCATTAAGGTCTTCAAAAATTGGTTTAAGGAACAACAACCTTTCTTGCAAGGTGGGCCTAAACAACATCTATTGAAACAAAATCTATTACGCATATCCAAAGAAAGTCACGATTCATATAAAGGTGCCTCGATAGAAATTCTCCAATATATCAAGGACCGGGATGTCATTGACCACCTTACTATGATCAGCCAGAACGCATCATTTTCAAAAGTCATCCGAACTCGCGCCCGTGATGCAGTGGAAATTCTGCAAGGGCGTTAAACACAAGGGATCAGAATGAAAACGCTTATCTGTATCATCAGCCTATGTCAACACCGGTTTTGTTCTTGACGAAAGCACCGGTCTGAGATTGGACACTCTTTGCGGCGCGCGACGTGGCAGCGCCGAAGGCGATGGCTCTTCCATCTGTTTCATTATTGACTATTGACTTCCCTATAACTTGTGCTTAAAGTTGGATTAGACAAAGGAGGTCTCCGATGAATCATCAATTCAAGTGGTGGTGCTGTCGGTATCTGTTGCGGGTCATATTCGTCCGGGACAATAGAGCCTCGAAGAACGAACCAAATCCAGCTACCATTGTCCACCGGTGCAGAGATCTGAAATACAGGCCGGAAAGACTCAATATGACCTGCGAAAAGGAAGATTGCGAGAACTGCCGTCAGCAGCACGGACGGCCGCGGACCGTCTTGCATTATTTGACCGAGGGTATGTAGCCTCGATTGGCGGTCTGAAGACAAGAGCCGAGGGCGATTGAATCGCCCTCGGCTCTTGTCTTTGGTGTCGGCAGAACAGCGTCAATGCCCGGGAAGCCCGGACTTGGGGTCCTTACGCAGGAGGGAGAATCGCTACAAGCCACAATCTCGGAGCCCGAGGGTGATTTACCTCTCTTTCCAGGCTCGGAGGAAAAGTGGTCTCATTTTTGTTGGCACGCCGGTGGTACGTCTATTGTGCCCTGACGGCCGAAACCATCGTGGAAATTTCCGCGAGATTCACCGCAATATCGAACGAGCCGAGGGCTTCCTTGTGTTTCCCGGTTAGATCGTCAATTACCTTGGCGATCTTTTTCTGATCTGCATCCTTGATCTCACCGGTGTTTTCCTCAAACACACGAACCAGAGAAGCGTGATATTGTATGAAGGCGCCTCGGTATGTCCTTACCGAAGACTGCAATTGCTGGGCGATGCCGACGATCTGATTCTGCGCGAGGAAGGGCGTCTGAAGCGATGCATCGAGAGCCAGGGTTCCATAGTCCGGCTTGCCTTGATCCCCCAGGGTGATTTCAGCGATTCTGGCATCCAGGGAGTCGGCGGAATATGGACCACGCGAGCCGAGCAGATTGTTGGTCGTCTCCGGACTCGCTGCGATAGCGTCCAGATTATCGGGTAGCTCGCTTATTATTTCCAATTGGTTCATTCTCTCAAAAATCCAGTTGTTCATTGACACCCGGACCGAACGCGACTGAGCCTGGATTACCGTCAAGTCGGCCCCCAGCCGTTCGTTGGCAGCATCGAGACGTGCATAGAACGCCACGTAAGGCTCGAGGGTATCGTTAAAAATCACCAAATCCCCGGGTGACACGTTTTTTTCGCGAGCGGCAAGACTGGTAAGGAACGACGTAACACTTGAGAGGCCGGCTGAGATGGAGGAGATCCCTGTTGCAGATGCCAGTGGAGACTTCAATGCTTGAGTGACGAATCCTGCCAATCGACTGAACTTGACGCCACCGAGCTTCCTTACCCTCTTCTTGTTCAGTTCTGCCTCGAGAGAATGCAACGCTCGCCTGGCCCCCGTCAAGATGGAGAAACCGAGCGAGGAGTCGCTTACGGGGTTTGTAAACTGGCGAACCGCGGACGCATATGCTTCCTGCTTAATCGCATTTTCGAGGGTATTGAGTGTTTCCCGCATCGCATCCAGGAGCTTTTGATGGGCGCGCAAGAGTCGCACATCGTAATCATACTTTGCCTTTCCTTCAGCAAGTTGCTTATTGGTAATGGTCGTGATCTTTCGGTCGAGATCGTCAGATTTGCCCCCGATTTTCTTGATCTCTCCTTCAAGTCGTCTGGATTTGCCCCGGATCTTCTCAACGTTTTCCAATACTATCTTTATCTCGTTGTGCAGGGCGTCGAGACGGCGCTGATCTTTTGCCAGGCCTGTCTTGACTTCTTTGTACCGACCCAGCAATAAAATCACCCTGCCGTTCAGATTTCTGAAATCGGAGGTGGTCGCAAGATCGCCGACGTCATTGCGGAGTGACTCCAGTGCGCCCTTTATCCGTTCGATGTCAACCACGACACTATCTATCCGGACACTGCCCTGGGAAAGCGCCGAGTCATTGGAAGTCGCTTCAGGCTCGTGTTCTTCGGCGATGACCGGTCGCGCCGGATCGGCAGCGGCAAATGCTGCCAGCGCAATAACAAACCTGATCACGTTGCCTCTCATGTGAATCCCTCGGTCTATGAAGTTAACCTACGTACGGACGCATAGGATCTGGTCGGGGTTTGTCAGGAACGGTGGAATTCCTGACCCATCCAGCGGTTTAAAGTTGGACACCAGAAATCGGGTTATGGCGTAATCGCGGTGGCCTGCAATGCTCCCTTGCAGGCATGTTGACGCTTGTGCAGACTGTCCGGTGTTTCAACGGTGACGCAGCGGGCCAACCGATTCTAACGTCCGTCTGCGCCTGAGAACACTTAATCCCCGGGCATCGGCCAACCACGCTATAGATTTCCCTGACAGGTCTTTAGGCGAACTTAGCGATCCGCCTCCTCAACCAGATCCACGCCGAATTCCGCCCCGATTTCGCACACCGTTTCCCATGTCCGGTCGCCCACCTCGATGCCTTCCGTGGCGCGGCGCAGTGGATCGGCAGATTACAACAGGTCCGGGACTGAGGCGACTGGATTGATCCAATTCAAACGGGACAACACACTGCAACAGTGCATTGTCCCGTCGCATCATCGCCCGCGAAGGGTATTCAGCGAGTGGGTATCAGGACTGTTCACGATCCAACAAATGCCCGAATTCCTCCGGACTGGAAACCTGGACCGCCGTGCGAAGCAACGCTTTCAGGCGTCGGACGTTGTCAATAGTCTCAATGCGAGCAGTCAGAGGATGCGGCGAAGGAAGATCGAATCGAGTCTCCAATACAGCGAGGATACTTTCCTGGAGCCCTTGCTCTATACCTTGTTCTATACCTTGTTCTATGCCTTGCTCTATGCCCTGTCGGGTGAGGTATTGCGCAAAGGATGATTCGCGTATGACGTCCATCATGCCCTCCTTCGAAACGATATCAGAAATGGCTTCCGGCGCGTACACCAACCCGCTCAGCAGCGACATGCCGGCCAGGAAGTCGGCTTTGGCATGCGTAGCCATTGGCCGCGCCTGAGCCGTGTTCAAACAGTGGCGTAGCCACGCCCCTGAAGCCATTCCTTAGGGTGAAACCGGCGAAATCATCAGGATAAGATTGAATCAGGTGTTTTGAAATTGCATCGAATTCCGCCATTCGGGATGCTCCGGGGCCCAGGGGGGAGGGATGGCTCCGTGCGAAAAAGATACGGGATCAGGGTGGAAAGTCAATTGCATCCCCAGGAGTTTTCGGAAATCCGTAGACCGGGGCTGCCAGACGGCCAAATTGGCCTAATCATCAGCCGGCCGCATATGGGCGATCGTCGGCGCAAGATTCAACCCTCCCCCACCTCCACCAGATCCACCCCGAATTCCGCCCCGATTTCGCACACCGTTTCCCAAGTCCGGTCGTCCACCTCGATGCCTTCCCTCGCACGGCGCTCAGCTGTACTGAACTCCGGTTCGCCCGGGGCGAGGATTTCTTCGAACCCCGGCGCGAGGCGGCTGGATTTCACGTGCCGCATCAGCCCTTCCACTTCCTCGTAGAACGTCCCCATATCCGTGAAGTGTTCGATGTCGTAGGCATTGATCAAGACGCCGTTGCTGATCATCTCACGGTCCCCCGCCGCGCAGCCCTGGCCGCTCAGCGCCCCGCCGAGTAATTCGACCATAATGCTCAATCCGTATCCCTTGTGACCCGCGTCGCCTCCCAGCGGCAAAATAGCGCCTGGCGGGTCATCCTTGAAGTCGTTCGGCTCCGTGGTGGGCACACCGTACCCGTCGATCAGCCATCCTTCCGGCACCTTGACGCCCTGGTTGATTGCCAGCCTGATCTTGCCCTCGGCCACGATCGAGGTGGTCATATCGACGAGGATCGGGTCCGCGTCTCGCCGCGGCGCAGCGAAGGCGATCGGATTCGTACTCAGCCGTCCGTCGATGCCGCCGAACGGCACGATCTGATATCCCAGCCTGCCCGCGTTCACGAAGATCTGCCCGATCATCCCCTCCCTCGCGACCATCAGCGGATACGCGCCCACCCGCCCGATGTGGCTCGTGTTGCGCAATGCCACGGTCGCAACGCCGCTCCGGCGGGCCTTCTCCATCGCCAATCGGGTTGCGAACGTCGCACCCACCTGCCCCATCGCGCCGCGGCCGTCCACCAAGGCGGTACATGCCCGCTCGCTTTTGACCTCGGGTGACGCATCCGGATTGAACCGGCCGTCCTGCACCGCCTTCGCATACTCGTAGAAACGGATGGCGCCATGGGAATCGTGCCCGAACAGGTTGGAGTCCACCAGGTGGTCCACAACCGTGCGCGCGTCCTCTTCGCGGCACCCTGCCGCACGAAACAACGTATACCCCACCCTGCGCAATACATCGGGCTTGAACTTTGGCACCTTAACTCCTTCCATAAGAACGGTTAACGCCGAAACTGGCATTAGCGTCGGGCTCAGATCTTCCACAACAATCAGCCCGCCTTTTTTGTTCCACCAGATACGGCCGAACGATACGCCTTGTACTGCGCGGAATCAAGGACAAAACGACAGGATGTATTGCCCGGGCTTCGAATTCTCGTACGGATTATCTGACGGCGGCGAGGCAATCGGAGATTCAAATGAAAACGCCGTCTCTCTGCCAGTGCGGGAGACGGCGGCGGATAGTTGTGTGTCCGGACACAGGATTCACGGGTTTTGGTTTCATATACGTGAGCAGACAGGAATGTCCGCTCCACCCTAAAGGCGGCGATGGCCCTTTCCAGGCTTCTAGTACCACGAGCCGTGGTGGAGGGGGCGAGCCACAAAGGGCAAATATCAGACATAGCGACATCGGTGGAAATGCGGAAACCAGGGCAGGTTTGAAACCTGCCCCACGGTGGGCGTGTAGGGACGGATTCAATGCCGCATAGACTTTCGGGTGAGTTCCGTGTACAGAATATCTTGAACGTACAGTCTGGTGTTGGGACTAAACGACGGGTCGATTGTTATATACCCAGTAAGCCGGGCGTTTGCCCGGCTTACTGGGTACTCTACAGGCTGTGGATCGATTCAATCAGCGGATGAGCTTAAGTCTTTTCAGGTCGTCCTCAGACCATTTCGCACAGCCAATCAGTAGTTTTTGCAGAAAACCAACGTTATAGGTCTTCCGACTGTGATACTGAATGGTAATATACCTGGACTCGCCGTTTCTAGTCTTCCGGAAGGATCGAGTCGCTTGTCTTGTAACTTGCTCCGTCCATCCGTCTTTTCTCAATGCGTTGATAATTTCCCTTGCGGTGACATTTTTCAATTGGCTCCGAGCAGCTCTCGAGTAGGCCATCGCATCGTTGTCCAATGACTTGGGTGCGGGTATGGCTTGGGATTGCCGAAGTGAGAAAAGCCAAATTCTGGTATATCGTTAAATCTCACCGTCAGATCCGGCCCAACCGGAAGGGGGTCGCCATTCCTGGCCATCGCCGTTAGATGAACGATGATTCCATCTCTCGCACGTTCTTTCGTCTGCTCTACCGTATCTCCGTCGATGATCAGCCCCGGAAGTGCCGGCGCAGTTGCACAAAACTTGTCCTCATCTTCTTCAATGACGATTCGAACCGAGATTTCGAACTTTACTTCACCCCCAGGTTCTTCCTTATTCTCCCGACGCCATTTAGCGAAACTGAATATAGACATGACGGAGACCTTTGTGATAAAAATAAGGAATAATAAGCAAATCCGCCTTTTACTGTGTGCGAGAATTTACCCATGTGGGGACCCCTGTCAAGCACTAAGTAAGTTGAGAGCGCTATGACGCCGCGGACAGTTGTGAAGTCTTAATCTCCTGGTTCCTTTCCACCCGCGTCCGCATGGGCATCGTACATTCGCTTTCTGTATTGCGCGGCGGTCATTCCGTGTTCCGACATCCGGTATTGAAAATACTGGCGCCCGATGCCGCTCTTTTGGGCAGCCCGGGACACGTTTCCATCCGTTCCGACAAGCGCCCGGTGCAGGTACTCCTTTGTGAACCGGTCCATACAGATCCTCCGTGCGTCCTTGTAGGGCAGGCTGTAGATGCCGCGGTCCGGCCTGATCTCTGCATCCTGGACCTCGGACGGTAGGTCATCGGGCGTAATTACGTCCCCCGCCGCAAGCGCCAGCGCGCCCGCGATGGTATGCGCGAGTTCTCTGATGTTCCCTGGCCAGTCATATCCCTCCAGCAGGGCGCATGTTTCGGGCGAAATCCGGCAGGCTGCTTTTCGAACGTCGGCGAACCGGTCAAGAAAATGGGAAATGAGCAGCGGAATGTCACTCCTGCGCTCCCGCAGTGCGGGCAAATGCAGTTGAATAACCCGAAGACGGAAATACAGGTCGTCTCGAAACCTCCCGGCTTCAACCCCCTTCTTCAGGTCTCTGTTTGTCGCCGCGACCACCCGGACGCCGGCCCGCTTCCATCGGTGATCGCCGACCATCCGGTATTCGCCCTCCTGAATCAGCCGAAGCAACTGTCGCTGAAGGGGCTCATCGAGTTCACCCACTTCATCGAAAAAGAGGGTTCCGCCATGCGCAACCCCGACAAGTCCCGGGCGAGACTCGGTGGCGCCTGTGAACGCGCCCCTGACATGCCCGAACAGTTCGCTCCGCCCCATTTCCTTTGCAAGGATGCCGCAATCCACGACCACGAACGGCGCACCTGCGCGGGGGCTGCGGTCATGCACCTCGCGGGCGATGAGTTCCTTCCCGGTCCCGGACTCACCCGTGACCAGCACGGGCAGTTCGCTCTCGCCGGCCCGGCGCGCAAGTTTTCGCACCGCGCCGAAGGCGGGATGAATGCCCACCATCGCATCGTTCCTGCAACGTGAGCTTTCGGGCATGTTTCGATACCGGGACCGCCCGTCCGGGCACGCGGGGGAGTGAATTTCCGATCGAGTTATGACGGCGATACGCAGACGTGCGTTTCAGGATTGCCAATCTGCAAACATCGTGCCCGCAAACCAGAAAACGCCCGGATTCATCGCAGGCGTTTTCAAAACAACGGTTTAAATTTTCAGTCTTCAATTCCAATCAATCGGTCTACATCCGTTCGGGTGTCAACCTGCGTAGACACGCTCACAACAAGGAAGGACGGAAATTCCGACTTAACGCATAACGTTTTGAAAAACTTGATTATATCACCTGTATACGCGAGTGGACACTCGTATCGGAATGTGCACGCCCGTAAACCGGCGTCAACCAGCGCGCCTGAGGTTATGACGCTCCAGTTTTTTATATAAGCCCGAACGCGTCAGCCCGAGTTCCAGTGCGGATTGGGTGATGTTCCAGTCGTTCCTGTCGAGCACCTGGGAAAGATACCGCCTCTCGACCGACTGCAGAATCGCTTGCAAAGTACCTGAAGATTCATCAATCCTTACCGTTTTGTCGCGTATGCCCTCAGACAGCAAGTCCGCATCCAGAATGCCGCCATTCTCCGCGAGGGCCACAGCGCGTCGTATCTCGTTATCCAGTTGACGTACATTACCCGGCCAGTCGCAGTTCATCAGTGCCTTCAGCGCACCTGCAGTGAAACCTGTCATGGTTTTTCCGGCTTCACACGCGGCACGGCGCAGAAGATGGCCCGCCAGCGGCGGAATATCGTCCTTCCTGTCCCTTAGCGCCGGCATATTGATGTTCAACACCTGGAGCCGATAGAAGAGATCTCTCCTGAACGCACCCCTTGATACCGCCTTCTCCAGATTGGTATTCGACGCCGCTATGACGCGGACGTTTACCCGGCGCGGTGTACTTTCACCCAGA
The DNA here is from genome assembly GCA_028877215.1 of Gemmatimonadota bacterium. Taxonomy (GTDB): domain Bacteria; phylum Latescibacterota; class UBA2968; order UBA2968; genus JAAXHE01. The sequence continues at coordinate 163,248 of JAPPFJ010000003.1, read as the reverse complement.
CGTCGAAGTTCACCGTTCTGCAGAACCCGGAGAAGGCTGGCCTGAACCTGCGGCGACGCGTCCGCGATCTCATCCAGAAAGACAGTACCGCCGGTTGCTGTCTCGAACAGCCCGGCTCGATCCGATGCCGCGCCCGTAAACGACCCTTTCTTGTGGCCGAATAACTCGCTATGGATCAACTCTCCGGACAGCGCTCCGCAATTCTGCGATAAAAACAACCGATCCTTGACGGCGCTGTTATCGTGAATCGCACGGGCCGCCAGTTCCTTTCCCGTTCCCGTATCGCCCTGTATGAGCACAGGCAAATCCGTAAGGGCAGCCCGCTCGATGAGGCTATAGACCTCCTGCATCAAATGACTGGCGCCGAACAGCCCGCCCAATCCCTTCCTTCCGGTCGGGTCGGGCTCCCGATACAGCGTCCGTTCCTCCAGTCTGCTTATCATCCGAGCCTGAACCACGCCCACCGACAGAAGGCCGGACAGCGCGACCAGGAACCTGCGGTCCGCCTTGGAAATGGCCCTGTCCGTACTGCAAAGGTCAATATACAATGCCCCCTGCGCCCCTGACTCTGAACACTGTAGTGGTATACATGCCACGGGGCGGCGGCCGAAGTCGAATACGCGCTGCCGTTTCTCGAAAGGCATCTCCACCTCGGCTTCTGCGCCAAACAACGGTTTGTTGCTCGCGATCACACGGCGTGTCACGTCCCGGACAATGGCCTTCGACGCGCAGCTTTCGCCCCCTCGAGACCGTACCGCTACGGTCCGCAATGCTCCAGGCGCGGCATCCTTCAACACGACGGCGGCAGATTCAGCGCCCACGACCTCCATACAGATGTCTACCGTCCTGTTCACCAGTTGCGTCAGCTCGAGACCCCGCCCCAGATCCGCTGCGAGATCGGAAAACGCCGTGACTCTGTCCAGGGCCAGTCGATGCGCAGGCGAAGCCGCCGTTCCTGGTCGATCCTCCAATAGGGACAACCCGGCAAGGAGTTTCGACGCCTGACGGACATAGTAGGGCGTCTGCAGCGCAGTCGCCGTGCGCGCTGCAGACGTGAGCCGCATCCGCGCCAGATCCGGATTTCCGCGTTCAAGATAAAACCGACCGGCCGCCAGCAGCGAGCGACACCATTCAAAACGTTGGACCGTCCGGTTGCCCGTGATGGACCGCTCGAACGCATCTTCGGCTTCGCCATGTCGATTTGCGGCCGCCAATGCAACCCCGATCCCCCGCCACGCCACGATGGGGGTTTCGCCGGCTGTACGAGTACCGGGCCGGGCTCTGTCCGCCCACTTCACCGCCTCGTCTGCCTTTCCCATGGCCGAGCAGACCTCCGCCATCAGACCGAACGCCCAGTATAGCTGATGCGCGTCCTTTACATTAGACAGATACTCCACGGCATTTCTTCCATAGGCCATAGCGGCTTTCGCATCGTTCTTTTCAAGTGCGATCGAACCGAGGTAAAACTGGCTCACGCCTTCTGTCGCGGTTCGCCTCCAGTCACGGTTTGACTCCAGCTGTGCCCGGAAGATGTCTTCTGCACATTTGAAATTCCCGGTTTGAAAGGCGGCCGTTCCGACCAAATTCAAATCGCACACGAGCCCGGGTCGGCCTCCCTCCTTGTCCGACCGTTCCAGAGCCGATTGGAATCCTGCATGCGCATCTCCAAGACGTTCGTCCAGATGTGCGATACAAGCCCTGAAATAGCTGGCTTTCGACCGGCTCTCTGCGTCATCGGTCCGCCCGTAATGTTTCGATATTCGCCCCAGCTGCACCCTGGCTTCCGCCCGTCGTTCCATCCGCACGTACAGGTCGGCCAGCCACCCTCTCGCTTCTGTTTCTCTCATCACCGGTCCGAGCTTGCTGTAGATTGCAATCGCATCCAGAAACGCCCGTTCGGCGTCGTCGTACAAACGGGAACGGGCATCGAGTATACCGAACTGGCTCAGAACCAGCGCCTGCTCACCGGGCGCGTCGGCTGAAACCAGCGACCACGCATCCTGTGCCTTGTTCCTGGCCTCCTTGAGATTCCCCTGCAAAGACAGCGCATTGGAAAGGTCGCACAGTAACCTTACCGCAGATCTGACGCTACCGGCAGGAGCAGCATCCGGATCATCTCCCATGAAACACTGCTTCGATACGTCCTCAAACACAGTTAACGCGCGGTCTGCGTCTTGTACGCTGAGCGCCCGCCTGCCCGATTGGATAAGGTACTGACCAGCCATTTCGACATCTCCGGACTACTCGTGTAATGGTACGCCGGGGTCTCGACAGGCTGAGGGGTCGACTCGGAACAATGGACCTCCAGCGTGCGGCCTGCTTGTACCAATTCCACAAACTCGTGCCGATAGACAGGCCCATAGCGAGGGCGGTGCTGGGGCCTGGTGAACCTCCCTTCTTCTCATCGAATCAACAAGAAGATGGGTGTCCGCCAGATTGAGTCAAGTTTATCCAGCCTCACCACGTTCCATCAGCAACTCCAGCGGATGGATGACTTTGATGCCGGTGCCCTCGCGCAGGTGGATGGCGCACACGCTGCTTTCGGTGACGATGGTATCCACGTTCGCCTCCTGAAAGGCCTGGAACAGCGGTTCTCCCACGGCCTGCGAGAGTTCGTATCCCAGCATTCCTTTCTTCATACCGAAGGTCCCCGCCATCCCGCAGCAGGTGCCCGTCTGAACCAGTTCGACGTCGGCGCCGCGGCGTCTCAGATAGTCCATCGCCTGCCGGCCTGCATCCAGGGGCCGCTGGTGGCACGAGACGTGGAACCCGAAGCGGCGGCCCTTGTACAGGCTCGTCTCTTCGCCGCCGACGGCGAGCGTTTCGAGCATTTCCAGGTAAGCAAACAGTTCGTACGTCCGATCGGCCACCGCCACGGCATCCGAACGTCCGTGGAGCAGCTTGGGGTATGACACCTTGAGACAATAGGCCGCCGTCGGCTCCGTGGCCACCACGTCGTAACCGGCCTCCACGTGGGGCGTCATCAGGCGGACGTTCTCGTCGGCCAGCTTCTCCGCCCGCTTCAGGTCGCCGTAGCCGATGTAGGGATAGCCGCTGCCGCGCTGCCTGGGCAGAATGACCTCGCATCCGAGAGCTTCCAGCGCCCCGACCGCCGCCCGGCCCAGTTCCGGCGCATTGTAAGCCGCATATATATCCGCGAAGAATACCGCCCGGCGCACCGGGTCCTTCGACCGTTGTACCGCGCCCCGTTTCCTGAACCATTTCGGCAGCGTCTGGCGCGTGAACGGGGGTAACGCCCGTCTCCGGTCGATACCCGTAAACGCCTCCATCGCCCACCGGAACAACCCGTTCCTCATCATCCAGTTGGAGAGGGGCGCCGTGGCGCAGCCGAACTTCGCCATCCCCTCCGCCGCCATCAGAATCCGGTTCACCCGGGGATGCCCGTTCTGCTCCCCGTCCCGGTCCTTCACGCCGGCGATCATCATGGGAATATCGATTCCGGCCGGACAGATCTCCTTGCAGAGGCCGCAGGAAACACAGAGCGGCGCGAATTCGGCGGCCTTATCGAGTCCGTGCACTTCCGACGTCCAGGGGATCCCGATCGGCCCCGGATATATGTAGCCAAAAGTGTGCCCGCCCACCACGCCGTAGGTGGGGCAGATATTCATACAGGCGCCGCAGCGGATGCAATTCAACGCATCCTTGAACAGGGGATCTTCCCGCATCCGGCTTCGCCCGTTGTCGAGTACGATGATGTGCGACTCCCGCGGACTCCTACCGTCACCCACGCCAAGCGGAGACCTCCCCCCCATCATGGTCACGTACGTCGTCAGATGCTGACCCACCGCGCTGATGGGATGCGCCAGCATCATCTGCAACGCATCCTCCACGGTGTCCACGATTTTCTCCCGCCCCATGATGCAAATATGCACGTCGGGAATGCTGGACACGAGGCGCGCGTTGCCCTCGTTCGTCTCGATCACGATCGCGCCGGTCTCGGCGACCCCCACGTTGGCGCCGGTCATCCCGATATCGGCATTCAGAAAAATCGGACGCAGATATTTCCGCACGATCCGCATGATGGCGTCGACGTCGTGCGGCACGTCCTGCTGCGTCACCTCCCGGAAGATCTCCGCCACCTCCACCGCCGTTTTGTGCACCGCGGGGAAGACGAGGTGAAAGGGTTTTTCATTCACCTTCTGGATGATCAACTCGCCCAAGTCCGTCTCGATTACATCCACGCCAGCCTCTTCCAGCGGATGATTCACTTCGATCTCCTCGCTCGTGAGAGACTTGGACTTGGCCACGGTCCTGGCGCTGCGTTTCTTCACAATGTCCAGAATGTATGAAATCGCGTCGGGGCCGTCGTTCGCCATGAATACACTGGCGCCGCGTTCCCGCACCTTCGTCGCAAACCGGTCCACCAGTTCGTCCTGCTGCTCGAGACACCGGACTTTGATGGAACGAACCGTCTTTCGGAATCCCTCACCTGCCGGCAGCGCGCCGACCGCCTTGTGCCGGCTGTCCCGACCGCGTTTCATGGCGCGGTACAGAGCCGTCCGGCTGGACCGCTCTTTCAGCGCCCCATCGATCTTTTTTTCCAGTCGTTGATACCGCCCCTTCAGCATCGTCCCTGTCCTTTCCCGCCCGGTATTGTGTCGGTCTCTCCGAAACCGGGACTTCAGTTCGTGTTCTGCCGGCCCAGAATGACCGCGTGGGCCATCTCCGGTCCGTGCACACCCAGCGTAAGCCGCATCTCGATATCCGCGGTGCGGCTCGGTCCGGATATGAACGTTACCGTGGCATTCTCCGGCTGCGCCGCCATAAACGCCCGGATCCGCGGTCCGGCGTCCATCAAGGACTCCTGGATCTCCTCTGCGCGAACGATTCCCAGATGTATCCTCGGCAACGTGGATACCAGGCGTGTCGCGTCGTTTGTCGCGAATTCGACAAGCGCGCCGGCCTCCGCCACCGCGAACTCCGCCCAGGACACCCCCACGTGGGCGGCGTCGATGGCGCCGGGAAGCGCGCTGCCGTCGTAGGGCGGCTTCGACAGGTCGACACCCACAACCGCACACCGCCGCTCCAGCGCCTGCATCAGCGCATCCGGCAGTTCGGCCGCCGCCAGCCGGTTGCCCCCGGCCTCGTGAACGACGGAGAGCACCGCCTCTGCGGCCGCTTCCTCGCTGTCCGCCAGGTGTGCGCGCCCTGACAGCGTTTCGTACTTTGAAACGAACCGTTCGATCACGTCTTCCGCCATATCCCCGTCCCTTTCAATGATACGTGGAAATTGCCCGAATCGGGCGCCATCAAGGTAAGCGCAAAACGGCCTCCGGTCAACCGTCTCCCGGACGGACTGATCACCTTTTTCATTTGGCGCGATTCCCGCGGAAACGTATATTCATCAGACCTTGTTTTTCGCCGTCACGAGGCGACATCGTTCCGGCCGGCACCGGTCGATTCGGCTCTTCGAGCCCGGCGAAAACGCCCACGTCGCGAACCGGTTTTCCGCGCTGAGATCCGCTGGCGCCATGATGCCGGACGGCCTGTAAATCAACCCTCCAGCAGGCACTTTTCCCAGCAAAGCATACAGGGAGCAATACCCATGTCGAGTCCCATTCGCATTGTGCACATCGGTCTCGGGCCGCTCGGCCAGATGCTCGGTCCCTATCTCACGGAAAAGGACCATTTGCAGGTTGTCGGCGCCGTCGACGTGGCCCCCGAAAAGGCCGGCCTGAATCTGGGGACCGCGTACAACCTGGAGCGTCCCCTGGGCGTCACCGTCGAGGGATCACTGGACGCCGCAATGATGAAAGACGCAGACGTGGCCGTTGTCACGACGGTGTCCGACCTCCAGGCGCTGCTCCCCACGCTCGAACAGGTACTGAACGGCGGCCTGGACGTCGTTTCAACCTGCGAGGAACTGGCGTATCCCTGGGTTGCGGAGCCGGAACTCGCCCGTCGCATCGACGATCTCGCGAAGGCGAACCGGGCGTCCGTGCTGGGCACGGGCGTGAATCCGGGCTTTCTGATGGATTTTCTGCCCGCGGCGACGACGGCCGTATGCCGGAACGTGGAATCCATCCTGATCGAACGCATCCAGGACGCATCCCTGCGGCGTCTCCCCTTCCGTCAGAAGATCGGCGCGGGACTCTCCGTCGAAGCATTCCGGAAGCGCGTCAGAAGCCGCCGGATCCGCCACGTGGGATTGACGCAATCCATGCATATGGTGGCATCCAGACTCGGCTGGCGCCTGGAACGAACCGAGGACATCGTGGAACCGGTCGTCGCGCGAACGGACGTGCGGGGAACGGACTGGTCCATTCAGGCCGGCAGGGCCACGGGCGTGAACCAGACGGGAAGGGGTTTTGTGGACAAGCGGGAGGTCCTCACGCTTGTGTTTCGCGCGACCGTGGGCGAAACGCAACCCAGAGACCACATCCGCGTCTTCGGGACCCCTGAAATCGACCTTACGGTCGCAGGCGGTATCAACGGAGACGTGGCCACGTGTTCGATCGTTACCAATGCGATTCCGGTCATCCACCGGTCCCCGCCCGGCCTGCGCACCATGGTCGACATCGCCCCGATATCGGCGTTCTAGGCCGAACGCGGACAGCCGCTTTCTCATCGCCGGAATTCCACGCCCTGGGACCCGCGTCATCCCCTCAGCCCTCCCCGATCTCCGAATGTACGCCGGAAACCACAAACCTGTTGCAAAATGACCACATCTGTGTTATTCTTTCACAGGTTCAGGCCAGCCGCCTGAGAAAGATTTCGGCGTAAGTACTTGTTTTTCAATATCATTTTTCTGTGAGTCCAAAACGCCATACTGGTACGGTTTTTGCCCACTCTGATTCACCGCTCTGAATGTGGTCGACGCCTTCCAGCGGAGGTCAGCACAATGTGGCGCACGATTGTCCTTCTCACCCTCCTGTTCGCGTTTGCAAAACCCTCGCTGTACGCCCAGGATGCCACCGGATACGTGGTCGAACGAATCGAGGTTCGGGGCAATCACAAGACAAAAGCGGACATCATCCTTCGCTCGCTACCGATCCACAAGGGTGACCGGCTCACGCCCGGAAGACTGGATGCCAGCCGGGAGTCACTCTACCGTACCCGCCTGTTCCGCACGGTACACGTCGCGCCGAAGCCCGGCACGGAACAGGGCAAGGCCGTGCTGGTCGTCTACGTCGACGAGAAAAGGTTCGGCGACGCCGGCGTCAGCTTCGAATACACCGAACTGGACGGATTCGGGCTTGCCGCCGACGCCTATCACGTCAACCTCGGAGGAGAGGGCAAGACCGTGGGCGTGGAGTATTCGCACGGCGAGCGCCTGCAGCACTTCGGTTTCAGCTACACCGACCCCTGGCTTACCAGCGGCTGCACGTCGCTACATATGAAAGCCCTCTTCTCAAGGGCCGACCGCGACATGTATCGTAGTTCCGACCCCCAAAAGCGCGGCCTGTACGACCAGGACAGAATCGGCGGCGCGGTGGGCCTCGGAAAGCCCATTGGCGAGGAATTCCGCCTGGTGGTCCGATACGCCCTCGACCAGATCAGGATCAACGACTTCGACGAGCCGAAGGTCTACATCTCGGGCCCGGAATTTACGCGAGAGGTCAGTTCGGCTCTCGGCCGTACGCCTATTTCCACCTTCGGCATCGAACTCTTCCGGCAGCCCGCCTCAAGGTTCTGGGGCGGCGCGCCGGGATTCGATCTCAACTTCCGGCTGGATTTCGCCCCCGGCGCGCTGGGCACGAACGCAAGCTACCTCCGATCCAGGGTGGAGGCACATCGCCATTTTGCCACCCTCCCCGGACAGACCCTCAGCGTGGGAGGAAGGGCGGGACTGATCTTCGGGTCGCCGCCATTTTTCGAACGTTTTTACCTGGATGGAGAGAATCAGCTCAGGGGATTTGAAAGGCGGGCGATCGGCCCCGAGGGCGGCACGGAGTTCGTCTCCATCGAAGGCGTCTATGCGATTGCAATCCGCCCGATCGGCAGGCTCTACTGCTTTGCCGAATGGGCCGCGATACGCAGACCGGTCGCGGCGTTTCACCGGAGGGATTCGAACGGCACTTATGGAATCGGCGCGCTGCTGTTTAACCGGGTCGACATCAGCTACGGTTTGAAAAGGGGTACGCTAATCGTAAAATTCCACAGGTTCGGCGGTATCAATCTGGGCCTTTGAGTCCGTGGAAACGTCCATTGCAGCGCGGACGGATCCTGTGGCCCGGGACCATCACCATTCGGCGGTTCTTTCACCACGGCCCCCGTTGCCGCAACCGAAGAAAACTCACCAATCTCCTGAAATGCATACCATTCGAGGCAAAGCGGAGGCGTCCAGGCGAATTGTCGGCATTTGCGCTTGCCTCTTTTTTTTTGTGGTATTCCAGGGGCGTTCCGACGCCCGCGACGTCGCCGTTTCCGTCGCCGCAAAGAAAGTCTACCTGCAAGCGGACACGCTCAAACTGAACGTCGAACTGGATTCTCTCTTCTCGCGGCGTGCGCTGGATGCCATCGCATCCGGACTCATCACCTCGGTGGTCATGGAATTCCGGCTGGATTCGGACCGCAAGTCGAAAGCGCTGGAGTACACGCTCGGCATGCGGCTCGACCACGACATCTGGGAGGGAAGGTATCGGGTGGTGCGGAATACCGGCCGCCTAGACACCCTGCAGACTGCCCATTTCGATACGGTCAGGACGTTCTGCTCGATACTCGAGGGCCTCACGCTCGGGCCGCTTCCCGACGGGAGTGACTTCAGGCTGCGCCTTCGCGTTGGCGTCACGCCCATCTCCGTTGAACAGGAGCAGCGCTCACGCCGCTGGCTCAATGTCCTCCAGAAAGGAAGCCTGCTGGAGCTCTTCATCTCGCTGGACCGGCCCACGAAACGGACACCCTGGATCGAAGTCGGCCAATTCTCGGCGGAGGATCTGCAATGAGGTCCCTACCCTTGCGATGGCGCATCATTATCGCCCTGATCGCGCTTACCCTGGGCACGACGCTGGCATTGTCTCTGCTGGCCCAACACTTCCTGGAATCCGGCCTGCAGCTGCAGGACAACATCAGCGCAAGCACGAGCCGGGCTTTGAACGATGCGGTCGAACTGGCGAGAGATCATTACGAAAGCCGCAAGGCGTCGCTCAGCGACATCGGAAACCGCCTCTTCCGGTCACGGCTGCCGGAGGAAGCCGTTCGTACTGGAGACATGCAGCCAATTCGCGATTTGCTGGACAGACACGGCCTGGGCGACACACAGGTCCGGTTTGCGCAGACCGCGGAAATCGCGTTTCTGAATCTGCAGAGGCCGGCCTCCAGCGCCGTCGTGCGCAAAGCCGGTGAGCGCGACGCGTCTCTGGAGATGTTCGTGCCGGTTGACCACGATGGTCCATCGGTCTCGGCCCTCGTCATCACGAGTCCCATGGTCGAACTCAACAATGTCGAACAGGCGGTGCAGGCCCATCAGTACCTGCGGATGATCGGAAGCGACCTCAGGGGTGAGTTCTTCTTCTATTTCCTGGTCGCGACCATAGGACTGCTTCTCCTTGCCTGTCTGATGGGTGTGCGCATCGGCTTCGGCGTCACGCGTCCGCTGGATGAACTCGTCAAGGGAACACGAGAACTCGCCCGGGACAACCTGGACTACCGCATTCCTGCCGGTCGGGACGACGAAATCGGGCTGCTGATCGGCTCCTTCAATCGGATGGCGGAAGACCTGACCCAGAACCGCCAGCAGCGTCTCGAGGCCGAAAAAATCGCCGCCTGGCGCGAGATCGCCCGGCGCCTCGCCCATGAAATCAAGAATCCGCTGACGCCGATTCAACTCACGGTCCAGCAGATCCGCGACAAATATCCGGGCGAAGATCCCGCCTACAGGAAGCTTGTGCAGGATTGCACTGAAATCGTCACCGAAGAGGTGGAAAGCCTGAGAAAACTGGTTCAGGAATTCGCCGACTTCGCGCGGATGCCTTCACTTTCCCTGGGAAGGCACAGCCTGAACGACGTGATCACCGATATCGTACGGCTCTATCCCGAAGCCGGAATTGCGCTCGAACTCACGCCGGAGGCGCCCGATCTGGACCTGGACAGCGAACAGATGCGCCGCGTACTGATCAACCTGATCGAAAACGGGCTTGAGGCCGTCGGCCAACACGGCCGGATCGTCATCCAGACCGTAAGCAACCCGAACTCGGTCAAACTCCTGGTCGTGGATACGGGCCCCGGCATTTCCGAAGGGGACCGGGAGCGCATCTTTCAGCCGCACGTGACGTCCAAACATGGCGGAATGGGCATGGGGCTGGCCGAGGTCCGCAGCATCATCGAGAGCCATGGAGGCCAGATCGTCGCGGTGAGCGCACCCGAAGGCGGCGCGCAATTTGAGATTACCCTGCCCGTTCCCGGGGAACGGGCCCGACAGCCGGAGGAGAGGACATGACGGAACCGACCATTCTGGTGGTGGACGACGAACGAAATATTCGCCGGACCCTGGAGATGATCCTGACCGCCGAAGGCTATCGGGTCGTCTGCGCGGCTTCCGGAAGGGAAGCTCTGGCCGCAATAAAGGCCGAGGCGCCGCAGGTCGTTTTGCTGGACATCGTCCTGCCGGGATCGAACGGGATCGAAGTCCTTAAAACGGCCCGGCAGAACGACCCGAACCTGGCCGTTATCATGATCTCCGGTCACGGGACGGTCCACGACGCGGTTGTGGCGACGAAACTGGGCGCCTACGATTTCCTGGAAAAGCCGCTGTCCCGGGAGAAAGTATTGCTTACGCTCTCACACGCTCTTGAGAGCGTCGAGCTGACCGAAGAAAATCGCAATTTGCGACAGAAATTCGAGACCCGATTCGAAATGGTGGGCAAGAGCGGCGCCATCGCGTCGGTTCGTGAACAGATCGGAAAGGTCGCGCCAACCAACGGACGTGTCCTGATCCTGGGCGAGAGCGGCACGGGCAAGGAACTGGTCGCCAGGGATATCCACAGAAACAGCCGGCGCGGCAAGGGTCCGTTCGTCAAAGTCAACTGCGCCGCGATTCCGGAAGAGCTCATAGAAAGCGAACTGTTCGGCAGCGACCGCGGCGCGTTTACGGGATCTGTGAAAACCCGCGACGGCAAGTTCCTCCAGGCCGATGGCGGGACGCTGTTCCTGGACGAAATCGGGGATATGAGCCTCAGCGTCCAGGCCAAGGTCCTGCGGGCCCTCGAACAGGGGGAATTCGAACGTGTTGGCGGCTCGAAAACCCTGAAGGTGGATGTGCGGGTCATCGCCGCGACCAATAAGAACCTGCAACAGCAGGTCGAGAACGGCGCTTTCCGGGAGGACCTCTACTTCCGGCTCAATGTCGTGCCCATCACGGCCCCGCCATTGAGGCATCGAAAGGAAGACATACCCCTGCTCTCGGAGCATTTTCTCAAGGGGTACGCCGACGAGAACGATTTCCGCCCGAAGGAAATCACACCGGACGCGATGGAAGTCCTTAAGAATTACAACTGGCCGGGAAACATCAGGGAACTCAAGAACCTTATTGAGCGCCTTTCCATCATGGTCGCGGAAGATACGGTCCGCGTCCATCATCTGCCCGGTCTGGACGGACCCGAACCCGACCGCGGCGGCGCCACCCCCGGCGACGCTCCCTCACTGCCCGGCGTCGAGTCCGGCAAGAGCCTGCAGGAAGTCCGTGAAGCCGTGGAGAAAGCTTACATTTCAGGTGCATTGAAGGACAACGGCTGGAACGTAACAAGGGCCGCCGGATTGCTTGGCGTTGACCGTACAAACCTCCACAAGAAAATCAAGTATTACAACATCGAGCGCTGACGGGATGAATCGGCGGGTGGATGCTTGGAACTTCTTCGGACAGGACGCCAGGTATGAAAGCCGCGTTCCTCATTCTTCTCCCGGTTCTCATCTGGGTCTCGGATGTCCGCGCGCAGTCCGACGGCGTTTCCCGGTTCGAGAAGCTCTACCGGGGCGCCCGGCTTCGATACAATCGCGTGGAAGGCCCCTTCCTGGGGTATCGCCTTTCCGTCCGCCACAGAGACCGGCCGCGACTCACGGTCTTCGCGGAAAGTGGATACGGCTTTGCCAGCCGTTCGGCACGGTGGGAAGCCGGCCTGGAATACCGCGGCCCGGAAATCAGCCTGGACGTCGCAGTTTTCGACAGGTCCGATGCGCCCGACCGCGATATCGTCGGGACCACCGAAAACAGCCTGTTCAGCCTCCTGTTCAAATGGGACCACCGCGACTATTTCCGGGCGAAGAACGGATTGGAAGCGAATATTACCGTCACGAGGAAAAAGAGGCTTTCGCTCTTCAGCGGACTGACCGCATACCGCTGCGAGCCCATGCCAGTCAGCACCTCATGGAGCCTGTTCTTCCGGAACCGCCCCTTTCGAATCAACCCGACCGCGCAATTGGGAAGTGCCGGCGTACTTCACGCCGGCGTGGCGGTCGACACACGCGTCAGGAGCCCGATTTTCCGCAACGCCTGGTACGGCCGGATACGCTACGAGTACGGCTTTCGGGACTTCACGTTTCACGGCCTCACGCTGGAGGGCAAGCGCTATCAGAAGGCGAAATTCGGCAGGCAGGGCCTGATCTTTCGGGCCCGGCTGAGCGCACGACAGAGCGAGGCGCCTCAGTACCTCTTCGGGTTGGGCGGCGCCGGCACCCTTCGCGGGTACGGCATCAAGGAATACCGGGCCAATCGTCTGGTACTATTCAACGTCGAGTACGCCTTCCGGGGCGACGTCCTGCCGGGAATCCCCATCAGAGGATTCAATCTGCTCAACCTCACCATGTTTGCGGATGCGGGATGGACCCGGCGGATGCCGGAATCCGCCCACCTGTTGGCAGGTTTCGGAGACATGGACTTCACGTCCTTCAAGACGAGTACAGGGTTCGGTGTCGCGCTGCCGCGGCAACTCCTCCGGCTGAACGTCGCCCGCCGGCTGGACAGGGCGGATGACGCCTGGACCCTTTCGGCCAGACTCAGATTCAGTCTCTGATCCGGCCCCTTCCAAAGTAAAAAAGCCCCGGGGAGAGATCCCAGGGGCAAGTCAATTCGCGCGTCGTGGACGGCAATGTTTCGCTGCCGCGAAGGCACTTTGCGGTTTGCGCGCTCAACATTTCAGCCGACACACCGACCGTGATGCAGATCGCGTGGACGTCCGGCTCAGGTGCCCTCCTGCCAGGAGCCGAGATACCGTTCCTGGTCGGCGGTCAGCGAATCAATTTTCACGTCCATCGCCTCCAGTTGCAGCCGGGCGACCTCGCGGTCGATCTCATCGGGCAACCGGTACACCCGAGGCTCCAGTGAATCGGCGTTCCTGATGCCGTATTCAACCCCGAGGGCTTGATCGCAGAACGACAACGACATCACCGTGGACGGATGGCCCTCCGCACACGCGAGATTCACGAGACGGCCCTCGCCGCACAGGAACAGCGAGCGGCCGTTCATCGTATATTCGTGAAACAGGGGCCGCACTTCCTCTTTGTTGTCCGCCATCGCCTCCAGCCCGTCCACGTCGATCTCCAGATCGAAATGGCCGGCATTGGCCACCACCACGCCGTCTTTCATAGCCTGCATATGTTCCGCGCTGATCACGTGCTTGTTGCCGGTCACCGTCACAAACAGGTCGCCGATACCCGCCGCGTCCGCCATCGGCATCACCCGGAAACCGTCCATCCGCGCCTGTAGCGCGCGAAACGGATCCACTTCCGTGACAATGACTTCTGCGCCCAGTCCCCGCGCCCTTGACGCCACGCCCTTGCCGCAGCTGCCATAGCCGACGACGACGACCGCCTTGCCGCTGATCAGCAGGTTGGACGCCCGCACCACACCGTCCAGCGCCGACTGCCCGGTTCCGTAGAAATTGTCCATCAGATGTTTGGTATCGCAGTCGTTAACGGCAATGATGGGATATTTCAGCGCATTGTCCTTTTCCATCGCACGCAGGCGGATGATGCCGGTCGTCGTCTCCTCGCAACCGCATACGATCTCCGGTATCTGTTCCGGGTAATTCGTGTGTACCTCGTTGACCAGGTCGCAGCCGTCGTCGATGGTCACATGCGGCCGGGTTTCTATAACCGCACGAAGATACCGGTAGTAGTCGTCCCGCGTCTCGCCCTTGTAGGCATAGACCGCGACGTCCTCGGCTGCGAGCGCCGCTGCAACGTCGTCCTGGGTGGAAAGCGGATTGCAGCCGGTTATCGACACGCTGGCGCCTCCGGCCCGCAGCGTCCGCACAAGCACCGCGGTCTCTTTGGTTACGTGGAGCGCCATGCCGATCCGGTATCCGGAAAGCGGCTTTTCCCGCGCGAAGCGTTCCCGTATCTTCAACAGGGCGCCCATCTGCTTCTCGGCCCATTCGATATTCCTGAATCCCTGTTCCGCAAGACCGATATCCTTTACCTCGTAACCCACTTCAGTCTCCTCTCCTTCCTTGACAGACCCTGCTTCCGGCGCGACAAACGTGATTCAACGGCCGGCCGGGAGATGCTTCCGCCCGGCTACGACAGCTTCCCCGCCGCCGCCTTCAGCGCTTCCGCCTTGTCCGTTCGTTCCCAGGCAAACCCGTCCTCCGTCCGGCCGAAATGACCGTAGGCGGCGGTGCGTTCGTAAACCGGGCGAAGAAGGTTCAGACTCCGGATAATGCCGGACGGCCGTAACTCGAAATGTTCCTGGACCAGCTTTCCGATATCCGCGTCGCAGATCCTGCCGGTCCCAAACGTATCCACGAAGATGGATACGGGCTCAGCCACGCCGATCGCATAGGCCAACTGCACCTCGCACCGGCTCGCGAGCCCGGCCTTCACCAGGTTCTTGGCGACGTACCGCGCGGCATAGTGCGCGCTCCTGTCAACCTTGCTGGGGTCCTTTCCGGAAAACGCCCCGCCCCCGTGCCGCCCCACGCCGCCGTACGTATCCACGATGATCTTCCGGCCGGTCAACCCCGTATCCCCGTGCGGACCTCCGACCACGAAACGCCCGGTGGGGTTAATGTGATAGATCGTGTCCCTGTCCAGATAATCCGCCGGGATGACCTTCCTTATAACATGCTGTTTCATATCCTGGCAGATGCGGTCATGTTCCACGTCGGGGTCGTGCTGCGTTGAAATCACGACCGTATGTACACGTACGGGCCTGTCTCCCTCGTATTCGACGGTCACCTGCGACTTGCTGTCGGGGCGCAGATACGGAAGCGTTCCCCGGCGCCGGAGCCCGGCCAGGGCCATCACCAGCTTATGTGACAACATAATGGGCATCGGCATCAACTCCGGGGTCTCACGGCAGGCATAACCGAACATCATTCCCTGGTCGCCAGCGCCCTGCTCTTCGTGCAGTCCCTCACCCTCCGAAACCCCCTGGGAGATGTCGGGTGACTGCGTGTGGAGCGCGATCAGCACACCGCAGGACCTGTAGTCGAATCCGTACGCCGAATCCGTGTATCCGATACGCTGGATGACGCTTCGCACGAGTTCCTGTATATCCACCCGGGCCTTCGTGGTCACCTCACCGGACACGATCACCTGGCCCGTGGTCACCATCGTCTCGCACGCCACGCGCGACCGCGGGTCTTCATCCAGCATCGCATCCAGGACCGCATCCGAAATCTGGTCGCAGATCTTGTCCGGATGCCCTTCGGACACCGATTCCGAGGTAAACAGGCGCCGCATGTATGCCTCTCTTCCAGTCGTGGGACCAGTACAATGCTTCGTTCGGTTAATCATGGCGAGGGGAAGACATCCGTCAATCGGATACGGCGAAACATCGCCCCGGAGAGAGACCCGCCCTACCTCTCGATTCCGGCCGGCTCCTCTTCCAGTTCATCCAGCGTTTTACGCGGGCCCTGCATTCGGGTCAGGGCGCCGTGCAGATACTCCCGAATGGCGCCACGCGTGGGCAGGGCGAGCGCCTCTTCCGCCACAGCCCTCGCCTCTTCCATCGTAACCGACCGGATGGCCTGTTTGATCTCGGGAACCATTCGCGGGCCGGCGCTGAACCCATCCACCCCGAGACCCATCAGGAGGACGCAACTGTGCGGATCGCCGGCCATCTCCCCGCATACCGTGACCGGGATGTCGTGGCGGTGCCCGGCGTCCACGATCGATTTGATCAGACGCAGGACGGCGGGATGATACGGATCGTACAGGTACGCCACCCGTTCGTTTCCGCGATCCACCGCGAGGGTATATTGTACAAGATCGTTGGTCCCGATACTGAAAAAATCCAACTCACGCGCAAGCTGATCGGCCACGACTGCGGCCGACGGCACCTCGATGACCGCACCGACCTCGCAACCCTCGTCGAACGGCACACCGGACCGTTTCAGTTCGTCGCGGGCCTCGGCGAGTACGGACCTGGCCTCGAGCAGTTCCTCCACGCCCGATATCATCGGGAACATCAGCTTCACGTTGCCGTGCGCGCTTGACCGGAGGATGGATCTCAATTGAACCTTGAAGAGGTCTCTGTTCGCGAGAGAATGCCTGATGGCGCGCCAGCCCAGAAACGGGTTGGTCTCTTCGTCGGCATGGGATGCCTGCGCCAGCTTGTCGCCGCCCAGATCCAGCGTACGTACCACCAGCGGATGAGGCGCCATCTGTTCGGCCAGTCGGGTGTACGCAGCCGTCTGTTCCTCTTCACCGGGCAGACTGGATCCCGCGAGATACAGGTATTCCGTACGGTACAGACCAATGCCCTCCGCACCGTAAGCCAACGCGGACCGCCCCTCTTCCGGAAGTTCGATGTTGCCCTGCAGACACACGCGAACGCCGTCGAGGGTCTCTGCGGGCACGTCGGTAAACCTCAGCAAACCCTTCTGCAACTCGGTGAACCGGCGGGCTTCGGCACGGTACCGGGCAAGCGTGTCCGGGTCGGGCCGGATACAGACCAGCCCCCGGTTCCCGTCCACAATGGCCGTGTCCCCGGGCTCGGCCGACGCCAGGGCCGCCTCGACGCCCACAACCGCCGGGATTTCGAGCCCCCGCGCGATAATCGAAGCATGCGAAGTCGCCGCGCCCGCTTCCGTGATCATGCCCAGCACGCTGTCCCGCTTCAGGCGTGCCGCGTTGGAGGGGGTCAGCTCGTGCGCGATCACGATCGCCGGTGCGGTCATCCGATCCAGCAGCGAGTCCTCCCGCTGGCACAATCTGGACAGCACACGCCTCTCCACGTCCAGGATATCCGCGCGCCTCGCCCTGAAATAGTCGTCCTGGATTGCGTCGAATTGACGGCGCACCTTCTGCAGGGTCAGCCAGAACGCATACTCCACGTTCACCCGATCCTTCCGGATCGATGCCATGGTAGGCGCTCGCAGGGCGTCGTCGTCCAGAATCATCAGATGTGCGTCGAAAATCTGGGCATGGTCGGGACCCAGCTTCTCCTCGACGCGAACCCGCGTGGCCTTCAGGTCTTCGGCCACGGACGCCAGCGCATCCAGAAACCTCCGTACCTCGCCTTCGACTTCATCTTCCCCGATGCGCCGGTAGTCGACCCACGGCTCCTCCGGGTCGTGAAGATAGACCGGACCGATGGCGATGCCGTTCGATGCCTGGATGCCCTTCAGTACCTTCATCGGTTTGAGACCTCACACGCGAGAAACGGCGACGGGCCGGAATGCCGGATCCATGGGGCGCGTTTAGTTTCCGCAACGACGCGTCCATGTGCCCGTTCAGTCGAATTCACCCTCGATCATCCGCACAATCTCGTCCAGTGCTTCCTCTTCATCCGGACCGGCGGCCCGGACGCGAATTTTCGCATCCGTCTCCGCCGCGAGCATCATAACGCCCATGATACTCTTGCCGTTGACTTCGAGTCCGTCCTTGATCAGGGTAATCTCAGATACATACTTTGCGGCCGCCTGCACAAGAAGGGCCGACGGCCGCGCATGGATACCCAACCTGTTTTTCACCGTGGCTTCTCGTTCCGCCATAACCTGTTCGTGCCGTTATGTATGCCCATGTCGGAAGCTAACAATCTATCTAAATCCGGCCAACCTGTCAAGCGCCGCCGGGCCACTCCATGCGCGCCCGCTTCCCCTCCACCCACCCTCCTCCAACACCCGTGGAAACAAAAACCGCCAGATTCCTTCCTGGCGGTTGCATTGGCCATGTTCGCCGCGGGCAGACCCCTACCCACGGTGGACGGCTCCGGCAAATTCACGGACCAGCGCCGGGTCCCGCTTTGCTTCCAGGATACTGCCCACCACAACAAAATCGGCGCCGGCGGCCACCTTCGCGTCGGCATCCCGCGGTTCCCGGATGCCGCCGCCTGCAATCACGGGTATGGACACATTTCCCGCAACCGACGCGATCATTTCGTCGGCAACCATCCGCTCGGCCCCGCTGCCCGCATCCAGATAGACGCATTGCATGCCCAGATACTGGGCGGCCAGTGCGTGCGCCGCCGCGATCTCCGGCTTGTCCCCGGGCATCGGTTTGGTATTGCTGATATACTCAACAGTCGTCTGCCGCCCGGAATCCACCAGCATATACCCGGTGGAAATCGTCTCCAGGCCGTACGCCCTGACGATTGGCGCCGCCTTGACCTGCTGGCCAATCAGCAGGTCCGGATTTCGTCCGCTGATCATACACAGAAAAAGAATCGCATCCGCCGCTGACGAGACCTGGTTCATGTCGGGACCGGGGAAAATCAGCAAGGGCAGTCCAACGGCGCGTTTGACCTCCCTGACCGCGCGGTCGAAATCAGTATAAAGCAGGAAACTGCCGCCCATCAGCAGGGCGTCAACTCCGTTTTCGGCGCACATCGCTGCCGTGTGAATAAGGTCCTGCTTGTCCATCCGGTCGGGATCCAGAAGGCCCAGGAACCCCGCGCCCCGCTGTCTGACAACCGATTCTAGGTGGTCGTATGTCGACATGAAGACGATCTACCCTTCCAATTGTAACCGGACGATTCGAGGGACCTGGCCAAGCGCGTCGGACATCTTTTCAGGATGCCTGCCGCCTGCCTGCGCAAGATGGGGGCGTCCGCCGCCTCCACCACCCACCAGTTCAGCCACCGCCTTGACGATATTTCCCGCCGCCACGCCTCGCTGGATGAGGTCGTCCGTTACCACGGCGATCAGCGAGGCCTTCCCGTTCAGCGCGGCGCCAAGCACGCCCACGCCCGAACCCAGGGTTTCACGGAGCCGGTCTCCCATTTCCCGAAAGGCCTC
The DNA here is from genome assembly GCA_028877215.1 of Gemmatimonadota bacterium. Taxonomy (GTDB): domain Bacteria; phylum Latescibacterota; class UBA2968; order UBA2968; genus JAAXHE01. The sequence goes on along the minus strand of JAPPFJ010000003.1, from coordinate 144,112 downwards.
CATGTCCGCCGGCTGCACGGCGGTAGCCACCACCCGAACCCCGTCCACGTCCACCGCGGCGCCCGCCAGGTCTCGCATCTGCTCCCCGGCCGATGCGCTCCGAATCGATTGTACCGTCCGCTCGAGTTCCTTGCTCCGGGAGATCAGCCGGTTGACGCGATCGGGCAAAGCGCCCGCCTCGACGCTCAACATTTCCTCCAGTTCGGCAAGGGTGGACCGCTGTTTTCTGATGAGCGCCTCGACACCGGCCCCCGTGACCGCCTCCACCCGCCGAACGCCGGCCGCGATTCCCGTCTCGGCCGTCAGCTCGAGCATGCCGATCTGGCCCGTCGATCCGACGTGCGTACCCCCGCAGAGCTCGAGGCTGAAGTCCCCCATGCGGACCGTCCGCACGATATCCCCGTATTTTTCGGAAAACAACATCCGTGCGCCCATGCGACGCGCCGTTTCGAGATCCACCATATCCGTATCCACGTCGAGGTCCCGGCGAATCTCCCGGTTTACGATCTGAGCGATCTTTTCCTGCTGTGCGGGCGTAACGGCTTCGAAGTGGTTGAAGTCGAACCGCAGCCGGTCCGGCGCGACCAGCGACCCGGCCTGATTCACGTGGTTGCCGAGCACCTGGCGCAGGGCCTCGTGAAGCAGATGGGTAGCGGTGTGGTTTCGCGCGATTTCCATCCGGCGCCCCGCGTTAACCCGCGCCTCCACCTCTGAGCCCCCCAGCACGTCGGCACAGCCCCGCGTCAGGCGCCCCCGGTGCACAATGCCCTCACCCGAGCGGAATGTCTCCTCAACCGCCACCTCCGCATCGCCGCTTTGAATGACACCCCGATCGCCCACCTGACCCCCGGCTTCGGCGTAGAACGGCGTCTCCTTCAGGTACACGTCCACCCTGCCATCCGCCGCCGCTTTGCACGCCACGGCGACCGTGTCGAGCGCCAGCCGATCGTATCCGACGAACACGGAATGTTCCGAAGGAAGGAAATCGACGGTTACCGCCTCCTGAGACGCGAAGACCCGCCGGCCCGCCTCGCGCGACCGCTCCTGCTGGGCGGCCATTTCCGCTTCAAACCCGTCCAGGTCCACCTCCAGCGCGCGCTCCGCGCACATCAGCTGAGTGAGGTCGATTGGAAAACCGTAGGTGTCATACAGGCGAAAGGCGTCCCGTCCGGAGATTTGTCCATCCGCGGAAACGACCTCGAACATCTCCAGCCCCCGATCGAGCGTCTTCCCGAACCCTTCTTCCTCAGACCGGATGACCCGGGAGATGTGATCGGCCTGTTCCGCCACCTCGGGAAACACGTCTCCCATCACTTCCACGACAACGGGCACCAGCCCGTGGATGAACGGATCGTGCATCTCCAGCGTGCGGCCGTATCGCGCGGCCCGTCTCAAGATACGCCGCAGCACGTACCCGCGACCTTCGTTGGACGGCAGCACCCCGTCCGCGATCGCAAAACAGAGCGTGCGGATGTGGTCGGCGATAACCCGCATCGCGACACGATGTTCATCGCTGCAGGGTTTTCCGGTCACACCGCCGATCGCGCCGAGAATGGGCCTGAACAGATCGGTATCGTAAGTGGATTCCACCCCCTGGAGCACGGTACAGATGCGCTCGAACCCCATGCCGGTATCCACGTGTTTATCGGGAAGGGGATGCAGGACGCCTCCTGCATCCCGGTTGAACTGGATGAAGACCAGATTCCAGATTTCCAGCGTTTCGGGACCGTCGAGGTCCGGAACCTCGCGGAACCACGACGCGGGATCGTCCCCCAGGTAGTAGTGCACCTCCGAACACGGACCGCACGGACCGGTCTCGCCCATTTGCCAGAAGTTGTCCGTCTTGTCAAGCCGAATTACCCGTTCCGCGGGAAGATCCGTCACCTCCGTCCAGAGCGCTTCCGCCTCCTCGTCCGCCGCCAGTCCGTCGCCAGCGTCACCGCCGAATACCGTGGCGCAGAGTCGGTCCCTGGGCAACTGCCAGACTTCGGTCAACAACTCCCAGGCCCACGCGATGGCCTCACGCTTGAAATAGTCTCCGAACGACCAGTTGCCCAGCATTTCGAAAAAAGTATGGTGCTGTGCACTGAAGCCCACCTCTTCCAGGTCGTTGTGATGCCCCGAGACGCGGATGCATTTCTGGGTATCCACGGCACGGCGGTAATCCCGGCGGCCGGTGCCCAGAAACACGTCCTTGAACTGATTCATCCCTGCATTCGTAAACAGCAGGGTGGCATCTTCCTGCGGCGCCACGGGCGCACCGGGCACGATCGTATGGCCCTTCCCTTCGAAGAAGCGAAGATATTCCTCGCGGATGTCGGCTGAAGTTTTCATGATTGGATGTGGAAATTACAATGGTACGCACGAATCGCGGCGACCGGTTCCGTACATGGGACCGCGCACGTTTGCGCCTTGTGCGACCGGTTCCGGCTCACGAATCCAGAGCGCCGTCGTGTCCACTCTCGCTGAATTCCAGCCAGGCCCGCTCCGCTGCCGCATGCGCCACGGCCCCGAACCCACGACGCCCAAGGAAACCGTACATACGGGAAAGCGCTTTCCGCCTGTCGACGCCGTCGTATTGCCGCCGGCGCGACCTCAGGAGATCCAGGGCGATAACTTCGGGATCGACGCCCTCGAAAACCTCGTCCAGCGCGTCCTCCGCCGTAGCAGCGTCGATTCCCCGTTTTTTGAGGTCGTGACGGAGCACCGCCCGGCCTGCGGGCCGGATTCGCATGCGCTCCTGAACAAAGCGAAGGGCGTAATCCCGATCGTCGACAAGCTTCAGCCGCCGCATCTCATCGAGGGTCTGTTCAATTACGGACTCCTGAAACCCGCGCCGGCGAAGCCTTTCTCTCATTTCCGCGAACGTATACGCACGCGCGCCAAGGAGTCGAAAAGCCGCGTTCTTCGCCCTTTCGGCGGAATTCCGGCGATCCGATTGCGAGAGGGATTCCGGTTTCATCCGAGGCACCTCGATGGGTGGGTAATACCGTCGTCAGGCGTTCGGCTCCGCCGTACCGTTGTCCGCCAGACCCACGGCCTCGCGCACCCGGGATTCGATCTCCCCCGCGAGTTCAGGATGTTCCTTCAGATGGTTCTTTACGTTTTCCCGCCCCTGCCCCAGGCGATCGCTGCCATAGGAAAACCAGGTGCCGCTCTTGCTGACAATACCGTGAAGTTCCGCGATATCCAGAAGACTGCCCTCTCTCGAGATGCCTTCTCCGAACATCAGATCGAACTCCGCCTCCTTGAACGGCGCGGCCATCTTGTTCTTGACCACCCGGACACGGACCCGGTTGCCCGTAACTTCCTGACCCTCCTTTATGGCGCCGATACGGCGGATGTCCATCCGTACGGACGCATAGAATTTCAGCGCGTTTCCGCCCGAGGTCGTTTCCGGATTGCCGAACATGACACCGATTTTCATCCTGATCTGGTTGGTGAACATCACGCATGTCTTGGACCTGCTGATCGATCCGGACAGCTTACGCAGCGCCTGTGACATCAACCGCGCCTGCAATCCCACGTGGGAATCGCCCATGTCTCCCTCGAGTTCAGCACGCGGCACAAGCGCCGCGACCGAGTCCACCACCACCACGTCGAACGCACCGCTGCGCACGAGCGTATCGGTGATTTCCAGTGCCTCTTCCCCAGTATCGGGCTGTGAAATCAGGAGGCTTTCCAGATTGACCCCAATCCGTTCCGCGAGTTCTACATTGAGCGCGTGTTCCGCGTCGACAAACGCACACGTACCGCCGGTCCGTTGCGCTTCCGCGATAACGTGCAGGGTCAGTGTGGTTTTGCCCGATCCTTCCGGACCGTAAATCTCGACGACGCGGCCCCGCGGGACCCCGCCCGCGCCGAGGGCGACGTCCAGCGCGAGCGCGCCGGTTGGTATCACTTCAACGGCCACCTGCCCTCCCTCTTCGCCGCCAAGCCGCATAATGGAACCCTGGCCGAACTGCTTCTCAATCTGCGAAATGGCCAGATCGATGGCCTTATCCTTGCCGGCGCCATTGGATTTTGCCATTGCCTTGCCCCTCCTGCCTGAATTTACTTGTTGGATCACGGCGCAGCCCAAGGCCATCGAGGAGCCCGATTCTCTGCGCCGCAACATGTGCGATCACCAAATCAGTGTCCTGTCCCGAAAATTCCTCACCATTCGACCGCCGATTCATCCAGTCTCGCTACGTTCCCCTCGCTCGCCGACCTTACGCAGGTCGCCTGCGCTCCGGCGCCTTGCGAGCCAGGCGACTCGGCGGTCGAATTCAGGCAAATCATTTCCGGGACAGAACACCAGTGAACATTTGTGTAGGAATCAGTACTGAATTCTGCGTGAGCTGCAGCAAGAACAACCAGGGTGGGCATGCCGATCGGAATTATAATATATCCGCAGTCCAACGGGAAGTCAAGCCCTGCCCGTTCGGGAAATGCCATTCCGGGCCGCCTTGCCTTTCGGGTCGATCAGTCCGGCTCTCGCGACCCTTCGAGACACGCATGGCCCAGCGTGTTGTACACGGCGCCTCCAGGCCGTAACTCACTGCTGTACAGTGATAAACGGTCCACTCTGAAGTACGCGGGCCGGACGGCCCCCGTCAATCCGGAAGGCAACCGCACCGACCTGTTTCTTGTACGGGCAAGCGTCAGATGCGGATGGAACCGTCGTCCTTCTCTCTCGAACCCGATCCCGAACATGGCGTCTTCCACGTCGGCCTGCAGCCTGTCCAGGATTGCGGTTTCCCCGCCCACGTCCAGCCAGACCACCCGCGCCCGACCCGGATTGGGCGCACCCACCCCGGCCGTATGCAACGCCATCGGCGGCGTCTGTCCCGCCACCGCCCGCATCGCCTTCAGGATGACCGGCACGGACGCGACTTCGACGTTTCCGAGAAACTTGAGCGTGAGATGCATGCCCTCGGGCCGTACCCATCTCAGCCGCGCCTCGAGGTCCGCAAGGAATCGTCTGGCGGCCTGGACGGCCGGGATGACGGACGCGGGGGGTTCAATGGCCACGAATGCGCGAAGCGTCGACATCAGGCGTCCCGTCCCGAAAATTCGTCACTATTCATCCGTCGAATCATCCCGTCTCACGGCGTTGCTTCTGCGGCCTGCACCGACCGGCCTGTCGAAGTGCCTTCACCCGACGGCCGATTGTCGGCAATTTACCTCCGGTACAGAACACTAACCGCTCCACAGGGACAGCCCCGCCCGTATCAGAAGGTTTCCGTAAATCCCCGCGATCACGTCGTCCATCACCACGCCCCACCCGCGGGGCAACTTCTCCGACGCGCGCACCGGCGGCGGCTTCAGGATATCCAGTACGCGGAAGATAAAAAATCCGGCAACCCCCAACCCCGGTGACAGCGGCAGGAAGGCTACCGTGACGTAAAACCCCACAAACTCGTCGATAACGACCGGGCCGGGATCCGGACCCCAGGCCTTTTCACCCACGGACGCGGTGTAGACCGCCACCCCGGAAATCACAACCAGAAACAGGATCCAAGCAAGGACTCCGAAACCCGGTGCATGGTAACTGGCAGCAAGGTACGGAACCATAGCCGCTGCCGTGCCTGCCGTGCCCGGCGCAACCGGCACGTATCCGGAGAAAAAACCGGTGGCAAGCAGCCGGGTCCACGGATTCAAGTCAACGGCCTCCGTTCTCCTGCTCAGAAGCTGTCTTAAAATTACCAGTGAGTTCCCGAGCGCGAGCGAAAAAGCGGCGGTCAAGGCGGGAAAATCCGCCTAAGAGAGGCGAGGGGCGCGCAGCCTCGATACATTGGATACGGGTGGGTTTGACCAACGCCGACCGGCGCTTTTGCAGCCGCGCGAAGACCGCTGGGAATTTTAAGACAGCTTCTCAGGCCGGGTCACGGCCGTGCTCCACCAGATAGAGGACGCCAGACACGACCGCCAGCAGGGTTACCGCCGCTACCAGGACGTTCAGAACCATTTGCGAACCCGAATCCACAAGCACCAGGGGCTGGGAGGTCAGTTCAGCGGTGATCACGCGCACGTTGATGAACACAAGGATGCCGAAAGCAAGCACCAGTTGCAGCATGGTCTTCCACTTCGCCAGCCGGGAAGTGACCACCGGGCGTCCCTTGCGTATCGCGTACACGCGCAAAGACGTGATCACGGCATCCCGGATCAGCATGGCGCCAACCAGCCACGCCTCGACCATACCCAGGATTACGAAGGAAATGAGGGCGGAAGAGACAAGCAGCTTGTCGGCCAGCGGATCCATGAACCGTCCAAGGCAGCTGACCGTTTTGTCGCGGCGTGCGAACCAGCCGTCGAAGAAATCCGTAAGCGACGCCACGGTGAAAACAAGCAGCGCCAGGATCTTGTTGAAACCGCTGTCCGAGAAAATCAGCGCCAGGAAGACCGGTGTAAGAACGATCCTCAGGCCCGTCAGGAAATTGGGAAACGTGACCATGCGGTCGGCGGGCTGCGGCTTGGGCAGCCGGATTCCCTGCGAACTGCCGCGGAGTGTGTCGGTACGGTTCATAGTTCTCTGCGCCCATCCAACGCACGGGAAAGCGTAACCTGATCGGCGAGGGCGAGGTCGCTGCCAACGGGAAGGCCCCTGGCGATCTGCGTTACGGTCACTTCGTGTGTGCCCAGGATCTGTGTGAGGTATTGCGCGGTCGCATCGCCCTCCACGGTGGGTCCATTCGCCAGGATGACCTCCTGAATCCCACCGCCGTTCAGGCGCGCAACGAGGGATTGAATGTTCAGTTCCTCCGGGCCGATACCGTCCAGAGGTGAGATTCTCCCACCGAGAACATGATACAGCCCGCGATAGGCCTGCATGCGTTCCATTGCCAGCAGGTCGCCGACAAAATCCACGACCATCACCTTCGACCGGTCCCGCCGCTCATCCCGGCAAATCGGGCATGGGTCGGTCTCCGACAGATTCGAACACGCGCCGCAGGCCCGAACCCGGGTCTTCACTTCCACCATCAGTTCGGCCAGCGCGCGCACGTCTTCGTTCTTCCAGGTCAGTACGTCCAGCGCGATTCGCCGCGCGGATTTTTCGCCGATGCCCGGCAGCCGCCCCAGCCCGGCGACCAGTCGATCGATGGCGTTGGAAGCCATCCTGACTCTCCTCGAAAGCGGATTCCCGGGCTGCTAAATCCCCAGGTTGACACCCGGCGGCAACATGCCAGACGTTGCTCTCTGCATTTCACGGTCAGCCATCTCCTGCGCCCGCTCACGGGCCTGCTGAATGGCGGCCATGATCAGATCTTCCAGCATCTCCACGTCATCGGGGTCCACCACCTCCGGATCAATCCTGATTCCCACAATCTGCTGTTGTCCGTTTGCCCGCGCCACCACCATGCCTCCTCCTGACGATCCCTCGACTTCCTTCGACGCGAGTTCTTCCTGTACTTTCGCCAGCTTGGCCTGCAGCTTCTGGGCCTGCTTCATCATTCCCGCCATGCCCTTCGCCATTGCGCCCTCCCCGGGTGGAGCTATCTTCCCACAACTTCTCCATCGAAGATTTCTATTGCCATCTGGACGCGTTCGTCGGCCGGAGCGCGGTCATCCTGTGTCGCAGCGCTGTCTCCGGCCTCGTCCAATTTACACCGGACGCGCAAAGAAACGCCGAGGACTTCGGCCGTCGCTTCCTCCAGAAAGGCGCCGTTGCGTCTGACCTGCTCGGCGTAAAACGTCTTGTCTGCCGTGAAGACCAGGTCCAGCCGGCCGTCCTTCAACGCCGCGGGTCTGCCCTCGGCCAGAAACGTCCCAAGGCCCAGTTTCCGCGCCCTTACATGCTCAACGAGATCCGGCCACTTTTCCTGTACGCCATCGAACGTCAGGCTGCCGGCCGGAGACGGTTCCTTCTCGCCTCGCGACTCGACGGGGGGCAATACGGGCGCATCGACAACAGGCTGCTTCGCACCTTCGGCGACGTCCGGCGACGAGGTGGGACCAGCAGGACGTGGAGTGGCCGCCGGGGCCGGTTCGGGGCTTGCGGCGACGGGTGGTTCGGGCTGCCGCGCGCCCGAGGTCCTGCTTTTGCGCAGCAGGACTTCCATCCGGTCCAGACGCGCCATGACCTCCGTGACGGACTCGGAGGGTGCCATCTTCACCAGTTTCAACACGGTCAGTTCCAGCCAGAACCTGGGATTTGAGACCCGACCCAACTTTGCTTCGAGATCGGAAACCGCCTGCAACATGCGCAGGAGATCTTCCTCATCGAATCGCGCGCCCGTCTCGGTGTATCGCGCCTGATCGGCCTCGGGCAGATCGTCTCCCGCAAGGCCGTCCGATACGCGGGCCACGAGCAGGTGCCGGACATGTTCCAGCAGGCCCTGCGTGAATTCGCCGGCATCGCCGCCGCCATCCAGCACAAGCCCGACCTTGCGCAGCGCCGTTGCCGTGTCTGACTCGAGCATGGCCTGCGTCAGATCGAAGAAGACGTCGGCGGGAATAACGCCCAGCAGATCCCTTACGGCGTCGGCGGAAACAGGCCCGTCTGTAAACGCGATGGCCTGGTCGAGCAGATTCTCGGCGTCGCGCAGAGCGCCGTCGGCTTTCCGTGCCAGAAGAAACAGCCCCTCGTCTTCAGATGCGATCTCCTCCGCATCCAGGATCTCTCTGAGCTGGCCGACAATGGCCTCGGTGGATATCCGCCGGAAATTGTACCGCTGGCAGCGCGAGAGAATCGTTTCCGGCATCCGGTGCGGCTCCGTGGTGGCCAGGACGAACACCACGTGAGGCGGCGGCTCCTCGAGCGTCTTCAGGAGCGCGTTGAAGGCCTCCGCCGTGAGCATATGCACTTCGTCTATGATGTAGACCTTGCGCTTGCCCCTGGTTGCCGCAAATCCGACTTCCTCCCTCAGCTGCCGGATTTCGTCGATTCCGCGATTCGACGCCCCGTCGATTTCCAGGACGTCCATGCTCTTGTTGTCGGCAATCGCCGTGCAGAATCCACAACTGCCGCACGGCTCGGGCGTGGGCCCCTGTTCGCAGTTGAACGCCTTCGCCAGCAGCCGCGCCATCGTCGTCTTACCCGTTCCACGGGGACCGCAAAACAGATACGCCTGGACAACGCGATCCGTTCGGATGGCATTCTGCAACGTCTGAACGATGTGGTCCTGCGCGACCACATCCTGAAATACGTTGGGACGCCATTTGCGGGCAATCACCCGATAGGCCATAGGGGGTATGCCTCTCACCCGTCGATCAGGCACGCGCGAACACGGAAACCACTTCCGGAAGGTACGTTGAAAAGGCCGTGCACCCCGCTTCGGCTTTCAGACCGGGGTATTCGGAAAGCGCCAGCTCCCGCCAGGGGCCCCCGCGGCACACGGCCGGGTTACCTACCGCTGCTACCTTCCGGTCCTGACGGGGTTCGGCAATCGTCCGTTGCGCAGGACCTGGCGATCGACACCGCGTACTGTCCGAATCACATCCCGAAATGAAGAACCTCAAACGAGGAATTCAACCCCGCTATAGCGGATTGCGGGCTACAGGGCGCCGCTACTTCCCCGTCTAGCACGACCTGAAAAAGCAACCAGCAGCCGGCTTGATGCCGTGGGATCTGCTGACGGCCGATGGCTATGTTACTGGTGGAGCTGATGGGATTCGAACCCACGACCTCCAGAGTGCGATTCTGGCGCTCTCCCAGCTGAGCTACAGCCCCACAGTTCGCCGATTACGCAATGGGCACGGAGCAGGACGAGGATGTCCGCTCTTCATGCATCGCTCTTTTCGATTGATATCCCGTCTGCCCGCGAGGCCGTTTTCAGCGCCTCCACGCCCGAAAACACACGTCCGACGGGGTTCACGGGACTGGCCGGCCGGATCTCGTCTCCCTGGCTTGCGGGCGTTGGACCGTAGAAGATGCAGAACGCTTTTCCGGGCGGCCAGTAGGCAAGATCGCCCACTTCCACGGTTTCCTGGGGGTCCTCCGGGTCCGCAGTGACGGGGATCTGAAAGTAGATCTCATCGCCCCAGGTGTTGAAGCCGCTGCGGATGGGCAACTCGGCCAGGATTCTGGACGCGGTCTCGGAATCGTTCAGCTCCGCATCCAGCTCGACCGCTCCCAGGGTAATCTTGATGGTATGCGCCATAAGAGGTATTTCAGACCCCGGAAGCGAGTTTTGCCTGCGCGGCAGCAGGCAGGCCGGGCCGGGACGAGACAGGTTTCATGGCGGAGAGGGAGGGATTCGAACCCTCGGTATCCAAAAAGGATACACATGATTTCCAGTCATGCCTGTTCAGCCAGCTCCAGCACCTCTCCACATAAGCGGTTCTTGATGAAAAAATAGCGGCGGTTGGCCGACACGCGTCTCACTGTCTCCACGACCACAACACACCGCTTTCTATTCCAATATTAAGATACAATATTCACCCGATATCCGCAACTTTTTCCAGCAGGATTTGGATTCTCCCCACGAGTCCCAAATTGGACGAAGGTTGCTGTTATTCATCGGCCCTCGGTGTTGCCGTGTTCCTCCGTCTGGGAGATCGGGGTTGTGCCCCAAGATCACTTCGTGCTGCATCCGGCTCGTAGGCGAGCGGTTTGTGTAACAACGGGATTGGTGGAAGACCGAGGATCTGTACAATCCTGGTCAGCGTCGGAGGTGACGTCGATTGCAATGTCCCAGTCCATTCGCAAAAGCGGACTGCATATGCTCCGGCCCGGTCCGCCATTCACTCGCGACAAGAATGGGGTTCTTAAAATACTGATTATAAATATGTTAATGGATATTTGGCGGAGAGGGTGGGATTCGAACCCACGGTACCCGTAAGGGCACACCGGTTTTCGAGACCGGCCTGTTCAACCAGCTCCAGCACCTCTCCGCTCGAATGCGGGGACACGCCTGAAATCCGTTCGCGGCACCGGCTACCGGCGCTGCGTTACGCGTCTTTCCGGCGCAAATCTTGAAAGAACCGCTTCAGTATCTCCGAACAGGGTTCTTCGAGGACGGATCGACGAACGTCGATCCGGTGATTGAGTCTCGGGTCGTCGACGACGTTTCGCAGTGAACCGCAGGCGCCGGTTTTCGGATCGTCCGCGCCGAACACGAGGCGGGACACCCGCGCCAGCACCAGCGCGCCCGCGCACATCGCGCATGGTTCCAGCGTGACGTAGGCAACGCAGTCCGTGAGCCACTTCATTCCGGTTTGCGACGTCGCCGACCGGATGGCCAGCATCTCCGCGTGCGCCGTGGGATCGTTGTCCCTCAGAATGCGGTTCTGACCGCGACCGATCACTTCCCCGTTCAGCAGAATCACTGCGCCGACCGGTACCTCGCCTGCACCGCCTGCGGCGCGCGCCTCGGCAAGCGCGAGTTCCATTCCGGCTTCGTCCGCGTCGGTCAATTCACGCACCATCCGGGCGGAAAATCGTCTATCGAATATCTACTGAAAAGCCCGACAAAAATACCGGTTTCAGGTCTCGACGTCAACCCTTTTCCCGCTGAATCGGGGTTGGTTCGTGCGCGGTGTCTTCAGGCCGGCGGCCATCCGGATTCGAGAAGGCGAATGGGTCAACCGCGAACGCCTAACCTTGCGATGAAGAAGGGAATCAGCATCTCCCGCTCGTGCAGCCCTCCGTGCCGGCCGCCCGCGATATCGGACGGAACGGCGTCGTCCCTGTATCCGTGGAACAACGTGGCGCTGCCGCGCATCAGGGCAAGCACGTCGCCGATCCTGCCTGACAATTCCGGCGCGCGCGGCCCGTTTCCCCACAGGCCGCCGGCCAGCGCGCGCCGGGTCTCCACAATGCACGCGGATCCGCCCAGCGCGGCATCAAGTGCGAACATGACGTCCCTCACAGCGCCGTCACGCACGTGAAAATACGCCGACCGCGCCGTGCCCGTCGGAGGAGCCGCGAGCAGGCGCTTCAAGCCAGGTACCTCCGCAACCTGTACGATGTCTTCCTCGTCCACCTGAATATGCCCGTGGTCCGCCAGAAGCATGAACGCGGCGTTCACGTCGCGTCCCTCGAAAGACGAAAGCAGTTCCCTTTCAAGCGAGTAGCCCAGGCTGTAGATTTCACCCTCGGGTTCTTCGCCCCTGGTGCCGTATTTGTGCTGGATCGTGTCCAGGGTGTCCGTATACAGCCAGATGCACGCCGGTCGACCCGGGTCCGCGGTCAGCATGCTCCGAACCTGGCTGAACATGTCGGACGCGTTCACGAACGAGACAACGTCCGTGGCGCCGTCGTACAACATCTCGGACAGGCCGCTGTGCGCCAGCGACCGGTGAATCATGCAATAGGACGAAACCCCCGCCGCGGTCAACAGGCTGTGTACCGTGGGCACGCCCAGCAGCGCCCTGGCGTCGCCGCTGTTGAGCAGCATGCGCCCGAACCGTTCGTCCGCCTCGGGGCTCAACCGGATCATATTCGCCACGTATCCACGGTCCGGCATGTACATCCGGTAGCCGGCGACGCCGTGTCCCGCCGGCGGCAGCCCCGTATGAAACGACGAAAGCGCCGCCGCGGTGGTCGACGGGAATACCGACGTGAGCGGCACGAACCGCCCCCGCTCAGCCAGCGCATGGAACCCGGGTACCGTACCGGCGTCCATCGCTCGCGTCAACGTCAGGTAGCCCAACGCGTCCACCAGCGCGACGACCAGCTTCTCCGCGCCGACGAGCTCGCCGCCCACGACCTCTTCCGCCAGCCCCGGCGACCGAATCCCGCCGACACCGAAATGCCGCAATACGGTGGGCGCCACGTTCGCCAGGCTGTACCCGTCGTACGCGGGCCACACGAACTCATCAGGCAACGCCGCTTCAGCGATACTTCCAGGCTGCCGCAGTCGCTTCAGAATCCGCTGTGTAATCGGGTCCATTCCAGCTCCGGTCAATAAGGTTCGCCTGGATCAGGACAGGGCACCAAATTAGACGGCGCAAGGCGTCATGTCAAGGCCGAATCCCGGTACACAGACCCCAACCGCACACCCTGCGATTGTACGCGAGAATCGCCCTATTTGCCGTGTCGGCGGAGGCCGCAGAAACTGATTTTGTGCTTGACACCAAAGGCGCCTTGTGGTAATTTCATCCCGCTTCAGAATGCCAGGGTTCCGGCGTAGCTCAGCTGGCAGAGCGGGTGGCTGTTAACCACTAGGTCGTAGGTTCGAGTCCTACCGCCGGAGCCATTTTTCGACCGTCATCGCATACGACTGAATGACGCCCCGAAGGACGCATCCTCCGGGGCCTTGTCGTATCAGAAGCGAAACGAAGGCCGGGACCGAAAACCCGCAAGGACGTAGCCGTAACCGGAAATTCCCAATCGGCCCGGAACCGCGGATTGGAAGGAACGCCATGGATGCCGGGACGTCCGGGAAGGTGCCCAAGACTACAGGGAAGACCGGTACAAAGCCGGTACTGCTCTCGGGCGGCAACCCTCAGATCGCGAAGGCCGACGGCGACGCCCCCGTGCAGGCGTACATCGCGGCCATGCCGGGCTGGAAGAGCGACGTCGGGCGACGCCTCGACGACCTCATCGTTCGCACGGTACCAGACGTGCGCAAGGCCGTGAGGTGGAACTCGCCATGGTATGGCGTCGAGGGCCGGGGCTGGTTCGCGAGCTACCACGTCTTCTCCCGCTACGTCAAGGTGACTTTCCTCAACGGCGCGTCGCTGCGACCCGTCCCTCCCGGCTCGGGCAAGGACAGGGACTCGCGCTGGGTGGACGTCTACGAAGGCGAGCTTGACGAGGCGCTGATGACAGCGTGGGTCCGACAGGCTGCCGCCCTGCCCGGCTGGCACGGATTCAACGCGCTATGAGGTTGAATTCGAAACGACATAGGAGAATATGGAAAACTTCTTGGAAATACGAGCGTTAACCCGCCTGGCTGTGTGCTTCCTGGGTCTCGCGCTACTGTGGACATGCGCCGACCCAGAAGTGAATGAACCGCCCAAACCCGAAGGTGCTCCAGCGCAAGGCGCGAGCAGCACCGCGGTCGTCAACCCAAATCTCGCTTTAGTGGATGAACTCGACGCACTCCCGGGGATGAGCCAGGAACTTGCCGACGCGATTCAGCAGCAGCGCCCGTTCCTTGATATGGAAACGCTGCACGCGTTGGTCACACAGCACCTGGGCCAGGAGGAAGCGGAGAAACTCTACGTGCGGATGTTCGTTCCGATCAACCTGAACAGTGCCGGCAACACGGAGATGCTCCTGGTTCCGGGCGTGGGAGAACGGATCGCCCACGAGTTTGAGGAATACCGTCCATATACGGCCATCGCCCAGTGGAAGCGCGAGATGGGTAAGTATCTTGACGACGCCGAGGTGGATCGCATGGGTCGATACGTTTTCGTGCCCATCGACCTGAACACGGCCACCGAAGCGGAAATCCTCGCCATCCCCGGCGTGGGGAAGCGCATGGCGCACGAGTTCGAGGAGTACCGTCCCTATTCGAACATCGAGCAGTTCCGGCGTGAAATCGGCAAGTACATTGACGATCGCGAGGTCGCGCGCCTGGAACGGTACGTGGAGATTCGACCGCGCGAATAGTTCCGATCTCCATCGGCTTACCCACCACTCGTCCAATGGAAAGACCCCGCGGGCAATCTGCCGGCGGGGTTTTGTCGTATCTGTTATATTGTCAATCGTTTACGCACAGATTGGAGTATAATCTTGTTGTTTGATTGACACATCACGGGCTGCGTCACCGGTCTACTGAACGTGAAAGGCCATCAGCGATCCTTTGTCCGCTCGCGGAGCCGTTTGATCGCGTCCGCCGCTGATTCGACCTGACCGGCCTCGATCTGGCGGTTGCCCAGTGCGAGCACCTTGAGCAGTGCCATCGTCTCCTGCGTTTTATTGAAACTGTCGAAGTCCTGCAGCACCGCCCTGGCTTCGCCGTTCCGGGTGATGACCATGCGCCCGCCCTGCTCACTGAGCGTGCGCACGATCTCCGACACATGGGCTTTGAGATAGCTGATCGACTTGATCTGGTTGGATAGTTTCATCGGCGTCCCCATTTTGTCGCAATATCGTCCATTGATAGATCCGACACGCAATCTACATCATTAATATGGAATTCGGCGGATTATCTGCGACCACGGCTGTCCAGGACGGGAACAGGTTTGGGACCGATGTGGTTGGCGATCCCGGGAGAGAGGGCATCCTGCTCTCGACGTCGAATAGGGGTCGGTGACGCGAAGTTCGAGGGCAGGATGCCCTCGCTCCGGTCACAGGTGGATCAAGTCGTAATAGCGTTTGGAAAAGACGATTCTGGACAGGCCTGATCTGCGACGGCAAGTTATCCCTCTCTGTCTTACGCTCCAACCTGGAGTCGGCCTTGCCGCGCCAAGAGGTTTTCACGAATGACGATATCAACGTCACGTCCCAGCTTCGTCAGAAGGCGCAGCAACCGCTCCATTGAGTATTCCGTGAAGTCGCCTCGCAGAAGCCGCGACACATCGGGCTGAGAAAGACCGAGCAGACCGGCCGCCTCCACCTGCTTGAGGCCGCGCTTGCGAATGATCCTGTCGATCCGCGCAACCAGTTCGGCTTTTAGCAGGTGCGCGTCGGCATCCGGAAGTCCCAGATCGGCGAACACGTTTCCGCTGTCGCGTTCGATCTTGACATTTTCCGATTTCATCGATCTACTCTCCATTCCACGGGTCTCGGCGCGCCAGCGGCCATGTCTCTATATGGTGAATCCGCCATATTTGCGCAATCCTTTTGATTGTGCCTGCAGTTGCTGTCTTCGCGTCGAAACCTGTCCTGCATCCCGATACCATTGCCGAGGAGCCAGCTTTTGCCGGGCGCACTTAATGGTTGACATCGATTGTGCCTTCTACGGTGACTGGGAACTTGCCCAAAAGGGGACGCTGAGCTTGTCTAAGCGCCCGCGTTCGGGTACCCTGTTTCCTTCGCCGACCCTTCGACAAGCTCAGGGAGCGGCTCAGGGCGCCCGGACAATTTTGTAGAAAAAAAGCAAACTATCGGGTGCTTCCCGCAATAGGCTTCCTCTCGATATCGGTGCGGTTTTCTGCTGTAAGTTGAACTTCGAGATTGACCTGATCCCGTCTACATCATATATAGTAAGTACGGATACGCAGTTCGCTCCACAACGGCCCGAAAATCCGCCGGTTCAACGGTCTGCATTCCCCTGACAGGGCCGCGGATCGCACTGATTCATGGTGGAAGCGGTAACGTGTGACGGAAGGACATTATGCCGCGCACCTACAGAGCCTGCCTGATCGGATGCGGACGGATGGGCGCGACAATTGACGACGAAGTCGAAAGCCGTCCGGATCGCTATCTGTGGCAACCCTTCTCGCACGCCGCTGCCGCCGTCGCCTGCGACAGAACCAACCTCGTGGCCGTGTCAGACGTTGTCGCCGGAAAGGCGGAATCCATACGTCAGCGCTACGGCGCCGGACGCGCCTACACCGATTATCGACAGATGATTGAAAAAGAAAAGCCGGACATCGTCTGCATCGCCACCCGGCCCGGACCGCATGCGGACATCACGGTCTTCGCCGCTGAAAACAACGTCAAGGGCATCTACTGCGAAAAACCGCTCTGCTGTTCGATGGACGAAGCGGATGCGATGGTCGACGTTGTCCGGAGGTACGGCGTCAAATTCAACTACGGTACGCAGCGCCGCTATATGCCGGTCTATCGCAAGGTACGCGAGTTGGTGGGTGCCGGCGAGATCGGAAATATCCAGTGCACGATCGCACAATACGGCGCGAGTTCAGCACTCTGGGGCTTGACCCACGCCGCCGATATGCTGCTCTTCCTCGCCGGCGACCCGGAAGTCGACTTCGTACAGGGTACCGCTGTCTGCAGCGATTCGGATTGGGACGGCAACCGGCTGGACGTCGATCCGGCGATTACCAGCGGCTACGTCCGCTTTGCAAATGGCGTCCACGGCTACAACACGGCGGGCACCGGTCCCGAATTCGAAGTCTGCGGCAGCGAGGGGAAGATCCGCATCTTAAACAACAGCCGGGAATGCCAACTCCGCAAAAAGAGTCACATCTTCTTCGAAGAGGCGCCGTTCCCGGACGTACCCCGCACCACCGGAACCGTGATGGGCATCACAGACATCGCAGAGGCGATCGATACGGACCGAGAGACAAAGGGGCCAGTGCACCTCGCTCGCAGGAGCCAGGAGATGTTGATGGGCATGATCGAGTCGCACCGATTGGGCGGGCAACGCGTCGCGCTCCCAATGACCAACCGGAGCCTGTACGTCGGCCGCAGAGACTGGTAGGCTCATCGCCATCAAGGGCGGAAAATGCATTGACAAACCGTGGAGACCTTACAGCGTGCATGAGTTCGATTTTCTCGGGGAACTGATTATCGTACTGGGATCGGCGGTCCTGGTCGCGACGGTACTGCGCCGCGCGGGCATCCCGTCGATCGCCGGTCTGATTCTGGCCGGCATGCTGGCCGGACCCACGGCGCTCGGACTCGTGGACGACACGCATCAGGTCGAGATTATGGCCGAGGTCGGGATCGTACTCCTGCTCTTCGGCATCGGCCTGGAGCTCTCGCTCAGCCATATGCGACGGCTGTGGAATGCCATCCTGCTGGGCGGCGGCATCCAGGTGGGCGCCACGATCCTGTGCACCGCGCTGGCGGCCCTCTGGTTCGGAATGACGCCCGGGCCCGCGGTGTTTCTGGGTTTCATCGTCGCGGTCTCCAGCACGGCCATTGTGCTGCGCGGACTTTCCGCACGTGGTGAACTGGATGCGCCGCACGGGCGCCTGGCCGTCGGGATCCTCATCTTCCAGGACCTGTGTGTGGTTCCGATGATCCTGGCGGTACCATTTCTGGCAGGTCAGGACGGCACCACGTGGGAAATCGCGGTCGCGG
This sequence comes from Gemmatimonadota bacterium, assembly GCA_028877215.1. Lineage (GTDB taxonomy): Bacteria > Latescibacterota > UBA2968 > UBA2968 > JAAXHE01. Next base: position 126,306 of record JAPPFJ010000003.1, on the reverse strand, counting down.
CCGCCACGGGCCTCGCCATTCTGGTCGGCGTGCTTGTCGCCGCCAATCGAACCGTGCCCTACATACTCGCATTCGTTGCCAGATCGCGGGAGAGAGAGCTGTTCGTACTCACGGTGTTTCTCGTGTGTTTCGGCATTGCGTGGATCCTGTCGATGGCGGGCATATCACTGGCGCTAGGGGCATTCCTCGCGGGCCTGGTCGTCGCCGGCAGCGAGTTTCGTCACCAGGCGATGTCGGACCTGATACCCGTACGCGAAGCCTTCGCCAGCCTCTTCTTCGTGTCCGTGGGCATGCTGCTGGATGTTTCGGATGTACTTGCGCATCTGCTACCGACGCTCGGGCTGTGCGGACTGATTCTGGTTGGCAAATTCGTCATCGTATTCGTGATGGGCCTGATCCTCCGGCTTCCGCTCCGCGTCGCGATCCAGTCCGCCGCGACTCTGTGTCAGATCGGCGAATTCTCGTTCGTCCTGCTGAACGCGGCCTCGGGGACGGCCCTTCTCGATGCCGGACTGTCCCACAACCTCCTCCTGGCGATCATCCTGTCCATGCTGCTCACACCTATCGCGATTGCCTTCGCCCCTCACCTGGCGCTGGGTGTCACCCGTATTCCGTGGCTCAACCGGATTCTGGACGCCGAGCCTCCCGGAATCGACACGCACGAACCGCACAGCGACCACGTGATCGTCGCCGGATACGGCAGGGCAGGCAGAGAGGTCTGCCACGCGGCCCGGGACGCGGGATTTGCCTGCGTCGCGGTCGACGTCAACGTGGACAACGTCCGCAGGGCGCATGCGGCAGGAGACCTGGCGGTGTACGGCGACGTGACCCAGACGGAAGTCCTCGAAGAACTCGGCTGCGGGGACGCGCGCCTGGTTGTAGTCACGATCAATGACACCCGCGCAACCGAAATCGCCGTCCGCGCGATTCGCCGCGCGGCTCCGGACGCCCCCATCATCGCGCGCACCCTGTACGACATGGACGAGAGCTCACTGCGCGTCGCGGGCGCCACCCGCGTCATCACGGCCGAAGCGACCACCAGCGACGTCGTCGTCGACACATGCCTCAAGGAGCTGGGAGGGGGAGACGGGGACCGACCTGCCCGCTGACCCCCTTCCTGAAGGAAAGGGGAACGGTGATTGGTCACTAAGTCGGCGAGGCCGCGAGTGCGAAGGAAGGGCCGATCATCGTTGGCTCAATCAAGTTTGGACTATACCGGAACCGAACCGGGCCGACTCAAGGTCGATATCTTCACGTTCAAGTTTTAGCCGGAGATGGATCCGAGCCCGTATCGCGAGAAGGAGAGAACGAGGGATGGTCGGAACACCGGCTTGGTCCTACACCCTTTCATTCATCTCGCAAAGCCTCGATCGGATTGGACTGAGCTGCGCGGACTGCCTGCAAACTTACGGTCGCGAATGCAATGATAAGTGCCAGTGTCGGACTCACGACAAACGGCACGACGTTCAGGGAAATCCGATAGGCAAATCCGGATAGCCATTCGCTCATCAGATAGTAAGCGACTGGCCAGGCGACGACGCTGGCAAGAAGAATGAGAGACAGAAATTCCCGCGAGACCAACATCACCAGATGCGACGTGGATGCGCCAAGTACTTTACGGACGCCGAACTCCTTGGTGCGAGACTGGACCACAAACACCGAAAGGCCGAACAGCCCCAGGCACGCCACGAAGATTGCCAGTAATGAAAACACCCCGAGCATTCTTCCGGTGCGCCTCTCGCTGTGGTAGACCCACTCCATGATTTCGTCCATAAAGTGATACTTGAACGGCTCCTCCGGCACGAAGCGATGCCACTGCGCTTCGAGAAACGCCAGGGTCTGCGCGGTCCCTTCCGGTCGGATGCGCAGGTAAAGGGAATGGAAAAACTCCCAACGGCCTATATAACCAAGAGGCTCTATTTCTTCTCGCAGCGACAAGCTGTGGTAGTCTTTCACAACGCCAATTACTGTCAAAGCCTGGTTCTTGAAGGCTGGCGACTCGATCTGTCTGCCAATCGGATCATCTTCCCAGCCGAGCAGGCGCACGGCTTTCTCGTTCAGGATCATCGCCTCCGATGTATCACTTGCCACATCGGGCGAGAATGCGCGACCACGGAGCACGGGGACTTCGAAAGTCTTAAAGAATGAATCATCAACTTCGTTGACACGAATCGTCTGCTCTCTTGTCCGGTCCCCGTCGGGCCATAACAAGCGCGGCCTACCACCGTATCCCTTGATTCTGTACCGCGCCGACGACGCGCTCAGGACATTGGGGTGTTCGAGAAATACGTGCTTCACCACCTGATGCCGTGCCGACAGACGTCTTTTGGGGTTCGGTTCCGCGAGAACATCATGATCGAAAATGGGTAAACTGACTATATGATCGCGTGTAAAACCCAAATCTTTTGTGTCGATAAATCGCAATTGCTGATAAACGACAAGGGTGCAGATGACCAGCAAAATGGACATGCCAAACTGAAAAACCACGAGTCCCTTCTTCAGCCACGCCGTGCCCCACGACGAGAACGCGCCGCCTTTCAATGCGTTCGCCGGACGTAAGGAGGAGAGGAAGAACGCCGGATACGTCCCGGCGGAGAGTCCGGCCAGGATCGCCAAAGCAATCACTTCAGGCGCGCATGCCGACAAAGTTGCCATATCGATGTGCAGATCGATCTGCGCGAATTGGTTGAATAGAGGCAGGGATATATCTGCGAGCGCCAGGGCAATCAACAACGCGATGCAGGTCAAGAGCAGAGATTCGCCCAAAAACTGGACCATCAGTTGCGGGCGGTGCGCCCCGACCACTTTTCGCACACCGACTTCGCGCTTTCGGGTGACAGCCCTTGCAGTCACCAGATTGGTAAAATTCACGCACGCGATCACGACCACGATCATTCCGATGGTCGCGAGCCGGTAAATTCGCTGGATACGGCCGCCGCTCGCCGGGATAAAATCAGACTCCCCATACAGGTATACGCGGTGAATCGGCTGGAGATGAAACGCCGATTTTGCCGCAACTTCATCCCCCATAAACCGCTCGATAAGCGTCTTCATTTTTGTTTGCAGGGTTTCGGGGTCCTGTCCTGCCTTGAGTAGTACAAAAGTCTTCACCGGCCGCCAGGAGAGCATTGGCTGCCACATTGTCCACTTATCTTGCACTTCCGCGACTGGCGTTACCGTCGTAGAGAGGATCTGGAAATATAGTTCTGACGAGCGATGCGGCTCCTTTACGATTCCGGCAACCGTGAATTCACCGGGGAACACGGTGCTTTCGATTGAGAAAGAACGGCCCATCGGGTCATCGTCGCCAAACAGGTGGAGCGCCAGGTTGTCAGTAATGACCACCGAATTGGGTGTATGAAATGCGATTTCCGGATCGCCTCGTATAAAGTCGAAATCAAAGACCCGGAAAAAGCCGTCGTCAACCAGCGCAAACTGATACTCACCCTTGCGCTCGCCGAATTGTGCGGACACGCGCCATTGCCAGATACGTACGGTTTTTTCTACTTCAGGGAACGACGCTTCCAATTCAGGTCCGAGCGCACCTGAGGTTCCGCTTTCAAAGGTAGTACGGGTTGTTTTGCGCACTTCCCGAATCACTTTGTAAATGCGGTCGCCCAGAGTGTAGAATCGATCTACCGAAAACTCCTGGTTGACGTACAGCAGGATCAGGATGCCACCCGCCAACCCGATTGCAAGTCCTGACACATTTATGGAGGTGTACAATCTGTGCCGCAGTAGATTGCGGATTGCAACGGTCAGGAGATTCTTGATCACAGGTGTCTCCGTTCGCGCGCTCATTCCCGGATTGGAAACGCGGGAGTGATTCCGACTGGTAAGAAAGTGAAATACTGCCCGATTGACACACGTGCTGGAGGCAGGCCGATCCCATATCGCCAACCGTACGCCTGGTTTCAGAAGCAAATACCCTGCCAGACAATTCAAATATAGAAATAACAATAGGTTGCGAAAATGCAAAAAAATCGGCCGTAGAAAAGTGTCCGATTTCGATACAATACTGTCCGATTTCGATACAGTTGTAATCGAACAGGGCGGCGGCGCTGAGTCGCAGATGCTCGAGACGATCGACGATGTGTCGCCGATGCGACTGGCGCGATGACCGGTTGGGGACGCCGATCCTGTCCATCGGCGGGAGGTTGCCTCCCCCACCCGATCGTTCCGTTCCTATGATAAGATACACGGGAATGTCTGCCCCACCCAAGCACACGCTTTCTCGACGTCTCGACAAGCCATTGATGGATCGTGTCTGTCTAACGGGAGTGCGAAGATGATGAGCCGACGACTACGTCTGGCGATGACAGTCCTGACAATTCTCGTGCTTGCGTCTGCGGGTTTCGCCACAGAACAAAGCGATGATGGCGTGGAGGATCTGCGGCGGCGCGCCTTGAAAGGCGAGGCCGAGGCGCAATTCCTTCTCGGGGCCATGTACGCGAGCGCACAGGGCGTGAAGCAGGACTTCGCGAAAGCGGTCAGGTTGTTGCGTCTCGCCGCCGATCAGGGCCATGCGGACGCGCAGGCCAGCCTCGGATGGATGTACGCACAGGGTCTGGGCCTGACGCGGGACAACGCAGAGGCAGTCAAATGGTACCGTGCCGCCGCCGATCAGGGACACGCCGACGCCCGTTTCAAGCTGGGAACGGCTTATTCACGCGGCCGCGGTGTGCAGAGGGATCTCACGAAAGCAATCGAATTGTATCGCACCGCGGCGAACCAGGGCCACGCCGGCGCGCAGTACCTTCTCGGTATCATATACACCAATGCGCGAGGCGTTCCGCGGGACTATGCCGAGGCGTTCAAGTGGTTCCGCCGCGCGGTCGACCAGGGATTTGTACGAGCCCGATCACAGCTTGGGATGATGTACGCCATGGGTCTGGGCGTGGAGCGGGACGACATTAAAGCCTACGCGCATTGCAGTCTTGCCGCCGCTGCCGGAGACAGCCTGGGCAGCGTCGTACGCGACAACCTGGAAAATTCGATGACGCCCGTCCAGATCGCCGAAGCCCGGCGGCTCGCGAAGGAATGGAGCGGTAAAAGCGAAATCGGGTCAGGAAAAACCGCAAAGTGAAGGAAGGACCGAATAGATCCTGAATCACCAGCCAGTTCCAGCCGGGCCGCACTGACAAGGTCATCCCCAAAAAAAAACGAATCCTCTGCTATTTGTACTTCGTTTATAGTTTCCTGTTGAATCGGGCAAGGTGAAATTGCGCCAATTGACATTGGCAGCACGCCACTGTATTTTATCGGGAATTCGGCGCTGATCACAGCCGTTATCGATCCCCGGGCCTCACGGAGTTTCGGATATGAGATCGCTTCCTCTTGTAGACGGACCTTATAGTTTCGTCTCGGAACAGGCACCGGGTTACCTGAATGCTCTCAGTCAGGTGGACACCTCCTCGACCGCGCTGTTCGTTCAGCAGGCCCATCGCGCTCTCGAAGAGATAAACGCCACAGCGATTACGAAAATCACAGGACTTCACGAAGCCCTGGAGCACCTGGAAAAAACACCGGAAGATTTCCGTTCGTTGTGCAAGGACAATGACGTAGAAACACTTATCAAACAGATCGAATCTTCCGAATGCGAAGAAAAGAAGGCGCGAGAGTATCTGTCTTTTTCCCGAAATCATCTGGAGGGAACAGATCCGGTTCTGGCTCGTAAATTGCAGGAGGCGGACGAAAATCTCTATGATATTATCTCGCTGCTACAGGAGATTCGTTGGCGCATCATGGTCCTGCATAGCACAGGACAACCGCGTTCCGACAAGGACTATAACTCTGCAAAAGAAGCCCTTGATGCCCTATGGAGCTAGGGAGTGCAGGGATTTCAATTACCTCCCATAAAGTCATTCCGGGTCTTTAGTGCCAGGTTCAAGAAAGACTTCAAGGGTCAATTCGAGGCAGTCTTCAGTGAATTAGAAGAGGGAGCGTTGTCCAGGGGCCGACGCCTTGAAAAAGAAGACAATGCTTTTACAGTTCGGTTAGACCAGAAATTCCGACTTGCCTTCTCAGTCCAAAATGGTGACACGGTTGAATTCCTGGCCATAGGCATTCATGATCAAGTGTACGGATATGTAAACAGGACGCGAATCAGAAGAAAGTCGAGAAGGCATCGGCGAAGAAATCGGGAACGGTAGATTCGCACGGATTTGAAAAAACGAAAGGGCCCCTGAAATGCTGGGGCCCTTTTATATGACGGTATTTTCGTTACACTCACACCGGCTGCGGTTCGTACCGTTCGACCTTTATTTCGTGTTATCGCGCCTGTGCCTCCGCGACGTCGCAGCCCTCCTGCATTCGTATCCCGGCTTCAGTCGTCGGACCAAGAGCCCTGATTTCGCGTATCCTGCCTCCAACACAAAAAACTGTGTCCAGCACGTCTCCTGCAAACCCTGTGGTCATTAGTGGAAAAAATGCATTACAAATGCACGATTTCCACTAACGTGGTAACCGTACACGTATCGCTTAACGAAGCGTTTTCATCAGGTCGGCGCGCTGAAGGGGCCCGGACGGAACCCGCTGATGGCTTTTTCGAGGTTCGGCGCCTCGATCTATTAGAATGCCCTTTCTGCGGTCGTTCAGACATTCGCCGTTTGTGCGATGGCTTCCACGAATTCAGGGGCTTCGATATCTTCGAATCTCTTTTCGATGATTGAGAGCGCGCCGGTTTGCTGCCAGGTCTCCCAATGAATCCGGAGGGCCGCGTGCACTTTTTCGGCGAGGTGTTCAGGATCCGGGTGAACGATCACGAACCTGCGTCCCTCCCGTCCGGCATGCCAATCGATCAGCTCATTATTGACACCCCTGTCACCAAAGCCGTAGCCGCAAACGACCATTGTGTTCGCTTTTCCAATGGTCGATCTGAAGCAATGCCGGAGTTCGCGAAAGATCCCTGAGCCATAGTCCGAAAGTTTGTTGAAAGCGCCGACCAGCAGCATCCTCGGGACATCTTCCGCGTACAGAAACGCGCCGTCAACCTCGATGCGTTGGGGATATAGATTTGGCGGAATGCGTCTGACTTTTCCGTCCCTGTAGCGGTACCAGTCTATGGAACCATGCAATTTCAGGAATGGAATCTTCACCTCCGAAGTGAGATCGCCGTTCCAATGTGAAATGTCATCCTCGCCGCCGGAGAATCCATCGGCGAGCGCAACATTCCGGTCCTTCAAAAAAGCCTCGACGTGGGTGTCGTGACAAAGCGTCGATATACTGGTTACGTTGAAGGCCTTGCAGGCGTATTCGACGGCATTCACCTGGCGGATGCGGTCCGGTTCAGGACAATAGAGCAGAAGGCTTCGCCTGACGACGTCCGCGATGTAGTTGCACGTTTCCCACAGTAAGCCACCCAGGTCGTCCGGAACACCCTGTGCGGGTGAATGTACCGCGGCTTCGCTTCTTTCCTCTATGGTATCGGTGAGTGACAGCCAGTCGTCTCTCAACCTTTCCACAAACTGGCGAAGCGCCGGATTCTCTGTTTCACCCAACTCATCATCCAATGCCTGCCGTGCCAGGAAGTAGATATCCTCGTAATTGGCCTTCCTGTCGGTGTGTGTGGACAGGTAGGTCTCAGCCTCCTCATGAAGTCGCTTCACCATGCTCAGGGGTAACCTTACTGCCGCAGATTTCGGTTCTTCTCCCCCGCTTATGTAGAAACATCCGTCGCCGTGCCGCGTAACGCCCCGCCCGCCAACAACCTGGTCGGTCAGGTCTTCCATGGATGGAAAGCCAGCCGCTTCCGACGCGCCGGCCCCCAGAAATACGGCGATGCTGGTATTCCCGTAAACACCATGTCCTTCACACAACGTGGGCTGAGGCTGATAGCGCTCCACCTCGATGCGATCTTCCTGCTCACGGACCTGCAGAAGATCGTAGGCCGTCTGCCGGCGCAGCCAGTACTCGGCATCGGACCATCCGGCCTTCTCCAGCCGAATCGCCATCTCGGGCGAGATGCCCGCGTGCCCGTTGAGCACCCGGGATAGCGTGTGACGGGCCACGCCCAACACCCTCGCGGCGTCGGTGACGTTCAAACAGAGCGGATCGAGCCAGTTCTCGACGATGCTGAGACCGGGATGAGGCGATTTCTCCATCGCCATGACATTTACCCCGCGTGGGTTGCGGTTCTACAGCCGGAAGACATGCGCGGCGGGCTTCGCTTAAATCCAAGTCGGCTCGTCAATCGACTGATTTACAGCAAGTTACAATCCCGAGAGATCGGGCCATGGGGAGTGACTTCGAAGAGATTCGGCCGAGGTAGGGCGATCCGCAGGGCAACTACGGGCGGGGATTCTCCTGAATATGCATGTCCTGCCTGCGTAAGCGACCGCGCTGATGAAGAATGTTTCACAGCATATAATGTATCGCGTACCGGTACGCATGTCAAGTGGTTTGTCGCCGATCGTTATGGATTTACATTCGTAAAGCCAATCCACGGTTCGTGTAGTCTGCGATTTATTCATTTTGTGTCGCGTTGCTTTTTGGGTATCTTGGTCAGGGAGCGCAGCAAAATCAATTGAATTTGGTGTGCACCGCGGTACTTCGGACCGTACAATAAAAAACGCCTGAATGACACGACCGACTCAGCTCCGGCGGCAGATTCTGGAAGGTGGATCGGATGCGAACATCCGATTCGACAACTTGCGCTCGTTGCTCGGTAGACTGGGGTTCACTGAACGGATACGAGGGGCGCATCACATATTTAGAAAGGAAGGTGTCGTTGAACGATTGAACCTGCAGCGCGATGGCAGTCACGCAAAACCTTATCAGGTCCGACAGGTTCGATCCGTTATCGTGAAATATGGCCTGAGGGAACCCAAATAATGTACAAGTACGAGATCATCCTGTATTGGAGCAACACCGACAACACCTACGTGGCTGAAGTTCCAGAACTGCCCGGATGCATGGCCCACGGACAGACCCAGGAGGCCGCGCTCATACATGTCAACGAGGCGATCGAACTGTGGATCGACACTGCTCGGGAGTTCGGCGATCCAATACCGGAACCAAAAGGCGAACGGCTGATGCTCGCATAGCGGTCAGTCTGGAAAGCGATTCCGGTTTCCATTTTGGCGGTAAGGATCAAGATGCACCCTGTTGTTTCCAGATTCAAATACCAGGACATCACCTCAGATTTCGGCGGTCGTTAGATCCAATTGCGTTTCGGCTCAACGAAAACCCCATCCAACAGACACGAGACCCCGTTGGAACATTCCATCGGGGTCTTTCTTGCAAATGCACTGTTGGGGTGTCGCGTCGGTTGTTGTTGCTCCATTGTCGTACCTGTCGCAGCGTCCGAATGTGAGATCTACAGCAGCGACGCGGCGAGCTCGCCAACCGTTCAAACCTCGTCACCGGTCAGGATGTCCAGGTATTCGTGGTAGGAATAGAATCGACCACGCTGCCTGCCCGTGATTTCTCCAAGCACGGCGAGGCTTTCAAGTAGTTCTATGGCCTTGCGGGCCGCTGGCGCCGTCAGTTCCAGCATCTCGCCAACCAATGCAACGTTGACAACCGGATGTGACGGAAGGAGGTCGAGCAACCGAACCGCGGCGACGGTTGCGTGTTCGCTGGCGAGAAGCCGGCGGCGGTCACGTGCCACGACGGAATGAAGCGCCTCTGCGACACGAACACCATCTTCGGCGGCGTCACGCACACACCCCAGAAAATACGCAGTCCAGCCTTCCCAATCACCTTCGTCGCGAACGGCCGTCAACCGCGCGTAGTATGCCTGTTGACTGCGCCTGAACGCGAGGCTGAGGTACAGGAGCGGTCGGTCGAGAAGCCCCCAATGCTCAATCAATAGCGCGATCAACAGCCTGCCGATGCGACCGTTTCCGTCGAGAAACGGATGAATCGTCTCGAATTGCGCGTGCGCAAGTCCAGCCCGCACCAGCGGCGGAAGATCGCTGTCTACGTACAACCATCGTTCCAGCGCCGAGAGCGCTTCAGGGACTTCCTCAGGTGGGGGCGGGACGAAGTGAGCGTTACCGGGCCGGGTGCCGCCGATCCAGTTCTGCGACCGGCGTACTTCGCCTGGCCCTTTGCCTTCGCCTCGAACGCCCTGCATCAGGATTCGGTGTGTGTCGCGAAGCAGACGGATACTAAGAGGAAGTCCATCCGGGTCCGCGATCTGTTCTCGGGCATGCGCAAGCGCCTTTACATAGTTGCAAATCTCACGAACATCGTCGGGGCGTTCGCTTCGACCCGTGGCTTCAAAAGTAACGACGTCCCGTAGCGTGGCCCGCGTCCCTTCAATCCGGGAGGTAATAACCGCTTCCTTGCGTACAAATCCGAATAGAAACCATTCGGTGCTGGGCACCATACCGCCCGCGATCCGGAGACGAGCAAGGGCCGCATCCGCCGCGTCGTGGAGTCCGATTGTACGACCGTCAAATGTCAGCGGTGGATCACCTGGCGGGAGCGGGAAAGGTACAAACGCTCGAACTTCCTCGCCGAGGGTGCTGACAATTCGATATTGGCCGGTCACACGTGGCATAGGAGGATAAACCGCCTTTCCCTTGTCGGAATATTAAGAAATGATCGTTTCTTTGTCAATTATTTATGAAACGTTCGTTTCCTTATGTGGTCGTTACAAAACGATCGTTTCCTTAAATCTATGTCTTTCTGTAAACCGCTGCACAAAAATGAGACCCCGACGGACGATCCCGTCGGGGTCTGTTCATCGCTGCAGAAGAGGCAGACAATGGATCCTTTCTGAACAGATTCAATCAGGTGACTTGCCTGAAGTCTCCTTCCTTACGGATTTCACAATCTGTCGCCAGACTGAAAGCGCGACCGATTCCAGTTCCGCAGCGGACCTCGCGTTTTCGATCACAAAGTCCGCGGCCTCAACCTTGTCGGATTCCGGAAGTTGACACGCCATCCGTTCCCTGACTTCCGCCTCCGACAACCCCTTCCGCTCCATCGCCCGCTGAATCCGAACCGTCTCCGGCGCCGTGACAACCACCAGTATGTCGCACAGCTCGTGGTGGTCCCCCCACTCCAAGATCAACGCGGCATCGATCACAACGGGGCGTTCGGCACGTTGTGCGAGCGCGCTCCGGGCGCGGTCCTTCAGTTTTTCCACCAGCGTGGGCCATACGATGGCATTCAGGCGGTCCCGCGTCTCAGTTGATACGAACGCACGCCGGCCCAGTTCCCGGCGAATCAGGACGCCGTTTTCATCCAGAATACCCCGGCCGAACGTCTCGGCCAGCGACCGCAATACCCCCGGGTCGTCCACCGCCGCCCGCCCCACCTCGTCGGCCTCGATTACGTACGCGCCTCCCCGGGCGAAGACTTCGCAAACGCGGCTCTTGCCGGCGCCGATGCCCCCTGTCACCCCCACGATCACGACCGGTCTCCGGAGCGGCGCACGCGGAGGCGGAGTCGCAACGGCAAGGCGTCTTCAGGAGATTCCTCGTCCCATTGTTCGATGATCCGGCGATTCCGAACGCGGACCGCAACAAATACGCCGAGCAACATCAGCGTCACATAGAACCACAATGCCCCAGCCGATGTCAGCAGGGCCGTTGCGCTGAACCGGCCTTCGGCGTATTCGGCCCACTCGCGTTCAAATCTGTCGGGCGTCATCCCGGTGATCCGGTACAGCGCGACGTCGAACGAGACGCCCGTACCGAGCGTCTGGACGATTTGCGCCACCGTTCCGGGACCGCCCAGACGGATCAGATACAGGACGGCCAGAAGGCTTTCGGTATACGCCAGGCGCGCCTTTGAAGACGAAAAACCGAGCACCCCCTCGATTTCACCCAGTGGAACCAGTCCGCCGGAGAAAATCGCGTAGGAGAGCTCGGTGCTTTCCCGGAGCCGCCATTCCTGTGCGGCCCACATGGCCACGCCTTCGTCGAACCAGCGTGGTACCCGTGACCGCGCCAGATGGTGAAGCAGAATATGGGAGATTTCGTGCCGTGCGGTTTTCAGGACCTGTCCGCGCTGCCCGGGCAGCAGGCGCAACACGGCAATCCGTTCGGCAGGGAAGGCGCAACCCGCACCCCAGTGGGGGATGCGCCCGCGGGTAACCATCTGAAAGAGCGCCTGTGAACCGGCTACGTAGACGATGATCGGGACGTCCTGCCCGCCGCCCATCTTCCGCGCGACCTCAGTTCTGCCGGAGATCAGTTCATCCAGCAGCAACCCGGCCCGTTCGCGATCGATATCCTGAAACCGAAGCGTCAGTCCTTCCCGTTCGAGTCGCTCCCAGCCCTCGGCTGCAACCGGACGGCAGAGCAGGCAGACCACCCAGATCAGCGGGCAGAACCGCCGGGCGTTCATCGCCGTTTCCTGTTACCCAGATACTTGAAGAAGTCCGTGCGCAGGGGCAGCACGACCGTGGTCCCTTCGCCGAGCGTTTTTTCATAGGCTTCGAGGGTGCGCTGGAACTCGTAGAACCGCGGGTCCTTCTGGAATGCCTGCGCGTAGATTGTCAGCGCCTCGGCATCCCCCTGGCCCCGGATCAGCTGGGACTTCTGAAACGCATCGGACTTGATCCGTGTGACCTCGAGGTCGGTCTCCGCGCGGATTTTCAGAGCCGCCTCTTCACCCTCGGCGCGATACTCCTTGGCCTGCCGCGCGCGCTCGGCCCTCATCCGGTCGAATACGTTCTTCTTGTTCTCCTCAGGCAGGTCTGCGCGTTTGACGCGCACGTCCACCACCTCCACGCCCAGTTCCGCGGCGTCCTGGCGCGAGCGCTGTGTGACCTTGTCCATAATCTCCCTGCGGTTTCCGGAGACGATCTCGTCCAGCGTCCGCCGTCCCAACTCCTCCCTGACCGCAGCATAAATGATATCGTCCAGCCGGGACTGGGCGCCGCGGACCGTTTGCACGGACTTCAGGAATTTCAAAGGATCTACAATGCGCCACCTGGCGAAATTGTCGACGATCAGGTTCTTCTTGTCCAGTGTGTAAATGGGCGCCGGGTCCGCGTCGCTGTAGAGCAGACGGTCGTCGAAGGAGTGCAGCCGCTCCACAAACGGCACTTTCCAGTGCAGGCCGGGGCTCTGGATGGTGCGCCTGGGTTCTCCCAGCCTGGTCACCACCACCTGTTCGCGCTCGTCCACGGTAAACAGGACGGATTCAATGAGTAGACCCGCCAGCACGACAGCCACGATTGCCTTGATTAACGTTTTCATCTTCAGTTCCCCCCTGCTGTCGCGGGTTGAGCGGTTCTCGCGGCCCTGGGCTGCAACTGCAGCATGTTAAGGAAACCGCTCCCCTTGCCGTCGGATTCCACCACGTATTTCTGTATGCCAGGCAGGATCTTCTCCATGGTTTCCAGATAAAGCCGGACCTCTGTCACGTCTTTCGCCTTTCGGTACTCTTTAAGGACCTCCAGGAACCGTTCCGCGTCGCCCTGGGACCGCTTGACGCGCTCGACGGTATACGCCTCCGCCTCCCGGATCATCTGCTCGGCTTCGCCCCGCGCCTTGGGGATCACTTCGTTGCGATAGGCTTCGGCTTCGTTGCGCAGCCGCTCCCGGTCTTCCCGCGCACTGGCGACGTCCTTGAACGCGTGGTCCACCTCGCGCGGAACCGAGACCGTCTGCAGTTTCACGTTTTCCACGTGCAATCCGATGTCATAGAGATCGAACACTTCCTTGACCTGTTCCTCGATCTCGCTCTGGATCTTGAATTTGCCTTCAGTGAGCGCTTCGTCGATCGGCGACCGCCCCAGCACCTGACGCAGCGCCGCTTCCACCACGCTCCGGACGGCGTGCACCTGGTCGGCGGCATTGAACAGATAGGCTTCAATGTCGCTGATCCGATACTGAACGATCAGTTCGACGTTCACGATATTCTCGTCGCCGGTCAACATGGACTGCTCCCTGGTCACTTGCTGATAGCGCGGCACCGGCTCCACGGCGACGGTCCGGAACCCGATCTCCACCCGCTTCACCTCGCTCACCCGTTCGATTTCCACCGACTCGAACGGCCAGGGAAGATGGTAGTGGATGCCGGGCTCCTCCACGCCCATGGATTTGCCGAACCGCAATACCACCGCCTGCTCGGCCGGCTGCACGATATATATTCCGCTGAGCAGCCATAACAGGACCAGAACGCCCAGACCGTAGTAGACAAGCCTCGGGCTCAGGGACAGGTCGAAGCTCGGCCGACCCGGAAAATCGTATTGTTGCATAGGACAAACCCCTTGATGAAATGGCCGGCATCACAAAACCGCCGGAACGTGAAAGCACGGCGGGCGAACCTTCTATTGCCTAAGATAATCGCCGATCAGGGCCATCTGTTCGATGCCCCTGAGACAGCACGTGATTCCCGCGATCCGGTTGGCAAACCGGCTGGCCTCGTCAATACTGCCGGTTTCGAGGTAGGACCACGTAAAGCCCATCAGGAACGCGTCGCCGCATCCGGTCTCATCCACGGGAACATCCGCGGCCCTCGCGGGATAACGTTGAACTTCAATGCCACCCCGCGGATTTGAGGTAACCGCATCGGCGCCTTGTTCGCCGCGGGTAATCAACAGCGCCCCCGGACCCAGAGCCAGGACCCGCTCGCCGAATTTCGCGGTGGCAGCACCGCTATTCAGGGCCTCGCCGGCAAGGAGTTCGCCTTCGCGGTCGTTCATCTGCACAATGTCGGCGCAGGCCAACCACCCCTCCCAGCAGGGCGGCATGCGAAAAAACCTGCGGCGGCCGCTGTCGATTCCCAGCGTGAGACTGTGCACGTCCATCAGTACGAGACCGCGGGCTTCGCGGCGGAACGCCCGCAACGTCTGCAGTTCAAGTTCCATTCCCGTGATGAAATTGAAGCAGACCGCATCGCAGCCCAGAAAAGGCTGAAGCCGCTCGATCGCCAGCGCGGGCACGCCGCCCAGAAGCGTCTCCTGCTTCCGGTTGCGGGAATCGTAGGTTAAGAAACAGTGGGGATTCCGATCGGGTACGAACCGGACGCCGTCCAGTTGCACACACCCCCACGAACCCAGAAGACGCCGAACCGCGTCTTCGACGTCTTTCCCCACGTTGCATACCGGAAAAATCGTGGCACACCCAATCCGGGCGAGTGCCGCGATACTGTAAAGGATGCCGCCATAGCTCTCGGTGCGGGTCCCGTCGGGCGTACAAATCGTATCCCGGTTGATTGAACCGACCACCGCGATACGACGCGCGTTTACGGACATAGCCCACCTCACCGGGATCAGTTTTTGAATGTACCACAAAACCCCCGGGGTGTCAACCCCAATCCCCCCGTTTGAACCGCCCGGCGCCGCCAGCCGACCTCCGCCCGCGTCACCCCGAATGGCCGGCCGACACCTCCAGGTTCACGGATTCGACGCGTCGGCGCAACACGCCGCTTTGCTCGAGGTGCGGATCCCGTTGCAGAAGCTCAGCCGCCTCCTCCCGAGCCGCACGGACCAGGTCAACGTCACGCGTAAGGTCGGCGAAACGGAATTCGGGATACCCCGCCTGCCGGGTACCGAAGAACTGTCCGGGTCCGCGGATCCTCAGATCCATCTCTGCGATTTCAAACCCGTCGCCGGCGGCGGCCATGGCGTCCAGCCTCGCCCGCGCGTCCGGCGACAGGTCACCCTCCGGGTCGGCGATCAATATACAATACGAACCGGCGCTGCCGCGGCCCACCCGGCCTCTCAGCTGGTGGAGTTGCGCCAGGCCGAAGCGCTCCGCGTGTTCCACCATCATCACGGTCGCGCCGGGAACGTCCACCCCCACTTCAATCACCGTCGTGGAGACCAGGACATCCAGCGATCCCTTTCGAAACGCGGCCATCACCGCGTCCTTCTCCGCAGCGGGAAGCCGGCCGTGCAGCAAACCCAGCCGCAGACCCGACAGCGCGCCGTCACGCAATTCCTCGAATGCGGTGGCAGCGGCCCTGGTGTCGCTCGCTCGGGACTCTTCAATCATCGGAAAGACGATATATGCCTGACAGCCAGTCGAAACCTGTTCGCGCAGGAAGCGATAGGCCTTTTCCCGGTCCACCGCGGCCCGCCACCCGGTCTTCACCGGCTGACGCCCGGGCGGCAGTTCGTCCAGAACCGTCACGTCCAGGTCCCCATACAGCGTCAGGGCAAGCGTCCGTGGAATGGGCGTGGCCGTCATCACCAGCAGGTGGACGCCGCATTCCTTCTCCAGCAATGCGGCACGCTGCAGGACGCCGAATCGATGCTGCTCGTCGATGACGGCGAGACCCAGCCTGGCAAAAGCCACGCCCTCCTGCAGGAGCGCGTGTGTGCCTACTACGAGGTGGACGCGACCCCAGGCCAGCCCTTGAAGGATCTCGCGTCGCTCACGCTGAGTCTGTCGGCCCGTAAGGAGCGCGACCACCAGCCCCAGAGGGTCTGCGAAGGCGCGGATGGTCTCGGCGTGCTGCTCCGCCAGAATCTCGGTCGGGGCCATCAGCGCCGCCTGCGCGCCGCCGTCTACCGCCGCCAGCATGGCCGACGTCGCCACCAGGGTCTTGCCCGACCCCACGTCACCCTGCAGCAGGCGCCGCATCGGGCGGCCCCGCGTCAGGTCCTCGCCGATCTCCGTCAACGCGCGGCGTTGCGCCGCCGTGGGTTCGAACGGCAACGCCGCCATCATCTTTGTGGCAAGAGGGCCCGTTGCGGGCAAGACGGGCACCGGTTTTTCGTCTCGACCCTCCTGCATTGACCGAAGGCGCAACTGGAAGTAAAGCAGTTCATCCAGCGCGAGCCTGCGTCGGGCCGCCTCAACATCCTGTCTTTCGTCCGGGAAGTGGAGCTTTTTCACGGCTTCGCCGAGCGAGAGCGCCCCGAATCGCGCCCTCATCGGGTCCGGCATCGGGTCCGCCAGACGCACATCTTCCAGCGCGTGGAAGATGACGCGGCGCAATGCACGGCTGGTGAGTCGTTCCGCCTTCATCCGCGCCGTTGTCGAATAGACGGGGATCACGCGCCCCGTATGGACTCGTGCGCCATCTTCGTCATCCGATATCACCTCCACGTCGGGGTGGACCATCTGCCGTTTGTTTCCAAACCTGGTCAACCTGCCCCCAACGGCCAGCAGATCGCCGGCCGAGAACGCCCGCCTGAGATATCGATGCCCCGAAAACCAGACGCATTCGAGCGTGCCCGATTCGTCTTCCAGCACGAGAACGAACCGTGGCCGCCTGCCCGGCAAGACGTTCCCGCAGCGAACCGCGGCAACAGCTGTGACCTCCTCGCCTATCGGAAGCCCGGCGACGGGCGACTGCCGCGTACGATCCACGTACCGGTACGGCAGAAATAGAATGAGATCCGCAACCGTGGAAATACCGACTTCACACAGCAGATCCTCCCGTTTCGCGCCCACGCCGCGCACCGTACTCACCGGGACGTCGAGTTCGGGAAACATCGAACGGCCTTTCCTGATTGGCGGGAGTTGCAGGGATACCCTGGTCTCGCGGAATACCGCGGCTCGTACGAATATAGTTATTCCGCATATATGCGTCAAGAAACGGGATCCGTTTATGGCGGATGAGCACGCATAGACTGCATTTTCCTTGAACTCCCCCTATCCACGCCCTATCTTGCAACGTGAGCGACCGCGCATTGCCATGTCTCACGCCTCTTAACGGTACGTTGACCTGAGCGTCAGCGGTCAGGTGGCCTTGAGGGCCGTGACCCGTCGGCAAGAGCAAACGATGCCGGTGAAAATTCGACCAGCAGGTAACTGGCGCGGAGTTGGCAAAAGCCTTCGAGGAGAAAGACGATGGAGTCCGGTTCCATTCATGAAGCCGCGAGCTACGGCGACCTCGACACGCTGAAGAAAATCGTGGAGGAACGCCCGTGGACGGTTGATCAGGACGACAGACACGGGTGGCGACCCGTCTTCCATGCAGGCCTGCGCCGCCGCCTGGACGTTGTTCAGTACCTGATCGACCGCGGCGCCGATCTGGCGGCTCACGACGGTTACGCGATCCACTACGCCGCCGAGGTGCCCGATAACAAGGACATTGTATCGCTGTTGATCACCTACGGCGGACTCGACGCGCATACGAAACCGTCAAACGAGGCCGCGCGGCAGTTTATCTACGCTGTTTTTCTGGCCAACGTCCACCGGGTCGAAACCATGCTTCGCACCGATTCGCGACTGGTACATGTACGGTACGCGCGCGGCGACACGGCCCTTCATCACGCTTCCCGGAACGGCGACCTGGACATCGTCAGGCAACTGGTCGTCCATGAAGCGGACGTCAACGACACCGCGGATAACGGTCACTTTCCCCTGTACTGCGCCGCCGGCCACGGACACGCGGAGACGACGCGATACCTCCTGGAGAACGGCGCAAAGCGGGATACCACAATGGCGGACGGCAAGACGGTCGCGGACTGGTTGAGACAATTCTCTGATCACGACCTGCGAATGAAGGCCTGTCTGGAAGTCCTGGAGCGGTGAGACTCAGGGCTGACTGCATCCCGTAAGATTCCCGGCCTTTGATCCGCCCGGCAGAGCCCGGACCGGGCGCGGCGACGGTGCGTAATGGCGATACGAATTGTCCCTTGGAGAATCGGTAATATTAAGCTTGATTAATGCTTAATAAATTCACTTGACAAGGCTTGTGCCAATGCTTTTATTAAGGAAACGTGTAAATCCATTTGCACCGTGCGTTCCAACGCATCCCCCACATATGGGATAAATGTTGTTGTAGAGACACTATCCTTTGTAGTACAACGGCCTGCACTTCAGGGTAATTCGAGCAAGGCAGGCCAACCTGCCGATCGCCAGGCCTTTCCACGCGGATGGGTCGAATGTAACAGTCCCGTCCGCGATCACGCAACCCGCGAATCGGGCGTCCATACGATACGTTCAAGCGCGATGCGGTTTGCGAATCATCTTACGGAAGCACCCCACTCGTTTCGGATTGACCGGCTCCACCGGTTCACAATAGCAAGCACGCTGAAATCTGAAGGTGGTTTCTGCAGGATGTTCGTGACGGGGAGGCATACCTGACGCCCACGCCGCTCCGTCGGTAACCGTTGCGGCCGAAATCGTCCACGAGCCGCGGCAAGTAACTAATTTTTAGGGAGGTAGACATGGCAGGTAGAGTTATCGTAGGTCTCATCGCCCTCGGTGCGATCATTGGGGGCCTGGCTGGCGACGCTTTCCTTGGTGAGGGCATTCTTGCGCTCGTGCTGGTCATCCTGGGTCTCGCCTATGCGGGCGTTGCGATCGACGCTGAGGACGCCACAGGCTACCTCGTGCTCGCAATCGCCGTCGGCGGCGCGGGAATGGCCAACGTACTTGGCAACATTCCGGGAATCGGCGAGCAACTGGATGCGATCGTCGACCTGGCCAGTGTCTCACTGTATGCCGGTGTGGTCACCGTGCTCGTGCAGAGGACGCTGAATCGCCTCAAGGGATAGGCACCGCCGCAGATGGGCAGCCTATAACGGCAGGCACGACTCTCGGGATAATTACCAACCGAGAGAAAGGGAATCCTCGTCACAGCGCGTCCGCCCTGCCGACGGCGGACGGAATTTGGCGATCCCGAAAAGCCAATACAGAAAGGTCTCAGTCTGCCAGAAAGCCGAATTTAGCGAGTTTCAGTACAGGCCGCCGGATTTCCCGACCCGAATTCCGGCGGCCTGTTTGTATACGCGAGACCCCTGGGAGAACGCCCGGGGGTCTTCACCTGTACAGCTGGTCCGCGCCGGCGTCTCTCCTGTCCGCGAACAAGCCGCCCCGATGATCTGGCGGCAGCCCGGCACACACGGAGATTTGTGCGATGTCTCCCGATAACACACTCAAGAATCCTGTCCTGGCGTTTATCCTGATCTTCCTCGGATGTCAGCCTGACGAAGGGGTGACGGTTTCCGGCGCGGTCGCGAAACCGGGAACCTATCGGTACGTATCCGGTAAACCGGCGGCAGATTATCTGGGAGATGCCGGAGGCGCAACCGAGGAGGCGCTGCCGGACGAGGCCTATGTGTCGCGCGCGCAGCCGGACAGGTCGGCAACAGAAACCGAAGACATCACAATTCCACTGTCCGAAAACCCCGAGGTATCGGCCGGAGACGAGATCCGGATACCCGCTCGCATCTATGACGTACGACTGGACACCGTCCGTCTCGTGCAAGACGTCCGGCTGGTAGACAGGAATCGAATCTATCGAATCCCCAGGGGCGCGCTCGTGGCCGGGTGGACGGAACGTGGCGTGCAGGTAGCGCTGATGCTGGGACGCGGCAAGATATACGAGAGTCCCGATACGGCGAAGGCCGTATCGGCCTTTCACTATCTGTACATCCATCTGCACCCCGGCGAATACCCCCGCCTCGCGCGATTTACTGGTCAAGTGGTGGACAGCCTGGAAGCACTCGAAGACGCCGACACGGTCCAAAGAAGCGTTGTTCACTCTCTGAAATACCTGCGTGACGGCGGCCTGCAGCTTCCGCCTGTTGGCTATTGGCGGGTAATAAAGGGCGTATTCCTGGCCCCCAGGAGCGCGTCGCGTCCCGGGGGCGGCATGCGCCGGCGCCGCTTCGACGACGGACGAATATGGACGACGTTTCCGGACGGCCGGCAGCGTTGGCAGTATCGCGACGGGCGGGTCAGCGTGGAATTTCCGAAAGGCTCCAGCGAAGACCGTTTTCCCGATGGACGGGTCGTGTATACCGACCGGCGCAAGAACCAGCGAATCACCTATCCCGATGGCCGCCGCGAGTGGCGGATGGCGACAGGAACGCGGGTACATCAGGGGGCGGACGGACGGGTTGTCGAGCATAACCTGGATGGCGTGCCGGTTCAGCAGTTGCCGAACGGCACGACCCTGGGGGTCCCTCCCAACCGACAGGTGGAGATGCGCGAAACCGACGGGCATTCAGCTGTTCCCGGCCCCCTGGCGGGACATACCCCTTCAGGAAGCGGATCCGACACCGCCGCCGCGGCGGGTTCACACGTGGTGCCACCAGGGAACGCCGCATTGACCTCTGACGGCGCTCCGTCGGCGTCGCGCGGTCAGGGTTCCCTGCTGATCGTCCCGTCCGACAAGGGTGCGTCGGTTAATGTAACGGGCGGGACGTATCCCGACGGACGTCTGGTGGAGACCGGTCCGTCCGGCCAGACGTTCACCTCCTGGCCGGACGGAAGAATGGAAGTCCGGATGCCCCCCGCTTACGGGTATCCGGGCCGCCTGAGAACGGATCTCGCAACGGTCGACCGGCTTCCGGAGGCGGTTGCCGTCGGCGAGGAGCTGACCGTCTCGGGACAGGTCCACGGCGAGGTTGAAGATGTAAACGTGACGGGTTTTCTCGTGCCCGACGGCGACGCGATCGAAGGCGACGTGGTCAGGCGGGGAGGGCGGTTTCACGCGCGGTTCCGGTTCGGCGAGGCAGGGCATTGCCGCGTACAGGTTCAGGTTGTATTGCCCGGAGCGCGTACCTATACCGCTTCCCACCAGTCGGTGGTTGTCGGCAATCCCGGCAGGCTGGAAGACGAGGTGCTTGCCATTGTCCCGTATCCGGGGGACGAGGCCGCCCAGCTTTTTCTGATCGATCGAATCAACGCGGCCCGGAAACGGATTCGCCGTGGTTCGATTTTTCCACATCCCGAGTTGATGCACGTGGCGCGCATCCGGCTTGAGGAGGTGCTTGCCATGGGTTTTGTATCTCATTTTTCCATGACGGGCCTGGACGCGGGATGGCATACCGAGTACCGGCGGTTGCCCTTCCGCGTGGGTGAAAACGTGGCGAGAACGCGTTTTGTCGAAACGATGCACGCCGGCTGGATGCTGAGCGCGGGGCACCGCGCGAATATCCTGGCGAAGCACTGGACGCACGTGGGGGTGGCGGTTGCTGAAGCGGAAGGATCGGTCTGGGGCGTTCAGGTGTTCGGACAGGTTTTCGACCGGGGCCCTTAACAGCCCGTTGAAAAAGTCCATCCGGTATAAAATAAAGCCGGAAGAAAATGCTTGACAAAACAGACATACGTCTTTTTTTTGTTTGTGAATATTTCTTCAGGAGCATGTGGAACCGTTTTCACCCCCGGGAAAGGTCATCCAGGTGCGGGACGTATCGGGCAATATCACACGAGAACGCTTTTCAGCCTTGCAGGACAGCGGGTTACAGCGCCTCCGGGCCGATCTTAACAGGATCAGGGCCCGAACGAAAACGCCACGCTGGTCGCTGGCGCAGTTGGCCGGGCGCCTCTGCGAACTCTCCTCCGGTTCAGGAGCCGGTCTGCTCACGGCTGCCTTCCGGCTGGTGCTGGATGCGCAGCTCGGGCATGAGCCGGTGGCCTGGATCACGGCCACGCCGGATACCTTCTTCGCACCCGATGCCGCCGAAAACGGCGTGGACCTGAATGCCCTCGTCGTCATCAACGTGCCCGATGCGCAGTCCGCGGCGCGTTCGGCGGACCGGCTCCTGAGATCGGGCGCCTTCGGCCTGGTGGTGATGGACCTGCACGCCGATCCCGCCATTCCGTTTCCGCTGCAGGCGCGCATGGCCCACCTGGCGCGGGCCCACGACACCGCTCTGCTCTGCCTGACCTCAAAAGCCAGGGAGACGCCTTCACTGGGACCGATGGTCTGTCTGCGAGGGCAATCCTCCTGCCGACGCCTGGGGGTCGACCGCTTCCAGTACGACATCGAAATTCTGAAGGACAGACGCCATGGACCGGGTTGGCGCCACACCGAAATCTGCCGCGGGCCGGACGGCCTGCATTAATATCCGGGCGCTGCCGCTGCAACTCCTGCTGAGGAGACACCCGGAGTGGAAGCGAAGGCCGGTCGCGGTGGTGGAAAAAGAGAATCCCCAGAGCCCCATCCTCTGGGTGAACTCAGCGGCCGGCCGGGCCGGCATCCGTACGGGTATGCGCTATGCCTCGGCCCTTTCGCTGGACCAGAACCTGTGCGCGGGAACGGTTTCCGAGAGGGAAATTCAGGCCGCGGTGCGGCAGGTCCACCGGCTTCTGGACCGTTTCAGCCCCCGGATCGAGCCCTCCGACGACGAGCCCGGGATTTTCTGGGTCGATGCCAGCGGGCTCGACAAGCTCCATACCTCTCTTGAAGACTGGGCCAGACAGATCGACGCCCGCCTCTCCAGGCTGGCGTTAAAGGCCGGCATCGTCGTCGGCTTCAGCCGTTTCGGCAGCTATGCCGTCGCCAGGTCGGTGAACCGGTTGACCGTGCTCCCTTCCCCGGAGGTCGAGCAGACGGAAAGCCGCATGGTGCGGCTGCTGCATCTGCAGATCGACCCGAAGCTGCGCGACCGGCTCGAAAAGCTGGCGGTCCATACCGTGAGCGACTTCCTGGCGCTTCCCGCGGGCGGCATTGCGCATCACCTCGGCGAGCAGGCCTGGAGCCTCTACCGTTTTGCGTCGGGAACGCTGTCGCTGCCGATTCAATCCCGAAAGATCCCCGAGCCCCTCCGCGTCCGGATAGACCTGGACGAGCCCGAATCCAATGCACAGAGACTCCTCTTCTGGATCCGCCAGCGACTGGGTCCTCTGTTGCGGGCGACGGCGGCACGGTGCCAGGCGGTGGCGGCCCTGCATCTGCAACTGCTGCTTGAAGACGGAGAGCGTCATCGCCAGCGCATCCAGCCGGCAAGGCCGACCCTGGAGGCGCCGGTCCTGCTGGATCTGCTCCGTTTGCACCTGGAAACGGTCTCTTTCCGTGCTCCCCCGGTGGAACTGGCCCTTGAGGCGGAGGGCGTGTACGTCTCCGCCGAAACACTGGACCTGCTGCAGCAGAACCCACGCCGCAATCTTGAGGCGGCCCTGGATGCCCTGGCCCGGGTTCGCGCCGAGTTCGGCCCCGATTCCGTGCTGTCGGCCCGGCTCAAACCGGGGCACCTGCCCGAAGCCCGTTTCGAGTGGCAGCCCTTCGGGAAGCTTGCCGTCGCCAGTCCCCAACCGGTCCGCATGCGCCCCCTGGTGCGGCGCGTCCACGCCTGCCCCGAACACCTGGAAGGGGCTTCCCTTGACCACGCGAAAAACCGGAAGCCGCTTCCGGGCGCGGGACATCCGCCGGGACACGCGATCAGCGGAGGATGGTGGCATCGGGAGGTCCGGAGAGACTACCGGTTCATCAGGACCCGCCGGGGGGAGCGCCTCTGGATCTATTACGACGAGCAAATGCATCGCTGGTACGCCCAGGGCCGGGTCGAATGACCACAGCCCCCGCCCCCAATCCGCTCTACGTCCCCCTCTGGTGCAAGAGCAACTATTCCTTTCTGGAAGGCGCCAGCCATCCGGAGGAACTGGTCGAGGCCTGCTGGCGGAACGGCCTTCCGGCCATGGCGCTTACCGACCGGAACGGCGTGTACGGGATCGTCAGGGCTCACGTTCAGGCCCTGCAGGCGGGCATACACCTGATCGCAGGGTCGCAGGTCGGCCTCCGGGACGGATCGGAAATCCTGTTGTTGGCCCAGAACCGAAAGGGCTACGGCAATCTCTGCAGCCTGCTGACCGACGGGCATCTGCGTTCCTCCAAGGGAACGTGTACGCTAGACCTGGATGAAGTGTGTGGCCGCAATCCCGGTCTGATCGCCCTGTGGATCGGCCGGGCCGGGCCGGAAGCTCCCGCAGAGGGCGGCCCGGAGCCCGTGCTGGAACAACTCAAAACGGCATTCGGGGATCGCCTGTACATCCTGTTGGCCAGACACCGCCGGGCGGAGGAGATCCTGCGGGAAATCCGGCTCCGGGAACTGGCGGACCGGTTCGGCCTTCCCACCGTGGCCGCCGTGGAAGTCCTCTATCACACACCCGAACGGCGACGCCTGCAGGACGTCCTGACATGTATCCGGGAAGGCGTGACCCTGTCCACGGCCGGCCGGCACATCCGGCCGAACGACCGGCACGCCCTGACGCATCCGGACGACCTGGCCCGCCTCTTTATGGACGATCCGGAGTCGGTCGGGCGGACCCGGGAAATTGCCGACCGCTGTTCCTTCTCGCTCCAGGAACTGCGCTACCGCTATCCGCTGGAACGCGTGCCGGAGGGCAAGACTTCCATCCAGTACCTGCGCGACCGGACGTTCGAGGGCGCCGCGCGCCGGATGGGTGGAAAGTTCCGGGACCAGATTCAACAACTGGAGAAGGAACTCGAACTGATCCAGGAACTGGAGTACGAAGGCTACTTCCTGACCATGTACGAAATCGTCGAGTACTGCCGCCGTCAAAATATCCTCTGCCAGGGCCGGGGGTCGGCTGCAAACTCGGCGGTCTGTTTCGCCCTGGGGATCACCAGCGTGGACCCGACCCAGGTGGAACTTCTCTTCGAACGCTTTCTGTCCAGGGAAAGGGCCGAGCCGCCGGATATCGACCTGGATATCGAACACAACCGGAGAGAAGAAGTGATCCAGCACATGTACGAAAAATACGGACGCGACCGCGCCGCCATGGTGGCCAACGTGGTGCGTTACCGGTACCGGTCCGCCATCCGTGAAGTCGGCAAGGCGCTGGAGATTTCAGCAACCAGCCTGGACCGGCTGGCCAAGCTGGTGTCCCATGAAAGCTGGAGCGATGCCTTCATCGCACAGGCCGGGCTCGATCCTCAAAACCCGGCCATGCGCCATCTCGTTTCCCTTGTGAAAGAGATCCAGGATTTTCCCCGCCATCTCTCCATCCACCCCGGCGGCTTTCTACTGGGCCATCGCCCCGTCCACGAACTGGTGCCCATCGAGAATGCCACCATGGACGGCAGAACGGTCATTCAATGGGACAAGGAGGACGTGGAGCAGGCCGGCCTGTTCAAGGTGGACCTGCTGGGGCTGGGCGCGCTCACCCATCTGCATCTCTGCTTCGATCTCATGCGGCGGCACCGCGGGCGGGACATGTCTCTGGCCACCCTCCCCCGGGCCGATGCGCCAACTTTCGATATGATCTGCCGCAGCGATACCGTGGGGGTGTTTCAGATCGAAAGCCGGGCGCAGATGGCCATGCTGGGGCGCCTCAAGCCGCGCAGTTATTACGACCTGGTGATCGAAATCAGCATTGTGCGTCCCGGACCCATCACGGGCGGCATGGTGCATCCCTATCTGCGACGGCGCAACGGGGACGAGGAAGTCGAATATCCCCATCCTTCCCTCGTTCCCGTTCTCAGGAAAACCCTGGGCATTCCCCTGTTTCAGGAACAGGTGATGCAGCTGGCCATGGTTGCGGCCGACTACACCCCCGGCGAGGCCGATCAGCTCCGGCGGGACATGGCGGCGTGGCGGCGTTCCGGTCGCATCGAGCGGCACCATCACCGCCTCGTCACCCGCATGGTCAAAAAGGGCATTGAACGCGAATTTGCCGAACGCATCTTCGACCAGATCCGCGGCTTCGGCGACTACGGCTTTCCCGAGAGTCACGCCGCCAGCTTTGCCCATATCGCCTATGCCACCGCCTATCTCAAATGCCACTATCCGGCGGAGTTCGTCTGCGCCCTGCTGAATGCCCAGCCCATGGGGTTTTACGAGCCCGCCACCATCGTCAACGACGCCCGCAGGCACGGAGTCGCCGTGCGGCCCGTCTGCATACGCGAAAGCGACTGGGACTGCACCCTCGAGCCGGCCTCATCCCGCACGTCGCCCGCTACGTTCGCCGTGCGCATGGGGCTGCGTTACGTCAGCGGACTGGGCGATGCAGACGGACGCCGGCTTTCGGACGCCGCGAGGAAGCGCCCTTTTAAGGACCTTGACGACGTCACCCGGCGCGGCGGGGTTCGCCAGGACAAGCTGGAGACCCTGGCCGAGGCGGGCGCCTTCGAGTGTTTCGACCTGGACCGGCGCGACGCGCTCTGGCAGGTCCACGGTATCGCAACCCCGGAGGCGCCGGCGCTGCCGATGAACAACCACGTTTCGCCGCCCCGGTTTCCTCCCCTGAGCGGGTTGGAGACCGTTGCATGGGACCATCAGGCCGCCGACCACAGCGCGCGGGGGCACCTCCTGAAGCCGCTGCGCTCCCAGCTGGCCGCCCGCGGTCTGCCCACGGCGCGCCAGATCAACCGGATGCAGGACGGACGCCGGGTTCGCTACGCGGGGATGGTCATCTGCCGCCAGCGCCCGGGAACCGCGAAAGGCGTTACCTTCATGACCCTGGAGGATGAGACGGGGTTTGTGAACCTGGTGATCTGGGAAAGGACGTTCAAGCGCTATTCCCTGCTGGCCAAAACGCTTTCCTGCATGGGCGTAACCGGAAAACTGCAGGTGGGAGAGGGCGTCACCCACCTGGTGGTTGAAAAAATCTGGAAGCCGAAACTGGATACCGGAGCGGCCCGCCACAAGAGCCGGGATTTTCATTGACACCATTTTCCGGAAGGCCGAAATTGCACGGTGCTTTCAAAGCGACCCGGACTGTAAACGACCCCGAAGCACCATCACAATGCGCTCCCGGCGGCCGAATGACAACCCCCGGGCGAGTAATCGGGTCAGCGAGGCAGCCAGAGGAAATGAGCCTATGTGCGGGCGATTCACCCAGATGATGACCTGGCGCGAACTCCATGAACTCTACGCCCTGGCCGAACCCCTGGCGCTGACGGACCCGGAGCCCCGGTACAACGGGGCGCCCACCCAGGACTTCTCGGTATGCCGCACTGACGAGAACGGCGACCGGGTGATCGCCAGGCTTCGCTGGGGCCTGGTGCCCGCGTGGGCGAAAGACATCAAAATGGGCGCGCGCATGATCAACGCCCGGTCCGAGACCGTACACGAAAAACCGGCTTTCGGCGCGGCCTTCCGCTCCCGGCGTTGCCTGGTCCCCGCGGACGGCTGGTTCGAGTGGCAGCGGGCCGGACACGGCAAACAGCCCTACTTCCTGGCGCTCGCAGACGGGTCGCCCCTGTCCTTCGCCGGCCTGTGGGAACGCTGGAACAGGGGCAGCGACACAATTGAGACCTTTTCCATCCTCACGACCGCCGCCGACGCGCCGTTGGCGGACATCCACCACCGCCAACCCGCCATCATCAATCCCGAACATTTCTCGGTCTGGCTCGACGGCGAATCGCCCGCCGAGACGCTACTCGACCTGGCCAGAAAACCCCGCGCGGGCCCATACGAAATCCGCGCCGTCAGCACCCGCGTCAACAGCGTCCGGAACGACGACCCGGATATCCTCACGCCCATGTCCCAGCAGCGGCTGTTCTGACCGGCACGAATTGCGCCCAAGAAACCGGGCTTTTTGGCAAGTTTTCGGTTGACCGGACATTTGACCGGTCGTATATAGAGAAGAATCAATTACCTGAGCCCAACGGAGACCTTCGAGACACAGATTTCGTGAATTCCAAAACTCGGCGAAAATTGAGATGAACGCTGATATCAAGGCATCACAAGACCACCTGAAGGAATTTTGCGAACGATGGGGGGTCGTGGAACTGGCGTTGTTCGGCTCCGCATTGCGCGACGAACTGGGCCCCGATAGCGACGTCGATATACTCATCAGCTTCGATGACAAGGCCCGGCCAACGCTCCTGGACATGGTACGCATGGAAGATGAACTGACGGAATTGTTCGGTCGGCCGGCCGATTTAATGGAACGAGACGCAATAGAGGCCAGCGGAAATTACATCCGCCGCAAGGCCATCCTTGGTTCGGCGGAGACGATTTATGCGGCGAAGTGAAGCCTACTTGCTGGATATGCTGATCCATGCGCGAAAAGCCGTTGAATTCGCCTCCGGACTGACGTACGAACGATTCACTCTGAGTGATCTTCACCAGAACGCAATTCTAAGGTCGATAGAGATTATTGGAGAAGCGGCATCCCACGTGAACCCTGAGACGAGAGAAGTGCATTCCGAAATCCCATGGCATGAGATCATCTGAATGCGCAATCGTCTTGTGCATGGGTACTTTGAAGTCAACTTTATCCGCGTCTGGGATACAGTGACGCAGGACCTGCCAGCGTTGATCGCCCAACTCGAACCGCTGTTTCCTACCGACGACTAATGCGCTCCTGATATCCGTAGAACGGTAGTCGGCGCGGAACTATGTTCGTGCTTCCGGGTTCGGACATTATCCCACTTGATCAATATCGGCTTCTTCACTTCCTTCGATTTGCAGAACTCAACACCTCCGGAGCCGAATCTGCTTACATGTGGCTCCACTCTCATCCGCCAATTTGGCCACGCACTTTGCCTCCGCCCCTTTAGTCTTGTTTTCTGAACCTTGACGATTTCAAGCCGGGGTGAATCCCCATACCGATGTATCCTGCCATTTTTCGGGTCCCCGACATGGCGAAAACCTCCCTATATGCGGCGATAATCTTCTGCATATGTACGGACACGTGCCTCGCCTATCGGTTCGTCGGGTCGGAATCCCTCTCGGATGCTCTCGTCGCCCATCACTATTCCATCAATGACAGGCTTGACGCCGTCATCGTGGTGGACCCGACGATGCCCACCTTCGAGTATCACACCTACTACGCCATGGGTTACGCGGATGAACCTGAAGGTGAACAGGGAAGACTGCACTTCCTCGAACACATCATCGCAGGGATGGGAAGCCGACCATCCGGTGAACTCAATCAACTGATCATGCGAAATGGAGGACAACATCTCGCGTATACAGCACATCACATGACGTATTTCACAATGAGATTTCCCAGGGAAAAGCTGGCTCTCGCGGTCGAGATTGACCGGGA
Organism: Gemmatimonadota bacterium; assembly: GCA_028877215.1. Lineage (GTDB taxonomy): Bacteria > Latescibacterota > UBA2968 > UBA2968 > JAAXHE01. The sequence goes on along the minus strand of JAPPFJ010000003.1, from coordinate 96,745 downwards.
CAGATTCTACCGTACCCTGTTTGATATGGAATTTATAGACAATGAAAAGCAGGTTGTATTGACGGAACTCAGTAGAAACAGCACCCGTTCACGGAGGAGGTTTTCCAGGCAATTCTGGGGGCTGGTCTACGGACGGGAAAAATTCAATGGTGTCGGGACCGCGGCATTGATCGAGGGAATCAAACCCGGGGACCTGCAACAGCTCTTTCACAATGTCTTGCGACGGAAGAGACGCCTGGTTGTCGTCATCGGCGACGTAGATGAGGATGATGTCCTCACGAAATTGGCCGAAGCGTTCCCCGCCGGGGACCGCAAGAGAGAAGATCGATCGCCCTTGTCGCGGTTTCCCAATCCCGATGCGCTTGGCGAGCGGTATCAAACGAAGTTCGAAAACCTGAGTAAGTCCCGGTTCAGAAAGGCCTGGCACATACCCGGTCCCGGCCATCCGGACCATGCGGGCTTCCTTGTTCTGGCGTCAATCCTGGTCAGACGTTCGAACTCGCTACGGTCATCACTGCTGGACTCTCAGACAGTGAATTCGTTTAGCGTATGGATAAACGGCTATAAGGGGTTCGGCCTGATCAGTTTTGTCGCCGAGATGGACCCGGTTTCATCAACTGAGGTCATAGAGAATGCCGTACTCGCAAGATTGGAAGATAAAAAGACTCACGGCGTATCCGAAAATGACCTTTCAGCCGCCCGAAACTCGCAACTGCGACGCCAGTATTCCGAGTTTTACGACCGGTCTGATATGGCATATAGATTCGGCCAGGCATTCGCGCAGGCCGGCGACCCCCTGCTCTATCCGAGGACAATCAACCAAATCCAGCATGTGAGTTCCGACGACATTCCGCGGATCGTCCGGGAACACCTCATTGAAGATAACGCCATTACACTTGCCTGGACGATAAAGGAACCCCTGTTGACCGGCCCGGATTTTTTCGTGCTCGCAATCGTCGTATTCGTATGTGGCGGCACTCTTTTTGCTATAATCCTGGCCGTCAGGAGGCGGGCTCTAAAGCCCATTTGCAATGTCGCTGACAATGAAGAAACCCGTAAATACCACTATTAGGGTTGCGGTGCTCTGCGTTCTTTGCACGATGCCGGCTTCCGCGCAGATTCCCAATCACCGCTTATTCTATCAGCATGACAACCGTGCGCCGCTGACGATGCTGGACATCGTCTTTCCCGGCAGCGGAAGCATGCGTGACGAGACCTCAAAGACCGGGCTCGCGGTTACCGTCGCCAGACTCTTGGAGGACTATGCGAAAGAGCACGGATACACGGCTCGAATGGAAGCACTGGGCACGGACATCGACATCCATACATTCTATGAACACCAGACAATTTCGATAGCCAGCCTGTCCGCGAATTTTGCAGCGTCCGTTGGGATCGTGAACGATCTTATACACAGCATGACAGTCACCGATCTCGCCCTTGAAGAGTCAAAGACGAAGTTACTGGAATCCTATGAAAAGGAAGTCGATTCCGGCGACCACGTTATCCAACGGAACTTCGCGCTTTCACGAACAGTGGGTGTAGGGAGATGGTTCTCACGCAAAGCAATGAAGCAAATCACCTTAGACGAAGCCAGGCACTTTTTCGCGGGACTTCTGAACGCGGAAGTGGTCTTCTTCAAGGCGATCTCGGACCTCGACTCGACGGAGGTGGCGGAGTTCCTCCGGCCAATCATGAACGACCGCCGGAAAGGCGGTTTCGACTGGTCGCCGGCGACCCGGGGAAAAAACCGCCTTCCGGGACATACCGCATTCGTCTTCAAGCATTACTCCAATTTGAAGAACGTCTACTGCCATTGGCTCATCCCAATTGGAGCCGTCGGCGAGGACAATTTCGTACCCAATATGGTGTCCTGGACGCTTGGTCGCGGTACCGGTCGCGGCTTGCTCTATGAATATTTGCGAGAAGAGTCGGGAATGGTTTACGGTAATTCCTGCTCCTTTCGAAGAGAAGCTGATGTCAGGTTTCTCGAAATCTATGCTGACCCTCGAATTGAGAACAGCGAGGAGTTGATGACGAAAATGCATGCATTCATCGCCGGCCTCGCCAACAACCCGGAATTCTGGGCGGCAATCCGCGAGTTACGCGAAAACCCCGACGTGATCGACGCCCATACACACGGTGAACGGACGCCGCAACGTAGACTGTCACGTGAGGTTGATCAAGCCCTCTACGACTTTCCGAGTCGTGAAGACGGCATCAAATCCGTCACTGATGGCGAGATACGGTCGTTTCTCCAAAAATACTTCGTCGAACGAAATCTGGTCACGATGTTTTACGGACCCAAGGAACACATCATCGAAATCCTGGATAAACACTGGCCTGAAGTCGAAATTCACGTGCTGACCACTGAGAGTACCATCGAATAGGCGCGCCCCAGCCCACCTATGACCCGCCCTCTGTCGCCCCACAATCCCGATCTCGCACCCTCCGACTCCGCGCCGGTACTTCCTCAGGTCTGGGCGATCGCATGGCCGGTGGTGGCGGCATCGATGCTGGACGCCATGGAGGGGCTCATTGACATCTCCATGGTGGGGCAGCTGGGCCCGGCCGCGATATCCGCGGTGGGACTCAGCCGGCAGGTCCTGTTCGTGATCATGGTGATGGCGATATCGGTCAGCACCGGATCGCGGACCCTCGTCGCGCAATTCTACGGGGCCGGCCGCCGGGACGACCTCAGCCATACGGCGCAACAGGCCATCCTGATGGGGGTCCTGCTGTCGGCCGGCCTGGCCCTTGTCGGGAGCGCGATCGCCCGGCCGGCCCTGGTCCTGCTCGGCGCGCAGGAAGACGTACTGGCGCACGCGGTGCCGTTCATGCGGGTCTACTTTGCCGGTATCGTCGTCATGATGCCCAATTACATCATCGGCGGCATTTTCGGCGGCGCGGGGGATACGCGGACACCGTTGAAGATCTCGTGTCTCATCATCTGTCTGAAAATCCCGCTCACCTACGGATTGATCTTCGGGGCGTGGGGTCTGCCTCAAATGGGGGTGACCGGAGCGGCGCTCGGCAGCGTCGTCTCGAGGGCGGTGGGTTGCGCCATCGGCGTATACCTGCTCACTTCCGGCCGTTCGAGGGTGCATATGCGCTGGAACTGGCGGCTTCCGTTCAACCGGGACATTATCGGTCGAATGATGCGAATCGGCGTGCCGACTGGGGTGCAGGGATTCTTTCGAAACGGCGCCCGCATTCTGATCTATCGGGTGGTGGGATGGACGAGCCGGCCCACGGCAGCAACGGCCGCATTGACCATCGGGTTGCAGATGCGGATGATCGGCATCATGCCGGCCCTGGCGTTTTCCGTGGCGGCAACCGCGCTGGTGGGACAAAGACTGGGGTCGAAACAGATTGGCGAAGCTGAGCGCTTTGCCGCAAACACGATCCGGCTGGGTATGACGATCATCACCGTCTGCGCCATCGCAATCTGCGTCTTCGCGCGGGAGATTGTCGACCTGTTCACGGACGCCGCGGCGGTGCTCGAGATGGGATACGTGATGCTCCTGTACGTTACTGTCGCCCAGATCTTCTCCGCCCTGTCCATCGTCACCGGAGGCGTCCTGGCCGGCGGCGGCGAGACCAAGCCGTTTCTATACTATACGATCGTGGCGCAGTGGCTGGTCATGCTGCCGCTGTCCTACGTGATGGCGTTTACCCTTAATATGGATGTCACGGGGATATGGATCGCGTGGTTTATCGGTGGGCTCTTACAGGGAATACTGGCCTGGGCCCGTTATCGGAAGGGCACGTGGAAACAAACGGTGATCTAAGGATGATGGGGACCTGCCAAGAGAGATGATTTGGCTAAACAAAGGAGGGCGCCCACATGGGACGCCCCTGCACGGCCTGGATGGCATCTTGAAGTTGAAGACGCGCGATCGGATTCCGTGAACCCGGCGGTGATTTTCTATTCCTGAAGCTGTTTCACCTTACGCTCCATTTCTTCGATGCCAGGGGCGTTGCCAACCTGCAGATAGAACCGGTGGGCTTCTACGAAAGCGCGTAGCGCCTCATTGCGTTTTCCGGTACGTTCAAGCAGCATGGCGAATCCCCGGAGCGCATTCGCCAGCGAGTGGGCGGGCGCCGGGTCGAGATTCCGGTACATCTCAATCGCAGATCTGTAGTCACGCTCCGATCCCTCCCGGTCGCCCAGGTCCCTGCGAACGTCCGCGACGTGGCGCAGCGAGTGGGCCATCTTCTCCGCGTGATTCCCCGCCACATAATGGTTATATCCCGCCAGATAATAGTGGAGGGCCTGCTCACGGTTGCCGTGGTCCCTCTCGAACTGGCCGTAAACGTGCTCCACCCTGCCCAGGAATTCGTGGTCGTCTTCCCGGCAGAGCTCAGCCGCCTGGGCCACGAGACGCCTGCCGCGGTTGTAATCCGACGCCGCCCTGGTCTTCCAGGCCTCGTCCAGCAGCCGTGCAATTCTCTGTTCTCTTGACATCGGACGCCTCTCTTCCTGTCGAATGCTACCGCTTCTTCGGTGTATAGAACAGCAAGGTTCCGATCCGTACGTAACCGATTGAGGAGTACAACAACGCGCCGGTGTGGGTCGCGGTCAGGACCGCCAATTCTGAACCATGGGACCGGTCGTCGCGAAGCATCCTGCACATCAACGCCCTTCCAATTCCCCGACGCCGGGCAGCCTGCGTCACGAACATGTTCGAACACCATGTTGCCGAGTCCACGACGATGGCTTGAACCCACCCCACAGGCTGTTCGTTCTCGAGCGCCACATATTGCCTCAGCGGAGCGTCGGGAACAAGATGTTCCGGCAGAATCTGTCTGATCCGGGTGGTCCGGTTCAATCTGTCCGCCATTTCCGCTCTGAGGACACGTTCGATGGGCAGCGGGTCCGTCAGACGCGGGATGCGTCGCAGCCGATGCACCATGACGGGTTCCGTCGAATTCAGTCGATAGTTGAGCGCCTTGAAATCCGCGCGCATGCCGGCGTCCGATTCCCCTTCCGCACAGATCGCGCAGATTCCGTACTGTCCTTGGGTATTCTCCAAGGCCACCCGATGGATTTCTTCCGCGTCAACGCCGTGGGCGATCCACTCCTCCCGGCGGTACGTGCCGCGTTTTCTGGGCGCATCCCTCACCACCCAGATCGCGCCCTCCCGGCTTGCCGGATAAGGGTGTGTAAAGCTCCTCGTGAAGGAATAGCCGTGCGCGAAAACCTCCAGCGCACGCTGCATGAGCGCGTTTTCCGGCATGAATTCAGTCCTCTCGAAACTCGCCACAAGTCAGCAGGCGGCGATCTCCGTGAACGCGAAAAAAATGGCTGGACAGACCACTGCGCGGCTCATAGCTTTCATCCGGGATGAAGTTATCTTGCATACAACAGGAGAAAAATACCATGATCAAGGGCGTACACACCATGTTTTATTCGTCGGACGCGTCGGGTCTCCGTGCGTTCATCAGGGACAAACTCGGGTTTTCGGCCACGGACGTGGGCGACGGGTGGTTGATCTTCGACGTCCCTGAGGCGGATATGGGCTGTCATCCAACGGAAGAAGATGCAGGTCCGAAATCGGGCGATGCGGATATCTCCTTTTACTGTGACGACATCGAATCCACGGTTGCTGACTTGAAGCAAAAAGGCGTGGTTTTTACGCGTGAAATAGATGACCACGGCTACGGGCTGGTTACGTACTTCGAAGCGCCCGGCGGGTTTGAAATACAGCTCTACCAGCCTCACTATGCGAAATAGTCCGTCCGTGTCCGCCCGGGAACGCCGTCCTCACCCGGCCCGGCAAGGCGCGCCTCAATTCCATGCCGGCGATCGCCTTGGCGTCGTCTCCGACTCCCACGGTCTCCTGAGGCCGCAGGTCAAGGATCTCCTCCGGTGCGTACGGGCGATTATCCACGCCGGGGACGTGGGTAAGATTTCGGTACTGGAGGAATTGGAACGCATCGCGCCGGTGTACGCAGTCCGCGGAAACGTGGACCTGGTTCCGCCCTGCAGCGACCTGCCCGAGAGTCTCGTGCTGACCGCCTGCGGGCAAAGGATTCTCGTGACGCACATCCTCGAAGAAGCCGATCCCGCGGATTTCGATCTCGTGGTCTGCGGCCATTCTCACGTACCGAAGATAAGCACGGTTGGATCGGCATGCTGTCTGAATCCGGGCAGCATCGGGCAACGCCGGTTCCGGCTTCCGGTATCGATGGGGTACATCACGGTTTCTTGCGACGGCGCCCTTGTGCCGGAACTGCGGGCGGTTGAGTGACGGCTGCAATTCACGTCAGATACAGAACGAGGATACCTCAATTGAAAAGCGAAAACAACAAAACGGACAGTACCTATGCCGACTGGGTGATTTCACGAATGGTCAGGCCTGCCGAGTTGGAGAACTCCGGGTATATCGCGGAGAGCAAGGGCAAGGGCCCGGAGGTCTGGGCGATGTTCCGCGCGACGATACTGGGCGACCTGGAGACGATTCAGAGGCTGGTCTATGCCAAACCTGACCTTGTCCGCTGCGTACACTACTACACCCAACCCATCAAGTTTGCGGTCCGCGAGGGTCACGCCGAAGTCGTCCGTTACCTCCTGAATAATGGAGCCAGTCCTTTCTACCGGACACGAATATTCCACGATTCGCTGGTCAACCTGGCCGCCGACCGGGAGCACGAGGAGATCGTGAAGATCCTGGAATCGGCCATCAGCGAACGGAGCGGCGGGTACAGCCGCGAAACGGAACCCCTCGCGAACGAGCTCATCGACGCCGTGCAAGCGCGCGATTACGAGAAGACGGCATGTATTGTCCGAAACGCTCCCGAGCGGGTCAAATTAAGCAACGCGAACGGGACCACGGCACTTCACGAGGCGGTTTCGATCGGGGACTTCCATCTGACCAGACTGCTCCTGGACAACGGCGCCGACATTCAGGCGCAGGCCGGCACGGGCTTCAGCACCGGACAGAAGCCAATCCACGTCGCACTCTACGCCGGATGGCGGGACAGGATTCTCATTCGTAAGAAAGCGGCGCTGGCGGGCTATCTGGTCGCCCGTGGCGCGGACTACAATATCCTGGTGGCCTCCGCGTTCGGCGACACCCGGCGCGTCCGGGATTACCTGGAGGCGGATCCGTCGCTGGCCAATTTCCGAGATACCTGCGACAGGTTGCCGATTTCCATCGCGGCCGGTCGGGGCCATCACGATATCGTGGAACTTCTGCTTGAAAATGGCGCCGACCCCAACGCGCCGGAGCCAGACGCGCCTCGCGGAAAGGCGCTGCTCGAGGCGGCATTCCATGGTCATACCGCCATCGCCGAGTTGCTTCTCGAACACGGCGCCGACCCCAATGGCAACGTGGACTCCACCGGCACGGCCTTCCACCATGCCAGAAAGAACCCGGAACTCTACGAATTGATGAAGACGTACGGCGGCAGGGCGGATATCATCCCCCCGATCAGCGCCGCGGTCAACGCCAACGACCTGAAGCGCGTCGATGAAATACTCACACAGAACCCCGAAGAGATCGCGAACGCGAAACTGGGCAACCCCGCCCGGCGCGGCAGGCTGGAAATGGTGAAGCTGCTGCTGAACCACGGCGCGGCCATATCCGGCACGAACCACGGCTCGTTCTTCCGGGTCTACGAAACGGCGAAATTCCTGCTCGAAAAAGGTGCGAATCCGAATTACAGGAACTGGCAGGGGATCTCTTCCCTCCACAACATCGCGCATCAGGGTGACGTACGAAGAGCCGGTCTTCTGCTTGACTACGGCGCGGAGATCAATGCGATGGAACCCGAATACTGTTCGACGCCCCTCGGACTGGCGTGCCGGGCGGGTCAGGCGAAAATGGTCGAGTATCTCCTCGGGAGGGGAGCGGACGCCGAAATTCCGCACGAACATCCGTGGGCCAGGCCCCTCGCCTGGGCGGAAAAGAAAGGAAACCCCGAAATCGCCCGGATTCTACGGGACCACGGTACAAAGTAAAGGCATCAAGCTGTCCTGCTCTATCGTTCGTAAGGGTGTTTTCCTGGCCGAACGTGGAAACCTACGGGCCGTCAGGCCGACCCGCGCGATTTCCACCACCTGGCGATGGGGACAGGCGCGTAGACAAGGAAAAACATGGCCAGGCCGATGAAGTCCAGAAAGACGAGATACCAGGGCCACGGCAGGAAGAAGAAGGGCGATACCGTCCCCCACGGCGGTGAGGAGAGGTACATGTAATTCGATCCGGAGAGCAGGTTGACAACCGCTGCAACCGCGGCGAGTACGTGTAGCCAGACGAACGCTCTGAAGAGCCCGCCGAGCGTGGGCCGCATCTTCAGGCCCCACGTCGCGTACAGGACCCCCGCAACAATGCCGGAATGTGCGATGAAGTACTGGAAGAACCGGTACTGCGGATAGTCAACCGCCAGGTTGCCGGGTGTTATTACCGCGTTCGCCGACCCCGCAAGGCCCCAGAAGTAGGCTATTTCGAACGCTGTCTGATTGCGAGACATCAGGGCGAACGACGTCGCGAACATCGCGATGCCGCACAGGTGAAGGGGCAGGAAATATCGGAGGAAGACATCGGGGCCGTATCCGGCGATCCGGAAGCCCCAGTGGGTCACCTCGTTGCCGAGGAGGAGGACCCCCAGAACAATGCCCAATGTGGCGGCTGACCGGGACGATGCCCGTTTCGCGATCAGCGAGAGCAGCACCGGCAGAACCACTGTCAACGCCATCGCGACCAGATGCGGCGGCCCGAACGTCTGAAATCCGACGGTCGACATGGGTATACGTAACCGGCCAGAGGCGGCCCGGCCTCCTCATGATCATTGTCATACATCGTCCCAACGGCGCACGCTGACGCGGCCGATCGGGTACGCGGCGACGGCGGTCAACGCGCCCATCCCTCACCCGAAGCCAGGTCTCTTCCCACGCGCCAGGTCTTACCCGATTCGCTGACGGTCATCTCCACACGGTCGTCTCCCGCCTGAATGCCCGCGGGCGTTTCCGCCGATACGGTCGGCGTACGGGTGCCGCGATACGGCGCGACGACGGCGCCGAAGACCGTGGGTGCATGGCCGTCGAGCGCGAACCGGAACGCCTTTCGCGGCGTGCGATAACCGTATTCCCACGCGAACCAGCCCGTTTCTTCGACCATCGACGCAGGCGACCCGGTTGCCGCCTGTACGAGTACGTTGGCATCGTCAAACCGCGTGAACGCCCTGCTTCCCCCGCTGTCGATCGTGACGTCGCCGGGCGCAAACTGGAAGTGCAGGTCCAATTGGCCGGGCGCGATGCCGATCGCTTCGTCGAGCAGAACGAAGAAGCGACGGTCAACAAACCAGACCGAGCGACGGTGGATGAGGCCGGGATAGGACCCGTTCTCAACGACCAGCACGTCTGTGTCCGCCCCCTCGGAGACCCACATCAGATCGCGCGCGTCGTCGGCGATGTCCCTCCCGTCGAGCGTCAGGGTCTGATGTACCGAGGTCTGCCGGTGCCACGCCCGGGCCTCCTTGTCTCTACCATAGGTATAGAAGCCCGTATCGTTCATCAGCCAACGACCAAAGGCGTACAACTCGAACGTCCCGTTGTCCGGCTGGTCGTGGCTTGAAATCGCGGGCGGAGAACAGTGCAGCGCCAGGTGAATCTGCTCCGGACCCCAGTCGTTCCGCATCACGTAGAAGCCGGCCTCCCGGAACGCGCGGCTCTTCCGGTCCGGCAGGGCTTCGCGATCCAGATTCGCCCTTGCCGAGTATTTCGGATCTCCGAATAGTTTCGACGCTGCCATCAACTCACCGTAGAGCGGCCACGTTGACCGGTCATCCGTGGCGACGAGCGGACGGGATCCGTCTCCGAACATCGGCGGCGTCAGATCGGGCGACGCGATCCAGAAGATGTAGTCGTACATCCTCCGCACGCGCTCCAGGAATTCCGGCGACGCCTGGACGTCGAAGACTTCGAGGCGCGAGAGGATTTCCACGGCGTCGCGCAAGACGCCCTGGTGATATCCGAACGACCACTCCCGCTGCACGCCGTCGGTCGTTGTCTGCGCCAGGATGTTTTCCTCCACGCGCGCCAGCCCCAGTTCCATCCAGTCGCGCGCTTCCCTGAACTCGCTGAACGTATAGGCGACGTTGATAAACCCGCGCTGTTCGAACACCGCCTTGTTGTGGATGAGGCCCATGGGGATCAGCGTCGTTTTCGTCTGATGGTCGTACACACTCGCGAGCAACACGCCCAGAAATTCAGGCGTGAACGCCTCGGACTGGACCAGACCCCGAAAGGCCGCGCAGATGTTCGTGGCCCGGATTCCCGTCTGCAGGTCCAGCCATGCGAACCCCTTCCACGACTTGTATACGGGATGGGTTCTGGTGTGTTTTTCGAGCGGATGTTTTGATATCCAATCGGACGCCAGATCGACGAATGCCTGCGCGTACTTTTCATCGCGCGATGCCGCATAGGCGTTTACGAGCGGCGCGGCCCAGTAAAAGCGATAGACGACGCATACCCACTCGATATCCCCGGGCGGGTCCCACTCCCAGTCGAAATCGTCGCCATATTGCGCCTCGTCGTACGGCCCCCATTGGATGATCCTGCGGCAGATCTTGTCCGCCTCTGTATGATCACCCTCTTCAACCGACTCCGCCAGCGGAAATTTCGCCCTGTAATAGTCGCGCAGGGCAGTAAGGGCGCCCGTCCTGTCGCCGGCGTCGGCCGCCCGTTTCACGGCTTCCAGCCCCGCCGCAGTCAGATCCAGTTTTTCAAGAATGCAATCGGGGTCGAACGACGTCAGCGGCATCTCGTGATCGATCTGGTCCGCACCCGCGGGGCGCTCCACAACGTAAGTCATTTGGCTTCCCTTGATAACAGGTTGTCGTACCGGCGAATCCAATTTCCCGTGTATCAGATCCCTTCAAAACGCACCTAAATTACGCTCCATCCGTCGCGTTGGCAACACTATTGTTGCGGAATTATGAGTAAGGGAAGGCTTGGAGAGAAGTGATCGACAGGACGGCAAACGTGAGTCTGAATCCGCCGGTCGGAGACGTCGAATGGGACTTCGATAGACGTGTCGACTCGTCTGTTTCCATGTAAATCTAAGAAGAACTTGCTAGCTAATTAGTCTCGCGCTATATTGGGCAATAACATGAATATTCGCCAGATTGCAGGCAAGCCAGATGCACCGGTGAAACGTCTTCGGATCTTCGCCGAATGCTACATTCCGCAGTCGATCTGTGAGAAACTGTCTTGAACCCCGTCCAACTTCGAGCGGTCCTTATGGACTATTTCTAACTTGGCGTATCGCTGCGTATTCGCCTACGAGAACTCGATTAATTCAAAAGCCCGTTTTCTATGTCCGTGTCGACATATCATCCTGCAGACGGCGCATGATATCGAAAGGGACGTGATTGACTGGATCCTTAATTAAGTTGAGCCAGTAACTGGATGACTGAGTCGCGACAACAAGAACCGGTTCCCATTGTGACGTGCCTTAGCGAATCGCGTACCATTGGGCAATGGACTGTCAATAACACGCGAATTGTAAATGGACGTCGCGAACTATTGCTCGAGGGCAGGAGTCCGATGAGTGTTCGACGCTTCGCGCCCGTGGGTAAGGGTGATACTCTGGCGCAAAGTGGGGAAGACCTCTTTGTGAAGTTGAGTAAGGCTAACGGGTGTGTTCGTCTTAACCCTGCATGGGAGACAACCGAGACCCTTGAGGTAGGTGGAGATCTACCGATCCTCGTGAAAGAGATTGAAACGACAGAAGAACTTGAAGGATACCAACGGCTTACTGAATACCATTATCGTGGAAATGGTGGTGTTGGGCGGCGAGTCCCACTAATCGCTTGTATTGACTGTTGGGAGCTCCCGTCGGTCGTCGGATTCATCGAACTTGCTTCTAGCTTCCTTGTAAACACGGCACGCACTCGTATTCTGGACACTCGTTTTTCGGACCCGTCACGTGGGGTCGCGTGGACTCGTTGGAAGACGAATGCAGTTAATGCGGGTACTACCAAGAGTGCTGTTCCCCATAATTCCGTAGTACGCATCTCGCGATGTGTAGTATTTCCGGAACTGCGCGGCGTTGGGCTCGCGGGAGTCCTTGTTGATGCCGCGGTAGCTTTTGCCCAAGAACGTTGGCACTTGGGCGGAGTTCAGCCTAGTTTCATGGAAATTACGGCCGAAATGCTCCGATACTGGCCGTTCGTGAAAGGAAATGGCTTTCAATACATTGGCGACACCGACGGAAACGAACATAGAGTCGAAAAGGATATGCGATACCTCCTTGGTCGAACATTGCGACAGCGTGGACTGCCCAAAGGAGGTGGAGGAATACTAAGCCTTCAGAGGTCTCACGCAGCCTTGCTGCGAAAGACGATGGATCAACGCGGTCTTTCGCTGAAGCAGGTGCTTGACTATCTTCGTCAATCACCAGACAAGCTCTCTGACGAAGACTGGGTCGAGCTATACCGGGTTTTCCGGCGTGGAAAACCAACCTATATGCGTGGCCTTACCGACGACGCCGAGATGTTTCTAAATCGCAAGGGACGACATGTCGCCGTTAGGACTGACTTTAAGGTGAATAAGAAAGACTCTATCTTAATGGTTGCCAAAGGTGTAAAGATTAGTGTCACCTCGCGGCCAGTGAGTTCAGCACGTGCCCGTCGCGTACAGGAGGCGTTTGGAATTGTTAATACTGAGTTCGAATCGATTCTTGTAGAGGGTCTTGATCTAACTATTGTTCGTGGTAAAGTGATCTTGGTCGGCGGACCTAGCGGTACAGGGAAATCTTTGCTTCTTCGTGCGATTAGGCATATCGCCGGAATTGGGAGTAAGAAAGGGCGTCTGCCGAAAGGAGTGAGTTTCGAAGTAGAGAGGTCGACCGAAGCTGTGCGCGTCGAGTGGCCCAAGCCGATACCTAAGACAATGGCTCCGATCGAGCTGCTTGAGCGTCTTCCACTAGATCAGGCCCTGCGGATACTTGCTTCTGCTGGTCTGGCTGAAGCCCAGTTGTTTGTTAGGCCTGCGCGAACCCTCAGCCTCGGACAATATTACCGACTTGGCTTGGCTCTGGCACTCGCCGAGGATCCTGAGTTACTACTGATCGACGAGTTCTGTGAACCCCTTGACCGGTTTTCAGCGGCGGCGGTTAGTAGAAAGCTACGTGCTGCAGCTACTCAGCGTGAAATGAGTGTGATTGTCGCCACTGCAGACCCTGAGCGTGTGGTTCGTAGTTTGGCACCAGACCGTATGCTGCTATTGTCATCAGACGGTACCCACAAGTGGGTCAGTGACTGATCGGATGAATGATGAAACGAACAAAGAAAGTCATTACCTCGGCCAAATTCCGTACCAAGGAATCATCGGCAGTGTTGCACGCTGACAGCCGAATTCGGGCGTTGGCAATTGGAGGTCGCACTGAAGAGTCTGACGCAAGCAGCGGCCTTATTGGCAAGGTAACCGAGCATTGCGGGGGGAAGAGCCTACTGGATCACGGTGTATGGTTGGATTTGGCCTTTCCACATGTGATCGGCGTCTTTGGTACTCGTGGTACTGGGAAGAGCTTTGATCTAGGTGTAATTGCCGAGAGTGTTGCTGGGTTAGACGGAGTCATCTCGGGCCGAGCGCCAACTACTGCCGTAGTCATCTTTGACATTCAGAATCAGTTCTGGACATTGGCGTTGCAACCAGAACGAGGTCTCCCGGAGGACTTGCAGCATCTTAGCGCCTTGGACGCGTGGGGACTCCGCAAAGCTGGCCTGCCCGACGTGAATCTGTGGCTGCCCGCGGGCCTTGAAACAACGCTTCCTAACACTAGAATCTTCCGGCTGTCACCAGAGCAGCTTCAACCAAGCGACTGGCTGGCTGCACTCGAGCTAGAACGCTATTCGGCAATGGGACAAGCGCTGCTAACGCTTCTGAATTATGACGGGAGTCGACAGCCGTCGGTGTTGGCCAACCGCGCCATACCAAGCCCTGCACTAAACGCTTTCCAACAATCTACGATTGACGCCCTTCGGTGGCGTTTATTAGCTCTTGCCGACTCCGAGCTGGTACAGAATCCAGGTGTGGATGTGAGAGAACTGCTAGTGCCTGGAAGAGTTTCCGTGCTTCTTCTCCGGGAGCTTGAGGACGGACTTCGCGCACTTATAGCAGGTGTCTTAATGCGGTTGTTTTCCGCCCGTATGGGTTCTTTCCACTTAGAACGACGGTTCAATCGGCGTTTGGGCGCCGATTCGTCGGAAGAAGACCTACCAGAGCGGTTGTGGACATTTGTCGACGAAGCACACGTTATCGCGCCAAAGTCGGGGAGTACGGCGGCATCTACATCTGTTGTCGACTACGTCAAGCGTGGGCGTGATGCCGGGCTGTCCTTAGTCTTCGCGACTCAACAGCCTTCGGCGGTTGACGACCGTCTGATGAGTCAAGTCGACCTGACGCTCACCCATTCTCTAGGGTTTGAATCGGACCTCCAAGCGGCGATCGGTCGGATGCCCACCCGCACCTCAATTACCTACGAAAGGGCTGGTTTCCCATTACCTTCACTTGCGGATACAATTCGCTCTCTGGATCCTGGTGAAGCGGTGGTCGCTGATGCTGCCAATGGTCGGATATTTCTGTCAAGAATCCGTCCACGACTTTCTGCACATGGTGGAAACACACCTACCACTGCGAAGTTAAGAGACGAAGATGCTTCAAGAGTGGAATGAATGTCGCGAGAGCCTAGCTGAGGCATTGGCTAGGTATGTCGGGTATACGACTGGCGCTTATCAGTTGTCCCGAATTGCCGAGGTTACTGAATTATTCGACCAAGCACCTAGTCGATTGAGACTTGAGGTCGTTAAGTCTCTCCAACTTCGACTGCAAACTGAAACCTCCAGGAATCTAAAAGAGGATTATGCGGCAGGAATCACAGATTTTGCGGTTGGACTCGGACTTGTACGTCGCATCGACCGAGGAGGTTCGTTAGCACGGCTTGCATTGACCGAACTCGGTCGGACCTATCGCGCAGCATCTGGGCTCGATCTTGACGACTTTAGGAAATTCCTACTCCAATTTTCAGTGCTACAATTCGACGCAGATATTTACGGTCTCTTGCTCGACATGGCATTGGATGAACCACTTCCGGCCGGTTCAGATCTTCTGAAATACTTCAAAGGCCGAACCCTTGATCTTCGGCGTGAACGAACCGATTGGCTTCTGCGGGCCTTTCCAGATCCCAGACTGCGCGTACGCCTTCTTCAGACAGACGCTGGTAGTACAGTGAGGTGGATAAAGAATGTTCGCGGGTCCGAGATCGAAATCAAGGAGATCGGTTTAGATTTCCTCCGCCACCACGCCACACCTCGAAGGGGGTGGCTTGTTTCTCTCGGCCATTTGCATAAAGATGGGCTGCTTACATCCTCTGGACGAAGAGTTGCACTGCGGCTTCGAGGCGAAAGCGATCGCTTCTTCTGGCTTGGCCCGCCACTGAATTGGTTTACGCGTATGCACGTCGACAAAGCTCTCATCAAGGAACCATTCAGTCCTGCTTGGAACATAATTCGCCCATCTCGGGAGAACACCGAACAACCGCCGTTCGATACAGTCGTAAGAACCGCCGACTTCATGGAACGGGCATATCGCTATATGAGGCTGATCCAAGCAAACCAGGTGCCGCTTGACGCTGTCAAGCCGTACATTTATTTCTTGGAATCGCGTACCGATCTTCGATTTGATGAGGAAGCAGTTTTTCGCGCTGTATTTAAGATATTCGATAAGCGTTTCGCACCAATGTCCCAACGTACCGGACTCCTTGGACATTACCAAATGCGGAAACGACGGTGAGCTTTCCCTATCTCAACGCGGCAAAGGCTGTACTTTCACGCATCCGCAAGCCAATGCATTACGTTACGATTACGAGGCTTGCACGTAGGCTTTATCAATTGGAGTCCAATGCTAATAATCCGGAAATCATAATGTCGAGCACTCTCAGTCGAGAGGCAGCACATCCACGATCCGTCATAAGGAAGGTCAGGCCAGGGGTCTACGAAATCCTATCAAGCGTCTCTGCAGATGTCCAGGTATGTAAATATAAATGCCTCGGGACACGAGTACATGCACTTACTGATAGACTTCGGTGTACGAACGAGCTGCTTGTGTTGCGACGAGCATTTTATGTCCTCCGCCAATGTTTGAGTGCCGCTGGGCCAGAAGGCAGATTGAAACTAGGGGACGGAATCACAGAGGTAGAATTTAACCTCTTAGACCCACGTACCGTTAGGAAAAGGAGGGACGAGTTCCCATCGGTCGGGAACGGTGACGGACATACATTCGTCCTAGACCAAGCACTAAACCAAGCGGGAGAAGATTTGCGGACTAATCTTGACTTAGACAGTATTGAAGAGGTGGTCGACCTCGCAGTGACTGTCGCAGAAATCGCGTCGAACTTACACAGCGATGGATTCGTCATCGCTACTGGTAGAGTCAAATCGGTAATGGTACGAATCGCACCCCAGCAATGAAATCAGCGCCCAGAAACACCGTACCGGTGGAGATCCTGCCAACTCGGTCATTTAAGCGTGAGTTCCTACAATGTGTTGGCCGTAAACCCTCTGCACTACGTGTAGTTTCGCCCTATATAGGCAAACTACCTGCCTTTCGAGACATTGTTAACTTCTCGCGCATAATGCTGCAGTATGGCAATTGTAATCTGCAAGTAGTTACAGGACCGCCAGGATCCCAGGGAGAAACTCTAACTAGTACCCAAGCTGATGCTATAGTGCTCTTGGGTGTAGACTTACTGATACGTACGTCTCCCTGGCTTCACTCGAAGATTTACCATTTTGAATTTCAAGAAGGGCACCAAACTGCGTTTATTGGATCGTCGAATTTCACGATCGGTGGTTTTGAAAGGAACGAGGAAACGATGGCTATGTTACGGGGTACAGTTGACAACAACAGAGTACAGGCTGAATTAGAGCGGTTATCCGGATGGGGATCCATGCCCTATCTAAGTTGGAAAGCCAAGAATAGACAAAAGAGCGGAGGTTGATACATGCCTGAGCTATCGGATTTTGGATTTGATGAGCACCCGTTTTCACTGGTACCCGGGTCAGGTGTAACACACTGGGCAGGAATGGAATATGAGCGAAGCCTCCTTAGCGATATCGTCGAGAGTGTGCTCACGTCTGACACAGGGTTGAGTGAATTCGTAATCGTCTTTGGTAGCTACGGCGCTGGCAAGTCACATGCATTAAAATATCTAACCACCGCTATTTCGGATACCAGGGCCGACCACTTCAAAGCATGTGCTATTTACCTTCCAAAGGTGCGAGTGGATCAAAAGGTCGATTTCGTTCGCCTTTACAAGGAAATCGTCCGTGAACTTGGAAGGGGGTTTTTTCGGCATTTAGCGAGCAAGATCTCACAGCAAATAGACTCGGCCGCCGATGCACTAGGTGACGAGATGGATCGCGAAAAAGAGAAGGAACTCAGAAGACAAGATCCGAAATACTTCCTCAATAAGGTGTTGGAGAGCGTCAATGACGAAGACCGCCCTACGATTGAGCTTCTTCGAATGCTTGAGTCGGGCGAAGAGAAGGTACTGACGTATCTACTCGAGGGCAGACCTGCGGTTGGGGAGCCGGGGTTTACCCCGATAATTGATACTGACTATGCGGCAACAAGAGCGCTTGCCAGCATTTTTCGTGCAATGACGTTAAAGATCGGTAACCAAGAGCCGACACACCAAGCGGTGTACCTGTTTATTGACGAAGTTGAAGACATGTGGGACCTGAAGCCAGTTGAGCAGATGGCGATATGGAATGGTATCCGTGAACTCCTCAACCGGCTCCCGCAGAGTTTTTGTCTGATACTTGCCTTTACTGGTGATGCAGCACTTCTCGAAGCCACGATTCCCCAAGCGATTGCGGAACGTATTAGCCGTCAAAACATCGAACTTCAGTCGCTTGACGCGGAGGGCGCGAAGGCCTTCATAAGAGAACATCTGTCTAACTTTAGGCAGGAAAACTTTCCCGTATCGCAGCCCTACTATCCGTTTACTGAAGAGGCCATCGACTACGTACTTGAGACAATCGTTGTAATGGTACCAAGGAGGATATTTCGGTCACTTCGCACTGTTCTCGAACGTGCCATTCGACGCGAAGGGCTACAGCCGAATGACGAGATTGATGCTCAGATGGCCGAAGAGATCTTAGTTACTATGGGCATGTAAGCCGACGACATCGTGATTTTTGCCGTAAAATCTCTCAGGAATGTGACAAGTTCGCCATTCCCGTCAAAGGGCGGTCTTGGAGATCATTATAGCAGCTTTTTCAGGTTTCTCAAGCCGTCGTGCTGTTCACGCGTATCCCCCGTCCGTGATCCACTCTCAAACTGGCAACGCCAAGGGCTCTGATCATCCCCGTCAGCAGCAGCCCGTAATCTTCTTCCAGCCGATAGCCCCGACTTTCCTGCACCAATAGACCTGCCTGGATCAATTCACGCAGCGCGTCCGACAAAGCCTGCGAGGACTCGACGACCTCTGCTTCCAACAGCGAGTCAAAACGATGCGGACCGTTCAACAATGCGCAAGCGATGGACCAGCATTCAGGTAAGAGCAGGGTGCGAAGGCTGTCCATCAACGCGGCTGACGGGACGTCTTCTGCAAGGGCATCGCCTGCCGCAAAGCACGCGAGTCCGCTGCGGCTCCAGAAACCGAAGCCCGTGAGTCCATTCCCGGACAGCCTGTACGAGACATTGCGATCCGGATTCCAGGGGCCGTCACCTGAGGAGACGAGATATCCCAACACCTTCATCAGCGCGACGTTTCGTTCCTCCCCGCTCTCGATAAGACTCACCCGCCGCGCCAACCTCGCACCGAGCGCCTCGATTTCGGGCTCGCAGTCGATTCCGAGCAGCGCGTCGGCCGAGGCGCCAAGCGTTTTGCACAGGGCCGGGAATGTCCCTATATTGGGCATCGACTCCCCGTTCTCCCACTTGGAAACCGCCTGTACGCTGATGCATACGGCCTGAGCGAGCTGTTCCTGGGTAAGCCTCTTCTGCTTTCGCTGTTCCTGAATCCGTCGTCCAACCTCCCTGGGATCGAACATTGCAACGCCTCCTTTTGTGAGTTGACGTAGAAATATGTACTCCATGTACTGAACAACGTCAATTTAGCGCATTGTCACGGTTGTCGGTATCTGTGAATATGGGATCGTATCAACGTCTGGTTGAGGGTATCGACACGGACGAATTCAGAGTCACATCGCGGGTACATGTGTATATTTGAAAGTAGTACCTGCAAATTGCACACCTTTCAACTGGTGGGAGTTGACCTGATTCGAACTGGATTCCGACCGCACAATCAGTTTGATCCATAATCACCGTTTCAGTTGGGTGAAGTCTTCGTCAGACAAAGGTCCGTTTTTGTGTCAAATAACTCGATATTTAATTTGTTATTTTTAGTTAATATATTATATTTATAGATAGTTATTGTGTCATATATATTGTCAAACAGATCGTCAATCAGGAGGTAATTTGGACTGGGCGACCTTCCGCTTTGAATTTCGAATTTCGTTGGAAAATCAATTCTCCAACCTGATTCAGATTGAAGCCAACAAAGAAGCAGCCCTCAATCTGGTCCTCCCTTCGGATTGGAAGGAACAACTGGACCAACTGAACCGCGTGCGGGCGGTCCACGGGACGACGGCAGTTGAGGGAAATCCGCTCTCAGAAGCCGAAGTAAGTCGACTGTTGGCTACTTCCTCCGACGAACACGCAACTCAGTCTCGTGAGGAAAAACAAGTGAGAAACGCAGGCTTGGCACAGGACTGGGTTCGGCAACGGTTCACACCAGGCAGCAGGCCGCTCCATCTTTCTGACATCATGCAGTTGCACAGGTTGGTCACGCATGGTTCCGATGAAGACAACAACGTACCAGGCGAGTTGAGGACTCACCCCGTCGTGGTCGGAACGAAAGCACTTGGTGGCGTGCATCGAGGGGCGCCTCCTGCAGATTTGCGACGTTTTATGGAAGAATTCGTAGCATTCGTGAACTCGAACAAACTGGCTGCGCAGCATCCAGTCGTACGTGCGCTACTGGCCCACTTTTTTCTTGTAACGATTCACCCGTTCGGCGATGGAAACGGTAGAGTCTCGAGACTCGTAGAAGCCGGCATTCTGTTTCAGGGTGGATACAATGTTCACGGCTTCTACGGACTCTCGAATTACTTCTACCGCAATGGCAATGAATACATGCTCTTGCTTCAACAGGGCAGGCGGACACAGCCGTTCGACCTGAATGGTTTCATCGCTTTCGGCATCGAAGGCTTTGCGGCCGAGTTGAAGGGAATCAACAACTTTATCAAGACAAAACTCAATCGCGTTATCTACCGTACGACTTTAACAAGGGCGCGGAGTCAGCGGGTAAGCGAGCGACGCCGTGTCATCAATCAGCGGGAATACGACCTGCTGTGTTTTCTTTTGGACGAGACCGAGCCAGTCGATCCATTTGCGGACGAACCGTCTAAAAAAATCAAGTTCTCAGAGCTACTTGGCGCACCATACGTCGCAGCGGTGTATCGCCGGGTAACGACCCGCACCTTTTTGCGTGAACTGGATCGCCTGGAGAAAACAGGATTCATCAAAATCGAGGATCGTGGCGAAGAGTTGATCTTCGAAATAGACTTCGATGCTATCGGCAGATATTGAATTGGAAGGACATACTATGGATTCGATTCGTCTGGGTCTGGTCGGATCGGGCGGCATGGCGCAGAGCCGCGCGCGTACATTCGCGTCGATGCAGGGCTGCAGGCTGACCGCACTGGCAGCCAGGAACCCGCGCACGGGTGCGGAACTGGCCCGTGAGCACAATCTGCCGTTGCTGGACAGCTGGAAGGCGCTGATCGACCGGTCCGACGTTGACGGGCTTGTGGTCTGTACCAACAACGACAGCCACGGCCCCATCGCGCGGGCCTCGCTTGAGGCCGGCAAGCCCGTCTTCCTGGAATATCCCGTGGCGCGGCACGTCGACGAGGGGGCCGGCCTGGTCGACCTGGCGCGCACGACCGGCACGGTGCTGCGCGTGGCGCATCCCGAGGTCGTGTCCGGCGCCCATCGGCAGCTCAAGAAAACCGTGGGATCGCTGGGCGGACTTCTGCTGGCGCTGTTCGTGCGGCTGACGCCGGGGAGAGGTGCGCGGCCGG
The DNA here is from genome assembly GCA_028877215.1 of Gemmatimonadota bacterium. Taxonomy (GTDB): domain Bacteria; phylum Latescibacterota; class UBA2968; order UBA2968; genus JAAXHE01. The sequence continues at coordinate 75,586 of JAPPFJ010000003.1, read as the reverse complement.
AGGTGTTATTCAACATCCACGCGTCGGGTCCGCCGAGTCTCTTCTTCGTCTATCAGGTCTACCCTCTGGTGGACCTCTTCGGCCCGGCGTCCTGGGTGGAAGGGTACGCCCACTATGACGGAATGGACAACGCCGGAACGTACGAACGCTTCGTCAACCGGGTCGCCGTGGGCTTCACGGACGGAGGGACGGCGGAATGGACCTGGGCGGGCGGGATTTCAATCGCAAACGCCGAGCAGGTTCAGCGGTTCGTGCTGGAGGAAGGAACGCTGGTCCAGAAGGACGGGGGCTGGTGGCTCTCGTCCGCCGGCGGCAAAGAGCTATCGCTGCCGCCCGCGGAACAGGGGACGTCTCTGGAAAGCCTCTTTCTGGAGGAAGTGCACGGTAGAAGGGGTGATTGGCGATCGGACCTGGATAGGGCCCTCGAAGCCGTTCGCATTGGGCTGGGCGCCGAGGAAGCGGCGAACCGTGGCGGCCGTGTAATTCTGGGGGATGGCGAGGCTGACGGATGAGGATGCGATTTTGCGAAAAACCGCCTGCTTAGTCTTCGCGCGGCCCGAAGGCGGCCATGTAAAGGCGGGTCCGGTCGTTGAGTACGCCGTAAAACGCGCGCGTCTCCGGATCGGGATCGTCCCGCCAGAACACCGCCGGAATCCCGGAGTCGTTGGCCAGCGGAGGCCGATGGCGGTGCCCGTAGTAGATCTGCGCGGTCTTTCGCCGGGCCTGCGTGGGGCGCGTGGTAGCCGTGTGCAGAGCCGCAACGTTGAAAAGGGCGCACGTGCCGGCGGGGCCGTGGAGATCGTACACGCCGCCCCGCTCCAGCTGCGCCGCCGGATCTTCCAGGACCGCGTCGCCGACCGACTCGGGCGAGAGGGAAAAGCAGTGCGTTCCCTCGTCCACATCCGTCAGGTAGACCATCAACTGAATGTAGTCCATACGCAGGGGGTGCTCGGTCCAGTGGGGCCTGTCGCGGTGCCATCCCTGGTGGACGTCGCCCGAATAGGGACCCATGCCGCGCAGGCCGATCTCGCCGAAGCAGACGGGACCGCCCATCAGTTCCTCGATTTCGGGCAGTATTCGCGGGTGGCGAACCAGCCTGTCGAAATCAGGCGTGGTGACCAATGCGTTGTAGTTGGCTTCCTGGTGGTATCCGTACGGATGCCAGAAGTAGGGATATCGGCGGCGGTCCTCGTCAAACATGCCCCGGAAGCGGCGAACTTCGTCGGGACTCAGGAAAACGCCGAGGTTCAGGTAGCCGTTCCGTGCGAAAAATTCGCGATCGGCGGGTTTCATTGTCATAGATCCCGTGGAAATATGGCGGGCGCCATGCAAACCGTGGTTTGAAGATGCACAATTAACCGGCGCGAAATTCGCAGTTTTCGCGCATCGAAAATATACCCGGCCTGGTTACGGCTGCCAAGTACCTTCGGCGGTACCCTCCAGACCGGGCCCGACGATCTGAAGCGTCATGTCAACGAAGTGGAGACTCATAATGAACATGCACAGAAATGCATTACTCATCTGGCGGAGAATTGGAAGAGGTGTGGGGCTCGCATTGGTTGTCGTTGCGGTCGCCCTTGCGTCCTTTTCAGGCCGGGCCGGCGCCGACACATTCTCGTTCGCCCTGATCGGTGACGTGCCGTACGCCGATGCCGACAGTATCCGCTTCGCAAGGTTGACCGATATGATCAACGCGGACGACGACGTACAATGGGTCATCCACGCGGGCGACATCAAGCGTGGCGGACAACCGTGCACGGATGCGGTTCTGGAAGGTCGACTGAAAAGGTTCAACCGCTTCGATGACCCGTTCATCCTTACGCCGGGCGACAACGAATGGACGGACTGTCACCGCAAGGTCGCCGGCCGCTTCGATCCGCTGGAACGCCTGCGGAAACTGCGGTCCCTGTTCTATCCCCGTGTTGGGATGACGCTCGGCAAGCGGACGATGCGGGTTGAATCTCAGGCGTCGCTGCCCGAATACAGCGAGTTTGTCGAGAATGTCCGCTGGGAACGGGCCGGGGTTCACTTCGCAACCATCCACATTGTGGGAAGCAGAAACGGGCTGAGAGGGTTTCAACGCCGGGATTCGACCGAAGTTGGCGCGGTACCGGTGAGGACGGAACGGCACGACGCGGCGGTCGAACGGCGCACCCATGCGGGGATCGCATGGCTTCGTCGTGCTTTTTCGGAGGCGTCCGGGTCCGGCAAGGCGCTGTTTCTTACCCTGCACGCGTCGATGGGCCTGGAGCGAAGACCTGCGCCGGACCCGCCTCACTACCAGGCGATCCTCGACGTGTTGCGTGAGGAAACGGAACGATTCGGAAGGCCGGTCGTCCTTGCGCATGGAGACTCGCACTATTTCCGGATCGACAAGCCGCTTCGGCGCAAGGGTGGCGGCAGGCGCTTCGCGAATTTCACCCGTGTGGAGACGTTCGGCGCGTCGGACGTGCACTGGATCGAGGTCACGGTGGACCCTGCCAGCGAGATCGTATTCAGTTTCAAGCAGAGAATCGTGACGGAGGAACGGACGAACGGAAGTCGACGCAAACCTACGGAAAGGACCGGGATGAATATCGACAAATCCGGCGAATCGGGACGAACGCCGCAAGACGTCATCGAGGCCATGCACCGGCCGTCCTGGTGCATCGAAACACAAGAGGGACGCCTCTACTGGGAACTGATCAGCGCCGCGATCCGGAATGATGCCGGCGCCCTGCGAAAACATCTGAGCACGGATCCGGACTGCGCCAGACTGCAGTTCTGGTACACCCCGCCGATCCACTTCGCGGTTCGGGAGGGCAGTCTGGACGCCACAAAAGTGCTGTGGGAAGCCTATGCGCACGACGAGGTGAACAATCTGATTACCATGGCCGAAGACCGCGGACATACTTCGGTCGCAGACTATCTCAGGGAGGCCTCCGGGCCCGTTTCGGAGGCGCCGGACCAGCGGCTGCACAGAGCGATAGACACCGGAGACCACGCGGAGATCCAACGCCTGCTTGAAGGCACGGATGGCATCGAATCACAACGAGACCCCGAAGGCAGGACCGCGCTCCATCTCGCCGTCATCGCGAACGACCGCGCGGCAGTCAGGGCGCTCCTTGACAGCGACATCGAGGTGGATGCCGTCGACCACGCCGGTTTCCGTGCCATCCACTACATTTACTGGCGGGACCTGATGTGGCACAGGTCGAAAGCGAGTCCCGATCTGGCGCGACTTCTGCTGGACGCAGGCGTCCGCGACACCCCAACGCTGGCTGCCGCGAGGGGAGACCTGGATGCCGTCAGGGCGTTTGTCGACGCCGACCCGTCGGCCGTGAACGACGGCGAGAATCTTCAGAAACGCCCGCTGTCGGCCGCGGTGGAACACGGCCACCGTGACATTGTCCGCTTTCTGCTGGATAACGGGGCGGACCCCAGTCTGCCGGAAAGCCGACTGTGCCCCTACGGTGCATCGCTGATGACCGCGACCGTGCAGGACGACCTCGAAGTCGCCAGATGGCTTCTTGAAGCCGGCGCCGATCCGAACGGGCACGTGGACTCCTCGGGGAGCCCCGCGATACGTGCCCACTCTGACGCCATGCGGGGCCTGCTCTACGGCTACGGTGGGCGCGCATCCGGCGCGTGGGGCTACGTGCAGCGGGGCGAGTTCGAAACGGTGGCCGCGATCCTCCGCTACACCGACGATCCGTTTTCCAACGAGGAGAGCGAGTACCTGACCACACCCTACACCGCCGCGATCAGCGGCTGCGGACGCATGGAGGATCGCGGAGAATCCACGGATGCCCACGAGGCGATGTTCGATATGTTCCTGCAGCGCAAACACCCGATGCCCCGTGTGCTGACGGCTTGCAAGACCTATCTCTACCACGTCCCCCGAATGACGCGCCGCCTCCTCGAACACGGCCTGGACCCGAACCTGCCCGACTGGCAGCGGCGAACCCCGCTGCACGACCTCTGCCGACCCAACCGGGCCGTGTCCGATGCCGCCATGATGGTGCGCATGTTCATTGAATTCGGCGCTGACGTCAACGCGATCGATGAGGAGGACCGCTCGACACCCATTGGGATCGCCGCACGCGAGGGTAACGCGGAACTGGTGGGGCTTCTACTGGATGGCGGCGCCGACCCCAACGCCGCGGGCGCCGAATGGGCGACACCCCTCGCCTGGGCAAATCGACGCGGTCACGAGGATATCGCAAAGTTACTGCGAAACCGGGGCGCCCGATAAACGCAACAACGAAGGTCTTCACAATTCACGGCGGGGACATTATAACCGATGTCGCACGACGAGAAAGCACATCCCCGATTTCTGGCACTCCTGCGCGGGGTGAACGTCGGCGGGAAGAATATCGTTCCCAAAGACGCGCTCCGCGGCTGCTTTGAGGACATGGGATTCTCCAGCGTCCGCACCTACATCCAGAGCGGCAACATCTTGTTTCGGTCGACCAATTCCGATGAACCGGCGCTCGCGGACGAAGTCGAAAGCGCGCTTTCGGCACGTTTTTCGTATAACGCGCGCGCTGTCGTCCTGTCCAGAAAGTCATATCGAACCGCGGTAGACGCGGCGCCCGAGGATTGGGGACAAGACGACGAGCGGATGCACCACGCGCTCTTTACGCTGGCCGGAGCACGACCGGAAGACATCCTTGCCCGGCTCCCATCGCCGCAGCTGGAGTGGGAGACCGTTGCGCCAGGGCCCGGTGTGATCTACTGGTCGGTATCCAGGACACGACCGACCCGGTCCACGTGGGTGAAGCTGCCGACATCACCGGAATATCAGAAGCTCACCGCCCGAAATCACAACACGGTATTCAGACTGAGACAGCTGTTCGAGGAGATTTAGTGAATGGCGGGCGACGAGGAACTCATCGGTCGGATACGGACGATCCTGGCTGATGAGGACGGATTTTCCGAGAAGCGGATGTTTGGTGGGGTCTGCTTCATGATCTGCGGCAACATGTGCGTGGGTACGTGGAAGGGGTCCCTTATCGTCCGTCTCGACAGGGCGCACCACGAACGGACGCTTGCCGAGCCGCACACGAGGCCGTTCGACATTACGGGCCGCGTCATGAAGGGATGGGCGATGGTTGAGCCGGCCGCAATCGAATCGGACGAAGACCTGGCGGACTGGGTGTACAGAGCGGTCGATTACGTCCGTTCGCTTCCCCCCAAATGACAGTGCAGGCCGGCCGCAGCCCGGATGTGCTTTTTCAATGGACTGCTATTGCATAGGCGAGAAGGAGGTTGGGATGAGGACGTCGGAGATGACCTCGTCCACGATCGGCCCGTTGGCTTCGGTTCGTTCCCGCGCCGCGATCCAGTCCGGGTCCGCGCGGAACGCATCCCACGCGGTTTCCATCGCCTCTTCGCTTTCAAATTCACAGAGGTAGATCAGCTCATTGGCATCTTTTCGCGTCCAGAAACCGGAGACTTTGATGCCGTGGCGGTCGAAGAGGTCGAACGTAATGTTTTCAAACCGGTTGAGGATGTCCGGCATCCGGCCTTCCGGGACTCTGTAGATGCGGTGTTCGTAGATCATTTGAACGCTCCCTGGCGTGAAGGATCCTGGATCGATCCTGCATGGAATGGAACTCTCTGCGACCTGCCATGGTAACAAAAAACCGACCGGATCGAAAGGAGTGCCTCACCTGACCCGGCCGGTACGACGAGCGGAAAAGCCGGAAAATTCCCTTGATGGGTGGCGGAACTGGTCCAAATTGCGTCGGATTTGGACCGCATAATTCCACCGGATCGAATTATGGCGAAGATAGAGCCCCTGGAAAAACACCATCTGCCACAGGTCCTGGATCTCGCAAACGTGCACGTTGGCGCCGTGATCCCTGGATGGGCACTGACCGCCGACTATTTGTGGGAGCGCCTGAAGCGGAATCCTGCCGAACACGTTACCGATCCCTGGGTCGTCGAGAGAAAATCCATCGTCTCCGTTGTCAACGACCGCGTCTGTGCCGCCGCCCATCTCCTGCGCTACGGAGACGACACCCGCTGGAAGGGAACCGCGGAAGTCGCCTGGGTGCTGTTCTGGCCGCAGGAGTACCCTGCCGGCGAGGCGATTCTCAAGGCATGCCTGCGTCAGATGGACGCCTGGCAGGCGACGGAGCAGTTGATTTCCGGGCCATTGCCAGTACCGATGTGCAACGGCCTGCCCCACGTCTGGCCGCACATCGGCCGTCTTCTTAAGCAGTTCGGCTTTAAATGCGGCGAGGACGTTGACGAATCCGTGTACGGCGGCACCCTGGAAGGTATTCCATCTCCAGGTGAAGCCCCGGTCGAAGGCGTATCCGTTCATCGCGACCTGGGGAAATTCGGCACGAGATTCGTGGCGCGGCTGGAGGGCCGGGACATCGCATACGTTGAATGTGATTCAGATCTCGCCCTGGGCGGGCAACTGCCGGCGCTATCCGGATGGGGGGAACTCTCGGAAGTGGAAACGAGCAAAGCGATGCGGAACCGGGGCCTCGGTTCGTGGGTGATGCGCCATGCCGTTGAGTGGCTGCGGCTGGCCGGGTGCGACCGGGTTGTGTTCAGCGTCGACAGGGATGACGAAAAAGCGGGCGCGGGGCGATTTTACAGACGGTTTGGCTGGACCCCGCTGGTTCGACAGAACCACTGGACCCGGACTTCCAAGGCATGATACGAATGCTGTCCCCTCGCCCCGGCAGGCGCTCGAGTCATTTCCGGCTTTCATCCACACAACTTTCTCAGAACGGGAACGATCCATGACCACATCAGCCGACATGTATGACCTGCTGATCACGGCCGGGCGTGTCTTTTGCGCGGACACCGGCCTGGACGGACCGGGCGCCGTCGCCGCAAGGGGCGACCGGATTGTCGCAGCCGGTCCCGACGTGAAGGGAACCGCGGGTCTGAATCTCGACTACCCCGACGCCCTGCTTCTGCCGGGCCTGGTTGACATGCACGCCCACCCGGCACGGGGCGGTTCCCGGTTCGGCGTCGATCCCGATACGCACTTTCTTCCTCGCGGGGTCACCACCTGTCTGTCCCAGGGCGATGCCGGCGCCCTCAACTGGCAGGCCTATCGGCAGGAGGTCGTCCACGGTTGCCGCACGCGGGTGCGTCTTGCGCTGCATCTGTCCAAAACCGGCGAATCGCCGCCGGACCACTGTTTCGAGCACGTTGAGAACGCCGACGTCGACCTCTGCGTGGACACGATCGCTGAAGCGGGCGAGGACATCTGGGGCATCGCCTTCAACACGGTACTCGAACCTCGCCTCGCGCACGACCCTCGAGAGATCATGCGCCGGGGCGTCGAAGCGGCCGAACGCAGCGGACGCCCCATCCTCTACGGGCCGCGCTTCAACATCGACTTTCCACTCGAGGAACAGTTGCGGTTCCTGCGCGCGGGAGACCTCTTCACGTACACGTTCAGCCCCCGTCCGGACAACATCATCGCTGGCGGAAGGGTGCGGCGCGCGGTGAGGGATGCCCGCGACCGGGGCGTCCTGTTCGACGGCTGTCACGGGATGCAGTCCTTCAGCTTCCCGCACGCGGAGCAGGCCATCGCGGAGGGATTCTACCCCGACACGATTTCCACCGACCAGTACAATGCGCACGCAGGCGCCGATCCACCCCACCACCTTCCCAGGACGATGTCCAAGTACATCGCCGCCGGCATGCCCGAAGCGGAAGTATTCCCGCGGGCGACCGCCCGGCCAGCTGAATTGCTGGGGCTGAAGGGTGAGGCCGGCACGCTGGCCCCTGGCGCGTGCGCCGATATCGCGGTGTTGCGGTGGAACCCCGATGGACGTCTGGCCGACGTACTCGGCGTTGAACGGCACGCCGGATCCTGGGAACCGCTGGCTACCGTGAAGTCCGGAGAACTTGTGGATCAGGACTGCCCGAATTGATTCGAAATCCGTCACCTGTTATATTAACCCGCGGATGGCGTGATGCCCATGGCAAACGATCTTGTGATACATCGTACCCGGACGCCCGGGCTTTTTGCAGGCGTCCGGTTCGGAGACCGTCTCCGTCAACCGGCAGGAGACAACATGCCCCGCCCACAATTCCCGCTTGCCAGACCCTATCGATCGGAGGAGAACCGCTGTGAGTCAGGAAGTGATCATGATTGTCGGGTTTTTACTCGGCGCCTATTCTATCGTTGGAAACGACGCGATCCAGACCCTCGGAACCTTTCTCAGCTCCAACGCCAGACGCCCCTGGTGGGTGCTCTGGATCTTTGCCTGCAGTATTCTGGTGGTCGTCCTCGTCTACGGGTGGTGGATGCACGACGACGTCTCCTACGGCAGGCTGGAGAAGATCCCCGTTCCCGAGCATTGGTCCTGGATCTACTGTGTCCCTCCGTTCGCCCTGCTCCTTCTGACCCGTTGGGGCATCCCGGTGAGCACCACGTTTCTCACCCTGACGATCTTTGCGCCAAAAGCCCTGCCGGCCATGCTGGTCAAATCACTCGCAGGTTACGCGACCGCGTTCCTGGCCGCCATTCTGATCTATCGATGGGTCACCAGGGGCTTCGAGTCCCGCTTCCACAAGACAGAGGGACCCACGAGCGGCTGGTGGGTCGTGGCGCAGTGGTGTTCGACCGGCTTCCTGTGGAGCCAGTGGCTGATACAGGACCTGGCCAATATCTTCGTCTTCCTTCCTCGCAGCCTCACGGCGGAATGGTTCTTCCTTGCGGTCATCGTCATGCTGGCCCTGCACGCCATTATCTTCTACAACCACGGAGGCGCCATCCAGAAGGTGGTGCTCACCAAGACCAACACAACCGACATCCGGTCGGCCACCTTTGTCGACCTGATATACGGCATCGTACTGTTGCTGTTCAAAGAGGTCAGCAAGCTCCCGATGAGCACCACATGGGTCTTCGTCGGCCTCCTGGCCGGACGTGAGATCGCGGTGGCGTGGAGTCAGCGGCACCGCAGCCGCAAGGAAGTGACGCGGCTGGTTGCCTCGGATTTCGCGAAAATCACCGGAGGACTGCTCGTCAGCCTCGCCCTCGCCTACCTCCTGCCCGAGTTGCAGGCGCTAATCGGCTGACACACGGCAGGGCGATACGGACACGGATATTAGAGAGATCCCGGATCACGACATCGAAAGATAGCGGGCTCCTGATCGACAACACGGTTCATTTACCCATTTTTATCAAGATTAATCTTGACTGTCGGACTTCGAAGGCCCATTTTTGAATAAAAACGGAGTCGTTCGGTTATGAATATGCCAAGAGAGAAATTCTCCAGCCAGGTTGCCCCCGAGTTGTTGGGCACCATGCGGGAGATTGCCCGTAAGGAGGGTCGTCACTTTCAGGCGGTGCTGGAAGAGGCCATGCGGGAATACATCGATAACCGCACCCGGGAAAAGCCGCGCGCTGAGATCATGGCCCACTTTCAGGCCAGCGTGGAAAGACATCGCCGTCTGGGTGAAATGCTCGCCAGATGACGCACGACTTCCCCACCATACAGGAAGTCATCGTCCTGCACCACGTCCTGATCAACACGTTTGGCGGGGCACCTGGAATACGTGATGAAGGCGCGCTCGCGTCGGCACTCATGCGGCCGCAGCTTGGATACTACGACGGTCTGATCGACCAGGCCGCCGCCCTCATGGAGAGCCTCGCCAACAACCATCCGTTTATGGACGGCAACAAACGGGCGGCCTTTTTTGTCACCGACACCTTCCTGCGTCTGAACGGCCACTTTATCGACTGTGACGACGATGAGGCATACGCGTTTATCGTTGGGAACCTGGAAGCCGGGTCATTCCGGTTCGCCGGGTTGAAGGCGTGGCTTCAGGATAAGGTCGCAGCGCTGCCGGGTGTTCGATAACCATCGAGGCCACCACGCGATGGCACTGTCTGTCTGTTCCACGCGGGAATCGGGCGAAGATCGGCAGGTACCAGGGAACGCCCCATTTTCCCGGTAAACCGCTAGGGAGAATCCGGATGCAATTTCAGACGACGCGGACCGACGCGCAGATCGAGGCCGCCTTCCAGGAGGCCGCCGAGCAGTATGCGGCCTTCGGCGTGAACGCGCACGAAGCCGTTGACAAAGCGGCGGACGTGCCCATATCGCTTCACTGCTGGCAGGCCGACGACGTGGCGGGGTTCGAGACGAAGGACGAAGCCGTGGAGGGCGGCGGCATCATGGCCACCGGGAACTATCCGGGCCGGGCGCGAAACGGCGATGAGCTGCGAGCAGACCTGAAGCAGGCGATCGATCTGTTGCCTGGGAGGCACCGCGCGAACGTCCACGCCTCCTACGGCGACACGGGCGGCAAAGTTGTGGACCGGGACCGCCTGGAACCCGAACACTTCGCCGGCTGGATATCCTGGGCGAAGGAAAACGGGATCGGGCTGGACTTCAACCCCACGTATTTCGCCCATCCGAAGGCGAACGACGGGTTCACCCTTGCCCATCCGGACGTGGAAATCCGGGAATTCTGGGTCCGCCACGGCGTGGCCAGCCGGCGGATCGCGGAAGCCATGGGTATTGCGCTGGAGGACGTGTGCGTGAACAACCACTGGATTCCCGACGGCGCAAAGGACCACCCCGCGGACCGATACGGACCCCGCGAACGCCTGGTGGAATCCCTGGACGCCGTCCTGGACCCCGCATTGGGCATCGGGCCGGCCTGCGTGGACGCCGTCGAGGGCAAGCTCTTCGGTCTGGGCGTGGAAGACTACACGGCGGGCTCCAACGACTTCTACGCGAACTACGCCCTGTCGCGGGGCGCGGTCCTCTGCCTGGACATGGGCCACTTTCACCCGACGGAATCCATCGCGGACAAGATTTCCTCGCACCTGCCCTTCCACGACAGGCTGCTCATCCACACCAGCCGGCCTATCCGCTGGGACTCGGACCACGTGGTGCTGTTCGGCGACGACGTGCGCAACGTCTTCCTGGAAATCGTCCGGTGCGACGCCCTGGACCGCGTCTACGTGGCCCTGGACTTCTTCGACGCCAGCATCAACCGCATCGGCGCCTACGTGATCGGCGCCCGCGCGACGCGGAAAGCCATCCTCTATGCGCTACTGGATCCCACGCGGCAACTGAAGGAACTGGAACGGGAGGGCAAACTGGCGCAGAAGCTCGCCCTGATGGAAGACATGAAAACCATGCCCTTTTCCGCCGTATGGGACATGACCTGCCTGAAAACCGGCGTCCCCCCCGGCGCCGCCTGGATTCCGGAAATGGAAGCGCACGAGAAAGATGTGCTGTCAACCCGGACATAAAAAACGCGGAACGGGGTGGTCGTTCCGATCCCGTTCCGCGGTCCACATCGGTAGCTTTCTCCTTCGAGGCTCAGTTTTAAGCGCCTTCTCTCACCCCCGGTTTCCTCCTCCCCATGCGGACGAGAACTGATCGCCCTCCTGGAACCGGCTGGGACGGAACGGGTGGAGATCGAACATGGGCGTTCGGCCGAGGATCGCGTCGGTCAGCGAATCGGCGATCGGCGGACCCAGCTTGAACCCGTGCCCGCTCCCGCCGAAGAAGGCATAGTAGCCCTCCAGCCCCGGCTCGGTTCCGACCAGGGGATGCCAGTCGTCCGTAATGGTATAGACCGACGCCCAGCCCTTCACGTATTCGCCCCGCCGGAATGCCGGCACCCGTTCGAAGGTCCCAGACTCGATGCGCCGCCGCGTGGCCTCATCCAGATCCGGATCGTACGCGTCCACGTCCATCGGCTCCACCTCTTTGGGAAAGCTCAATCCGGCGAGCAGCCCGTTTTCGCCGTCGGGACGAAAATAGACCCTGAGATTGGGATCGGAAACCACGGGAAACCGCCCGTATCCCTCCGGCAATCGCAGAACCAGATCGCTCTCCCGGCTCCATCGCACCGAGTAATTCAAGCCAGCGGACAATCCCATCTGCCGGCCCCAGGGACCTGCCGCGTTGATCACCAGATCCGTTCGGATTTCGCCCGCGTCCGTCTCCACCCCGGTCACACGATCTCCGGACATGCGAATCCGCGTTGCCCCCACCCCCTCGTAACACGCCAGGCCCCAGTCAGCGGCGCGCGTCACCAGGTTCCGGACCGTTCGGACGGGGTCCGCGTACCCAGACGCGGGTTCATAGATGCCCGATACGATCCCATCCGTGTTCACGCCGGGGACGAGTTCCCCGATCTCATCCGCTTCCACCTCCACGGCACGGGTGTGATTCCGCTGCTCCGCCTCCAGCACCGCCAGGCCGGCGGCGGCGGTTTCCTCACCCAGAAGACAGATATAGCCCGTATTGCGAAAGTCGCAATCTCCCCCCAGCGCCTCCGGTCCGTTCGCGAACATCTCCAACGCCTTCATGGACAGCCGGATGGTCAGATCGTTCGAATAGAAAGTGCGGATCACCGCGGCCGAATGTCCCGTACTCACGGCGGCCAGCGAACGTTTTTCCAGGAGCACGACGGCACCCAGACCCTTTTTTGCGAGAAAGTGGGCCGCGCTGGCCCCCATGATACCGCCCCCGATCACCACCGCATCCGCAACTTTTACCATCTGCATGACTCCTGTAAGACCCGTTACACCAGCTCACGTTCCCGACTCGCAACGAGAGTTAGACCTTCACGAAGACCATCGTAACCTGCGACCCGCCCAGCGAGGAAGTCAATGTCAACTCATTCCCGCTGATGGTGGCGTTGGTTCCAATAAGACCCAGTGTCGCTGCTTCCTGAAATAATATACTCGATCCTTCTATTGCGTACGTGCCGTCGGAATATCGATCTTCCATTCCAAGCGACGGGACACTCAGACTCATCGAAAAGTCTCCCGTTGTCGACAGAACAAGCGTTCCGGTTGCTTCGGGCGGACGAAGCGTCTGTGTCTGCGAACCACCCGTCAGCTGTATCTCACGGAGCGTATAGGTACCTGCCAGCGTATCGTAGTTCAGCGGATTGTCTTCTCCGCAGGACATGAAAAGCAGTGCCACGACAAACGTAAACGGGTTGAACCTTCTCATCGCGCGCCTCCGGACCCGGCTGTTTTATTGGGAATTCGAGTCGTACAAACAGCCCGTTGAAAAAGCCCATCCGGGCTACGGCCGGCCCTTGCGGTCGAAATACTGCGTTGCGCTCCCTCGCCGAATCGCTCGATGGGACTCGGTCGCGCGCCTTGTCTTCGGCCACAATGGATCGGCCTCGCCTGCAGAGCGACTTTCTCAATGGACTGTTAACGAATGATGTCTTCCAGATGCGCCTTGGCCGCAAGCAGCCCCTCCTGATTCAAAGCGGTGCTGCCCATAAAGCGGTCGTCTTCCAGCTCGATTGCAAGCGGGCCGCCATAGCCAAATTCTTCCAACCGTGCCACAATCCAAATCCAATCGGCCTGTCCCCATCCGGGAATGCAGTACCGCCACCAGCCTTCCCCGTGTCCATACCTCTTTCCGAAGCTCTGTCCGAGGCTGCCGTACAGGTAAAGCCCGTCTGACAGCAGCTCCGTGTCTTTGGCATGCACGTGCCGGATGCGGTCTCCGAATTCCATCAACAGGCGCTGATAGTCCACACCGATCCGGATGAAATGCGACGGATCATAGCAGATCCCAAGATGAGGCGAAGGTACGACCTCGAATACGGCGCGAAGCGTCTCCGGCGTACACCCCAGATTGCCGTAGCCCGGCCCGCCTCCAGGATAGGGTTCGATGGCCAGATGCACATTCTGCTGTTCCGCATAGTCCACCACCCCGGGATAAACGGCTTTGAAGATCTCGAAACTGTCGGACCGGGACTGCATGCCGTCGTCCGGCGCCAGGCAGAGAAACACAACGCCGGAACCGTGGACACCCGTATCGTGAATGCGCCGCTTCATGGCTGCGACCGCCCTCCTGCGCACCTCGGCGTCCTGACTAAGCAGGCCTCCACCCACACCCCAGTCGACGGTACCGATCGCCAGCCCCGCCCTGTCGAAGATCCCGCGAACCCCGGCGTCGACTTCCGGCACATCCACAGACCCGAAACCGCATTCGCTCGCCCACGCCACCACACCCTCGAGACCCAATTCCCTTCCCATTGCCGGTATCCGCATCCCAACGTGCATAACACCCTCCGTAAAATTCGTGATTAAACCGACCAAAGGTCGCTGATCTCGGCAAGAATCGCATCGAGTTCAGCGTGATCGTGCGCATCCAGCGGGCCGGTCGCGGCGACCCTGACGTGGGCCGACCGGATCACCCCGCGGCGGCGGAGCACCTCCTTGTAACCTTGTACGCTGTGCAGCGATTCAAAATTCAACAGCGGCAACAGGCGGTTGAACGCCTCGCGTGCGCCGGACGCGTCGCCCGCCTGCCAGGCACTCCAGACCGCAGTGTGCACGTCGGGGACGTCGCAGGCCGGCATGGTTCCGGCCGCGCCCCGACTCAATTCGTCAATCAGGAATCGTCCGGCCGCACCCCCGAACACGCCCTCCACCGAATTCCCGCAGGCAGCGATATCCGCGGAAACGGAGTGCGTGACCGGCGGGACTTCCTCCTTGACGTAAAGCACCCGTTCGATCTCCCGCGCAAGCTGACCCAACAACGCGGATGACAACGGCACGCCGATCGGCAGCGGATAGTTCTGTACGAATATCGGCAGTTCGGTCGTTCGGGAGATCGCTTCGTAATACGCCCTCACGCCATCGGCCGCAGGCTTGGACACATAGGGTGGCATGGCGATCACGGCGTCGGCGCCGGCGTCGGCCGCATGTTTCGCCAGCCACACAGCCACCTGGGTACTTACTCCGGACACGCCAGCGACGAAAGGCAGCCGGCCCCGCGCCGTCCTGCCCACGACCTCGATCACGCGAAGCCGCTCCGGGTCGGACAACGCGCTGAATTCGCTTGCGTTTGCCGGCGTGACCAGCCCATGGGCACCCGCCGAGATCGAGAATTCCACCACGGACTTCAACCCGTCTTCGTCAAGCGAACCATCGTCCGAAAACGGCGTTGCCAGGATGACGAACACCCCCCGAAAGGGCCGCCCCGCCATTCATCTGCCTTTCGCTCGAAGTTGACGTTCAACCCAACCCAAATCCCCCATTCAATGGTAAGGTTGAGACGGCGGATGTCAAGCGGAAAATCCCCCCGATAATTCGATTGACTTACACCGGACCCCGGCCTACCATATCCAATTAAGAAGCTGTCTTAAAATTCCCAGCGGTCTTCGCACGGCTGTAAAAGCGCCGGTCGGCGTTGGTCAAACCCACCCAAGAGTGGCGAGGGGCGCGCAGCCACGATACATTGAATATGGGCGAGTTTTTCCGCCTTGACCGCCACTTTTTCGCTCGCGCTCGGGAACCCACCGGTAATTTTAAGACAACTTCTAACGGGCACAAACTACCATTCGCCAGGTTGCCGATGCGGGTCGATCCACGGAAACTGCAGGAACTGCAAAGCTTCATGGAAGCGCTCGAACCCGGTGGTGGGCCGAGGTCGGCCTTTTTTCGGAGAGCGGCGAAGGGTCTCGACCGGTCCGGCGGCTGCCTGGTTGTGATGGATGCTTCCTTCAACCCGATGACCGTTGCTCACGAAGCCATGCTGAATCGGGCATCGGAATCGTGCAAGGCCGATGAAGCGCTGCTGATGCTTTCTCACGCAAATGTCGACAAGCCCGTCTACGGGGCGTCGCTGGCACAGCGCCTGGCCATGCTGGATCACTACGCGGAACCGTATCCCAACGTCTCGGTCGTCGGTTGCAGCCACGCCAGATTCGTCGATAAGGCCACCGCCCTGCGTCCCCTCTATCCCGAATCGACCGGGCTGCATTTCGTGGTCGGATACGACACCCTTCTGAGAATATTCGATCCCCGGTACTATTCCAACTTCCAGGACGAACTCGCCGCGCTTTTTCACGGCGCCCATATCATTGCCGCCAACCGCGACAATATCGACCCGGAAGCCTTGAATAGGCTGTCGAAGGGGCCGGAATTCGCCGCGTATTCGGACAAAATCCGTTTCATCAGGCTGAATAACGCCTATTCCCGGATATCCTCCACAGAAGTTCGGGCGCTCAGAAAAACCGGCGCCGCGGTCGGTCACCTCGTTCCGTCCCGGATCGCGGACGCCATCGCCGCGTTGGACCTGTATCGCGCGTGACGGTGCAACGGGCTTCCCTCGGCGGAGACGGACGGCCTTCCCGGACTGGTAATGCCGGTAAACTGTTGACTGAGAGAAACCCTCGAAAGTTCCAAGGGAGACGTACATGAACGGTGCGGACCTGCTGGTGGCGGAACTTCAGAAGAAAGGCGTCGGCTTTGTCGCAACACTGTGCGGCCACGGCCTGGACGACCTGGACGACGCCTGTGACCGGGCGGGAATGCGGCTTGTGGACGTGCGCAACGAACAGGCCGCGGGATATATCGCCGAAGCCGTCGGACGCCTCAGCCGCACCGTGGGCGTATGCGCCGTAAGCAGCGGCGTGGCGCACGTGAACGCGCTCACCGGCGTCTGCAACGCGCATTTCGACGGCGCCCCGATGCTCCTCATCACCGGGAGCGGACCTTCGAGCACCGCGGGACTCGGTCACTTTCAGGACCTGGACCAGGTTGCCATCGCGGCGCCCCTTTGCAAATACGCTGAGACAATCCACCATCCGGAGCGAATCCCGCAGATGCTGCACGAGGCCTTCGAAGCCGCGACGTCGGGCAGGCCCGGACCCGTACACCTCACGGTCCCCCAGGACGTCCTCTGCGCCGAGATTCATGCCGACGCCATCATCCGCGTTCACGACGCCGGCCTTCCCGCGCCCACCATCGCTGCTGGGAATCCTGGAGAAATCGACAGGATCGCCGACCTGATTTCACAGGCGGCCCGCCCCCTTCTGGTGGCCGGCGGCGGTATACACTACGCGGACGGCAGCGCGGCGGTGACCGAGTTCACCCGAACCCTTGGCGTTCCCGTGGTGGTGCCGATCTGGGACCGGGGCGCTATCATTCGGCCCATTGAGACCTTTATGGGCGTGGTCGGCGCGGCAAGCGGCGGTCCCCGCCTCCTGCCGGATGCAGACCTGGTTCTGCTGGCCGGCGCGGTCTGCGATTACCGGGTCGGCTACCTTCAGCCGCCCGCCGTGCACCCCGATGCAACCATCGTGCGCATCCACGCGGATGCCTTCCATCTCAACCAGGGCGCAGGCGCCCACGTTCGCGTGGCGGCCGATCCGGGTTCCGCGCTCACCCAATTGACCGAGGCCGCAAAATCACGAAAAATCCCGCCCGGGGCGGCCTGGCTGGAGGAAGCCGCCAGCCGCCGGGACGCGTTTCGCCGGCGGTGTCTGGCCGCTCGCAAGGGAAACGGTCTGCACGCGCTGGATATCATTCACGCCGTACAGGCCGTCCTGACCGACGACACGATTGTCATCATCGACGGAGGCAATATCGGTCAGTGGGCCCACCAGGCCCTCTGTGACCGGTATCCGGGCCACTGGCTCACCTGCGGCGCCAGCGGCGTTGTCGGCTACGGTATTCCGGCGGCGATGGCCGCGCGCCTCCTGTATCCGGACCGGCACGTCATCCTCATTTCCGGCGACGGCGCGCTGACGTTCACGGTTGCCGAACTCGAGGCCGCCGCCAGGCAGGGCCTGCCCTTCGTGGTCCTGCTCGCCGACGACGAAGCGTGGGGCATCACACTCACGGGGCACGAGGCGCGTTACGGCCGCGGGATTACCTCGGAACTGGGTCCGATCGACTACCCGGGGATGGCGGAAGCCTTTGGCGCCAGGGGCGTTCGCATTGAACGCGCCGGCCAGATTCTGCCCGCGTTGAGGCACAGCCTGGACGCGGAACAGCCCACGCTCATTCACGTGCCGGTGGCCCGGAGCAGCCCCGCCGACGAATAGCCGCCGCCACCGGTTGGAACGCAAGCCACCGCAGCTGCAGTCGGATTTCTAGGGCTTCGGTCCTACATGACGCCGTACCAGCCGTACTGTTCCTCGGGAACGAGCACGAAATTGGACCGCGCCGCGGGATACCAGGTAGCCGGATTCCGCTCCCGATGTTCGTCCACGGCCCGCACTTCCACAAAGTACATCCGGTTGGCCTCCGGCGCCTTCCAGACGATCGACGTGTCCCCCGTCGTTTCCGCCATGACTTCCTTACGACACGCCCGATCCGTGAAAACCCGAACGTCGTACTCGATCCCGCCGCCGCCCATCTTTATGGACCGCGCCCAGTTCAAACGGACCATCCGCTCGCCAACCCGCTGCGCCGGCAGAGGAAGTGGAAACGTCGGCGGATGCTCCTTATCGGCCCCCAGATAGTACGAGTAATACGGCTCCGACCCCCAGATGCCGAATACGTATCCCAGAATCCAGAACCGGTCTTCGCTCTCGAGCAACTCGGGATCGTACGCGAAACACTCCTGGGCGAAGCCATCGGCGAAATAGACATCCGCCTTCAGTTCGGCCACGGACAATACGCGTCCTTCCTTGTGCGGCTGATCGGCGCCGAAAAACAGCGCGTCCACGATATGGTCGCCGTCGTCGTACGTGGCCTCCGCCACCACGTGGTGGGAGAGACCCACCGTCCGCACGGGGATGCCCACCGCTTCCAGAATGGCCACCGTGACCCCAACGCCCTGTCCGCATCGCGCATCGTGTCCCTCCAGTACGGCGACCGGATCCCGGGTATCGGGTATCTGGACCGGATTGTAATACAGCGCCCGATTCACGTATCCCGCAACCGCTTTGACCGCCTCCGCGTCCGATGACACACCGTCCGTAATGGTCTCCGCAAGGCGCCCGAGGTACTCTGACCGATCGGTTTTTGCTGCGCGGCGGATCAGTTCGGCCTCCATCCCGGGAGGATAGTCCGTCGCAGGACCCTCCAAATTCACGATGGGCGGCGTCCACGGCAAATGCGGCAGATAAAGCGACCGTTCCGCACTGTACGTGCGGCGGTACCGGTTCAGATGCGCACCCCTGTCAAAGGCCGTGTCAGGGGTGTCGAAACCCGGTTCCTGCGCTGCCGGTTCGCTCTGCAGAACAATCCAGGACCCGCGAATCTCACCCAGTTCCCCGGGTTGAGCATAGGGTATGGTCGTGCCCGTAATGGCGAACCGCTCGCCGTCCGTCCAGTGATAGCACAGCAGCGGGACACCGTCAGGCTGTTCCGGCGCGATCAGATAGTCGAAGGTCCCAGCGTCCGGGTCGAATACCAGAAAGCGGTCCAGGAACCGGGGCGGATTTCCGTCAATCGTCAACGGTCCGTCCGGGATTACAATCCGGCCCGTTTTCGGATCCAGCCTGCTCGGATGCATATAGGTGCTCAGGCAGATGTACGCACGGCCCCGGAAACCGAACCCTCCCCCCATAAATCCGTAAATCTCCCCGTGATCCGGGGTCGCAATCGGCTCTTCCCAGCGGCCGCCGTCCGGTTCCAGAGGCAGGATCAGGCCCTCTGCCGTATCCCACAGATAGAGCATGCCGCGATGCATGAGGTGCCCCGCCAGGGCGGCCTCCGGGTAGGGGCCCGGACGCTCGTCCACGAATTGTTCGGTGCGGGGATCAAATCGGATGATACGGGAAGGCTCGCAAACCGGCGAACAGACCAACCCTTCAACGGACCATCCGCCTGCCAGTTGGCCGTCGAACGGGCAGTCCACCACGCGCGGTTCCGCCAGCGGACCGTCGAGAATCAGAACCCTGGATTCGGAGCGTTCGAAGAGCAGCACTTTCCCGCATGGCGTCTTGAGTCCGTACCAGACGATGGGCCGCGACCCCGGGATGTTTCGCCTCTCGCAGGTTCGCCGCACAGGGTCGAAAACCAGGTAGTGCGGCGCGTCTCCCAGGGTGAGCACCAGCTTTTCTTCCCAGGCGATGGCCTGGACGATCGTTCGACCCGCCATTTCGGGCACCGGTATCTGGACCGTCTCCGCCGTACGTAAATTATGACCTGTCAATCGGTTGCGCCCACAGCCCTCCCACAGCCAATCCGATCCGTCAACGTCAATTCCGAACGGCCTTCCGGTTTGAATCTCGTCGTGCCTGTACATCCACACCTGATTTTCCATCGGATTTCCCTCGTTGGCGGCGTTTCTCGCCGAATCGCTCGATGGGACTCGGTCGCGCGCCTTGTCTTCGACCACAATGGCTCGGCCTCGCCTGCAGAAGACTTTATCCGCGGACTGATAAACCGGTTGACAAATCAAAAGTACTCACTAACTTATGGCGATATTCGAAAAACGTCACCTTCCGCTCAATGGTGATTCCGAAAACGGCATCTCACATCAGCGAGGCTCCCCATGGGTGTGATTACCGTCTCACGAGAATATGGCAGCGACGGACGATCGGTCGCACAGAACGCAGCTGACCTGTTGGGTTATCTCTGCATGAACAAAGACCTGCTGGTGGAAGTGGCCAACGAAGCCCAGGTCCCGGTCTCGGAAGCCGAACGCTTCGACGAGCGCCCCGAACATCCCGCCATGCGCGTGATTCGAAAGTTCCTCACACCTGGGCATCCGGAAGCCATCACCGGCCTTTCGGAGTACGAATGGTGGGCGACCGCCACGGTGCCCGAACTGACCGGACGAAGCGATACCGGTCTGCCCTTTCCGGACGAGGAGGCCTTCGTCAACATTACGCGCGAAGTCGTAACCCGTCTTGCCGATCGGAACAACGTGGTCCTGGTGGGCCGGGGCGGGCAGGTGCTGCTGAGAGATCGGCCGGACACGCTGCACCTGCGGGTGGTCGCCCCCTTCGATTATCGGATTCAGGTGGTGATGGAACGGGATGACCTGGAATCGGACGCTGCTGCGAAACGCATCCGAAAGATGGACGAATATCGGAAACGCTATCTCAAGCGACATTATGGAATCGCGTGGAATGCCTCCGAGAACTACCACCTGACGCTGAATACCAGGCAGACCGGAATCGAAGGCGCCGCCAGTATCGTCGCCGAAGCCATGCGGTATACGATGAAGGCGAGACGAAACTGACGGCACGCGGTCTGGACACGTACAGCAATACGCACAATTATGCCCCGGGGATCCCTCCGGGGCGTTTTGCTGTCTATTCTACGCTGATCGTCTATTCCGCTTCTCTGAGCATATCCACCAGCATGTCCAGCGCCGCAATATATCCCCTCCACTTGAATCCGGCAACCTGCCCCACCACGATCGCCGAAAAGCAGGATTGACTCCGGAAGGCTTCCCTCGCGTGGATATTGGACAGATGCACCTCCACCGTCGGCAGTCGGCTGTCTTCGACGGCGTCCCGCAGCGAGTAGCCGAACCCCGTGAGCCCCCCCGGATTGATAATGATACCCTCGACGCGGTCCCGCGCCTCGTGGACCTTGTCGACGAGAGCGCCTTCGTGATTGGACTGCAGAAATTCCAGCTCGCAGCCCAAAGCGCGCGCGCGTTCCTCAAGCCTGGCGTGGATCTCGTCCATCGTAACAAGACCGTAGTGGTCCGCCTTCCGCTTCCCGAGCATATTCAGGTTAGGTCCCTGCAGTACCAGTATCGTCATGTCATGTTCTCCGATTCCAATCCTGACCCTGACGCGATATCGCGTTCGCTACAGCCACTACCCCAAAAAGCCCGTAGCGCGCTCACGGCGACATCGATGGGACTAAAGATATCCGGCGCGGCCGTCCCGCAGTGCCGCGACCACGTCTCTCACGCGCTGCGCCCTGTCGCGCCGACAGATCAGCAGCGCGTCTGGCGTATCGACGACGACCAGACCCTCCACGTCCGCAAGGGCGATCAGCTTACCCTCTACGCCGTAAACCGTGTTGTCCCGCGAATTCAGACTCAACACCTCCCCGGAGACCAGATTGCCATGCGAGTCCACGGGAAGGATGTCCGTCAGGGCGCCCCAACTGCCGATATCGCTCCATTCGATATCCGCTTCCAGGGTGGCCACTTCAGGCGCTCGTTCAATAATGGCATTGTCAATGGCCACCTCGGTCATCCGGGGATATTCCCGTTCTATGACCGCCCGTTCCGACCCGGTGCCCACCGCTGCCTGTATGCGCATCAGAATACGGTGGAGTTCCGGCTCGAACTGCTCGAATAACGTCAATACCGTACGCGCCTTCCAGACGAACATGTTGCTGTTCCAGAGATAATCGCCGCTCTCCACGTACCGCTTCGCGGTTTGCTCATCGGGTTTTTCCCTGAACCGCGCGACGCTGTACACCGGCTCTCCGTTTATCCGCCTGGCAACGCTGCCCTTCTGGATGTAGCCGTACCCGGTTTCCACGCGGGTGGGTTTCACTCCAAGTGTAAAAAGGGCTTCGGGATCCTCCTCCGCGGCTTCTCCGGCCACACGGAGCAGCCGGCAGAATTCCTCCGGCTTGCCGATATGGTGGTCGGAACCCAGACTCGCCACCGTGCATCCGGGGTACCGGCTTTCGAGCAGCACGCATTCGAGCCCCACGGCCGGCCCGGTATTGCGCAGGGCCGGCTCGACGATCAGTCCGGTCCCGGGCAGTTCCGGGAGCTGTTCCCGAACCAGCGCGACCAGTTCGCGACCCGTGGAAACGTGGAGATCGCGAACGCCTGCCAGCGGCTGGATCCGGTCCACGGCCTCCTGCAGCATGGTGCGTTCTCCCACCATCCTGTGGAACTGCTTCGGCCGCGTCGTTCGGCTGTAAGGCCACAGGCGGGTACCGAAACCGCCGGCCCGAATGACAACTTTCATTTTCATTCCCGCGTTCCCGGCGAAAACTCCGGAACAGGGCGATTCACCCTCACTGCACGGATGGCGCCGCCGCACGCCGCGTCTTCCACCGCGAGATATAGGCCCGAGAATGCGGATTCCTCCGCCTTCAGGGCCAGATCCAGTGCATTTCGGGCGTTTTCAACAAGGTCCAGGTCATCCACGCGATCCAGCTCGACCCACTGCAGCCGGCCTTCGTTACACTCATGCATCGACTCACGGTGCGTATGCCCCGAGAAGAACACCACGGTTGTGACGTCGCCGTCTTCAAGCCGGGTCAATACGACGCGGATCTCAAGATTCCGGACATCTTCCGCTGGGATGCCGGCTTCCTCGCTCAACTCGCGGAGTGCCGCCGTTTCCAGATCCGACATCTCGCCAGGTTCCACCCGGCCCCCGACCCCTGTCCATCGGCCGGGCGCAAACCTCTTGCGGGACGAACGCTCAAGTAACAAAACACGGTTTTTCCGGAAAAGAAAAACCGTCACGTAGACATTCAGACCCGCACCCACTTCAGCCTCTCACGAGTTCGCCGTCCGGGAATCGGTCAGGTTTCCGGGCCGCGTGCCAACTCAGGCCGGCCCCATTGTCAAACCCGCACCTTCGCACCGGATTGCGAGTTCAACAACAGTGAATACAGGCCGGCCAGCGTTTTCCGCATTTCGTTGCGCGGTACAATCATGTCGACAAATCCGTGTTCGAGGACCTTTTCGGCGCGCTGGGCGCGACGGAGCGCCTCCAGCTCCTCCTCGCCCACGGAACTACCGGTAATCCGCTCGCCCGTAAAACCGATCAGCGCGTTGGGCTCCGCGATATTGATATCGCCGATCAGGGCATAACTGGCGGACACACCGGCCGTTGTGGGATCCGTAAGAATGGAGACGAACAGCAGCCCCTCGTCTGCAAACTGCGCAAGCCTGGCGTTGATCTTGGCGAGTTGCATCAGCGAGAGCGCGCTTTCCTGCATCCGGGCGCCCCCCGATCGGCAAATCAGGAGAAGCGGAAGACGCTCCGAGACACACCGATCGATCAGGCGGCAAAACCGCTCGCCCTCCGCCGAAGACAGCGTACCCATGATAAACGCGGGTTCGTGAATTCCCACACCGACGCGCCGACCATCGATCCTGCCGATGCCCACACTGACCGCCGCGTCCAGGCCCGTGGCCTTGCGACCCTCCCGGATTCGATCGGCATACCGCTTGCGATCTTCGAAATTCAGCGGATCGGCGGACTTTACCTCCGTGGCAATCTCCTGGAACGAGCCTTCATCCAGGATATGGTCCAGATACTCCCTGTATCCAATCCTGAAGTGCGCGCCGCAGTGGGGACAGATCCCGAACGCCTGCCGTACCTGCTTACGGTAAAGCGTCTGATGGCAACGTTCGCACTTGATCCACAGATTGTCGGGCATCGTCCGCCGGACAAGCGTCTGAATACCGGACTTCAAACGATCAAACCAATTCACGATTACGTATCCCTTAATTTCCGTTGCGATTCCGTCACTTCGTACCGCCCGAACCGCCTGAGGCGGAACGCGAAATATACCCCCGTCGACGGAATGACACAAGAAAATTAATACATAGCAAGCATTTAGACAGATCCCTTGCCCCAATCTGCGTTCTCTTCCCGGCGTGGATGATGTCCGATTTTGCCCTTCTCCATTCCCCGCGGTTGCAGCTCGGTCATATAGATTTTCTGTTGACTTGCTTTCGCGAATCTTATAGTTTTCCCATCGTCGTTCACCGATTGACGTCGCTGAGCGACCGTCCGTTCGGGCGCCCGAAATCTCCTTCACCTCAGGGATATCACAACCACGCCGGATTGGAAGCCATCCCGTGCTGACAGAAAGCCTGAAGGTCTTTTGTGACCTCATAGAGACCCAGAGCTTCTCCAAGACCGCCCTGCTCAACGACGTCAGCCAATCGGCTGTGAGCCAACAGCTCAAGAGCATCGAGAGGCGACAGGGCCGTCAATTGGTACAGCGGGAGAAGAGGCGGCTTTCCCTAACTGCGGAAGGCGAAATCTTCCACGGCTATGCGCGGGAGATCGTCCGGCGCTTCGATGAAATGCAGCACCGCTTGCAGGCATTGAGCGGCGAGGTCTCCGGGACCGTACGACTTTCCGCCATCTACAGCGTGGGCATGATGGAACTGGCCCCGTATCTCAAAACGTACATCAAGGCCCATCCCAGAGTCAATCTGCGATTGTCGTATGCTCAGGCAAGGAGTATCTACGATAATGTGGCAAGCGGCCAGATCGACCTGGGGGTCGTCGCCTTTCCCCGCTCTCAGCGTAACGTCGACGCGGTCCCGTTTGCGGAAGACCCGATGGTGGTGATCTGCTCCGTGTCCAATCCGCTCGGTATGCAGACGCAGGTCAGCCCGGGTGAACTGGCCGAACAACCGCTGATCCTCTTCACACCGGAATTCCCTACCAGGACGGCCGTCGACCGTTACTTCAGGAAACACGGCGTGGCCCTCCGGCCCGTTATGGAACTGGACCACATCGCGACCCTGATCCACGCCGTGGAGGTCGATATCGGGATCTCCCTGGTGCCTTCATCCGCATTGCGACAGGGTCGATTCAAGGACACCCTCAGAGCGCTTCCGCTTCGCGGCAAGCCATTGATACGCACGCTGGGCGTCCTTCAGCGCAAGGGGCGCAGTTACTCCATGGCCACCCGAAAACTGTTCGAAACCCTGACCGGCAACGATCTGTAAACAGCCGTAGAGCTCTCCATTTGGCCTCAATTCGAAAAAAGACACCAGTAAAATTGGCCACAAAGATTCTGGAAGCGGGTAGAGGGTAGAGGTGAGAAAATCGGGTAGACGCAAGACGTAAGACGGTAGATGAAATCCTTGCCAGATGAGATATTCCTCCTTGCCTTTGGCACGAGAAGAATCCTCTCAAGGCAGGTAATCTCTACCCTCTTCCGTCTACTCACGTCTCCCTGCTTCTGGGACACCGGGGGGAGAGGTCGCGTTCACGTCCAGCGACCTGGTTTATCCTGGTAATCCGTCTTCTAATCGCCCTTAATAACTGGCACACAATTGAATTAACGTCCACGAGAACTTACGAATCAACGTTAAAAAGGAGCCCTGATGTCACTACCTAGCAGGGATGAAGCCTTCCAGCTGTTATGCGAACACACAAAGAATCCGAACCTTGTCAAGCATATGCTGGCAGTCGAAGCGGCAATGCGGGCCTACGCCCGCAGATTCGGGCAGGACGAGGATCTGTGGGGCATCACCGGTCTGCTGCACGACTTCGATTACGAAAAACACCCCGGTCCCGATGAACACCCGATGGTTGGCGTCCGCATCCTGACGGAACGAGGATATCCGCCGGAAATCATCCATGCCATCAAATCTCACGCCACCTACCTGGGCGTCCCACGGGACAGCCTGCTCGACAGGGCCCTTTTCGCCGTGGATGAACTCACAGGATTCATCGTGGCCGTTACGCTGATGCAGCCTTCAAGGAAACTGACGGACCTGAAGACTTCGTCCGTACGCAGGAAGATGAAACAGAAAGGTTTCGCGCGGGCGGTCAGCCGGGAGGACATTCACGCTGGGGCAGAGGAACTCGGGGTGGACCTGGACGAACACATCGCTTTCGTGCGGGATGCAATGGCCGGCATCGCCCGCGAGCTGAATCTCTAGCAGTCCGTTGATAAAGTCGCTCTGCAGGCGAGGCCGAAGACAAGGCGCGCAACCGAGTCCCATCCTGCGATTCGGCGAGGGCGCGCAACGCCGTATTTCGACCGCAAGGGCCGGCCGCAGCCCGGATGGGCTCTTTCAAAGGGCTGATAGACGGATTCCGATATCGCATTTCTCGCATGACTGCGTTCACGCCGGTCCCAACGCCTGCGGCGTCTCCCTACCGCTTCAACACGTACAGCACCCCATCGCCGGATGCCGCCGCAATCTCCGGAATGCCGTCGCCGTCCACGTCCGCCGCGGCCATCGTCGACAACGCCCCGCCGGTCTTGAAACGGGCCAGCGTCCGTCCGTCAGCGTTGGCGAGCAGATGCACGACACCGTCCTCGGTCCCCGCGGCGACCTCGGGTTGGCCGTCGCCGTTGAAATCGCCCACCGAAATACAACGCACGACCTCTCCGAGATCCGCTCGCCAGACAACGGTCCGACCGTCGCCCTTTATCACGTACACGTTGAAACTCATTGAAGACGCCACCACCTCGTCCTGCCCGTCGCCATCCATATCGGCGGTGACGACCTGCGTCACCTCATCTCCCGTATTGAACTGCCACAGGAGCCTTCCGTCCGCGCCCAGGGTGTGAATATGGGTATCCGCCCCGGCGAAGACCACTTCCTTCATGCCGTCACCATCCAGGTCGCCCGCCGCGGTGGAATTGGTTCTCGGACCGGTCCTGGGATGGTAGGACCACCGGATCGCGCCACTGCCGTCAATACAGTGCCAGCGGTGGTATTCCGTTCCGGCAATCACCTCGTCCCTGCCGTCGCCGTCCACGTCCGCCGCGCAGCCGTGGGTGGATGAGTGTACGGTCATCTGATACCACATCAGCTTTCCATTGTGGGTGAACGCATAGTAACGCCATGACTCGGCTCCAGCGATCACCTCCAGCTTCCCGTCCCCGTTGATATCTCCGGCAAATACGGTTTTCAGCATTGGCTTTCGGTAGTAAAGAGGAATTTCATAGTCCCACTTCACCTTTCCGCTTGCGCTGAGTACGTAGACCTTCGTATCCGCGGACCCGGCGATCACGCGGGGCCTTCCATCTCCCGCCAGGTCCGCAGCCCACACGGATCTCACCTCGCCCCCTGTGCGGAACCGCCAGAGCGCCGCACCGTCCCGCAGTGCGCAGACCGAACCGCCCCGACCTCCCGCGACCAGGACATTCGATCCGTCCAGCATCAGGTCTGCCGCGTACAGCGAGAGAAACGGACCCTCCTCGCCAAAAGTCCAAAGCGTCTTCAACCGACCGGCACGGCCCCGACCCGGGCGGATCAACGCGGGCTGCGCCACATTCGAACGCACCGTACCGGCGGCCGCCCTGTGCAGAGACATCACTGCGTCCGGCACTACGCGGAATCGATGTTCGCCCCTGGGCAACACAAAGGACACCATGCCGTCGGTAACGGAAGCCTCCACGGGTTTGCCGTCGACCGCGACGCCCGGCCGACCGTCCGACCACAGGCACAACCTCGTACTCCGCCCCGCTGTGGCACGCCCCTCACCACGGACCAGATCGTACTCCACTGACACCGGCCGGTCCGAACGCAACTCAACGCCGCCCCAGGCGACCCGCGTGCCGTCCACGACCGCGAACCGGGATGGAGAAACCATAAACTGCGCTGCGGCCACGGTGGGACCGCCGGGAATCTCGACCGGAACTTCGGTTTCCCCCACCCCGGCATAGACGACCTCCTCGCCTCCGTCGACCCGGACAGCCCCTTCCGACAGCCGCGTAAACGTCAGATTCCGCGTCTCCGGTTCACCGCTGCAATAGAGAAGGTTGAAGAACCGGTATGTTTCACGCGTCTTCAATCGTACGTCCACAATCTGCTGAAGGATCCGTACCACCGGCTCCGCGTACGGATAGTCCGTCCAGTTCCTGCCCGTTTCCTCGTCGTCCTCAAGCTTCAGGGACGGTCCCTTCAATCCCTGGACAAAGAACCGCTCCCCGTCCTGCTCCACCTGCAGGCCGCCGCCGCGCAATGCAACGTTGCCCAGCGTCTGCCAGATCGCTCGGAAACCGAAATCGTCTTCCGACAACGCTTCCATCTCATCGATGACAAGAAAGAACCGGCCCCGGTTCCACAGGATGTTCCGGTGCCAGTCCACCCCGCTGTAGTTGCGCAGCGTGGTCTCTGAAAAGCCCGACCTGTCGAAGTTCGCGGCGCGCTCAAGCTCCGCGAACGGCGGGATTTCGGCGGACTGCCCATTCCTGAAAACCAGCACGCCGTTGTGAAACTTGGGCAGCGACTTGATATAGTCGCAGTCGGCCAGCCAGATCCGCCGCCGCTGCGTAATGCGACAGATCGAATTCCCGTCGTAGTGTTTGTGACCTCCGTTCGAGAGCCCGTCCAGAAACAGATACTGCGCCATGGGATCGTACTCGTCCCGGAACACCACCTTGTCGAAGGTCCTTTTCAGTGGCAGATGGTCTTTCCCCTGATTCGACGCGTAATACAGCGGATCCACCGGGAACACCTGCGTACCGTCCAGATCCGCCGGCTCGACCGGGGTTACCCGTCTGTGGTACTCGTAAGCCGCGAACTGAGGCTCCACGGCCGTCTTCTTGTCGAGCATCCACTGATAGCGTCCGTCCCCCAGCACAAAAACGGCAGCCCGCAGATAGGGCAGTTCGCTCCACCATCCGAATGGCGAGGCATTGTCTCCGTAGGGCAGCGCATATCCCAGATTGTCGGTTGTCAGGACGGCGTAGTCCGCCGCTTTCCGGGCGCACCCGTTCTCGAAGAAATCCATTTCTCCGCTGGAGAGCGAATACCTGGTCAAATGGTAGTGAGTCAGCCACTGGTACCCGCTGCAATCTTCGTGGGGCTTGAACGCCTTCGCCTGAAACCGGAAACACGCTTCGGACAGCGCCAGCCAGGCGTCCGCTTCCGGCAATCCGTAATACTTGCTGAAATAGGTGCCCGCGTAGTGCAGTCCCAATGCGGCAAACGTGGTGTGGTTGTGCCTCACGTGGGGAATCTTCATATCGCCCACGTGGGACACGCAGTCGCTGATAAACTCGAACAGGATCCGGGTAATCCGCATCCGGTCGTCATCCGAGATCACCGGGCTTTCCTCTACGAGGTCCCAGCCCGGCATCACTTTATACAGCGCAAAATCCGCGTCGAATCCCCAGATGCCTCCGTAGTTGTCAGGATCGGACATCGCGTGCGCGTACATCCGGTACACGAGACGCTTGTAGAGCTCGGCGTAGGCGTCTTTTCCCGTGAGCCCGTACAACAACCCCCGTTCGCCTATCCTGCCCCACAGGCCGGTGTGTTCGCCACGGCGCAACGCCTCCTCCGCGGCCTCCATCTCCGAATCCACGTCCGGCTCGCATTCGAGCTTTGGGATCTGCAATGCGTCAGGCCCGAACCGGACCTCGAAGAGAGGACCGGTCGAAAGCGTTTCATCATCCGCGAATTTCCGCAGGAACACGCCGACCGCCGTACGGACGCCCTCCACGTCGCTTCCGAACAGACCCACCGCGTTCTTTCCGTTCCCCCATGGGTCGTGAATCGTCTGAACGAGATATCCCCCGCGCCCCGGATACAGGTCATCCGCCGGGGTATAGTTGTATCCGTAGAGACGGAAGACCACGCGGTTCGTATTGACGTTCCCGAGCAGAACGAGGTGCCGGTCCGGCTGCGTTTTCGCGTCCACGTCCGACACCAGGGGAACATCCGCGCCCGAAAGCTCACGCATCGCAGCCGCCAGTTCCGAAGCCAGTTCCCGGTAGCGCGCGTCGTCGGGGCATACGATGGCCGACGCGGGTCTGCCGCGGTCCACCAGCACCGTGTCCGGGTAGCGTCTCTTCGGCTTCTTCAACTTCCGGAGGGACCCTTTCGTATCCGGCATGGGTTCGTCCTTTCAAATCCGTCGTCTATCGATACATGCGCCGGATCCAGTTCATCCGCCGCGATGTGGACCAGGTGTTCCGTCCCGGAAAAACTACGAATCAAGGTTAGATTTCCACGAACTTTTCAAACAGGAACAGCCCGATCAGCAGAAAGGCCAGGCCTGAGAGAACCGAATAGACCATCAGTGCCGGTCCGGTCGCAAGATTCCCCTGCAGTCCGTACACGAAATAAGTCGCGAATGTCAGATAGATGATTACGCACAAGACAAACGAAGCGGCGGTCGCGAGACCTCTCAGGCGCGCGGCCGTGTACCGGGCGCCCTCGACGGCCGCTACGATACCAAGGGACAGGACCGCGTAGGATACCAGGAATCCCGCGGTGTATCCGGAAACCGACGTCGGCGTGACCCCGAAAAAAACCAGAATCTGAGATACCTCATCCCCCGGGTCGCGCGCCACGACGGCATAGACACCTGCACCGGCAATCGCGAACAACAACAGGCCGACGCTCAGAATCGCGGCAAATTTGCACAGACACACAACTGCTGCACGGACCGGGAGCGCGAACAGCAGATAGGTTGTATTGCTTCGCCATTCCCCATTGAACGAAGAAGCCAGCAGGAACGGCAGGACAAACATGATCGCCCAGAGGGGCAGCGCCGAAAGAAACAGGGCGATCACGTGTGTTTCAACGGACAGGAGGACCCATGCCTGCAGCATCAGGGTACCGATGGCGAGGATGCAGGAAAGATCCCTCGCGTCCTTTAACTCCTTTAAATACAGAGTAATAACCAATTTCATGCGCCGTTTCCCCGCGCGTCAGGCAACCGCCGTCTCGAAGATTTCAGATAGAGACTTCCCGTACTCCTGTTGCAGCTCGTCCGACCGACCCGAGACGTATACCTCACCGTCCCGAAGAAACAGCACGTCTTCGATAAACGGATCCACTTCGGATACCAGGTGGGTTGAAATCAACACCGTCTGCCCCGGATGCCGAAACTCGTTGAAAAGAACGTCCAGTATGCGCCGGCGTGACGGCGGATCGATACCCCCGAGGGGTTCGTCCATCAGCACCACTGCCGGAGACCAGGAGAATGCGGAGACCACCTTCAGCCGTGCTCGTTGTCCTCTCGAGAGGGCGCCTACCTTCCGGTCTTCCGGCAGATTCATGAATTCCAGCAGCCGCCGCGACCGTACCTGATCCCACGTGGCGTGGAAGGCAGAGAGGAAAGCCAGCTGTTCTCCCACCTTCATCCGGGAATAGAACGGATCGATCTCGGGCAGATAGGACACCGCCGGTTTTGTGGCGAACCCCGTCGGTATCTCGCCGATCCGCGCCCGGCCCCGTGTGGGCCGTGTCACGCCGGCGAGAATCCGGAACAACGTACTCTTTCCGCTTCCGTTTTCTCCCAGCACACCCATCACCCTGCCGCGTGCCACCGTCAGCGACACGCCCCTGAGCGCCCACGCACCCGGGTATTTCTTCCACAAGTCTTCGACGTAAACCATCCGTGCACAATCCCGAATAGAAAAACGGCCGCCCCGGTACCCAATCCAGAAGCGGCCGAATTCAGATCGCCACCCGAGAAGCTGTTCCTGAACTCCCAGGCGGATTCAGCGCATATCGCGATCGATCAGGAACAGCCCGTATCGATCGTCACCCACCAGTTCCAGCTTCTTCACGATAGCGCGGAGCCGGGCTTCCTCCTCCACCTGTTCGTTCACGAACCACTGCAGGAACGTATTGGTCGCATGGGCACGGTTTTGCATGGCCAGATCGACCAGATCGTTGATCCGCCCGCTGGATTCCTGTTCCCGCCGGTATGCCTCCGAAATCGCGTCCAGCGGCGAACCCCAGTCCGCAGGTGGTTTGGAAATCGACTTGAACCCGACCGGCGCCTCCCGTTCGTGCAGAAATTCGTAGATCTTCATTGCATGCGCCATCTCGCGCCTGGCCTGCTTTTCCATCCACCTGGCAAATCCGCTCAGATTGACCGACTTGAAATAGGAGGACATGGCCAGGTAGGTATACCAGGCGAGGAATTCACTGTTGATCTGTTCGTTCAGCGCGGACTGAATCTCTTTGCTAAACATCAGCTCCCCCACTGTCTTTGTCCGGTGACGTCACCCGGCGCCTGTTGCTCACTGAAACCACGGGCGCCAACGGCGGGGCCGAATACCTGCCGGAATGTTGACCCGACATGCAAACCGCTGCGCCGGAGGCGCCTATTGGGGTTGAGGAACCTTGCAGCAATCCGGCAGATTCGCGTAGACCGCGCTGTCGGCAACGGCCTGATTCGCCTGATAACCCGCCCCTGCGATTGCCTTTTCCAACGACGCCACGCTGGTGCGCGTTGCATCGTAGGTCACGTTGGCAACCTTGACGTCCATGTCGACGGCCGCCTCCGACACACCGTCCACCTTTTTCAAGGCCTCTTCAATCTTGTTTGCGCACATCATGCACTGGGCCGTGGGGACGTTGATTCTGGTCGTACGGGTCTCGGCCGTGGAACAGCCGGAAACGGCGAAGAGGGAGAACACGAACACGCTGGACAGCAGTAAAGAAACGGATTTGCGCATGGATCTATCTCCTCTGGAGAAAGGGAAGGATTACAGCCTTCCCGGACAATGATGCATGCAACATCGAATATATGACAACACCTGTAGATAATCAACTCTCATGTTTCAGCGATCGACCTTTCCACAACGCGTAAACCGCGGGAATCACAATCAGCGTCAGCACCGCGGACGAAGCGACGCCGCCCACCATCGGCGCCGCGATGCGCTTCATCGTCTGCGACCCGATGCCGTGACCCCACATGATGGGAAGCAACGCCAGCAACGTGGTGAGCACAGTCATCATTTTAGGCCTGACGCGTTCCACGGCGCCGGCGATAACCGCCATTCTCAGGTCTGAAGTACTCATCTCGCCTCCTCGCGCCTCGCGGATGCGATCGTACGCGTGATCGAGGTAGACCAGCATGACCACACCTGTCTCGGCCGCGAGACCGCCCAGCGCGATGAATCCGACGCCGACCGCAACACTCATGTTGTAGTCAAGCAGGTACATCAACCAGATCCCGCCCACCATCGCGAACGGCAGAGACAGCATAACAAGAAGGCTCTCTGTAATACTCCTGAAGTTGAGATACAACAACAGAAATATGATTCCAAGGGTGAGAGGCACGACCAGTTTCAGGCGCTTTTCCGCCCTCTGCATATACTCGTACTGGCCGCTCCAGGTTACCGAATAGCCAGGCGGCATCGACACTTTCTCCAGCACCGCCTGTTGCGCGCGCTTCACGTAGGTGCCCACGTCGATGCCCTGGATATCCACGTACACCCATGCGTTCAGTCGCGCGTTCTCGCTCTTGATCCCCGGCGGCCCTTTTCTGATTCGAATGTCCGCGAGTTGCTGAATGGGAATCTGGGCGCCGGTGGGCGTGGGCACCAGCACCCGGCGCAGCGCCGGCAGGTTGTCACGCAATTCCCTGTCGTAGCGCAGATTAACGGGATAGCGTTCGAGACCTTCGACGGTCGTCGTTACATTCATGCCCCCGACGGCAAACATAATCACGTCCTGTACATCCGCCACGGTCAACCCATATCGCGCAGCCTCCTCTCGGTCGATCTCGAAGTCCAGGTAGTTTCCGCCCACAACGCGTTCGGCAAACACGCTCAGCGTACCCGGCAGATCGCGGATCACCCCTTCGATCTGTTCGCCCAGGCGCTGCAACACCTCCAGGTCCTCACCCGCGACTTTCACGCCGACCGGGGTCTTGATCCCGGTCGACAGCATGTCGATTCTCGTCTTGATGGGCATTGTCCACGAATTGGTCAGGCCGGGGAACTGTATCGCCCGGTTCAATCGTTCGATCAGCTGCTCGGGTGTCATCCCCGGACGCCATTCGCTCTCCGGCTTCAACGTGATCGTGGTCTCGATCATCGCAAGCGGCGCCGGATCGGTTGCGGTCTCGGCGCGCCCGATCTTTCCGAAAACGTCCTGAACTTCCGGAAACGCCTTGATGATCTTGTCCGTCTGTTGCAGCAATTCACGCGCCCGGGTCACCGAGATTCCCGGCAGCGTGGTGGGCATATAGAGAAGGTCTCCTTCGTAGAGGGGCGGCATGAATTCGGAACCGATCTTCTCCAGCGGAAACAGGCGGTCCAGCCTCAGAAGCGCGCGATATGCAACACTGCGCGGCGCATCCGAAAACCGTTCGAGTACCGTGCTCCGGAATGGAAAGAGCGTCACGAACATGACAGCCACCGCCAGGACAACCGTGGCGACCCGGTGTCTCAAGACCCAGTCGATTACCGGTCGGTAGGTCCAGATGAAGAACCGGCTGCTCGGGTTTCGCGCCTCCGGCCGGATTCGGCCCCGGACAAAAAAGCTCACCAGCACGGGTACGAGCGTGACGGCCAGCAACGCCGCACCGGCCATGGCGTACGTCTTCGTATAGGCCAGCGGCCTGAACAGGCGACCCTCCTGCGCCTGTAGCGTGAACACCGGAAGGAAAGAGACCGTTATCATCAGAAGCGAATAGAACAGCGCCGGCCCCACCTCCTTCGACGCGAGGGCGACGATCTCGAGATGGCCCCGCCCTCCGTTGTCCTGCTCCAGGTGTTTGTGGGCGTTCTCGATCATCACGATCGACGCGTCGACCATGGCCCCGATGGCCACCGCGATCCCGCCCAGCGACATGATGTTGGAGCTCACTTCCTGTGTATACATCAGGCCGAAGGAAATCAGAACACCGGTAGACAGCGCGAATATCGCCACGAACGCGCTGCGAAAGTGCAACAGAAACACGATGCAGACGAGCGCGACCACCGCCATTTCCTCAATCAGCTTGTTTCGAAGATTGTCGATGGCGCTGCGTATGAGCGTGGACCGGTCATATGCGGTCTTGATTTCAACGCCGTCGGGCAGGCCGGGTTTGAGCGACTCGATCTTCTGTTTGACCCGATCGATCACAGCCAGCGCGTTTTCGCCGTAACGCATCACGACGATTCCACCCACGACCTCGCCCTCGCCGTTCCATTCCGCCAGGCCCCGGCGAAGCTCGGGACCCACCTGCACGGTGGCGATATCACCAACTCTTATGGGAGTGCCATTTGCGTTGACCCCCACGGCCACATTGCGAATGTCTTCCGTGGAACGCAGATACCCCAGTCCGCGGACCATAAACTCCGTTTCCCCGAATTCCACGATGCGCCCGCCCACGTCGTTGTTGCTTCGCCGGATTGCCGTCCGGACCTTCTGCAATGAAATGTTGTAAGCCAGCAGGCGGTTGGGATCCACGGTTACCTGGTACTGCTTCACGTACCCGCCCACTGCCGCCACCTCGGCGACACCCTGCACGCTGCTGAGTTCGTAACGCAGGTACCAGTCCTGGATGGACCGCAGTTCCGAAAGATCGTGGCGCCCCGTGCTGTCAACCAGCACGTATTCGTACACCCATCCGACCCCCGTGGCATCCGGTCCGAGCCGCGGCGCGACACCCGGGGGCAGCCGGTTCGAAACGGTGTCAAGCGCCTCCAGGACCCGGCTTCTGGCCCAGTAGATATCCGTACCATCCTCGAAGATCACGTAGACGAACGACAACCCGAAGAAAGAATATCCCCGCACAACGCTTGCCCGCGGAACGGCCAGCATCGCGGAAGTGAGCGGGTAGGTGACCTGGTCTTCAACCACGCGCGGCGCCTGTCCCTGAAAATCAGTCATGACGATCACCTGCACGTCCGACAGGTCCGGAATCGCATCCAGGGGCGTATTCAACATCGCGTAGACGCCCCAGGCGATTGCAAAGATCGTGGCCATGATGACCAGGATACGGTTTCTGAGACTGAGTTCGATAATTTGACCAATCATACGAAGAACTCCTGCTGTTGTTCCTTTCGTGAGTCAGCTTGCCTGAATTCGGCCGACCGGAAGCAGCAAACACAGCGATCAGCTCTCAGTCGTCAGCTTGAATCAAAAACCCGATCAATTGACGTCAGTGCTGTGAAGAGTCAGGACCGGAACGGGCGCGACGCGGACAGTTTGACAAGCTCACCGCATGCAGCACAGACAGCGCAGGCAACACAGCGGTAAGGGACGTCTCACCGGGATAATGGTGACGAACGTCAGGGACTCTAGTGTTGATGACCCTTGGACCCCACTGCCCCGTGATGCGCCCCCATGGTCTGCAGCGCCGCCTTCAGGTTGCTTTCCGAGTCGATCAGAAATTGCGCCGACAGGACGATTCGCTCGCCCCCACTGAGCCCGTGCGTCACCTCGTAGACGTCGTCCGCCTCCAGACCCAGTTTGACTTCGCGCGGCGCGAAACGGCCCTTCCCGAGATCCAGAATCACCACGTTTCGCTCTCCGGACCGTATTACGGCCTGCACCGGGACGACCGCGGCCTCCTTCACCATCTCGGACCGGACTCTCACCGTGGCGAACATCTCGGGCTTCAACTCCAGTTCCGGGTTGTCAAATATCATCCGTACTTTCGCGGTGCGGGTCTTTGACTCCAGGAAGGGATAGACGTAGCTCACCACCCCTTCGAACACCCGCCCGGGCGCGTAGGAGAGTACGACCTCCGCCGACTGTCCCTTCCTGATCCATGGCAACTCGTACTCGTAGATATCCGCATAGACCCATACCCTGGAGAGATCTGCGATGCGATAGAGGTGCTCTCCGGCCTTTATATGTGCGCCGTCGTACACCGCCCGGTGTACGACCACGCCTTCCTGGGGGGAATGGATCGTCATCGTACGCTTTGCCTTCCGCGTCTGCTCCAGATCGTCGATCTGCGCTTCCGCGATGTCCCAGTACATCAGACGCTGCCGAGCCGCGCCGAGGAGCGCCTTCGCGCCCTCCAGCGCTTCGGAGGACGCGCCGTCCTCGAGGCGCCGGACATAATCCAGCGCGGTGAGGTATTCCTCCTGCGCGGCCACCAGTTCAGGACTGTAGATTTTCAGCAGTGGCTGCCCTTTCTTTACTTCCTGTCCCGTAAAATCGACAAAGAGCCCCTCCACCCATCCGGTTACCTTGGTGTTCACGTCGGTCATGCGGGTTTCGTCATAATCCACGCGCCCCATCGTGCGTACGGTCCGGCTCACCGGCATCCGCTCCACCACCCCGGTTCTGACGCCCATGTTCTGAACGGTTGACGGATCGATACGGACCTCGCCAGCCTCCTCCTCGTGACCGCCGTCGTGTCCCGCACCTCCCGACTGGTCCATCACGAGGTCCATTCCGCAGATCGGACAGCTTGCCGCCCTGTCCGAAACCACCGTCGGATGCATCGGACACCGGTACACGGACGGTGACGTCTCCCGGTGCGCCGGACCCTCCTCGCCACCCAACCATATCCCCAATGCAATTCCGACACCCAGAGTGAGAATCGTCACAACGATATTTCTCGGATTCATAGCTCGGCCCTTCCCTTTCGATCTGCAAGGCCTTTGATCCCGGCGCGAAATCAAGCCGCCGGTCCGGCAGGCAGTTGAGAAAGCCTTTCCGGACTGTTAGAATACGCGTCTTCCAACCACAGCCTCCAGTTCCGCCAGTTTCCTCTCACGCTGGATGACATGATGATAGTGGTCGATCTCAAACTTGAACAGGGTGACCTGGTTGTTCAATAGCGTGAGGAAGTCGACCTTGTCAACCTGATATCCAGCCATCGCGGAGTCCAATGACTGGCGCGCCTGAGGCAGAATTGCCGTGCGGTACAGCTCCGCCTGCTTCCAGTGCCGGTCGACTTCAAGGCAGATTTCCTGCACACGATACAGAATCTCCCGGCTGACGTCGTCTTTCTGTGCCCTCACCATTCTGATATTGGCCTGCGCCTCGGCGATTTGACTGTCCCGTTTCCGTCCGTTGAAGACCGGGAGGTTCATGCTCACGCCGAACGACAGAAAGTCGCTGCCGTTCACGGGATCCGGTTGCACGTGGGCGCGTTGCATATAGCCCAGGCGAATAGTCAGATCGGGCCGACCGGACCGCCGGGCCGCCTGTTCGGTTGCCGCCCAACTGGAAATGGTATGGTCTATTTCCTTAAGTAGCGGGCGGTGCGCCAGGGCCAGCCGCTGGGCGTCCTCCATGGACAAATCCAACGGCGTCGGCACCACGTCGCCGGGCGCATTCACGGCGGTTTCCATCGGCCGATTCAGGACCCGGTTGAGCCGCGCCTCCGCAAGCCTGCGGTCCGTATTCAGCCCGATCAGTCGATCCTGCAGCGCCGAAAGCGACACCTGGGCCTTCAGGACGTCCTGTTGAAGTCCGCGACCGACCACGTATTTTTTTTCTGCGATTCGAACCAAGTCCCGGAGGAGCGCCCGGTTCCTTTCAGTTACTTCGATTGCCCGTTCCAGAAACGCCAGCGCATAGTATCCCTGCTTCACAAGATTGACGATCGTTCCTGCACGGTCGTCAAGGGCTTCTCTGGCAGCGCCGGCGGAAGATTCCGCCGCCCGCTCTTTCGCGCGCAACAGGCCTGGAAGCGGTAACCTCTGGCTGATCGTCAACTGCTTGCCGGACATATGCGTACTGTTGAAATCGAAGTTGCTTGTCGGTACGTTTCGCAGATCCAGTGACAGCATCGGATCCTGCAACGCACCGGCCTGAGGCACCCGGGATTCAAATGCGGCCAACCGGTGCTCAAGAACCTTCAGACCGGGATTCTTCGCGAGCGCCGAGTCGATCAGACCCTCCAGGTCAGGCGCCGCGGCGCCGGCGACCCGTGGTGTGAGGAAAAGACACATCCCGATGAGTTTCACCAATCCCTTCACAACTGATCACCTCCATGGCTGGGACATGCGGCTTCACGGGCGCAAAAGAGCGCACTCAAGCCGGAGGATATTCGTCCAGCGATTGAAATTCGGGCAACTTTTACGAGGAAAAATGAGTTACTGCACCGCGGAAGACGCGGTCAGGAGTCCGTTGATGAAGTCGCTCCGCAGGCGAGGCCGGATGGGCTCTTTCAACGGGCTGACAGGCGGGAAATCAGATCAGAAACGACGCATTCATCAGGTACAGCGAGGGCATGTGACGAGCACAAACCGAATGATACACGGCCGTGAGGGGCAGGCGTGACAGGAAGGCTAGGCGGGAACGGACCGATGGAGGCGCGGCATGGGAATCTGGTTGCGAAAACCGCTGACCCGATGGCGCCAGGGCAGGAAACAGTTCGGCAGGCGCATTGGATACGCTGCCGTCGTTCCCCGCGCAGCAGCAGTCCGCCTCGATCGGTTCGGCGTGGCACGCCTCGGCCTGAACGGGAATCCCGCACAGACAGTGGACGACGGCGATTACGAAGCCGACGGCCAGAAATGAATTGGCGAAGGCGCGAGTCACTTCCTGCCTCACAGGTGTAATGGGTCCGTCAGAATTATCGGTACTTTATCTACGCCTGTCAAGCCCTGCGGTTCGAAAAAAGCCGGGATGGGCTATTCCAGGTGCTGGAAGGGCGCCCACGCTTCCCCCGCGGCGGCCGCCCGGCGCTCAAGCTCACCACGCCAGCCCACAACTTCCCCGGCCTTTATCCGCCGGATGTCGTAAGCGGGGTACCGGTCTTCGAGCGTATCACCGAGCTTCTGCGTCTCCGCCCACCGGTCCCACGCCGTCTTCATCCACTCATAGGGCAGGGCCTCCCGCACCTCGGGATCGAGCTGCCATGCGCTTCGCACGTCGGCCACGGACGGCTCACCCGTGAACGGCCCGCTCCACCTGGACCATCCGATAGACAACGTGTTCCGTTCTCGTTCGGGTACGGTATGGCCCGTGTGAATATTCGAGCCGATCCGTATGAGGGCTTCGCCCGCCTTCAGCCTCACGGCGACCTGGTCCGGCAACGGGTCGACGCCGTTCCAGCTGGGTGTGTGCGGAACCCCCTTCTCCTTCATGGCCTTGGGAAGGAGGACGTCGTGCTCATAGGGCGTACGCCACCGATTGTGGCTGCCGGGTATGAGTTCGTGGCATTCTTCGTCGACCAGCGCAAGGAACATGCTCACCCCGTTCCGCTCGGCAATCGACCTGGCGTTGTTCGCGCGAATCTCCGCCCAGCGCTCCCGCTCCACCTCTTCCGTATACGCTTCGGGTCCCTCGCCCCGGATCTCACGCTGCGCGAAATAGGGCTTTCCGGTCCCCCACCACGTCGCGTCCCGGTGCCAGCTGAGGGCATGTTCCGACTCTCGCGGATTGCACCACAACAGCAACCCACTGAACGTGAAATCCTCGGGCCCAAGACCGTTGCACCAGGAGCGCACGAAGTTCAGAAAATCATCCGAGCCGTGGAACTCCGCGAAACACGGTTCATTGAATGCGGGATGGACCAGACCGCGTATCGCCCACGGTTCGTCCTTCCCCGTCCTGTGGACGTAACCCCTGGAGCAGTCGATTTTGCCGTACCCGTTGACCGGCGCGCACGCCTCCGTAACCCGGCGGCCCGCTTCCCGCAGCACCGGAATCCATAGATTGTCGACAAAGTCGTTGATAATGACGAATCCGTGCTCTTCCAGGTGCGCCAGCCGTTCGGGCGTTGCGCCCGGCGCCGCCAACTCGGGCAGCGAGTCGGCGAATGCCGGCGCCCTGTAGGTGGATGTCGTTCTGTCAGTTTTCATTTCTTCTCCCCCTGACCAGGATTCAGGCTGAGACTTCAAGAATGGAAGGATGGGCAGGATTACAGCCTGGTAACCCCTGTTATCCAGCGTATCCTTCCACACACGTAACTCTGATATACGGTATATCCCCACCGTCGCGTTGTCAATAGCAATATCCACGTTGTCTGTACGTAGAGAAGGGAAATCCGAAAGCGAAATCAGAGCCTTCGGATACAAAACGCTCGCCTATCGCATTTATTGTCCCTATATTTGAGTTTTACCGTCGCAGAATCGTACGTTCACGAAGCCTCTCATCCTCAACTCGCGATGGCAGCAGGCCGACGCCAGACGGGTTGGGAGACATGATGTTCGGTGTGTCTTTTCCATAAGGACCCACGTGTGAATCGGATCGTTTCAGCGTTCTGCATTGTCCTCGTTACTCATCTCACAGTCGCGACTCCTTCCAGTGCGCAGATCAACCGCGCAGAGATTGAAACCCGATTTCAAAGAGCCCTTGACGCCTACACCGACGGCAACTATCGGACGGCGGAAAAAGCCTTCCAGTCCTTGGCCGAAGCCAATCCCGTGCACCGGCGTACTTCGGCCTCCCGGCTGATGCTGGCCAAATCGCTTTACAAACTCAGGAAGTACGCCTCGGCGCTCGCAACTGCAGCGGGAATCCACGACGACTTCCCGCACAGCCGGTATCTCCCTGAAGCCGACCTGGTCATCGGCGACTGCACATTCCAACAGGGTCTGGTATACAGAGCCGCATCCCGGTACGCCCACGTTTTGTCGGGAACGGGAGGCCTCCGTCTGAAGGCCAGAGCGGCGGACCGGCTGGGGCAACTTGCAGGAGCCGGGAGAATCACGGAAGGCGACGTCGCACGGCTGCAAAACGAATTCGGTAACGACACGATCGCGGAAGCAGTGGCCTTCGGCCGGGCGAGGTGGCCGTCGAGACTCGCCGGGGCCGAACCGTCCAATCAGGAAATGGCCGGATTCCTGGATCGATATCCCAACGGCATTTTCGCGGCGCTGGTACGGGAAAAAACCCCCGAAGCCGAACGCCTTCAGCCCGCCGCGGCAGGTATACAACAAAGACCTCCTGAAAAAGATATCGAAGAACCGACCGACGCGCGCTTCACCATCGGCGTGATCGCGCCCCTGGCAAGCCCGCCGGGAAAGGACATGGTAGACGGTGTCCTGCTTGCCCGGGAACTGCATCAGCTGAAATCCGGAGAGCCGGTCGCGCTGGTCTTCAAAGACTCGGAAGGAAGCCCGGTGGGCGCGATCAAGTCGGCTCAGAGTCTTATCGAAGACCACGGTGTGATTGCCATTATCGGCGCCCTGACCAGCGATGAAACCCTTCCCGTCGCCGCGCTGATCGGCCCTCTCGAAGTCCCGCTGATCGCGCCCACGGCCTCTGAAGACGGACTGGCGACCCTGAGTCCGTACGTTTTTCAGATCAACGCCACGCCCGGCGCACAGGGCCGCAGGATTGCCGATTACGCGGTCCGTGAATCGGGGCTGCGCACGCTGGCGACGTTTGCGTCCCGGGACCCCTACGGGGAAAGAATCGCCAGAGA
This sequence comes from Gemmatimonadota bacterium, assembly GCA_028877215.1. Classification (GTDB taxonomy): domain Bacteria; phylum Latescibacterota; class UBA2968; order UBA2968; genus JAAXHE01. Next base: position 33,208 of record JAPPFJ010000003.1, on the reverse strand, counting down.
GTTCACGGCCCGTGCGGAGGAATCGGGTTCGGAAGTCATTGTACAGACGTGGTACGAACCCGGCACGACCGACTACAAGGGTCAGCTGGAACGAATCAGGGACGCCGGACTGGCGCTCAACCCGCCTGAAATCCTCACGGACGAAATCGAATCGCTGATTCTGGGGAACATTCGGCTGGCGCCGCCGCCCCCTGTTGAAGTGGATCCCGATACGGTGCAGCCTCCGCCGGTGCATACGCTGGAAGGCCTGCTCATAGCCGGGGGCAAGGACGACGTCCTGCTGATCGCGCCACAGATCGCCTTCCACCGCATTCACTCACAATTGCTGGGCAGCGACGGCTGGAACCACCACGAAGTCGCGAGAGACTCCTATACAGACAGCGCGGTCTTTGTCGCCAAGTACTCCACACGCAGCGATCTGGTCTCCGTACATGAGTTCCTGGGCGCATTCAGGCTACGTTTCAATCGCGACCAGGGCATTGCGGCTGCGCTGGGATACGACGCCATGACGGCCGTCCTCACCGCCATTGAAAGGGGCGGCACGTCTCGGAAGCGACTTCAGCACGCGCTCGAGAATCTCGGTGAAATCCCGGGCGCCACCGGTAAGATATCCTTCAGCCGGGGCAATCGGGAAAACGCATGGATGTACCTGCTGACCATCCGCAAGGGAAAGATCAAGCTCCTCTCCCTCGACCGCGCGGACAAAGCCGTGTCCGAACCCTAACCTTGATTCGAAGGTCTTCGGGGACGTTAATTCGAAAATGTGCTTGTAAATAAAGGCGATTAGACGGCGGATTACCAGGATACACCAGGTCACTGGAAGTGAAGGGAAAAGACGCCCTTCTATACGTCGATAACGCCCCGATTCGGAGGGTTTTATCGCGTCGCCGCGTTGCTGTCTTTTCGGATTGAGGCTAATCCCCGAACTCGCATTTCTCCTCCGCCCCACACGAAGCGCCTCCCACTGGCATATTGATTGCACTGGTATTGACAAGCGACGGCCGTACGCGACGGCAACGGCAGATAAATCGCTTGTTACCGATTCTTTGTGTGCAATTACAATGTCAGGGGGACAGTCCGTGATATGCCCATTCTTTCAATCCGCCAGACGCAAAACGAAACTGACGTTCATCGCTCTGATTCCACACCTGCTGTCCGGTTTCGCGCTCCGTGCGCAGGAATCCCTGAATCCGGAAACCTCGGAAACGTACCTGGCCGTTTTGAGGGACCTGGATGGACGGGTGATCAACGTCAACAGGGCCAGCCTCGAGGACCTGCGCGCGCTGCCCTGGTTTTCGCCGGAACTGGCCCGCGACGTCATCACGTATCGCAGACGGTCCGGACCCTTCACACGCCTCGGCGATCTCCTGAGGGTTCCCGGCGTCACGCCCGAGATCCTCGCCGCCGTCCGGCCCTACCTGACCGTATCTTCGCGGCGGGGTCCCAGCGTCCGAACGTCGCTGAGGATCACCCGTCCGACGAACCATTCCGACTCCTGGGCCAACCTGCGTCTCTACCAGCGAACCGTGATCGCCGCACGGCGCGTGGAGGGCGTCTTCCTCACGGAACGCGACCCCTTGGAAGTACGGATCGCGGACTTCCTTACCGGATACGTGAGCGTTGCCCCCGTGCCCGGCCTGCGGCGCCTGGTCGCGGGGGATTTCCGGCCGGGTTACGGACAGGGGCTCCTTTTCAGCAGACACAACCGATCCGCAGCGGGCCTCGAGTGGGCCAGGCCGGCCAGCGTCCGGACCGTGGGAAATCGTTCCGCTATTGAATACGGCGCGCTCCGCGGCGTCTTTGCCGAAGGGCGGGCCGGGCGCGTCACGTGGACGGCCATGGGCGCGCGCAACCGGTGGGATGCCGCGATCGACAGTTCCGGAGTTGCCGCAATACGTACCGCCGACCTGCACGTCACACAGACCCAGCGGGAACGCAGAGGGAGATTGCAGGAAAATCTGGTGGCCATTCGATCCAGGGTCGAACTGCCGGTCGGCGGGATCGGCGCCACATTCGTCCGGACCACGTTCGCGCCTGCGCTGCAACACCTTCAACGCCAGCATTCAGCCGGAATGGACTGGGACCTGCGCGGAAGCCGGATGAATGTCTTCGGTGAAATCGCCGCATCGGAGACAGAGACCGTCGCTTGGCTGACGGGCGCGCGCACGGAAGTCGGTCGTCTCAAACTGGTGATACTGGCACGCAGGTACCCGTCCGGGTTTTCAAGCCTGCGCGGCGGCCCTTTCTCCGCCTACAGCGGCAGGAACGAGTGGGGGCTGTTTAGCGGCGCGGTGTGGCGGCCAGGCCGGAGGACCCGGTTTCAGGCCACGCTGGACCGGTACGGCCGTGTCGCGCCCGAAGGCAAGTACACGCTGCCGGCGCGTGGCGAGCGATTTGCTTTCGATATGAGGCGTCGCCTCAACAGCGTCAGAGTGAGACTAACGCTCGGAACGCGTCGTCAGACAGTCGCGACTTCAGGTATTACAGGAACGCGACACCAGAGACGCGCCCGTCTTCGCGTGACCGTGCCCCGCTCGTTCGCTCGCCTTAACCTGTGGCTGGAAGGCACGGGCGCCCGGTCACCTGTCCGCAAAAGCGGCGGCCGCGCCGGGGGCCTGGGCCTCCGCGTCCGTCGTGGGACAGGCCTGCGGGCCGACGCCTGGCTGGCCCTGTTCGACGTGACCCACTTCGATTCACGGATCTATACGTTCGAGCCCGACGTATGGGGAGGCAGCCGCATGCAACTCCTGTCCGGGAACGGCCGTACGGCGGGAATCCGGATTACCTGCACCGGGTCACGGTTGCGCGTTGCTGTACGATACGCCATAAAGAACACCGGGAACGGTACATCGAACACCTGGGCGTCGCAGATCGAATTCGGCACGAGGAAGTAACACCCGCGGCAGGCATGCGCATCCCATCAGGCGGACGGGTGGCATTTTTGGCTTTCTGAGGTCCGGATTTTTCCGTATTTTGCTCGACGAGCGATCAACGCGGGCATCCACGACCTTAGAAGCCGTCTTAAAATTCCCAGCGGTCTTCGCACGGCTGCAAAAGCGCCGGTCGGCGTTGGTCAAACCCACCCGTATAGACAAATATGGGCGGGTTTTCCCGCCTTGACCGCCACTTTTTCGCTCGTGCTCGGGAACTCACCGGTAATTTTAAAACGGCTTCTGAAAACAATTGCCGGCAGGGACAATGTGCGCCCGCCGGCAATTTCAATTCTCCGGAAACGGTCGATCAGGACATGATGAAGAGAATCAATTTGCGATCCTGGATTTCGCTGGCCCCGCTGTGCGGGGCGTTGCTGACCGGCTGCGGCCCCCGGCTGCCCGAATCGGTGGGACCCGCGCAGGAGATACTGGTCCTGATCGATCAGGCCGACCGCGAATTCCTGGAACCGCATCTGAAAGAGGTATTCGAAAAAATCCTGTATACACCCCAGGAAGAAAAAATCTTCAGGCTGCAGTTCGAAGATGTGGCCAATTTGGACAGGTTCAAGAACAAGAGGCGCAAGAACATCCTGGTTATCGCCGAGCTGGATGCTCCCCATGCCACCGCGGGTTTCCTGAGAACCATACTGGGCCCCAACGTTCAAAACGCCGTGAGGGGGAAACGGACCGCCGTATTCTGGAAAGAGGACGTATGGGCAAAGGAACAGCTTCTCATGGCGGTGTCCGGGGCAGATAGCGCCGCGCTCGTGGCTAACCTCCGTATGGAGGCGGACCGGCTGTACGAGCGTATCGAAGACGTCCGTAACGAACGGATTCGACGGTTGATCTATCGGTATGGCGAGCGGAAGGACGTCACAGAGCGTCTTGGCAGGGAATTCGGCTGGCAGGTGCGGGTGGCCTTCGGATACCGCGTCCTGGAGGCCTATCCCGACAGCGGATTCGTGGTCCTGACCAAGGAGGAACCCAACCGGTGGCTGTTCGTCTACTGGGAGGACGGTATCTCCCCCGACGAACTCACGGAGGAATGGTGCATCCGGAAACGCAACGATATCACGCAGAGGTTTTTTGAACAGGACCGGATCGTACCGGACCACCTGGAAATCGGCCAGGCCGAGTTCGCCGGCAAACTGGCGTTCGTCCTGCAGGGCCTTTGGGAAAACAGGAAGAAATGGGCCGGAGGCCCATTCAAGAGTTATGCGTTCGTGGACGTGGAGACAGACCGGTTCTACTTCATCGACTGCGGTGTGTATTCACCGAACAAACGCAAAGAACCCTATCTTCGCCAGATCGACCTCATGGCAAGGTCCTTCACCCAGGTGGAATCGACACCCTGAATCTTGCTTTTCACTCGGGAAGACGGTATAATTCGAAGCGGAATTCATCCACGAAACGCAACGGCGCCCGCGGAGCGGAAGATCGATGGGAGAGCACAAACGTATTTCAAGCCTGGGTAAACGCGCGCGGATGAGCTTTCGCGGTACGCTTATTGCCGGGATCGCGCTTCTGGTGCCGGTCGTGGTTACGTTTATCGTTCTCCAGATCATCTTTCAGTGGATTGACGGCCTGGCTCAGCCGCTGGTGAAGCGCATTTTTCAGACCAAAGACGATGTCTTCGGGCTGGGGCTGGTCCTGACGCTTATCCTGATCTGGCTTGCCGGCTTGCTGGCCGGCAATGTATTCGGCAAACGCATTATTGGCAGGGGAGACGATCTTATAAAGCGGCTTCCGGTAATCGGCAGCATCTACGGTCCGGTAAAACAGTTCATGGAATCGGTCGTCTCACCGGACGAAGACAGGGGTTTCAACCGGGTCGTACTCGCCGAATATCCATCCGACGGGCTCTGGATTCTGGGTTTTGCAACGGGAGATATTCCGATGGACGACGAGGGCCGGATCGGTCGCTGCGTGTTTATTCCGACCTCGCCAAATCCGGCCACCGGCTGGTCGGTTGTGTTTCCACCCGAAAAGGTGCGGAACGTCTCGCTCACGGTGGAAGAGGCGATGCAGATGATCGTCTCGGCAGGGGTCGTGATTCCGGATGCGCTGAAAACCGCGCCTGCAGACGAGCCGGAAGCCGCCCTTACGAACCTGCCCTCCGCTGCAGGAAGGTCCGATTAGGAACCTGGCGCCCGGACCCGGACGGGTCTGTCAGGTCTCGAAATCGTCAACGTCGTTAAACGCTTCCAGGCCGTCGACGTCTTCCCGGACCAGCGCCAGTATCGAGTTGTGTGGTATAATCAGGTATTTCTCGCCCTCGAACTTGATCTCCATCGCCATCTTTTTCATGAACAGGGCATAATCGCCAACTTGAGCCTGCATCGGGAGGTACTTGGGCTCGTCCGGTACGCTCCGCCAGGGCTCGTCGTCGACGTCGTGCGGCTGCGGCAGCGGCATGCCGGGACCCGTCAGCATAATCCTCCCGCCCTGGACCTCCTCCTTTTCGACGACCGTCTGCGGCAGGTACAGGCCCACCTCGGTGCGTTCCTGGAGTTCCTCCTGCTTGACCAGGACCCGATCCCCCACAATAATCAGTTCCTTATTTCCCATTTTCATAGGACTACCCTCTTAGCTTCGTATTCGTGTGAGTGCCGGAGGCCGGACTCGAACCGGCACGGGCTTATCGGCCCGGGGGATTTTAAGTCCCCTATGTCTACCAATTCCATCACTCCGGCACCGGAATCGAAAATAGCCAACCGCCGGTTCATTGTCAAGCGGGATTATACGTTTCTCCTACTTCCAAAAAAACAACGACTAATCTTAAAAAGCTGTCTTAAGACCCCCAGCGGTCTTCGCGCGGCTGCAAGAGCGTCGGTCTGCGTTGGTCAAATCCACCCGTATACCAAATATGGGCGAATTTGCCCGTCTTGACCGACACATTTTCGCTCGCGCTCGGGACTCACCAGGAATTTTAAAACAGCTTCTAAGAAGACAGTCGCTGGCCCATCCGTTAAATGGAGGCGGCGGGCGGATTCGAACCGCCGAATAGGGGCTTTGCAGGCCCTTGCCTTACCACTTGGCCACGCCGCCTCGCTCTCTGATTTGAAAATACAACACCCGTGCGCCGTTGTCAAGCATGTCGCACAGTTTTGCGGGTATTCCGGGCCGGTTACCGGCTTGCCCAGAGCATCCCCCGCCTCTGAATCTCGCGCGCTTCCGGCACGTCGAAATCCCGCGCCACGTGCCCCAGCGAGGAGTAGAACACCCGTCCCTCTCCCCACATCCGCTTCCAGACCACCGGCATCACGCAACCGTTTACCCACGGCGCCACCTTCGTCCGGAACGTGGTGGTCGCCAACACGCGGTTGGATGGGTCCACGTGCATGTAATACTGTTCCGAATGCATCCTGAAGTCGTGAATCCCTCGCGTGATCGGATCCTCGCGGTCCACGACGTTTACCTCGTAGTCGATGACGCCGCCGGGATGCGACACCCACTGGCCGCCAACCATGAACTGGTATTCGGTGTGGTTTCGGAATGCGTCCGCCATTCCGCCATGCCAGCCGGCTATCCCTGCGCCGTTCCTGACCGCCGTCAGCAACCCCTCCTCCTGAGACCGTTCGATGGTTCCCATCGTCCAGATCGGAACCACAAGACTCAGTTCCGCCATGCGGTCGGCATCCAGATACACGTCCATCGTATCCGAAAGCGCCACGTCAAATCCCTCCCCGGCGAGGATCGGCGCGAAGATATCCACACATTGTCTGGGCTCGTGCCCCTCCCAGCCGCCATACACCATCAATGCTTTCTTCATCGCACGCCTCTCATTGATGCTTTGTAGTTAACCTAAATTCGAAAAAAACTACAGTCCAATTGGCCACAAAGAGCCTTAATGCGGGTAGAGGGTAGAGGGAAGACCAAAGGCGGTGAGACGGGAGCCGGTAGAGGGTAGATGAAATGCGGGGAGACGTTAGAGGGAAGACGGTAGATGAAGTCCTTGCCCGATATTTCGTAACTTCCTGCCTTCGGCCCGAAAAGAACCTTCACAAGGCAGGAAATCTCTCCCCTCTCCCGTCTTACGTCTCACCCGGTGGTCGGGTGGCCGGGGGGAGAGGTCCCGATCACGTCCAGTGACCTGTTGTATCCTGGTAATCCGCCGTCTAATCGCCTTTATTTACGAGCACATATTCGAATTAACGTCCCCGAAGACTTACGAATTAAGGTCAAGCCCAGCCGCGTACCATGTAGGCCTGTAAAACGCCGCTTTCGTCTGAATTGAAGAACCCCGTACTTCCGTCCGGCGCCAGGAAGGGATGAATATGGGTGTCCTTTCGCCAGGAGGACCCGGGGTTCGCAACCCTTCTCGCGTTCGACAACGCGCCATCATCCGCCCCGGGAAGATCGAACAGCCAGACCGCGCCGCCCCCGTCACGCGGACCGGCATCCGTAATCAGGCGGCGTCCGGAGACGTCCGTGGCGAAGTGGCAGAAGTCCGGTACGTCGAAAGATCGGGACAGATCGTTTCGCCATCCGTCGGGCGTCCCGTTTCCGTGGTGCCCCGCGTGCGCCGCCGCTCGGCCTGAAATGAGCTGCCTTTCATCGGGCTCACGCGTCGACGTGCTGGTGATCGCAACGTCGGACCGCCCCTGCCAGCACTGGTGCCCCTGGCAGAATTCGTTCCCGTCCCGCCCCCAGGGGAAGTCCCGGAGCGAGGTCCCATCGTCCCGGATCAGGTGGATATCGGCGCCCGGTCCGCCCGTGAGCTTCTCGATCCTGCCATCGGGGGTCGCGACGTTGCCGTGGTTCTCCTGGATCATGATGTCGTGCGAGGCGTCCGCATCGGTCTGCCGCGTGTATTGGGGATGGACATTGCACCAGGAGGGTCCATGAAAGACCAGCCGCGCGGACGGCTCGTTGATTTCGAAGACGAGCAGACCCCAGGTGGCGCCTGCGGTTCGGCCGTCCCCCAGAAATCCTGAGATGGCGATTCGCCTTCCGTCGGAAGAAATGGTCGAGAGCGGATACGGACGGCTGAGCCGGAAATCCGTGCCAGGGACGGGATGGTCCAGGACGTCAATCACCTCGCGGTCCGACCCGTCCAGTCTCACCCGTTTGAGCGTGAGCGGTCCCGGATTCGCGGGGTCGGTTTCGTCGACAAAGTAATACAGCCAGTCGCCGTCGGGCGAGATGGAGGGCGCGGTCGTTCCCAATTCCGTCGTGAGGGGCGCCAGGCGGCAGTGGTCCTCCAGGTCGCACACCAGGTACCGGTGCTCCGGGTCTTTAGGATTGGAGCCGTGCGGATGCGCGGAGCGGTGGAGCACCAGCCGCCGCGAATCGGGCGCGAAAATCTGCGCTTCCATGTAAATGTGCGAGGACGGAATCGACTCATCCGTCAGCTGAACGACCTCCAGATTGTCCCTCTCGGCCGTGGGAACGAGGTCCGGTCTGATTTTCAAGAGTCTACCCCCCCTAGATCGGGATTTGTAGGATTGACCTCAATTTTCGCCTGTCCAAAAAATAAAAAAGATTAACTACGAAAAACGCGAAACTACGAATAGACGAGAATACGATTATACGAAAGGCACGAAAAGGCGAGACTGCGGGAATACCAAAAACAAGAAAAAGGCTGAAAGGCAACAGCATAACTACGAAAGGCACGAATTTACACGAATAAATGCCTCAAGGCGACCACCAAAAAAACGGGGACGGAGACTGTCATCCTGAGGACTTGCCCTGAGCCTGCAGTCCCTGAGCTTGTCGAAGGGTCGAAGAAACCGCCAGGTACGCGATGTGTCCGCGCACAAGGTCGTCTACAAAGACCGTATGCTGAACGTACAATCGAGAAAACGGGAGATTCTTCGACTCCGCTCAGAATGACAGGACTATCGATTGCCTTTAATGAAATGTATCGTTCAAGTGTTCGCCTGAACTGTCATCCAGAGGAGGCCTGCGCGCGACGTCGGCGAAACGCCTCCGCTACACGTACTTCCCACTGTCATATCCGGAAGAGGCGCAGGCCGACGAAGGATCTACTGCAGCATCAGATCAGCGGCGAGCGTCTCCCTATCAGTCTGAACAAAAATGCAGCACAAGCGTTCCTGCTTCGACACCGCTCGGAAGGACACGTGTTGCAACAAAGGGGAACCCATGGCAACCTGGTTTTCGTGTTCAGGGTGAATCGCGTACAAAATCGCCAATTGAAGCCACTATTCGAATCTCATGTCCCAGAATCCCGCGGTTCCTGGACAGCAATGTCCCAGGATAATTTCGAATCAAGGTCATCTACTATCGAAGAGCGGACAATCCGGCTCGAAATTGAGCGTGGACAATGACTATCATCGTTCGATTAATACCCTTATTACTACCCTTACTCAAGCATTACTACCCTTATTCCCGATAAAACGCCAGCGCGCACCTGGGCCTCGCCCGCTGCAGACTACGTCGCCAGATTTTTTCAGCTTCGCCAGGAGGGTGCGAATCCATTCGCGGCCGACACCGGGGCAGGCGCGTTCGAGGTCGCGCAGGCGGAATTCTCCCGGTTGGGCACGAATGGCGGCGAGCACCCGCTCGGACTTGGCACCCCGTGGGGCCTTGAATTGATCGGCGCGTTTCTCTAATTCGACGTAAGCGCGGCGGATGATCGCGAAAAGGAAGTTAAACCACGGCGTCAGTTGATGTTTGCCATCGTGCCAGCGCTGTGAACTGAGCCGGAGGCATTCGTAGTAGGATTTCCGGGATTCCTCAATGAGGCGTTCCAAGCTGATATAGCGACCTACCTCGTAGCGATGCTGATAGAGCGCCAACAGTGTGAGCAACCGAGACACGCGGCCGTTGCCGTCCCGGAAAGGATGGATGCAAAGGAAATCCAGGACGAGGGCGGCGATGGCGATGAGCGGTGGGATATTATCTTGATCGAGGGCGTACTGGTAATACTGGCAGAGCTGTTCTACAGCCGCTGGAGTCTCCGCAGCCGCGACGCAGCGAAACCGAACTAACGGGGCCTGTCCAGGCAGGAATTCCACGATGTCGTTGTCGACTCGTTTGAATTGGCCTGCGTCGCCGCTGGCGGACTGGCAACGGGCATGCAAGTGTTGCAGGGCTTCCGGCGTGATAGAAAGCGTGGCATAGTCGGAGTGAATCTCGTCCAAGGCACGTCGATAGTCTTGCACCTCCTGCTCGGAGCGGTCACGGGGTTTCGCCTGGCCGAGTACCAGCGGGTGAAGTCGGGCCTGGGCGACCGTCACCCCCTCAATGCGATTGGAAGATTCAGCGCTCTGAATAACAGCCGTGTCGCGGAGCGCTTTGAGAGCTTGCGGCGACTGTCGGGTAAATAGCTCCTGTTTTCCCCTTGACTCGGCGATGTCGTTGAGCAGCCACACGGTGCTCAGGGGTGTTTCGTGGTCGCGCAGACGGTTGTTGCGGAAAGAATTCATTTTGAGTGCGAAGTCGCTCACGCGGGCGAATGGCGGCGATTACGCCAATGAGCGTTCAAGGTGAGTGCCGATTAAACTGCCAGCGTTTTACATCCTCAAATCGGTCGAAGTCCGTGTCAAACGTCGCCACGTGGTCGCCGGATGCTGCTGCCGGGGCTTCAGGTGGAGTGCCTTGCGGACTTCGGCCGGGATTGTGGTTTGCCATTTATCGGTTAGCGTTGACATGATCACAGGGCCGTCTCCATTTCATTATCGCTGTGTCCGTTGCGGGCGGCCGGTTTTTGTAGCTGTTGTCCATGCAATCGTCAGGATCAGGATCGAAAGGTGAACCGCTGCCGGTGCAACGACCGCTTTCAGTTCAACGACGACGCGATCCAACGAGACTCTTGAATTGCAGGACGCCTTTGGCCGGGGCGTTGAATTTAAGCATCCGCTCCGGTGCGTCGTGCCGACCGGATGGCGGAGGTATTCGTGTAGGCCTCTTGTCTATCCCGATGTTTTTGACGCTAACGAAACGTTGATGGTAGTTCGTTTTCTTCAGGAATCCCGGATTCTTCCAAAATTCCTGACCAATGGCGCGACAGTAGGCAACCAGGCACTGTGCTCCACGCAATTGTTGCTCGATTGCAGTTGCCATATCTGTATTGCCACCCTTCATCTCAATGATAACAATCCAATTTACCCTGTCGTCACTGGCGATGAGTATGAAATCGGCGCGCTTGCACTCTCCCCTGCTGTTTCTGAAAATATCTTTCCCAGGCGGAAATGCATCCGCTTTAAATGCGATAATTTCGTCTGGCGAGTTGCGAATCTTCAGTGAATATGCAGGCTGTCGTCGGTCTCCAGGTTCCTGCAGCACAATTGTCTTCTTGTTGTATTCATATTCAACCAACGCCTGTGCGTCGTCCCGGATCAGATTTCGCAAGATTTCAAAATCCGACATCATTCATCTCCACCCCACACAATGGCGTCCTGAATCTCGTTCATTTTGTTGATGGTCTCGTCGAAACTGCTTACCTCAATACCCAGATCCGGATCTATACTCGCCGGCACAAGTGAAGGGTGGCGGCTTCTCCGTCGTCTTCCCTCCAGATTCATCAACGCTTTTTGCGCCACGTAAACCCTGATTTTACCAGCGGAAAGGAATTCTTCGCAACTGTACCCTTCTCGCTCCGCGATTTTCTTCAGATAGGGCTTGTCATGATTCAGCATAATCAGCGTATTGAGCTCCTTCACGATATAGTCGCTGTGCGTAGTCACGAAGACGCGGATACCCAGATTCACCAGACGCGCGAAGAGGCGAGCGATTCGCCTCTGATTTTCCGGGTGAAGGTTCAATTCCGGTTCATCCACCATCAACAGGTCACCCGGTTTCGCGACATGGCGCAAGTAGAATCCGATATCCAGCAAGGAACGTACCGCACTGGAACTCTCGTCCATCGTCAGCTTTAGCTGACCGCGTACTGGCTTGAAGTAAATTGTGTCATTATTTCCGGCAACGTATTCTCCACCAATGATGTCCACGAAATCATCCAGGATATGCGGGTGATTCTCGACAAGATAGCTGTTTCTCTTCGCAACTTCCTCAAGTTGGCCAATAAAGTCCACGTTGTCTTTGACCGGCAAAGGATAATCCTGGTAGGACTTGGACATCAATTCCATCGGGTTAATGTCTCTGTCCACTCGATTCATGTCCTCCAACAAACGGTTCCGGGCAAAATTCAATTCCTTTCGGAAAATTGCCGCGCCGGTGCGCTCTGTGCTGGCGATAAAAGGAGAGGGGAAGAATTGGCCGAAGGTCAATTCAACAATCCCGTCCGATATGACTTCTTCGATCAAACTCTCGGGCAATCCGCCTTTCTGTTTTTCCATCAACAGGGAAACCACGACTTCGTTTTCTCCACCAGCCTTTGACAATGAAATAAGATCGTCATCCGCAGATCGCATTGTGTGCTCAAACGCATGATTCTTGATTGACGATAACTTTTCCGTCTCCACAAAAACCTGAAATCTCGTGTTATTGAAACGCCCGGATTTCGAAGCGAAGATTCTTGGAAGCTGGCGCGTGAATTCCTCGCATCCCTTTCTGAGGATATGTCTCGCCTCTTTGGCAAAGGACACAACATCCAGCCGCGTTACACCATCACTCAGCAGTTCCTGAAGCAGTTCCTGAATAGTACTGTCGGGGACTCCAGCTTTTATATGACGTCTCCAGTGCGATAAGAATCCGAACAGGGCATAGGTCGCGTAGGTCTTGCCTGTATTGTTGCCGCCACAAATCAGCGTCAGCTCGCCCAGTTCAAATTCCGCCTTTTTGAGTACGCCTAAATTCTCCAACTCTATTTTCATGATTCGCCTCTATTGTTGTTTGATTCTCTGCTCCGGCGAACCGTCGAATTAATGTCCATTCCACCGCCCCTTCCGGCACATCCGTGTTGGGCGAGGTCACCGTCTATGTTGACCTGTTCAATACCACGACCAGCGACTGATTTCAATCAAAACGTGCGATATGGGTGTTGTAGCTCGTGTCTTGCACGCATCCCCTCCCTTTATACGACATTTGGCCTGAAGGGGAAGTTGCCTCACTCTATATGGAAACGTAGGGGCGTGAAGTTCACGGCTATCAAATGTCTGCGAGTAGCCACTTCGTATCTGCACCGACATGCTCTTCGAGCAGCACACGGAACGCTGCCAGTATCTCGAGGAGTTCACTACGGTCTCGGGTGCGTTCGGAATAGAACAAACCCTCGACTTGTGACAGAGGACGTTCGAAGAACGGTGATGCAGATTGACCGCGAGCATGTTTCGCGTCGACGTAATTCTCTGCCAGACGAATAAACCGTGAATCCACACCCAGCACTGGCGTTGGATGTCCATCTTCTATGTTCTGCGCGACGTGGTCCAGTTTATCAAAAAACGCAATAAGGGCTTCTTTTGCCTGTTCTGCTGCTTCGATTCTGTTTGTGTCAGGATGCCCGCCATCTTTCAGTTTTCGGTGGATTGACAAGGTATTGATCGCGGACAGGAGTTCCTGGCTCTGTTGGAAACTCTGAACATGCGGCCAATGGGGGGTCATCGGATTCTCCTTTCCAAGTTGATCAATCCCGATTGGCAACGTTCTCGTCAGTCAATTCCCATGTGGGTTGTCAAGTCCTCGTTTAACCGCGTTGAGTTGTCTTTACCAATGTGAATGACGCACGGAATTATCGTCCTTCGAATTCGCTTCTTCTTAATTCTCGATCCGCCTGCTGCTCATATCTCTCCGCAAACCTGCGCATTGCGGTCGCAAATCTTGAATAACGCCTCTCCTCGAGGGCTTCTGCTTTTTCGCGGTTCAACTGCGCCAACTCTCGTTCCTCTCTCCCGGCAGTAAACCAATGGGCTCCTCTCTGATTGAATAGCTCAGTCGTAAATCCTGATCGCATATGTCCCGCGTTTCGTGCGTTCAAGGCGGACGCGACCGCATCGTGTATCCACAGGCCACCGGGGTCAGGTGGCGCGTGTGTCAATACATGGCCAATTTGTATCTGAGCGACTTGTCTGTGGCCAGTCGTTTCCGTAATTCGAATTGCCTCCTCTAACCATTGCCTAAAAATAAGTGCATCAAAGGAGTCATCGGGAAGTTTTCCCGGGCAAGTACTCCATTCGGATAAGAGCCTGTAGGCATTCTGGGCGATCTTTTTTCTCTCTTCGCTGATTTCTGAGATGTTTTCGTCCTCTTTTGTTGAACGAAAAATGAGTGCTACGACCTCAGCGAAGAATGCAGGATCTGAGGCAAGCCGTCTTTCGAGTGTAACTGGCGACCCTGAGGAGAACCGGTCAAGCAACGGAAGGAAGTTCCATTCAATTCTAAAGAGTGCGTCCGATTCCACGGTAATCGATTTCTGCAAGTGCTTTATTACGTCGACGGTCCTATTGGGATCCAGTCGATTCCCCGCGTCGGGCGTCTCCAGCACACCAAGAAGCGCTCGAATTGCAAGGTCTTTGTTAAATCCATTTTCATCTTGGATCGTGCGATATACACAAAGTACAGCTTCGGGAGCCCGCCCGAATTCGATCAGTTTCTCAATTGCTAGATTCAGGTCTCGATCTGGCCCAAACGGGTTTACGCCAGCCTTCATCCAATAAAGCTTCTCATTCTCATCGCCGAGGTGGCTCCGTACGCGACTCCAAGCGCCCTCATTGAATGGAAGCAGAATCAGGAATGCGTTTTTGTGAATGTCATCCCAATCGTGCCTGAGTACCTGATCAACCCAAGCCCAACCCAATCTCGAGAATCGCCCCGAAACGAACCCTGATACAACCTGCTTCTCAATTTCATCATCAGCATCAAGCAGTAAAGGAAGAATATTTGCCTCAATCTCTTCGCTTCCGATACAACCGATGGCATGTCCGACTTCAAAGGGTAAGGCAACACTCTGAGCGAAAGTCAAAGCAGCATCGAGACCTGCTTTGTCAATAATCGTCTGCACAGCATTCTGACGAGCCTTTTCAAGACGCTTTTGCTGCTCTGCGAAATCTCCCTTTTCGTCGAAATCACCAAAGCCCCGACCACTGAAGAGGTATCGATATTTCACCTCTGGTCTCTCGGGAGCCAGGGAATTCGCCACAACCTCAATCCTTGCTACACTATCTTCGGACATTGCCCACTTAGCGTCTGCGAATTTACGGTGTTGACAGACTACATTTCTCAACTTCTCCCAGAGCAAAACACGCTCAGCCTCGGGCAAAGCTTTGACCTCTTCCGAAGCCAAATGTTCTAGAATATTCTCGCGTGCTCGCTCAGGCAAATCGGACAAACGGTTAATCAACTCCTCAAGGTTCTCAGTGCTTGTCTTTGCGAGTCCAATTGCCAATTCTGTGTAAATCGTTATTTGCTTCCAATATTCTGAACTCAGGACACTGTCCTTCCAATCACTCGGAATGTAGTTTCGCCATGTTGGTCGATGACACCCGCTCGTAGAGCCGTGATCGTGCGGCAATAAACCTAATATTAACTCCCAACCCACTTTTGGCTGTTCTTGGAGAACAGTTTCAACAGCCGCTTTCCGCTTTTCGACTGAGGCACATGTCTGCACATGCCAGGGTAAGAAGATGTCTACGAGGGTGTTCGATGGACGGTTTGCCCAGTTTCCTCCAGGATCAATGGAGGCAAGGTCGGATAGAATCACGGCTACGCGAGAGAGGAAATCTGGATTCCACGCAAGAGTCTCCAGTGCCCACAATAGGCCGCTCATGTAGCTGCAACCTCCAATGCCTCCACTATACTCCTGAGCGAAAAGCTCGTGAAACGGCGATTGGTCCAAGTCTTCTAGCGCCGACTCCACTGCATCGAGAAACTCTCCGGGAGCCGCTTCGGCTAGCAGCGGCAACAACGAATCCAAACTCGCCCAACGGTCCCAGTCCACACTTTCCAAGAGTCCCCGGACTGTGAGAACTGCCGTATTTTCGGGTTTGTTAAGAGTACAGAAGGAAAGTGCTTTTGGGCGACTTCCGGTTAGAGCAAGCGTTTCTGCCAAACCTTGACGAAGAAAACTGGAATGTCTTAATTGCTTACCGTGAATGCTTGCCGCGAATCGTTCTTCTCTCGGCAAATCAAACGTTGGGTCTCTTTCTCCAAGAACTGAAATAGCTGCCTCTTGGAGCCGATCTAAATCCTCATCCGTAATTCTATTTCCCAACGCGCTCCACGCTTCACCCCGTGCGACAATTCGCCATTTTTCATCGAGTTGAGTTAGGGGAGAGTCCGAGCGAAGCGTGTCAGATCTCAATGTCTCGATCCACTCCCCATATCCTTTTCCCAACAACCTTTCGATAGCAGCCTGGTCTGCCGGACTGTTTCCGTCCCATTTTCCGACAAGCCCTGCAAGTGCAAAAAGGTCTGCATTCTCCCAGGTTACATAAGGTGGCAGCGTCCCAAGTCCCTGAAAATTTCTGCGTATCGCAGAAATTCGATCCCCACCAATTCCGGCCAACTCTTTGGACCGAACCTCTGTGAAACCTGCCTCTCTTAGGACTGTCTCGATACGGTGTTGGGACGAACTTCGAAGTCTGATAATATCGTGACTCTCCATTGCCAATGCACCACAAAGAGGAATGATGACCGAATGTCCTTTTTGCGTGGCGATTTTTTGGAGATCGGCTCGCCCCTCCGTCTCCAAACCAAGTTCAACATCAGCCACAAGAACGTGTGATCCGCGCGTCTCCACGACTGCCCGCCAAGCATCCTCTTCCGAAACAAACAAGCATCGGTGAGCGTAGTTTTGCGCGGTCTCCTCATCAAGTGTCTGGATATAGGCTGCGACGAAATCTGCGACATCGTTACGACTTTCTGCAAACATCAGCAGCCTTTTTGAATTACCTTC
The DNA here is from genome assembly GCA_028877215.1 of Gemmatimonadota bacterium. Taxonomy (GTDB): domain Bacteria; phylum Latescibacterota; class UBA2968; order UBA2968; genus JAAXHE01. The sequence continues at coordinate 16,519 of JAPPFJ010000003.1, read as the reverse complement.
GAATAGCCCCTGAAGAGCATCGCAAGCGTTGCTACGTCCTTCAGTAAACAGACTTGCAGGAAGGGGTGGATCCATCGGTGTCGTAGGAGTAGCGATAATATCCCAATGTTCGCGCGGAGTTGTAAGCCCGCCTAAGCTGGACGACAAACCGACTTTTTTCGCCATCCAACGACCTACCCCTGGAAACTCTCGCAACCAGTCCGCGAGTTTAACGCCGTCGACAATTCGAATCTCTTTCCAACCCTCTGCTTTGTTGCTTTCCAGCCACCCTGCCTGCTTGGGCTCATTCCATCCACCTGCACCGGCGGAACGGGGAGTCACAAAAATGAACGATGCTTCAGCCCTTTCAGTTTCCGAGAGAGTGTCCGTCCTCTTCTTCAAGTCATTCGAAGCTTTAGTCTGCGGGTTTGCCCCAGTGCCGATTTCCCAGTAAGATCTACCTTCCGGAACAAATTCGAGAAACGCTACTTCAGCTTCAACGATCCCATCCCAACCTGGTTGATTGACATCGTCTCCATAGGGAATTCGACACACGGATGGGTTTGAAGATTGCCTTACAAGCAAGTAGATCAACTCTGGAATTACGGCTTGGCTTTCTCGAGTATCTGCATATCGTTCAAGATCACTGGAATGAACGATGTGGGTATGGTCCATATTGTATCCCCATTCGGGCTATTTTCGGTCTGGTTAAGTGAGCTTGAAGCAAATCGCAATGGAGGCGACCTAAGCTGCAATTGCTCGGGTAAGTGGCACCGCAGAACGAAATTTCACTTATGCCATTGCCGCCCTACACCTTGCTGCTGAGTTAGACCCAGTGGCACAGGTAAAGGCCTTTCTCCCCCGCTTTCTGTTCGGCGGCAAGCAGCGGACGCAGGTTTCTTTTTACCCTTTGGGTGGCGATCAGCGAAGAGGTGGATACGCCAGATGGCGAAATGTGCTGGGTGGTCTAATCGTCTATTCGTGCGAGTTTAGAAAATAGACCCACTCGAATCCACCGGTAGTCTCTGAACCGAGGCAGGGTTGTTTGTTACCATATTACCAATAGCGTGACGGGCGAACGCAACATTGCGAGTGGCGAAAACTGAATCTGTATAGTCCTTTTAATCGGTCTCCTCAGCGCCTAAGATATTTTCCACCGCGGCGACCTCTTCAGCAGTCAGCCCGTACAGTGCATAGACCAAGCGATCTATCTGCACTTCCTGTTCGCTGGTGTCAGCACCGTTGTTGACACGTTTGGCGTCGAGGATTTTGTCAACGATGTTCGCAATTTGAAACTGATTTTCACGCGGTATTATTGGTATTGGAAACTGCTTCACATAGTTATTGATCCAACGGCTTGTTCCCATCCCGCTTGTTTCTGCTGTAACGTAAAGGCAAAACCGAATTGTGCTTGAATTTAGAACTCCAAGAAGGAATTTCGAATCTATTCCTGATGGTGGAATCAAAAAATACGCCGAGTTCAGAAGGTATATCTCCTCATTGCAAAGCGCGAATCGACCCAAGTCTGTTAGTTCAATCCATACGATCTTTTCTTTCTTGAAATCGTCATAAAACGAGCAAGCACGTAAGTTCGTCCAGTGTTTTCCTCGTGCGCCGCGATTTTTAAACTTGCCTCCAAACGACTCGAAATGCTTGTATATTTGGGGATAATCCCTCCTTATATTCACACCATTCCTGGCCAGCAGTATATGTTGTCCCGATGAAATGTAGCTGTAGCGATGAATATCCCGACCTCTAAGAATCGGCTTTATTATGGCAGTGTTAACTGGGCTCTTCTCGCAGAGTTCCCGTTTCTTCTCTTCATCTATTATAAATGCTTCATTGCTACCCGTAGCAATTCCAAGTCTGATTTTCGTCTTGAGCTGTTCGAGAGTCTTTCCGGTGGACGCGATTTTTCTTTGAAGCTTTATCAGCTCTGGCCGTATGAGGGTCCAAGGGTTGGCATCCAAATACGCTCCGGCTTGGGGATAATCAAAACCGTTGCTTTCGACAAAGTCTTCAATTGGAATTCCACTTGTGAGTGGTGAGTTAACAACTACGCAAGGCTCATCAAACATCTGGGATGATTTACATGAGACGATTATCGCTACATTAACAATTGCGCTCGCAAAAACCTGTGAGTCTTCAATACTTAATACTCTGAGTAAGGCGTTTCTCTTGCTCAGCAATTCGCGGATGGGGGCTCCGTATTCTGCCCTCAAATACGAATTGGAAGTGATAAAGCTCAATACGCCTGTATTGTTTTGCAACCTCAGTGCCTTCTCTATGAAGTAGCAATACAAGTCGGCAAATGGCTGGTACGAAAGATAGCTTTTCCTAACAATGGATTTCTGATGTTTTGGGATTTTGTCGTGACTAACATAAGGAGGGTTTCCAATTACGACGTCAAAACCACCGGTAATTCCAAACATATACTCGGTATCGAACCAATGCGCAACTGTATTCTGGTCATAAGGATCCCAATGCGCGATATTGAGGGCTGCATCAGTTGGAAGTCCAAGATTTCGCAGCTCCGTTGCCAATTGTGTCCGCAGGATTTCGTCCTTTTCCTTACATTCAAGTTTGCGCTGCCGTGTGGAGGCGTGAAAATGCTGTTCGCGGTTTTCATTCAGTTCACGCTCCAAATCCTGCGCTCTCCTGTTCTTCAACATTCGCTCACCCTCGAGACCGATGAGCGTGTTCGCCACAACAAAACGTGTCTCCAGATTCGGCAAGGGTTTAATGCCCAAATTCTTCGCTGTCTCGTCCGACTTCTGTTCAATGGCCAAGGAGATAAAGAAGCGCAATCTTGCGATCTGACAGGCTACCGGCTGAATGTCCACGCCAAAAATACTGTTCTGGATGAGGTACAGTTTGCGTCCGAAGTCCCCCGAATACCTCTGGAAGGTCTCGCTGATTTCCAACAACTCGGCGTTTCGTTGCCGCTGGTCCCCGGTTTCAAACGCCGCGTCAACTCTCGTTCTGGCGCGTTCCTTTTGAAGAGCTTGCCAATGCTCATTATCCGGGTCAAGCCGCTGCAACGCCAAGATCAGCTTGTGCAGGATGCCCATTGGAAACGCGCCGGAACCAACGGCAGGATCAATCACCTTGAGGTCGGCAATCGCTCGAATGATGCTTTCCTTTCCGGATTTATCAAACAACACATCGACATCATTGAATTCATCCGCGTAATCCAGCAACCAGCGCAAACTGGTATCCCAATCATCGGTGTTTCCACTTTTCGGCAAACATTTCTGCTTAAGCGTCTCCACCAGCGCCTCGTCCACCATGTAGTCCACCACAACGCGGGGCGTATAGTAGGAGCCGGTTTGTTTGCGTGCCGTTTCGCGCGTCTCCGGGTTGTAGGCCGCCAGGAGGTTCTCGAATACCTTGCCCAGTAGTTCCGGATCCAGCGCCACTTCTTGCTCTATTGGCGTGTTTTCCTCGACAGTGAACTTGTAGTGATTGAGCAAAGGAAACAGTCCATATTCTTCATCGAAGAACAGCGCGTCTGGGACGTTCAGTTCCCGCCAGGCGTCACGACGGGCTTGCGCGGCCAAGGACCCTTCGTTTGGGTCCGGATCGCTGAACATGTCAATGCGTTTGCCCCCCGCACTTCTCGACTCTTCATCATCAAGACAATCAAACAGGCCACCGTTGATGAACGGCGTCTGGTTCATCAGATCCTCGAAGCGCTCGACGTCGTCGATGAGCGATTTATAGCGATAGCGTGAAAACACCCTGTGGCTGGGCTCTCTCTGGGTACTGAAACCACGCGCATGCATCTCCGCGTTAAGAGTTGCAAAAAAGAGATTCTGCAATACTGCACGGTAATAGTCGGAGCCACCGAAATTACTCAACAACTCCTCCATCTCGGCTTGTATGAACCATTCCTCCCGAACCAATCCCTTTTCCTTTATGAACCAGACGAACAAAATACGTGTTATCAAACGGATTACCTGTTGCTCCGCCGGAACGCTCTTGGGGAATCTTGCATCCTTAACCGCCCGCTCATACCAATCGAAGAGTTCGCGGTAGAATTGCCGATTGAGTTCCTCAGTGTCGAGTTTTTCCAACCAGGCGGCCAAAAGGCCGTCGAAATTGTTCGGCTTGTTGTGGAGATCCATCCATTTAGTGCACTCGGCCAGCGACAACTCAGCCAAGATGTCCAAGTGGGCGCGGTGGGGGTTTTCTGGGGCAACCTCCCGTATGAGCGACACATTACCCAAGACATCGCGCTCGGGGTCGCGCTTGTGCTCACGGCGGTGAACAAAGGACAGGGTGAGCCGATGATCGGCCGTGCTGAACAGAACTACGGTTGGTTGGCTCATGCGCTTATTTATCTCGCGGGTGAACTGAGCGTACTGGCCGCGAGCGTAGGTTGCTTCCTTCAGTTCCACGGCGAAGAAGATGAAGCTCTGCTGCTGTCCTTTGTCAAAGGAAGCGGGATCAAATGCGATCGTGGGCTGGGTGCTGGAGGCGATCTCGTCGCTTGTCACCTGAAAAATCAGCTTCAGGGATTGCGTTAGTTCGCGAAACTCCTTTTCGGTCTTCGTGTTTTGATTTGGAGCCGGGAATTCACGAATAAAGTCGTCCACACTTCCTGATAATTCCTGGGTGCGCTCGCTTTGATAGCCCAACGCCTCGAGCAGGCGTTTCGCGGCTACATCAAAGTCGTCGTAAGGAATCCTCTCCAACGCAGATCGGATATCGTCTCTAATGTCTGGATAGGTCATCGTCAATCTTTCTATGAAGTTCGTACCTGTCAGGGACGAGAGTAATCATGGTGGAACCGAGATTCGAATGGCCTGAGTCACATGCGCAGACAGCCATTTTCTTTCGCATGGTCGGTTCCTGCAGAGATGCCCAGCATTCGTCTACAGCATCCAAGCGTCTGTCGAGATCTCCCTAAACTCCTTTGCAATTCTATCAAATAACCGTCAAATGGAGTAGAAATTTTCAACTTATTGCAAAGTAAGTATATTATTTCCAATATAATGAAAATCGTGAACCAAGAACCGCGGGATACTTGGAGAAGAGATTCGAAAAGTGGATTCGATTCGCGATGTTGAACGGGTTTGACCGGGATTACGGTAACCATGTTGCCATCGGTCGGTGTTTGTTGCAATACATGTCATTCTGAGCGGAGTCGAAGCATCTTTCGCCGCTTCCGTCCCGCGCTAGGGGCGGACGTGCTGCCGCTCAGGTATCGAAACGTGCAAAACGCACCGGGATGATCCCATGCTGCAGTAGATCCTTCGTGGGCCTGCTCTGCATGGCAGTCTGCTCTTACGTGTAATGGACGTGTTTCGCCGACATCGTACGCAGGCCTCCTCTGGATGACAGTTTTCGTGAAAGTGTGGGCATAGCGTTTCGCCATTTCTGTGGACGATTCTTCCATCCGTATATTTCGCGCACTATCGGGACTTTCGTAGTAAATCAAACCGTTTTTTGGACAGGTGTGATTCATGGCCGAAACGGCATGTACTTCGCGAGTCTGCCTCCATGAACCAATGCGCCTGCGAAGGCACCATCGTAGGGCTCTGTCACTACACCGTTGATTTGGTCCCACAGACGATAAACCCTCGGGCGTGATGCGTTAATTTGCGAACATTTCCGGTTCCAAGAGGTCGCGCGACCAACGGCGCAAGCGGCTTATTGCCTTCAACTTGATTTGGCGGATGCGCTCGCGTGTGAGATTCATCATCTCGCCGATTTCCTCCAATGTATGGCTGTCGCTGCCATTCAGGCCATAATGCAGGCTGATTACCGCCGCCTCGCGTGATGTGAGGCGCTCAAGCGCTTCGTCAATTTGATTTACGGCAGATTGACGCACGATTTCAGCGTCAGGGGGAGCCGTGTTCTCGTCGACCAAAGTCTCTACCAGCCCACTTCCGTGGTTGATAGGAGAATTGTCCAGTGGCAACATGCCCAGGCCGCTAGTGATCGTGTCCAGGACCGTTTCGACCGGGAGTCCAAGTTCGGCAGCTATTTCTTCCAGGTCATCCTGCGACGGCACCTCGAGTTCGGTGGTACGAGCCACCATCGGTGTCTCAGAATCCCAGTCTTGATTTAATACCCGCGAAATCTTGTTTAACAAACTGACCTTATTGAGGGGGAGCCGGACAAGACGCGTATGATCTTCCAGTGATTTTATAATGGACTGGCGAATCCACCAAACTGCATAGGTAATGAATCTGTTGCCCCTTGCCCCATCGAAGCGGTCGGCCGCGATTACTAGACCTAAATTTCCTGCGCTGATCAAGTCTGAAAGGGGCAGACCGCGATTTCTGTACTTCTTTGCCATGTAGATGACAAATCGTAAATTTGCCGTGACTAACGCCTCACGTGATTCCGCATCCCCATTCTCGGTGCGTTCAGCCAATTCTATCTCGCGCTCTCTCGATAGTGGTGTTGAACGAGCGATATCATTGAAGTAATTTCGCAGAGTAATTTCCTCTCCCTTGGGAAGTTTGCCCTCAGACTCTACCCGTTCAATCCACTCTGATGCATATCGGTAGAACGGCTGTCCGCGTTCTGTGGCATCTAGCTTTGAAAGCCACGCTGTCAGTAAGCCGTCAAAGTTGCGGGGCTTTCCATTGGCATTCATCCAGCTGATACATTCCGTTAGAGACAGGTCAGCCAGAGCGTCCAGATCGCTGTGGCGTGGATTTACGGTCGGAATCTCCCTGCTCAACGACGTGACTCGTTCGAGCACGTCAAGACTATCGTCCAGTTTGTGCGGCCGACGACCAATAACAGCGATAGTAAAGAGGTCTCCTGCACGGAACAATACCACTGCCGGGGCGTTAATCCGCTTGTCAATCTCCCTGGTGAATTCATCATATATCCCGCGAGGGTAGTCGTCCCTCCAAAGTTCCACCGCAAAGAAGAGAATGCTCTGCTGTCGACCCTCATCAAACTCCGCAGCCTGACTCCGATGCGATTGTTGAATGGGCCGGGCGATTTCATCGTTTGTAAGCTGAAAGATTATCTTTACGGACTGGACGTGCTCAAGGAATGCCCGTTCATTGTTGGTATTCGATCGAGACGCCGGAAATGCCTGGATAAAGCTATTGACGTCGCCTGGAAGTTCCAAGGTGCGGTCGCTTTGATAGCCAAGCACTTCAAGCATGTCTTTCGCTGATTCGGAAAAATCGCTGAATGAAATCGCCTCAATCGCCGTTTGAATCTTCTTTTTGATATCGGTCATGCTCAGGTCTGTGAGATAATCAGCCAAGTCACAAGTTCAAAATCAGCGTTACTCGGACTGCGGGAATTAACCGGAAGTTTTGTGTCACGCTGACCGAAAATGCCAAGTTGTCGTATCTGCGTGGCAACGTTCGCGCCACCGATTTCAGCAATGACGGCTTTTAACAGCGTGTCGTAACTTGCCATCTCTTTCCCATTTTGGGTCTCACGGTCGAACTGATCACATAAAGCTTGGATAGGCTCGGTCTTTCCTATGGCCAGCGACTCAAACAGCTCAAGCACCTGCCGCGCGTTGGCGCAACCGTAGCGGATGACTCCGGTGCTCCGGATGTACGCCAGATAATATGGATGTATCGGGCTGGCCATTTTTTCCCGTCTGTCTTTAACTGCATTACGCCGCCGCAGGAAAAATACCACTCCCGGCGCCGGCCGATTGCCTTCTCCGTGGGTTACAGCATAGGCCCCGTTGGGGGTCGCTTCCAATTCATCCCTTTTCCTTTCAAGATAGCGCAATAGCTGTGCAAAGAAATAGTCCAGCGTAAAATCGCTTATAACGACACCATCCGTGACTTCGTCCAGATCGAGTACTTCCTCGCGAAGTTGCTGAAGTTGCCGATCGCGAAAACTCAGTTCTCTCTGGACCCCGTCGTATGCGTCTTCGTCCAATGGATCATCTGTCCCGCTCGCAGCCGCGTCGGCAAGCGCCATTCGCGCCTGCACGCGGCTTTGCAGGCGAAGATAGACTTCCATATCGTCGGTTGGCCAATAATTGATCATCCTCACTGTCTTGCTGCGGCTTCCAATCCTGTCGATTCGTCCGAAGCGCTGGATTATTCGAATTGGATTCCAGTGGATATCGTAGTTCAGAACCGTATCGCAATCCTGCAAGTTCTGGCCCTCCGAGATGCAGTCGGTCGCTATGAGCAGGTCAATCTCACCATTGACGGCGCCATTGCGGCCACGCGCCCTGGGCGAGAAATTGGTGAGAATGGCGTTGTAGTTGTTGGCTCCAAACTTCGTATACGTTACGTCGCCCGCCACCAGGGCCAATTTAAGACCCAACCCTTCCGCTAAGTCAGATAAGTTGCGATAAAGGTATTCCGCAGTATCTCTGAAGGTCGTAAACACCAGAATCTTGCGATTGACCCTGTCGTCTTTGTCTTTCGTAGGACTTTTCACCCTGTTTTGAATGTGCTCCCTGATCTTTTTCAGCTTTCCATCCCGATCCGGTGTGATCCCCCGGACTCTCTCCCATGCGGCAGACAGCGTCTCCCTATCATTGATCAGATCCTCTTTCCACCTTGGAAGGTCGAGCTCGCGTAGGTGAAAGGGGTTTCTTGCCCGATTAACCAGGAATTCCTCATCATCTTCGTCATCGTCCGGAAGGGCGTCGGCCCGTTCATTCGCCACGTGTCGGTTCTTCTGGAATTTATCGATCTTTTCGATCAAGTCGTCAATTTTCCCCACCGTCCGACCTAGCGTTTCCGCGAGTGAATGAGCTGAGCTCTCCAGCCGCTTCAGGAAATTCGTGCGAATCATACCGATCAGAAAACGTTCGCGGTCCTCCTGGTTGAATCTCAGAGTCTGCTTCTCCGCTACCAGGCGTCGTCGCGCTTCTTCACTCACGACGTATCTGGAAGGTTGATACACAGATAAGCCAAATGCTTCGATTTGCTCGGTAAGTTCTGCATAAGAGAGTCCGCCAGTAAGGTCAGTTGGTGGATGGTGATTCTCAGGACGCAACTGTTCCGGGAATTCGCCGATTCGGTCCATTTCGTCAGCATAAAACGTCTCGATCTGGCGACGCGACCGGGAAATGGAAATTCCACCTAGCAATCTGAAAAAATCTGCGCCTAGCTGTTCCAATAGCTTTGACTTGTCCTTCCTTCCAGTCTGCGCGGTCGTTCTCTCCCACGATTTAAACTCCCTCTGGGCTTGCTTCAAAAGGCCATCGATATTGCCGATCCCCAAGCTGTCGCGAAAGACATTCTGGCGACCTTCCGTCATCAAGTAGATCTGATTGCGAAGATCGATAAGCGACGTGTTCACGGGAGTCGCCGACAGCATCAGCACCTTTGTCTGTGTACCGTCCTGGATTACCTCTTCCAGCAGACGCGAGTAGCGACTATGGCGCAAATTACCATGGTCGTCAACCCGAGATTTGGAATCGTTTCGGAAGTTGTGCGATTCATCAATGACTACCATATCAAAATGACGCCAATCGAATCCTTCCAAATTAACACCACCTGAAATACCGTAGTCTCGCGTCAAATCGGTATGTGAGAGTAACGTGTATCGGAATCGGTCCGCGAGAAAGGGATTGCCTCTTTGGGCGTAATGTCTGGGATACAGCGCCCAGTTTTCGCGCAGCTTTTTGGGGCACAACACGAGCACGTTTTCGTTTTTCAGCTCGAAAAACTTAATAACAGCCAACGCCGTATATGTCTTTCCTAGCCCCACACTATCAGCCAGTATACAGCCATTGTGTTGTTGTAGGCGCGTAATCACGCTCTTGACGCCGTCCTTCTGGAAGTTATACAAAGCATTCCAGATAGCCGTATCATACAGGTGCGTGTCTTCTATATTCTGATCTCTGGCTTCCCTCGCATCTATATCGTCCCGGAACAGCTGATAGAGCGTCTTGTAATAAATGAGTTCCGGTGAATGGTCCTTGCCGATCCGGTTGAGAGCGTCGAGAACATCTCTTTTTACATTGCGGGTGAGTTCCGAGTCTGTCCAGAGATCTTCAAACCACGTGCGCAATTCCGCACGAATTGCCGGATCGGTGGCAGAGAGGTTGATTTCTACGTTTGACCCCTGATCGCAGCCAAGACCCCTCTTGGTAAAGTTTGAACTCCCGACAACCGCCGCTCCTCCATTGGAGGAGTCAGTTAGATGCATTTTGCCATGAAGAAAGTTGGATTTGCCGATCGATCGAATGCGGACACCCCTCCTCCGCACCCATTCCTCGCATCTTCGTGCCAGGTATTTTTGCTGGAGAACGTGATGAGGCGAGAGGCCGTCTTCCGTCAGGTCGTATGATTTCGGCTCTTTCTCTCCAGGGTCCAATTCACCCACAGACGCAGGATCGCCGAACAGAAAGCGGACATCCTTTACGCCACGCAGTTCGGATTCCAATGCCTCGTATCCGTAAATCGTGAAATATGCTGAAACGAGGCGGTACACGTCGGCATCGGATAGATGCACGCGCAAAAATTCGGCAACGCTGTGGTGACGATTGTCCAGGATATGCTCGTGCGTGGAAAATTTGGCTTTTTTCGATTCGGTCATGTAAACTCCAGAAAATCTGTAATCTCGGACTGAACGGTACGTATATTACGGCATCCGAAGATTGCTTGTTGCACGTTCACCCGAAAGGACATTCTCATGAAGAAACGACCGTTCACCAGTTCGAAGGGGAACATCCCCAAGTTCCCCTACTCGCAGGCCATTATATACGGCGACCTGATATTCATATCCGCCCAGCCGGCCGTGGACCCGGAAACGGGAGAGGTGGATTCCGGCGACGTGAAGGCCCAGACGCGCCGCATCCTCACCAACGTATCCGGCATTCTCGAGGACGCGGGCACCTCACTGGAGAACGTGCTCAAGGTCACCGTCTTCCTCAATGACCGGTCGCTGTTTTCGGATTTCAACGACGCCTATGCCGGTTTCTTCGCGGAAAACCCGCCGGCGCGGTCACCGGTCTTCACCGACACCGGCGACTATCTTGTCACGATGGATTTCATCGCCGGCATGGACTGAGCGCAATGGCGGACGCTGGCTGCCGGACTATTCACCTCCATCGGCTTTCACGCGTTTCTTTCCGGCCAGGCGTGCGCCCAGGCGCAGGGTGCTGAGCATATTGGCCTCATTCGCGACGCCCTTGCCCGCTATATCGAACGCGGTGCCGTGGTCGACTGAGACCCGGACGACGGGCAGGCCCAGCGTCACGTTCACCGCATCGTGGAACGCCACCAGCTTGACCGGCGCGTGACCCTGGTCGTGGTACATCGCCACCACCCCGTCGAAGCCGCCGTTGTACGCCTTCAGAAAAACCGTATCCGCGGGAAGCGGCCCGGTTACCCGCATCCCCCCGGCGTTCGCCCTTTGAACGGCCGGCAGGATCACGTCCGCGTCTTCTCTTCCCAATATTCCCGCTTCGCCAGCGTGAGGATTCAAGCCGCACACGGCAATGCGGGGATGCGGCCGGCCCATATCCGCAAGCGCATCGTTAAGCAGTCTGATGGTGCCGAAAACGCGTGCTTCGGTCAACCGCTCCGGCACCTCTTCCAGCGCCACGTGTCCCGTAACGTGGGCCACGTTAAGGCGTTCCGAGGCCAGCATCAGGCGTACGTCCGGCACGCCCAGACGCTCCGCCAACAGTTCCGTATGACCGGCATACGGGAACCCCGCCCGGTTCATCGCCTCCTTGTTCAGAGGCGCCGTCGCGATCCCGTCGATTCGCCCTGCCGCGGCCAGATCCGCCGCCCGATACACCCACTCCACGGCCGCCCTGCCCGCTTCGGGACACACGCAACCGGTCTCTATCCGCGCAAGTTCCAGGTCGACCGGCGCCCGGAGATCGATCTGTCCGAAGCGGTACTCGCCCGATTCGGGGTTGTCGACGCACCGGACCTCGAGCCGGCGGCTCGCGTGCGCCAGGTTCGCGGCGAGTACTTCCGCGTCGCCGATCACCAGCGGACGACAGAACGCGTAGACACTCGAATGGCTCAGCGCCTTGACGATCACCTCGGGGCCGATGCCGCAGACATCCCCCATCGTGATCCCCAGCAACGGACGCGGTGTCATCGTATTACCCTCTCACAGCATGTCCTGTACGCCGCGATCGCCCCGACGGCTATCCTTTTTCAGGTCCCGAAGTTGCGTACACCTGCCGAGGAAATCCTCCGTAAGGATCTTTGCCAAGGAACATTCGCATAAATCCCCTCTGTACGGAAAACCCGAATTCCTCGGCCAACCCCGTCCCGTGTGGATTCTCCAGCGGCACGTCGAAGAAAACCGGTTCCCCGGCCAGCCTGTCCAGCGCCCAGCAGAACAGCGACCTGCCCGCCCGCTCGTGGACCGCCGCCAGCGGACCGATCTGGTAGGCGTTGCTGCCGGGCCTGACCATCACGTATCCCTCAACCGTGCTGCCCTCCCCGAGGTAGACCCCGCACAAACCTCCTGAATCCCGGTACAGATACCTCAGCAGACCCTCCCGGCAAACGCCGAAACAGGGCGTATCGAAGGCAAACACGTCCGCAAGATCCGTGTCCCGCATTTCGCGGACCGACGTCCACCTGCACGCCTTTCCGACCCCTTCCCTTCGCTCCAGCCCGTATTCGTCGCGGAACCCCAGCGGAACGTACACCTGCCGTCCCATGGGTGTCGCGTCCAGCTTGATCGTGTCCACGCCGCTGGACTGCAGGTGGGCAATCCCGTGCCGCAGCATCGCCGTACCAATACCCTGCCGCCGGCGCCCGGGCGGCACCAGCACCATCGCGACCCACCCGCAGACCCCGTCGAACGTCACCGTCACCACCGTGCCTGCCGGCTCGCCCCCGATCTCGGCGACAAAACAGCCGCCGGGCGAAAGCGCCAGAAAACGCTGCCAGTCCGCTTCGACCTGATTCCAGCCGGCCAGCGTCTTGAACCGCATGCCGGTCCCGACGTCCTCAGACGTCATCTGCCGGATACGTAGACTCTTCCCGATATCGGACACACACCCTCCGGCGGACCCCATCTGCCCACGCTGCCCGCATCTTACAACGCGAGCCTGGGAAAGTCCTGCCATTCACCCGTTGACACGTGGGCCCATACGCCTCATATTATCGCCACTTTCAGCCCCGTACGCAACAGCCGGACGTCGATTCCGCGTTCGAATCACGCAGTCACCACATCCTCAAAACCTCGCGCAGGAGCCCGGGTCCCACTCCATGGCGAATATTGTCAGCCGCCGCTCCATCCTCATCGGCCTTGCGCTTACGGTTATCATCTGCCTCTTCGCGACAGACACGACCTACCGCCTTCGGGCCTCCCGGGTCTCCCTGGGCCACCTGCCCATGTCGCTCTGGCTGCCGTTTCTTCTCCTCTTTCTCGTCAATCGGGTCCTGCAGCACTTCCGTCCGCTCCGGGCTCTGAACGCCCGGGAACTGGGTCTGATCCTCTGCATGGGATTCATCGGCGGCGCGTTTCCAACGAAAAACATCGCTGGCCGCCTTGTCGCCGTCCTCGCCACGCCGTACTACAAGGCCACGCCCGAAAACCGGTGGGGTGACTACGTTACGGAACACCTGCGGTCCTGGTCCGTCCCCGGAGACCGGAACGGCGCGATCACGCACCTGTGGGAAGGTCTGCCCAGGGGCCAGCCCGTTCCCTGGGAGGTCTGGCTGGTACCCCTGTTCTGGTGGTTCACCCTTCTGTTCGCGCTCTTTTTCGCCTGCCTCTGCATCGCCGTCATCCTCCGCAAACAGTGGGTGGAACACGAAAGGATCGTCTTTCCCCTGGCCCGGCTGCCGCTGATGATGATATCCGATCCCGGCGCGGGTGCCATCCCGCTCTTCAATAACCGGCGTTTCTGGGCAGGATTCGCGATCGGCATTTTCGTTCTCGCGTGGAACGTGCTCCCCCGCTTTTCTCACCGCGTGCCCTTCATTCCACTCGGCCCCACGTATTCGAGCACCCTGTCCTTCGGCCACGACTTCCCGCCGCTGCAGATCAAATTCAACTTCGTGGTCGCGGCGTTCGGCTACCTCACAAACCTGGAGGTGCTGCTATCCGTCTGGCTCTTCCACGTGCTGTCACTGTTCGAGATCGGCCTGACCAACCGCCTCGGCATCACCGTCAGCAGCGAATACCACGGCGGGGTTCTGCTGCAACAGGCGGGGGGATTCGTCGCGCTCGTACTTCTGGGCCTCTTCATCGCCCGAAAGCACATCGCAGGCGTATTTCGCAGTGCCTGGAGGAAACAGCCGGGTATGGACGACAGAGACGAACTGCTGTCCTATCGCGCCGCCGTTGTGGGCCTGCTGGTATCCCTGGCCTATTCGGTGGCCTGGCTGCACGCACTGGGAATTTCCTTCCTGGCGGTCACCGTACAGCTCGGGCTGCTTCTCGTCTTTTTCCTCGGCCTGTCCAAGATTGTGGCGGAAACGGGCCTGGTCTACATCGAAACGCCGCAACGCACGCAGGCGCTGACCGCGGCAATACTGGGCGCACAGGTACAGACCGCCGACCACGTGGGCCTGGCACTTTCGGCCAATGTGGTTGAAAGCCACCGGCAATTCATCCTGCCATCGCTCGTACACGTGGCCCGAATCCAGCACAGCTTTCGCTGGGACCGGTTCCGGGTGACCGCGGCCCTCTGCGCGGCGTTCGTGGTGGGATTCGCGGCGTCGATCGCCTACACGCTCAACCTCTGCTACAGCGCCACCGGCGCGGCGAATATCCGGCACGTTTACGTATTCGGCGGCTACGGCCTCCGGATGTTCAACCGCGTGGTCACGTGGGCGGGCGCTCCGCCCACCTTCACGGGAACGGAGCTTGCATTCATTGCAGCCGGCGTTCTGGGCACCCTGCTCCTGGGCATGCTCCGGCTGCGCTTTCCCTGGTGGCCGCTGCACCCCGTCGGATTCACGGTGGGCTACGCGTTCCCCGTGAGGGTCACGGCCTTTACCGTCTTTCTCGTGTGGGCTTTCAAGTCCCTTGTGCTCAGGTTTGGCGGCATCGCGCTCTACCGGAGCTTTCAGCCGTTTTTCGTGGGATTGCTGATCGGCTATACTCTGGGCGTGGGACTCTCGACTCTCACCGATGCGGTCTGGTTCCCTGGCGACGGAAAGATGGTCCACACCTGGTGATACGCACCGCCCGCCGTGGCATTCATGATGTGCGCTGTCCAGGCCGCACCGCCTCATCGCCGAACATGAAGGAGAGCAGGGCGAACCGGCGGCCGGACGTCACCTCCGTAACCGCATGCAGGTGCGAACAGGAAAACACCACCGCTCCGCCGGCCCCCGGTCTGTAGAGGTGGGGGCCGAATTCCAGAAATTGCAGGCACCCGCCCGCATACTGCTCGTTCAGGTTCAACGTCAGTGCAAACCGGCGGTGCGCGGTCGACGGGCTCAAATTGTCCCGGTGAGCGTGAAAGAACCCTCCCGACGCGGCGTCGTAGCACGCTATCTTGAACCCTTCAAACCGGGTGGCGCGGTAAGCGAAAGCCCGATGCAGCTCCGGAATCACCCTGCGGCCGATGGAAGTCGAAAGCAGCCTGACCAGCTTGTCGTCGTCTACGACATGGTCTCGCCGGCTCTTTTGTTCGACGTCGATCCGCTCCCCTCGCGCCGCTCCCTGCGATTGCTCCACGCCCGTTTCCACGCTGCCCCTGTTTTCCCACACCTGCATCAGAAAATTGCAGACTTCGGGATCGAGCACGTTGGGAATCAGCAGCAACGGGGCCTGCGTTTCAACCACCACGGGTTCGATCTCCGCCCGGTTCGCATCCAGCACGTTTCGCACCTTGCGCGCTGCGTTACGGGGTTCATCCAGCAATATCGACGCAAGCACGCGCAGATTCGCATCCAGAACGAACACGACGGACGATGCTGAATCCGGGATCCGATACGCGGAACGAACCACACCCTTCGCATCCACGAAGACCGGGTGGGGCCACCCCGGACCCGGCGCGTTTTCGGAAGCCATGACCGCCAGGACATCCACATCCCGTCCCTCCATTTCAGCCGAGAAACCAGGGAGGCGTTCATCTCCGCCCTGGGAAAAAACCAGCAACGTGGACGTTCCGCCCGCCTTCGAGTAAAACCGGGTCGGCTTGCCGTCCGGCGACAGCGGAAGCACGAAGTCCGTGGCTCGCTCGCCTCTTTCCAGGCCATGGGATTCTGAATTCATCTCACTGTTTTCCGATCGTATTGGGTTTGGATGTCGATGAAACCGGCCTGTCCGCTGCCGCGTCCAACCCGAACCCGGGTAAATTGGAAAGAGGAACGGCTTCGGCGTCTCGCGGGGACAAAAGATACCCGCAGGCACCCTCGCGTCAAGACACAAAAGACCCCGGCAAGTGCGAACCGCGTCAGGCGGAGCTCGATTGTCCGGAATTACCATGCCGCAAGACGGGCCCCGCGCGCCGGAAGTCGGCGGCGGCGGTCGCGCCTCCTTCGAAATCCCTTGCAGGAAGCCGCATAAGGCGCATATAATACGGCAGTTATTGTGAATGTTTAACAGCCCGTTGAAAAAGCCCATCCGGGCTGCGGCCGGCCATTGCGGTCGAAATACTGCGTTGCGCTCCCTCGCCGAATCGCAGGATGGGACTCGG
>JAPPFJ010000024.1:91158-174988 GCA_028877215.1 Gemmatimonadota bacterium | reverse complement strand
GCGATTGACCGCGGACTCGATATCGTTCAGTGCCTGGACCATGTCCGTGCCGGAATCCATTTGAACCCGCACGGACGCGATGCCCGGGGCCGCTACGGACTTGACCGCCTTCACGTCGTCCAGCCCGCTGACCTGATCCTCGATCTTGACGACGATCGACTCCTCGATCTCCTCAGGCGTGGCGCCGGGATAGGCCATCGACACTTCAATGTGGTAGAAGGGTGTGGTGGGCCACGCTTCCCGATCGATTCCGGTCAGCGAAACCAGCCCTGCGGCGACGATGGCCCACATCAACAGATTGGCCGCGATGCTGTTGCCGGCCATGTAGGCGATCGGCCCGGGCCGTTCGCTGTCGATGTTGTCGTTCGTGCTCATGGCGACTCGTCAGTCTCCGTCTGGACGGACATTCCCTCCGTGGCGAAGTGGATTCCGCCGGTGATCACCGCCAGACCGTGTTCCAGCGAGCCCGTCACGTACGCTTCATCGTCGGAACGCTGCAGAACCCGGACCGGAACAATGTTCACAACGCCGCCTTTCACCATCCAGACCTCGTTGCCGGGCCTCAGCGATGCCCGCGGTACCCTGAAATAGCCCTCCAGAGCCAGGCCCTCGATTTCCACCAGGACAAACTTGCCGACCAATAGCGGCGGATGACCGCCGGGGCTGACGTTCCCGTTCGCGGGGACGCCCGTGGAAAACGGATCCGGTACGCACACGATGACGTCGATGGTGCGCGATTGCTCGTCAAGGGCTGCTTCGGCTCGATCCACGTATCCTTCCCATTCGTATTGCGCATCGCCGTGCCGGGCGACGACCCGTACTGCCGCGCCCCGATCGCCGTCACCCGCCTTCAGACGCCACAGATCCGGGATTAGTGCGGCGGCGCCGTCGGGCAGGGGTACAACCACTTCCACCGCGTCGGCCGCGAACAGCCGGCCCACCGGCTGGCCGGGGCTGACGATCCGTCCCAGGTCCACGGATTCCTCGCGCACCAGGCCGTTGAACGGCGCGGTGATCCGGGTTCTGGAAAGAGCGAGCCTGGCGTCGGCGAGCCTGGCCTCGTCGCGACTCAGCGCGGCCCTCGCCGCGTTCAACTGCGGCTCTCTCAATGTGAGCGGATTCGTTTCGGACGAGGACGCCCCCTCCCGCTGTTCTCGGGCATAAAGATCGTACTGTGAACGGGCGATCGAAGCCTGTTCCTGCTCCCTGAGCAGTGCCACCCGGCTGGCCGCGAGATTGGCTTCCGCTTCCTGCACCCTGAATTGATAATGGACGTCTTCGATTCGGAACATGGGTTGTCCCGCCGTTACCCGCCCGCCGCTCTTGAATCCCGGATCGACCCAGACGACCCTGCCGCCCTCTTGAGGAACGATATCGACCTCCGCTCCGGGACGCACCGTGCCGGCCCCGAAAATCGGTATGGGCCCGGACCCGGCCATAACCCGACCCGTCTGCACGAACGGTATCTGGGGAGGTTGTTCGGTCTGCGTCGGTTCGGGCGCCAGTGAAACCAGAAGGACAGCCAGACCCACCGAAAACACGACAATGGCGACGGAAATCAGAATGCTGGATATGCGGGACATGACGTTCTACTCCTTCGGTGGTCGGGAGATGCTCCGGCCCGGCGGTTCCGGCCCGAAGGCCTGGCGGGCGTCTGGGGCCCATGCGCCGCCCAGCGCCCGGTGCAGGGCAAGCCGGGCCAGACCCAGATCGCGTTCCGACGCTGCAAGCAAGGACTCGGCGTTCAGCCGGACCTGCATCGCGGTCAGCAAAGCCTTATAGTCAACCACACCCGAAACATACCGTTGCTCCTGCAAATCCTTTTCAGCTTGGGCC
The DNA here is from genome assembly GCA_028877215.1 of Gemmatimonadota bacterium. Lineage (GTDB taxonomy): Bacteria > Latescibacterota > UBA2968 > UBA2968 > JAAXHE01. Next base: position 173,152 of record JAPPFJ010000024.1, on the reverse strand, counting down.
GTTTTCGATCGAGAGGTCAGCAGCGAATGACGCCGGCGGCTGGCTTCCAGCCCGGAAAGGGCGGCCTCGACCTCGTTGACGGCGGTGATCACGGATCTCCCGTAGGCCGCGACTGCACCTTTCAATCCGGCTTTCGCAAGAGCGAGATTGGCTTGAAGCCGAGTTCCCTGGAATACGGGTCCCAGCAGGTTCATGCTCAGATTCCGGAACCATTGCTCCGGGTTGAACCACTCGCTTGATTCGGTACTCTGCAACCCGATGGATCCGTGAAGGGACAGCCTCGGCGCCAGGTCCGCGCGGCGGGCGCCAACCTGGTATCGGGCGGCTTCCAGCCGCTGTTTTGCCGCGACGACGTCGGGGCGCTGCGTCAGGAGACGGGTTGGAATGCCCGGCGGAACCGGTTGCGGCGCTGCGTTGCCGGCCAGTGAATCGGACAGCAATCTGGCGAGGTCTACGCGGTGGTCTCCCATAAGCACCCGTAGCCGCCCCTCCGCATTGGCCAGCAGGGCATCAATCTGCGGCAATTCGGCCTGCGCGCCGCGTGCATCCTGCCGCGCCCTGTGGAGGCCGCTCACGTCGGTCAGCCCACGGTTGTAACGGGACTCCGCAAGCGACTCCCTTTGGCGGGAGACCTCTGCTATTTCCGTTGCCAGCGTCTGCTGGCGCCGCAGGTTGACGATTTCAAGGTAAGTCCGGACGGTTTCGGCCAGAACGGCCAACCTGGCGGTCAGATAGTCCGATTCGGATGCAAGGCGCTCGGCTCCCGCGGCTAGACCGTCGTTCCGGTTCCGGCCCCAGAAGTCCAGTTCATACGCGAATTCCACGCCGACCGTGTAAGTCGTCAGCCCGAGTCGATCAGGGAGGACGATTCCCGGCACGCCTCCCGCTGCCGAACCGACGCCCAGTTCGTCCAGTTGGGCGCCGATACCCGCGTTCGTGGGTGCGTCGAACTCGTTGACGCCGGCTGTCGGCTGAATCGAAGGGAACAGGGGCGCCCTGGCGATGCGTGCCCGCGCTCTTGCCTGTTCGACGCGAGCGACCGCGGCGGACAGGTCAAAGTTCGATGCCAGTACACCTTCGATAATCCTGTCCAGGGCCGGATCGGCAAACGTCTTCCACCATTCGCGACGCCGAATTGATCCTGCAAGTTCACCTCCGTCGGACTCGTCGGTCAACTCCGCAACAGATTCCGCAACCGGCGGCGCTGAACGCGGCGCGAGGGTGCAGGCGGAGACGAGAAAGCCGAATATAGCGATCGTCAGTCGTTTCAGCGTATGAGCCATGCAGGCGAACCAAAGCCAATCGGCCCGGCGCATCAGGCCGCGCCACACCGTTTGCTGAACGTCCAGTCGTGCTTCGCGATTGAACAGTCCCGGCGGCAATGCAATGCGAGACCGCAACTTTCCATACGAAAATCTGCCCATCTTGTCAAATCAAAAATCGGATTCGAGGTCCCGGGAACCGTCCTCCGGAATCTGTTCCGGCAAGTCGTATTCCATCAATTAAACGTTGCGGATCAGGGTTTTTCTTCATACCTTGCCGGGCCAACTCTTCGTATTTTTACATTTCGGCGGGAGGGTCGGACGTTTTGGAAGCCAAGCTCATCTGGTTACTGATATTCGTGGGCCTGTACTGGGCCTATTGCCTTTTCTGGGGGTTCCGCGGGGCCCTGCGGTCGCGCACGTCGGCGGATTATTTCGTGGCCGGCCGGAGCATTGGAATCTGGGTTTTCGTACTCGCCGCCACGGCCACCAGTTTTTCGGGCTGGACCTTCGTGGGTCATCCGGGTCTCATTCTGGAGGCAGGGCTTCCTTATGCGTTCGCTTCCTTCTATGCGCTGACGATTCCGTTTACCGGAGTACTCTTCCTCAGGCGGCAATGGCTCATCGGACGGGCGTTTCAGCATATCACGCCCGGCGAGATGTATTCCCATTACTACGGCGGCGATACAATCCGGCTGCTGACCGTGCTGGTTGCGTTTCTCTTCAGCGTGCCGTATCTGGGCGTCCAGCTTCGGGCCTCGGGGTTCCTGTTCAACGTACTATCCGACAATTTACTGAGCGTGGAAGTGGGTATGTTCGCGCTGTCCGCCATCGTGATGATCTACGTGGCTGCCGGCGGGCTTCGGTCTGTGGCTTACGTGGACTGCGCGCAGTGCATTCTCCTTGCGGTCGGGATCGTGGCCCTGGGCATCGTCGCGATTCAATTTTCCGGTGGATGGACGGCTTTCACGGAGGGCATCGGCAATCTTGTTCGCCAGGACTTGGCGTCCGGAAAGGGACTGACGCCTGCGGGGCATTCCCACTACGTGGCGTTGCCCGGCTCGATTCAGGTTGTTTCCGAGGGGTCGAAAGCGGTTGGAGGCGTCTGGACCGGAATGATGTGTATGACGTATATGTTCGCGCTGATGGGCATCCAGTCTTCGCCCGCCTTTTCAATGTGGGCGTTTTCCAACCGTACCAGCGAGCCCTTTCGATGGCAGCAGGTGGTGGCGTCCTCGGTGATCATCGGAATTATCCTGTTTACCTTTACCATCTTTCAGGGACTGGGCGGCAACGTGCTGCTGGCCAATGGCGTCTTCGAAAAGGTGACCCGGCCGGAACTGGTGCCGCGGTTGATCGACCTGCTGGCGGACAGCTATCCGTGGCTGGTGGGACTGCTTGCCGTGTGCGCGCTTGGGGCCATGCAGAGTACCGGGGCGGCGTACATGTCCACGTTCAGCGGAATGGTGACCCGGGACCTCTATCGGCGTTATGTTTCCCCCGACGCTTCGGACAGCACGCAGAAGCTCTACGGCCGGATTTTCGTGATACTGGTAACGCTTGCCGCGCTGATTGTGGCCGCCAAATCGACGCAGGCCATCGTGATGCTGGGCGGACTCGCCGTGGCCTACGGGTTTCAGATGTATCCGGCATTGATGGGGCTCTGTTATTTCCGATTCTTCACCAGAAGGGGCGTGGTTTGGGGTCTGGTGGCGGGACTGGCAGCGGTTACGCTTACGGACCGCACGGTCAGCGAGGCGCTTCCCGTGATCATGGGATTTGTGAAGCTGTTCATGCCAGACCGCATCGCTTCCACAATCAGCGACACGCCCTGGGGCGCGTACCCACTGACGATTCACAGCGCGGGCTGGGGCATTTTCTTCAATATGCTGGTTGCCGTTCTTGTGTCGTATCTGCGGCCGGACGCAGGGGATGAGCGGGACAGGAAAGCGAGCCATCACCGCTTCGTCCAGGCGGTCTCGGGGATTTCGCAGGAGCGGCGCAGGCATGTACCTCTGGCATGGCTTTTCACCGCGGTCTGGTTCCTCGTGGGCTTCGGGCCCTTTGCCGTGGTCGGCAATACGCTGTTCGGCGACCCCAACCTTCCCGCGACCTGGGGACCATTCGGGCTCCCCTCTCTTTGGGTATGGCAGTTGTTGATGCTTGCCTACGGCATCTTCGTCATGTGGTACCTTGCATTTTACGTGGGGCTTTCCAGGCCCGTTCCACCCGAGCGGGTGGAGGAGGCGCGAAAGGCGCATCTGGCTGAGGCAGTCAACGCGAACTGATCTGCGACGATGTCACTATGGAAAAGGACGGGTACACCGTATGGTACCCGTCCTTTTCGGCTTTCTGAACCCGTTGACGTGAAAAATGTCACCGCAATAACGCCGGTCCTGCCTCGTCATCCCAGTCCATTCGCACGCGGTCCCGCCTTCCGTCGGCGTGGTCGACGTTGACGGACCACACGTTCGCGCGCCGTACGGTTTCTGTCGTGATTCCTGCGGTGACGCGGTCCGTGCCGAAGGGATATATCACGTACCCTGTCCGGAACGGGAGCCGCGTCCTTCTTCTGTATATGGCCACCGGCGCCGGCACGTCCTGCCCGCTAACCGCCAGCCAGCCCTGTACCGGGTCGTTTTGGCCGCAGACCAGCCGGGGCGTCATCCGGGTCAGTGGAATCAATTCCAGGTTGGGTGCATCCATACGCCCGGTGCGGACGGCGCCGGTTTCGGAATCTGTCAGCAGACGAAACGGCATGAAGTGGAACAATGCCTCGTACGTATGGCTGCCCTCGCCCGTCAGTTCATCGAAAACCATGAAATAGTCCGGTTTGACGAAAATCACAGCGCGGCGATGCCGGACCGCAGCATCCAGATCCGAGTAGGGCGCGTCGTAACTCGCTGCGGCAACGTCGGAATCGTCATCCGAACGCCAGAATGTCGAATCGCGGGCGGAACGGGTCCATTGTTCGATGGTCTGATTGCGGCCCCGGGCTTGCGGCCGGCCGTCCACAAGGACGGTATTGTGGGCCTGCGTGGTCGTATAGAACCGGGTCCAGGGGTTGGTGTAGTACGACGTGATGCCGGGATCCACGATAAAGGGCGTCCCATAGGCGTATACTTCGAGGCTGAGTTTGTCTTCGTGCTGGTGCCAGCGGCCGTAAGGGCCCCCCTCGAAAAAGAGATATCGCGCGTCCCGGTCCCAGCCGCTGCGCATGATGAAATAGCCAGAGTCGCGCAGAGCGATCGAGCGATAGTCCGGCGGGGTGCCTTCGCGGCCCCCGGTGCCCACCCACACCGCGGCGGGATTGTCGAGGACGCGTCCCGGGTGCGCCAGGGAATCGTCGTATCTCGAGTCCATACTGCCGGCGTCGGAAACGGAGGGACGGGTGAAGTCCGGGCGGGTGATGGCCACGCACCAGTCGAACATCGATCGAATGCTGGCCTCCAGTTCGGGGTCGATCCGATGGTTGAACTTTCGCGCAACCTGAAACGACTCGAGGAACCACGTGGCAATGCTCATCTGGTAACCGGGCGTGAGTTCATACGACGCCCCGTCCGGCATAACCTGCACGCGCATATCGTCCAGCAGCCGGCGATAGCCTTCTTCCCGCCAGCCTGCGGCGTCTCTGAATTCGGGGAAAGCGCAGCCCAGCGCGGCAATGGTCCGTGCCTCGGCAATGGTCTTGTTCGAGGGCGGGAAGGACTGGAAACGCAGCAGACAGGCCTGGTGTTCGTAGATGGACTTGAGCATGTCGATGATCGTGGCGTCATCGGTCTCCGGACACGCGCAGAGGACGCGGAAGACGTCCACGAGCGTGCTGAATGGCCGGATGGCCACCACCAGCGAATGGCCCCACGGGTATCCTCCGGCGCGGACGCCGTAGGGTACCGGGCAGCGCCGCATCCAGTCCGAGATGTATCGCTCGATACCCTTCGCGTATTTCGCGTCTCCCGTTTCCCAAAACGCGTCGATCGCGGGCCTCAGGAACAGGAGATAGTGGATGGCGAGCGTCCATTCGATATAGCCCGTTGGATTGGCCTCCCAGTCGATAGCCGCCGACCAGTCCTGCCCCAGGACCCTGCCTTTCAGGACCCGGTCGGCCTGATCGGGATCGGCATTCGGCTCCTGTTCGCTCGGGACCAGTTCCCGATCGAAGCCGCTGGACCTGAAATATCTCGCGACTTCCGTCAGAAGGGATCCGTCCGGCGCGTCCTTCAGCATTTTCAGGCCGGGGTGGTCCGGGTCCAGTGCGGCGATGAAGGCTTCGTCCGTCATACGCGGACCGGGCGTTACGTCTCTTTCTACCAGGCGAATGTTGCGAAACCGGCTGCCCTGCGGGCCGGTCAGCGTTGCCGATCGCGTCTGTTCCCATCCCGATGGAATCCCCTGCGTGTAGAAACACTCCGCGGGACAACGGAATTCCCGCCAGCCCTCCCAGATGTTCCCGCCTCGCGGGGAGACGATGGCGTGGAACAGATAGCCGTCGTCTTCGCTCATGCCCTCGGTGCGATGGCCCGACGTCAACCGGCACCAGAGCAGGCCGTTCGCGCCGGGAGGCAGATACACCTCAGCGCGAACTTCGTTTACCCGCCGCCAGTCCCCGGCGTCAACGGATAGATCAACGTTTTCTTCGTGCTCGGATTCCACAAGAAGCTGTTCCGAGATTATCGAATCGTCCTTAAGCTTCGCGAGGTCCATGGATGGTCCCTTTTCGAGCGCGGATTCGAATCCGCTTCAAGGTTTTCTCTATCGCTCCATCTGGCGGTCGCCCTGAATTGATCCCATTTTTCTTTTGCTTTCTGGTACTCCAACCGTACTGAGTCAAATGAATCTGCCGGCGTGCCCGTCAGGACCGAATTTTCCAGCTTTGATCCGAGGATTGCTCTCACTCCTCGTCGTCGTCTCTGTAAAACACTTTCAATGCTGCCTCCGAACCCGTCAGATCGAATTTAAACCTCCACTCATTGAGGTTTTCTGTAACTTCAGACGGATGTCGTCCGGCCTTCCTCTCTGGTAAATCTTGCAGATGTACAAATAGTGTTTGAAATACTTCCTGGTACATTTTCCACAATATGGGGCGAAAGGTCTTGACGCGATATATCAGCAGATTACGGCCCTTGTATACTTCAACAAACGCATCCTTGAATACACCCATCGCTTCTGAACTGTCTTTAACAGAAATGAGACGTATGACGACATCTTCGTTAAATTCGGCCGCGCCGTGCATTTTGGAGAATCGATCGCCCGGATATTCAATGACAACTGATTTCTGTGAGATCAGTAAGAGACAGTACAGCGAATCATCCGAAGCTGGCTCCGCGTACCAATAGCGATGTTTCGGGTTTATTGTGCCTCGCTTTATTAACGTCTTAACCTCATCGAATGGAGAGTGTTCATAGCTGATATACCAGCCCTTCTCCAAAGGCTGGCTCAGCGCGGCATTGTCGATGAAAATCAAGAGTAAGTACAAGATAATCATAAGTTAATTGTCCTTCGGAAGTGAACCTGTCCCTCGATGTCCGTCCACACCGCAACCGTCCCGGCGATAAAATCACGTACCGCCCGACGCTTATCGTTCGTGAGCATGGTAATGCATTCTGCAACCCTCCAGGCCAGAACAACGACTGACGTTCAGATCTCACGTGAAGTCGGTGAATGCGAACCCGAAGAAAGCAATAATCATGAATGCCTCCTGGTACCACTCCCAAGATCACATTTAATTTCCACCCTGACAAGAGTTTAAATTACTACCCTGGAAATATTGAAAACAGACTGACTGATATGTATCCGGGCGGTCCGGTTACGCCAACCGCCCGGGCAGCTTTCAAACCTGCCTCCGCTGGGCCCTTTCAGGCCAGGAGGTCGCCAAGCCCGGCTTGAACGCGGAGGTTGACATCAGCACCTGCGAGAGTACATTCTGAATGTGCGTGGATTGGCATCGCGCTCCGCATTTTGCAGGACATTCGACGTGGGCTGACGACGATGCCGTCTGACTGTCCAGAGGTCGCAGCTGTGAAGCGAAGGATGACAATATGGAACTGACCTACCGGCCCCGGCGGTTGAGGCGTACGGAACCCGTAAGAACGCTGACGAGGGAGACCGTGCTGAACGTGGGGGACCTGATCTATCCCATGTTCGTGACGGAAGGCGCCAACGTGCGCGCTCCCATCGACTCGATGCCCGGTCAGTTCCGGTTTTCGGTCGACGAACTCGTGCGTGAGTGCGAGACGGTGTACGGCCTCGGCATCTGCGGGGTGAATCTGTTCGGCTATTCGGAGGAAAAGGACGAGCGCGCAACGATGGCGTACGCACAGGACGGTTTGATCCAGAGGGCGGTCCGTGCGCTGAAGGCGGCGCTTCCAGACCTCTGCGTACAGACGGACGTGGCGCTGGATCCCTATACCACGCACGGACACGACGGCCTGCTGATCGACGGCGAGGTCGCGAACGACGAGAGCGTTGAGGTGCTGTGCAGAATGGCTCTGTCTCACGCCGAGGCGGGCGTGGACTGGGTCACCCCGTCTGACATGATGGACGGACGGATTGGCGCCATCCGGGTGGCGCTGGACGACCATGGGTTCAGCAACGTCGGCATCATGGCCTATTCCGCCAAGTATGCATCATGCTTCTACGGGCCGTTCCGTGGAGCGCTCAAGTCCGCGCCGGTAAAGGCGCGGGGCGTCCCCGAGGACAAGAAGACGTACCAGATGGATCCCGCCAATATCCGGGAAGCGATGAGAGAAATTGCGCTGGATATCGAGGAGGGGGCCGACGTGGTGATGGTCAAACCCGCACTGCCGTACCTGGACGTCATCGCGAGCGCGAGGCAGAGCTTCGAAACGCCCATCGCGGCCTACAACGTGTCCGGAGAATACGGGATGGTACTTGCGGCCGCGGAGCGCGGCTGGGTGGAAAAGAAGCGCGCGATGGTCGAAACGCTGACGTCCATCAAACGGGCGGGCGCGGATATGATCCTGACCTACTTTGCCGTCGAAATGGCGCGTTTGTTGAGAGAGACAACGTAGCCGTTACACGGGGCGCATAACGTCTGGAAAAGCCGCAGAAAGCAGAATTCGCTTGACAGGACATCGAGAATTCGATATCGTTGACCGTTCAGTCACAATCCTGATAAGAAGGAAAGAGAAATGGCGGCGCGCTACGAAAATTCCGGAAGCTGGCGGTGGCACGACTTCAATCGTACCGGCCGGCTGACTGCGTGCTGAATTTGAGATTCGATTTTTTTTAAGATCAACGTCCCTGCCGGTCCACGGCGGGGATTTTTGTTTAGGGGGAGTAGCGATGGATAAACGGAAAAGAATACTCACGGGCGACAGGCCCACGGGGAAGATGCACCTCGGACATTACGTCGGCTCGTTGAAGAACCGGGTGCGGCTGCAGGACGAATACGAGTGCTTTTTCCTGGTGGCGGACCTGCATATGCTCACGACGCGGCCGCAGAAGGAGCACATCCATGCCTTGCGGGAAAACGTGCGGGAGATGCTGCTGGACTATCTGGCGGTGGGCATCGATCCGTCCAGGTCGACCATTTATCTGCAGTCCGCTATCCACGCCGTTTACGAGATGAATCTGTTTTTCGAGATGCTGGTGACGCTGCCGAGGGTGGCACGATTGCCCAGCATCAAGGATATGGCGCGCGCCGCAAGGCTGGATGAAGAGGCGATTCCGTTCGGGCTGGTTGGATACCCCATTTTGCAGGCGGCGGATATCTTGACGCCCAGGGCGCACCTGGTTCCCGTGGGAAAGGATAACCTGGCGCACGTGGAGGTCACCCGGGAAATCGTCCGCCGGTTCAACAGCTACTACGGGGAGGTCTTCCCGATTCCGGACGCGCTGATCGGCGAAGTCCCCGTTCTCGTGGGTTCGGATGGCCAGGCCAAGATGAGCAAGAGCCTGGACAATGCGATTTTTCTGTCCGACGACGCGCAGACCGTGAAGAAGAAGGTGCGGGGGATGTTTACCGATCCCAACCGGATCAGAGCCGACATTCCCGGCAGGGTGGAAGGGAACCCCGTATTCGTCTACCACGACGCGTTCAATCCGGACGAGGCGGAAGTGGCTGACCTGAAGTCGAGGTATCGCGAGGGGACGGTCGGCGACGTGGAGGTGAAGGAAAAGCTCAGCCGGGCGCTGAACGACTTTCTCGATCCGATCCGGGAGCGAAGGGCGCAATTCGAAGCGGATTCAGGGTACGTGGAAAAGGTACTGTACGAGGGAACGCAGCGCGTCCAGGTGGTCGCAGATGAGACGTTAAAGGAAATGAAGAAGGCGATGGGGCTTACGGGCGTCTGGAACCGCATCTCAAGGAAAGCGCGGGACCGGATGCGCAGAGACGAACGGAAGGAATCCGGATCGTGAGGATATTCATGGGGCGGCATTCGAGGTGTTTGTTCGGTAGCGTGGCGAATTCCCTTCAGCGCTGGTGGTTTTGCGCAGCGGGAACCGTGCGTCCGCCACCGGATGATGTGTGCATGAAGGTGTGGCGATGGCCGCGGTTCACCACGAGGTGGATCGCGGCTTTTTTCGTTGTGAATGGATAGTCGTCGATCGCATTTCATCCGGCGGGACTGACTCGCCATAACCCGCTCTATTCAATCGTCGATACATTTCAAACAGGGAGTTCTGAAAATGAACCGTCCAGTCGTTCTGGCCGGCATTCGGCCAATGGGTAGCATGCATCGGGGGCACTATTTCGGATTCTTGAAGCCCCTGCTGGACAGACAGAGGGAAGCCCGATGTTTCTTCATGATCACGGACTATCTGACTTTAAACGCTGTGGGAGGGGATTCGATTAGGGTTCAGGAGGATGTTGGAGATCTGGTCATGGACGTTCTGGCGTCGGGTTTCGATCCGGAACGAAGCGTCTGTTTTCTACAGTCGCAGGTGCCGCAACTGGGAGAGCTGGCGATCATACTGAACCATTCGTTGCGGCCGTCCGCTTCAACGGGGATTTCGAAAGTTCGGGATGAGCCCGATGCAACCAGGCAGCCGCTCACACCCGACTCAATCGGTGATACCGTGCTTCAGACGGCGGATCTGTTGGCGTTTCGACCAGCGAGCGTGTTTGTGGTGCCAGATCAGCGGTCGTACGTCGAACAGGCCCGGGAACGGGCGAGGCGTTTCAATCGCGAATTCGGCCCGGTCTTCCCGGAAACGAAGTGCGAGTACGGCGAAGAGCACGTTGGCACGGATCGCAATGTCGGGATGAGCGGTTACCACACTGGCAGAATTGACGTTGTCGAATCCGCGAAGCGGGTACCGGCGAAAGCCCACGGCGTGTCCATGGACACCGGTCGGGCTCTTTCGGCGGGCACGACGGAGCCGGCCCCCTTGCCTGAACCGCTTAAGAGCGCACGGGCCAAGCTGGAGGGCAGACGGAGCCTGGTCAGGGATATTCTGCATCTGGGAGGGTCCGACGCGAGGATCGAAGGCCAGCGGACCCTGGAGTTGGTAAAGGAAGCGGTAGGGTTGCGGTACAGAAATCTACTCGGATAGCGTTGGCGCTTCGCCAGCGGTACCGGCCCGCTCGCTGTTGGCGGCCTCGAACAGGCCGGCGGCGAGCGCCTCCAGGCGGTCGCGCCAGGCGAGTTTGTCGAGCCACGCGGCCGGAGCGCCAGACGTGCCCCAAAGCGCGCCGGCGAGCTGTCCCGTGACCGCGGCCACCGTGTCGGCGTCATCAGCGAGATTGGCGGCCAGAATCAGGGCATCCTCGATGGACTCCGACCTGTCCACGCACCACAGCGCCGCTTCGAGCGTGTGTACGACGTACCCCGACGAGGAGATGGCGTCACGCTCCCTTGCGCGCCACGATCCGGCGGCCGCGTCGGCAATCAGCGCATCGCCTCTCCAGTCTCTGCCGCGCAGGACGGTCTCCTTCGGCGCACCGGCGATCGCCTCGATCAGCAGTTCGACAAAGAGCGCACACGCCTCCACTGCCTGAGGGGCGCCGTGGGTGGTTCGGCTCTGCAGCCGGGCGGCCGCCGTCGCCTTGGACAGGTCGCGCCACCAGCGGATCGCCACCGGCGAGAGCCGCATCAGCGAACCGTTTCCTGAGGTCCGGGGATCGGTGCTCCCGCTCAACGGCTCGCCGGTTTCCCGAAAAGACCGGAGCGCGCCGTCAGTGGCATTGCCGATATCGAAACACACGCCCGTGACCGAGTTGTGTCCTTCATCGCGCCACCGCAGGAACCGGTCCATCAGGTCGCGAACGTCCAGCCGGTCCCGTTCCAGCAGCGACTCGGCGAGGCACAGTGCCATGCTCGTATCGTCGGTCCATTCACCGGCGGCCAGGCCGAATGGACCTCCACCAACGATGTCGGTAACCGGCGGCCTGGTGTCCCGCGCGGAGAATTCGAGCGTCGTACCGAGCGCATCGCCCAGCGCCAGCCCCACCAGCGCACCCTTCGCGCGATCCAAAGCCGCCGATATGTCACAGTTTTTCGCCCGACTCATCACGCTACCCTTGCGAATTCTCCGCTGATGGCCTGCTGCCAGACAGATTCGCTAACCTCCGCATCGCAAAAGAGGGGGTACGGCAGTCACCGCACCCCCTCTTTTACCATCCTGCGGCTACTTTAGAACCGCATGCTGACCTGGCTGAACACGAGCCGTCCCACTTCCGGGGCGCCGATGAATGAACGATAGCGGGTATTGAGTAGATTGCTCGCGTCCAGATGCAGGTCCACGTCCCTTTCAACGGGCAACCGGTATTTCAGCGACACGTCGACAACCGTATAGGCATCCACGTCGCCCACGTACACCCCCGATTGCATGGGAAAGGAATCGGTGAATCGGAGCGCGCTGCCGACTGAAAGGCCCAACCCGGAAAAGTCGTACGACGCCCCCAGCTTGAATTTGTGCCGGGGCGAATTCAGTGTGATATCGCCAACGCCCGGGACGTGCGTGTATTTCAGGTTCTTGAAGAAGTTCTTGCTCACGTAGGAATAGTTGCCGGTCAGTCTCCATTGCGCCGTTGGATACCAGGCCAGGCCCAGGTCCAGCCCGCGGATGGTGACATCTTCATAATTGCGGTAGGTCAACACCATCGCGTAGGGATCGGTCGCCTGTTCCGGCGACACCGTTCCGTATGGAATCGCCGCGGCGCCGGCCACGAAGATGGCGGTCAGTTCGTCCACCGGAGAACCGTTCCGGTTGCCCTCCAGGAGTCCAGGCACCTGCACGTTGTCAATCAGCTGGAGACCGGCGGCAAGCACGGCGTTCGATGGATCGGACAATGTCTTTTCGAATCCGCGGCTCAGAGCCTCGGTCAGACTCTCAGGTTCTAGAAACACGTTGGGGGTTTCCACCGAAACCGAACCCACGTAATTTTCGATCCTGGACTGATACAGGTCCGCGGCCACGATGAGTTTGTCCGCAATGACGCCCTTGTAGCCGAACTCGACGGTTCTGGTAATCGCGGACTGGATGCGCGGGACGTCGTAGGCCGTCACCGGGGTCGCGCCGTCCGATTCCACAAAGAAAAACGGCTGTTGGATATCTTCCGGATTTTCGCCAAGCGGCGGCGTTGCGATGTTCAGCCGGCCCATGACGTTGCGAAGACCCGTCAATCGATCGGGAACGATACCGGGAAAGGCTTCAGCCAGTCCGCTCGCGAAGTTCCGGGCTTCTTCGGCGCTCATGCCCTGTTGGATCAGGATGTCGACGGCCATTTCCTTTACTGTCGGCAAGAGTTGCTCGAGTACCACCTCCCTGCCGATCCCCCACATCACGTTGGTGAATTCCGGGTCGTTCAGTCGTATATACTGATCGGCAGGCAGGCCGGCCATCGGGGCAAACGGCGAGCGGAAGAGGGGCCGTCCGCCTTCCCGCCGGAACGTGAAGCCGAAGTCGTTGTCCTGGTAGTTGCCCTGGGTCCAGAGATCGATCGGGTCGAACGCCAGGCCGCGCGCCGTGAACATCGGCGAGAAGATTCCGCTGAACCCGAAGGGGTCTCTGGTGGCCAGCAGATCGAGATAGAGGTTGTTCGAGGTGGGCGTGGTGAAAGCCCGGTTGTACGTCAGACGCCACGTCTGGGTCGGCTTCGGTTTCAACACCAGCGCGGCCCGGGGGGAGAATTCGGGATCCGCGAGGCGGCTGTGGTAGTCGTAGCGCAGGGCAAGCACGAGGTCAACCATCGCGGAAAGAGAAGTTTCACTCTGCAGGTACACCCCGAACTCGTTCAGGTCGTCGTCATCCTCGTTCCTGCCCATGACGGTTTCTTCGGTATCCGGCCGCGTAAACAGTGCATCCAGGCCATACGTGAACCGCTGACGGGCACCCAGTTTCGATACGTGTTGCGCCTGGAACACCGTGAGGGAGGACTTGTCGACCACGGGATCGCCCGTACGCAGAAGGAAAGTCCCTCCGGAATCGGTCCAGTTTCGGAAGGCCTGTACAAACCAGTCGCCGTACAGCACGCGCATCTGAGCGTAGTTATATTGCCAGTCTCTCGTCTGAGAGGCCCCCACGCCGGTCAGCCCCACCAGGTCCGCCTTGTTGTGTCCCGCTGAAAAAATAGCGGTGAAGTCGTCTGAGGCGCGCCAGTCCAGACGCGCTTCCAGCCCGAGATTGTTGGTTTCGGGGTTGCGAAGCGGAAGAGACGGCAGGTTCAGACCGGTGGCAATCTGCTCCTCACGGCGTTCCCGGGCCCTCACCTCCTCCGGATCGACATATTCCCACTCGGTCCCTGTATAGTACCGGGCGGAAACCTTGTAGCCCACCCGGTCCCCGACCTTGCCCGCGTGGCGAATCGAGGCCTGACGCAGGTTGCGCTCTCCGTATCCGAAGTGCGCACTCGTACCCTGCGACGTAAATGGCGAATGGGTGATGATGTGCATCACACCGTCCGCACTGTTGGGCCCGTAGAGCGCCGATCCAGGACCCAGGACCACCTCGATTCGTTCCACGTCGTCGCTTGTAATGGGAATGAAATTCGGGGCGTTGACCCGCACGGACGGCACCCTGGCAAGCCGGTTGTCCGTCATCATGAGCAGAGTGCCGGTGAAGACGCTGTTGAAGCCGCGCACCACGATACTGCTGTTTGCCAGCCCGGTCTTCGCGAAGTCCACCGACGGCAGGTTCTTTACGTGGTCGGCCACGTTCATCGAGGGGTTGCTGCGGATGTCGGCGGTCTCGACCACGGAGACGGAGGCGGGAGCGTCCAGGATCTTTTCCCTGCGGCGGGAAGCGGAAACCACGCTCTTCTCCAGGAAGATAACCTGTTCCTTGAGGATCACATCCAGCCTGGTGGTTTGGCCTTGCCGAACCGAAACGTCATCGAGAATTCCGGACTTATACCCGATGAATGTGATCTCGATCCGGTAATTCCCCTGCGGAACGGCAAATCGGAACCGGCCCTCGTCGCCTGTCGCGGCGCGGGTTTGCACGCCGACGTCCATCCCCGTAACGACGACGTTCGCTCCGGGCAGGGCTTCGCCGCCTTCCCCTTTTACACTCCCCTTGATATAGCCATTGGGCTGGGACCAGACCGTCCCGCACCCCACCACCAGCCAGCAAAACAGAAATACGCGCACCGTCTATCTCCCTTGGCAGCCCGTTGAAAAAGCCCATCCGGACTACGGCCGGCCCTTGCGGTCGAAAACCTGCATTGCGCGCCCTCGCCGAATCGCCCGATGGGACCCGGTTGCGCGCCTTGTCTTCGGCCTCGCCTGCAGAGCGACTTTATCAACGGACTGTCAGACGATCAGGGCGGGACCCTGAAGACGGCCGATCGGGACAAAAATCGCTTCTGGAATTCGTCGCATTGCCAATGACATGCCGACCACCCCGCCCCAGTCTGGCAGTTGTCCGACGTCCGGCGCCAGCACGCCGACATCGGCTCATTGGAAGAATTCAGGATGCGCCGGTGATCCGGGCGGTCGCCACCTGCCATTGTAAAATCCGCAACTTTTGTTATATATTAAAGTTACAACGGACGCGACGGCATTGTCAACTTCAGAACTGACCCGCCGGCGTACAAAGGGCTTGATTGTTCGACAGGGCTCACCCGCCGGTTGAGTCGATGTTCTTCAAATGCCGGGAACAACGCAACAGGTTGTGTAACCCGTTGAAGGAGGTCCATATGCGATCCGGAAAGCTTGTTCTTCCCCTCGTTCTGACCCTGGCATCCTCAGCGTGTAAAGACGCGGTCGGACCGGGTTATATCGAGATCATTGAAGTTACCGTGGGTCCGACCCTGGCCAGGTGCTACGGCGTCGGCGAGCAGACATGCATGGTGGTTGACGGGTCGTTGTTTTACGACGGGATCGATGGCTTCAACTACGAACCCGGCTACACCTACCGTCTGAGGATCGGGAAATACGACCCCTGGAATGGAAACGAACCGCCTCAGGATGCAGGCCGGTACGCATATCGCCTTCTGGAGCAACTTGAAAAAGCCCGCGCGCCGTCCACTCCGGCGACGTTGCTTGTCGGACCTACGCGGGTTACGTGCTCAGACTCGGATGACTTCTGCCTGCTGGTTGACGGTGTTCCATACAACGACATCATCACGAATTTCGAATACGAAGCGGGTTTTTACTATACCTTGAATGTAAACAAATATGGCGATGGCCGCCATGTGCTGGATGAAATCGTCGCAAGGAACGAGGCGACGGGCACGGACGAAGAAATAATCGCAGTTGGGCCGGGCCGGGTGCATTGCAACGACAATCGATCCATCTACTGCAAAGTTGTCAACGGAGCCCCGTTCCCAAGTGAAATCGTTGGCTTCAAGCCGGTGCACGGCTTTAGCTACCGATTACGCGTGGTGCGATTCAGCATGTTCCCGAGCGGCGTAACGCCCCCGTCAGACAATATCCCGACTTACGGGTATCGCTGGCTGGAAACGCTTGAGCGAAATCAGGGCAATTGAATATCCCGCCGCCTGCGATGCAAATCCCGTTCGGCACATACACGGGTTGGCAGATGACCGGTTCGGATTCGGCGAAGTCCGCAAAATAGGAGAAGTACATGATGGAAGCAGATGGGCACATTGAATCCCTGGGGAACCCGGACGACCGGAGCACGAGTTCCGGGTCCGTGCAGCCGATAGCAATCGTGGGCATGGCGTGTCGATTCCCCGGCGCGGCGGACATCGCTTCATTCTGGCGATTGCTCGAAGCCGGCGGGAATGCCGTGGGTGAGGGTGTCCCGGGCTCCGGGACAGGCCGCTGGGGGCAGATCTTCGCCGAAAACGCAGGGCAGAGTGAGGGTTGCCGTTTCGGCGCGTTCGTCGACGACATCGACCTCTTCGACGACGCCTTTTTCCGGATTTCGCCCGTGGAAGCGGAGTTTCTGGATCCGCAACAGCGAATGATGCTGGAGACGAGCTGGGAGGCGCTTGAAGACGCCGGAATCGATCCGGAGGGGTTGAGAGAGACCCGCACGGGCGTTTACACGGGGATCAGCAACGACGAATACCGAATGCTGGTGGTGGACTCGATCAAGCCCGCCGAAGCTGCCGGCTGTCTCTATGCCCTCAGCGGCACGAACCTGAACGGCGCCAGCGGCCGGGTCTCGTTCGTACTGGGGCTCAGGGGTCCGGCCAAGGCGGTCGACGCCGCGTGCGCGTCGTCCATGGTATCGGTCAATGACGCAGTGGCGGACCTGCAGCAGGGCAAAGCCGATCTGGCCATCGCCGGCGGCGTGCAGGCGATACTGAACGGTCGCATCTACGAATTGCGCGCGGAGGCGATGATGCTGTCTCCGGACGGGCAATGCAAGACCTTTGACGCCTCGGCAAACGGCTACGTGCGCGGCGAGGGCTGCGGGGTCGTCGTGCTGAAGCGGCTGAGCGAGGCTGAGGCGGACGGGGACCGGATCTGGGCGGTCATCCGGGGCTCGGCGGTGAACCATGGCGGGGCCAGCACGGGGCTGACGGTGCCGAACACGCCTGCGCTCGAAGAGGTGATCGAAACCGCATTGTCCGAGGGCGGCGTCTCCCCGCTGGACGTGGATTACCTCGAGGCGCACGGGACGGGAACCACCGTCGGCGACCCTATCGAGATCGATGCCGTGGCGAGTGTCTACGGGCGTGGACGAAAGACCGACCGGCCGCTCCTCATCGGATCCGTGAAAACCAATATCGGCCACCTGGAGTCGGCCGCCGGCGTAGCAGGTGTGATCAAGACCGCACTCGTACTGAATCGGGGCGTGATCCCGAAGCACCTCCACTTCCGGGATCCCAATCCGAGCGTGGACTGGGACCGGCTGCCCCTGCGGGTGACGTCGTCGATGATGGACTGGCCGCGCCGTCCGGGGAGTACCCGACTCGCCGGTGTTAACTCCTTCGGCATATCCGGGACCAACGCCCATATCGTAATGGAGGAATACCGTGCGCCGGACGCCGCCGGAATACCAGGGACTGCCGGTGCCGCGATGCCCGTGGCGGTCTCACTGCCGGCAGCGGTGGGGGATCTCCCGATCGCGGAACGGAAAGTCCAACCGCGCCGGGTCCGCCTGCTTCCGCTATCGGGAAAATCCGATGGTGCGCTGTGCGATCTTGCCGGGCGTTACCTCTCGCGGCTGGGGGAAGGCGCTGACGAAATCTCCTCCGACGAAAGTGAGATACTGGCGGACATGGCCTGGACCGCGGGCGTGGGCCGGAGCCACTTCGACCACCGCGCCGGCGTCGTCTTCCAGGACTTTGAATCGTTGCGAAATCGGCTTGGGGAAGTCCGGGAGGGAAACCTGGGCTCCTTCTCGCGGACCCGCGCCCGAGTGGCGTTCGCCTACACGGGACAGGGGAGCCAGTGGGCAGGCATGGGACGGGGACTGTACGAGACCGAGCCGGTCGCGAGGGCGGTGATGGACCGCTGCGAGGCGGTGATTCTTGAAGAACGGGGAGCCTCGCTGCTGGACGTGATGTTCGGAAACGTCGGAAGCGAGGGGGAACTCGGCGACACGGCCTGGGAGCAACCGGCTCTCTACGCGCTGGAATGCGCGCTGACGGCGCTCTGGTCGAGCGTCGGTATCCGTCCCGACGTCGTTCTGGGACACAGCATCGGGGAACTCGCGGCGTCGCAGGCGGCGGGGGTATTCAGCCTGGAGGACGGAATGCGGTTCGCAGCGGTACGCGGCGCGTTGATGTCGAAGATGGAACCGGGAAGCATGGCCGCCGTATTTGCGCCCGCCGATCGCGTCGAGGAAGTCGTGAACGCGACATCTCAGGATGCCGGGTTGAGCATCTCGGGCTACAACGGTACCCACCAGGTTGTCAGTGGTCCAACAGCGGGCATCGAGGCGATCTCGAATCAATTCGCCACGGCAGGCGTGAGAGTCAGGCGGTTGAACACGACCAAGGCGTTCCACAGCGCCCTCGTTGAGCCCATTCTTGACGAACTGGAGAGCTTCCTCAACAGCCTGGAGATCCGGTCTCCCTCACTTACCGTTGTCAGCAACCTGACGGGGCTGGCCGTAGAACCGGGGCAGACTCAGGGCGGCGCTTATTGGCGCAGGCACGCACGGGAGGCGGTGGCGTTCGCCCAGGGCGTGAAGACGCTGGCGGATCAGGGCGTCGACGTGGTGCTGGAGATCGGTCCGCGGTCTGTACTCGCTCCGTTGGCGGCCGCGTCCTGGCCGGAATCGCCGGAAACACCGGCGCCGGTGGTGCTGTCCAGCCTCTGCCCGCCTTCGGACGGCGCTGCGGAGGCCCGGAATGCCGATGGTTTCGTAGCGGCAGTGGCAGAGGCATACGAGGCGGGACTCCCGGTTGGCTTCGCCGGGCTCTTCGCGGGGGAGAACCGCCGACGGGTCTCTCTGCCCAGCTATCCGTTTCAGCGCCGTCGACACTGGATCCAGCCTCCGAGACGACGGGCCGGCGGAGCCGGCCATCCGCTGCTTGGCGTCCGGCACGAATCCGCGCGTGGAGAGGTTACCTTCGAGACGGAAGTGTTTCCGTCGGACCCGGCCTGGTTGAACGATCACAAGGTATTCGGCAGGATCGTCGCGCCCGGCGCGCTCTACGGCGCGATGGCCTGTGCCGCGTCTCGCCTTGAGGAAGCAGGTCCCGTGGTCGTGGAGAACTTCCAGTTGCACAATGCCCTGGTTTTCGAAGAGGACGAAGACGGCGCGGGTGAAGCGGGCAGGAGGATGCAGGTCGGGCTCGATACCCGCGAACCGGGTTCACCGCGCGGTGTCCAGATCTTCAGCAGAGGCGGCGAAGGAGACTGGACCGTCCACGTGGAGGGCGTTCTTGCGCCGGGAGCTCCGGCTCCCGATCCTGTCGGGCGAATCGATCTCGAAAGCGTGAAGAACCTGCTTTCGCCCATGGACGTGACGGACTACTACCGCCACAGGGCGAGTACCGGCGTCGACCTCGGACCGTTCTTCCGTACGCTTGGCAGGGTCTGGTCGCGTCCGGGCGAGGCGCTGGGCGAGGTGTCTCTTCCGGAGTCGCTTTCAGGGCATGGTCTGGATGTCCATCCGCTCGTACTGGACGGCTGCTTCCAGGTTGTGGGCGCGGCGCGCAATCTGGCAGGCAATGAGGGCGGAGCCGCGTATCTGCCGTTCGCGTGGGAGCGGCTCTGGCTGGCGGGAACGCTGCCGGACCGGGTTGTTTGTCACGTGCGGCTCAGCGAAGCATCCAGCGAGGCGGAAGCCGCGGCCGGTGAGCCCCCTGAGGTGCTCAGCGGTGAGATTGACATTTACGACCCGAACGGTGCGCATCTTGGCCGCCTGAGCGGGTACACGGTAAAACGGGCCACGCAGGAAGCGCTGCTCGCCGCGGTCGAAGGCGTCAAAGACCTCCTGTACGAGGTCGTCTGGCGCGATTGCGACCTTCCTGCCGGAATAACGTCCGCGGGTTTCTTCCCGACCCCGGCGACCGTCGCGTCAGGGTCACAGACGTTCGCCGGATATCTCAGGGACGCCGGAGTCGATCCCGATGACCGGGACGCCTTGCTGGCGGACCTGGAACGGTGGTCGCGGTCCCGCGCGCTCGCGACGCTGGAAGAGCTGGGGTGGCGGCGGCAGGCAGGAGAAACCGTCGATCCGGAGGTGTTGCGGGACGAATTGGACGTCCTTCCGGAGCACAGCCGCCTCTTTCGGCGGCTGTTCGAGATGCTCGCCAGGTCGGGGGTCGTGGAGGAAGCGGGCGACGGATTTACTGTGGTCGTGGGGCCTGGTGATCCGCTCCCCGAAGGCCTGCCAGCCGACCTCGAGGAGTTCGCTTCACGCATGGTCGACCTGCACCCCGACGGCCAGATCGAGACCGGCCTGTTCAGGCGTTCCGGCAACGCCCTGGCGGAGGTGCTTCGCGGTCGTGAAGATCCGCTGACACTTCTGTTCAGCAGCGGTGAACCGACAGCGGCCGATCTGTATCTGAAGGCGCCGGTCGCACGCGCTGCGAACCGGATGCTGGCGGATGCGGTCCGGGCGCTGGTGGCTGCGTTGCCCGAAGGCCGGCGCCTGAGAGTCATCGAGGTCGGAGCGGGAACCGGATCGGCGACCGCTTCCGTACTTCCGGAACTTCCCGATGGGCAGTTCGACTACATGTATACGGATATCTCCGCGGGCTTCTTTTCCGAGGCGGAAGCGAGGTTCGGCGACGGCGGCGGCTGCATCGAGTACCGTCCGCTGGATATCGAAAAGGACCCGGTTGAGCAGGGCTTCGACGCCCACGGTTACGACCTGCTGATCGCATCCAACGTGCTGCACGCGACGCGGTACCTGAGCGAGACGCTGGCCCACTGCCGGGACCTTCTCGCGCCGTCAGGGCACCTGATCGCACTCGAAAACCTCAGCGGGCTGGGATGGATGGACCTGACCTTCGGACAGCTGGACGGCTGGTGGCGGTTCGCCGACGACTACCGTCCCCACCACGCCCTCGCCGGTCCCCCGGTCTGGCGCTATGCCCTGGGCGGAGCAGGATTCGAAGGCGTTGAAGTCCTGGGGGCGGACGAGTCCGACACGTCCCGGACGCTCGACAAGGGTGTCATCGTGGCGCAGGGTCCGGCGAAAGTGGCCGAGGCTCCCGGCGTCTGGGTTCTGGCCGCGGACCAGGGAGGTTCCGCGTCGAGAATGGCAGCCGAATTGGCCGCGCGGGACCAGACAGTCATGCTTGCCGGCAGAGAAACGCGGGACGACAAAGAGCCCGCGGGCGACGTCGCGGGTGTCTTCAACGCCAGCGTGGAAACAGATTGTCGAGAGTCCTGGTCCGCGCTTCTGACAGATCTGCCTGACGGAGTGCCGCTGCGCGGCGTCGTGCATCTCGCGGGACTGGACGGCCACGGGGAACAGGCCACAACCCGGGAGATGGCGGAGGACGTGAAGCGGGCGGGCGCGAGCGCGCTGGCGCTCGTGCAGGGCATCGCCGACGCCGACGTCGTTCCGGAAAACGGAGTCTGGCTGATCACACGGGGCGCCCAGGTACTGGAACGCGAGCGGGGCGGAGAACTCGTCGGCGCAACGCTGTGGGGCTTCGGCAAGGCCGTAGCCCGTGAAGCGGCTGATCTCCAGCCGCGGATGATCGACCTGGACCCGGGCGAGATGGCGCCCGCGCCCGATCTCGCGAACGAGCTTCTCTATCCGGATTCCGAAAATCACATCGCGTATCGGTCCGGCCGCCGTCAGGTGGCGCGCCTGGTTCAGGCCGGAACCGAAGGGGAGCGGCTGTCGCTTCCCGAGGCGTCGGATTGGGTGCTGGCTCCGGATCCGACCGGCGTATTCGACCGGCCGCAGGTCCTCCCGCTGCCCGCACGGTCTCTCGAGCCGTGGGAAGTTCGCGTTGAGGTGGAAGCGGCCGGGCTCAATTTCTGGGATGTCTTTCGGTCGCTCGGCTTTATCGAAGAGGGAAACCTTGGCAGGGAAATGTGCGGCCACGTCCTCGAGGTCGGCGCCGAAGTATCAACCGTTTCGGTGGGCGACCACGTGGTCGGATTGGGTTTCGGTGCATTCGGTCAGCAGATGGTCACGCACGAGCAACTGGTGGCGCCCGCGCCATCGGGATACTCGGTCTCCGGACTTGCCACGGTACCGAGCGCGTTCGTGTCCGCGGCGTTGTCATTCGAGTTCTCCGGTCTTGAGGCCGGCGAACGGGTTCTGATTCACGCGGGGGCAGGCGGCGTCGGACTGGCTGCCATCCAGCTGGTGCAGGCCGCGGGAGCGGAGGTCTTCGCCACCGCCAGCGCGCCCAAGCAAGCGTATCTCCGATCGCTGGGGGTGAAACACATTTTCGACAGCCGCACGACGAACTTCGGCCGGGAAATCCTGGAGGCCACGGACGGCGAGGGTGTGGACGTGGTACTGAACAGCCTTACCGGAGAAGGCTTCATCGATGCGAGCCTTTCCTGCCTCAGGCGCGGCGGACGCTTCGTGGAAATGGCCAGACGGGACATTCTGAGCGAGGACGAGATGGCCGCGGTGCGCCCGGACGTGCCTTACCACATCCTTGAACTGGACGTGATGAAAAAGACCGACCCCGAATGGGTGGGAAGGGTCCTCCGGGATGTAATGGCTCGCCTTTCGTCCGGAGAACTCAAAGCGATTACCCACAGCAGGTGGCCGCTCGCCGAGGCCGGAGCCGCCCTGAGCTTCATGCGCGCCGCACGCCACCTCGGGAAAATCGTCGTAACAACGCCGCCCGTGCAGAACGGCAGGTTGCGCCAGGACCGGACCTATCTCGTTACGGGTGGTCTGGGCGGAATCGGATGCGCCGTCGCGGCCTGGCTGGCAGACCGCGGCGCAGGCGCCATCGTGTTGAACGGACGCCGGGCGCCCGATGACGAGGCCGAGGAAGCGATTCGCAGGCTGCGTGACGGCGGCGCTACGGTGCAGGTAGAACTGGCGGACGTCACGGACGCCGCCGCAATTGACGAGATGCTTGAGAGGATGGATGCGACACTCCCACCGCTCGGAGGCGTGATCCACAGCGTGGGTGTGCTCTCCGACGGCGCACTGACCAACCAGACCTGGGACCGATTCGAAACGGTGCTCTGGCCGAAGGTCCTCGGCGCCTGGCACCTGCATCGGGCAACGGCGGACCGCGATCTGGATATGTTCGTGTTGTTCTCCAGCCGGGTCGGCGTCATGGGAAATCCCGGCCAGGCGAACCACGCTTCGGCAAACGCGTTTCTGGATCAGCTCGCCGGTCATCGCCGCGCGCTGGGACTCCCCGGACAGGCCATCGCCTGGGGGGCGTGGTCGGAAATCGGCGAGGCCGCGGAACAGCGGGAACGGATCGACCGGCAGCGGTCGGCGCTCGGCGGGCGCTGGTTCACCCCGCAGCAGGGTATGCGGGCGTTCGACCAGTTAGTACGCCAGGACGTTACGAATTCGGTAGTGATGTCGATGGACTGGTCCGTGTTCGAGGAGGCTGTCCAGGACCGCCCGCCCTTTCTCGATGATCTGCTTTCCGCGACAACGGATGACGAGGCCGGCACGGCTGCGTCTCCTGAGGACCTGATGTCCCGGCTGCGTGGAGCCCCCGCGGCGCCGGAGGAGTTGCTCGTGTCGTTCCTGCAGCAGGAGGTGCAGGCGGTGCTCAGGCTTCCTGCGGCGCCGGAGCCTTCGGTGGGATTTTTCGATCTCGGTATGGACTCGCTTATGGCCGTAGAGCTGCGAAACCGCCTGAACCGGGCATTTGCCGACCAGTACGTCGTACCCAATACCGTGGTATTCGACTACCCGGACATCGCCAGTCTCGCGCGTCATCTGGCAGGAGAGCTGGGCGAGGTCAGCGGTGAACCGGTCGCCGAGGAAGAACCCGAGCCGGAGCCTCAGCCGGTCGTGCGACAGGAAAAGGAGGAAGACGGCATTGCGATCGTGGGTATGGCGTGCCGGTTCCCCGGCGCACCCGATCTCGACGCATTCTGGCGCGGCCTCGAAGCGGGCGAAGACGCGGTGACGGACGGACGCGGGGACTCCGGTGCCTGGGGCGGCTTCGCCAAAGACCTTCCTGTCGAGTACGCCGCGTACCGGCAGGGCGGATTCGTGGATGAGATCGATCGATTCGACTCGAGGTTCTTTCGGATTACGCCGATCGAAGCGCGCACGATGGATCCTCGTCAGCGGATGCTGCTGGAAACGAGCTGGCAGGCGCTTGAGGACGCGGGGATGGATCCGGATCGGTTGCGGGGCACCCTCACGGGAGTGTATGCGGGTATTTCCACCAGCGAATACCGGGCTCTGATGTCCAGCGATGACTACGGTGTCAGCTATCTGAATACCGCCGCCAGCATGGCCGTCGGACGTCTTTCCTTCGTACTGGGACTGGAGGGCCCCACAATCCCGGTGGAGCTCAACTGTGCGTCATCACTTGTTGCGGTACATTACGCGGTCGCTGCCCTGCGGGCGGGCGAAGTGGACATGGCGCTTGTTGGAGGCTCCCACGCCGCTCTTTCGCCTGATCTGACGAGAGAAATGGCAGATTTGGGGATGTTGTCGCCAAGCGGGCGGTGCAGGGCATTCGATGCATCCGCGGACGGATTCGTGCGAGCCGAAGGCTGTGGTATGGTCGTTCTCAAACGGCTTGGCCGGGCCGAGGCCGACGGTGACCGCATCTGGGGCGTTATTCGCGGTTCGGCGGTGAACCAGAACGGAGCGAGCGCCGGCCCGACTGTCCCGAACGGCCCCGCGCAGGAGCGGGTCATCGAGTCCGCCCTTGCGCGCGGGAACGTCGACCCTTCGGAGGTGGATTATCTGGAGGCGCACGGGGCTGGATCGGGGTTCGGCGACCCGATCGAGATTCACGCCGCGGCGGCGGTCTACGGCAGGGAACGTGACGCCGAACGGCCGTTGCTGGTGGGTTCGGTGAAGACCAACATCGGCCATCTCGAGCCCGCTGCGGGGGTTGCGAGCCTTGTCAAAACCGTCCTGGCGATGAAACGCGGTGTGATTCCCCGGAACCTGCATTTCAGCGAACCGAGCCCGCACGTGGACTGGGACAGCCTGCCGGTGCGCGTGGTGTCGGCTAACACCGACTGGCCGGCCAACACCGATCGACCGCCGCGAGCAGGGGTGAGCGCCTTCGGCGTTTCGGGCACGAACGCCCACGTCGTGGTGGAAGGTTACGCATCGGAGGACGCTTCACGCAATGATGCGAACCTCGTCCCCGCGGGCGCCGCACGCTTCGTCGACGTATCACTGCCGGAGCCGATCGCGGACCTGGCGGTCCCGGAGAACAACGTGTGTCAACCGCGGAAGACGCGTTTCCTTCCGCTTTCCGGGAAGGCGGGTGGCGCGCTGATTGACCTGGCGGGGCGGTAGGTCGACTGGCTCGACGACAGGGCTGCAGAGACGGCTTCCGAAGAAGCGCTGCAGGACGTGCTCGCGGATATGGCCTGGACCGCGGGGACATGCCGGAGCCATCTGGACTACAGGGCGGGCGTGGTTTTCAGCGACGCCCGGTCGTTGCGGGACGGCCTGAAGACGGTGGCGGAAGCTGCCGGATCGCCGGGCCGGGCGGCGGCTGGCAAGGTTGCATTCGCATATTCCGGAGATGCCCGCCATCGTGCCGACGTGGTCCTGGCGCTGTACGAAACGGAGCCCGTGGTTCGTGCGGTACTGGATCGCTGCGAGGTGGCCTTTGGCGAAATTCGGGGCGACTCGCTCCTGGACATTGTGTTCGGGCGCGCCGGATCGGAGGGCCTGCTGGACGATCCCGCGTGGGCGCAGCCGACCGCCTATGCGCTGGAATGCGCGCTTACGGCGCTATGGTCCAGCGTGGGAATCCGGCCGAACGTGGTCGTTGGACGAGACACCGGCGAGCTTGCGGCAGCACAGGCCGCGGGGGTCTTCAGCCTGGAGGAGGGATTGGGGTTTTCGGCCGCCCGCGCCGCCAACGGATCCCTGGACGTCACGGCCAAAACGCCTTCGGTCGACCTGATCAGCCACGTCACCGGGAGGTTGATTACATCTGACGAGGCCGGGGATGCGGAGTACTGGCAACGCCAGGTCGATGAGCCGGTGCCGTTCCGAAATTGCATCGACACGTTGGCCGAGCTGGGCGTACAGGTTGTCGTGGGGATCGGCCCCGCGGCATTGCCCGGTCCCGAAATCGTTCAAGCCTGGCCGACCATCTCGAAGGGCGGCGAGGCGCCGGATGTGATTGACAGCCTGGGATTTGCAGCAGACGAAAACACGGACGCAAATGACGGCGGTATCACGGAGGCGTTCGCGCGTGTTTTCGAGACGGGACAAGCGGTTTCGTTCAAGGGGTTGTTCGCGGGCGAATCCCGTCGCCGCATCTCGCTCCCGTCCTATCCGTTCCAGCGCCGCCGTCACTGGATCGAAGCGAACAACCGTTCTACATAAGCCAGCAACAAAACCTGTTGACTTGACATCCGATGATCGCTATCTTACCGGTCCGTTCAAACCGATTACCTATATGAAAGGGTCGCAGCTATGGCTTCAACGGAAGATCGTCTCAGAAAGCTCATCGCGGAAAATCTCGAAGTGGACGGCCAGCCGATCGCCCTGCCGGATGATCTGAATATCAGCCTCATGGAGGCTGGTATCTCGTCCGTAGACCTCGTGGCGTTCGCGAAACTGGTCGCGCAGGAATTCGATGTAAAATTTTCTCTTGAAGATTGTGGAGAGGTCAAGAGCGTCCGGGAACTGGTCGATCGCCTGAATGCAGGGTGAGACGATTCCCAACTGGAGCGCGTTCA
The DNA here is from genome assembly GCA_028877215.1 of Gemmatimonadota bacterium. Classification (GTDB taxonomy): domain Bacteria; phylum Latescibacterota; class UBA2968; order UBA2968; genus JAAXHE01. The sequence goes on along the minus strand of JAPPFJ010000024.1, from coordinate 146,259 downwards.
CTGATTGACGACTGGCCCCGGATTCCAATCCGGGGCCACATTGAATTTAAGAAGCTGTTTTAAAACTCCCAGCGGTCTTCGCGCGGCTGCAAAAGCGTCGGCCCGCGTTGGTCAAAGCCACCCGTATCCTTAGATATGGGCAGCTTCACCCGCCTTGGCCGCCACATTTTCGCTCGCGCTCGGGAACTCACCGGTAATTTTAAAACAGCTTCTAAGGGAATTCAATGCGGCGCCGTCAGATCCCGCGGCCACCGCATCGTTGAAACGATTTCCTGGAGAGATCTGCCATTTGTCCACGCGCCCGGAAACGATATGGGAAATCCCCGAGCCGCATGCCACGATTGACGTCCTCGTGGACGACAACACCCGCATCACGTTGCGGCGTCATGGAAACCCTGAGGGTCCACGTCTCGTATTGAGTCATGGCAACGGTCTCGCGATCGATCTCTATTATCCGTTCTGGTCTCTGCTGACGGACGATTTCGACGTGATGGTCTACGACCTCAGGAACCACGGCTGGAACCCGGTCAGTTCCATTCATGAACATAGCGTCCCGACGTTCGTCAATGATCACGACCGTATTCTCGAAGCAATCGACCGGCAATTCGAAAAAAAACCGAGAATAGGCGTATTCCATTCGGTTTCCGCCCTGACCACGCTACTCTCGTCCGCCAGAGGCAGCGGATTCTCCGCATGCGTTCTGTTCGACCCTCCACTGTGCAAGCACGGAGCCAGTTACGAAGAATTCGATGCCGCGGCTGAACGCGTAGCCGCAATGACGCGGCGCCGCGCGAACCATTTCGAAGCCAGGCAGGAATTCGCGGACGTACTCCCCTACCTGCCGACCTTCCAGCGCGTTGTGCCGGGCGTCTTCGAGCTTGTGGCGAGAACGACCCTTCGCAGATGCTCGAACGGGCAAGGTTTCGAACTCAGGTGTCCCCGGGAATACGAAGCGCAGATCGTCGACTACGCCGCCACGTTTGCCGTGCTCGTTGACTTTCCGAAATTCCGTTGCCCACTGAAGGTCATCGGCGCAGATCCCACTCTTCCTTTTTCCTATCTGCCGACGCTCGATCTCAGCGATATCGTCACCGTCGACTACGATTTCCTCCCTGAAACGACCCACCTCCTGCAATTGGAACAACCCGCGGAATGCGTCGAGGCGATGCGCGAATTCCTCGAGATTCATTCGCTAATCTGAATCCAATGGCGTTCCCCTTCAGTCCTTCTTTTATACCTCGCCTGCTCTTGTTGATGTTTGCCGGCATCCTTTCCTGCTCGCCTCGTTCCTCGATAGCACAGGAAAGAGCCGAAGACAGCGCGAATTCGTGGAAAACCACGCTCAATATGATTCGCACGAGGTTTCCCGCGGTCGCCCATGTCCCGACCGATACGCTGCAGTCGTGGCTCGACGAGTCGCCGAAGCAGGAAGATCTCATTCTGCTGGACGTACGAAAACCGGAGGAATATGCTGTCAGCCATCTCCAGGGCGCCAGGGCTGCCAGCTCGAAGGACGAGGCGATGAGAATTCTCCGGGGCGTACCCGCGAACCGTCGCATCGTCGTGTACTGTTCCGTAGGATACCGTTCCTCCGAACTCGCCGAATTTCTGATGAAGACGGGTTTTACCGAAGTCTACAATCTCGAAGGGTCAATATTCAGATGGGCGAATGAAGGACGGCCTGTCTACCGGGCCGAAGAACGGGTGCGGGTCGTCCACCCGTATGACAGTTACTGGGGCCGCCTGTTGAAGAAACCGCTGCGCCAGGCGGGCCGGACCGAATCGGGAGCGAAGCGGGCGACTTCGCAATGACTGTCTGACGGGGAGCGCAAGTTGAAACTGATCGTTACGAACGACGACGGCATTGAAGCAGATGGCATCAACACGCTGGTTCGGCTGGCGTCCCGGCGGGGCGAGGTCGTGGTTGTCGCACCTGCACAACCGCAGTCGGGTGTCGGACATACATTGACAACCGACAAACCCGTTCGGGTCGATAAGCTGACGGAAGAACGGTTCAGGGTCTGGGGCACGCCTGCCGACTGTACTCGCCTGGCTTTGAGCCAACTTGCATCCGATGGCGACTGGCTGCTCTCCGGGATCAACAACGGAAGCAATCTCGGAGTGGATGTCTACGATTCCGGGACCGTGGCCGCGGCCAGGGAGGCGGCCATTCTCGGATATAAGGCCATTGCCCTGTCACACTATAGAGCGAAAGACCGGTCGATCGACTGGCGTCTTGCAGCCAAACGGATTCAACCTGTTCTGGGCAGGCTGCTGAGCAAGACGCTTCAGGCCGGGTGTTTTCTGAATGTCAATCTGCCGCATCCCGAACACGACGGGGTCCGTCTGGAAACAAGGCAAGCTCACGTGGACACCAGTCCCAACCTGATGACGTACGCGCGAACCGGCGACGCCTTTCGGTACACTGGTATCTACCAGGACCGGCCACGGCAACCCGGAAGTGACATCGACACCTGTTTCGACGGCCATATATCGATCTCAAGGATCCGCGTATGAGCGGACTTGAAATCAGGAGACCCCCATGCCGCCGCTCTCAGACAGCAGTAAGGGAATAGACAATCCGTGGTACCCGGAAGGAGGTCCGGGACGCCACCTTAAAGCCCGGCTGAACAGAGGCGACGTGTTGATCGGAGCGACGCTGGAGGCGTACGCCCATCCGTCCCTCGTCAAGATGTTCCGGCACGCCGGGTTCGACTTCCTCTACATCGAGTACGAGCACAGCCTCTTCGACCTGCAGGACCTGGCCGACACCATTCTCTCGGCCCGCGACAACGGCATGCCCGTCATCGCCAAAACGCCCCAGCTGGAGCGCCAGGAGGTCTCAAAGCTGCTGGAAGCCGGCGTGGTTGGAATCCAGCTGCCCCGTACGGAAACCCAGGAGCAGGTCGAGCGCTTGCTCAGTTACCTTAAATTTCCCCCGGCGGGGACCCGCGCCGTGGCGCCGGGCTGGGGAAACAGCGACTACAGGGAGGTTGTGGACTGGCGGGGATGGATGGACGAACAGGACCAGGAAACCACACTGGTGGTCCATCTGGAAACGGTCAGGGGTTATCGGAACGCCGAGGAGATACTGAGCCTGCCAGGGGTCGACATGTGCTTTGTGGGGCCGGGGGACACCTCCATCGAGTTCGGACACCCGGGCGATTTCGATCACCCCGAGGTGCGTGGTCCGATGGAAGACGTACTGAAACGCTGCAAAAAGCACGGTGTGGCCTTCGGCACCATGCCGTGGAGTTCCGCCGCCGCGGGCGACTGGGCCCGCAGGGGAGCTGCGTTTTACGAAGCAACGTCGGAATTGGGGTTCATCCGCGCGGGAGCCGCCGCTTTGGTCGAGGAATACCGGGCGCAACTGGTGTCCCGTCCCGGGAATTCCTGACCATGTGGACGCCGATTCACTTCTTCAAGAACCTGCCTTCCGGGTCACCCGCACGGTAACAATGTCCATGCCGTGGTACTTCTGGTGCCGGACCGACGATGCGTAATGCCGTAGTATGCGAAACGATATCTCGCCTTCGTCAGGTGTCTCCGCCTGTTCGTCGAGAAAAGTGAGACGATCTTCCAGGTTCTCTTCGTCAGAAACCGCTACGAATTCCAGTTCCACGGCTTCACCCTCTTTGCGGGCACCGACGATCAGGCGCGGCACGTGGTCCGTAGAAATCTCGTTTTCCGGCTCCAGCAGACTCGCCAGCGTCTCCTCGCCCGCGGAGCGCAACCGCCCGGTCGCGGCGGCGTCCCAGCCCATCCCGTCTGCAATCTCCCTAAGAAACGCGTCGATACGGGGAAGTTCGGATATATCCAGCCGGCCCTCCAGGCGCCGGCGGCGTGGACTGGTCAGTTCAAGGAACGCCGTCAGCCCGATCGCCGTCGCCGTGCCGATGGTCATCCCGTTGCCGAGCAATGCGCCCCAGGGATTTCCCAGGAGGTCCTCCAGGATATTCCGGTGCTGCATACCGAGTCCGATGGAAAACGCCAGCCCCGCCACGATGGCGTGCTGCAGGTCCAGGCCGGCGCGGGACAGGGTCTGTATTCCTTCGACGAAAAACATGCCGAGGGCGAACAGAAGAAAGCCTCCCATAACCGGCCCGGGAATTGTGAGCAGGACACCCGTTACCTTGGGGAAGAAAGCCAGGATCACCAGAAGGCCGCCCATTGCATATCCAACGGTGCGGGCGGACACTCCCGTGAGATTGATGAGTGACGTCGTGAACGATGAGTAGGTGCTCGTAGGCGGCGTTCCGGCGATTCCGGACATCAGGATGCCCGCGCCGTTGGCATAGAGCGACCCCTGGATCAATCGGAAATCGGTCGCCCGGGGCTTGTTCAGCGCCACACGTTGCGCCACCACGCCGTCGCTGATGCCCTTGATGGCTTGTACCAGGGTCACAATGAGAAACATGGGCAGCAATGCCCAAAAACCTGCGTTGAGCGTCAGGTCCAGTCCCGGAAATCCGCTGTCGGGGACTCCAACCCACAATGAACCGCTCAATCGCGCGAAATCGTAGAGCCCGAACGGCGCGGCTGCCGCACAGCCGGCGGCTATTCCCGCCAGAAGAGACCACGGCCGCCAGGACCTGGGCGCGCGCAGAATCAGCATTGTCGAAACGACCAGGGTCACCGCCGCCACACACGGACCCGCCGCACCGGATGCGCCGTCCGGTACGTCTTTCAGCCGATCGAGGGCGAAAGGCAGGACCATGGCCGCAATAAGCATCTGCACGGTACCTGAGACAACCGGCGTTATGATACGGCGCAGCAGCGGCAGCCAGGCTCCCACTGCGACGTAGAAAAACGAGGAGACGACCATGAGACCCGCCAGCAATGCGGGACCGCCCTCCTCAAGCGCCAGGATCGAGACGGCGATGAAGTTAGGAGTTACGCCCGTGATGAGCAGATGGCCGCCGCCCACCCTGCCGATTCTGGCCGCCTGCAAAGCGGTGGCAACTCCGGTAAGGATAAGTGCTGCGAACACAGCCCACGACATGAAGCGTTGATCCTGGCCGGCGGCAAGAACCGTGATGGCCACAATCAACACCGTCGGCGCCAGTACGATCACGAGACCCTGAATGCCCACACTGAAGGCCAATGGCCAGGGACATCTCTCGTCGCGCTCGTAGCGGATTCTTTCGCTTTCAGGGGCTGGCATCTGATGCGCCTCCCATTCTGTGTCCGCGGAGTCGGGTGAATCTGCCTCAAGATACAAAACGAAAAAGCCCTATTAAAATCCTTTGCAGGTCGCCCGCGTGCCCACAGCACGCGGGCTGCCCGTAAATCGGAAATTAAAAAGGGCTTCTCTTGATTCAAAGACCGACGGTTCCGACCTCCGAATTCATCCTCCCTGACACATATCCGGCATGATCTTGCCGGCTGAGGTTAACCTTGATTCGTAAGTCTTCGGGGACGTTAATTCGAATATGTGCTTGTAAATAAAGGCGATTAGACGGCGGATTACCAGGATACACCAGGTCACTGGACGTGAAAGGAAAAAACGACACTCCATAGGTCGATAACACCCCGTTTCGGAGGATTTGATTGCGTCGCCGCGTTGCTGTTTTTTCCGAATGAGGTTAAATCAAGACTCACCGAACGCTTCAGATACATCTGACATGAGCGAAACAAGCGTTGTTGCCTCTAATCGACAATCTCGCCCAGCGTCTCGTCGGCCAAACTGAACAACCCTGCCAGATACTGCTTGCGCAGCAAATTCAACTCCGCAACCCGCTTCCACAGAGCTTCCTCAATAGCGGCGACCGCTTTCTCGCGTGCCTCCGGTGAGAGGGTGCTGTCAATCCTGAATTCGTATTTTTCAACCGTGAATTCAGCGATGTCCGAAATGTTGTCCCCAACGATCTCCATATCCACCGCGCTTTGCATCGATCCGATTTTTTCTTCATTGCTGTTCATTTCGGTACTCCGATTCGGTTAGGTAGGTCTTCCGTTTCACAGGTGAATGGAAAGCAGGCGGGTTGGAACTCAATTACACCTGAACGTCTCTATGGCCTCCGCCTGCGACTCGAAGATGTCAATAATCTGATCGAAACCGCTGACTGTGATAACGTGCCGGACAGGATCGGCGAGGGTGCAGACACCGAATTGCATTCCGGGGTCCTTGAATTTCCAGGCGATGATCACACCAACGCGAAGGCCCGCGCTGCTGATGAAAGTGACCCGCTCGAAATCCAGAATCAAAGCACGGTCTTCCGGACCGATTCCAAACTCCAGAGTATCCTGGAGAACATCGGCATTGTTGCCATCGATCCGACCCGCGACCACAGCGATCAGGACTCCGTCCTTCCGCTCCCAACTGATGTCCAGATCCATGACAATTCAGTCCTCCCTGCTGAAGTTCTTCGCATACCGGTTCCACAGGCATTCTTCAGAGGACTCGGGACAGCGCCCGTCTGCGACGCCTCAAAATAGAAGGTCACGAGTGGATTTCTTGAGTTACTGAAACGAAAAGAAACCCGCGTTGCAGTACCCGGGAGGGCAAGTCATGTATCTGAAGCCAATGACAAAGAGACAGACCTTAACAACAAAAATGCCCTATAGGAAATTTAAAGGAATTATTACCAATCGCAACCCTGTGAACCGTCATTTCCGAAATGGCGCCACAGGGTACGTGGGGGCACGGGAGGAAGGGTACTGAGCCTACAGTCCAATCTAATAGCGCCAGTCTGCATGTGCCATCGGCGCACGTTTGAGTTCATTCAAAAATGCTCTCATTCAGAAACCGCATTATCCTCTCCTGGTTTGCAGTTAGGCTAGAGAATTGCTTCTCGCAGACGTCACTGAAGCGGGCCAGCACTTTACGATTGATGGACTCTTGGTCTTCGAATATGGCGAGTGAACGAAAAGGAATATCCCAGCGTTCGAATTGAAGAAGCGCAATCGTTGCGTCGCGGGTCCTGCCGTCACTGGCAAGCGCATGGACGAACAACGGCCGCTGTAAACCGTTGACTCGACAGTCCACGGTATACATACCCTGAGGATCCCGTTCAGGATCGCACCAGTCAAAACTCCTGCGATCTTCCGGGACGGCACCAGTCATCACCTCACGAAAATCTTCCATAAATGTAGAACGAACCCGTTCCCGGGATAGGTACGCGACATCAGATATCTTTAGTAGGCCCTGAACGAACGAATAAAGTGCGTCACCATAACGCTCCTCCGGTACGTCGAGTATCAATTCTCCATCGTGATCCTCGATCTGAAACATGGACAGTGTATTGGAGATGATTTTTTGGCGTGTGCCGCCATGGAGATCCTTCTCATCGACGTCGTAAGTGAGATGCATGTACGTATGCGCCTCATCTGAGAGCACCCAGCGCGCGCCATCCTTCCTTAAAACGATGTCAAGGTGATCGCCGTCGTCGAACATGAACGGGGTGAATACACGGAAGCGTTCGACACCCTCAGCAGCAAGCCGAATCTGAGCCGAAACCTTCTGGTGAAAGTCTCGCTCTATGGTCTCAATGGACATTGCCTACACCTCCTCAAAAAGGTCTACCTGAAGGTCCGGCGGCACCTCAAGATTCGCATCGGCTATCAGACAACGAAGGGCACCCTGATAGTCACCGTAACGGTCGGTTGGATCGGCGTACGCATCCTCCCTGGTTCCGAGTTCCTGATACCTCTCCGTAGCGACGTGAATGTGAAAGTCATAGAATTTCACGCCTTCGATGCGGTTCGAATGTTCTTGGCTTTTTCCGTTGTAGCGCCGGAGGCGAAAGAGTTGGTTTGACCCCGGAACTCGAACAGCCAGAATGACCGAGAAATCGATTGGAGATCGGTCCGATGTCGTGAAACTAACTATAGCAATGGGTCGAATCTCTAATCCAGTTTGAATAAAGCGGTCAGTGCCGACTCTATACATGAGGGTTTGACTCGCGTAAACTCTCAAATCCATCAATTAGAATTGGACACTTGTACCTAAAGACACAGATTAAACTGAGACCGATTTTGTAAAAAGTCGTGTTCATCGGGAATTTCCTACAGGTCGAGCGATCAACAACGTATCAACGCAGCAATGCAAATCCCATTATGACCATATTGTCTCTATTATAGTCACAATGGGCTTGACATTCAATATGAACGGCAGATTTGGGTATTTCTTGCGCTAGATTGTCTTCGCTTTGCTTAGCCGCGCCAGGACGAAAACCGAACCCGATCCGCTTGAAACCCACCGAAACAACGTTCGATCCGTTATTTCCGCCTTTAGGCCATTGCCTGTCGTCTTGCGATTGACACTCATCAGATTTACCAGCATTCAATCTTGGCGTCGCATTGCACGCACGTAGTCTGTCATCTGCTTCCGCGTACACGCGACTATCCCCTGCACAATTCCGCGATCATAGCCGCATTTTCGCCAAGTTGATCGTTGAATTTCTGATACATCCCAACAAGAAGGACGTCGTTTGCCTTGATATTATCGAGGGCAAATGCGAATTCATCCCGAATCCGGTTTCTCGAACCGATGGAGCGGCCGGCCGCGAGGACTTTGAAGACAATACAGGGTTTAGCGGTATTCCTGATAATCCTGCACATACGGTCGCGGTGTTCGCGGAGATAGATTTCACCGAGGGGCGGATAGCCGAATTTCTGCGCGAATTCCTCCTGTGCGCCCTCAAGATAGTACAGGGCGGTCATGTAATAGTCGATGTCCCAATCTTCCTCTTCGGCAATATCGATGATACGGGGATTATGTACCGACAGACCGACCATCGCACCGGTGTTTCGAATGCGCTTGAGGATATCCTGAAGATGCCCGAGGCGATTCTCCTTAAGGCACCGCCCGGCGACACCGCTTCCATGGGGTGCCATTCCGATGGGTTCATGCGTGGCGGCTTCATCTATCAGCGAGGGATTGTCGTACCAGTTGTCGCCCCCGCTGAGACAGAAGTAATGGATCGCACCTCCCGCTTCTCGGTATCGCCGCAGGTCGGCAGCGGATCGTTCGGTCAACGTATTCTGCCAGGCGTTTATGCCCACTTCCCTGGCGCGGCGAAGGGTCGCGATCACCTGATCGGATGTATTGGCTTCCTTCTGATGTTCCGAGAGCAGCTGATTGAAGTGTGAATATCCATAGATCGGATTGTCACCCATTATGAGCCGGCTGATCCGGTATCGTCCGAACTGAACGGTTGGCAGGGTCAGGGCATCTGATGAAGACAAGCCGTCTCTCCTCTGTCCTGTCGATGACGAACGTCCCGTCTCCATCGGGAGGTCCTGGACCGTTGCGAAGAATTCATCGACCCGAATCCGATAGCGAAGACGTCGTCTGACTGCATCCTCAATCGAAAACCAGCACCGTCCGCGCGACTTTCCCCTGGAGCATATCTTCGAATGCCTCATTGATCTCATCCAGAGGGCGATAGCGGGATATCAGCTCGTCCAGCTTGACCTTTCCCTGTCGATAGAGATCCAGAATCCAGAGGAAATCCACCCGGGCGCGGGCGGCGCCGTGCCAGGAACCCATCACGGCGCGGTCCCGCAAGAGATCATCGCCGTCGACGGAAATATCCTGCCCGGCTGGCTGCACCCCCACCACAACCGCGGTCCCGCTGGCGCGGACCGATGCAAACGCCTGCCTGACCAGCGCCGGAAAACCGACGACTTCAAACGCATAGTCCACGCCGCCGCCGGTGATCTCCACGATCCGCTGAACGGGATCTTCCGTGTCGGCGTTGACGAAATGCGTGGCGCCGAACTGTTCCGCCAACTCCAGTTTGTAGGGCACCTTGTCCACGGCGATGATCTTTCCCGCCGATGCGAGGACGCCGCCCTGGATGACATTGAGGCCCACGCCACCGCAGCCGAATACGGCCATTGCGGCGCCCGCTTCCACTTTTGCGCGATTCACCACGGCGCCGATACCCGTGATCACGGCGCAGCTGATCAGGCACGCTTTCCTGAGGTCCGTGTCGTCCGGCACCCTGACGCACGCATCCGCAGATACGATGGATTGTTCGGTATAGGTGGGCCTGTTGTGAAAATAGACCTTCCCGTGGCTGGAGATGCGACTCGGTACTTCGCCCTGATGTGTTTCGCAGAGCGCCGGGCTTCCCTGGCTGCAAGTCCGGCAGTGGCCGCACATTGCATCGAGCGAGAGTATGATCTTGTCGCCATTGCGAACACCAGTCACCCCGGGGCCGACTTCGCGGACGACCCCCGCGCCTTCGTGTCCCATAACCCAGGGAAGCGCGCGAGGCGCGACGTGTCCGTCAACGAAGTGATAGTCGCTGTGGCAGACCCCGGCGCCGACGATATTCAGAAGTACTTCACCTTCGCGAGGCGACGCGATATCCACATCTTCAACCGATACACGGGTCAGCGGTCTGTGGAGAATGGCGGCTTTCATTTTCGACTCCTGTCGCGATGTTGACCCCGGTTCGGGGACTGGCGCGAGGCATGCCGGCTGCGTCGTCCCGACGGGCAATCTCAGCGGGACCCCGTCGCCATTGTCCAATCACCCGCTCTCGATTCCGAGTCGGGCAAAAACGTCCGACCACCGTTTGGCGTGACCGTCGTGGGTGTGCAGGGGCCGGAATCCGGCGGTGAGATAGCTCTTGATGGCCGGGATGCGCCAGTCGTCGGTCAGCAGGTGGGCCTGGCGATAGCCCAGATCCCTGAGCCGGTGGAGAACGGCCGCGTTGACAAGGTGTCCCAGGCCTTTCCCGCGCTGGTCTTCAAGTACGGCAACCATATGCACTTCCCCGACAATCCGCTCGGTCAGATCCCGGCTCCAGGCGCACGCGGAACCCACGAGCCGGGAATCGATGGTGGCGAAATAGAGGCTTTCGGGGTGAAAGCGGGGATCGTTAATGAGTTTCTCACGACATAGTTCAGGAGTCCAGTCGCGGCCCACGTTACCTTCCATGATCGCGCACCAGCCGGCTTCGTCGCCCGATCGGTAGGTTCGCAGGCCATACCCTTCGGGGACCGTGATTTCCGGCAGGTCCTGCAGCGTATCCCGCTGCATTTCCAGCTGCGGCGAAGGAGGAGGCGGGGGCTTTGCGTTTAACATGGAAATAATCCTGCGAAACATACCGAGTCACTCGTAAGAAGCTGTTTTAAAATTACCGGTGAGTTCCCGAGCGCGCGCGAAAATATGAACGACATTACAGGCTGTGTCAACAGATATTCATCCATCCGCAACCCGTCGTATCCGCCCGAATTCTCCAGTGGCACGGAGGTGGGAACCGCTCCCGGTACAACCGATTTATCTCCCGGTGAGCGGGGCTTTCTATGACGATGGGAATACCTTGACTTTTGGTACTCCTTGTGATATACTTTCACCGCCGAAAAGCGGTCCTCGGAATGAATGCCATTCCGGAACCGCTTCTTGAGTACGTGGGAGGTCCAGGCGCACGATGCTGGTCGATTATCTTCCGATTGTCATTCTGATGGCAGTGGCCGTCGGGTTCGCCGCCGTCAGCTTAATCATTACGCATCTGTTCGGACCCCGCCGTCCCAACCCGGTTAAATTATCGCCGTACGAGTCGGGCGTTCCCCCCGTGGGCGACGCCAGACTGCGGTTCTCAGTCAAGTTTTACGTTGTGGCGATGCTGTTTATCGTCTTCGATATCGAAGTCGTCTTTCTATACCCCTGGGCCGTCGTTTTCAAGGATCTGCTGGCTCAGGGGAGCTTTGTTTTTACGGAAATGGCGGTGTTCCTCGGTGTCCTGGTTCTCGGGCTCGCGTACGTGTGGCGGAAGGGCGGCCTGGATTGGGACTGAAGACGGAAGCGACAGAGGAATTGACGTTTAACGAGTGACGATTGGGCGAACGCATGGCCCTGGAAAAGAAAAGCGGGACACCGGTGGCTGAGATGGAGGTCGGTAACCTGACTTCGAGAAAGCTGGAGGAACGGTTCGGCGAAGACGTCCTCGATGTTTCGGATTTTCGAGGCGACTGGACGGCGGTCTGCGAGGCGGACCGGGTATCGGATATGCTGGCCTTTCTGCGGGACGATCCGGACCTGGCGTACGACCGTCTGTCGGATGTGACAGCGGTCGATTATTCCGAGTATCCGGGACCGCATCCGGGCACCCGGTTCAACGTGGTCTATCATCTATACTCCCACCTTCACAACCACCGGTTCAGGCTCAGGGCGAAAGTGGATGAAGAAACCTGCTGCATCCCGTCCGCGTGTGGCTTGTGGAAGGGGGCCGAGTGGCCGGAGCGTGAAGCCTACGATATGTTCGGCATCCGGTTCGAGGGACATCCGGATTTACGGCGCATATTGATGCCGGTGAATTTCAAATACCATCCGCTGAGAAAAGACTACCCGGTAAACGGCCGCGGAGAACGGGACGTCATCGCGCCGGAAGATCCCGGGTTCGAGGGCAATCCCTTCGAGGGCGATGATCCGCCCGACAGCGATCCGCTGGCATCGGAACGCATGGTCCTGAATCTCGGACCCCAGCATCCGGCAACCCATGGTACGCTTCGGCTCACGCTCGAACTGGAAGGCGAGCGCATCTCCAGGTGCATTCCGGACATCGGCTACCTGCATACCGGCTTTGAAAAACTGGGTGAACACCATACCTACAACCAGTGGGTCACGGTAACCGACCGGATGAACTACCTTTCGCCGTTGTGCAATAACATTGGTTTTGCGATGACGGTGGAAGAACTGATGGGCCTGGAAATCCCGCCGCGCGCCACGGTAATCCGCGTCATCCTGTCGGAGCTTTCGCGCATCGCGGACCATATGGTCTGGCTGGGCACGCACGCGCTGGATATCGGCGCAATGACGGTGTTCCTGTACACCTTCGAACAACGTGAACGCCTTTACGATATCTTCGAGGCCGTCACCGGGACCCGTTTGACCACGAGTTATACGCGGGTCGGAGGTCTGGGCTGGGACGTGCCTGACAATTTCCACGAACTGGTAACGGATTTCACGGCGCAATTCCCCAGGGCGGCAGGGGAGGTGGACAGGCTGCTGACCCGAAACAGGATCTGGATCGACCGTACCAAGGGAATCGGCGTGATTTCGGCCGAAGACGCCATCGCGTGGAACATGACGGGGCCGATGGCGCGCGGGTCGGGCGTGAACTACGATTTGCGGAAGGCCGAACCCTATCTGGGATACGAGGAGTATGACTTCGAGGTTCCCGTGGGCGAAAAGGGAGATGTGTACGACCGCTACCTCGTCCGGATGGAGGAATTGAACCAGAGCATCCGGATCGTCGAACAGGCGGTGAACAACCTGCCCGGAGGGGCCGTCAAGGTCGACGACGCCAAAGTCATTCTTCCTGAGAAGGACGACGTGTATACCGGCATGGAATCGCTGATCCACCACTTCAAGGTAACGATGGACGATCACGGAATCGCGCCGCCTCCCGGAGAGATCTACGTGGCTACGGAGAGTCCGAATGGGGAACTGGGCTTCTATATTGTCAGCGACGGAAGCGGGGCCGCCTACCGGCTCCGGGTAAGGCCACCGTCATTCATGAATTACCAGTGTTTCCCGCAACTGGCGAACGGGCATATGGTGGCCGACGTCGTGGCCATTCTGGGAAGCATTAACGTCATCGCGGGAGAGTTGGATCGTTAGCAGTCCCGACCGCGGCATGATATTCACGGGTCCACAAAAATGGCGATCGCACTGTCTGAAAAGACGCGGGAGAAGTGCGAGGAGTTGATCACGCACTATCCTCCGGAGTGGCGCAAAGCGGCAATCCTTCCGGTTCTACACCTTGCGCAGAAGGAGTGGGGGTATATCTCGCTCGAAGGCCTGAGGTACGTCGCGGAGCTTCTGGGTATCCCGCCCGCCCACGCGGCAGGCGTAATGAGCTTCTATCCCATGTTCCACAAGGGGCCCGTGGGCAAATACGTCATTCACGTGTGCGGAACGCTGTCCTGCGCGCTTTGCGGGGCGGGGGAAATCACGAAGCATCTCAAGGAAAAGCTGAAAATCGACGTGGGCGAAACCACCGGGGACCGGAGGTTTACCCTCGCCAAGGTGGAGTGCATCGCGGCGTGCGAGGGGGCGCCCGCGGTACTCATCAACGAGGAACTGCATCGCGATGTGACGCGGGAGAAGATGGACCGTCTCCTTGACGGGTGCGAGTGACACAGAACGGTCGACCGGATATGCCCGAAGAATATAAAATCATCACCGAACGCTTCGGTATCGAAGGCCTCCAGAAAATCGACGTGTACAGGGCCCATGGCGGATACAGCGCCATTGAAAAGGCCTTTGGAATGTCGCAGGACGAGGTGATCGACGAGGTGCGGGAGGCGGCGCTGGCGGGACGGGGAGGCGCATGGTTTCCGGCAGGCGTGAAATGGGGTTTCATGCCGAAAGAGCCCAAAGAGCCCAGCTATCTCTGTGTCAACGCCGACGAAAGCGAACCGGGCACGTTCAAGGACCGGCACCTGATGGAGCAGGATCCGCATCAGATGCTCGAAGGTACCATCATCGCGTCGTACGCGATGCGGGTGAGCGTGGCATACGTCTATATCCGCGGCGAAATGTTCGAGGCGAGGAAGATCGTGGAACAGGCGATTGCCGAGGCGCGGGCCGCGGGGTACATCGGCCGGGACATTCTGGGGTCCGGCTACGATCTGGAGGTCTACGTCCACCCCGGCGCCGGCGCATATATCTGTGGCGAGGAAATGGGCCTGATCCAGTCCCTTAACGGAAACCGCGCCGAGCCGCGTTCAAAGCCTCCGTTTCCCGCCCAGCAGGGTGTTTTCGAACGGCCCACCACGGTGAATAACGTCCAGACGCTTTCCTACGTACCTCATATCGTGAACCGGGGCGCGGACTGGTTCAGGGGAATCGGCAGCGAACGGTTTCCGGGCACGTTCATATTCTGTGTCAGCGGGCACGTGAACAAGCCGGGGATGTTCGAACTGGAAACCGGCGCGTTCACGATGCGCCAGATCATCGAGGATTTCGCGGGCGGCGTACGCGACGGACGTGAACTGAAAGCCGTGATTCCAGGCGGGGCCTCAACGCCTCCGATGACACCCGACCAGATCGATATTGTGATGGACCCGTCGAACTTTCTGGCGCCGGGCGGCGGCGAATTCCAGGGTATGTTCGGCACGGGCGGGATCATCGTGATGGACGAAACAACCTGCATGGTGGATGCGTTGTTGAATTTCATGGTCTTCTTCGCGCACGAGTCCTGTGGTCAGTGCACGCCGTGCCGCGAAGGATGTCCCTGGGCGCGAGACATCGTGTGGCGAATCGAAAACGGTCTCGGGAAACCGGGCGACTTGGATACCCTGCTCGACGTTGCCCATAACGTCGGGCCGTTTTTGTGCCCGCCCTCGAGGTTGACAACCATATGCGGTTTCGGCGGGGCATTTGCAAATCCGATCCACGGATTCGTTCAAACGTTCCGCGACGAGTTCGAAGCCCACATCAAGTAAGGACGACGCCCCGTTCGCAGGACAAGGCCATTCGGGTTCGAGGGCAGACAACAATGTCGACATTTACCATAGATGGCAGTGAAATCGAGATCGTCCCCGGAAAGAACGTGCTCCAGACGGCGATCGATAACGGAATATACGTTCCGCACTATTGCTACCACCCGGGGCTGAGCGCGCCGGCAAACTGCCGCATGTGCCTTGTGGAGATGGAGGTGGGCGGCCGAAGCAGCCTTGGACCTTCCTGCTCCGCCATGCCTGCCGAGGGTATGGTTGTGAATACGCAGTCCGACGTCGTCAAGGAAAACCAGAATGCGGTAATGGAGTTCCTGCTGGTGAACCATCCGCTGGACTGTCCCGTTTGCGATCAGTCCGGAGAGTGCGAACTTCAGGATTACAGCTATACCTACGGATCCGACAGGAGCCGGTATCACGAGAAGAAGCTGGTACAGCCCAAGAAAGACGTCGGCCGGCACGTGTTGCTGTATTCCGACCGGTGCATCCGGTGTACCCGCTGTATCCGGTTCTGCGACGAGATTTCCGGCACCGGCGAACTCGGGTATTTCAACAGGGGCGTCCATAACGAGATCGACGTCTTCCCGGGGGCGCGGATGGATAATCGCCTTTCCGGCAATACGGTGGATATCTGCCCGGTGGGTGCGCTACTGGACAAGTCGTTCCTATTCAAGCAGCGTGTATGGTTTCTGAAGTCGGTTGACACCATCTGCCCCGGATGCAGCGCGGGCTGCAACATCAGGGCCGATTACAACAATGAACGGATCTACCGGCTCGTGCCGCGTCAGAATCCGGACGTGAACGAGTACTGGATGTGTGACGACGGCCGCCACGGATGGGGTTATGTACACGGCGACGACCGGCTTCTGTTTCCGATGTTGGGAAGAGGCGAGGAACAGGAACTGGCGTTGTGGGAGGCCGCGCTGGAGGCGGCAAGGGCAGGGTTCGAACGCATTCGTACGGGTTACGGCGAGAATGCCGTGGCCGGTATTGCATCGGCCTGCCTCACCAACGAAGAGCATTACCTGTTCGGAAGCCTCTTCCGGAGCGGGCTGGCCGGAGGCCCCGTCGCGGTACGTAACCGCGTCAGCGACGAAGGCGACGTGGTGTTCAAGGGCGGTTTCACCATTCACGCCGACAAGTCTCCGAACGCACGCGGCGTGCGGACCGTACTCGAGGGTCTGGGGTTGTCTCCGGTCGATACCTCCGAGATCTGGCGCGGCGTGGCCGATGGACGGATTCGGGGACTCTACCTGGTGGGCGGCGATCCACTGGAATCGTTGTCCGATGAGGAACAGGCGGCGCTCTCATCTTTGGAATTCCTGGTCGTTCAGGATGTTCTGACCCACGATTGGACGGCGATGGCGGACGTGATCCTTCCCGGTGCGGCCTTTATCGAGAAGGACGGCACGTTTACAAACGTCGACGGACGGGTGCAGCGTATAAGACAGGGCCTGGCGCCAGCGGGCGACGCGCGGCCCGACTGGGAGATCCTGCGCGACGTCAACCGTGTGATGGGGGGCGAGGCTGCGCAGACCGGGGTCGAAGAGGTCATGGCCGACATGTCGAATGCCATCGCGGCTTTCAGAGGGATGGACTACGACGTTATCGGTGATGAGGGCCGACCGCTCATTGAGATCGAGGCATCGGGGACGTAACACCGGGCGCACTTATGGACTTCGCCATTGAAAGTACAGTCAAGATCGTTGTGGTATTCGGCGGGCTCATGGGCGCGGTCGCCTATCTCGTACTGGCGGAACGGAAGATCAGCGCATATATCCAGAACCGTCTGGGGCCGAACCGGGTGGGGCCGTGGGGATTGCTCCAGCCGATTGCCGACGGTCTCAAGTTTCTCTTCAAGGAAGACGTGATCCCCCGGCACGTGAACCGCTTCGTCTATCTGGCCGCGCCGCCCGCCATTCTCGTTCCCGCACTCATGGGTTTCGCCATCGTGCCGTTCGGTGACTCCATTACCCTGTGGGGCCGCGAGATCCGGCTGCAGATCGCGGACGTGAATATTGGCGTCCTCTATCTCCTTGCACTGGCGTCTCTGGGGGTCTACGGCGTGGTGCTTGGCGGTTGGGCGTCCAACAACAAATATGCGCTCCTGGGCGGGCTGCGGGCGTCCGCGCAGATGATCAGCTACGAACTGGCGCTCGGGCTGTCGTTGATCGGCGTGCTGATGGCCGCGGGCACGTTGCAACTGGATGAAATCGTCAGGCAGCAGTCGGAACGGACGTTGTTCGGTTTCCTGCCTGGATGGAACGTATTCACGCAGCCGCTCGGGTTCGTGTTGTTCACCGCGGCCGCATTCGCCGAGAGCAACCGGTTGCCGTTCGATCTGCCGGAATCCGAACAGGAACTGGTGGCCGGATATCACGCCGAGTACAGCAGTATGAAGTTCGCCATGTTCTTCATGGCCGAGTATGCCCATATGATCACGGCGTCGGCCGTTATCGCCACGCTGTTCTTCGGCGGCTGGCATATGCCCTGGCTGGTGGATCCCGGAAGTACCTCGCTTGGCGCCAGCCTGCTCAAGGTGCTCGCGTTTCTGGTCAAGACCGGATTCTTCATGTTCCTGTTCCTGTGGGTACGCTGGACCCTTCCGCGCTTCCGGTACGATCAGGTGATGTGGCTGGGGTGGAAGGTGCTGCTGCCGCTGGCGCTTCTGAACGTCTTCTTGACCGGTCTATATCTGACACTAACGAACTGAGTGACACCGAGCGGCGCCCTGCGGGAGGGATAATGGAGCAAATCTTCTTTTTCGTTTTTGCCGCAATCGCGCTGGTTGCGGCAGTGCTCCTCGTCGCGTTTCGAAATCCGGTCTACAGCGCCCTGTCTCTGGTGGCTGCGTTCTTCGCCTTGGCAGGGCTTTTTGTTTTGCTGAATGCGTATTTCCTGGCGGTGGTCCAGATTATCGTGTACGCCGGCGCAATCATGGTACTCTTCCTGTTCGTAATCATGCTTCTGAACCTGGGTCATTCCGACACCCTCGAGCGCGTCGCGGGCAAATATCGACGCGTCGCCGTTGTCCTGCTGGCGGCGGCTCTGGTGGCGCAACTGGGCTTCATGGCAGGACGGCGTTGGGTCGGCACGCCCGCATCCGGCGACGCGCCGCTGTTTACCGACAACATCAACGCCATCGGCAAAATGCTGTATACCAGGTATCTGTTTCCTTTCGAGGTGGTGTCCCTGATTCTGCTGGTCGCTCTGATCGGCGTGATGGTCATGGTGAAAGGGGACCGGGAAAGCGGAGGTAACCAATCCAGGCAAGCGCCCTGATTCGTCCGGGCGCGAACGTTCGTTTTTCGTTTTCTCCGCAAATTCGTGATAGATTCTTAACATCATGAATAGTTCACAAAATCGGGTGGCGACGTTTAATCATTGCCTGTATTTCAACGGTTATAGTGTAGAGTTCACCGAAAGCATCTGCTGACGTGTGATCGGGATGTTCGGCGCAACTCTGTGTGGAGCACCTTAGACGGACTCTTCGTCACAGCCAGGAATAGGGTGTACGACAGCCTTTGGATTCCTATCCTGTTCATCCTGTTCATCCATGTAAGATCTGAGTATTTGAATTAAATAGGAACAGTGAGATCGAGATGGCAGTTCCGGTTACCTATTACCTGATATTGAGCGCGATGCTGTTCGCCATCGGTGTGACGGGCGTGTTGATTCGTCGCAATGCAATCGTAATCTTCATGTGCATCGAACTGATGCTGAACGCGGTCAATCTCCTGTTTGTGACGATGGCGCGCTATATGGGTTCGGGTTCCGGGCAGGTGTTCGTGTTTTTCGTGATGGCGGTGTCCGCTGCCGAAGTGGCGGTCGGACTGGCGATCATCATTGCGCTTTACAGGAACAGGCAGACTTTGGACGTGGGTGACGTGAATCTGTTGAAATGGTAATCCGGGACGGCGTTGCGTTTTACCCTGTCTGTTGATTTGTGTGGAATTGAAAATGCTGACCGCAGTCATTCTGATCATTCTCTTTCCGCTTGCCGGCGCGGCCGTCAACGGTTTGTTCGGGTACCGGCTTCGGGAGGCGTCCGGATACATCGGCGCCGCGGCCGTCGGTCTCTCCTGGATTCTGTCACTGCGCGTTCTGTTCTGGGTGATGGGCGGAGGAGAATTGAACGAAGACGTGTACGCGTGGATTGCGGCGGGGTCGTTCAAAGCCTCGGTGGGGTTCCAGGTCGATGCATTGTCAACGGTCATGATCGTGACGGTGACGACCATCTCGTTTCTGATCCATGTGTATTCTATCGGATACATGCGCAACGACCCGGGGTTTGCCAGATTCTTCGCATACCTGAACCTTTTTGTTTTTTCGATGCTGGTTCTGGTGCTCGCGAACAATTATCTGCTGATGTTCGTGGGGTGGGAAGGCGTGGGATTGTGTTCATATCTCCTCATCGGCTTCTGGTACGAGCGGAAGTCCGCTTCCGACGCCGGCAAGAAGGCGTTCATCGTGAACCGGATCGGGGATTTCGGTTTCCTGCTCGGGATTTTTTTGATGGTGAGTTATCTGGGCACGGTGCAGTACACCGAGGTATTCGAAAAGGCGCCCCTGATGTTGTCCACGGGGGTCGCGACGGCGATTGCGCTGCTGCTTTTCGTGGGCGCCTGCGGGAAGTCGGCGCAGTTTCCGCTTTACGTCTGGCTGCCCGATGCGATGGAAGGGCCCACGCCCGTGAGTTCCCTGATTCATGCGGCCACGATGGTCACGGCGGGGATCTATATGGTCGCCCGCTCGAATGTGCTGTATACGCTCGCGCCCACCGCCGGCGCCGTAGTGGCCTGGGTCGGCGTCGCCACGGCGTTGCTGGCCGCGACCATCGCGCTGGTGAATACTGACATCAAGCGGGTGCTTGCCTATTCAACGGTCAGCCAGCTGGGGTACATGTTCATTGGCGTGGGGGTGGGCGCATATACCGCCGGGATCTTCCACCTGTTCACGCACGCTTTCTTCAAGGGTCTGATGTTTCTGGCGGCGGGCAGTGTGATGCACGCGATGCAGGACGAACTGGATATGCGGAAGATGGGGGGGCTGCTGGGCAGGATGCGGGTCACCGGCGTTACGTTCTGGATCGGCGCGCTCGCCATCGCGGGAATTCCGCCGCTGGCCGGCTTCTGGAGCAAGGACGAAATCCTGGTGAGTGCGTACCGCTCCGGAAACCTGGCGATCTGGGCTCTCGGCGTCGTGGGGGCTGTCCTTACGGCTTTTTATATGTTCCGGCTGATCCTGATGACGTTCCATGGACAACCCCGGGACCGGCAACTGTACGACCACGCTCACGAGTCCCCGCATAACATGACCGTCCCGCTGGTCGTTCTGGCGCTGGGTTCGGCCGTCGTCGGATTCGTGGGCGTTCCACCGGGTCAGGGCTGGATCGATGTATTCCTGAGCGATACGGCAGGCGCGGCCCGTCATACTGCATCGGGAGGATTGTCCGGTGGGATGCTGGTGGGGATTTCCGTCCTTGCGGGTCTGCTCGGAATCGGGATTGCATACCGGATGCACAGAACGGGCCGGCTGGGAGTGGCGTCCTCCAATTCCCTTCACGGGCTGCTGACTCGCAAGTGGTACGTCGACGAGATTTACCACGCCTTCATCGTGCGGCCGATTCATCGGCTTTCGCTGGTACTGGCGCGCGTTATCGATTCAATCGTGGTGGATGGGATCGCGAACGGGCTGGGCCTGCTGGTGAAAGGCGCCGGCTGGGTCGTTACCCGCTTCCAGTCGGGTAACGCGCCTACCTATGCGCTCTGGATGGTGCTTGGCGTGGTCGCGGTGATTTACTATGTGTCCGAGAATTAAGGAATTGAACACATGCCCGGACTCCTAACAAGCCTGATCTTCATACCGTTGATTGGCGGCGTGCTGGTCCTGCTGTTCGGTCGCGGCCGGGACGGATTCAGCCGCGCTTTCGCTCTGGCCGTGGCATTTGTGAACCTGCTGCTGTCCGTTTTGCTGTACGTCGAATTCAGAGCGGGCGTTCCCGGTATGCAGTTTGTGGAAAAGGCAGAGTGGGTGGGCCAGTTCGGGATCTCGTATTTCGTTGGGATCGACGGAATCAGCCTGTTGCTGGTACTGGTGACCACCCTGCTCACCTTCCTGGCGATTCTCGCATCATGGTCGTCGATCACGTCCCGTGTGCGGGAGTACATGGCCTCGATGCTTCTGCTGGAAACGGGGATGATAGGGGTATTCTGCGCCCTTGACCTGTTCCTCTTCTACGTGTTCTGGGAGGCCATGCTGATTCCGATGGTTCTGTTGATCGGCGTCTGGGGCGGCGAACGCCGGATCTATGCGGCGGTGAAGTTCGTGCTCTTTACCCTGGCGGGCAGCCTGTTGATGCTCGTGGCGATTGTCTATCTCGGTCTGCAATACGGCACCTTCGATCTCATGGTTCTTCAGAAGATGACCTATCTGCACCCGCAACAGCACTGGCTCTTCCTGGCGTTCTTCCTGAGTTTCGCCATAAAGGTCCCGCTGTTCCCGCTTCATACCTGGTTGCCGGACGCGCACGTCGAGGCGCCAACGGCGGGCAGCGTCATCCTGGCGGGGGTTCTGCTCAAGATGGGGACCTACGGGCTGATCCGGTTCTGTCTGCCGCTGTTCCCGCTGGCGGCGTTGTACTTCACGCCGTACATCATGGCGCTCTCCGTGGTCGGCATCGTGTACGGCGCTCTGGTCGCAATGGTACAGACGGATATCAAAAAACTGGTGGCTTATTCGAGTGTGAGCCACCTGGGATTCGTGGTCCTGGGTATTTTCGCCATGAACGCTCAGGGTATGCAGGGTGGAATCATCCAGATGGTGAACCACGGACTTTCAACGGGAGCGCTGTTTCTGATCGTGGGCATGATATACGAACGAAGGCATACGCGGCTGATTGCCGATTATGGCGGACTGGCCAAAACCATTCCGGTATTCGCCACCTTCTTTTTGATTGCAACGCTCTCCTCCATCGGACTTCCAGGGCTGAACGGATTTGTGGGCGAGTTTCTGATCCTTCTCGGAGCCTTTAAGGCAAACATGGTGTATGGCATCATAGCCGCGTCGGGTGTCGTCCTTGCCGCCGTGTACATGCTGTGGATGTTCCAGCGCGTGGTGTGGGGAGAGGTGAAAGACGAACGCAACCGCAAGCTGCAGGACCTGTCCCTGCGCGAATGGTTCATTATGACGCCGCTGGTGATCCTGATGTTCTGGATCGGCCTGTACCCGGGCGCCTTTCTGAAAAAGACCGAATTGTCCGCAAAGCTCGTGATCGAACAGGTGCGCATCCGGCAGATCGAAAGCCTGAACGAACTCTACGCGACGGTTCGTAAAGATGAGCAGATCAGATAGATCGAACCGGACATCGGGCGCGGTCCGCCGTTGCGCGGCTGGTGTTCTGTCCTTGAAATGAATTTCCGAGTGGCGGGTCAGTGCCGGGACAGGACGGGATCGGAGGGAACCGGGTTTGAGAATTCTGCTGAGTCTTGGCGTTACGTTGTTCGGTGTATGGCTGCTCTGGTCGGGCCATTACACCATCGAACGAACGCTGGTTCTCGTTCTGGGAATCGTCTCGTGTCTGGCGGTGGTCGGCATCGTCCGGCGAATGCGTATCGTCGATTCCGAGGGGCATCCCATCCACCTGGCCGGCCGCGCAATCCTGTACGTTCCCTGGCTGCTGCTTGCCATCTTCCGGTCCAATATCGACGTGGCATTGCGAATACTGAATCCGCGGCTGCCGGTCAGCCCCACCCTGATTCGTACCCGGGCAACCCAGAGAACCGCGCTCGGGAAGGTCATCTACGCCAACTCGATCACACTGACTCCAGGGACCGTGTCGGTGGACGTGGAAGACGACGTCGTGCTGGTGCACGCGCTCTCGCGCGAAAGCGCGGAGGAACTCGCGGACGGCGGGATGGATCGCCGCGTCACGGCACTGGAGGGAGAGTCCTGATGTTTGCATCGGCGATGGCGGCGGTCCTGATTACAATGGTTCTGGCTCTGATTCGGGCGTTCGCGGGTCCGACGGTTTACGACCGTATCCTCGCCGCGAATATGTTCGGCACCAAGATGATCCTCCTGATCGCGGTGCTGGGCTTTCTTACCGGCAGGCCGGATTTTCTCGACCTGGCGCTGATCTACGTCCTGTTGAACTTCATCGGAACGTTTGCCGTACTCAAGTTTGTTCAGTACGGCAGTTTCGGTGCAGCTGACGGTGAGAACGGAGAGTCCACCGGATGATGGTCAACGACGTCGCCAGCTGGGCATGCCTGCTCCTGGGGTCTTTCTTCTGCATCGTGGGCGGTATCGGGCTGATCAGACTTCCCGATTTTTACAGCCGCATGCACGGCGCCGGAATTACGGATACGTTCGGCGCCGGGCTTTTGCTTGTCGGGCTGATGCTGCAGGGCGGTCTCAGCATGGTCACCGTCAAGCTGTTTCTGGTCCTCCTGCTGATCTTTTTGACCGGCCCGGCATCGACCCACGCGGTTGCAAAGGCCGCTTTTACCTCCGGATTGAAGCCGCTCTGTCACGAGGATAGCCGCCAACCATGATCGAACTCATCGACGCTGTTCTGCTGGCGTTCCTGGTCGCCACCGCCGTCGCCGTCGTCCTCATCCGCAATCTGCTCGCCTCCGTGATCCTGGCCGGGATCTTCAGCCTGCTTTCCGCGGGGTTGTTTACCGTGATGGACGCCGTCGACGTGGCGTTTACCGAGGCCGCCGTGGGGGCGGGCATCTCGACCGTGCTGCTTCTCGGGACTCTCCTGCTGACAACCCGGGTGGAGAAGAGGCCTTCCCGACCGTCGCCGCTTCCTCTTCTCGTGGTCCTGGCGACGGGCGCGGTCCTGATCTACGGGACGCTGGACATGCCGGGGTTCGGCGACGCCGAAGCGCCGGTCCATACCCATATTGCGCCGGAATACCTCAAGGATTCCGTGCCCCACGCCGATGGGTCGGCAAAGCGCGTCGACGTTGAAAATATCGTGACTTCCGTCCTTGCCAGCTACCGGGGATACGATACGCTCGGTGAGACCACGGTGATCTTTTGCGCGGGCGTCGGGGTGTTGCTGCTGCTGAAGGGGTCACGGCCAGGCCGCGAGCGGGAGGAAGAGCGGTGAAACACCAGATCATACCCAGGGTCATCGCCAAGCTGTTCATCCCGCTGATCCTTCTGTTTGCGCTTTACGTCCAGTTTCACGGCGATTTCGGGCCCGGGGGCGGGTTCCAGGCGGGTGTGATCTTTGCGGCGGGGTTCGTGCTGTACACGCTGATTTTCGGCCTGGACGAGGCAAAGCGGGTGGTCAGGCCCGGCATCGTGGAAATTGTCATTGCCCTGGGCCTGCTCCTGTATGCCGTTACCGGGGTCGCGGGAATATTGAAGGGCGGCCGCTACCTGGACTACGGCGTGCTTGGAGCCGATCCGGTGGGCGGTCAGCATCTGGGAATTCTCCTGATCGAACTGGGCGTGGGAATCACCGTGGCTTCGGTGATTATCGGAGTCTTCTTCGCGTTTGCCGGCAGGGCGCGATCATGACCGCGCTCCCGGGTCTGTTCAACTACTGGATCGTCATCGTCCTGATGATGATCGGTTTCTACGCGGTGATCGCCAGCGGCAACCTGGTCAAGAAACTGATCGGCCTGAATATCTTTCAGACGTCGGTCTTCCTGTTCTACATCAGCCTGGGCAAGGTCTCCGGCGGTAGCGCGCCGATCATCGCGGAGGGGGTGCAGAGCTATTCGAATCCGCTGCCGCACGTACTCATTCTCACGGCGATCGTGGTGGGTATCGCCACGACGTCGTTGGGGTTGGCGCTGGTGGTGCGGATACGGGAAGCCTACGGCACAATAGAAGAGCAGGATATCTACCGTCAGGGTGAGGAGGCACCCTGATGTCCGACCATTTGCCCGCTCTGCAGATCGTCCTTCCCCTCATTGCCGCACCGGTCTGCCTGTTGCTGAGGCGAAGGATGCTGGTCTGGGCCTTCACCACGGCTGTCGTATGGGCGGCGCTGGGGATCGCCGCGCTGCTGCTCATAAGGGTCTTGGATGCCGGTACAATCTCATACGCGATGGGGAGCTGGAGCGCACCCTGGGGGATCGAGTATCGGATCGATGCGGTCAACGCGTTCATATTGCTCCTGGTGGCTTCCATAGGCGCCGTTGTACTGGTCTACGCGCCTCACAGCGCGGCCCGTGAAATCCCGCACGACCGTCACTACCTGTTTTACGCGGCATATCTCCTGTGCCTGACGGGCCTCCTCGGCATCGCCATCACCGGAGACGCGTTCAACCTGTTCGTCTTTCTCGAGATTTCCTCCCTTTCCACGTATGCACTGATCAGCCTTGGCGGCGACCGCCGCGCCCTGACGGCCGCCTACCAATACCTGGTATTGGGAACCGTCGGGGCGACGTTCATTCTGATCGGCGTGGGCCTCCTCTATATGGCGACGGGAACCCTGAACATGGCGGACCTCGCGGTTCGCCTGGGTCCGGTCCTGGACACCAGGACAGTGCTGGCGGCGTTCGCGTTTCTCGGCGTCGGCCTCTGTCTGAAACTGGCCCTGTTTCCATTACATATGTGGCTGCCCAACGCGTATTGTTACGCGCCATCCATGGTGACGGCCTTTCTTGCGGCAACGGCGACCAAGGTCTCCGTCTACGTGCTCCTGCGTTTCGTCTTCACCGTATTCGGACCCCGATTCGCATTCGATACGGTCGGATTGCACGCCGTTCTGTTGCCACTCTCGCTCCTTGCTGTCTTCGCGGCCTCCACGGTCGCCATCTTCCAGACCAACATCAAGCGCATGCTCGCCTGGTCCAGCGTCGCTCAGATCGGATACATGACGCTGGGCGTCGGTCTTGTGTCGGTCATCGGCGCCGGACCGGACGTCCGGTTCGGGCCGGGGTCGTTGAACGGCCTGACGGCGGGAATCGTCCATCTATTCAATCACGCCGTGATGAAGGGCGCCCTGTTTCTGGGCATGGGCTGTATTGCCCTCCGCGTGGGCTCCGTGAATCTCGACGATATGCACGGGCTCGGACGGCGCATGCCGTTGACCATGGCCGCCTTTGTCCTCGGCGGGCTCAGCCTGATCGGCGTGCCTCTCACGGTGGGCTTCATCAGCAAGTGGTACCTGGTTCTGGCTGCCCTGGAAAAGGGCTGGTGGCCGGTAGCGGTTCTGGTCCTGCTGGGTTCCCTGCTGGCGGTCGTCTACGTATGGCGCGTGGTTGAAGTCGCCTATTTCCGAAAGCCACCCGTTCCGGCCGGCAGGGACGAGGCGCCGCTGCTGATGCATATCCCGATGTGGATCCTGATTGCGGCCACTTTCTATTTCGGGATTTCGACGTCCCTCACCGTGGGCGTTGCCCGGCAGGCCGCCGGATGGCTGATGGGAATCGCCCCATGACCGCTTCGAATGCCACGCTGCTCGCCGTTGTGCTGCCTCTGCTGGGCGCGCCGCTCATCGGTCTTCTCGGACAGAGGCCCAATCTCCGTGAGGCTGCCACGCTGGCGACCGGCGGCGTACTGTTTTGCGTCGTGCTCTCTTTGGTTCCGGCGGTTCTGTCGGGTTCGAGACCCGGTATTGAGATTCTCGAGGTGATGCCGGGCCTTGCATTTGCCTTTGAAGTCGAACCTCTGGGCATGCTTTTCGGGCTGATCGCCTCGGGGCTCTGGATCCTGACGTCTCTGTATTCCATCGGTTACATGCGCGGTCACGACGAACCCGGCCAGACCGGCTTTTACGTCTTCTTTGCGGTGGCCATTACGGGCGCCCTGGGCGTTGCATTCGCCCGGAATATGTTCACGCTGTTCATCTTCTACGAACTACTGACCCTGTCAACCTATCCGCTGGTCACCCACCATCGGACGGAGGAAGCGCTCCGGTCGGGCAGGATCTATATGGGCATACTGCTCGGCACCTCGGTCGGGCTGATGCTGCTGGCAGTGGTGTGGACGTGGCACCTGACGGGCACCCTGGAATTCGAACCCGGCGGGATCCTTGCGGGCAAGGCGAGCCCGGCCGTGGTGGGCATACTGCTGGCGCTATATGCATTCGGGACCGGCAAGGCGGCGCTGATGCCCTTTCACCGCTGGCTGCCCGCGGCAATGGTTGCGCCGACGCCCGTGAGCGCGCTGCTGCACGCCGTGGCCGTCGTCAAAGCCGGCGTGTTTACGGTGATGAAGATTGTGGTCTACATCTTTGGCATCGATCTGCTCGCAAACACCGGCGTGAGCCTGTGGCTGGCCTACGTCGCCGCGGCAACGCTGTTGATCGCGTCCCTGGTCGCATTGACCAAAGACAATCTCAAGGCGCGTCTCGCCTATTCCACGGTCAGCCAGTTGTCCTACGTGGTACTCGGCGCGGCTCTTGCCAATTCCTGGGGCATTATTGGCGGCTCCATGCATATCGCGATGCACGCCTTCGGTAAGATCACGCTGTTCTTCTGCGCCGGCGCTATCATGGTGGCCGCACACAAGACGGAAATCAGCGACATGGCGGGCATAGGCAAGACAATGCCGATTACCATGTTCGCCTTTTTTGTCGGATCGCTGAGCGTGATCGGCCTGCCCCCGCTCGGCGGTTCGTGGAGCAAGTGGTACCTGGCGCTGGGCGCCGCGGATGCGGACCGGACAATCCTCGTGGGCGTGTTGATCGTCAGCTCGCTCCTGAACGTCGCGTACCTGATGCCGGTCGTCGCACGCGCTTTTTTCGCGACACCCGCCACCGTGCCCGCCGATCCATCTCCTGTGCGGGAAGCCCCGGCGTTCTGCGTGGTACCCCTGTGCCTGACGGCGCTGGGATGTCTGGCGCTCTTCTTCTTCGCCGACGACGTCTACCGGCTTCTGGCGCCCATAGCAGTCCGTTGATAAAGTCGCTCTGCAGGCGAGGCCGAACCATTGTGGCCGAAGACAAGGCGCGCAACCGAGTCCCATCCTGCGATTCGGCGAGGGAGCGCAACGCGGTATTTCGGCCGCAGCCCGGATGGACTTTTTCAACGGGCTGTTAGCCCATCCCTGACGGAAGAGACCATGGACGAAAAAGAGAAAAGCCGGCCGGACAAACCGGGCAACTCAAAGAAAATCCTCATGGCGCTCTACGCGGTCTGCGTCCTGCTGCTGGCGGTAGATCTCTTCCTGGAAAAATACGGCCATTTTGAGGTCGAGGAGTGGATCGGGTTTCATGCGTGGTACGGGTTTGCCGCCTGTGTGGTGTTCGTGCTGGCAGCCAGAGGGTTGCGCGTGATTCTCGGACGCAAGGAAGACTATTATGATTGACCAGTTGCCGCCGGCGCTGATCCTGATTATCGGGTCGCTGCTGATACCGATGCTGCGCGGGCGCCTGCAGTCGGCCTATATGCTGCTGCTTCCGGTTGCCGGGCTTGCCCATCTGCTCGGGCTAAACCCGGGGGAATACTGCAGGATCGGAATCTTCGACTATTCCCTTACGCTGGTGCGCATCGACGGCCTCAGCCTTGTCTTCGGCTATATCTTCCATATCGCCGCCCTGCTGAACGTCATCTATGCGCTCCACGTGAAGGACAACACGCAGCACGTCGCGGGCCTGTTCTATGCGGGCAGCGCCGTCGGCGCCCTCTTCGCGGGCGATCTGATTACCCTGTTCGTCTTCTGGGAACTGTCGGCGATTTCTTCCGTATTCCTGATCTGGAGCCGCCGAACCAACCGCGCCTATGCCGCCGGCATGCGCTATCTGATCGTGCAGGTCTGCTCGGGCATGATTCTGCTGGCGGGCATTCTGATCCATTCGCGTGAGACGGGGTCTATCGCATTTGAAGCGTTGGGACTGAACGGTCTGGGCACGACGCTCGTCTTCATTGCTTTTGGGATCAAATGCGCGTTTCCCCTGCTCCACAACTGGCTGTCTGACGCCTATCCGGAGGCGACGGTAACCGGGACCGTGTTCCTGAGCGCTTTCACAACCAAGCTGGCGGTCTACGCGCTTGCCCGGGGCTTTCCCGGTACGGAAATCCTGATCCCGATTGGCGCCGCGATGACCGTGTTTCCCATGTTTTACGCGGTCATGGAAAACGACCTCAGGCGGGTGCTGGCCTATAGCCTGAACATCCAGCTGGGATTCATGGTCGTCGGAGTCGGGATCGGGACGCAGATGGCCCTGAACGGAACGGCCGCCCACGCCGTCACCCACGTCATCTACAAAGCCTTGCTGTTTATGACGATGGGTGCAGTGCTTTTTCGTACTGGTACGGCCAGGGCATCGGAACTGGGCGGGCTTTACCGGTCCATGCCTCTGACGGCGGTTTTCTGCATCATCGGCGCGGCGTCGATTTCGGCCGTCCCGTTCTTCAACGGCTTTGTTAGCAAATCGTTTATCCTTGGGGCGGTGGCCGATGGACACTACGTCCTGACCTGGCTGGCGTTGTTGTTCGCTTCGGCGGGCGTGATGCTCTATACAGGCATCAGGATCCCCTACCTTGCCTTCTTCTCCGCAGATTCGGGAATTCGCTGCAGGGAGGCGCCTCTGAACATGCGCATCGCAATGGGCGCAGCAGCCGCAATTTGCGTCCTGATAGGAATCATTCCGAAACTACTCTACGGGATTCTGCCCTACGAAGTGAATTACGAACCCTATACGGCGAGCCACCTGGTTACGCAGTTCCAATTGTTGTTTTTTTCCGCCCTGGCCTTCCTTGTATTGAAGCGTACCGGAATTTACCCGGCCGTACACCGGTCCGTAAACCTGGATACCGACTGGGTTTATCGACGGCTGCTTCCCGGTATCGTCCGGGTAATGGCGCGGTCGGGTGGTTACGCCGGAAAGTCGATCCTCGAGGGCGGAAAGGCGCTGGTCGCGGCAGCCGTTTCCGGCTGCCGTCAATACCACGGTCCCCAGGGCATTCTGGGTCGATCCTGGACAACGGGTACTGCCGTGTTGGTCGTGACAGTCTTTCTCGCCGCATTCATGATCTTCTGCTTCTGACGTCCGGAAAGCCTAAGTGTTACGTAAGTAACATAAACACCGTTATTTATGTAAATTTTCTGTTCCACAAATTAGCTGTCTCATCCCGCAATATCGTGCCTGCGCGCCAATTTCGAACTTTAGGCTTGACTTTTTTAACGCATCCCCGTTAATTAATGCCGCTAATAATTTTCACCGAGGACCACTGCGTTGCCTGACCTGAACTGGATTGTACTCGTTCCCTCGCTGATCGTCGCGGGTAGTGCGCTGCTGATCCTGTGCATCGACATTGTCCGACCGGCAAATCGGGGGGAGGCAGCGGCATACGCGGCCATTGTCGGAACGGGCCTGGCGGCGGTCTCCTGCGCGGGACTCTGGGGGCGGTCCGAGCAGGCCTTCGGCGGGATGCTCGCGCTGGACAACTTTGCGCTCTTTTCCAACATCATATTTACGGTTGGCACGGCGCTGACCATTTTTGTCTCCACGGGTTACCTCAGGCGGGAACAGGGCAGCCGAAGTGAGTATTATCTCCTGCTGCTGACGGCCACCCTGGGCATGATGCTCATGGCCGCGGGGACGGACCTGATCGTTATCTTCCTGGGGCTGGAGCTGATGTCTCTGTCGCTCTATATCCTGGTTGGATTCCTCAGTTCGCGCTCCCTCTCCAATGAAGCCTCTCTGAAATACCTTTTGCTGGGCGCTTTCGCAACCGGGTTTCTGCTTTACGGGATTGCCCTGATTTACGGTTCGACCGGCTCCACCAGCCTGCAGCAGGTAGGCGCAATGATTGTGCGGCGCGTTGACGGCGGCGGGCTGATGCTGTATGCCGGTATGGTCTTGCTGGTCGTGGGCTTCGCGTTCAAGGTGGCGGCGGTTCCGTTCCATATGTGGGCGCCCGACGTCTACGAAGGCGCGCCCGCGTCGGTGACCGCCTTTCTCTCGGCCGGGCCCAAGGCGGCGGCCTTCGTTGCATTCCTGCGCGTGCTGATGGTTTCTCTGGAATCGTTGAAGACGGAGTGGACGGCGGTGCTCTGGATCCTGGCCGCGCTGACCATGACCGTCGGAAACCTGAGCGCGCTGGGGCAACGCAGCATCAAGCGTATGCTGGCCTATTCCAGCGTCGCCCACGCCGGTTACGTGCTGGTTGCGCTCACCGCGGCCAGCGGCAAGGGGATTTCGGCCGCGCTGTTCTATCTGCTTGCCTATACCTTTATGAACATTGGCGCCTTCGCAGTCGTGATTCTGGTTGCGCGGAAAGGCGAAGAGAACCTCGACATAACGGATTACGCGGGGCTGGGTTTCAAACATCCGGCCCTCGGGCTGACGATGACGCTGTTTATGCTCTCGCTTGCGGGTCTGCCGCCTACTGCAGGATTCTTCGGGAAGTTCTACATATTCCGCGCGGCGATCGATGCCGGCCTGGTCTCGCTCACCATAATCGGCGTGCTCAACAGCCTGATTTCCGTCTATTTCTATCTCGGGGTCGTCGTCAGCATGTATATGAGACATCCAGCCGACGAAAAGCCGGTGGGGACGTTTCCGGCGCTCGCACGAACCGCGCTCGTGTTGACGTCCCTTGCAACCCTGTATATCGGCCTCGCACCGTCACGGTTTCTGGAACTGGCCAGGCAGACGGTAGACAATCTCATTGGTACTTAAGCGCCCCTGTGCTTGCACCCAGGGGAGGATTGAACTCCACGCCCTACCTAACCCATCACGTTGATCGATGGCGGAGGAGAAAAAACAGCCGGGTCTGGCTGCAGCCTATCGGAAAGCCGGTCCCTATCTGAACCTGGGAATCGAGTTTGCGGCGTCTTTCATTCTCTGTCTTTTTGCCGGAAAATGGCTGGACGGCAAACTCGGCACGGCCCCGTACCTGATGTTGGCGGGATTGGCTCTGGGAATCGCCGTCGGTTTCCTGAATCTGTACAGAACGGCAATGCGACTCCAAGAACGCGAAAAGCAGGAACGCCAATAGCCGTGGGGAGATGAGACGTGGGAACCGAATTCCTCCGATTTGCCAGACAGGTCGGGGCTATCCTGATCGCGGCGGCTTTTCTGGGCGGATACCCGCTATACGTCTACTGGGGTGTTGACATGGTCCGGGCGGTGGCCGTCGGGTTTGGGATCGGCGCACTGAACGCGCTGGCCGGGGGGCTCTCGGCCATCTGGTCGTTCGACCGGACGCATCCGGTCTTTCTGAAGGCGCTGTTGGGCGGAATGGTCGTTCGGATGCTGGTCGTCTGCGTCGGGCTGGTGCTGCTGATCAAATTCACGGCGCTATCGGTTTACGGTCTGGTTTTCTCTCTGTTTCTGTCCTATCTGCTTTTTCAGATTCTGGAAATCCGGTTCTTTGTGAAACGCGCCGCGGTTCGGCGGGCTTCGCAAGAAGGGGTTTGATTCAATGGCTTCGGAAAGCGCCGCGGAAGGCAAAAAAGACTACATCATGGAGCATCTGCTCGATTCTTCAGAGCTCCACCTGCCCTTTCTTCACGTCGAAATACCCCGTTTCGAGCTGTTCGGCGTCGACGTGTCCATTACCCGGCACGTGGTTATGATGTGGATTGCGGCGGGGTTTCTCATGTGGGTCTTCATAAGAACAACCCGGCGTCGCGGCCTGGTACCCACCGGATTTGCGAATCTTCTGGAATCGGTCGTCGTTTTTATCCGGGATGAAGTCGCCGTTCCCAACATCGGAGCAAAGGAAGCCGGACGGTTTCTCCCCTTTCTTTTTACCGTATTCTTCTTCATCCTGACCTGCAATCTGCTGGGCCTCGTACCCTATGGCGCGACCGCCACCGGTAACGTGAGCGTAACCGCCGGGCTGGCGATCTGCGCCTTTCTCGTCATTCAGATGGGCGGCATTCTTCACAACGGCTTTCTGGGTTATTTCAAGGGACTGGTCCCCCACGGACTGCCCCTGCCGATCACGCTTCTGATGATCCCGATCGAGCTCATCGGACTGGTTGCCAAGCCGTTCGCCCTCTGTATTCGTCTCTTTGCCAATTTGACTGCCGGACACGTGATCATCCTGGCGTTGCTGGGGCTGATCTTCATGTTCAAGTCGTATGC
This sequence comes from Gemmatimonadota bacterium, assembly GCA_028877215.1. Lineage (GTDB taxonomy): Bacteria > Latescibacterota > UBA2968 > UBA2968 > JAAXHE01. The sequence goes on along the minus strand of JAPPFJ010000024.1, from coordinate 112,826 downwards.
CGTCGCGCCCGTGTCCGTACTGTTCGCGCTGGCGATTTACCTGCTCGAAATCTTCGTGGCATTGGTTCAGGCGTATATCTTCACCATGTTGTCCGCCGTCTTCATCGGGATGGCGGTGCATCAGGATCACTGATCGTTGGAAACGTTGCATTATAAACCCTTGGAAGTTGTTTTAAAATTACCGGTGAGTTCCCGAGCGCGAGCGAAAAAGTGGCGGTCAAGGCGGGAAAATTCGCCCATATTTGTCTATACGGGTGGATTTGACCAACGCCGACCGGCGCTTTTGCAGCCGCGCGAAGACCGCTGGGAATTTTAAGACAGCTTCTTAACTTCCTAGCGGAGGAGGTGTATTGTGGCAGACGTGGCATCCGTGGCGGCTGAAGCATACGGTTATCTGTCCGCCGGCATTGGCGCGGGGCTCGTAACGATCGGCGCCGGAATTGGTATCGGACGTCTGGCTGGCATGGCCGTGGAGGGCACCGCACGGCAGCCCGAAGCAGCCGGCGATATCCGGACTTCCATGATCATTACCGCGGCCTTCATAGAGGGTGTGGCCCTCTTCGGGCAGGTGGTCTGCTTCCTTCTGGCGACAAAAGGCGGCTGAGAACGCATACCGTTGAGGACGTCTAAACCAGAGGAACGGGTATGTTGCTGAATGTCGATACCGGTCTGATGTTCTGGACCATCGTTACCTTCGTCCTGCTGCTCCTTGTTCTCAGGGCGGTCGCCTGGAAACCGCTTCTGGCCATGCTGGACGAACGCGAAAGGCGTATTCGGGATTCCCTGAACCAAGCGGAGAAGGCCCGGGAGGAAGCCCAGAGTGCGGCTGAAGAAAACCGGCGCGCCATGGAGCAGGCCCAGGCAGAGGCGAGACAGGCCATCTCGGAAGGACGGGAGGCGGCCGAGCGTGCAGCCCAGGAGGTGCGTCAACGCGCGTCGGACGAGTCCCGGCAGATGCTGGAGCAGGCCCGGCGAACGATTCGGCAGGAAAAGGAGCAGGCGATCCAGGAACTTCGCACGCACGCCGCCGGCCTGGCCATCGAAGCCGCCGGCAAGGTGTTGGACGAGAACCTGGACAACGCCAGGAACAGGAAGCTTGTCGACGAATTCATCGAAAGCATTCCTGACAATGGACAAAACTGATTTCCGGAGCGGAGCTTGAACGAAACCCCCGTCGCAATGCGTTATGCCAGGGCGCTCATCCAGGCGGCCGAAGAGCGGGACGCGCTGGACCGGGTGCGCGAGGACCTGGAGGGCCTTCTGAACCTGATCCGGGAATCGGAAGACCTGCGCGCCTTTCTCAGTGACCCTCTGATTTACCCGGAACAGAAGCGGGCGGCGGTCCGGAGGCTTTTTTCCGGCCGGATCGGGGACCTCACCCTGAATTTCCTGCTGCTGCTGTGCGACAAACGGCGCGAACGGGGTCTCGACGGGATTATTCGGGCGTTTCTGATGCTCCTGGACGAGCAACGGGGTCTGATCACCGCACACGTACGGTCGGCGCAGGAACTCTCTCAGGACCAGCAGGCAAGGCTCGCGCAGCGGTTGTCGGCCTGGTCCGGAAAGCAGGTACGTCTGGACGTCGAGATCGACCGGGGACTCAGAGCGGGCTTTGTAACCAGGATGGGCGACCACGTATTCGACGCAACCCTCGAAGCCCAGTTGAACCGGATGCGCCAGAGGCTGGTTTCGGGTTTATCATAGCAGTCCGTTGAGAAAGCTGCTCTGCAGACGAGGCGGCCGCAGACCGGATGGGCTTTTTAAACGGGCTGACAACCGAGGTGTAGACACTTATGGCGATGAACTTGCAGATTCGCCCCGATGAAGTCTCCGATATTCTCAAACAGCAGATTCTGGAGGCCGAACGGGACATTGACGTTTACGAAACCGGGACCGTGCTGCAGGTGGGCGACGGCGTGGCGCGCGTTCACGGGCTGGGCAACGCGCAGGCCAGTGAACTGGTGGCGTTTCCCGATAACATCATGGGCATGGCTTTCAACCTGGAAGAGGACAATGTCGGGTGCGTTCTCTTCGGGGACGACACGGCAATCAAGGAAGGCGACCAGGTCAGGCGGACCGGACGCGTCGTCGAGGTGCCCGTGGGCGACGAATTGCTGGGCCGTGTGGTTACGCCTCTGGGTGAGCCGCTGGATGGCAAGGGACCGGTTCAGACCTCGCAGACGCTGCCCGTGGAACGGATTGCGCCCGGGGTGATTCAGCGCCAGCCGGTGGAAGAGGCGCTGCAGACCGGAATCAAGGTGGTGGATGCCGCAACGCCGATCGGGCGCGGACAGCGCGAGTTGATCATCGGCGACCGGCAGACCGGGAAGACGGCCATCGGTCTGGACGCGATTATCAATCAGAAAGACAGCGGCGTCAAATGTATCTATGTGGGCATCGGACAAAAGGCGTCGTCCGTGGCCAAGGTCGTCGCCGAGCTCGAGGCGAACGGCGCCCTGGGGTACACCATCGTGGTTTCGGCCACGGCCAGCGACCCCGCGCCGCTCCAGTTCCTGGCCCCCTATGCCGGTTGCTCGATGGGCGAGTACTTCCGCGACAAGGGCGAACACGCGCTGATCGTGTACGACGATCTCTCAAAGCAGGCCTGGGCATACCGTGAAATGGCCCTGGTCCTGCGCCGGCCGCCGGGGCGGGAAGCCTATCCGGGCGACGTATTCTACCTGCACTCGCGTCTTCTGGAGCGCGCCTGCAAACTGAGCGACGAAGAAGGCGGGGGCTCTCTCACGGCGCTGCCCGTCATCGAGATCCTCGAAGGGGACGTATCCACGTTCGTGCCGACCAACGTCATTTCCATAACGGACGGGCAGATTCTGCTGAAGCCGGAGTTGTTCTATTCGGGCATCCGGCCGGCAATGGACGTGGGCGCTTCCGTCTCCCGGGTCAGCTCGGCCAAAACCGGGGCGATGAAGGCGGTTTCCGCTACCTTGAGCGGAGATATCGCGCGTTACAACGAGGTACAGGCCTTTGCGCAATTCGGGGCCTCCGACCTGGACACGGCCACCCGCAACCTGCTGAACCGCGGCGAGAAGCTGATCGAAATTCTCAAACAGGGCCAATACGCCCCGATGTCGCTCGGGGAGCAGGTGGTGTCTCTAACCGTTGGTGCGAGCATCGATGAACTGCCCACAGAGGACGTGAGACGATTTGAGTCTGAGGTTCTTGCCCATATGCGCGACCACCACCAGGATGTAGTGGACGAGATTACGGGCAGCGAAGAATTGAGCGACGAGGCGCGGGGCGTCATCGATGCCGCCATAGAGCGTGTCAAGCGCGGCTTTCAGGCGTCGGCGTAGGCGCACGGAGGAGTAGCCGGTGGCGACATTGCGTCAACTCCGAAACCGGGTGACCGGTGTCACGAATATCCAGAAGGTCACCCACGCCATGCAGCTGGTGGCCGCGGCCCGGGTGCGCAAGGCCCAGGACGCGATCCTTGCCGCCCGCCCCTATGCCGAACAACTGGACCGGATTCTTCAACGGCTGACCGCAAGTATAGACGCGGACCGGCATCCCCTGTTCCGGCAGGGGGAATCCGGTCGGATCGCGGTCGCGGTGGTGACGGCGGACCGTGGGCTGTGCGGCGGGTTCAACGCAGGAATCTGCCGGAGGGTGCTATCGGAGCTCGAAGAACACGGTGAAGTCGAACTGGTTGCTATCGGCAGGAAGGGGCGCGACTTTTTTCGACAACGCGGATATGAGATCAGCCGGGAATACGTCGATGTGTTCGGCGATCTGAATCTGGGTCAGGCCGTTTCCATCGCGCGGGACCTGACGGGTCGATTTGTGTCCGGAGACGTGGACCAGGTGTGGATCGCCAACAACGAGTTCCTCTCCCTCGGTCGCCAGGAGCCGGCAATCAACCGGCTTCTGCCAATTGTGCCTGAGGAAACCGACGAAGAGAGCGCCGCCGGCGAGTACATCTTTGAGCCCGATCCGGAGCAATTGCTTGAGACGCTCGTTCCGAGACACGTGAATTTCCAGGTCTGGCGCGCACTCCTGGAGTCCAATGCCGGAGAACAGGCCGCGCGCATGGCGGCGATGGATAACGCCACGAAGAATGCCGGAGACCTGATCGAAGAATTGACGCGCGAGATGAACAAGGTGCGCCAGTCTTCAATCACGCTGGAGTTGATGGACATCATCGGCGGCGCCGAGGCCGTCGCTTAGCGACGGCTACTGTTGCAATTTGCGACAGGCTGCCCGCTGACGGCTGTCAGCTTCTTTTCCGTGGTGAGAAGGTAGACGTTAGACGGGAGAGGAAGACATAACCCGAACGGTCTTACGATATTTGGTTTTGATGGGTTTTGCCGTTTGTTTTTCGGTTTTGCTTCAAGCTGACGGCTGATCGCTGATAGCTTCTTTCTTGGGTGAGAAGGTAGAAGTTAGACGGTAGAGGTGAGACGGGAGCCGGTAGAGGGTAGAGATTACCTGCCTTGTGAGGCTTCTTTTCGTGCCGGAGGCAAGGAGGGATAAATTCGTCGGCAAGGATATCTTCTACCATCTTACGTCTCCCGTCTACCCGGTTTTCTCCCCCTCTCCCGTCTCACGTCTCACCGCCTTTAGCTGATTGCTGATAGCTTCTCTTGAAAGGTTTCTTCATGAACGAAGGCGTAATCAAGGAAATCGTAGGCGTCGTGGTGGACGTAGATTTCACCGGCGGCGAATTACCGGCTATCTACAACGCATTGGATGTGTCGCGCAACGGCGGCGGCCGCCTCGTGCTGGAGGTACAGCAGCACCTGGGCGAACACCTGGCTCGGTGCGTCGCAATGGATTCGACTGACGGCCTCTCCAGGGGCGCGAAGGTGACGGATACCGGGCTGCCCATCCAGGTGCCGGTGGGTGAAAACGCCCTCAGACGCCTGTTCAACGTGATCGGAGATCCGATCGACGGCAAGGGGCCCGTGCCCGAGGACACGCCGCTGCTGCCGATCCACCGGGACCCGCCCGCGCACGCTGACCAGGTCACGTCGGACCAGATGCTGGAGACGGGCATCAAGGTCATGGACCTCATCTGCCCGTTTGCAAGGGGCGGCAAGCTGGGGCTGTTCGGCGGCGCCGGGGTGGGGAAGACGGTGATTCTGACGGAACTCATCAACAACGTTGCCAGCAGTCACGGTGGATACTCGGTATTCGCCGGCGTGGGGGAACGCACGCGTGAAGGAAACGACCTCCTGCATGAGCTGTCGGACTCGGGGGTAATTAACCGGACGGCGATGGTTTTCGGCCAGATGAACGAGCCGCCCGGCGCGCGCCAACGCATCGCCCTCACCGGACTGACGATTGCGGAACATTTCCGTGAAGAGGCCGGACAGGACGTGCTCCTGTTCATCGACAACATCTTCCGTTTCATTCTGGCCGGAGCGGAGGTGTCAGCGCTCCTGGGCCGGATGCCCTCTGCGGTGGGATACCAGCCCACCCTGGCAACGGAAATGGGCGCGCTTCAGGAACGGATCACGACGACCCGCAACGGATCCATTACGTCTGTGCAGGCCATCTACGTGCCGGCCGACGACTATACGGACCCGGGCGTGGTCACGGCTTTCAGCCACCTCGACGGGCGTATCGTGCTGGAACGCGCGCTGGCGGACCAGGGGATGTATCCCGCCGTGGACCCGCTGGCATCCAGTTCGCGAATCCTCGACCCCCGCGTGGTGGGCGAGGAACACTACGAGGTTGCGCGCCGGGTGCAGCAGATCCTGCAGCGTTATCGCGACCTGCGGGAGATCATCGCCATTCTGGGAATCGACGAACTGTCCGAGGAAGACAGGCTGGTGGTGGCGCGGGCGCGCAAGATCCAGGCCTTCCTCACCCAGTGTATGCACGTGGCGGAAGGCTATACAGGCGTCCCTGGCGAGTATGTCAAGATCGAAGACACGGTGAAGGGGTTCAAGGGATTGGCCGAAGGGGAATACGACGATGTACCCGAACAGGCCTTCTACCTGGTGGGAAATATCGAGCAGGCCATAGAGAAGGCAAAGACCCTTTAGTTTCAGGAACGCGATGCCGACGTTTCAGCTTGAGATTGTTACACCGGAGAAGACGGTCTATTCGGGCGAGGTGGAGCAACTGCGGGCGCCGGGATCCGAAGGCGGGTTTGGCGTACTGGCGGGACACCATCCGATGCTGGCCTCACTGAGCATCGGAGTGATGGTCTTTTCCGAACAGGAGCAGGACCCAAAGTCGGTGGCAATCAGCGGCGGATTCGCGGAAGTGCAGCGTGACCGCGTTACCGTGCTGGCCGAGACGGCGGAATTCGCGCAGGATATTGACGTAAACCGAGCCGAAGCCGCCAGAGACCGTGCGCGGGAAATGCTGACGCGAAAACAAGAACAGCAGATTGACGAAACAAGGGCGCAACTGGCCCTTTCGAGGGCGATTAACCGGCTGCGGATCGGCGGCGAATAACGGGATCACGGCATCGTGGCATCACCGGCCGAAACGGTATGGGCGGGTTCCGAAACCCGCCCGCTTTTTTTTCGGGATATCAATCCGCACAATAACCTGTCGCACGCTGGTTTTTCTCCCCCCATCCAGCGGGAGAGGGGGCCGCGGGGAGAGGTCTCCAAAAGGCGGTGAGACGTAAGACGTAAGAGGTTAGAGATGACTCGCCTCGTTGGGTCTCAATTTATGCCGGAGGCGTAGAGGAGGAATTGATCGGCGAAGATTTCTTCTCCCGTCTACCCTCTCCCGTCTCCCCGCTTTCTGGCTTTTTCTCCTACCCTCTAACGTCTTACCTCTCCCCGCTTTTAAAGGGTTTCTAGATGACAAATCCCACCATCGACCTCCTGCTTTCTCACAGAAGTATCCGCAGGTTCAAGGACCGGCCCCTTCCCGACGGTGTGCTCGAAACGCTGATCCGGTGCGGTCAGCAGGCGAGCACGTCCAGCAATGTGCAGGCCTACACCGTCATTCACGTGGCCGATCCAAAGCGGAAGAAGCGACTGGCCGAACTGTGCGCCGATCAGGTGCAGATACACCAGAGCGCGGCGTTTCTGGCCTTCTGCGCCGACCTGCACCGGGACAGGATGGCCAACCGGATGCACGAGGCGGAGCGGTTTGACGGGGACTATGCGGAAGCGCTGATGATCGCGACGGTGGACGTGGCGCTGATGATGCAGAACGTGGCGATCGCCGCGGAATCGCTGGGATTGGGCATCTGCATGATCGGCGCAATGCGGAACAACCCGAAATCGGTGGGCAGGTTGCTCGATCTGCCCCCTTATGTCGTAGCCGTGGCCGGTTTCTGCATCGGGTACCCGGACCAGGCGCCGGAAGTCAAACCGCGCTTGCCCCTTGACGCGGTCCTTCATCGCGAGCGATACCTGTGCGACGAGACGCATCGACTGGCCATGGAGGAATACGACAGGACGATGGTCGAGTTCTACGCCTCGCAGGGTATGCACGAAGGCGACGAGCGATGGACAAAAGTCATGGCCGGGCGCACCGGACAGTTTCACGCCCGCGCCGAACTGGATGAATTCCTGACCACCCAGGGCTTCCGGCTGCGCCGCTGAAATCGCCTCCAACTCGCCTTCCCCTTGACGATTTCCCCGTCATTGTGTATACATTGAGAAACATAACAGCCCGCACATCCGGGAAAGTAAAGCGCAATGTCTGATTCGACAATTGACAGGCTCGTTGGCGAGGTTGTCAAGCGGGTAGACCCTTTGCGAATCGTCCTATTCGGATCGGCGGCCAGGGATGAAGCAGGAGAGCAGAGCGACATTGATCTGCTCGTCGTCATGCCCGATGGTGTGCACCGCCGCCGGACCGCACAGAAACTCTACCGTGAGATTAAGGGTCTGCGCGTGCCCTTCGACATCGTCGTGGCAACGGTAAAGGATCTGGAACAGCACAAGGATAATGACGGACTGATTTATAAGAATGCACTAACGGAAGGCATTGAAGTTTATGGAGTCTGACGCTCGAGTTCCAGGAAGTGCTGAGGACTGGTTACATTACGCCAGAAGTGACCTGGCGCTCGCCCGCATCGAAAAACCGGAAGGTGTCTTGCTGGAGAATCTCTGTTGACGAACATTAAACCCTCCTCCATACATTGAGAACGTGAGCAACCACGAGGAAACAGAGTCTATGCCCAGTTCACTTGAAAAATTCCAGGATCTTCTGCGAGAGTTATTCCAATTCGAGTGTGCAGACCTGGACTTTGGCATTTACCGCATAATGAATCACAAGCGGGACGTTCTCAAGCGATTTATCGTCGAGGACTTACCAGAATCCGTAGCTGCAGAGTTGGAAAAGGATGCTTTAGCCACCCAGTCACGCGCAATCGACGAATTGAACGAATGTCGTCAGCGAGTCGTTCAGGCTCTTGGTACCAATGCCATCGACGCGGACGGAAATCTGTTGGAGATACATCGAAATATCCCGCTTGGCGAAGAATACCTCGAAAAACAAGCGAACGCTTCAGGTGCACACGGACGTGAAGCGCTCGAAGCGTCGATCTTCAATCATCTGTACGCTTTCTTTAGCCGGTACTACCAGGATGGTGATTTCATCTCAAAACGCCGTTATTCAAAACGCCAACGTTACGCCATTCCATATAACGGCGAAGAAGTACACCTGCATTGGGCAAACAGTGACCAATACTATGTGAAGACTGGCGAGCACTTCCAGAACTACGCCTTCAAGTCGCGAAGAATCACGGTGGAATTCAAGCTTATAGCTGCTTACGTCGAACGTAATAACATCAAGAGTGACAACCGGTATTTTGTGCCGTCTAATGAGGCACCCACGTGGGACGAAGAATCTAAGCGGTTACAGATAACGTTTGAGTACCGTCCGTTGACTTCCCAGGAGAAAATCACTTACGGCAAAACCAAACATCAGGATAACATCATAGAAAAAGCTGTGTTAGAGATTCCAAGCCGCCTGACCCACTCCACCGAGGCTGGCGCGGCACTTATGGCCGAAAGGCGCAAGGCGAGCGATGGTAGGTCGGTGTCGTTATTCGAACATCACCTGGTGCAGTACACCCGACGCAACACTTCGGACTTCTTCATCCACAAAGACCTGAAGGGCTTTCTTACCCGTGAACTCGATTTCTATCTAAAAAACGAAGTGTTGAGTCTTGACGAGATGGAAGCGTCAGGTGAGGAACGATCCGAGGGCTGGTTTCAGACAATGCGGACGATCCGGTCGGTTGGTGGACAAATCATCGGCTTTCTCGATCAGATTGAGAACTTTCAGAAGATGCTCTGGGAGAAAATTAAGTTCATAACCGAGACTCAGTATTGTATCTCGGTAAGGTGCATCGATAAAGTTTTCTTAAAGGAAGTTGCCCTGTGCAACGCCCAGTGGGAGGAATGGAAAGAACTGTTCCACATCGACCAAGTTCAGAGTAATCTATTTGATTTGGGTAAAGACACGACTCACAATCGTACAGAATTCTTAAAATCGAGTCCGTCGCTTGTCCTTGACACCAGACATTTCAGTTCGGACTTCGTAGACCGGTTGCTGGGAAGTATCGACGATCTGGATGGAATAACTGATGGTCTGCTAATTCATAGCGAAAACTTGCAGGTTTTAAATCTATTGTCGAGGAAGTATTCGGGTCGGATAAAGTGCGTGCACATTGACCCTCCATATAATACGCAGACGAGCGGTTTTCTATACAAGAACGACTATCAGCATTCGAGTTGGCTTACAATGATGTACAACCACGTCGGACATGCTCTTACACTGCTTGTTGACGATGGTTTGTTCCTTTGCCACATCGATGAGAATGAATATGAAAGACTCCACTTGATGTTCGATCATTTCGACATCGCGAATGCAGGAACTATGATTTGGGACAAGAGAAATCCAATGACAGCAGGTGGAGGTGTGGCAATTCAACATGAATATGTAATGTGGAGAACAAAGACTGGGAAGCCAATTAACCTACGTAATAAGAACATTCGGATGATGTTGAATAAAGCCGATGAATTAACTCAAGAGTATGGAGGAGTTACTGAGTCAGCGAAAAGAGAATACGCAAATTGGGTAAACAAAAATCCACAACTCAGCGGTGGAGAAAAAGCATATCGTTTTATTGACAAGGATGGTCGAATTTATCGTGGGGTGAGCTTGAGGGCTCCAGAACCAAGATCTGATCCGAAGTTTTTCCAGCAGCTAATTCATCCTGTGACTCTGAAACCGTGTCCAGTTCCACCAAATGGCTTTTCCCGTACTCCAGAAAGATTGCAAAGCATGATTGAAAGTGGAGAGATTCTCTATGGACCGGATCATAGCACACAACCTCAACAGAAGCGTTTTCTTACAACAGAATCGACCCGCCAAATTTCCTCGGTTATACAGAATGCCAGAAGCGGCAAGGTAGATCTTGACGCGTTAGGACTGTCCAATTTTCCCTATTGTCATTCTGTGGATTTTTATGAAGAGCTAATTGGAGCAGCTTCCGATTCATTGTCTGATTTAGTTATCGACTATTTCGCTGGATCGGGTACAACAGGACACGCAGTCATCAACCTTAACCGAGAAGACCATGGTCAACGCAAGTTCATCCTTGTTGAGATGGGCGAATATTTCGACACAATCTTGCTACCGAGAATAAAAAAGGTCACGTATACATCCGAATGGAAGGATGGCAACCCCAAGTGTGCCGGAACTCCTAATGACGCAAGACGGAGCCCTCGTATTGTCAGGTATATGCGACTTGAGAGTTACGAGGACGCGCTGAACAATATTGATTTCGAAGTGGGTTCCAGACAGCAGTTATTCCAATTTGATGACTATTTGCTCAGATACATGCTCCAATGGGAAACCAGGCACAGTGAGACATTGCTGAACGTCGAAAAGCTCTCGAAACCGTTCTCCTATCAACTGAAGATCCACTCCGACGGGGAGACGCGGCAATACATGGCCGATATCGCTGAGACCTTCAACTACCTGATCGGCCTACACGCCAAGACGCGGAGCGTCCATTACGACGATGACCGGCGATATCTAGTCTATCGTGGCCAAATCGAACAGCAGCGGGTTGCCGTTATCTGGCGAGAAACGGAGGATTGGCAGAAGGCGGACTTTGAACGCGACAGGGACTTTGTTGCCGAGCAGAAGTTGACCGAAGGCGTAGACGTTGTATACGTTAATGGGGACTCGCTGATTCACGAGGCGAAAGCACTGGAACCCTTGTTCAAGCGGCGGATGTTCTCGGGGGCACAGGTATGAGTCAGAGACTTTCGCGACGACACTGTGGTTTGCGAGGCATGCCATGAACGACACCCGTGGATAATCAGCTGATGAACCCGACCGTCGAAGCGCTTCCACATGGCAAGAGATAAAACGCCTCACACGGTCATAGATGGATTGGTCGGCGACATTGCAAAATGTGTAATCCCTCTGCAGATAATCCTCTTTGGCTCAGCCGTCAGAGGAGATGCAGGCGGGCATAGCGACATCGACCTGCACGTCGCAATGGCCTATGGTGTTTATCGACACCGAACCGCGCAGAAACTGTACCGTGAAATCGAAGATTTGCGCGTTCCCTTCGATATCGTGGTAACAACCCCGCAGGATCTCAAGAAACACAGAGACGGAGAAGGGTTGATATACAAATACGCCCTCGAAGAAGGCATAGAGATTTATGGAGTCTGAATCTCTCGTCTCCCGATATTCTAGAGGGGAGACGCCTTGGCAAGTTCGAAGCAGTTGGGAGTGGACTCAAATTACCGCCATTGCGGCATAACAGGACATTTACCATGGATACAAATCAATCCCGAGTGTTAAGGTGCTTGACGGCGAAACGAGATGGTTCTTCGGTACCCGAAATGGCTGCAACGCTAAAATTGGAAAAGAAGCACGTCCGCAACGCTATAGACGGTCTAAGAAGGAAACATGGTAAGGAATTTATCTTAAACGACCCTCGGGGGAGTACGTATTTCCGTTTGGCCAAGTGAAGCCCAAGACTGCAAATCGGTGATATTTAGCAATTTCAGAAGCAGTCCTGCGTTGCGCAAGATCACTGATCCTGGAAAACTTAGAATGAGCAACGTAATTGATCAAATCGACCGGCTTAAAGCAGAATTGGACGCATTGCGGCCGCTGCCTTCGGACGTTTTGGGACGGGTAGAACAGAAGCTCCGGATCGAGTCGAACTATCACTCGAATGCCATAGAAGGCAACAGCCTGACCCTTGGTGAAACGAGAAGCCTGATACTGCACGGACTTACTGCGCATGGGAAACCTATGCGCGATCATCTGGATATCGAGGGTCACGACGAGGCGGTAAAGGCAATGGAGGACGCGGTCAATCGGGACGAATCTCTCAACGAAGTTTTCATCCGAAATCTCCACGAAGTTTTGCTGAAAAAGCCTTATGAAATTGATGCAATTACGCTGGATGGACAGCCCTCGAAACGACAAATCACGATCGGACGATACAAAACCCAGCCAAACAACGTCCGGACCTCAACCGGCGAAATCTACTACTTTACAGCGCCCGACCAAGTAAAGCCGGCGATGAGCGATCTCATCGATTGGTACAGGAGGGCCGAGTACGACGGCGAGCACCCGATTTTCGTTGCCGCGACGTTTCACTACCGCTTTGTCCGGATTCATCCGTTCGACGATGGGAACGGTCGCATGGCACGGCTCTTGATGAACATGATCCTAATCAAGCATGGCTACACGGTCGCGATCATTCCCATACAAGAGCGTAATCGATACATCAGCACGCTGGAGAAGGCTGACAAATCAGAAGACCTGTCCGAGTTTATTGAGTGTATTGCAGAATACTGCAAGAATACTCTTAGTCTTCATCTACGAGCCGCCCGTGGTGAAAGTGTTGAAGATGTGGAAGACATAGACAAGGAAATTGAACTCTTCAAGCGATCGATTCAAACCGGTAACGGTGAACTTATTCGGATCAGGGAATATGCGGACAGCGTGCTGTATCCTTTTTTTAACTATTGCAACGAAAAGTGCGAGCAGTTTTCTGGTATGTTTGAAAATCTCCATGTAATTAGTAGCGACTCTTCGGTAAGGTGCCCGGACAATCAGATTCGTCGTTTTCGGCTCGAAAAACGAGATGACGCCTGGCCCGATGACGCGCTCCTAGTTTCTACCAGTCTGGGTTTCTGGCTGACCGGATACCAAGCGAAGAAAGGAATAGGCTTTGAATTCGACATTGAGAACGAAGCACATTCGAAACGTTGTGTTTGGAGTTTCAGATGTCGGGACCTCGACTATGAAGAACAGTACTTTGGACAGAATCTGGAGGAACTTAAGAAGATCTTCAACAGTATGATACGACAGATGATTATGAAGCTCTCCGATATTCGGGACGGCGAGAAGGACGAGGTATAAAGAATCGGATAGGCGAAAGAGGACAAATTTCGGACATAGGCAAGCCATGATGCGATACGAAAAGACTCATCCGTGGATCGAATTTCAGATCGATCTACGTGACGTGCCCTATTCGCTCTGGATGAAACTGGGCGAGTGTACGTCCAAGATCGAGCACATCTCCAGGGTACCGCTGGTTCATGACTCGGCAGAGGAACTCTATAAGGTTTATCTGGCCAAGGGTGTTCATGCGACTACGGCAATTGAAGGGAATACCCTGTCCGAAGAGGACGTATTGCGTCATATAGCGGGCGAACTGGAACTGCCGCCGTCCCGTGAGTATCTAGCGCAGGAGGTCGACAACCTCATAAAGGCAATCAACGCCACCATCGTGGGTATGCGCGAATGTTCGGTCGAGCCCCTGGATATTGAATGGATCCGCGAGATAAATCGGGCTGTTCTACACAAGCTGGAACAACAAGAGGGTTCCATACCGGGTTCGATCCGCACCCACTCTGTGGGCGTAGGCCGGCGGTATCGAGGGGCGCCCTCAGAGGATTGCGAATACCTGCTGGAGAAGCTGTGCCACTGGCTAAGGGATGAATTCAAGGTGCCCAAAGGCGAGGAAATTACGTTTGCAATTATCAAAGCGGCAATAGCCCATCTTTACGTCGCCTGGATCCATCCGTTTGGCGACGGAAACGGCCGAACCGCGAGACTGCTGGAATTCGCGATCCTGTTGCGCTCAGGGATTCCGCTACCCGCCTGCCACCTGTTGAGTATCCACTATAGTGCCACATGTGCCGAATACGCCCGTCAGCTTGCGCGGACCAGCCGATCAGGAGGAGACGTCGTACCGTATCTGTACTATGGCGTGCAGGGATTCCTCGACGGGCTTCGCGGTCTGTTGGAGATGATTTGGGAACAGCATCTGGACTCTGTCTGGCAATACCACATTTGTCGACATTTCCCGAGACAGGATATGGTCGCCGGCTGACGGCACAGAGACCTGCTGCTGGAGCTATCAAACAGCGATCAAGCCTTAGACCCATTTGCGCTAATGATGACAAGTGGCCGTTTGGGTGATTCTTACAAAGAAAAGCCATGGATCGTCATGAAGGATCTACAATGGGTCACAGATAAGCGTTGGATTAAGCGTGAGGGGAATAACTACGTCGCCGATAAAGAAACAATGCTGAATCGTCGGCCGTTTCGGATGCCAACGTATCCAACCCAACGGTAGCATCAAGCACAACGAGGACTGCAACTCTTGAAGATGAATGTGGACGAAAGTGACGGTGTGCAGTGCGTGGCATATCGTACAGAGTCACCGATCGCCGGAAGACGAACATGAGCGGATACGATGACCGAGCAAGCCTCGAAGATATGCGAAACCACGCGAGAGAAGCCGTCTTATTGCTCGGTAATACAAGCCTGAAGGAGTTGTCAAACAACCGGGTCCTGGAACTCGCGCTACGGAAATTGGTAGAGATTGTTGGTGAGGCGGCATACCGTGTCTCAGTTCCAACTCGACGGCAGCACACTGAATTTCCCTGGCGTAAGGTGATCGGAATGCGCAATCGGATTGATCAAGGCTACTTTGATGTTAGTATCGCAGAGTTGTGGGAGACGATCAACAATGACCTCCTAGCGCTAATTGAGCAGTCGGAAACATTAGTAAAGGAAGGCGAATAGAAATGCCGTCCGTACAAAACACCGAATTGGATCAGCGCCTGGTCTTGTTGGCATGGATAAACCAGCAGTTCGGCTATGAGCAGAACCGCGACCTGCTTCGCGATATGAAGCTGGCGGCAGAGGGGTTCGACCCTGACGGACGCAGTCATGTCTATCACCGACTGATCAGCCGTGGGGACGCAGTGAATGTAGAGCCGGATACCCTTCTGCAGTACAACGAGAATATCCGCAACCATCTGAACGCAATGAACGCCAGACGGTCCAATCCAATTACCCTGCGGTACTTTCAGTACCTTGCCGCACTTTACGCGGAAGTCTTCCTCGACGGGTACTTTAACGGTCGGGGCAAAATGCTTCGCTCCCTGAACGCGTTCTCGGCGCAACGCAATAGAGGTGAAGAGTTTTGCGAATCCGACTTGAAGAAGCTGGCCTTTTGGATGGCGACCGGGAGCGGCAAGACCCTCATAATGCACCTCAACTACCGCCAGTTTTTGTACTACAACGACGAATCCCTGGACAATATTCTGCTCATTACACCGAATGAAGGACTTAGCGACCAGCACCTGGCCGAAATGGCCGCCTCAGCAATTCGCTGCCAGCAATTCAATCTCAACGTGAGCGGCGAGATAACGGACACGGACGATCTCGTCCAAGTCATTGAGATTACCAAACTGGTCGAACAAAAGCGGGGCGGCGGCATCAGTGTACCCGTCGAGGCATTCGAGGGCAACAACCTGGTTTTCGTCGATGAAGGGCACAAGGGCTCCGGCGGAGAGGCGTGGCGTCGGTACCGAGACGCCCTCGGCGAAAGTGGCTTTACGTTTGAATACAGCGCCACCTTTGGGCAGGCTTTGAAGGCAGCTGCCAACGACGAGCTTACAGTCGAGTACGGCAAGGCCATCGCATTCGATTACTCGTACAGATATTTCCACGGCGATGGGTACGGTAAAGACTTCCGCGTGCTTAATCTTGTGAAAAAAACCAGCGAAGAGGCAACCGAGACGCTACTGCTCGGTAACCTGCTGTCTTTTTATGAACAACAATGCGTTTTCACTGAACATGCCGAGAGCTTTCGTCCATACCACCTCGAACGACCACTGTGGGTCTTCGTCGGCAGCACTGTAAACGCCGTGTACACCGAAAATAAGGAGAAATGCAGTGACGTGCTGACGGTGGCGCGGTTCCTGCACCGAGTGTTGAGTCAGCCCGGTTGGACGACCAACGCAATTGATAGACTCATAAAGGGCGAGAGCGGGTTGATAACGCCATACGAACGGGACGTGTTCGCGAACAAATTCACATACCTGAGGGCGATTGGGCGACCTTCTAGGGTGATCTACCAGGACATACTAAAAAACGTATTCCAGGTACCGACGTCCGGTGGTCTGCATTTGTGCACAATCCGGGGCGCCGACGGCGAATTGGGTCTGAGAGTGAGCGGTGCTCAGGACTATTTTGGGCTAATCTACATCGGCGACGTAAGCTCATTCAAGAATCTGGTGGAAGAAGCCGACACCGGAATAACGCTGGAAGATGACGCCCTGTCCGGGTCGTTATTTGAGCGTATCAATGAGCCGAATAGCGGGATCGAGGTTCTTATCGGGGCGAAGAAATTCATGGAAGGATGGAATTCTTGGCGCGTCTCGAATATGGGACTGCTAAATATCGGGCGTAGGGAGGGTGCGGAAATCATCCAGCTCTTCGGTCGCGGAGTACGTCTGCGCGGCAAGAATGCAAGTCTAAAGCGGAGCGCAACTCTCGACGGTGTCCATCCAGAATACATCGGACTCTTGGAGACCCTCAATATCTTCGCGGTGCGCGCCAACTACATGTCCGACTTCAAAGAGTACCTAGAGCGGGAGGGCCTGGATGCCGATGGGTACGATGAACTCCCCCTCTTTGTCCGCCCCGACATGAAGCTGTTGGAGGCCGGGCTTGTCGTGCCGCGGATCGAAAAAGGGACTGAATTCGCACATACAGAGAGTCTTCTATTGGAGCCGGATCGGAAAATGAAATCCGTGCGCGTCGACCTATCGTTAAAGGTTCAGGCGATGGAAAGTAGCGAAGCCGGGGTTGTGACCACCGACGCGCATTCGGGAACGGAAGAGAGATTAAGCAAACGCATGCTGGACTTGGTAGATTGGGAACAAGCTTATCTCGACCTTATCGAATACAAGGAGGAAAAGGAATGGGGGAACTTGTGTGTGTTGCCGGATGGGCCGCGGCGCATTTTGGAAGACAGTGACCGGTATAACCTGATTGTCGACGAGCCGTTTTTCCCTCCTAAGACGGTCGGAGACATAGATCGCCTCCAGGACGCGGCTACACGAATTTTAAAAAAGTACACTGACGTGTTCTACAGAGTACATCGCGAACGGTGGGAATCGAAGGAGATAGTTTACAAGACCCTCGACGAGCGCGACCCCAATCTGAGTTTCGGTCGCGAATCGGAGGGTAGGGGCCGTTACGTTGTCAGCGTGAGACGATCCAAGATCGCGCTAATGGAGAACATCGAAAAACTTATCAAAGACTGCGAGCAACTCTACGAAATGGAAACGTATGAGTTACCTCGCCTTCACTTCGATCGCCACCTCTACCAACCATTGCTGGTAGAGTACGGCGATGAAGATGACATCAGGACCTCGCCACCGGGCCTAAACAATAGTGAAAGACAGTTTGTACAGGATCTGAGGAACTACTGGGTGCAGGAGAAGGATGGAAAGCTGTCCGGGCTGGAAGTTTTTTTGCTTCGGAATCAAAGCCGTGGGGTTGGCGTTGGATTCTTCGAGGCGAGCGGCTTCTATCCGGACTTTATCTTATGGATAAAGAATGGTAACACGCAGCACGTAGTATTCGTTGAGCCACACGGTATGCGTCACGCAAGCGCGCACCGGCACGACGAAAAGGTTGGGCTTCACGAGAAACTACGGGAGTTAGCTCCAGAGATCGGCAAGAGAAGTAACCGAAATGACGTCACGCTGGATTCATATATTGTTTCGGCAACCCCATTCGATGATCTAAGCAAGGTTTACGACGACGGCAGTTGGGACAGGGAACGGTTCGCCAAGGCGCATATTCTGTTCCAAGAAGGGAAGAATCGGTACGATTACATTGAGAGAATAATCGAAAATCAACTGACGTAGTTGCTTAGAAACACAACGCGGCCAGACTGTTGAATGCTCATTGTATTTCCGAGCTTTTCAACTACCTGGCCGCGTTTCGGTGCGATAACTGTTCCCTGCCGTCAGACGGTGACGGCGGACCGTGCGAAGGCGGCGGCGAGGACGTAGAGGATCCAGAGTCCGAAGACGCCCATCCCCGAGAGCTTTGTTCGAATCCCGGCAACAGCCCCCAGGCCCACCGCAACCAGCAGGTATTTCCACACGGCGAAGACGGTGATCATGGAAAGGAAGTGGTCCGCGAAACTCCCTTTCATGGATTCAGGTACAAGCAGACCCAGGCCGGGCTGTACCGATGGCGAATCCCATACCGCGGCAAGCAGCAACGTCACAATGGCGGCGGGGATGGTCACGAGGGAGCTGTAGCTTACAACGGCCAGGGTCTTTTTGTACGTGCCTTCGCCGCCGAAGACGAAATTGGCGAGCGCGAGAAAAATGGCCGCCTGGACGAATATCGTCACGGCAGTTCCGAAGGACGGGAGAACGACGGCGCCCAGGCCCATCATCCTCTGCGCGTTTTCCAGGGCCAGCGCCCGCTGTTCTTCCGTAAGGGATTCATCCTGCGCGAGCCGCTCCTGCATGGCCTCCATCCCGGCCGTCTGCGCGGCGGGCATGAGCTGGTACGCGGAAATCATGCCCACGACCGCGATGATGATCATCGGGAGATACCAGTCCCGGTGATCGACACGCGCGTTAACGGCGGCGAACGTCCGACCGGGCGAGATCAAGGCTCCGATCATCCTGCTGACGATACCCATCTCCTCTCCGTTATCCACGTCCTGTGCCTCTGTAGATTCTTCCATTGTACTCTCCTCCAAAAGTCGACCTCGCGAATTTCGCCTTGTCCCGGCGATCCGTATCGCCCTTGCCCACGTAATATAACCATTCCGCAAGTAAACTCAATACGGACGCCTCGACCCTGCGCACCTCCACCAGCACGTTTACGGGTTGCGGAAGACATGGTGGTTCGATAAAATCTTGACGTCGCGTGGCTTACAGGTATATTTCAGTGCCGGTCCTTTGGTTGAGGGTACCGTTTTTTTCCGCATCACGCCTGCATCCATTTTACACATTTGTGCCTAATTGAATTCAGCGAAGATAGGTAATTCCCCGAGTCGCCCATCACGTAAAAAAACTTAATGAATAGGAAGCATTCCATGTGGAAACCGATTCTGTCAACCCTATCGACAATCGCGCTTTTACTTTACCCGCTGGCTCTGTCCTCACAGGATAGTTTTTCCCTTTCTCTGGATGCAAATAGCCAAGACGGCGATCAAGCATTCAGGTCTCTCAATGTCTCTGCAGATCAGGACGTTGAGATTCAGCTTTTTGGCAGAGGTATGCGGAATGCGAGAGGTATTTCCGCGCGCTTCGAATACGATGCGAGTCAAGTGACTTATATGGAGTTTGATGCAGTCGGTGCATTGCCCAGTGCTCGGGTTTTTGCCGAGCACGGCACAGATCCGACCTCTGTCCAGATCAGCGTTGTGTCTTTGGGCAGTACCACTACGGCCGACAACGGTCTGGTCGGAATAATTCGTTTTCGCGCGAGTTCTGCGTTTTCGGGCACGACAATTCATCTGGTGTATGGTGAACTTGGCAAAGATGGACAAGTTGAAAGCGTGACGCTGAACGTCAGTGTGGCCTTGCAAGCTCCCTCGTGGGACTTTGACGGCAATGGGCGGGTTGGTTTTTTTGACTTTGTGCTGTTTGGAGATCGGTTCGGTTCAGTAAGCGGCGATGGGACGTACGAAGCGAAGTATGATCTGGATAGCAATGGTGCGATTGGCTTTTCTGATTTTTTGATCTTTGCGAACAACTTCGGCAAACGGGTATCTCTGGCTGGCGGCGGAAGCAACGACAGCGCACCGAAAATGTACTGGACGGACGAGGCCACGAATAAGATTCAGCGTGCGGATTTGGATGGCAGCAACGCGGAAGACCTCATCTCCACGGGATTGTCCAACCCAAAGGGCATCGCCTTGGACGTTCACGGTGGCAAGATTTACTGGACGGACTCGCGCGCGCAAAAGATCCAGTACGCGGATCAGGACGGCAGCAACATGGAAGACCTCGTCACGGGATTGACCAACCCATCGGGCATTGCCCTGGACGTGTCCGGGGGAAAGATGTACTGGACGGACGGGGGCACGGATAAGATTCAACGTGCTGACCTGGACGGCAGCAACGTGGAAGACCTCATCTCCGCGGGATTGACCAACCCAAAAGGCATTGCCCTGGACGTGTCCGGGGGAAAGATGTACTGGACGGACGGGGGCACGGATAAGATTCAACGTGCTGACCTGGACGGCAGCAACGTGGAAGACCTCATCTCCGCGGGATTGACCAACCCAAAAGGCATTGCCCTGGACGTGTCCGGGGGAAAGATGTACTGGACGGACGCGGGGACGTATAAGATTCAACGTGCTGACCTGGACGGCAGCAACGTGGAAGACCTCGTCACCACGGGATTGACCAACCCAAAGGACATCGCCCTGGACATGTCTGGGCGCAAGATGTACTGGACGGACGGGGGCACGGATAAAATTCAACGTGCGGATCTGGACGGCACCAACGTGGAAGACCTCATCACCACGGGACTGGATAACCCATCGGGCATTGCCCTCGCTGTATCGCCAGACCTGATCGTTGAATCGCCTTCGGTAAGCGGCAGCACCCTGTATGCTGGTTCCTCTTTTACGCTGAGAGCCACCGTACGCAACCAGGGCTTTGTTTCTTCCGTCCCAACTGTATTACGTTACTACCGGTCGGCTGACTCGGCAATCTCCACGAGCGATACGGAAGTGGGCGTGGACGCGGTGGGTAGCCTATCGTCTTCCAACAGCAGTGATGCGTCGATCCGTCTGACAGTTCCATCTACTATCGGAACGTACTATTACGGCGCGTGCGTGGAGAGCGTGACGGGAGAGCGCACGACCCACAACAACTGCTCCCAAGGGGTTGAGGTGAGAATCAGGACGGTGAAGATGTACTGGGCGGACCGGTTTGCGTATAAGATCCAGCGTGCGGACCGGGACGGGAGCAACGTGGAAGACCTCGTCACCACGGGATTGCAGCGACCATCTGGCATCGCCCTGGACGTGTCTGGGGGCAAGATGTACTGGACGGACTGGGGCACGGATAAGATCCAGCGTGCGGACCTGGACGGGAGCAACGTGGAAGACCTGGTCACCACGGGCTTGCGGTACCCAATTGGCATCGCCCTGGACGTGTCTGGGGGCAAGATGTACTGGACGAACGGGAACACGGGCTTGGTCACGCAAAAGATCCAGCGTGCGGACCTGGACGGGAGCAACGTGGAAGACCTCGTCACCACGGGATTGAGTCACCCAGATGGCATCGCCCTGGACGTGTCTGGGGGCAAGATGTACTGGACGGACGGGTACACGGATAAGATCCAGCGTGCGGACCTGGACGGGAGCAACGTGGAAGACCTCGTCACCACGG
>JAPPFJ010000024.1:0-91058 GCA_028877215.1 Gemmatimonadota bacterium | reverse complement strand
AAGATCCAGCGTGCGGACCTGGACGGGAGCAACGTGGAAGACCTCGTCACCACGGGATTGAGTCACCCAGATGGCATCGCCCTGTATTTTGCACCCGATCCGGAGTGATTGTGGATCAATAATGTGCCCCTTACGTGTGAATGTATAGTAAGACAACTCACCCGCCGGGTTTAATGTCGTATATTGGGTGAACCAATAAAACCTCCGAGATCCTGGGCATCCCCCTGAACCCCCGTCAGGCGACGACGACGCCTGATCGGCGCGGGAGCGCGACCACGCCTGTTGCATCCTGCACGAGGATCGCTTCTCAGAACGAGCACCCGTGACGAGAACGGAGTGCGACCGCCTGACCCCGTCTTCCAGCCACCGTCAATGTTCCGGGCGTCGGTGGATTCGTCCATTATTCGCTCCTCCGAATGTGTATCTTTCGAGTATCGGCTCGTCCTGGCCGCTGGCAACGCCTGAATCCCGCCTGATATTACCTCCGTAGTGTATTTTTCAACCCGTATTCCGCGACCCGATACGCATTGAGCGGTCCGTCAAAGTGATCGGATATTGGCGCTCCGGGACTATCCGGAAACAGTTGTGCGTGGACGCGGCCTGGTTCTACACTTTGTTCTGGGACCTGAAAGGGGTGAGAGGAATGTCAATCGGAAAAGAGCGAAGCCGATTCGTGAGCGCGGCGATGCGGTCGAGCGCCGTATCGAATGCAACGAAACACGGATGGGCGCGCGAGCAGCAGGAACGCGCGGTTTCGGCAGCCGAAGCGTGGGTGGGCCAAACGGACGATGCGCTGTGGGAAATGGTGACCGCCCAGGAGCTGCCACGGACAGTCTACACGAATGAGGGCGTGACCTACAAGGGCCAGCAGCCGTACTGCCCCGGCTGCGGGGAGAAGGCGCCGGCGAAATCGGGGCGCGAATGGTGGGAATTCGACGATGCCAGGCCGTGGAAGATCTGGTGCGAGCATTGTAAGGAGGTTTATCCGAAGAACGACTTCGGGGCTTTCTACGTGACTGCCCTGGACGCGCAGGGGATGTTCAGGCGCGAGTTGGGCGACCGCTCCCTGCTTTTCAACGCCGACCATCCCGATCCGTCGGATCCTCTGCACGAACTCTACGTGGACGACGGATACGGGATGTTCGACGAACAGGGAAACCGTCACGACATAATCGCGTACTACAATTTCGAGGCCGTATGGCGCCGGATACAGCAAGGCGTTGCCGCGCTGGCCGAAGCGTACTCGCTCACCAGCGACAGACGATACGCTCACAAGGCCGGCGTACTGCTGGACAGAATCGCCGACGTCTATCCCGAAATGGACTACCTGCCGCTGCACGAACTGGGATTTCAGCACAGCCAGGGCGGCTCCGGAAGAGGCCGCATTGAGGGTTGCATCTGGGAGACCTTCGTCGCGCAGGTCCTTGCCCGCAGCTATGACCTCGTCTTCGACGGTATTCAGGGCGACGATGACCTGGTGGCGTTCTGCTCGGACAAAGCCGGACGATTCGCCCTGGGGGACAAGAGCAGCATTGACGCGATCTGCGGACATATTCACGAACATCTTCTGCTGGAGGCGCTCGCATCGGTGAAGGATGGGCGGATCAACGGCAATACGGGCATGAACCATTCCTCCCTGGCAACCGCGGCGATCGCCCTGGACGACCCGGATTTGACGCCGCAGTGGCTGGACTGGCTGTTCGATCCAGGTTTTCCAGGGAAACACGCGGCTCAGAAGGACCCGGTGACCTGGGTGTTGACCGGGGGGCTCGACAGAGACGGCATGGGCGGCGAGTGCGGCAGTTACGGTCTCATCTGGACCCGCCACATGCGTCAATTGGCGCAGATTCTGTCCATGTATCCTGAGTACACGAGACACAATCTCGTCGCGGATTACCCCAAGCTCAAGCAGGCATTTCTCGTGGAATCCCGGTTAAACGTGCTGGACGGGATGATGCCCAATACCGGTGACAGCGGCGCCGTGGGCGCATGGGGCAGGCAGGGTGACGCCGCGACCTATGCCCGGGCGTACATGCTGTACGGGGATCCGCGCTTCGCGTCGCTGGCCTGGCACGAGCACGCCGCTCACGGGTCCACACTGCGTCTGGATGACGATATATACCGGGAGGACCCGCATGCGCTGATCCGGGAAATTCGGAAAGTCGGTCAACAGGGCTCGAAGGACCTGACGAGCGAGTACTTCGGCCGGTACGGACAGGCGCAGTTACAGACAGGGAGTCCGCAAAACGGTCGCGCCGTGTTTGTCCATTACGGACAGGGAAAGGGTCACTCGCACCACGATTGCCTCAACCTGGGACTGCTGGCGAAAAACGTGGCGATGATTCCGGATCTCGGATATCCCGAATATACCGGGTCCTGGCCGAAACGGCACGCGTGGACGGCCAACACGATCAGTCACAATACGCTGCTGGTGGGAGATACGAGGTCGGCGTACAGTCCGGGCGGGCAGATCGAAACCTTCGCCGTCGAACCCCCGTTGCGGGCAATCCAGGTGGATGCGCCGTACGCCTATGAAGGCTTGCGGACCTACCGGCGTACGGTTGCGCTGGTGGACGTGGACGAGGACAACAGCTACGTATTAGACGTGTTCCGCGCGCGGGGCGGGACCAACCACCGTTTGTCCTGGCACGGCGCGGCGGAAACGGCGCGGGCGGCCGGCATAGAACTGTGCGAGCAGAAAGGTGGTACCTTCGCGGGCCCCGATGTCCCGTTCGCCAGGCTGGACGGAAAGGATGGGGACCTCCACAAGCAGAGCGGCTTCACATACCTCTACGACGTGGCCCGCTCGACGGGCGCCGTACAACAGCCTTACACCGTTGACTGGAAGATCGAAGATATCCGTGGCCGGATCCCGGAGGGCAGTGAACCCCATCTCCTTCTGCACGCACTCACCCCCTGTGACGAAGTGGCGCTGGCCACGGGAGATTCGCCTCGCAGGCTGCAGCGGCCCCGTTACCTCATCCAGAGCAGGCTGGGCGAGGAGTTGCAAAGCCGGTTTGTCAACGTCCTGGAACCCTGCGATGCCAACCCGTTCATCTTTCGGGTAAGCGAACTGGAGGTGAGACACAACGGAGATGCCTGCGCGGTCGCCGCCGTGGCCGTGGAGCTGGCCGACGGTCGGACTGATATTTTGATCAGCTGCGAGGAGACGATGGACGTCGAGGTGGAAGGCGGGATCAGATTCAACGGGATGTTCGGAATGATCCGACAGGTGGGCGATGAGGTACGATTGATGAGAATGGTCGGCGGCACATGGCTCTCAACGGGGGCCGCTGAACTGAAGTCGGAACGCGCTGCCTGGCGCGGGCAAGTGGCGCGGATCGACGCGTCCGACCCCGCGAACAACCTGGTTGACCTGGATCCGCCTCTTCCGCGGGACCCGGACCTCGCCGGCCGTACGATCCACTTTATGAACGACCTGCCGATGGACACGAGCTACAGGATCGCGGCCGTAACGAACAACGGAATCTCGACAGGCGACATTACGATTGTCAGGGGACTCAGAGAGGGTACCGACCTCGCCAGCGGCTATACGTACCTCGTCAATCCCGGGGATGAGTACGTTTTACCCACGATCACAGGGGTGGGAGCAAGCACGTAAAATTCCTCACACGAAGACACAAAGGCACGAAGGCACAAAGGAAAGGCGGGCGACCACAAGGTTCTGCTACCGTTCCCGCTGTTTCCTTATTTCATTCTCACATAGTCCGTGCGGGTAATCTCAAAATCCAGCACCTTCCCGCCGTCAACTTCCCTGGCGACGGTCAGGCCCAGCGATCTCCACAGCGCTACTGAACGCGGATTGTCCGCACTCACGTCCATCGGGCAGAAGCGGTCGATTCCCAGTTCTCCAAACGCGTACGCCATCAGACAGCGTACGACCTCTTTCCCGTACCCCCGACCCCACAACGCCTTGTCCCAGATCCCGATGGGCAGGCGCATCACCTTCTCACCAGCGATTCTTCCACGATCCAGATTCATCCACTGAAGGCACGCTTCGCCGATGGCACGGCCGCTGGCCTTTTCGACAATGGCAAACAGGAATCCCTGTTCCGCCATCGCTTTGCCCGCCCCTTTGAGATACTCGCTCGTGACGGTTTCGTCGGGCGGGTCCAATTCCATTGCATTCAGGAATTCGGGTTCGCGATAGAACGGAACGGCCAGATCGAAATCCGCCTCATCGAATGGCCTCAGCCTCAGGCGAGGCGTTTCAAGGTGAAGGTTGTGACCGGCGAAGTTCTGCATTCTCCGGATTTCTTCCTTCCGGGTGTTGCCGTCCGTGGCGGATCTCAACCCTGAGCCGAGTACGACAGTTCCATCCCGTCTTCGACATCCACGGTCACGCGCAGAACGCCCGGGCGGACGAGGGAGGCGGACATCGGCCGGTTGTTGACGCGGACCCCGGGATACCGGCACCACGCCGCGGGTACGTCCGCGTCCAGGGTGAGCGCCCGGCACGTCACCCGGTCTGACAACCCTTCCAGGTTCAGACGATAGCGCTTTTCATCGTCCGTATCGGCGAGGGTTGTGACCGTGGTATGCCGGCGTGTGAGATGGTAGAAAATAGCTTCCTCGGGCACGGCGCACCACACGTCGTTTCCGCCTTCCTCGACAACGGCATCGAAACGGCGCCGAAGCTGGTCCGCCGTGCAGTCCTTGTTCCGATGGACCGCCTCATCCAGCGGACAATGGCAATAGTCGATGATCCATCCGCCGTCCGCCTGCGCGTGGCGTATGTTCCGGTACGGATCGAACTCGCTGTAGAAGGGTTCGTAAAACTGGTCGTGCAGGGCCGTTCGGTTCAGCCAAAAGAGTTCGTCGCCGGGCCGGTTGAGCGCATCCGTCAGACTCATCGCGCCCAGGTAGCCGTACTCGCGGCACGCTTCCAGTACGTGGTCCGCCATATTCGTATTGTTTCCTGGCGAGCAGTAGAGGTCAACCGGTCCGTCGATGGCCTCCTCCAGCACCTCCTTCGCCTCCCGCAACTCCCGGTCCAGCATATCCGGCTGTATCACTTCGTGGCTCCACGAATGGTTGCCCACGCCCCAGCCGCGGTCGACCATCTCCTTCATTTCCTCACCGGTCATATGCCTGAAACCGTTGTAGCTGGAAGCGCCGAGTTGCCGGATTTCGCCAATGTGGCCCGCTACCGCCTCCATGTGCCCCGGTATACCGAATGCTTCATGGATCGGCACCGCGCGCTCGTGCAGTTCGATCAGGGCTTCGTCGTACGTAATCGAGTAGACCCATTTCTTTCCGTGTTTCCAGTCACAGATTCGGACAGCCATTGACTCTCCCTTCCTATCCTGAATTCACGGCATCCATGAACGCGTTGAACGTGGTGCTGTACCCGATCTTCCACTCGAAAATGTGAATGCCGTAACGCGTGGCAAGACGCTCGTCAAAGGTATCGGGACGTTCCACGCCCACCGTCCCGTCGCGCATCAATATGCATCGGTACCCGCGGGAGAGCATCGCCTGTCCGCCGCCTTCGGAACCCAGAACGCACATATCGGCCGCGAATCCCGTGTAGACCAGGGTGTCGATGTCATTGGCTTTCAGATATGCGTCCAATGTGTCGGTGTAAAAGACCATGGGTTCGTCACCGACGGGGGACACGATTGCAGCCCGGCGCATCTTCGCGAGCGGCGAGTGCTTCATATAGTCGGGGCCATGCGCGCGGTCCAACATTTCCTTCTGGCGGCCGGTGGGTTTCCAGACGTTCGACCTGTCCCGTCTGGACGGGATGTGCGGGTATTGTTCGTCCATCCAGTCCGCTTCCACGTGTACCACGGGAAGGCCGATCGCCCGCGCCGCGTCCATGGCCGGGCGCATCACCTCGCACATGATCCGGTACCCTTCCGCCGTCGCCTCGGGCCAGCCCAGGTCCACGCAGTAGTCCATGTTCAGGGGAGGACCGTCGGGGCAGCCGATATTCCAGCAGTGCATGCCGATGAGGGCCGTTCGCCGGACGGGTAGCTCGAACGTGACCGATTCGTAACCGGGGTTGTCGATCGGCAGGGCGCGGTAGTAACGCGCGTTCAGATCGATGGTTGTGGCGTCGGACACTTCATTCGCCTTTCGGGAACGACGATGAGACTGGATGTTCGGCCGGGATACGCGGGGTCAACGCATCGGCCCTCGGCCGTCAATGAGAATGTCAACCGGGTGGGATAGCAGGACCAGATCCTGGATGTCAAACTGCTCGAGCAGGCCGAAACAGAACGAAACCGGCTCCTGCGTGTAGTCCACGCTCCAGTCTACAAGCCGGCGGAGCGTGTCGGGAAGGTTGGCGCGCAATGCGTCGACGCCACGGGGCCGCAGGGCTGCCGCGCACAGTGCAATGAGGCCGGTGGAAAGGCCCTGGGTGTTTATGTCCATGGAACGCATGCCGGATCTCGACTCGATCCAGCGCCGGAGGGCCAGCAACTGCGCCGTACAGATACCCAGGGGACGGTCGCCGGCGGCGGCGATGCATTCCATAAACAGGTAGTGATACTCGCCATCCGCGATAACCTGTTCGCCAAACGCAAGCAGGTCGGCTGCGAAAACGCGTTTGCCCGCCTTGAGCGCGTTCTTTACAGCCCTCGCCGTACCGGCCCGGCCATTTTCCGGGAGTATGAGAAGAACGTCGTTCGAATCCTGCGGATCGAATTCCGTGACGGGTACGTTCCACCGGCCCATTTTCAGAAGATGATGCGAAATGCTTACCCCCGCCAGCGTTCGTGACTTGAGGGCGGCTCGCGATTCCACGGTGTACGCGGACGGCAGGCGCAGGACCCTGGCAAGACGCTTCCGGTCATGCTGCCTTGAATCGGCGGTCGACCGTCTCACGGGCAGGCGTCCGGCGAGATCGGCGGCGATTGAGAGGAACGTGGGATTGCCCGGCGGCAGCCCCACGTTGAGTTCCCACTCGGTGCGTATCTCGTCGTCGCACGGAATGTCCTCGGTGCAGATGTCCAGGTCCCAGGATTTCTTCAGGAGTTCATATAGCCGCTCGCGGATGTCTTTCTCGTAGTTGTGGGTGCCCGGGTCTTCATTGGCGTAAAAACCGATGCGATCGGACGCGCCGAATCTCTCATAGACCTTTCGGGCGGGCGTATACAGGGCCGGCCGCATGAATTCCGGGCGAAATATGCTGTCATTGACGCTGTGTACAAGCAGCGCCGGACGGGGCGCAAACATGGCGGTGAGGGTGTCGTAATCCGCCACGGTGCAGAGATCGACGGGCGTCTGTTCCAGGTCGCCGTGGTCCTGCCATCGCCTGGTCGCGCGATGCCAGATCGGAGAGTGTCCCGAAACCGGCACGGACACGCCAATGCGTTCATCGATTGCCGTGAGTACGGCCGTCTGCCATCCGCCGCCCGAGAGACCGGTCATGGCCACCCTGTCGGGGTCTGCGTGTTCGTGAGCGAGCAGGACGTCCAGACCGCGTTTCATCGCCAGGTACATGGCGCTGACGCCCGCGACGCCGCAAAGGTCGACGTGGGCCTGCTGCATATGGTTGAGAGAGCCCTGCAGTTCGCCCATGCCGATGAATTCGAAGTTCAGGGCGAGCATGCCGCGTTTGGCCAGATTGATACACCGCGCCTGCTTGTAGTCCATGGCCTTGCCGCCCCGATGGTGACCGTTGGGGTTGAGTACGGCCGGTGCCTTTTCTCGCAGATTCTCGGGCTCGTACAGCAGCGCGGGGATCCGCATGCCCGGATACCCTTCGTAATGGAGTTTCCGGATGCGGTAGCCGTTACCCTTGAGAACGCCCCGCCAGCGGACGTCCGGCGGACGATCGTTGACGTCCGGATCGAGTCCGGTCAGGAAGACTTTCTTCAGGAGGTCCCTGCGAATCCTGGCGGTTCGGCTTTTCCACTGTGCGGGGGACGCGGGCGGTTCCAGACGCGGCAGCTTTTCCGCATAATAATCCATCATAATGCGGGTATGCCGCTTGCGCAGGAGCTTTCGCGAGAGCGCGTGCGCGATCTGTTTGGACGTGAGAGGCATGCGGGCGGTTCCCGAAAGACAGCGCACAAGAGCGCAAACCGATCAGTTCAGCAAATAGGTCTCGTACGGGTTTTGGCAGGGGTTGTTTTTGCTCACGTGCATGCGGCCTGCATCGGTTTCGATGATCACGGAAAACGTGGTCGCCCAGTACCCCGTCGTGGGATGATCGTTGGGATGGCGGCAGATGGAGGTGGGATGGTCTTCGTGATCGCTCAGGGCGGCTTTCAGGCTTTCGATTGCAAAGGGGCGTTCCATTTCATTGAAGAGTTTCTGGATCCGGATTTTTCGGCCGCCCGACTGGATGAGTTCGGGGAAGACGTCGTTGTTGTGCGCCAGTTCCGGATGCTCGCAGTGGTTTGTATGGGTCACCAGGCCAACGCCGTCGTCCCGGATCACGTGCACGTTTTCCAGGGTCACTTCCAGGTCCGCGGGCCCTTGCGGTGTGGAGAGAATGATGTTGGCGGGGATGGCGCGCCTCGCCCCTCGCACCGCCTGCACGGCGTCTTCCATAGTGGCCGTTTCGTAAATGCCGCGGACCGTGAAGTAGTGCGGCACACCCACGGGACGGGAGGGCGCGGGTAGCGTATTCAAGCAAAGCCCGATACCCTCGCTGTTCAGGCCGATGTAGGCGATGATGCCGGCCTGGGTAATGTTCAGGATGGCGGGCTTTCCTTCCGGACGGCGGGTGAGGACGATCGTATAGGGGTTGAGCCCGGGGTCGTTGTCCCAGTTCTGGCCCACAATATTGCCGTGTCCGGCGGGGGCGGTAAGTGAAAATGAAGTGCAGCCCGAATCCGCTTCCGCCTGAAGTTGATTGCGGATCTGGAGCATCATGAGATCGTCCAGCGAGACGCCGGAGGACTCGGACGTGCCGCGCATCTCGTCGAGCATGTGGGGTGCGTACCGCTCCACGTACGGGATGCAGTCCCGGGCGACGCCCATCGCCCTTTCCACCGGGACGCTGACACTCTTGTTCACGCGTTCGAGGGCGATATCCGCAAAGCCCCGCACTTCCTCGCGGGCAGCCTCGCCGATCTGCCGCCCCATCTCAAACGGCGAGCCGGTGACTTCGATTTCACGGTATCGTGTGCCTGACATCTGAACCTCCTGGAACCCAAAAGGCGGTTAGACGGGAGACGGGAGACGGGAGAAGAAATCCTTGCCGATATGTCCCTCCGACTCGCCTGCGGCATGAGAAGAAACCTTACACGGCATGCGATCTCTACCCTCTCCCGGCTTTCGTCTACCGCTTTTAGCGATTTCGATCCGCCACTTCCCTGACGATTTGTGCGGCGAGGTCACAGTGTTCGGGTTCATAGCGTTCGCAGAATGACGTCCAGCGTACGAAGGATTCCAGAAAGCGCTGTGCATTGGGACACGTATCCCCGCTGTACGTGTATTCTCTGGAAGCCGGCGGCATGGAATAGGGGTGCAGCTTCTTTTCCGCTTTTTCGGTGAGAAACGGCAGAGCCGGGGGCATCAGGTAATAACGACCTGTGCCCGCGCCAGGGATACCCGCGTCCGCGACCTGCTGCGCGAATGCGTCGGGAGTGCAGGTGAACGCCTCCGCATCGACGCTGAACCCGGTCATCCAGCAGGAATAGACGTTCATATAGTCCGGGATGGGAAGCGGTGTGATGCCCGGGATTTCATCCAGTTTTTCGGTGAGCAGGCGGATCATCCGGTCGCGCTGTTCCACGTTGGGTCGGATGATCTCGAGTTGCGCCAGGGTGACCGCAGCCGTGCACTGGGGCATGCGGTGGGCGAATCCGGGCACGACATGCTGCCTTCCGAACCCCTCGAGCATCTGGCCGCCGCGGCTGTGGCCGATGAAACGCATGCGTTCGGCCAGATCATCGTCGTTGGTCACCACACAGCCGCCAACGTCCGAACCCATGGTTTTCTCCGAGTCGAAGGAGAATGCGCCCGCATCGGAGAGAGACCCGGCCAGCCGTCCCCTGTATTCCCCGAAGACGGCCTGGCAGACGTCTTCATAGAGGAAGAGACCGTGTTTGCCGGCGAGTTCGACAATGGGGTCCATATCGCAAATCGTACCGGTCATGTGCACAACCAGAATCGCACGTGTGCGGTCTGTTATACAGGGTTCTATCGTGGCCGCGCTGCTGATCATGGTACCGGCGTCCGTGTCCGCGAAAACGGGGATGTAGCTCTCCCTGATGATACCCTGCACGGTGCCATAGTCCGTCGCTGAACTGACGATGATCTCATCACCGGGTTCGAAGTCCAGCGCGCAGGCCAGAACGGCCAGAGCGGGGGTGCAGCCGGGCGTGGCAATGCAGTGTTCCGCGCCCATTTCTTCCGCGAACGCGTCTTCAAATCGCCCGATCATGTTGCACGTCAGACCGGAGTCGACCACCTCCTGGAGATAGGTCGTCGCGTTGGGTCCGATGGTGCGCGGAAAGGGCTGCGGCAGCGTGCCGGCAAGCCCCGCGGCGGCATCCGCGCCGTATCTTGCACGTTCAACGGTCATGATTCATCCTTTCCGGCAGTTCACGATTCAGGAGGGTTATTTCTTCTCCTGCGCGGCGTACATTTCCTTCGAATAGACGTGTGGCTGTATCTCGTGGTTAGTTGCCTCGATCATGCCCTCGAGGTATTCCACGGTTTTCCCGACCGCGGCTTCAACCAGAATTTTCCCCAATTCTTCGGTCGCCTTCATGGGCTCCTGGTTTTCCTGGTCGTGCATTGCATCGTGCCGGATGTTCTCCGGACAGATAACCATGGCCATGGCGGTTTCGTACTCGCCTGCATGGCCGGGCACCCGGCTCGTGCAGTGTTGCTCGGCGATCTCACGACTCAGGTTCCAGTAGGAATGAAACTGCACGTTGGCGTCCGGCGCGGTGAGCTGAAAGAAGAGCTGCCACTGCCGGAGGATGCCCATCATGGGCGCTTCGTTGCCTCCGTGTCCATTGAGAATCAGCACGTTTTCGACCCCGTGTCGCACCAGGCTCTCAACGGCGTCGAAAAGTACGGACAGCCAGCTTCCGGGCTTAGCGGTTACGGTCCCCTTATGGATCATGTGATGTTCGGAGATACCGACCGCCATCGGTACGTTCACGACAACATTGGGGTAGAGCCTCCCGGCGGCTTCGGTAGCCACATAAGTCGACGCGCGGATGTCGTATTCCATGGCCAGGTGCTCGAGGTGCTGCTCATTGCTGCCGGTGGGTATGATGGCGGTACCGAACCGACCGGCTTCCAGGGCTTCCCGGAATTCTCTGCGGGTGAATTTGGCCAGCGCGACTTCCTGGTTTGACATGCCGATTCTCCTATTGAGACGTGAAGTTTTGTCCGGGAAACAGATCGCCTATATTCGGCCGCCGGGATCAAGTTCAAATCGCCGTCTTCCGGCGGGCAAAGTGGATGGTGTCGTCCAGTACGATAAGGGCCATATACGTCGTCACATCGGTACGGGATTCATCCAGACCTGCAAGAACCCCGCGGAACCAGGCGCGCCGCTTTTCGTTCCAGGGTTCGATGGTGCCGATATCACGGTTGAAGTCGCTGATCTCGGAGCCGGATTTGCCATGGTTCCTTTTGAGCCACGCAAGGATCTCTTCGTCAGTACGGCCCGCCCTGATGAGATCGGTAAAGTCGCCCATGGAAAACCCGAAAAATTCCGCGATCTTCTTGTCCAGGCCGGAATCTTCCGCGTATTTGT
The DNA here is from genome assembly GCA_028877215.1 of Gemmatimonadota bacterium. Taxonomy (GTDB): domain Bacteria; phylum Latescibacterota; class UBA2968; order UBA2968; genus JAAXHE01. The sequence continues at coordinate 79,357 of JAPPFJ010000024.1, read as the reverse complement.
ACTGACCCAGCAGATCGTGGATTGCCGCCCTGCCCTTGTCGATCATCCGGGCCAGGCCGAAGAGACCGCCCACGGAATCGTCATAAGGGCTTCTCGGCGGATGGCGGGTGAGATCTACAACGCCGAAAGACACCTCGTCGTCCACGTCGAGCAGGTCGAACCACGTGGTGATGTCGGTGCGTTTCGGCGCCGCATTCGCCAGCGCCGCCTTGAAGACCGCGCATTCCTTGATGTTCTCCGGACCTTTTCCGGATATTCGATGGTTGAATTGCGATATGTCGCCTGAGTGTGCGCGGGTGTGTTCCCGGACCCAGTCCCCGAGTTCCAGGTCGTTCGGATTCTGGTAGGCAGCTTCCTGAAAGTCCTCCGCGGAGAATCCCAGAAAGTCCGTGATCGCCTGGTCTATCGGGCAGTTGTAGACATACTCTCCGGACGTTCCGGCCTGTTCCGCGCGGGCCTTGTCCGCCATTCGCGCCAGACCGAAGACCCCCGCGACGTCCCGGCGGTAGGGTGACCTGGGAGCCCTTTTCGTGAGATCCACGTCTCTGAAGTTCGCCCAGTCGTCCAGTTCGATGGACTGGAATACGGTGACGATGTCGGTTCGACCGGGCGCGAACTTCTCGATGCGGTCCTTCAGCCGCTGTTTGCCCGCTTCGTCGTCCGGCTCGCGCTGGAGATGGTACTGATTGAAAGCGTCGATCTCCTCGTCCGTCCGGTCCGAAACCTCACGTATCCAGCGCGCGAGATCCGAATCGCCATAGCGCCCGGCGGCATCGGCAAAGTCGTCGTGCGAGACCTCCAGAAATTCCAGCAGGATCTTGTCCAGGCCCGAATCGTCGCCGTACAGGAATTCACCCAGCGTACGGTTGTTATACGCGCGGGCCTTGTCCGTCATCCGGGCAAGGTTGATGATTCCGGCGATCGAGTCATTGGAAGGCCGGCGCGGCGGTTGGCGACTCAGGTCCACATGACTTCCTTTCTCAGTCTACCATTCATTGCAATCTGCTCGTTCGCACCCCGTTTCGATCGCTTGAGCTATTTCTTCAAGGTTGTCCTTGTCGATCGCACCAGCGAACCTCAACAGGTATTTCCCTTGAATTCCTGCCGATTGGACGTGTGACAATGAACGGGCAAACTCCAGCACCCGTTTCTGCTGTGACACGTTCAACTTGTGAGTCTCTTCAAGGATGTCTTTTTCTATAGATGTATCTTCCATGTTTTCGCTGCAGTTCCATACGACGGTGACCAGTCAAGTTTGGAATTCGAACGACATTCGACGTACAACCATTGCCCAAGCCCCTGCTCGGACTGTGTCCGAATTAATACAAGCGACAGCCTTGAAGGACTTTCACCGTCATTTGCATTTGTCGACCTACTCGCGGACACTTCGTCACACGGTATGCGCAATGGCATCTGCTTCGATTTCCGCTCGGTCTACGGCGTAACCTGCCGATTTGACATTTGCGATCGCTGAAAGAATCGTCGCTTCGAGGGAAACACCCTCACGGCAAAAATCAATCGAGAAGACTCCGTCGCACACTCCGGGCGTTCCGTCGTCGCATCCGGCCTCGAACAATTCGTCCGCGATTTCTTCGGTCAATTCAAATTGACCCTTTAGTATCAAGGCAAATTCGTACTTTGCCATTGCAAAAGTCCTTTCCAACCTACCACCTACATTAAGTAATGCGGACACCTCGCAACGGACCGTCGGATTACTCTGGCATGGTCTTCAGGACTCCTTGGCGTTGAGTAAACAGCCCTGACACAGCCGCTCCGATCCCGTAGCGGGCAAAACAGACGGCCCCAGGTGTGGGCGCGTGGCCCCGCTTTTCGGAACGTCCACCCGTGTTCCAGGGCGTATGCAATGGCCGCACGAATGTGTCTGTTGGGATGATCTGACAATAGTACGCAAACCCCCATGCACTGTCAAGGAATCCGGGAAGTCGCAACCGGCCCTTGATCAGTGCGCAGGTTGCCCGTGTTCGCACTTACGTATTCATTCTGGTAAGCATATCGCGGTCGTTGAGGAAGGGGACGGAGCCGTCCAGAAAGGCCTGGAGGAGGCCGTCCGGGGTCAGATCGGACGTATCGATTTCAAACCTGCGCCTGATCCAGCAGGCGCCGTACTCCGCCTGGAATTCGTCCAGAATATCCTGGATGTCTTCCATTGGGACAATGTGATACGTATGGCGGTCCTCTTCCATGCGTCTCTCGATGACGTCGGGGCGGGCTTTGAGATGGACCAGGATGGTGTCCCGGGGCATTTCGGCTTCCCAGGCTCTCGGCGTTTCGGAGAGCCGGCCCACAGCGGGGTAATAGTACCTGGGACCGTAGATGTTTTCCTCGATGTGAAACCCGCCCAGCAGAATGTGTTCATATTTGTTGATCAGCCGGACGTGGTAGGCGAGCTGGAACCGCTGGTAACGTTCCTTGATGGCTTCCGGCAGACCCAGCATGATCCGCTGGTCGCCTTCGGTCTTGAGCATCTGGCAGTCGGGAATGCTGAAGTGATCGTCCAGGTGATGGACGATGCCCCGTTCGCGCCCCCATTGCATGAGGCCGTCGAAAAGGGTTGTTTTTCCGGTGTACTCGCAACCGATCGCGATGATGCGCATGGCAAGGTCTCCTTGGTGAATGAGCCTACGCGTCCTAACGACACGATGAGGCATGAAGTGATGTGATGCAAGATCGGGTAGACGTAAGAGGTGAGAGGTTAGAAGAAATCATCGCCCGGTATGTTATTCCTTCTTGCCTCCGGCAGGAAAAGAAACTCCACAGGGCAGGTAATCTCTCACGTCTCACGTCTTCCCTCTTCCCAGGGGTTGGGTTGCATGGGCGGGGCAACGGCCTGAATGAACGCGTTGACGCGGCTGGCATCGGTGACATCGTGTGAAAATTCCGGGGGACGAAGCTCGCCGCCCATGAAGGCGTTCGGGTTGCGAAACGTCATCCGGCTGGGAACGCTGCCGCCCGCAGCGACGTGGATCTCGCGGGCGCCGGTGCCGGCCACGACTTTCGCGACGTTGCGTTCGGTAATACCGCCTCCGGGCATGATTACGATTCGTCCGGCGGCCTTCTCGATCAGCTCCGCGATGAGATCGATCCCTTCCAGCGCCGAGATTTCCTGGCCCGATGTGAGCACCCTGTCCACGCCCAGCGAAATCAGTTCGTCCAGTGACCGGAGGGGATCGGCGGTCATATCGAACGCCCGGTGGAACGTCACCGGAAGCGGGCGGATACGTTCGACGAAAGCGCCCGTGCGCTCCACGTCGATCGATCCGTCCGGATTCAGAAGGCCGATCACAATCCCGTCGGCGCCACTTTCGGCCGCCGTATCGACGTCCCGCGCCATCGTTTCAAACTCGACGTCGGAATAGCAGAAGTCGCCTCCCCGCGGCCGGACGATTACGTTGAGCCCGATGTCGATATGCTTGCGGGCAACCTTAATGGCCCCGGCGCTGGGCGTGGTGCCGCCTTCGATCAGATTGTCGCACAACTCCACCCGGAGGGCCCCGCCTTCCTGGGCGGCGATGGCTCCCTGCGCGGAACCGACGCAGATCTCAAACAGTACTTGCGTGTCCAATTTGCACCTCCGTGCGTGATGTCGAGGATCCCTGACGCACAACAGGAAGTGCCCCGTTACGGCGCCGGCCGCGATTCGTGTTCAGTCCTGCGCAATATACCCGAATTCCATATCGTCCATCCACAGGACCTGATCGGGTTCTCCGCCTGAATCGAACACGACGGACACGGTTGTGTACCCCGGTTGGACGTCCAGCTCCGCCCCGTATCCGGTCCACGCCTGGGCAGGTCTGACGGGGACGTCGATACGGGTACCCTGCTGTCCGGACACGGACACGCGGGCATGGGTGGCCGTGCCGCGCGCCTTGAATCGCAGGTGATAACGGCCGGCCTTGCGCAGGCGCATCGGACGGCTTTTGAGCGACATGGGATCCGTGTCCCTCGTAAATTTGAGGCAGGCGTCTCCCTCTGCGGCATCCTCGACGCTCCACGCGGGCCAGCTGAGATCGTGCGTGCGGGAGTGCTGCACGTTCCAGTAACGCGGCGGGTAATCCACGATGCCGGCTTCGAAACCGCCGTTGCAGAGCAGGTTGATGAGTCTGCCCCGGTGGCTCTCAACAAGGAATGCCCGAAGATCCGGTCGGCCGTCAGGCGGAAAGCGCACGAAGACTTCCGTTCCCTCTCTAAGGCAGGCCTTTACCTGGCCCTTCCCGTACACGTTCACGTCCGGGTCCCACCGGTCCTGAATAAGCAGTTCCGCGCCTTCAGCGACGAGTTCATAGACACCCGGCACGCACGGCGTGAATTCTTCGAAGGCGATGATATCCCCATTGTCTGCGATGGCCGTCTGCAGGACCACAGTCTGCCGGCCGTCACCGTCGGGAAGCGTCAGGTGAAGCGGTTCCGGGGGCTTCGTCAGATCCGCGACCGGGTCGATCCACAGGACGGACTCGCCCGCGTCCACCAGGTCGACTTCGACCCTTCCGTCACGCCACGTGAAATCGATGGGACTCGGGTCCCGCGGACGCTCCGGCGGGGAGACGAACACCGAGCCCGGCGCGTGCGGAAGGCGGATGGAGAGACGCACCGGCTTCCGATGCCGGACCTGGACCTGCGTACCTGCGCTATGGCGGTTGTAGCTTGCCGCCGCGTCGCATTCCACGTCGGCGGTCAGGAGAATCTCACCATCCAGGCTGAGCCGGGCGCCACCGTGAAGCAGCCAGCGATCGAGCCGGTTCCCGATATGGCTGACGTTGACGACCCTGCCGTCCGATTCTATTCCCGCCCCTTCAATGGTACCGTCCTCCCGGTTTCGAAACAGGACGCATTCGGAGCGGTTCCCGGACTGAAAGCTGACGCCATCGGCCCCGTCAGTCTCCAGGCGGCGGATATTATCGACTTCCGTGCCGTCCGTATCCTTGTACGTATGCAGGACCGACAGGATTTGCTCGCTGGTCCTCTTCTCAGTCGTAGCCCGGATGTTCCACTGTTGGGGGAAGGCTTCGGTAACCCGGCACCAGTCGCGCGTCTTCAAGGGAAACGGCCGGTCGTTGTTCTGTGAGTACCTCAGTATACCGTCCGCCAGGTGCCGGACCAGGAGCCGCCGGTTCCGCTGACGGATGGTCATGGATTGACTGACCTCGTCCATATCCGCGCGTTCGAAGGTGTTGAGCGTCCAGGAGAATTCCCGCGGTTCAGACGCTTCAAGGGCGTCGCAGACGACAAAGACGTCCGGGCGGATAAAGAGAACACACCGTTGGAATTTCTCGAGCAACTCCCCGTACGCGCCGGAAGCGTCGCCGGTGAAGAAGCAGGCGTCCGGCGTATTGAAAAAAGCGGTTATCTCTCCCTTGTGGGCGATGCCCCGGCGCTGGCTTTCGCCGTCGACGAGGATGGAGTTATGCGCCTGTGTCGTCCGGGTCCATTGGGCGTGGTACGTGTCCCCGTAATAGGTGTAATATCCCGCGTCGCAGCAGAGGATCTCGCCGCCGGCGTGGATGACGAATCCGTTCTGGTCCTGGTGTGCGTGGCTGTGATCGCCCCACTGGCTGCTTCTGAAGAAGATGCGGCTGCTTCCGTGATCGTAGAACCTGTCGTACGCCGCGAGCTGGCCGACGTCGGGGAACAGGCGGGCCTGCGCGACATCAACCGGCGGCCTGGGCCTGACGCCGCTGTCGGAGAGATACTGGAGCGGGAGATGCACCGGGTTGCAGACCCGTGAATCGCTCCACCACTTGACCGTGGGATCCCCGGTCATCGCGGCCAGAAAAGCGGAAACGTACGTATCCGCATCGCTGCCGAAATTGGGATCGATCAGGGAATAGCAGTCGCCCCAGTGGTTCCACCAGTAATTGAGGGACATGCAATACAACCAGAACGAGCCGGTATTCTGCCACCGGGGTTCGCGGAAGACGTCCAGACCCGTCGCGGACTTGAGCGCGGCCAGTGCCTCGAGGATGAACTGCACTTTATGGCCGTATTTCTGACCTTCGGTATACCCGCCGTCGCTGCTTCCCCACGCAACACGGTTGGCGTACTGGCGGATGAGGTAGTCGGCCCACTCCCGCGTACGCGCGGATTCGTCAGCCACGGCAAGGACCGTGGGAAGCAGCGCGTGCATGCACTGTTGCCCGTGGGAATTCTGATAATTCAGGTGGATCTGAAGTCCATCTCTGAGCCATCGGTAAGCGGCGTCGCAGTGGAATTCGATGTGCGCCAGGGCGCTTGCGCGTTCCTCCGATTCAAGCAGGTGGTTCAGCCGGTCGTATGCCAATGCCATCCCCTTGAGGCCGAACTCGTAGCAGTAGACGACGGTATCGTGCTGCCCGCGGTCCTCGAGGTGGACGTCCACGCGGAAATGAGCCAGAAAAGCCATCCAGCCCCGCGCGGCCGCGGCATACTTTTCGTCGCCCGAGATCAGATACGCGAAAGAGAGCGCATTGACAGTATCGGCGCCCCTCTTGAGTTCGGCGATCTGAAAGTCCGCCGGGAACGTGGTGCGGCCGTCTCTCAGATGAAAGACCTGACCGCGGCGTTCGTCCAGGTTCGCGGGCACGGACTGCAGGTTCAACTCGGGCGGTTCGCTCTGAACCAGGGCGTCGGCCCGGTGTTCGAGGTGGCGCCAGGCCTCACGACCGGGACCATGCCTGCGGGCGCGGAACTCCTCCAGGTTCTCAGGGGTTACAAAGATGCGGGGGTGTTCCGGCATCGCGTCGAGGATGCGCTCCGTCGGGGGCACTGCAAGCGGTACGGATTCGGGCGTGACGCGAAAACTCCGCACGGGGCCGGACAGGGACCGTTTACCCTCTGATGTTACCGCGAAGTAACGCCAGTACCACGTTCCGCGGTCGAGTTCGACCGGCGGGTTGAAGAACGGCATGTCGATGCCGGCGAATCGGAAGATTTCACCCCTGAAATCGGGACGCCTGCCAATCTCCACGCTGTATGTGGCGGCCCTGTCGTCCGCGCGCCAGACCATGGCCGGGGGATTCTGGATCGCGTTGGTGCCGTCAGCAGGCGTGATCGGCGGGTGGCGGTCAGGCTGAGGCGACGTGTCGACGGCGAAAGCCAAGGTCTGGTATCCTTTTAAAATATCGACGTGAATCGATTCAATGAAGATGAAATCCTGCCATACCCGCGGTGTTCCCGGCACAATATAGCAACCCCTCCGGTACACGGGCAAGCACCTTGACATGCCGTTGGCGCCGGGCTATCTTTCTACCATTAGACCAAGCACCCGATGTGCCCGTTACGTTGCGCCAAGGAGATGCCAATGCCACAGATGCGATGGCCTGCAATTGCGTTTGCCGCACTCTGGATTGCCGGGTGCGGCGCCAGGGACCCCGTTAAGGAAATGCAGAAGAGCCTGGCGAACGCGCCCGCGTATATGATCATACTTGAGGATATGAGGGAGGACGGCACCTTTTTCACCAACTATTACCACAGGTACACGGTCGTCCAGGGAGAGCGTCGGGGCACAACCGAATGGATCGAGGTACCGGTGGAGGTCTATCGTCGGTACGCGGCCTTTCTCGGCATGGCATTGGTCGCCAAGTCGGACGAAGGGGTGAACAAAACCCCCCATCCGCCCGGATACCACTACGTGGGGAACCCGCATTACGGACACTGGGGCGGCGGCGGGAGTTTCTGGGTCTTCTACGGACAGTACGCGATGATGCGGAGTTTGATGGGCGGGGGCTACGGGGGACAGATCTACCGCAATGACTACGACGACTATCGCAACAACCGCGATCGGCGCCGACCGTATTACGGGCGCAACCGTGAGTACGGCACCGAAGGGTCGATCACAAAGAAGCAGAGGCCGGCGTTTTACCAGCGCCGGAGACAGGCCATTGCAAACAGGCAGCGGTCCTTTTCCCAGAGGGTCAGGGACCGGTCCGGCCGCAACAGGTCGGGCTTCGGCAGCCGCAGCAGAGGGAGGTTTGGAAAATGATGTGGGACAGTTTGCTGGAAACCGGGATCTACCTGGTCTGCGCATATGTGTTATTCTGGATTGGCAAGCTCGTATACGACTGGACCACGCCGAGCTACCGATTGAAGGAAGAGCTGGTGGAGAAGGACAACACGGCTCTTTCGGTGGCGATGGCAGGGTACTTTCTGGGCCTGGTCATGGCCATCGGAGGGGTGATTTCCGGCCCCTCGCATGGGCTGGAGGTCGACCTGGTCGACGTACTCATCTACGGCCCGTTGTCGATCGTGCTGATGAATCTCTCGCGGATCATCAATGACCGGCTGATCCTTCACCAGTTTTCGATCCGGGACGAGATCGTACGCGACCAGAATGCAGGCACCGGAGCCGTGGTCTGCGCCTCGTACATCGCAACGGGTCTGGTGATCTACGGGGCGGTGTCCGGCGAACTCGGCGGTCTGGGCACAACCATCGCTTTCTGGGTGCTGGGACAGGCGGCGCTGGTGCTGGCGGGCATTGTCTACAACTGGGCGACGCCGTACGATCTGCATACGGAAATCGAAAGGGACAACGCCGCTGCCGGCGTGGCATTCGCCGGCGCGCTGGTGGGCATCGGCATTGTGGTGCGGCACGCGGTGTCCGGAGACTTCATTTCCTGGGCGACCAGCCTGCAGGGCTTCGCGCTGGAGGTGGTTATCGGACTCGTTCTGCTGCTCGTGGTACGTGTCGCCACGGACAAAATCCTGTTGCCGGGCCTGAATCTCGCGGCCGAGATTTCGGATCCTGAGAAACCGCACCTGGGCGCCGGATTCATCGAAGCGTCTTCGTACGTGGCAGCGTCCCTGCTGATCGTATGGGCGTTGTAGGAAGCCGTTGCAATGGGAACTCGCCTCAAGGACAAGGTCGCAATCGTAACGGGCGCCGGTTCTGTCGGACCCGGTTGGGGCAACGGCAAGGCGGCGGCCGTTCTCTTCGCGCGGGAAGGCGCCCGCGTTCTTGCAGTGGACGTCAATCCGGAGTCTGCGGAGGAGACCCGGGACATCATCGCGGGCGAGGGAGGAGACTGTACGGCCCACGAGGCGGATGTGTCGCGGTCCGAAGATGTGGAAGCCCTCGTCGCGCGGTGCCTTGATACCTATGGCCGTATTGATATTCTGCACAATAACGTCGGCGTTCTCCAGGTGGGCGGATGCGTTGAACTCAGCGAGGAAACCTGGGACCGCGTGGTCGACGTGAATCTCAAGAGCATGTTTCTGACCTGCAAGCATGTACTACCCCATATGGAACGCCAGGGCGGAGGCGCGATTGTGAATATCTCTTCGATCACGTCGATCCGCTGGCTGGGCGTGCCCTACGTTTCCTACAGCGCGACCAAGGGTGGGGTGAATCAGCTCACTCAGAGTATCGCGATGCAGTATGCCGGGAAGAACATCCGCGCCAACTCCATACTGCCCGGATTCATGAATACGCCCATGGTGGCGAAATCCCTGGCCGAATTCTACGCACAGGGCGACGTCGAGAAGATGATTCAGATTCGCGACAACCAGTGTCCGATGGGCAGGATGGGCGATGCCTGGGACGTGGCCTATGCCGCCCTGTATCTGGCTTCGGACGAGGCGAAATACGTCACCGGCGCAGAACTCGTCGTGGATGGCGGGTTGACGTGCAAAACGGTGTAGCGCGGGGCAGAAGAAAAGGGTATGGCCGCAAGAGACAGCGCCCCCGAAGACAATGGAGGCAGAGGAGCGCCCCCTCCCGCATCGGCGGGAGGATCGGGAAGCGGCCGCCTGTTGAAGGCGTGTCTGTTCGCGACGGGGCTGGCGGGAATCGTCGCGGAATTCGTGCTCTCCACGCTGGCCAGCTACCTGCTCGGAAACCCGACGCTGCAGTGGACGCTGGTATTGTCGCTGATGTTCTTTGCGATGGGGCTCGGAAGCCGGCTGAGCCGACATCTTGCGGAGCGGTTGCTGGACCGGTTCATCGCGGTTGAATTCATCCTCTCGGCGCTGTGCGCGACATCCGCCGCAGCGGCCTATTGGGGAACGGCGTTCGTCCAGGAGGCGGGCGCCATTATTTATGCTTATGCCGGCGCGATCGGACTTCTGATCGGGCTTGAAATTCCCCTGGTAACGCGGATGAACGACGCGTACGAGGAGCTGCGGACCAATATCGCGTCCGTCATGGAGAAGGACTATTTCGGCGCGCTGGCGGGCGGCTTGCTGTTTGCGTTTTTCGCGCTGCCGAAGCTGGGGCTGACCTATACGCCCATCGCGCTGGGGACGGTGAACTTTGCGGTTGCATCCGCGCTCCTGTGGCGATACCGAAGCCTGCTCGCCAGGCCGGCCGCGCTCATTGCTGCGTTCTGGATGACCGCGGTGGGGCTTGTTGCGCTGGGCGTGTTTATGAAGCCCATCGTGCGGTTCGGCGAGCAGAGCCGGTATCGGGACCGGGTGATATACGAGGCGCAGACCCCATACCAGCGGATCGTGATGACACAGTGGAAAGGGTACCAATGGTTGTACCTGAACGGCGGAATGCAGTTCAGCACGTACGACGAAGAACGGTACCACGAGCCGCTCGTGCATCCCGCTATGGAACTGGCTGCATCCAGGGAGCGGGTGCTGATTCTCGGCGGGGGGGACGGACTGGCGCTGCGGGAAGTCTTGAAATACAACGACGTAAAACAGGTCACGCTGGTGGACCTGGACCCTGAGATGATCCGGCTCGCGCGGACGCATCCGGTGTTCGTGGAAGCGAATGACGGAGCGCTGGAAGATGTACGGGTGGACGTGGTCACCCGGGACGCGGGCCGGTTTCTGGCGGACGACGCGGGAATCTACGATGTCATTCTTGTTGATTTGCCGGATCCGAAGGGTCCGGATCTCGCCCGGTTGTATTCGAAGGAATTCTACACGGCGTGTAAAAGGCATCTCTCGCAACACGGGACACTCGTGACGCAGAGTTCAAGCCCACTCCACGCCAGGCGGGCGTTTCTCTGCGTGTACAGGACCATGAAGGCCGCAGGGTTCCACGTGTTGCCCTACCACAATTCGATCCCGACGATGGGACAATGGGGGTGGCACCTGGCCATGAAGGAAGAGGTCATTTCGGAACCTGACCTGAAGCAGCGAGCGATGGCGCTTCGCTTTTCGGAAGTCGAAACGGTCTTCCTGAACCACGAGGCGATGGCGGGCATGCTGCATTTCTGGAAGGGCATGTTCGATGGGATGGAAGACGTGGAGGTGAATACCGAACTGGCGCCGGTGGTGGACAGGTACTACCGGGAGAGTGAATGGGGATGGTGAAGAGCGGTGAGACGGTAGACGTAAGACGGTAGATGAGATCATTGCCGGGTATGTTATTCCTCGTTGCCTCCGGCACGAGAGGAAACCTCACAGGGCAGGAAATCTCTAACCTCTCACGTCTTCCCGCTTTTGAGGAACACACCGTATGCACGATTTTATATAGAAAGGCAAAAAACGGGTTTGTCGTTTTGCGGGTCGACTCTTTTCTTATAAAACCTTTGTTTTTATTTATTTACGTCCTTTTTCTTACGCGCGTAAGAAAAAGGACCAAAAAGAAACGCGCCCTTCGGCAGGGGGCCGGTTTTTCCGTGAATCACTCCGGAGGCATAAACGGGACTTGTGTGGCCTACCAACCCTTCAGCAGTGCCAATACCAATGCGATGGACGGATCAGCACGGAAAAACCCCCCGTACCCCCAGTCGCTCGAACGGAAAAATCTGCTATTGCGCGAGACCTGGCCGTGCTCCCTCTTTCCTTTAGGAGAGAGGGCCGGGGAGAGAGGTCTGCGGGGCTGGGAGCTGGGGTTGCTCTTGACTTTGCCTTTCGCTTTTAGCTGACGGCTGATCGCTGACAGCTGATAGCTCACATTGTTTTTGAAAGGTTTATAAAATGGACTTCGACGAAATCAGACGACGCCTTTCCCGGCTGGATACGGCCTGTGTCTGCGATGGATACAAGGCGCTCGATAAGCCGGTCAGGGCCGTAGACCCCGCCATCCGCCCCGTCTCGCCGGGATTGAGGCTGATCGGGCGGGCGCATACGCTGACCTGCCGCGAGGACTTTCTGACCGTGATCGTCGCCCTTCGCGACGCCTTGCCCGGAGAGGTCCTGGTAATCGACTCCCAGGGGAGCCGGAAGGCATTGACCGGGGAACTGTTTCCCACCGAGGCGCGGCGCAAGGGGCTGGCCGGGATTGTGAACGACGGACCGTGCAGGGATACGGCGGCGATCCGACAACAGCAGCTACCGTATTACGCCCGGTCGGTCAACCCGGTTGCCGGCACGACGGACAGGCTCTTCGAGACACAGGTCCCCGTAACGTGCGGCGGGGTGCGCGTTCATCCGGGCGAGATCGTCTTTGGCGACGACGACGGCCTCATCGTGGCATCCTCCGAGGAGATTTCGGAGATCATTCCCGTTGCGGAAGAGGTGCAGAGGAAAGAGGCGCGACTCCTTGCGGAGATGGAAAGAGGCAGGAGCCTTATCGATATGCTGAACCTCGAGGATCACTGCGCGAAAATACGAGCCGGTCAGGCGAGTCGTTTGCAGTTTCTGGTCTGATCGGAATATACTAAGAAGCTGTTTTGAAATTACCGGTGAGTTCCCGAGCGCGAGCGAAAAAGTGGCGGTTATGAGGCGCGAGGGGCGCGTAGCGCCGACGGGAAAATCCGCCTATGAGAGGCGAGCAAGCGCAGCCTCGATCTCGTAAGACGGGTGGATTTGACCAACGTCGACCGGCGCTTTTGCAGCCGTGCGAAGACCGCTGGGAATTTTAAGACAGCTTCTAAAGCGAAACAGGGCGGACGACGTTATGTCGTCCGCCCTGTCTCATTCGTCCAAAATCGCCTATTCCGTAGGCAGGATGTCCGTAAACTGGTATTCCTCGACGATTTCGCCGATGGAGGCTTCGAAGTCGTCCTCGCCCCACTGTTCGATCGTTAACGTCTTCCGTTCGGAATCGTCCAGGTACTCCCAGGTAATCAGTTCCCGCGGGGGACCTTCGCCGTTCCGGTAGAACTCACCGGCATCGGAAGATTCCGCGTAATAGGTGACGCTGTTGCAGGTTACCTCTTCGGGCGGGTCTTCGTGTTCCTGGATATGGGACATGGGGTCGCCGTCGATCCGGGACACGGGGACCTTGCGCGAGATGGTCCAGCAGATCGCGTCGTCCTCCTCGCGGTCCAGGTACATCACTTCGTCGGCGCAAGTCAGCTCCCATTCATCCACGCGGTCTCCATCAAAATCGTAATGGTTCTGCGCCGTCACCTTCCAGGTCTTCAGGTCATAGTCGACCACGTATCCGGGCTTAAGGTCGGAAAGCGTGAAGTCGACCACGGGGTCGACTTCATCGGTCTTTTTCTTGAATGGATTCCAGTTCACAGGTTCGCCCCTGCCGCGCCGGATACCGGATTCCGGTCCGCGAAGTGCCGCACTTACGCCTGAATTCCCATCTTGCTCTTGAGCTCGGCCAGCTTGTCCGCGCCCGGATTCTTTTCCTTAAGCGCGGCGTCGATCTCCTCGTCCACGCTCTTCGACGCGTCGGCCACCTCACCGTACGCCTCCGAGAGAGACTCGTCTTCTTCCACCCGCTCCTTCATGCGTTCGAGCATGGCAAGCGTTCCGGTGGAGTCCACTTTCGCCAGTTGCTTGTTGATCTTCTTCGTTGCAGCGGCCGTACGGGCCCGGGCGCGCAGCGTCACCAGGTCGTTTTCGTACCCTGCGATGGAGGACTTGAGTTTATCCACCTGGGTCTGCAGCTGAGCGGCCATTTCCTCCTGTTTGCGGGCGTTCTCGCTGAGCGTGGCGGCCCGGTTTACGTTCTCTTCCTTTCGGGCAAGCGCTTCGCCGGCCAGGCGGTCGGCTTCGGCCGCATCAATCTGGTCTTTCTGGGCCCTCTGAAGCAACGCCATGGCCTTGCGTTCGTAGTCCTCCGCGGCCTTCTTGCTGTCCGACGCCTGTTTCCGCAGGCGAATGCCATGACCCTTGACTTCGGCCAGGCTGGTCATCGCGTTACTCAGGTCTTTCTTGAGGTCCCGGATGCCCTGTTCCGTGAGGCGAATCGGATCTTCGAGTTTGTCGATGGCGGCGTGAACTTCAGCCTGACCGACGCGAAAAATGCGTTGAAAAATTCCCATGTTATGCTCCTATCTGATGCGGGACCCGAAGGCCGGAGATCGTGGATCGTAACGGATTGCATCTTCGGGATTCCGACCTGTGTTCTCACTATTGCCTGCTGTAACTCAAGAGTTCTTCGGCGTTTTCACCAAGGGCGAGGCCCAGCGCGTTGACGGCGCCTTCGATTTCCGCCCTGTCCAGCGTATCCAGAAGAAGGGTGTCCCGGAACAGGACGGTCCCGGTTTCCTCGTCGATGGCGAAGGCCCCGTGGATGAGCGTCCGGTTCAATTCCAGCAGGCGCTTGTAGAGGTCGCCCGGATTCCCGGGGATCGGCATGATGGCCTGTTCCAGGATGAGAATGGGATCTTCACAGTCGACGATAAGCCGGTGGATCCCCCGGTCTTCGTCGGTGACGACCACCAGTTCCTCATCGGAATCTTCTTCTTCAATGACCAGCTCGAGGTCCTGAAGAAAGGCCTTTACGGTTTCAAAGTGGCGCGACATGAAAACTCCTTTTGAAATTGCGCTGACAGGAACTGTCCGTTCGCTGGTTAATATGATTCTCAAGGGTTACATTTGTTTCAAAAATCGTCGCCGTTCTAAAGCCTGAGCATTTTTCCGACCCGGTCCGCTAGGGATTCGGGGGTCGCCGGTTTTTCCAGAATCTGGCCGCCCGAGATGCCTTGCGCGGCGAGTTCGTCCAGGTGCTCCGGAGCCGGGTTTTCGATAAGGACCAGCAATGGTAGACGGGCGAGCATTTTCCTGATGAAACGAATGCAATCCGGTCCGGTGATTTCCGGCAGATCGTATGCGAGAATGACGAGTGCGTACGCCCTGGGATTTGCCGCGAGGGTCTCCAGGGCGCTGCGCCCGTCGGTGACCACGTCCAGTTCGACGTTTCGGTGATCGAAAAGCCCGCCGGCAAGGGTCATGGCCGTTGGACCGTCTTCCGCGAGAAGAATTCTTGGCAAACCGGGAACCGTCTCGATTGCGGGTTGAATCAGAGTCGCACCTCAGGGTGACAAATATACCCAAATCGCCCGAGGCACCAAGAATTATATTTAACTCAAAGGCATTTTCATTCGCCGGGACCCCAAATCTATAGGGTCGACCGGCCGGTCGCCTGAAGGCAGGGAGAGGGTAGACGTTAGACGGTAGATGAAATCCTTGCCCGGTGATCTATTCCTCCTTGCCTCCGGCATGAGAAGAAGCTCTTTACGGCAGACGATCCCTCTCCTCTCCTGTCCTTCACTGAACCTACCCCCTTGCCCCTTCCTGAAGGAAGGGGGAACGGTGATGGGCGGATGTACAGGGAACGCAATGTTGCCGGAACAGCGTTGTCCCATTGAACATGGATTTTCGGATGGCCGGCAAGGCCGCGTTCAGTCTCGCCCCCTCTCTCCCGGTGGGAGAGAGGGCAGGGGAGAGAGGTCTGCGGGCCCGGGGGGAGAGGTCCCGCGGCACGGATATTGCGTATTGCAATCGCGAGACCGAAGGTTTTCTGGTTTTAGCTGACAGCCACATGCCTTTTGCCCGACGCGAAAACTCATGATATATTAATCGACGCTCCCATGGGGAGACCAATTCATTGCTTGAGGTTTTAATGCAGAAATACCCGGTCTGGACGCTCAGACACCACAGGGATTCGGATTCCGGCGCGGACGGTTCGTCCGGGCCGCTCGTGGACGTGGTGCTGGCGAATCGCGGTCTGACGGCCGACGATATCGAGGATTCTCCCGGAGTACTCCAGGATCCGTTTACGATGAAGGACATGGACCGGCTTACCGAGCGGATTGTGAAGGCGGTACGATGCGGCGAGCGCATTGTCGTATTCGGTGACTACGACGTGGACGGCGTGACAAGCACGGCCGTGTTTATGGATTTTCTGGACAGGGTGGGCGCCGACGTCGTGTCCATCCTGCCGGACCGCTACCGGGACGGATACGGCATGAAACCGGCCGGCGTTCAGCGGGCGGTCGAAGCGGGCGCGCGCGTCATCGTTACGGCCGACAACGGCATCTCCTCGTTCAAGGCGGTTGAGACGGCAAACGCGGCGGGCATCGATGTTCTGGTGACCGATCATCACGAGCCTCACGGCCGGCTGCCCGACGCCAGCGCGGTGGTCAACCCCAACCGCCCGGATTGCAGGTACGCGTTCAAGGGGCTCGCGGCCGTGGGCGTGGCGTTCAAAGCCGTGCAGGCGCTTTCGGATTCTCTGATCGATGCATCTGAGCGCAGGTCGTATCTCAATTCGCTGCTGGACCTGGTCGCACTCGGAACCGTGGCGGATATCGCGCCCATGCTGGGTGAGAACCGTCTGCTCACCCGCAGGGGAATGCAGATTCTGGATCGGACGCAGCGTCCGGGGCTTCAGGCCCTGAAGGCCGTCGCCGGCGCCGATACCCGTCCCGTGGATACGACGGCGATCGGGTTCTTCCTGGGCCCGCGCATCAACAGCGCCGGGCGACTGGAATCCGCTGATCTGGCGCTGGATCTGCTTCGCGCCCCGGAGGCCGGTCAGGCCGCCCGCCTGGCGGAGCGGCTGAACGGGCTCAACCGGCGGCGGCGAGAGCTTGAGCTCGTGGGCGTGAAACAGGCCGGGGAGCAGGTGGAATCCCTGGGGCTGGACAAGCACCGGATTCTCGTTGCGAAAGGCGAAAGCTGGCACCTCGGCGTGGTGGGGTTGATTGCCGGGCGCCTGGCCGAGCAATACGGCAGGCCGGGCATCGCCTGCTCCGAGGTCCGCGGGGATGGCAGCTTCACGGGATCGGCCCGATCGGGCGCGGGCTACAATATGGCGGAAGCGATTTTTCGCTGTGCGGACTTACTGACCGAATACGGCGGTCACGCGGATGCAGGCGGCTTTACGGGGTCGCTGGAGAATTTCGAAGCGTTCAAGACCCGGATGGAGGCCGATGCGGCGGAGCGGATTTCGGACGAAGACCTAAGAACCCGGCTCGAGCTGGATGCCACGCTTCGGCCGGAGGAGATCTCCCTGGAAACGGTCGCGGCGCTATCTGCCCTGTCGCCGTTCGGTTCGGGAAACGAAGCGCCGCTTTTCATGGTACAGGACTGCACGGTTGATCGAGTCACAGCGGTGGGAAAAGGGGCGCACCTCAAGATGAACCTGGATACAGCGTCTTCCGCCGGCCGTGCGGACGGCGCAGCGCGGTGGCGTCCGCGGATATGCGACGCTGTCTGGTGGGGCAAGGGCGAACTGGCCGGTCGGCTTCGCCGGGGCGATCGCGTGGACGTGGCCTGCGCGATTGAATCCAACACCTGGAACGGCCGGACTCAGGTGCAGCTCGTTCTGGAGGATATGCGTCCCGCGGCGGGATAGAAGGTATCCGAGTTAAAGAAGGTTTCTCAGGTCATCATCGGAACTTCCACGCGCTTTCCGGTCCGGGCGGATTCGTGGGCGGCCAGGGCCACGGCGACCACGCGCCGCCCGTCACTGCCATCCGATCGCGGCGCATTTCCCCGTTGAATGCAACCGATAAAGTGTGCGATCTCGTCCACCAGCCCGTTGTTCCCGGGCACCTCGATGGAGGCTGAACTCCCGCCGTGCCGGGCGAACGTGATGGGGCCGCCCGGTGCGTTGAGCTTAAGCGCGCCATTTGTGCCGGCAACGCCGAGTTCGTAGCTGTTGACCGGATAGACCCGGCTGCTGCTCAGTGAGCCGATGGCGCCTGAGGCGAATTCGATGCCGATGAAGATGCTTTCCTCGACTTCGTTCTCCTGGTCCTCTCCATATTTCATCACGGCATTGACCGCATGGATTTCACCGGCCAGCCAGGCGAGCTGGTCGAGTTCGTGGCTGTACATCGAAAACATCCCACCGTAGGTTTCCCTTCGTGTCTGCCATCCGCCAACGCCCCCTGGCGCGCCGGTTCCCAGACGCACCGCATGCGCCAGCGTGATTTCACCAATGTCCCCCCGGTCCACACGGCGCTTCATTTCCATATAGACGGCCTGAAAACGGAGCACATAGCCGATCATCAGGTAAACGCCTGACTGTTCCGCGGCACGGATCATCGCATCGCAGTCGCCAACGGTCAGCGCCATGGGTTTTTCGCAGAAGACGTGGGCGCCCGCCAGCGCCGCGTCCGTACCGATGCGGCTGTGCGTGTGGTTGGGCGTCACCACCAACACGGCGTCAGGATTCTCGGCAGCCAGCATGGCGCGATGGTCCGTGTACGGCTGCGGGCCGGATGCCAGTTGCGCGGCAAGCTGAGCCGCGGATTCCCCCACCACGTCGCAAACGGCGACGAGTCTCACACCCTCCATCGCTTCCACGTTTCTGGCGTGGGTGCGCCCCAGTCCGCCGCAACCAGCCAGCGCGACTCTCACACATTCTGCCATTGTGTATACCTGTCCGGTAACCGCGAGTCTCGTCACAAGAGAATCGGCGTGGAACCGCTTTCGGCCGATTCTTCCGCGGCGAAACACGCGGCGTGGGTGTTGACGGCTACGGCGAGGTTGCCGTGCGATTCCACGTCGTTGAGGATACAATCGACGAGGTGGTCGATCATTTCCTGGAACGGATGGTGGGAAACCGCGCCACTGTCCGGCAACACGGTGGGAAAACTGCCGAAGGCGTCCTGGCCGGAAAGCTGTCGGGTGTAGAACCGGTTGTTCCGGATCACGCCTTCGGTGCCGAAGACCTCGATGTTGAAGACGTAGGGCATGAAGAACGCCGTGGAACCGGAGAATTTACCCGCGGCGCCCCCCGCGAACGCCACCGTGGCGACCGTCGTGGATCGGTAGTCGTTCTCGTGCGTGCGATGTCCTGGAGAGACACCCGTCACCCGGGTGACCTCGTCGTTGTCCAGGATATATCGGGCGGCGTCGAGCGCGTGGCAGCCGCCGTGTACGATGGCGCCGTTGACCATCGGGTTCCAGCCGTCGCGGCTGAATCTCCCGGGGCGGGCGTTGGTGGGCCCGTGCCAGTAGTCGGCCTGGACGAGCAGTGGTACGCCGACCCAACCCTTCTCGACAGCCTGTTTCATGGAAATGATGAGGGGATTCCATCGAAGCACGAAGCCGATTACCGTCTTCACGCCCGCGCTCTCCACGGCCCGGTGCATCTCGTCCAGCTCTTCGTGATTCGTGGCCACCGGCTTTTCGATCAGGAGGTGTTTGCCTGCGCGCGCGGCAGCAATGGCTTCTCCGGCGTGGAGGTCTGGCGGGGTACAGATGGAAACCACGTCGACGGCCGGATGCTCGAGAAGCCTGTCGTAGTTGTCGTAGAGGTCGCACTCAACGCCGAGTTCCACCGCTTTTCGCCGGGCGCTCTCGAGCGTTCGGCTTCCGATAGCGACCAATCGGGTGTTGGGGTTGTTAAGGTACGCCTTGATGTGTTCAGTGGAGACGTTTCCCGCGCCCTGGATCGCAACGCCGAGCATTATTTCTCCCTCCGGGTTTTTCTACGTGAGGATTTTCGAACCGTCAGTTGGCAGTCGGTGTTTTTCAGGCGGTAGCGGTGTTTGAAAGCAATCGCTCTTGACGTTGTAAAGCACGGGATCGGGTTGTCCCAGCTTCGGCATCCGGAACAAGGGGTGGGGAAAATAAGCGGGCGTGAGAGCGGAGTCAAGACCGATCCCCCGGGTCCCGCGACCCTTTCCCGGCACATTTTTCCTGCATTTCACCCACGCCTGTGTTGGTTCCGGTCAACTCCGCGCTCCTTAACGCCGGCTCCATGAACCTTTGCTATTTCCTGGTGTCCACTTTATTTTAGCGCGTTACGTCGCGTCCGACTCTTTAACCTTTGTCCCGCAAAAACCGTAACGCAGCGCCACGACGAAACCTTCCGAAACAGGCCGAAATTGTCGTCATGAAGGACATTTTTTCCGTTCACGTCCGCTGACCTGGTGTATCCTGGTAATCAGCAGTTTAATCGCCTTTATCAATTCGCACATATACGAACTAACGTCACCGAAAAACGATGAATCAAGGTTAAATCCGAGGTGAAAGTTGCCGAATCGAATCAACAAGGCCATCGAACTCCTTGAACAGGGTCAGCCGATATATTATGTCGGCGTCTCCGAGCTGTCGTACGAGACGGGCCGGGACATGTCCGGGACGTGGGCCGACTACATCAACGTCAGCATCGAGCACGGCGCGTTCGATATGCCGGGACTGGGTGCATTCATGCGGGGACTGGTCGACGGCGGTCCCACGGCCAGCGGGCACCGGACGCCGGCCGTCATCGTGGATCTGCCGGTGGAGGGTTCGAGCGAAGCGGCGGTCCGGGCCAATGCGTGGATGTTCAAACAGGCGCTGGCGCGGGGCGTGCACGGGATACTCCTGTGCCATGCCGAGGACCCGGAGGGAGTCCGCGCTTTCGTGGAAAGTTGCAGGTATCCGTTCCGGAAACCGGCCGATGGACACGGTGACGGGCGGCGCGGCGCCGGGGGTCAGGGCTGGGCCGCGCAGATCTGGGGCGTGTCCGCCGCTGATTACCTGGAGAAGGCCGACCCGTGGCCGCTGAGGCCAGGCGGCGAGTTGATGCTGGGCGTGAAGATCGAGAACAAACGTGCGCTGGCCAACGCTGAAGACACGGCAAAAGTACAGGGGCTCGCGTTCGGCGAGTGGGGCCCCGGGGATATGGGAATGTCGTTTGGCCACGCCGATCGGCACGATCCGCCCTACCCGCCTGAAATCCGGGCCGCCCGGGCCCGCGTGATGGCGGCCTGCAAGGACGCCGGTCTGTTCTTCCTGAACGGCGCGAACGAGGAAAACATCAGGGAGATGATAGATGAAGGGGTGATGATCTGCTCCGGAGGCCGGGAGGCCGTGGCGGAAGTGGGACGGGCGTATTCCGGAAGAAAGTGAAGACAGTTGTAATGGTACGGCAGGAGAAAATCGGATCATATAAAAGCTGACGGATGCCCGTCGGAGAAAGGAGCCCTGAAACGAATGAAAACCGTTGCTCCCAGTGTTCTGTCCCGGAAATAAGTTGCCTGAATTCGACCGCCGAGTCGCCTGGCTCGCAAGGCGCCGGAGCGCAGGCGACCTGCGTAAGGTCGGCGAGCGAGGGGAACGCAGCGAGACGGGATGAATCTGCGATCGAATGGTGAGGAATTTTTGGGACAGGACACGAGCGCTTGCCCGGCATCTTGACGGCTGGCGCCAAAACCACAGTTGACTGAACTGACAAAGAACCGTCGGAAAGAGGAGGGAAGAAATGTCGAGTTCACACATCCGTACAGTCATCGAGGTCGTTCTGGCGGCGGGCTGCGCGTACCTGGCATATATCGCGTACATCGCCCCGATCAATGTTACGATCAACTACGATGCCGAGAACGCCATTCAGATGCGGATCGAAGACAAAATGGTGGCGCACGATGCCGTCCTGGACTCGATCTGGAGCAGGGACTTCGCCAGACAAGCAACGCTGGGGTGGTTGACTGCGAAGGACGTCTATCACTACAGGAACAGCGCCATTGCCGGGCGCCTGGCGGAAGAAATGCCGGATGCGCCGCAGGGCGGGAGCGAAACCATTGAAGAGCGGAAGGCGCGACTCGAAGCCGCGATCGCCGAAAATCCGCTGATCGCCGATCTTCGCGGCCGGGCGCACGGATTACAGTCTCCGTTTCAGTATCTTGGCAAGCGGGTCCGGGTCGGCGTTCCCAGCGGAAACAGACCTCGAAGCAACGTGGCGTACGCGGCCTACGGGAGCGAGTTCGAAGGCAGGGTCGTAGAAATCTGGAATCCCGTGAACGACAAACGCGTGTCGGTTTTTGCGCAGGGCGCGTTCATGCCCACCGAAACGGTCACCATCGACTTCCAGATGAACAGACAGCAGGCGGTGGACCTGTTCGATCGCGTCGACGAGACCGCGGACGCGGTGGCGGTTATTCTTCCACCATCCACGCCGGCGCCGTAGAAGCGTTAAAAACAAAACGAACTATAAATTATCCTGTCGGATACCGGGAAGGGTCCAAAGAACTGCCGAAATATGGGCCCGTCCCGGAAAACCTTCCTCACGCAAAGTTGCTCTTGTCCGGAGCAAAACCCGCGCTCGCCCCTCCCCTCCAAGCTTCGAAAAAACCAGCCTGCTATCTACTTTCCCAATAGCTGTTCGAGTGCCCAGTCCAGTTCCGTTTCGGTGTCGGGGCCGTAGCCCGTTTGCGCGAACCTGAGACGGCCTTTCCTGTCGACCAGATAGGTGGTTGGAATGCTCCGGACGTCGTAGTCGGATTGAACGCCGGGATCGGCGAACAGCACCGGAAACGTGTAGCCGTTTTTCCGGACAAACGGCTCCACGCGCGCCCGGTCGAAGTCGGAGTTGATGGCAAGCACCGTCAAGCCCTTGTTGCGATACCGTTCGTGCAACTTCTGAATATGCGGCAATTCGTACAGGCACGGTACGCACCAGGTCGCCCAGAAGTTGATCAGGACAACACGGTCCTTATTATCGGATAACCGGACAACCGAGCCGTCCGGACTGTCCAACGCGAAGTCGGGTGCGGCCGGGCCCACGGGCAGTGCGTTCTCCGGCTCCGGCGTCTCCACGAGCATCTGCCCCAGCGCGACACCCGCCAGCACCACCGCGATGCCCATCAACACCCAGGATTTCCATCCAAACCTCAGTTGCATATTGCGGTCCTCTCCAATTCTGTAAACTAGACACCGGCTTCCTCAGTATACCTGTTCGCGCTAGCGAATGAAGTATACATTTCGACCCCGGTTATTGCAAATCATGTCATTCTGAGCGTAGCGAAGATCGCATACCGAAGCGTGGTCATTGAGCATGCCTGCATTGAGCTTGTCGAAATGTCGAAATGCCCGCGCTTCGCTATCCCCGCGCCGACCCTTCGACCCTTCGACAAGCTCAGGGACCGCAATCTCAGGGAGCGGCTCGGGGAGCAGGCAACAATAGTCGTTTGCATATCGGGCGAGGGTAACTGTAGACCGATTCCGATCCTACCGGCAAACAGAGATGGATAGCGATACGGGCAGACAGGAATGTCCGCCCCACCCTCAAACCGGCTACCTCAACATGACAGATCGGGTACGCGGTAACTCTCAGGGCGTGAAGATCAGGATCTGATCCGAAATTTCCTCCTTGACCGAATGCCCATTGTCGGCATCCTTCGATCCGCCGGCAATCATAATGCGTCCGTCCGCGAGCAGCGTAACCGTAGGCAACGACCGCCATCCAATGCTGTGTCCTGTAGGTGAAAATACATGCGTGTCGGGATTATATAGCGCGATATCGCCGTTATACGATCGGATGAGGAGCACGTCGCCGGACGGCAACAGCACGGCGGCGCTCGGGTCGATGGTAGAAACGCCGGCCGGCGAAAACGTGTTCGTTTCAGGGTCATATGTCTCGGCCGTCTGCAAGAAAGTCCCTGTTTCGGTGTGCCCCCCAACGATCAGGACCTTGCCGTCCTGGAGAAGCACCGCCTTATGGTTTGTGCGGTCGAACTGCAGATTACCGGCTTCGGATACGCCCCTGGACGAGGGATCGTAAATGACGTTCCGTCCAACCAAACCGTCTTCAAATCCGCGACGCACTCCTCCAACGACCAGAACGCGTCCATCCTTCAACAGCGTCGCTGTATGGAGTCTTCGAGTTTCCTCCCTCTTAAAGATGGAGTGAAACGCGCGGGTATCCGGATCGAAAACACCCGTGTGGTCCCAACTGGTCACAAAGACCTCTCCGCTGGGTAGCAGTGTTGCAGTCGTGATGTTTACATTGGACGGCATCCCTGCCACGGCGTCGAATCTGCCGGAATGAGGATCGTACATCTCTATGGGGAGAATTCCATTTCCGGGCATGATCAGGACGCGACCGTCGGGAAGCAAGAATCCATTGTCGTTGTATCGTCTGGCGGTCATATCTCCGGTTGGCGTAGAGATACCCGTTTCAGGATCGAACACCTCCGCGCTGGCGAGAGAACCCGAGGGCCGCCAGATGACAGTACCGCCCGGAGACGGGTCCTGGACCTCTGTTGGCGGCTCCGCCAGGCCGCCGGCGATCAGAACCTTGCCGTTCGGCAATAACGTCGCGGCGTGCCAATACCGGGGCTTGCTCAGATTGCCAACCTCGTGGAGACCCCGTTCAAGGGTCGGCGGCGCCGACGTGGTCACCGAATCGCCGCCACAGGCCCATACGCTCGTGACGACGAACAACGCGAACAGGATTCTGGTGGTCATATTCTTTCCCCCGGGTTTAGACCTAATGTCTCTAAGCGCGTCTCTAAGGCGTGAAGATCAGAATCTGATCCGTAATCTCCTCCTTGAACGTGTGTCCACTGCCGGTATCCTTCGAACCACCGGCAATCATCACGCGGCCGTCTGCAAGCAGCGTTACCGTAGGCGACGACCGCCACCCTATGCTGTGTCCCGTGGGAGAGAATTCATGTGTCGCGGGATTGTATAGTGCGATATCGCCGTTAATCGAGCGTATGAACATCACTCTGCCGGAAGGCAGCAACCACGCGGCCAGCGGTTCAATTGTCGAAACGCCGACTGGCGAAAACGTGTTGGTTTCAGGGTCGTACATCTCCAAGGTCTGTACGGACTTCCGAAAATCGGCATCGCTACCGCCAATGATCAGGACTCCGCCGTCCTGAAGAAGCACTGCTTTGTGATTCAGTCGGTCGATTTGCAGATCGCCTGCTTCTGAAAAAGCTTCGGACGAGGGATCGTAAATCAGGTTTCTGCCGACCAGCCCGGCGTCCCTTCCCACTGTCTTCCCCCCAACGATCAGCACGCGGCCGTCCTTCAATAAAGTCGCCGTATGACCGAATCGCGGCTGATCCATAGCGAAAACGGCGGGAAATGTACCTGTATCCGGGTCAAAGACACCCGCGTGTACCGTGCTGGTCAAAAAGACCTCTCCGTTGGGCAGTAGCGTGGCAGTCCGGATCCCCACATCCCCAGGCACGTTTGCCACAAAGTCGAATCTGCCCGACTCAGGATCGTACATCTCGATGGGAAGACGCGCAGATCCGGGGATGATTATGACTCGACCGTCGGCAAGCATTATTCCGTGGTCCCCGCTGCGACTCACGGTCATGTCTCCCGTAGGGGTAGTGGTCCCGGTCACAGGATCGAACAACTCTGCGCTGACATGACGCTCCGGCCGGGGAATGGCGGTATTCGGGGGAGGTGGCGCATCGAGCACGGGAAGCAATTCCGCGTAGCCGCCGGCGATCAGGACCTTCCCATCCTGCAATAATGTCGCGGCATGCCAATACCGGGGCTTGCTCAGATTGCCAACCTCGTGAAGACCCCTTTCAAGGGCCGGCGGCGCCGACGTGGTGACCGAATCGCTTCCGCAGGCCCAGAAGCTTGAGACGATAAACAGGGCAAACAAGATTCGTGCAGTCATTTTTTCTCCTCCTCGTCAAGGGTCCGTGAGCGCGAAATCTACGCGATAGGGTCGGCGAAGCGGGCAGACAGGAATGTCTACCCCACCTTCATACCGGGCTTCCTTGGCATGACAGATCGGGTGCACGGTTACTCTCAGGGCGTGAAAATGAGAATTTCATCCGTAATCGACTCCCAAAAATGACTGTCATCCGACCACTTCAATCCGCCGGCGATAACGACGCGGCCGTCTTCGAGAGGCGTTACCGTCGCCCCGTATCGCCACGGACCTATACTGTACCCTGTAGGCGGCGAAAATACTCGGGTATCCGGGTTATATATGGAGATATTGCCGTTGTCTGAGTGAATAAAGAATACCTTGCCGGACGGCAATAGAAGGGCGGCCCTTGGATTCATTGCAGAAGTTCCAGCGGCTGAGAAAGTATCGGTTTCCGGGTCGTAAATCTCGGCCGTCAGAACGGGAGCCCCAGGATCGGTGGAGCCGCCTGCGATCAGTACCCTGCCGTCCTGAAGGAGCACCGCTTTATGGTGTACGCGGTCGAACTGCAGGTTACCTGCTTCCGAAAAGGCTTCGGTCGAGGGATCATAGATAAGATTCTGTCCCAGCAACCATTCCCCTCCGAAGAGTTTTCCTCCAACGATCAACACCCTGCCATCCTTCAACAGAGTCGCCGTATGGCCAACACGGGTAGGATACATCCGGAATGTGGCGGAAAACGCACCTTTACTGGGATCGAAGACACCCGCTTGAAAGTAGCTGGTCAAAAAGACCTCTCCGCTGGGCAGCAGGGTCGCAGTCTGAGTCCTGACTCTCCAGGGCAAGATTGCCACGTCGTCGAATCTGCCGGATTGAGGATCGTAAATCTCAATAGAGAGACTACCAAACCCGGTTGTGATCAGGACCCGACCGTCGGGAAGCAGTAATATTCCGTGGTCCTCTTCGCGACTGGCGGTCAGGTCTCCCGTTGGCGTTGAGATCCCGGTTTCAGGATCGAAAATCTCCGCGCTGACAAGACCATCGATCTCCCACACACCTTCTCCCGCAGGAGGTAGTGCCGCGTTGCCCCCGGCAATCAGGACCTTTCCACTTTGCAATTGCGTTGCCGCGTGCATATAGCGCGGCCGGGTCATCGTGCCGACCTCGTGGAGACCCCTTTCATAAGTCGGCTGTTCCGGCGTCGTTACCGAATCGCCTCCGCAAGCCCAGAGGCTTGAGAGGATTAACAGCGCAAACAAGATTCTGGTGGTCATTCTCTATACTCCACGTCAGGGGACTGAGGGTACGACATCGACTCGACAGGGCTCACACAACGGCAGACAGGAATGTCCGCCCCACCCTCAAACCGGCTTCTTCCTATTGACAGTAGTGACTCCTGTGTGTCTCACGGGGTAAAAATGGAAATCTGATCCGTAATCGACTCCCAATCGTGATTGTCAGCCGTCCACTTGATTCCGCCGGCGACCATCACGCGGCCGTCTTCAAGAAGCGTGGCCGTCGCAAAGGACCTGCGCGGGCTGATGCTGTATCCGGTACCGGAAAATGCGTGCGTGGCGGGATCATACAGTACGATATCGCCGTTGTACGAGCGGATAAGAAACACGTTGCCGGACGGCAGCAGAAGGGCGGCGCTGGGATCGATCGTTGAGACGCCGGCCGGTGAAAAGGTATTGGCTTCCGGGTCGTAGATCTCTGCCGTCTGCACGAATGGCCCTCTGCCGGCGGCGCCGCCGCCTATGATCAGGACCCTCCCGTCCTCCAGTAGCACCGCCTTATGATTCCTGCGGTCGAACTGCAAGTTGCCTGCTTCCGAAAGGGCTTCGGTCGAGGGATCATAGATAAGATTCCGTCCCAGCAACCCTGCGTCCACTCCGACATTCTGTCCTCCAACGATCAACACCCTGCCGTCCTTCAACAAAGTGGCCGTATGGCCGATTCGGGAAGGATCCATCCTGAATAAGGGGGAGAATGGGCCTGTAGTCGGGTCGAAGACACCCGCGTATAACGTGCTGGTCAAGAAGACCTTTCCGTCGAGAAGCAAAGTGGCAGTCAGAATCCCAACTCTCCCAGGCAAAACTGCCACAGGGTTGAATCTGCCGGAATGAGCATCGTACCTCTCAATGGGGAGATTGGGATTTCCGGGTATGATCAGGACCCGGCCGTCGGGAAGCAATATTCCGTGGTCCCCGCTGCGACTTGCGGCCATGTTTCCCGTTGGCGTTGAGATCCCGGTCTCAGGGTCGAATATTTCCGCGCTGATGAGACGCTTCGGCTGGGGAATGGGGGTATCCGGGGGAGGCGGCCCCGCGAGTACGACAGGCAGTTCTTCGAGGCCGCCCGCGATCAGGACCTTGCCGTTCTGCAACAAAGTCGCGGCATGCCAATACCGGGGCTGGCTCAGATTGCCGACCTCGTGGAGACCCCGTTCAAGGGCAGGCTGCTCCGGCGTCGTAACCGAATCGCCTCCGCAAGCCCAGAAGCTCGAGACGATTAACAGTGCAAAATAGAATCTGGCATTCACAATGTTTGCCTCCACGACTGCGAGTGAACTGACATCCCCCCACCGCATCAGCCGTCGCCTGCCCCTACGACCCTTCGACAAGCTCAGGGACCGCAGGCTCAGGGCAGCACCTTCGACAGGCTCAGATAGCGGCGCTGGGCAGGTTTTGGGTCTCCTCTCAGCGGCCTAGTGACATCCGATGAACTAAATAACGCGTGGTCATTGAGCATGCCTGCATTGAGCGTGTCGAAATGTCGAAATGCCCGCCATTCAACAGCCTTTCGACACTTCGCCAATGGTTATCGCAAAACATATCGTTCTGAGCGAGGCGGGCAGACAGGAATGTCCGCCCCACCCTCAAACCGGCTTCGTCTGCATGACGGTTTACGCCGACGTATCACCGACACATGTCGCTGATGGTTATTACAGAACATGCCATTCTGAGCGGAGTCGAAGAATCTCCCGTCTCCTCGATTATACATGTAGCGTATGGCCTTTGTAGACGAACCTGTGCGCGGACCCATCGCCTGCGTGGCGGCTTCCTCAGCATGACAGTTCGGTCAACGGCAACTCTCAGGGCGTGAAGATGAAAATCTTATCCGAAATCGACTCATGAGAATGACTGTCATCCGCCGTCTTCAATCCGCCGGCGATAAGCACGCGGCCGTCATCGAGGAGCGTTACCGTCGCCCCGTTTCGCCACGGACCTAGACTATACCCTGTAGGCGGCGAAAATACTTGAGTATCCGGATTATAAAGGGAGATATTACCGTTGTCTGAATGAATGAAAAATACCCTGCCGGACGGCAGCAGCAGGGCGGCCAACGGATGCATTGCGGAAGTTCCGGCGGGCGAGAAGGTGTCTGTTTCGGGATCGTAGATCTCGGCCGTCTGTACGCGAGGCCCGTCTCCGACGTGGCCGCCGACGATCAGCACCCTGCCGTCCTGAAGGAGCACCGCCTTGTGGTGTGCGCGGTCGAACTGCAGGTCGCCTGCTCTTGAAAAGGCTTCGGATGAGGGATCGTAGATCAGATTCCGTCCCGTCAACTCGACTCCCCTGCGGGCTCCTCCAACGATCAGCACGCGGCCGTCCTTCAGCAAAGTGGCCGTATGGCCATATCCGGGATGGTCCATCGCGAATGTGTCGGAAAGTGTACCTGAAGCGGGATCGAGGACACGTGCGCGACCCGCGGATGACCCTCCGATTAAAAGGACCTCTCCGTTGGGCAACAGGGTGGCAGTACTCGTTCCATTTGACCACGGCGCGTTTGCTGCGGAATCGAATCTACCGGAGTGGGGGTCGTACATCTCAATGGGGAGTCTAAGAAATCTGGATATCATCAGGACCCGTCCTTCGGGAAGCAATATGCCGTGGTCGTCCCATCGACTTGCGGTCAGGTCTCCCGTTGGTGTTGAGACCCCGGTTTCAGGATCGAAAACCTCCGCGCTGACAAGACCGCTGGGCCTGAAAGGTACTCCAGGTTCAGAAGGAGGCATTTCCGCGTTGCCCCCGGCGATCAGGACCTTTCCACTTTGTAATAACGTCGCTGCGTGCTCAAAGCGCGGCCGGGTCATCGCGCCAACCTCGTGGAGACCCCTTTCATGGGCCGGCGGCTCCGGTGCCGTCACCGAGTCGCTCCCGCAAGCCCAGAAGCTTGAGATCCCCAACAATGCTATTGCGATTCGGGCTGTCATCTTCTTCCTCCATTTCTATTGTCTTTCCGTGAGTCTTCTACGAGAGGCGCCTGGCGAAGCGGGCAGACAGGAATGTCCGCCCCACCCTCAAACCGGCTTCCTGAATATTACAATGTCGGAACCCTTATCCCCTATGGGGCAAATATTAGAATCTGATCCGACATCTCCCGCTCTTGACCCTGCCCACTTTGCGTCGAGCTGTCCCTGTATTTCCAGCCGCCGGCAATCATTACCCGGTTGTCTTCAAGGAGCGTAACCGTCGCACCGCTTCGCCACGGTCCTATGCTGTACACTGTAGGAGATAATTCATGCGTATCCGGATTGTAAAGTACGATATTGCCGTTGGGCACGTGGATGAGCAACACTCTGCCGGACGGCAGCAGCAGGGCAGCCAGCGGCGAAATCGCGGCCACTCCGACCGGCGAGAACGTGTCCGTTTCGGTGTCGTACATCTCGGCAAGGATTGCCTGTTCCGAACCGGTATGGCCGCCCAGGATCAGAACTCTGCCGTCATGGAGAAGCAAGGCCGTATGGCCCCAGCGGTCAACCTGCAGACGACCGGCTTCCGTAAAACCATTTGACGAGGGATGGTAGATCAGATTCCGCCCGGTCAACTCGTTATTCCCCGTGCTCCCGCCGACGATCAACACGTGGCCGTCCTTTAGCAACGTCGACGTATGGTTTTTTCGTGTTTCCTCCATCGCGACTAAGGAGGTAAAGGCGCCCGCAGCAGGGTCGAAGACCGCCGCATGCTGCTGGGTCGTCACGAATATCCTGCCGCTTTGAAGCAGATTTGCAGTGGTAATGGGCGGATACCAGGGAATTTTCGCCAGGGCTTCGAATCGAGCGGAATGAGGATCGTAGATCTCAACGGGAAAATCATGATACCTGGGCATAATCAGGATGCGACCGTCGGCAAGCAGGATACCCTTGTCCGTGGATCGACTGACGGTCATATTGCCCGTTGGCGAAGAGGACCCGGTCAACGGATCGAATATTTCGGCGCTGATGCGACGGGTTGAGAGCGGTTCCTCGTATCCGCCCCCGATCAGGACCTTGCCATTCTGCATTAACGTCGCGAAATGTTGAAGCCGAGGCTGGGTCATGACACCGACCTCGTGGAGACCCCGTTCAAGAGCTGGCTGCTCCGGCGTCGTGACCGAATCGCCGCCACAGGCCCAGAAGCTCGAGATCAGAAACAACGCTGTTAAGATTCTGGATGTCATCTCTTAGACTACCTTGCGGAGACGTTGTTTAGAATGCATGGATTCAGCATTGTCCAGGAACACGGCCCACCAATCGTCATGCAAACGAGCAGCGCCTTAACCTCCCCTTCACTACCCCAATTCTTGCAGGGGCGTCCCTTGTGGGCGCCCGGCCTTTCGCGGCTTGGGGTACCGTTCACCCCTCGCGTTGGGATTCGGTCCTGCCGTTCTCTTCATTGATGTCAATTGGCGTGAATATCCTGAATACGGTAGAGCCGTTGTTCCTCTTCTCGCGGCTCGATGTTTCTATCTGACCCGCGGGACCCATAGGCCTGCCGTTACCCGCCCTCGTCGTCTCTCCAGATTCCGGCGAGCCGTTGCGGCGCGCGCGAAGGCCCTCCAGTTCATCCATGAATAGTTCAAGCATCGAAAACAGGAATGCTTCGTAAGTCTTCTTCGCGCCTTCGTCCGCAACACCTTGGTGCCGCGCCCTTTCAGCCACGTCAACGAGGCCGCTCCTGATCTGGCGCGCCAGGCGTTCGGTGGCGTCTGCGGAAGACGATTCCCGTGTGAAATCAATCGAAACCTGCATATTGAAAGCGCGGGCGTACATCGTCAGGTCATCGAGTTTGAGCCGATCGTTACTGCTGTTTTCGATTCTCGAGATCTTGCTCTGTGTGCAGCCGGCCCGTTCCGCCAGTTCCTCCTGCGTCAATTTCTGAGAGCAACGCAGGTCGGATAAAGCCCGGGACACATCGTAATCTCCTGCGCGACCCTCCACTTCCTCGTCAAGCGCCTCTATCTGCGCGGCGCCGGACACCATTTCGGACACCGATGATTCACGGTTTTCCATCCCGACGTTCCCTCCTCGAACTGTTGAACCTTACTCGGTAGATCTGTTACTGCGTTTTCTGAATGGCCTGGAAACTGAAAACCATGGTGTAAGCTCATTCATGCCCCAAACTGGCAGTTCGAGGCGTGAATTTATTCAATATCGCGATAATCAAGATCGTATAACCTAAATATTATGCAAATATAAGATAATTTCGCGGTGATGCAATCGGTCTCTGAGTTGCAACATTGACAGACCGGGCGATGTGGCCTGCCGTTTGCATGCGTAATACAGCGAAATGGTAATTGACTTGACAATATATGATCTTTAAGTCATATTTCTAAGCCATGGACTGGGACGTAAGTTTCCACCCGGCGTTCGACTCCGAATTCGACGCTTTGTCCAACGACGTGCAGGACGAGTTGCTTGCACAAGCAACGCTTATTGCGACATTCGGGCCTTTCATTGGGCGTCCGAGAGTGGACACGTTGAACGGTTCGCAACACGCCAATATGAAGGAGCTTCGATTTAGAGCTTGCGGCGGAGTCTGGAGGGTGGCATTTGCCTTTGACACCGAACGAAAAGCTGTATTGCTCGCTGCCGGTGACAAGTCGGATATAGACGAACGCCGTTTCTACAAACTGCTGATCAGGAAAGCGGACAGACGATTCAATATGGAATTGGAACAGCTCCAAAATAGCAGGAGGTCAAGATGAAGACGCTCACTGAGAGAATTGACAAGCTGCCTGAGGCGCGACGGAGGAAAGTGGAAGAACGAGCCAGGGCGCTGATCGCCGAAGAGATGTCGCTGCGAGACCTGCGAAGGGCCCGAAAGTGGACGCAGGTGCGCGTAGCGAAGGAACTTGGGATCAACCAGGAAAACGTATCCCGTATCGAAAAGCGCAGCGACCTGCTGCTTTCCACGCTCAGCGGCTACGTCGAAGCGATGGGGGGCAGGTTGCGCCTGGTAGCGGAATTCCCGGACCGCCCCCCCATCGCGCTGGCCGGTATCGCTGCCCTGGACAAGTAGGACTTTCCGAAAAGGCCCTGGACGTATGCGGTTTCGATCTTAAATGCGATCCAGACGTGGCAGACATGCCATCGCAGATCATCCGGTCTCCGCGTTACGGCGTCGAAACCACAGCGGAGGGTGGACCCTCGTTCGAAGGCCGCCGGTAGTCCACGGCGGTGATCCGATAGTGGAACGATCCGGATGCCGCGCCCGGATCCACGTAGCGTGTCGTGTCCAGGGGCGTCTCGTTCAGAGGGGCGAACGGCCCTTCCGTCGCGGTCGCCCGGTACACAATGTACCCTTTCAGCCCCGTAAGCGCCGTGCCGTCGGCGTCGGTTTCCGGACGGCGCCAGGAAACCTGTACGTCCTGTCCATCGCGAGCGACTTCAAGATGCAGCGGCGCGCCGGGGGGCCACCTGTCGTAGTCCTGCGTTGCTATGCCCAGCATCGCGGCTGTCGCCGCCACGTGAGCCGGCCATGCCTGAATCGAGATCTCTTTTTCGAAGTACGCCGCCATCGATTCCCAGATCCGGTAGTCGTACCTGGCCAGGTAGAGAAACCCCCACCCACTCCAGCCCCGTTCCGCGTCGAGCTTGCTTGCGGGACCTCCTATGTAGTATCTGAACGCAGGCTCCTCCAGGCTCCCGTTCCAGACGTGGTGGACGAACGTATTGGCCATCCTATCAAGGTCCTTCCGGGCGAAACTCAGACCGCTTCGAACCCCCTGCAGCGCCGCCTGGATATCGATAAAGGCATGCCCGACGTCCTCCATCAGGTGGGGCCAGTGGCTCTCCGGACCGTATTTCCAGGTATACGCCTCGGCTTCCGAATCGTACAGCAGCTGATCGTGGAAGTACCGTAACATCCGCTCGCTCTGGTCAGCGTAAAACGGTACGAAACCAGCTTTGTGCGGCTTGTAATACGACGACCTGGAAAGGCGACGGAGCGTGACCAGCGCATCCGCAAACGACAGGTACATATTCAGCGGCTGGCGCTTCCACCCGGACCATTCGTACAGGTGGTATCCCGCATCCTCGCCGTAGCGGCTGCTGTCGTCCGCCGTCCAACCCGGGTCCGGCGCCCAGTTGGCGTACCACTTGGCGATCACATCCTCTTCAACAACGCGCAGGTACTCATCCGCTTTGGCCCTGTACGCCGCGTGCAGGGTCGGATCCTCCCAGACCAGCTCCACGAATGCCAGGATCGGGCTGACAATCAATCCATCGTCGGAAAACCATTCGGTATATTCTGGCCTGTACTGGCTATACCGGTTCTGCCCCCATCCTCCGTATCCGTCGACGTATCGCGGATCGTAGACTTCGTACGGCGGCAAGTCCGACCGGGCGGTCAGAATGCGATCGATATGTCGTACCAGTTTGTCCAGCCAGACGGTTTCTCCGAACGTCTGATACAGGTTCAGGTACATCCGCTGCACGTAGGCCGACGGACCCCATGCGAACGACCCTCCGTCGCGGCCGTCCAGATACCTGTCCCCGTATGTCTCATCCCACGTCACGAAAGCCCCGTACCAGTCGGTACTCGTGGGTCCCCCGAACGGGACGGCTGGTGATTTCTTTTCGGACTCGGCGGGAGCGTCTGTCCAGCCTAACACAACCGGCACGAGCGCGCTTAGAAAGAGACGAAGAGGGAGGGAAATCGGGGTACGTCCGAAGCCTGCCATGGGGCGGCGCCTCGTTGGCGGACCGGGGAAAGGCGGGCGCCCACAAGGGACGCCCCTACAAATGTAAACTCGAGAGCGGAACCCAGAGATTTCAATTCGTGGATGATAGGTGATGTAGGGGCGTCCCTTGTGGGCGCCCGGCCAATGGCGTTTCCTCCCCTTCTACCGTCTACCCTCTTCCGTCTCGCCGCCTTTTGCTACGGCCGGTATATAAGAATCTGGTCCGTCGCCTGGAGGTCCTTCAAGCCTCCAGCGATCAGCACACGGCCGTCGCGAAGCAGCGTTGTCGTATAAAACGCGCGATTCTCGCCTATGCTGTCTCCGGTAGGACCGAACGCGCCGTTGGCGGGATCGTAGAGTATGACCTCGCCGCTTTCCCCGATAATGAAGACTTCGCCCGATGGCAGTAACGTGGCAGCATGAATCGCTTCAAATCCGGGATCCCCTTCTGATGTAAACGTCCCCGTTGCCGGGTTGTATCGCTCGGCGGCGGTTACCGGCTCTTCAGACCCCTCGTCCCCGGTGGTCCCGCCAATAACCAGCACGCTGCCATCCTGGAGGAGAATCGCTCTGTGATCCTGCCGTTCGTATCTCAGGCCACCGGTGCGGGTAAGCGTATTGGACGACGGATCGTAGATTTCGGACGCTTTCACGATGCCCGAGGCATTGACGCCGCCAACGATGAGAACCCGCCCATCCCGCAGCAAGGTTGCCGTATGCCCCGCGCGAATGACGACCGTCCCGGGAAGTGACGTGAACTCTCGCGTGGCGGTGTCAAAGATGGCAACACCCAGAGAGTAATACGTCAGGATCTTGCCATTGGGCAGTAACGTGATCGACCAGATCCTTGCGAATGCCGGAAGATAAGGCTCAGGGGTGAACCGCCCGGTCCGCGGATCGAAAAACTCCGGAGGCGCCTGGTCCGCTCCCGCAAGAAGGACCCGGCCGTCCGGCAACAATATTCCCATGTCGAGTACTCGTGCCAGCGACAGATTGCCCCTTCGACTGGAGGTTCCCGTTTCAGGGTCGAACACTTCCGTGCTTGCGCGAAAGAGTGAGGTCGACACCTGGCCCGGATTTTGAGTTGCGGCGCCACCCGTGATCAGGACCGTTCCATCCTGCAACAACACCGACGCGTGCCAGAACCGCCTTTCCGTCATTTTACCGGCAACTTCAAAACCAACGAGTTCGCTCGTCGCCTCCGGAGACATCGGCACGGGTGAACCGCAGCCCATCAGGCTCGAGACAATTGCCAGTGCGGAAGTCATCCTGACGGTCATCAGGTGTCCTTCCAGGGAAAATAAACGGGTAAAACCAAATTCAAAATCCACATCTCCCCAAATTCCCTGCCTACGGCGTGTTCCTTAAAAGCGGGGAGACGTTAGCCGGAAGAGGGGAGAGATTACCTGCCTTGTGAGGTTTCTTCTAGTGCCGGAGGCAAGGAGGAGTAACATTCCGGGCAAGGATTTCTTCTCCCGTCTAACCGCCTTTAAGGAACCTCTCGCCCTGGATCCAGCAGACATTACTAAGGCGTAATCACAAAAGC
This sequence comes from Gemmatimonadota bacterium, assembly GCA_028877215.1. Lineage (GTDB taxonomy): Bacteria > Latescibacterota > UBA2968 > UBA2968 > JAAXHE01. The sequence continues at coordinate 43,451 of JAPPFJ010000024.1, read as the reverse complement.
CACGTCTTTCTCCACGCTCTCACCGCTGTTCCTGTCGCTGATCGATACCTTCAATGAATATCGTCCAGGATCCTGGACGTCCAGCGCGAGTTCCACGTATTCCTCGACCTGTGCCGACGCGCCCAGCTGTTCATACGTGACGGCAAGCTCCTCGCGCCTGCCGGTTCCCCACCGGAACAGGCGCGAGATGTTTCCCGCCCGCCCGGGAGTATCTCTGGACGTGATGGTATGGGAAACGTTGAAGTTCGTCTGACCGAACGCGTCTTTGTCCAGGTTGTAGATTTCGTAGTAGACGAACACGCTCTGACCCTTTTTGTACGTCCGCGAAGGCATCGGAATGACGTTCAGATCTCCCTTGGCAAACTTACCGGTCGGATTTGCCGCGCCAACCTGCCAGGCCATCTCCAGATCGCTGATCTGCAATCGTTCCTCACCATAGCGATCCACGCCAACCTGCTGCTGATAGATGCCCGTTCGTCCCCGTAACCGGTCCTGCGACTTTACCTCCAGTCGGTAGGCGCCGGGCGGCAGGTCCAGTTTCAGCACGTCAGGTACCATCAGGCCTTCTCCTGCCTGGTTTCCGGCGGCTTCGTAGGTCATCTCGTCGGTTCGACGGTAGACCGTGTCTTGAGACGACGAAATGAGCGCCGCGTGGTGCGTCAGAACCTGCCGTGTGAAATCCTCTTCCGGCACGTAATGCGCCGGAAGAATGGGGACGCCGTAGTAGATTTCCAGGAGGCTGCGGCCCTCTTCTCCCCTGAAGTCGGCAAGCGAATAGTGGAAGTCGAGCGGCGGCGTTTCATGTCGTGGCGTGTAGAAATCGGGCGTGACACGCGCTGCTCGCCGGTAGACGGAATGGGGCGCGTGCCTGCTCAACGTCGCGGTTTCACCTAATGAGATATCCCCCTGGTTTGGCGGTACCGGAGCGTAGTCGTAGATCCCGGAACCAATCTCGTCGGTAAAGGTGATTTCGATTCCGCCGCCCGCACCGGTATAGATCCACGTTTCCCAGGGTACGGTGCTCCGGTCTTCGCCGGTGGTAACAGGGTGATAGTCGCCGAATCCCAGGCTTTCGTCCAGTGGCAAAATGCCTAACTTCACGGAATCGTCATTCACGAAGAAATGGTCCCTTTCTCTGTCCTGATTCGGTTCCGTATCGCCTGCCTGTGTTCCATGGTCCGCCGCGCCGGCAATTTCACACGCCGACGGTTCCGAGTTCTCAATTTTAACCTCTCTCAATTCGTACCAGGCGCCGTCGAGCTGTTTGAGGCTGCGTACGGGATAGACGGGTCCGACAAACGTGTGCGAGCGGACGTCGCCCTTGTAGATGTTGTAAGCGAGCCGCTCCTTGACCCGCTGCACTTTCAGGCTCTGTTTGAAGTTGGGGTCGTCCGACCGGGACCGGTGATCGGGTTCCCCGAATCGGACATAGACGTCGCCTCTCGCGTCCCACGGTTGTTTGCCTTCCGAAAACTCGGTCAGTGCGTACCAGACCCTTCGGTAGTGTTCCAGCAGGCGTTCATTCACCGGTGTGGACAGGTCCGGATCCTTCCCGTTCCAGAATCGTCTGAGATACGTCTCGCGATCCAGGCCCGGGGTCTCATCAGATGCCCTGAGATCCTCACCGGAGGCGACAAGCGAGATATCTTCGTACAATCCCTTCACTTCCGGGTCAAGTTTGGAGATGTAGTCTTCGAAGAACGCCATTGCCATATCCGCTTTGTCCTGCTCGATGGCGGAAATGGCGATAATGGGCATCAACTCGATGGCTTCGGGGTGCCTTTTGACGAAGTCCAGCAGATGGTCCATAATCCTGGAATAATCTCTGACTTTCAGGTACGCAACCCCCATCCGCCGCTGCGCGTCCGCGTCTTCCGGGCGAAGCGCGAGGTACTTCGTATACCACACGACGGCCTTCTCGAATTCCCAGGACAGGTTCAGATAGTAGTCCGCGATCATCAGATAGGCGCCCGCGTGGCCCGGGTCCATTTTCAGGACTCTCTTTGCTTCCAGTTCGGCGTCGCGCTGCTTCATCGCATAGCGTACTCTGGCCATCTGATACCGCGCATCCACAAAGTTCCGGTCCCTGACCAGCGCTTCGGTGAAATGGTGAATCGCGAAGTGCCGCTGCATCGGCCACGTCGCGTAGAGCATTCCCAGGCCATGGTGGCCCAGCGCCTTGCTCCCCAGGGTCAGAGCACGATGAAACGCGTCCTTCGATTCCTCGAATCGTCTCAATTTCAAGAGTATGTGACCCAGATTGACGTATGCATCGGGATCCCTGGGGCGTTGACGGGCCACGCTGCGAAAGATCAGTCGAGCCCGATCCAGATCATCCCCGTCCATGGCGCGGCGTCCACTGGCGGCCAGGCTGTCCACCTGTGCCGCGCGCGGGATGGAGGTTTTCGTGTGACCGCCGGCGCGACCGGCGATGCCGTCGATCCGCTCGCCTCGGTGCCAGAAACATGCCAGGTCCGGCGCGGCGGGCAACCCTTCGTGCCTATAGAGATAGTCGCTGAGGAATGCGTAGTCCCTGTTTACCGGGCAGGAGAACAGCACGCCGAGGATGGTTTTGTATTCATCCCGTTCGTTCCCGGAGGGCGTCTCTGCAACAATCCTGGCTGTTGCCCACTGGTGTAGTTCTCCGAGATCCGCGGGTTCACTGCCGTCCCTGGTGCGCTTGAAGCCCTCGATCAACCGCAGCATCCCCGTCAGACGCTCCCGGCAGTTGTGTCTGTCTGTCGTCCCGGTGTCAGCTTCGATCCAGTCTTCGCATACTTCGATGTATCTCGTGCAACTCTTCCTCGACAGTCCGTACTTCGCGGCCCCATCGTAGAGTTTCCTGAATGCGCGCCTGGACTGCTCGAGCATCTTCTCCGCTCTTGCTTCGTTTCCCCGGTGCAGCGCGTTCCGTCCGCGTATATACAGATCCAGGCCGGTACCGATCAGGCCCAGGGCCGCATCCGCACCGTCGGCCTCGCGCATGCCAGGGGACGTTCGGGTAAGCAGAAAAGGCTCATGACTCCGTTTCCCGATCATGGGTATATCTTTTTTGATATCTATCGGGACGGCCTCTCCCGTGTCTACATGAACGCGAATCGACTCTGCTCCGTCATTGATTCGGCACCTGACAGAGTTCCCGTCCGCTGACCACGCTACCGGCCCCGCAACATCGCCGGCAAACAGATGCCTGATATCGCCGCGGTCATTCACGATCCATAGACCGCGGTACACCATGGCCAATTCACTTCCCCGATACCCGGCAATCGCCAGCGACCGTCCGTCGGGAGAGAGCGCGATCTCGAGGGGTTGCAGGTCTCCGGGAAGGGGCCACGCCTCCTCTCCGGCGCCGTCCAGGCGCAACCGCCAGACTCGGTTTCGCGTAATCGGGAGCGGCTGCCCCCCGTAAAAATACGAGCCCCAGGCTTCCCGCCGCAGGCTTCGCTCGAGGTAGATCAGCTCGTCCCCGCCAGGCGCAAAATGGAGGGTTCCGGGTTCGCCGGGAAAGGCCGTCAGTTTCCTGGGGCTTTCGTATTTCGGGGAGACGTGCCATATTTCGGACAGCGAAACCGCCCCCTCACCACGTCTGCTGACAAAGGCCAGGTGCTCCCCGTCCGCCGATCTCACGAAGTGGAAGTCCCCTCGCGCGGATTCGACTGGACATTGCATCGTCACGATGCAAGATGCGCTTATGAGCAGGGTCTTTACCCAATGCATCACAACACCTCCCATGTCGTTTTCGACTCGATTCACGAAGAAGCGCCCGGGTTAGCCTCAATCCGAAAAAAACTGCAACGCGGCGACGCGATAAAACCCTCCGAAACGGGGCAATATCGACGTATAGAATGACGTTTTTTCCCTTCACGTCCAGTGACCTGGTGTATCCTGGTAATCCGCCGTTTAATCGCCTTTATTTACAAGCACATATTCGAATTAACGTCCCCAAAGACTTACGAATCAAGGTTAGACATTCGCTCGCGCACCATTTCATGCCCTTCGAACAAGTCCCCCGCCACCGCACCCTGCGCCTGGCGCGGCGGTTCGGCCCCCAGGATCCGGCAGAAGGTCGGCACGACGTCGGCGGCGTGGATATACCCCAGCTTGTCCACCGGCCGCTCGTATCCGCGCTTCACCCCCGGCCCTGCCATCAACCACGAACCGAAGCTGGACGAGACCTCGCTCAGGGTCGGTAGAAAACCCCCGTGGTGCGCCCCGAACACATTGGGCGCGCCTACGCAGCCCCCACCAGCAATACCCCGCCACTGGCCGTAGTACCCGCTGACGTACCCGTGGTCCCAGGCGAAGACCACGTCGCCGCACTGGTCTCCCCATTGCCCGAGAATGTACGCGTCCCGTCGTGGCAGGGCGATAGCCACCGGATTGCGTCCCACTTCCTCGTCGACCCACGTGCGCAGCGCCAGCAGCAACTCGGCCTCGATCCGGTCGAACTCAGGTCCCGGAACGGCGTTGATGAAAATGTCGAACCCCTTGTCATCCTTGAGATAGGCCCGCGTGCGCTCCCAGTCGACGTCCTCCTCGCGCACCTGATCTCGAGCCAGGTCCTCTTCGCCGCCGCGCTTGAGCGCCAGAAAGTCCTGCTCGTACAAGAACTGCCGGATATTGGCCACCCGGACGTCGGGCGAGCACCCATGGTCGGATACCACGCCCACGTACGTATGCGCGTTCGCGTCCTCCCACAACCGTCCCAGGATACGGTCGCCCACCTGATAAGCCCGCCGGAAGTAGTCCACGTACTCTTCGGCGCGCTCGGCGACGTACCCGGGGCACACGGGGTCGACGTCCCCCAGGTGGATGTGGTTGAGGTAATCGTACAGGTGCCAGTGGCAGATAAAAAAGGAACAATCCCGCTCCCGAAGCATGTAGCGCGCGACCTCGGCAAACCACATCCCCTGGTACTCGCATTCCTCGAGGGCGGTATCGAAATCGGCCATGCCCGAGGTATAGGGCAACATCGACGCGTGTTCCTGATACGGCCCAAAGCGGTCCAGAAGTTCTCCGGCCAACTCGTCGGGGACAGTGAAGCCGCCGGTAAAAGTCGCCTGGGTGCGATAGAGCTTGAGCCGGCTGCCGTCAGCGGCCAGTTCCATCAGCTTGAAGCGCAGTGACGCTGAACGTTTGCTCCCGTCGATGGCGAAATCCTCCACCGCCCATTCGCTCCATTCTTCCACGCCGGCTTCAGCGATGCAATTCGACCCATTCCGGTCCCGGCAAACCAGCACCCGGTCGTAGCCCCGTCCCGCGCTGTCCACCGCGAGCAGGTTGAACGCTGAGACGTCCCCGCCCGGCCGGGCGGCCACCTCAATGCGGCTCTCCAGCGGCGGCGCTCCACTCTCGGGCAGGTTGCGCCATTCCCGCGCCGGTCTCAGCGGCGGAATCGGCTCGACGCTGCGTTGGGCCTGCCGCACCGCTGTGCCATCGTGGTCCATCTCGATGGCGCCCTCTGGCAAGGCGTCGGTGGTATAGGCCTAGCAGGAAGCCACCTCAAACTCCGTGCTGCGATGGCCGGGGTGGCCGAAACCGTCCACGACATAGCCCGACCTCACCCCGGACGGATGGGCGGCAGGGTAGTGTACGGCCACACTCTTCATGCCCGCCCGTTCCAGCGCATTCCATATTCGCTCGGCGTTGTTGGCCCGCCCGTCGAAACTGTCGATCCGCTGTCCCGGCGCAACCTCCACCCGCCAGCGCGTAACCCCGTGCGTGCCCGTGTGCGCCCCCGTCGAAAGTGTGGCCCAGTTGGTCGGGGTCCACACCGGGAAAGAAGGAAGGGTCTGATTGACGGCGCCCTCGCGCTGCATGCGCTCGAAGTGGGGCAGCGCGCCTTCCGCGGCGAAACGCTTCATCATTGGGACGATAAAGCCGTCCATGCCGAAAGCGTAGATTTTCTCCTCCACGTCTCCTCGTCTGTAAAAGGATATTGGATGGTCGGGTGGTTGCGGGTATTCGCGGCAGACGTGAACCGGATCGGGCCCATCTGTTGCTGCGGGATCATCTGTCTCTTGGCGGGCAGCCGAGCTAAAATTGGGTGGGGAAAATTCTACTTCGCGAGAATAAAGCTGGCCTTTTTCTGGGCCATTTCACCACTTTTCATATCGATGACGGTCACGTTCAGGAAGTACTTGCCCGCGGGGCGGTTTTCCAGCTTGAGTTCCACGTATTCGACCTCCATGGTATCCTCACCCAGCATCTCGTACGTCACTTCCAGTTCTTCACGTTTGCCCTTCTTCCACCTGATAAGGCTTTTAATGATACCCAGGGGGTTGAAGCCGCCCTTCTTCGTGACGGTGTAGGATATCTGGTAGTTCGTCTGCCCGAATTCGTCTCTTGTCAGGTTATAGATTTCGTAGTAGACGAATACATTCTGGCCCACCCGGTAGGTCCGAGTTGGCATTGGAATGACCCAAAGCGCGCCTTTGTTGAATTTATCATCGTCTTTGCGGCTGGAAATCCGCCAGGCCAGTTCCAGGTCGCTCACCTGGAGGCTGTCCTGTTCATAGGACTCGATCTCCACGTCCTGACGATACCGACCGTGCTGCACGGACAGGTTATCCTTAATTTTCACTTCCATCCGGTAGCGCCCGGGGGGCACGTCCATGCGCGCGAGGTCCGGCACAAACGCGGTCCGTTCCGCGGTCACGTCCCCTTTCGCCGCGAAATGCACCTTGTCCTCGCTCCGGTAGACGGCGCCGGTTGTCGGATTCCGCAGCGCCACGGTCCTGTCCACCATAATTTCCGTCCGGTCGTCATCGACAATATAGTGCCCCTGGTGCCGCGGTATCCCAACGTAGACTTCCAGCGCCGTCCGGAAATCCGTTTCACTCCTGAAATCGGCCGAATTGAAATAGAATTCCATCGGCAGCGTGTTTTTCGGCCTCACGAAGTAGTTCGGCTGTGCCGCCGCGGCCATGCGGTAGATATTGCGGGGGCTGTAGCGGGTGAACATGGCCAGCCGGCGGGCAGGAATCCGGGCATCCAGCGGTTCGGGCGCGTAGTTGTAGTTTCCGTTGCTGAACTCGTCTGTAAAGGTAATCTCGATCCCGCTGCCCACATCGACGTACGTCCACGTTTCCCACGGGACCATCGAGCCGTCGTACGTCGCGGTGACCGGTCTGTAGGACCCCCCGGGACCCCTGCCGCCCAGGCTGCGCACGGGGTAGACCGGACCGACGAACGTTGAGCTGGCGCCGCGAAGGCCGATTCCGCGGCGAGGAGGGCGCGCAGCCCCGTAGAGCGTCCTGGAAAGACGTTCCTTGACCCGCTGAACCGCCATGGACTGCTGGAAGTTCAACTCTTTGTAGGTGGAGCGGTGGTCGGGTTCGCCGAAACGAATGTAGACTTCGCCGCGCTGGTCCCACGGCTGCCTGCCATCGGAGAAATTTTGCATGGCGAACGACACCCGCCGATAGTGCTCCAGGAGGCGCTCGTTCGCCGCCGTGGTCAGGTCAGGGTCCTGGTCCGCCCAGAATTTCTTCACAAAGTCCCATCGTTCTTCCAGCGGCGTCTTTTCGAAGGCCGCAAGCGTCTCCTTCGGCGCAACCAGCCGGATATCGTGGTAGTGCCCCTTCTCGGCCGCATCGGCCCTTTCAAGATAGTCTCTGAAAAAGGCGGCGGCCCTGTCGTAGGCCCCCAGTTTCATGCACGCCTGCGCGAGGATGGGCAGGACCTGGTTGTCGTCCGGGTTCTGTACGGCGTAATCCTCCAGGACTTCCAGGATACGGCCGTAGTCCTTCGTTCTCAGATAAATCGACCCCAGCCGCTTCCGCCCCTCCGGGTCACCGGGTCGCAAGCCCATATATTTCGCGTAGTAGAACGCGGCTCTTTCGTAGTCCTTCTCGAATTCCTCCACCCATTTTCCCATCAGCAGATAGGCGGGGGCGTAGCGGGGATCAATTGCCAGTACTTTCTTGACTTCCCGCCGTACGTCGTGTTCGTCCAGTTTATATCGGATATCGGCAATATTGAACCGGGACTCCACGTGGCCCCGGTCGTACTGAAGGGCTTTCTGGAAATAGCGTATGGCGTCGTAATTTCCCCTGGGCCACTTGCGGAAGGTGAGACCCAGACCGAAGTAGGCCTCGGCCAGCGTGTGTTCGCATTCGATCGCGCGCTCGAAGGACTTAATGGCGCGTTCCAGCTTCTCGGCCTCCAGATAGGCAAACCCGAGCCTGCTGTGCCCGAGGGCGTAGTCCTGAGCCACGCCGGCAAGGATTTCCAGGGTGGAGATCGCCCTGGGCGGGTCGATCGGGGTGAGGTCCGTGCCGAGGTTGAGGAGGGAATCGACCTGCGCCTTGCCCACGCGCCGGTCGACGGTACGATATCCCGCGCCGCTGCGGACGGCTTCAACCAGGTAACCGTCGTGGAAGAAGCTGGTGACAACGGCTTCGCCGTCCTCCGCTTCAGGACGGTATCCGTGTGTGTAGCTGAACCGGCGCTTCTTATCGGAGTCCATCGCCGAGCGAAACAGCGTCTTCATGACGATAGAGTCCGCCGGCGTCAGCGTATGGGTTTCCATCCAGTTCCTGAGCGCCGCCAGATCGGAAGGCCGCTGGTTTTCGTGTGCCTGCTCATAGGCGTGAAGGGCATCTCCGATTACGGTCAGATGGTCCTGGCAGACCCAGCGGGCGCCGCGCTTTGCGCCGGCCTTCTTCGCGGTTGCGGCCAGGGCCCCCGCGTAGGACAGGACCGGCTCTTCGTAGAGCCCATGCTTTTTGAATCTGAGATACAGGGACGCCCACGACCGGGAGGCTTGCCGGTAACGCTTCACCGCCGATCGAAATTCCCAGCGGTGCACGGTCGTATAGGCCAGGGCCGAGGCGTTGAATACCGCCGCGACCCCCCACAGCACCGCCTTTGCGGCGCGACTCGGTTGCGGCGCGTTTACGGCCTCCGCAACCGACTGCGTTCCAGCCTCCGCGCCGACAGCACTTTTCGATCGCGCAATCGACCCGTCCCGGATGGAGATCTCCCATACACCAGGTGGTACCAGCGGTACGGACCGTTCCGGGAGCATGGTAAGCGTATGCAGGGGGACCCGTAAGGGTGTTTCGCGATAGCGAAGGCGTTTCCCGCCAGCAACCCACTCGAGGCGCCCGGGCGGGCCGGGAAAGGTGCCGAGATGGCGAGGCTGGTTTCCCGGGGTTTCGACCCAGATTTCGGTAATGGCGGAAGAACCGGTTTCCAGCCCGATCGCCCACGCGGTATCGCCACCGCTGGAGGCCGATACCGCGGTCTGACGAACCTGCGCATCGAGATTCTCAAGTGGACAGAGGGCGGAAATCGCCAGGGCCGAAATGAGAACCAGAACCCGCCGTTTCACACGCGTAGAGCCGCCTCGTGATTTCATGCAATCGACCTCTGCTGGACCGAAACGTCGTGTCTGCTATCGTAAACCTTCGTCATCGTACCCCGTTCCGATCCAGCATGTTATGCAGTTTCAACCGGCAGTGCAAGCGCTTTGGGGATGGCAATCGTCCGCCGTGTGATTCTCAGGGGTATCGCAATTGGCTTACCGAAGCGCAGTCACTGCCTGTGCTGCCCGCCGGATTAGCCCAATGACAGAAACCAGGTAATCATACGCTGTCTTGTTGTGTTCCTACTCCGACTCCGAATTACATCAGAGAATTTTCTATCGCGACAATGGAAGCTGACTTTAGTGAACTTCGACCACGTTAGGGAGTGTATAACTAACCTTGATTCGTAAGTCTTTGGGGACGTTAATTCGAATATGTGCTTGTAAATAAAGGCGATTAAACGGCGGATTACCAGGATACACCAGGTCACTGGACGTGAAGGGAAAAAACGTCATTCTATACGTCGATATTGCCCCGTTTCGGAGGGTTTTATCGCGTTGCCGCGTTGCTGTTTTTTTCGCATTGAGGCTAACTGTGTCGTCAGTTCAGGGTTTGTAAACCAGAACGTGATCCGTAGCTTCTCCGTCTTTCATTCCTCCGGCGACCAGAACGCGACCGTCGTTAAGGACGGTTGTCGAATAGAACTTTCGATTGGGTCCAATGCTGTCTCCCGTGAGAATGAACGACCCGGAGGCGGGATCGTAGATAACGACGTTTCCATCTTCGCCGCAGATAAGAAACACTTTACCTGTGTGTAGGGCGGCGGCGGCCCATATCGGCATGATACCAGGAGAGCCCACCAGCGAGAACGTACCGGTAACCGGGTCGTATAGTTCGGCCTCCATTACAGGCTCAGGAGAGGTGAAATCGCCTTTAGTGCCGCCAATAACCAATACCCTGCCGTCATTGAGAAGGACGGCTTTGTGTCCACGACGTTCATTGTATAATTCCCCAACGCTCGTAAATGTGTTGGACGTCGGTTCGTAGATTTCCGCGACTTTTCCCAAACCTCCACGGTAGCCGCCGCCAACAATGAGGATACGCCCATTCTGAAGTAAGGTCGCCGTATGGCCTCCGCGACTGCCAAACGACCCTGGAAGACGCACAAAATTCCCTGTATCCGGGTCGAAAAGAGCGATGTCAGATCGGCAATATGCAAGTATCTTCCCATTCGGTAGCAACGTCGCGGTACCGATATCTCCCAATGTTGCGTTGTGTGCGGAGAATCTATCTGATTGGGGATCGTATATCTCCACCGGAGCGAGGTGCGCTCCCAGAATCACCACCCGACCGTCCGCCAGCAATATACCCTTGTCGCCAACTCTGCCCCTCGACATGTTGCGCGTCGACGACGAGGTACCGGTCTCAGGATCGAACAGCTCCGTGCTGTCGTGATACAGCGCTGCAGACGAATGACCCGGGCGATCCGTCGCCGCTCCGCCCGAAACGAGAACGCGGCCATCGTTCATTAAAGTCGCCGTATGCCAGAACCGCTTCTGAATCAGATTACCGGCATATTCAAACCCCTTCAGGTCGGCCGGTGGTTCCGACGGTGTTGGCGCACTCGATCCGCATGCTGCGAGACCTGAGATAATCGCGATCACAGCAGGAAGTCTTGCAGTCATTACTCGCCCTTTCACTTCCACATTTGAAAATATGATCGCGGATTCAATAACAATCTGCAGTCTGGTGACTCACGGTCTCTTTCGAATATCATTAACTGATTAACTAGGAGTCTGTCGGAGAACCCCAATTTTGGCGAGTCGACATACAATATATAGATTTTAATGTTCTAAATTGCACCATATACTGTATGCCATAAAATGTTGGCATAGGTATTCCGACAGGCTCCTAGGCAAGCTTAATAGTCCAACCTCCGGTTCGTAGGGGCGTCCCTTGTGGGTGCCCTGCCTACCGGAAATCCTGGCCGTATACGTCTTTGGACCGACCAGGCCGTTTCATGCGATTTTCAGCCCTGTCAACCATTTGTAAAAGACACCGACCGTGTGTCATGGGTTCAACAAAAACCGAAATCGAATGGAGCCCGGAGGGCGAAACTCCCCGAACCCAATCTCGCCACAATAATGAAAAACCCCTTGTTGCAAAGTATCCTGGTTAACAGGGGGAGTGGTGTAGATCCAAGACACCGTCATCTTATGGAGGCGACCATTCCGCTACTTGATTGTAAACACCTTGGATGCGACCGTACTCTGGCCCGATTTTATGTCCGTGACCTTGACCCTTAGCATGTAACTGCCTTGTTCGCTGTTGGTCATATCCAGCTCCAGATAACCGTGGTCGTCCGACCGGTGGCCGACGTGTTCGTAATTCACCGTGATCGTTTCGCGCTCTTCCCGTCCGCCGAGCAGCTTGCCCAGTCCACCCAGAATACGGACAGCGATGGGCTGACGATCGATCGATTCAACCTGATAGGTGACCCGATAACGCACCACCCCGAAATCATCCTTCTTCAGATTGTAAATCTCATAGTAGATGTAGACCGGTTGTGCCGCCAGATAAGACTGACTGGGATTGGGCGTAACGTCGATATCACCCTTCACGAACCTGCCATCGCTCGCCGATCGGATGAAGGCCGACAGCTGTATGTCACTCAGACGCAAGTAACCACCGCCGAAGGCCGTCAGTTTTACCCGCTGATTGTAGACCTGCGATCTTCCGGATGAAGTGTCCAGAATCTGGATCGCCATCCGGTAGTTGCCCGGCGTCGCCGAGATCCGGTCCATAAACGGTAAGAAAGCGTTCCGCGATGTGTCGGGGCTCCCGCTCCCATAGAGTTCCATTTCTTCCGCCGACCTGTAGATCCGCTGATCGTCCGCATTGTACAACGCAACGCCTCGCGTCAAATATGCGACATGCTGCCCGTCCTTGCCCGTGACGTAGGTGATGTCACGTGTTGGAACGCCATAGTACACCTCCAGGTCGACGGAACGGTCGTTTCTCTTGAATCGCGCCGTGTCATAGAAGAAATGCAGGGGGGCTGTCGCGAAATCCTGCCTGTACACCTCCGGGGATTTCGCTACGGCCCGTTCTACCACAACGGCAGGATTCATCTCCCGCCAGGAACGAGACACGCTGCCGCCACCCTCGCCAATCCCGTGAGGCATATCCGCATAGGTGTAGGGTCCGGGATGGTACGGCTGTACGAAGGTGATTTCAATGCCAGGCCCAACTTTGGTGTAGATCCAGTATTCCCAGACCTTGCCAGGAACCGGGTACACGGGCCAGCCAAGAACGCTCGACGAGGCAACCTGAAGAGCTCCGAATTTGTCCCGTTTGCTTCCACTCTTTCGCATTTCCGACATCGGGTCTTCTTCTTTTGCAGTATAAGTGCGGCTATTGCCGGTTTCCGCGATCTCTCTTTGCCTGGAACTCATCGGTCCTATTTGAATTTCCCGGTTTGGGTCATTGTAATTGAACGCTTCCGTCACGACATATTCAAGCATCTCGTCATTCCTGCTCCTCGTTAACGCGAAAATCGCATCGCCTGCCTGATTGATCAGGCGTTCTTTTACCGCCACCACCCTGGGCGCCGTCTCGAATTGAATATCGTCCGACTTGCTGACGTGATCCGGTTCCCCGTACCGGACATAGACCTCGCCCCTGACGTCCCATGGGTGAGAATGTTCGCCATATAGCTCCCGGGAGAATGCAACGCGACGGTAATGTTCGTTTCGGCGTTCGTTCGCCGCCGTCACCGGCGCGGGGTCCTTCCCGGCCCAGAACGCGTTTGAAAGTTCCTTCCATTGCGACTTCGGCGCAACTCTGAACCCGTCCAGCTCCGCGCCATCCAGAACGAGGCTGAGATCGAAAAAACACAGTTGCTCCTCCCAATCCAATGATTCGATGTATTCCTCATAGAGCGCCTCGGCCCTATCGGCGTCACGGCGAATTTGATGGATCCTGGCCTGTTGTAATAAAACTTCGCGACTATGCACCCCTGAGGTATCTTCAAACCCCTCCAACAGGTCCAGTGCCTCGTCGATATTGCCACGGACCGCCAAGACGTCGGCTAAACGGGACCGCGCCGCCAGGTGGTTCACATCCACTGCGAGCTGTTGACGATAGGCTGCCTCGGCTTCAGTTAAATTCGGATACCGTCCGGCTCCACCCGTTCGGTGTATTTCTCCAATTCGGAACCAGGCATCCCGATGTTCCGGAAAGGCTTCCACCAATCTCTCATACGTATCCAGTTCCTTCGTATCGCCCAATTCACGGTAGACCTCAGCAGCATTGTAATAGGCCTCCGAGTACCTGCGATCAAGTTGGTAAGCAGTTCGGAAATACTGAATAGCCCAAAGCCGTCCCGTCTTCTTCTTCCAGTAGACCAGACCCAACCCGTTATAGGCCGGCGCATACCCTTCGTTGGCATGTCGGGCTTTCAAAAAGGCCTGCTCCGCGGCCTTTAGACTATCCTGCTCCAAGTAGACTTGCCCCAATCCCACGTACGAGGGCGCATGTTTATGATTGATTTCAGTAGCACTTCGTAATTGTTTCGCGGCTTCTTCCAGCCGGCCCTGTTCCAACATCTCCAAACCCGTCTGATGCAGCTTGGCGACCCGCGTTTCGGCTTCCGTGGAATTCTCCTTGGCCGTGGGATCGCCACAATACAGTAATCCGATGCCTACAATCAGAACCGAATGCAATGATATTTGGATCATCGAGGTCACCTACCCTGGAATTTTGCAGAGAGCTTATTGCCGGCTTTCCTGGATGCCTTGATCTTCAATCAATCACACGAAACAACGCGTCGCGTGAGTCTACCTGATCACTATGCATGTCCCTGAGGCTAACTGACAGGCGGTGAACGCCGGCAGGCACGTGGGTCAGGTCAATCTGCAGATACGTGAAGTCGTCCTCCCGGTTGCCCTCATAGCGTGCCGTGATCGTCGTCTCCACCCCCTCCTTGCTTCTGTCCATCTTCTTGATCCGGTTGGCAAGTTTATCCTCATCCGGAAACACAAACCTCGCCCGGTACGTGACCTCATCCCTCTTTTGCCCGTCGAAATAGTCCGGGACCACGACTGGCGTCGTGACCGGCAAATCCTCTTGAGGCTCATCTTCCTCCTCGGCCGCTCGCTCCGGCCGGCGCACGCCTGTCTCCACAGTCCTGATATCACGCGAGACCTCCAATTGCCTCCCGCCCTCAGGCAGCCGTTGCGCAAGGAACAGGTACGGATCGATCTTCTTCCTCTCCGGCCGTCCTATTCGATAAGCAATTTGGTACTCCGTGCGCCCGAATTCGACCCGCTCCAGGTTATACACCTCCAGGTAGATGAACGCGGGTTCGGACCGGTGGTAGGTCCGCAGTGGATTTGCCACAATGTCCAGGTCCGATCGCCCCTCCGGAAACGGCGTTCGCGTTTCAATCCGGGCCGCCAGCAACAGATCGCTCATAGACAGCGAGGCGTCCAACGGTTCGAACTTGCGGAGCTGCCGAAAGGTCCCGATTGACCCCCGTTTCCGGTCCCGCACCTCTCCCACAAGATTGTAGGCGCCGGGCGAAAGCCCGAATGCGATCTGAAATACCAGATGGCTTTTTCGCAGGCTGTCCGCAGCGGGATATCCGCTCGGGGATATCTCGGGCCACTGCAGTTTGAGATCCGAACGCTTCCGATAAACCTCGTCCCATTGCTCGTCGAACAGAAAGACACCATTCTCCAGACCTATGTTCCTGTCCGAATCCGATACGGCCAGATTGAATTTCGGCAGCGCATACGCCAGTTCCACGCGAAGGCTGTCCCCGTCCCTGAAGCTCGCGACCAGGTGGGGCACGCTGTATTTCTGCGGACCATAGGGATCGACATACCGCGTACGATCCGGCAACCGGGACGGAGAGAAGCCGTGGAAGCCATCGGATATCTGAAAATCGACCCGAAATCCCTCGTAGAACCACGTCTCTTTCTGCATCCTGAGCTTCCAGGGCATTCTCCGTCCCGGCAGGTATCTACCGAACGTGCTGGTCCTGTCTATTGCAATGACCGAACCTGTTTCCGGCCGCTGCACCCCCCGGTGGAGGTATCTTCCCAGTTTGATGTAGACTCTTCCCATATCCGTCCGCCAACCGGCAATACCCTTCGAGGGCCGGCTGAACCGCAGATTCGCGTAAGCTACCCGGCCGTAGTGTTCCGTGCGGCGTTCATTGAATTCAGTCAAGAACAGTGGATCCTGTCGCTGCCAGAACCGGACCCGCTCGACGTTATCCACCCAGGGTTGAATCTCGTCTCGGCATGCCTCGGACCCGGCGGGTACGCCTTCGAACTTTGCGCGGCCATCATCCGGAACAATACTGTCTACGGATTCCATCATCGCCCGCTCATCCGGCGCCATCCTCTGCAGCGCACGGGAATAGAACTCATTCGCCTGCGCTTCTTCGCCCAAACTCTGGTATCCAAGCCCGCAGAAGAGCAACGCATCCTTGTCATCAGGGACGCGCTCCAAAAGCAGGTTTGCCACCCGGATCAGTTCGACCGGCCGGTTTGTCTCCAGGCAGGCAAGCCCGAGCTGGAAATATGCATCCTTGAACATGGGATCTGCTTCAATGCAGGTCTTCAGATACGTGACGGCTTCATCCAGTTCCTCAATGCCGAAATCTCTCCACGAATGTCTGGTGCGTGTACGTTCTCTCCGACTGAATCCGGATACCATATTCATCATGGACATATCGTAATTTTTCAGAAAGTTCTTGACGCCATGATGGCCGATCATATAGGCTGCGTTCGCGTTTTCAGGATCCAGTTTCAGGACATCCTTGTACTCGGCTACGGCATTGTGCCAAAATCCCTGCGTCCACAGGATATCCGCCTTTAATACACGGTAGGCGACATTGTCTTTGTTCAGACGAATGGCCGTATTGACCGCCTTCATTGCGCTATAGCGATCCATCGACGTGTCGAGGGACATATACAGCTTCGCGATTTCGTAATGGGCTCGTGCGAAGTCCAGGTCCGCCCTCAATACCCGCTTGAAGGCTTTGATACTCTCTTTGGCGGTCACATTTCCCGCTTGCGCCATCGCCGTCTCGTAGAGCCGTTCGGCAAGCTGCTTCTCGCTCGCGGCAATCGGCGCAGCGAGACAGAATCCGAGACACAATGTCACGAATGCCATTGGAGTCAACCTTGCGCGGCGTTTGAGCCTATCGATATTTCGCAGGTTCGGCACTACAAGCCCCATGAACTCCGCAGCGGTTAATTTTGATACAGTCGGCCGTCGCAACAGGCGCGCACGATGCCCGAAGCAATTGTCCGGTCGATTGTGATCAGATCCCGCAGTCTCGTAATACGGTACCGTGATTAGCCAACTGGGGTGTAAATCTCTCTGTTACGACGATATGTTCGATGCGTATTTTCATCGGATCGTGAACGTCGCCGTAGACGTTGTCTTTTGGCCGCTATTCTTATCAGTCACTTGAACGACCAATGTCTGGTTCCCCGGCTCGGTGTTCGACATATCCAATTCGAGATATCCATAGTCATCTGCCTGGATACCAACGTGGTCATACTCGATATTGATCGCCTCTCCCTCTTCGCGCCTGCCCAGAAGTTTACCTAGAGCCGCAATCACGTCTATCCTCACAGGCCTCTTTCCATCGGCGCGTATTTCATAGGAAACGCTATACCTGGTTGCTCCGAGTTCATCTTTCTTCAAATTGTAAATCTCATAATATAGAAATACCGACTGACTCAACAGAAACGTGCGGCTCGGGTTAGGGATCACCTGGAGATCGCGCTTGACATACTCGCCGCCGCCATGCGGCCTGATCGATGCGGCCAACTGGATATCGCTTAACATTACGGTCTCACCTTCAAACGAATTCATAAGTGTCTGTTGGTTGTAGACCTGAGATTTTTCCGACGTCAAATCCAGGATCTGTAGGTCCATTCGATATCTTCCCGGCGTCACTGAGACCCGTTCCATCGCCGGCACAAAGGCTAACTGCGTGGTATCAAGAGGCCTCTCGGAATAGAGCTCCATGTCTCTAGAGGATCGGTGAACGCGACGGCGGTCTTCATCGAACAGCGCAAATCCTCGCTTCAGGAATGCCGTCGGCTTGCCCTGCTCGCCTGGTCTAAACGAAAGTTCGTGTACGGGAATGCCGAAATATACCTCCAACGTCACGGCGCCGTCCGGTCCTTTGAATCTGGCCGAATCATAGAAGAAATCCAGTGGAGCCGTGGCGAAATCCGGTCGATAGACCGATGGCGTTTTCGCAGCTGCCCAGTTCACGACAACTCGAGGATTCGTTCGTTGCCACAGTTGCGAGATAATAGGTTTAGGTTCTCCGATAGACATCGGTGGGTCTGCATACTTGTAGGGCCCAGGGAAATATGGCTGGGTGAAAGTGACCTCAATCCCTCGTTCTACATTGGTATATATCCAGTATTCCCAAACCTTATCGAGAACCGGATAGATTGGCCAACCCCGGATCGTACCTTCACCCATCAATGCCCCGGTACGCGCGTAAGCCTCGTCGACCGAAGTCGTTATACTCGCACCCTCAGACTTCGTAACACCACTCGTATTGGTCGCGTCGCGATAGTAGCCGGTTTCCCCAATCTCCCTGAGGGTCGAACTCATCGGTCCGATGGCTTTGCTAATCGCCTCTGCAGTTGCCCAACCCTCGCGAGCCTGCAACAGAGACCCGAGCGCATTGCGCGCCTGGTTCATCAGCCTCTCTTTCACGGCAACGACCCTCGGTTCCGTCTCAAACAGTATATTGTCCGACCGACTGATGTGATCCGGCTCCCCAAACCGCACATAAACCTCCCCGCGCGCATCCCACGGGAATTCGAACCTCCCGAAATTCTCGCGTGCATACGCCACCCGGCGGCAGTGCTCTATCCACCGTTCGTTGGCTGCCGTTACCGGCGCCGGGTCTCTACACGCCCAGAAGGCTTCGGATAGCGCCTTACGTTCGCCCTTCCGTGTCTCCTGGGAGCGAATGAGCTCGTGCCCGATCGCCACCAGGCCCAAATCATAGTATATGGCCTGTTCGTCCGGTGCCAGACCTTCCAGGAAAGCATCCAGAAGTGCTTCTGAGTGGTCGTAGTTGCGGATACGCTGATAGACCTCTGCCAGTTCCAGAAAGGCGCGCCGCTGATGGGCATTCGGCGTATCCACGACGGCTTTCAGCATTGCCAACGCTTCATCCGTGCGTCCTTCTTCTTTCAACACCTGGCCGAGATACGTCCGTGCTCCGAAGTGCTGTGGATTTACATTGAGTTGCCGCCGATATGCGGCCTCCGCTTTCTCGGCATTTCGATACCGACCCGCGAGGCCATCCTTGTAAATCCTCCCTATCTGAAACCATGCATCGGAATGATCCGGGACTACCTTAACTAGTTTCTTGTACGTATCCAGTTCCTTCGTGTCACCAATCTGGCGGTACGTCTGCGCGAGATTATAGTACGCCTCCGCGTACCCGCGTTCGGCCTGGTACGCACTTCGGAAATACTTGATCGCCCAATCCAGCATTTTGTCGGTATTCCGAAATACCAGACCCAATCCGTTCAGGGCAGGCGGGTAGTCCTTCTGTTTGCGTAGAGCCTTTCGAAAGGCTTTCTCAGCATCCTTCAGGTTACCTCGTTTCAGATAGACATGGCCCAATCCCACGAACGCGGGGGCATGTTTCTTGTTCAACTTTATTACAGCCTGAAATTGCCCGACCGCCGCGGCCAACGAATCTTGTTCTGACAGTTGCATTCCCATTTGATAAAGGGAGTCAATTTTGCTGGCGTTCTCCCGGGATTGAGCGTCCGTCGAAGCGATGGGTATTGTCAGTACGGCAGCGATCAGAAAAATCGGCTGCCATGCCAGGGCTTGCATCATCAAGATCACCTTCAGGAATGGATAACGCATAACGTCCCCCTATATGCCTGATAGACGTAAGGGCAAATTCAGTCCTCGATCGATCGGTCATTGCATTGCGCGATGCCTATCGACGTAAGCAACATGTCTTTGGAGTCGTTTTATCGAATAGCAAACGATACCGCCGAGGATGTCTGGCTACCTGCAAGCTCATCAAAAACCTTGACGATCAACAACTGATGCCCCGGATCGGTTTTCGACATATCCAGTTCCAGGTATCCGTACTCATCGGCTTTGTCTCCCTCGTGCGCGTACTCCACGGTCACGACCTCAGCCTTTCTGTCGACGCCGACCAACCTGCCAAGCGCCTTCAACACCCTGACCGCCAGATTGCCCTTATTCAGCGAATGCAGTTCGTACGATACCCGGTACTTTGTCGCACCGAATTCATCTCTCTTCAGATTGTACACCTCGTAATAGACAAACACCGGCTGGCCGGAAAAATAGAACAGGCTCGGATTGGGTACCACCTCGATCTCACCTTTTGTGAATTTGCTGCCATGGCTTGGACGGATCAAAGACGCCATCTCGATATCACTCACCCTCAGCGAGTCATCGCCATATGGATGTAGAACCACTTCTCGGTTGTAAACCTGGGACTTATCCGAAGACGCGTCCAGAATCTGCACGGATAGCCGATAGGTACCGGGTGCCACAGAGAGACGGTCCATCTCCGGCACAAATGCGATCTGGGTGGTGTCGATCGGTCCCGACGCGTACAGCACCATATCCTCGCTCGACCGATATACCAGCTTGTCAGCCTCGTCGTACAGCGCCAGCCCCCGCTTCACGTATGCCGTCAGCCTTCCGTCGGGTCCTTCTTTGTAGTCAAGGTCAGGCGTGGGAATACCATAGTACACCTCCAGTTTCACCGAACGGTCATCTGCCTTGAATCGAGCCGAGTCATAGAAGAAATCGAGGGGGGCAGTCGCGAAATCCTGCTCGTAAATCTCAGGCGTCTTGCGCGTCACGCGATGCATCACCAGACCGGGGTTCATTCGCTGCCATATCAAATTTGACTTGATCGAAGTATCGTTCGAAGGATGAAGGATTTCATCCGTTGGCTCGTCAGTCGACATCGAAGTATCTATCGAAGTATCGATCCAAGCATCAGGGATTTCATCCATTAGCCCGTCAGTCAACAAGGTGGTGCCGGGGTTTCGCCCTGTGATCTCGTCCACCCAGATAGCGGAGCCCGCATGCGGCACCTCTGCGTACTTGTAGGGGCCCGGGCCTGGCCCGTGTTCCTGTACAAAAGTCACTTCCACGCCACCATCGACTTTCGAGTAAATCCAGTATTCCCAGGCGCCTCGAACGGGGTATACCGGGTAACCAAGAATTGTAGATAGTGTCTTCCGGTCGTCCATACCCTTCTCTACTGATCCACTCATCGACCTATAGAAGCTGACCATGCGCCGGCTCAGAAGGAGGTGAGACAAGGCTTCGCCAGCCTGGCTCATCAGCCGGTCCTTAACTGCAAGAACCTTTGGGTCCGTCTCAAATCGGATGTTCTCCGACGCACTGATGTGATCGGGCCTTCCATAACGTACATACACCTCCCCACGTACGTCCCAGGGGAATTCGTACTCGCTAAAATGCTCCCGTGCATACGCCACCCGGCGGCAGTGCTCTATCCACCGTTCGTTGGCCGCCGTCACCGGCGCAGGATCCCGAGTCGCCCAGAAATTTTCAGACTGCGCCTTACGCTCTTCATCTGGCGTCGCCTGGAAGCGGGACAGTTCATCCCTGATAACCACCAGGCTTGGATCGTAGTATAATGCCTGCTCGCCGGGTGGCAGATCCTCCAGGTAAGCATCCAGTATCGCATCAAACAGATCGTGGTTCCGCGCACGCTGATACATCTCCGCCAGTTCCAGGAACGCGCGCCGCTGATAGGCATTGGGCGTATCCACGACTGCCTTGAACATCGCGAGTGCTTCATCCGTGCGTCCTGCTTCTTTCAACAACTGACCAAGTTGCAATTTTGCCCCTGAATGGTGTCGATCAATTCGCAGTTGTCTCCGAAATGCTGTCTCGGCTTCGTGGGAATTTTGAGCCCGACCCAAGCCTCTATTCTTGTAAATTCTCCCAATCTGGAACCATGCATCCGAGTGATCCGGGACCATCTTAACCAGTTTCTTATACGTATCCAGTGCCTTTGTATTGCCAATCTCACCATACGTTTGGGCCAGGTTATAGTACGCTTCCACATACCCTCGGTCCGCCTGGTACGCACTTCGGAAATACTTGATTGCCCAATCCAACATTTTCTCTGTATTGC
Organism: Gemmatimonadota bacterium; assembly: GCA_028877215.1. Taxonomy (GTDB): domain Bacteria; phylum Latescibacterota; class UBA2968; order UBA2968; genus JAAXHE01. The sequence goes on along the minus strand of JAPPFJ010000024.1, from coordinate 21,914 downwards.
GAAACACGAGACCCAGTCCGTTCAGGGCTGGAGCGTAGTTCTTCCGCTTTCGGAGAGCCTCTCGGAAAGACTCTTCAGCGAGCCCTAGTTCATCTCTCTTCAAATAGACATGACCCAGCCCGACGTAAGAAGGCGCATGTTTCGAGTTGATCTCCAGTGCCGCCTGAAAACACCTCTCGGCATTCTCATATTTCCCGGATTCGAGATAGGCCAGCCCGGATTTATACGTGCTATCGACCCGTGAGATGTCCTTTGCAGTCGATCCTGCGGCCGGACTTTCGCCCAAACAAACGACAATCGTGATCGATGCAATCAAATAGTGCTTGAACCAGTTCATATGGAACCCTCCCCTTCGTACTCCACAAGATAACCATCGGGTTGTCTGGACTCCTGGGCGACTCCATACCTTTTGCGATGACATTGGGAACAAAGCGTGAACCATGCGCGATTGCGCCCAAACCGAGCACCAGATTCAGCCTCTCACGGTACAAAGACACACACCAGGCCGGGTGGGTTCAATAAATCCAGTGCTGAGTCTCGGGATTTCCTGCACAAACAGACCCCTACATCTGTGGGACACGGACATACTGCAGACTTGGTAATCCAGTCTTGGATTCTTGTCGATGAATTGCGGTAACCGTAGTAGGCTCCAGATCCTGCCTTTTTCTCCTCTTTTTCATAAAGCCAAGACGCTTACACCCTCAGGAGCAAGCGTCTTTGTGTCTGTTTTCTGCTATTATGCGCGTTTGCCAGCACCCATCTTGTTCGTTTCGATCCTGAGACGGGATTCCGCGGATGGCTTTGCGAAGAACGGCCTTCACTCAATCACACGGAACAACGTTTCACGCGCTGCGATTTGACCCGTATGCATGTCTTTGACCGTTACAGATAGGCGGTGCACTCCGGCAGGCACGTGGCTCAGGTCAATCTGCAGATACGTGAAGTCATCCTCCCGGTCCCCCTCGTACCGAGCCGTGATCGTCGTCTCCACTCCCGCTCTGCTTTTACCCATCTTCTTGATCCGGCTGGGAAGTTCATCTTCATCCGGAAACAAAAACCTCGCCCGGTACGTGACCTCATCCCTCTTCTGCGCGTCGAAATAGTCCGGGACCACTACTGGTGGCGTGACCGGCAAACCACCCTGAAGCTCTTCTTCTCTGCCGCTCGCCCGGACAGGTCGACGTATGCCCGTCTCTTGAGTCCTGATTTCACGCGTGACCTCCAATTGCCTGCCGCCCTCAGGCAACCGTTGCGCCAGGAACAGGTACGGATCGATCTTCTTCTGCTCCGGACGTCCCAACCGATATGAAATCTCGTACTCCGAACGGCCGAATTCGTCCCGCTCCAGGTTATACACTTCCAGGTAGATGAACGCGGATTCGGACCGATGGTAGGTCCGGTGTGGATTCGCTACGATCGTGAGATCGCTCCGTCCTTCCGGAAACGGTGTTCGTGATTCGATTTGCGTGGCCAGCAACAGATCGCTCATTGAGAACAGGGAATCTAACGTCTCGGACCTGCGCCTTTCCCGAAAGGTGCCGATCGATCCCCGCTTTCGATCACGAATCTCGCCAACCAGATTATACCTGCTGTTCGGCACCTTGAACGCCAACTGAAAAACCAGGTGACTATTCCGCAGGCTGTCCGCAACGGGATACCCACTGGATGTCAATTCGGGCCACCTCAGTTTGAGATCTGAATGCTTCCGATACACCTCGTCCCAATCCTCGTCAAACACAAACACTCCATTCTCAATAGCAATGGTCCTGTTCGAATCCGAGGCAGATACGTTAAATTTCGGCAGCGCATAGGCCAGTTCCATACGTTGGCCGTCCCCGTCCTTGAAGATTGCAGCCAGGTACGGGATTCTGTACTTGTGATGACCGTAAGGGTCTATGAAATGCGCAGGCTGATGATCGAACCTGTATCGAGCCGATATGCGACCCGGACGGGTGTCGAAACGCCAGGAATCCAGCCCGTCGCTATTGACAAAGGAGATCGTAAATCCCTCATAGATCCACATCTCGTCTCCGCCGTGGAAATCTCGGCGGAATTCGCCCTCGAAAGAGTCGACACCTCCTCCGATTTCAGGACGCTCTACCTTCTTTTTCAGATACCGACCGAATTTGATATATGCCTTCCCGCGGTCCGTTTGCCATCCTAGTATCCCCTTCAATCGCTGCCCATATCGAAGGTTGGCATACGCCACCCGTCCATAGTGCTCCATCCGCCGTTCGCTGAAAGCCGTCAGATACAGCGGATCTCGTTTCCGCCAGAATCGCACCCGCTCAAGGCTATCCGCCAATTCGTCTCGGACCGTATCGGTCATCGATATCGAATCCAGTGCAGATTTCTCCTCCCGGCTTGCAATCACATCCACCGACTCCATTAACGCCCGTTCATGCCCGGACATTCGCTCCAGGGCACGCCTGTAATACACATGAGCCGTTTCCCATTCACCCATCCCCTGGTATCCCAGCCCACAATAGACCAACGCGTCCTTGTCCTCGGGAAACTGATCCAGGCATAGCCTTGATGCCGTTACCAATCCTTCGGGGTTCCTGCTCTCATAGTGAATCAGTCCCAGATCATAGTAGGCTTCTCGATAGCCAGGATCGGCGTCGATGCTCCTGGTCAGGAATGTCAGCGCTTTCTCGCGGTCGCTTGAACCGAATTTCTCCCACCGAAACAGGTGATACGTTGGAGGACCACCCATCGCTCCGGGTACGATATCTATATGCTCCATATCTATGTATTTAAAAAAGGCTTGCATCGCGAAAAAGCCCGCCATATATGCCGCCTGGGCGCGTTTTTCGGGATGGGTCTCGTATATCTTCTCGTAATGCCTTTCGGCATTCAGCCAGAGCCCCTGCTTGCCGAGTAACTCACCAAACTTCAATTGATAGTCCCCATTGCCTGGGTCCAGCCGAATCGCCTCGTCCAGCGCGTTCCGGGCGCTCTGGCGGTCCATGGGCGTGTCTAACGACATATACAGCTTCGCGATCTCGTAGTGGGCAGGCGCAAAGTCCGTGTCCGCCCTCAATACGCGCCGGAAGGCTTTGATACTCTCTTTAGCAGAGACCCGACCCACATGCTCCACCGCAGTCTCATAGAGCCTTTCAGCAAGCTCAGTATCCCCTGCGTAGATCGGCGCAGCGAGACAGAATCCGAGAAACAGAACGGCGCAGACCGATGAAGTCAGGCACCTGCGGCGTCTGTGCAGTTCGCAAATCCTTGGGATCGGCATAATAAGAACCCTGGCGCGGCTTTGTGATGTTCAGCCGCAACCTAATAGGTGGCAGCGAACGCGCGCCCGTTTGATGGACCAATCACTCCCCCCTTGAGGGGGAGTCGCAGAAGCCGAGCCGGTCCGCTGAGCACTTGCCCTGAGCCTGCCTGCATTGAGCTTGTCGAAGGGTCGAAGGGCTGTCGAAGGGCCGGCGACGGCTGATGCGGTGGGGGGATTACAACGCCTTACCGCATCCAGAGGCCGCACCGTAGTTCTGCTACCTTTCACCAACTGAAACATCATCCTTTCCGCTGAAATTTACGGGCGATAATATCTATCGAACAGCAAACGAAACTGCCGAGTTTGCCCGGCTACCCGCAATCTCATCCGAGACCTTGACAATCAACAACTGGTGCCCCGGATCTGTTTTCGACATATCCAGTTCCAGGTATCCATAATCGTCGGCTTTGTCTCCCTCATGTGAATATTGCACGGTTACAACCTCGGCTTGCTTGTTGACGCCGACCAACCTTCCAAGCGCCTTCAGGATCCTCACCGCCACATTACCTTTATTCAGTGAATGCAGTTCGTACGACACACGGTAATCTGTCCTGCCGAATTCATCTTTCTTCAGGTTGTAAACCTCGTAGTAAATAAACACCGGCTGCCCGGCGAAATAGAACAGGCTCGGATTGGGGACCACCTCGATCTCACCTTTTGTGAATTTGCTGCCACGGCTTGGACGGATCAAAGACGCCATCTCAATATCACTCACCTTCAGCGAGTCATCGCCATATGGTTGCAGCACCACTTCGCGGTTGTAGACCTGAGACTTATCCGACGACGTATCCAGAATCTGCACGGATAGCCGATAGGTACCGGGCACCACAGAGAGACGGTCCATCTCCGGCACAAATGCGATTTGCGTCGTATCCACTGGTTGCGATGTGTATAACACCATTTCCTCTCGGGAGCGATACACAGGCTTGTTATCCTCGTCATACAGCGCCAACCCCCGCCTTAAATTCGCGGTCAGCCTTCCGTCAGTTCCCTTTCTGTAGTCAAGGTCACGCGTGGGAATTCCATAGTACACCTCCAGCTTTACCGAACGGTCACCAGCCTTGAATCGTGCCGAGTCATAGAAGAAATCGAGTGGGGCCGCGGCGAAATCCTGTTCGTAAATCTCCGGAGTCTTGCGCGCCACGCGATGCATCAAAATGCCAGGATTCATCCTTTGCCAGGTCAGATTCGTCCCATGATGTATATCTTTTCGAGGCCTATGTTGCTGGAGTACGTCATAAGTTGGGGTCCCTGGTTCCGTTGCAGGATCTAGCCCCGTGATCTCATCCTCCCACACTCCTTCGTCCGCATGCGGCATCTCCGCGAACTTGTAAGAACCTGGCGTACGATCCTGCACAAATGTCACTTCTAAGCCACGCCCTACATTCGTGTAGATCCAGTACTCCCAAACGCCACGAACTGGGTATACCGGATAACCCAAAACGGTAGATAGAGTCCTAGGGTGATCCAGGCCTGGCCGACCGCCAAAAGAGTTAATCATACGCCGTCTTAATAGTAAGTCCTGCGCGGCCTTACCAGCCTGGTTCATCAGCCGGTCCTTCACAGCCAGAACCCCTGGATCCGTCTCAAATCGAATGTCTTCAGAGGAACTGACATGATCCTGCCTTCCGTAACGCACATATACCTCTCCACGCACGTCCCAGGGGAATTCGTGCTCGCCAAAATGCTCACGGGCATAGGCCACACGCCGGCAGTGCTCTATCCACCGCTCGTTAGCGACCGTCGCGGGCGCGGGATCACGCCCCTCCCAAAAGGCCTCCGAGAGCGCATTGCGCTCATCCTCGGCCGCCTCCCGAAAACGCGTCAGTTCGTCCCCAATCGCCACCAGGCTCAGATCATAGTAGACAGCCCGTTCCTCGGGCTCCAGGCTCTCAACGTACGCGTGCAGGGGCGTATCCGCGAGATCGTGGTCCCTGGCGGTCTGATACACCTCCGCCAGTTCCAGCAGCGCGCGACGTTGGAATGCATTCGGTGTACTCGAAACCGGATTCAGCATCGCCAACGCCTCCTCCGTACGTCCGGATTCCTTCAACAGCTCACCGAGATACGTCCGTGCACCGAAGTGTCGCGGATTCTCCTCAAGCTGCCGCCGGTACGCTTCCTCCGCCTTCTCAGCATTTCGATATCGACCTGCTTCGCCGTGCGTATAGATCCTCCCAATCTGAAACCATGCATCCGAATGTTCCGGGTCGACTTTCACCAGCTTCTCATAGGTATCTAACTCTTTGGTATCGCCAAGCTCGTGGTACACCTGCGCAAGGTTTACATAAGCCTCGATATAGCTTCGGTCCGCCTGGTACGCACTGCGGAAATACTTGATCGCCCAATCCAGCATCTTATCCGTATTTCGAAATACCAACCCAAGCCCGTTCAGGGCTGGAGCGTAGTTCTTCCACTCTCGTAGGGCCGCTCGAAAGGCTTTCTCAGCCTCCTTCAGATTTCCCTGTTTCAGGTGTACATGACCCAGCCCCACGTGAGAAGGCCCGTGTTTTGGGTTGACCTTCAGCGCCGCCCGAAACTGCGCAGTGGCGGCCGTCAGTGAATCTCGTTCCGCCAGTTGCGTTCCCTTTCGGTACAGTAAATCAACTCTTTCAGCATCCGCCTGCGACAATGCGTACACCGGTGCCCTGATTGTCATCACGACGAAGACAGTCAGGAGAACTGGCAACCTATTCATTACCGGCTTCATCTTTCATCCTTTCAAACCTGGGAGAACAGCACACGTAGCGTTTCATCGGATCGTAAACGTCGCCGTTGACGTCGAGGTCTGGCGACTATTATCATCTACAACCGAAACTGTCAGCATTTGGTTTCCCGGATCAGTATTCGACATATCCAGTTCCAGGTATCCGTATTCGTCGACATTTTCTCCCTCGTGGGCGTACTCCACCGTTACAATCTCCGACTTTTGGTCGACGCCGACGAACCTCCCAAGCACGTTCAACATCCTCACCACGACATTACCCTTTTGCAGAGATTGCAATTCGTACAATATTCGGTACTTTGTCCTGCCGAATTCGTCCTTTTTCAGGTTGTATACCTCGCAATAGACGAACACCGGCTGTCCCGCGAAATAGAACAGACTCGGATTCGGCACCACCTCGATCTCACCCTTGGTGAATTTGCTTCCCCTGCCGGGACGTATCAATGAGGCCATTTCGATGTCACTCAACCTCAATGAGTCGTCGCCAAATGGAGAGACAACCACCTTGCGGTTATAGACCTGGGACTTATCTGAAGACGTGTCCATAATCTGCACTGATAGCCGATAGGCACCCGGGGCCACAGAAAGCCGCTCCATCTCCGGCACAAATGCGAACTTGGTGGTATCCACCGCTTCCGAGGCGTGTAACTGTATTTCCTCGCTAGACCGATACACCGGCTTGTTGTCCTCGTCGTACAGCGCAAGGCCTATTTTCACATTTGCGATGAGCCTTCCGTCCGCCCCGGCGACATAGTGAAGGTCTCGCGTTGGAATTCCGAAGTAGACTTCCAGCGCCGATCCTTCTTCGCCCTTGAACCACGCCTGGTCAAAATAGAAATCAAGGGGGGCAGTAGCGAAATCCTGCACGTAGGTCTCAGGCGTCTTACGGGCCACCCGATGCATCACGATACCCGGATTCATCCGCTGCCATATCAGATTTGACTTGGCCGAAGTATCTACCGAAGGATGAAGGTCAGCGGTTTTTGGTTCGTCGGTCAACATTGTAACGCGAGGATCTCGCCCTGTGATCTCGTCGACCCAAACCAATGCCCCGCATGAGGCATCTCGGCATACTTGTAGGGACCTGGAGTCCGTTCCTGAACAAAAGTCACTTCCACGCCACCACCGACTCTCGTGTAAATCCAGTATTGCCAGACGCCTCGAACAGGGTATACTGGATAACCCAGGATTGTGGATAAGGTCTCCTGGTCATCCATACCTTTCTCAGTGAAACCATCCATTTCTCTATAGAAGCTGACCATACGCCGACTAAGCAAGAGGTGTTGCAAGGCTTCGCCCGCCTGGTTCATCAGTCGCTCCTTGACGGCAAGAACCTTTGGGGCCGTCTCAAATCGGATGTTCTCCGATGTGCTTATATGCTCGGGCGTTCCATACCGCACATACACCTCTCCACGCGCGTCCCATGGAAACTGATGTTCGCCAAAATGCTCTCGCGCATACGCCACACGACGACAGTGTTCTATCCACCGTTCGTTTGCGGCCGTCGCCGGCGCGGGATCACGCCCCGCCCAAAAGGCCTCCGAGAGCGCATTGCGCTCTTCCTCGGCCGCCTCCCGAAAACGCGTCAGTTCGTCTCCAATCGCCACCAAGCTTAAATCATAGTACACGGCCCTTTCCTTTGGCTCCAGGCTCGCTACGTATGCATCCAGTGGCGCATCCGCGAGATCGTGGTCCCTGGCGGTTTGATGTACCTCCGCCATTTCCAGAAGCGCACGCCGCTGAAAGGCATTAGCCACAGCCACAACCGGCTTCAGCAATTCCATTGCTTCGTCCGTCCGTCCGGATTCCTTCAATATCTGACCGAGATGGGTCCGTGCTCCAAAGTGTTGTGGATTCGCCTCAAGCTGCCGACGGTACGCCGCTTCCGCCTTCTTCACGTTGCGATAACGACCCGCCTCGCCATACGTATAGATCCTTCCGATTTGAAACCAGGCATCCGAATGCCCGGGATCTACCTTTGTCAACTTCTCATAGGTATCCAACTCCTTTGTATCTCCAATCGTCCGGTAGACTTGCGCAAGGTTTATGTAAGCCTCGATAAAACGGCGGTCGGCCTGGTATGCACTTCGGAAATACTTGATTGCCCAATCCAGCATCTTGTCCGTCTCCCGAAACACGAGACCCAATCCGTTCAGGGCTGGCGCGTAGTTCTTCCGCTTGCGTAGCGCCTCACGGAAGGTCTTTTCGGCCTCCTTCAGATTTCCTCTGTTCAGATAGACATGGCCCAGCCCGACGTAAGAAGGCGCATGTTTCGAGTTGATCTCCAGTGCCGCCTGAAAACACCTCTCGGCATTCTCATATTTCCCGGATTCGAGATAGGCCAGCCCGGATTTATACGTGCTATCGACCCGTGAGATGTCCTTTGCAGTCGATCCTGCGGCCGGACTTTCGCCCAAACAAACGACAATCGTGATCGATGCAATCAAATAGTGCTTGAACCAGTTCATATGGAACCCTCCCCTTCGTACTCCACAAGATAGGCTACGGATTTGCATGTCCTTCGCGGAAGACCGCACCTGATCTCCAGTTTCGGAACAGAAGGCATGTCCGATGAGGAAATGCGCCGGAACCGGGTACCAAGATCAGTCTCTTCGTGTCCAAAGACACATACCGGGCCGGGTGGGTTCAATAAATCCGGATGCGAGAGCCGAAATGGCCGAATAGCCGGCTATCTCGATTACTACAGGAACCAGAAGACCTGCCGGGTCACATGTGAAGTAATCTCGAAGTCAAATTGGCGAACGATTGGTGGGAGCGATCAAAACCCGGAGTGCCTGAAGACATTCCGGGTTTGTGATGTTAGAACTGTTGTCTGAGAATTCTCTAATCACCATTTTCATAAATCGTGATTTGTCGTGTGAGATCTCCTTTTCTTGTTGGCTGACTGAGTATCAATGTTGTTGGTTCAGTTAATCCCGATACTTGAGCTGGATTCCAACGGGCAAGGTCGATTTCCGGAATCTCGTTAGGTGTGATCTTGTAAACCGCTCTATAAATATCAAGTATGGTGGCTGATACACTTCCCATTTCCAATTCGATGATTTGGCCTGCTTTACTAACCGAAATGTTGGGAATGTGTTGTCGACTCATTCTCAGTCGGTCGTCTCACTCATCTCTAAGCGTATTCGCCGGATTCAGCGTCGCTGCCCTGTACGTCTTGCAACTGACGGCGAGCATGACGAAGGCAGACGTCAACACTGCGCCCGCGATGATCGGTGCGATCAAGTCGATTCTATAGACGTAACTCTCAAGCCACTCTTTCAAAGCAATGTATGCGATCGGCCCGGCGACGATGGCGGCCAGGATGAGGATTTTCGTGAAGTCAATGGAAAGGCGCGCCATCAGACGGGATATGGACGTGCCGAAGACCTTGCGGATTCCGATTTCCTTCGTCCTTCGGGCTACGGAGAAAGCGGTCAGACCAAAGGCGCCGAGGCACGCCAGGCCCAATGCGAGGATTGCAGGGAGTCGGATGGCATCCAGCCATTTTTCGTCCTTCTTGTACTGGTTCTTCAGATCATCTTCAAGAAACCTGGCCCGAAAGGGTTGAGATGGCGCGATTTCCTGCCATTCCTTTCGAAGAATGTCGAGTATCTCCCGGTTCTTGCCGGAAGTCGATACAACAAAGGTCAAGTCACAAAACTCAGGTTTCACGAAGATGACGGCAGGCGCCACCTGCTGGTGGAAGGATTTGAAGTGGAAGTCTCTGACCACCCCGATTATCGGCACGTCTCCATTGCCGTTCCAGTCCACGTCTCTGCCTGCAGCGCTTTGCCATCCAAACTGTTTCATGAGGGTCTGATTTATGATGACGGCGTCTTGGTCGGTTGATCGCGACCTGGAAAAATCCCTGCCCTCCAGCATCTTGAACTCGAGTGTCTCCAAAAACCCATAATCCACCGCGATCGTCTCCACGCCACGGACTGTCCTGCCCTCAGCTCTGGCAAAGCCTTCGATTGATTTCTTGTTGCTGAGTGGATGTTGACCCTGCGCAACCCCGGTTATGTCCGGATATGCTGTGATTTTCTGCGCATAGGCATCCACCAGACCTGGCGAAATCTCCCGCAATCCCCAGGTGTTAACGGCAATAACGCCATCCGTACGGAATCCTGGATTCGTAGTTGCAAGAAGATTGAGCTGGGCCGCCATCACAACGGCGACCATCATCAGAGTCATCGACATTGCAAACTGAACGACAAGCAGCAACCGCATGAGAAAACCAGGATTCACACTCTCCGGCCGAGCATAGAGGACGTCGGCCGGCTGCAGGCGGGATAGTACCAGGGCAGGATAGAGGCCTGCCGATATGCCTACGGCGAGCGTGACAAGAACGATACACAGCAACGTCGTTGCACTCAGCTGTCCCATCATGCTGATTCTAGCCCCGACAAGGGAATTGAAATGCGGCAATATCGCACTCACCAGTCCAAGGCCGAGAACCAGGGCAATCAGCGCCATGAAAACAGATTCCGAGAGGTATTGAGAGACAAACTGTCGCCTGCCGGCGCCGAAGAGCCGTCGAACACCCGCTTCTTTTGCGCGCGATAGCGCACGACCGATGGCCAGCGCCGAATAGTTGACGCACGTAATCGTAATCACAACGAGCGCAATTCCCAGAAAGACGTAGATGTACACAGGATTGCTCGCAGGTTCGGCTCCCTGGGTGTGCCTGTCGAAACGCACTTCCCGTAAAGGCTGCAGGGTCATCTCTACGTTGCCGGTTGCGTGCCGTCCCCATGCCCTCTGAACGACCCTGGGGAGCCTCTCTTCGACGTTTCGAGGGTGTAGATGTTCGGGCAAGTATACGAACGTCGTGGCAACTTGAATCATCCACGATAAATCAGGAATTTCACCAGGAACCTTGTCAGACGAATCTCTCCGCACTATTTGAACCCTCACGGATGCCCATGAATTCAGTAGCTTGTCTGCAGCGTGGGCGGGTACCAGACAATCAAACACAACGCTGGAATTCTCCGGAAGTCCTGACAGGACCCCGGTAATCGTATAGGCATCTTTCTTGTTGATGGTCACAACCTTGCCCAGCGGGTCTTCGCCGAGAAACAGTCTTCTCGCCACCCTCTCGGTGATCACAATCGAACGCACATCGTGAAGCGCGGTTGATGCATCTCCCCTTGCCATTGGAAATGAAAAGACGTCGAGAAATGTCGGGTCCACGTAACTAACCCGAAATCGTGACGATTTCTCCCCGTATGCCACGGAACCGCTGGCCTTGAAAACCCTCACAACCGTGGCATCCGGAATTTCATTGGCAATCGCGGGCCCGAGAGGCCAGGCCGTACGGCTCATGATTCGATCGCCCGATCTCTGGCGAATTCTATAGATGCGGTCTGCATTGTCATGAAAGAGATCGTAGGTCAGTTCATTGTATGCGAATACGACCGCCAGCGTGCCGAATGCCAGGGCAACTGACAAACCTCCGAGGTTGATCAACGAAGTCAGTTTGTTCTTGAGTATGCTTCTGAAAGCAAGTGTCAGGTAGTTGCCTAACATCGTTCCTGGTCCCCTCCAATCGATCCAACCGTGAGATCATCTACGGGATTATCGGTGTTCATGCGCAACATTCGGTGTTATCCACCAGCGCGGCTTCGTCTTGCTGAGTCGCTACCAAATGGGTGGCAGGCAACGCGCGTGCTGGCGTGATGGACCAATTACTCCCCCCTTGAGGGGGAGTCGCAGAAGCCGAGCCGTCCCCTGAGCACTTGCCCTGCTCGTGCTACTTGCACTGAACTTGTCGAAACAAGCCTGCCGAAGGATTGTCGAAGGGTCGCTGGATAGCGGGCATTTCGACAAGCTCAATGACCACGCGTTACTTAGTTCGTTGGACGTCACTACGCCGTAGTCAGGATACCCATAACCTGCCCAGAGCCTGCGGTCCCTGAGCTTGCCGAAGGGCCGAAGGCGCTGCCCTAAGCGCTTGCCCTGAGCCTGTCGAAAGGTGTCGAAGGGGCCGGCGACGGCTGATGCGGTGGGGGGTTTCATCGGCTACGAGTACGCAAGCAGCGAGGTAAAACATATCCGCATTTCGCGGTGAAGTCTTACTGCAAGGTCTTATCTAATCCGTCTTCGCGATCACAAAACCGGCGTCTTTCTCCACCGTCTCGCCGCTGTTCCGGTCCCTGACGGTTACTCTCAACAGGTATTTGCCGGGCGGGCGGTTTTCCAGCTCGAGTTCCACGTATTCCGCTTCCTGGGCCTCCGTACCCTGCTGCTCGTACGTGACGGATAGCTCTTCGCGTTTGCCTTCCCGCCATCGGGTCAGGCTGGAGATGATGCCGACGGCGCCGGGGTTGTCATTCGACGTGACCGTATAGGATACTTCGTAGTTCGTCTGACCGAACTCGTCCTGTGACAGGTTGTAGATCTCGTAAAAGACGAATACGCTCTGGCCTTTCGCGTACGTCCGCGTGGGCATTGGGATCACGCGCACGTCACCCTTGCCGAATCTGGATCCTGTCAGCTCTGTTTCAATGCGCCAGGCGAGTTGCAGATCGCTGATCTGTAATCCTCGCCTTCCGTACGGTTCTACGATTACCTCCTGACGATATCTGCCCCGGCTTTGGGACAATCGGTCCTTGATTCCAACCTCCATCAGGTAGCGCCCCGCGGGAATGGCCAAACGAACCATATCCGGTACGAAGCCGTCTCGCCTCCCGGTAAGGTCGCCGTCGTTCTCAAAGTTGATCTGTCCGTCTCTTCGGTAGATTGCGCCGGTCTGCCTGTTGACCAGCGTGACGGTCCGTTCAACCTCAATTCGGGTTTCGTTCTTCTCCTGCTCGTAGTGTCCCTTTACGTGAGGAATGCCCAGATAAACTTCCAATGAGGATTGATCGTCTCTTCGAAAGTCCGCCAGATCGTAGTAAAACGTGAAAGGGTCTTCATTGGTTTCGAGCTTGTAATAGTTGGGCGTGGCGCTGGCGGCCTGGGCGGTGACGGTTCTCGGGTTGTAACGATTCAGACTGGCCTGTTGTCGAACGGGAATCCGCGCATCCGTGGGTGACGGCGCAAAGTCGTAGATCCCGTTGTGAAATTCATCCGTAAAAGTGATTTCGATTCCGCCGCCGACGTCTGTGTAGACCCACGTCACCCATGCGACCATGGACGCATCTTCCTCGCTGGAGACCGGCCTGTAGTTCGTGGGAGGAAGGGCGTCGCTGGCGTGGTTGTTACTCTCGTCCTCAATTTCCGCGCTGAATTCCGGTCCTTCGCCCAAAGACTGCCGGAGGCTTTGAACGGGATAGACCGGGCCGGGATAGATGGACTCGAAGGGAGATACTTGAAGCTTATAATCTCCTGCCTTGTGACGGGTCCCGTCCACATCCACAGCGGATCGAAGAAAGTACTTCGCTGGAACGGAGGTGCCGTAGATCGCCCGGGCAAGGCGTTCCTTGACCCGCTGGACGGCAAGGCTCTGTTCAACGTTCATCATATCGGATCGCGACCGATAGTCCGGCTCCCCGAACCGCACGTACACATCCCCGCGGCGGTCCCAGGGCTGCCGGCCTGATGAGAAGCTGCGGCGTGCGTACCACACCCGGCGATAGTGCTCCAGCTGACGTTCGTTTGCCGACGTCGTTAAATCAGGGTCTTTTTCTGTCCAGAACCTTTGCAGGAATGCCCCCTTTAACGTGTCCGGCGACGCTTCAAAAGCTGCCATTTCGATTTCGGACGCCACGAGACCGATATCGCCGAAGTGCGCGCGTTCCTCGGCATCCAGACTCTCCAGATACCTCTTGAAGTATACATCAGCCTGATCGAGGGCTTCCAGCTTCAGACATGCCTGAGCCAATATGGGCAGGACTCCGGTGTCCTGGGGGTGCTGGCGGGCGTAGTCTTCCAGGAGTTCAACAATCCTGCCATACTCCCGGGATTTCAGGTAAACGGCGGCCAAACGATTCCGTCCCCGCGGATCATCGGGACGCAGAGACATGTACTGGGCGTAGTGGAGCGCCGCTCGTTCGTAATCCTTGTGAAATGTCTCGTACCATTCCCCAAGAAGCAGATAGGCAGGTCCGAATGTCGGATCCATTTCCAGAAGCTTCTCACAGTCGCCTTTGACGTCGTATTCCTCCAGTGCGTACCTGATTTTGGCAATGTTGAAGCGCGCCTCGACATAATCCCGGTCGTACTGCAGTGCCTTCTGGAAATATCGAATGGCGTCATGACGGGCTTTCGGGCGTTCCTGAAACACGAGACCGAGGCCGTTGTACGCTTCGGCCAGTCTGTGGTCCAATCGGGTCGCCCGTTCGAACGATGCCAGCGCCTTATCCAATTGCCCCGACGCCAGGTAGGCATAGCCCGCCTTCGCGTGTCCCAGCGCGAAACGAGGCGCCACCCGCGATACCATTTCCAGCGCCTGAGGCGCAAGCGGATTCCCGGCTTCCAGCAGGGCGATCCCGGCAGAGAGAAGAGAGTCGACCTGCGCGCGACCGATGGCCCGGTCCTGCACACGGTCGCCAGGGGGATCAGGGACCAGTTCAACCAGCCGACCTTTATAGAAGAAGCTGGTCAACATCGCTTCGTCCCGGTCCGCGTCAGACCGATAGAAGTAGCTGAACTCGCGCGCGGATTCGGGGTCGGCCGGCGATCTGAACAGGGTCGTCATGACGACCGAGTCGGCACGCGTAAACGTATGGGACTCGACCCACGTTTTGAGCCCACCAAGGTCCGCAGGCCTCTGGCCGTCGTGATACTGTTCGTACGCCCGCAGGAGGTCTCCAATAACGGTCAGATGGTCCCGGCAGACCCAGCGGGCGCCGTCTCTTCTGGCTTCTACGGCTCTTCGTTCCAGTTCGCGCACGTATGCGTCGATCGGTTCAGCAAAGAATCCTATTGTGTCATGTTGGCGGCGCAACGCCACGAATGCGGAAGCCGCCCGGCGATACTTCTTCGACGCGGCTTCAAAGTCCCATTGGTGCAGGGCGGTGTACGCCATGGCAGACGCCTGAAATGCGTTTCCAAGCGCTTGCAGTGCGACCATTATTTCTTGCGATGCCGCATCTGACGTGCCGGTGTTGTATGCCTTTGTCGTGCCTTCACCCGAAACGCTGGCGCTGCTTTCCTGGAAAATTCGTATCGACCCTTGATCAACGGGGAGTTCCCAGACACGCGGAGGGGACAGCAGAGATGACCTTCGTTCCATCAGGGGAATACCGATCATCTTTGTTTCAAGAGGTTTCTCACGGTAATAGAGCCGGTCTCCCGCCGGGTTCCATTCCAGGCCACGTGACTCTCCGGGGAATGTCCCGAACCGACGGGCGTCTTGGGTCGTCTCTATCCACACCTCGGTCAAGCTCACCGGTCCCTCAGACCATGTAATCGTCCAGGCTTTCTTCTGCTTTGACGGATCGACCACGACGGTCTGTTGTGACAATGCATCGGAAATACCGATTGTCAGAATTGTCCAGATCGGCATTGAACGAAACATCGCCGGCAGAAGGCTGCCGAATCGGAGGGAGATATGTGGACGGGATGGATTGGATAGATGCATTGGGTTCCAGATCTTCGAGATTTTCTCGCGGAATGCAGAAAGCAGATTCTAAACTGATTAATTCATGAATCGTCGGACAATGCATTTACGGAAGCAGAAAGAGCTTCCGGATGAAACGATAAACGAAAGGGCAAGGGCGGTGACGGATTTGGCGCGTTCACGCCGTTTGTATGGTATGTGCCGGGAACACGATAGCGCCGTGGCGTCAGGTTGCCCTGAATCCCGCTGTCGAAAGCACAATCGTCTCCCTGGTCATTGGTCGTTTCGATGCAAACGTGAAGGCGAGGTCAGCACGTCGATGGGTTATCGAACACCTGTTGCCAGTTTTGAGAGTTATGTGGGTTAAGGCGTGAAGATGAAAATCTGATCCGTAATCGACTCAGGAGAATGACCGCCATCCGTGGTCTTCAATCCGCCGGCGATAAGGACGCGGCCGTCATCGAGGAGCGTAACCGTCTGCCCGGATCGCCACGGTCCTATGTTGTGTCCCGTAGGGGAAAATACCTGGGTGTCCGGATTATACAGTGCGAAATTGCCGTTGTCCCGGTGGATGAAAAACACCCTGCCGGACGGCAGCAGCAGGGCGGCTAAGGGATCCATTACGGAAGTTCCGGCGGGCGAGAAGGTGTTTGTCTCGGGGTCGTAGATCTCGACCGTCAGTGCGCGACGCCCGTCTCGCCTGTACCCGCCGACGATCATTACCCTGCCGTCCTGAAGGAGCACCGCCTTATGGAGTATGCGGTCGACGTGCAGGCTGCCTGCCTCGGAAAAGGCTTTGGACGAGGGATCAAAGATGAAATTCCGTCCCGGCAACCATTCCCCTGCGAAAGGTTGTCCTCCAACGATCAGCACGCGGCCGTCCTTCAACAAAGTCGCCGTATGGCCATATCCGGGATGGTCCATCGCGAATGTGTCGGAAAGTGTGCCTGTAGCGGGATCGAAAACACGCCATCGTCCACCCGCGGGGTACCCGCCGATTAAAAGGACCTCTCCGTTGGGCAACAGGGTGGCAGTCCGGGTCCCGCCGAATGTAAAGGGTGCGTCTGCGACGGCGTCGAATCTGCCGGAATGAGGATCGTACATCTCAATGGGAAGTCTACGAAAACTGGATAAAATCAGAACCCGACCGTCGGGAAGCAATATTCCGTGGTCCTCGCTACGACTGGCGTTCATGTATCCGGTTCGCGTTGAGACCCCGGTTTCAGGATCGAAAATCTCCGCGCTGACAAGAAGATCCTGCTCCCAAACACCTTCTCCGGCAGGAGGTAGTGCCGCGTTGCCGCCGGCGATCAGAACCTTGCCATTCTGCAATGGTGCCGCGACATGCAGATTTCGGGGTCGTGTCAGATTTCCAACCTCGTGGAGACCCCGTTCAAGGTCCGGCATCATCGCCGAATCGCTTCCGCAAGCCCAGAAGCTCGTGACGACAGACAGCGCCAAAAGGAATCTGCCAGTCATTTCCATTCCCTGTTTTAAACCGTACAATAGGACTTCAACGCAAGATGCGTTTATGTTTGAAAATGCTGCTTGCATACCGTATGGTGTTGTAGTCTCCCCAACCGCATCAGGCGTCGCCGGCCCTTCGACCCTTCGACAGACTCAGGGACCGTAGGCCCAGGGCAGCGCGTTCGACATTTCGACGAGCTCAATTCAGGCAGGCTTAGGGCAGGTTACGGGTCTCCTGAAAGCGGCCCAATGACGTTAAATGAACGAATTAACGCGTGGTCATTGCCTGTGCTGAGCCTGTCGAAGCAAGCTTGTCGAAATGCCCGCTATTCAACGACGCTTCGACCCCTCGACGATGGTTATTGCGAAGCATGTCATTCTAAGCGCAGCGAAGACTCTCCCGTCCGTTCCGTGCAGCAGGACGACGTGCTGCCTCTCAGGTGTCGCCACGTGGTAATTGCACTGGGTTGATCCCATGCTGCAGTAGATCCTTCGTCGGCCTGGGGTGCCTCTGTACGACAATCTGATCTCATGTGAATGAAACAGAAGTGATTCCTGGACGTTGCACCCTGGCCTCCTCTGGATGACAGCGGGAAGCATCGTGCTTGACGATCGGCCAGCCTGTCATTCTGAGCGATGCGGGCAGACAGGAATGTCCGCCCCACCTTCACTTCGTCTTCCTCAC
The DNA here is from genome assembly GCA_028877215.1 of Gemmatimonadota bacterium. Taxonomy (GTDB): domain Bacteria; phylum Latescibacterota; class UBA2968; order UBA2968; genus JAAXHE01. Next base: position 4,240 of record JAPPFJ010000024.1, on the reverse strand, counting down.
TGCTCATGTTGGGATTCGGTCCTGCAGTTTTCTTCGCTGACGTCGCTCAGCGTGTATTTCCTGAATCCCAAAGAGCCGTTATTCGATCCGCGATTCTGTTGCCTCCGATAGTCCTATTTCGCGATCGCAAAACCGGCGTCTTTCTCCACCGTCTCGCTGCTGTTCCGGTCCATAACGGTAACTTTCAACAGGTATTTACCGGGCGGACGGTTTTCCAGCTCGAGTTCCACGTATTCCGCTTCCTGGGCCTCCGTGCCTTGTTGCTCGTACGTGACTGAGAGTTCCTCACGTTTGCCTTCCCGCCATCGGGTCAGGCTGGAGATGATGCCGACGGCGCCGGGGTTGTCGTTCGACGTGACCGTGTAGGACACTTCGTAGTTCGTCTGACCGAACTCGTCCTTCACCAGGTTGTAGATCTCGTAATATACGAATACGCTCTGGCCTTTCGCGTACGTCCGCGTGGGCATTGGAATGACCCACAGTCTTCCCTTGCTGAATTTGTCTTCGTTCTCGCTCGTGGAGATCCTCCAGGCCATCTCGAGGTCGCTTATCTGGAGTCCCGTCCCCAGGTAGGACTCCACCTCCACGTCCTGCCGGTACCGTGCATGCCTGGGGGAAAGTCGGTCCTTCACCTTGACTTCCATTCGATAGAGGCCGGCCGGCACGTCCATGCGGGCAAGGTCAGGGACGAACCCGCCGGGTTCCGTGCTCGCCTCGCCTCTGACAGCGAAGCGTATTCGTTCCCGGTTACGGTATACCGCTCCCGTCGTTCGATTACGCAGGGCAACCGTCCGGTCGGCATCTATTTCCGTGCGGTCGTCATCGTCCAAATAATGCCCCTGGTGGCGCGGAATCCCGGCGTAGACCTCGAGCGCCGTATCGTAACCCTGGTAGCTTCTGAAGTCAGCCGAATCGTAATAGAACTCCATCGGGTCCTCGTTCTGAGGCGAAACGTAGTAGTCCGGAGTTGCCGCGGCAGCCATGCGATAGACGTTGTGGGGATTGTACCGGGTCAGCATGGCCTGCTGCCGGCTGGGAATGCGGGCGTCCAGCGGCGCCGGTGCGTAGTTGTAGGTGCCATTATGGAATTCGTCGGTGAACGTGATCTCGATTCCACCGCCCACGGTGACGTAGACCCATGTCTCCCACGGGACGATCGAAGCGTCGTCTTCACTGGTCACAGGTTTGAAGTCTACCGGTCTTCCGCTGCCTCTGCCGGCGCCATAGATCTGATCTACCTGCTCGGTCCGGTCGATCCCCAACCGGGCAGCTTGTTTAGATTTGATTCCATCACCCTGATATTCGGCGCTGAATCCCGGAGCCTCACCCACGCCCATGGTCCGATGGCTTCGTACGGGGTAGACCGGGCCGGCGTAGGTTGCGCCCGGGCCCGAGGACTCAATCGGCACGTCGCCGCGAATGTGGCCGATCCCGTCCAGATCGGTTGCGGATTTCCAAAACATGTGCGGTGGGACAGCAGCCCCGTAGAGCGCCGTGGAGAGGCGCTCCTTGATCCGCTGGACCGCCAGGGACTGTTGAAAGTTCCGGTTGTCGGAGCGGGACCGGTGGTCCGGCTCGCCGAACCGGATGTAGACTTCGCCGCGTTGGTCCCAGGGCTGCTTCCCCTCGGAGAAATTCTGCATCGAATACCAGACCCGCCGGTAATGCTCCAGCCGGCGTTCGTTGGCGGCCGTGGTCAGGTCCGGGTCTCTTTCAGACCAGAACGAATCCAGGAATGCTCCTCTGTCTGACAACGGGGTCCGTTCAAGAGCCTCGAGGGTCTCGGATGACGCGACCAGCCTGATATCGTCGTAATATGCCCGTTCCTCTTCATCAACCGCCTCGAGGTAGTCCCTGAAAAATGCTTCTGCCCTGTCGAAGGCTTCCAGTCTGGCGCAGGCCTGCCCGAGAATAGGCAGGATCTGGATATCGTCGGGATGTTCCAGGGCGTATTCCTGCAGCATCTCTGCGATACGCGCGTAGTTGCGGGTTTCAAGGTAGACCGCTGCCAGGCGTTTGCGGCCCTCCGGATCGTCCGGCGCCAGGCCCATATATTGAGCATAGTACAACGCGGCGTTTTCAAAGTCCTTCTCGAACTCCTCGTACCATTTGCCCATCAGCAGGTAGGCCGGGGCGTAGCGGGGGTCTACTTCCATCAGTTTCTCGAGGTCGAGCCTGGCGTCGTGTTCTTCCAGTTCGTGCCGGACCTCGGCGATATTATAGCGGGCTTCGACATAGTCCCGCTTGTACTGAAGCGCTTTCTGGAAATAGCGAATGGCGTCGTACGAACCCCTGGGCCACCTTCTGAAGGTGAGACCCAGGCCGAAATAGGCCTCAGCCAGCGTGTGATCGCAGGCTATTGCGCCTTCGAACGCGTGGATTGCGCGAACCAGCTCCCCGACCTCCAGGTAAGCGAAGCCGAGCTTGCTGTGGCCGATGGCGAAGTCCGGCGCCACGCCGGCCAGGATTTCGAGCGTGGAGATTGCCCCCAACGGTTCTGATTGTGTAAGTTCCAACCCTCGATCAAGTAAAGAGTCGATCTGCGTCTGGTCCACCCGCCGGTCAGTGGTTCGATACCCCGCGTCGCTGCGGACGGATTCAACCAGGTGGCCGGCGTGGAAGAAACTGGTGACCACGGCTTCACCGCCCACAGCTTCCGGCCGGTACCCATGCGTGTAGCTGATCCGTCGGTCGTCTTCGGGGTCGGGAGGTGAGCGGAACAGCGTTTTCAAAACGACGGAGTCGGCGCGCGTGAGGGTGTGGGACTCGATCCACGTCTTGAGCCCGCCCAGGTCCGACGGACGCTGGCCGCCGTGGCCTTGTTCGTAAGCCTGCAGGAGGTCTCCGATAACGGTCAGATGGTCCCGGCAGACCCAACGCGCGCCGGATGTATCCTCGGCCTCCCTTGCCATCGCGCCAAGCGCTCTGACGTAGGCAAGCATCGGCTCCCGATAAAGACCCTGTTTACTGAATCGACCGGGGAGGACTTCCCAGGACTTTGCGGCTTTGCGGTACCGATCCGCTGCCTCTTCGAAGTCCCAGCGATGCAGGGTGCTGTATGCCAGGGCCGTGTTTTTGAACGCGGCAGCGATCCCAGAAAGAACCGCCTGCGCACCTTCGCTTGGTAGAGGAATTTCGCCGGTTTCCAATCCCGCGGGCGTTCGGAATTCGGCAAGTTCCGTTCCGGACAATCGCTGGACGGATCCATCACCGATCGAGATTTCCCAGGCGCTGGACCGGACCAGCGGTACTGATCGCTTTGGGACCAGGGAAAGACTGTGCAGCGCGACCCGCAACGGCATTGATCGGTAATGAAGCTTCTTCCCACCAGGCGTCCACGCCAGATCCCCGGGAGGACCCGGAAAGATACCCAGACGACGTGGCGTGCCTCTCTTGGTCTCGACCCAGATCTCCGTAACGGCGACCGGGCCGGTTTCCAGGACGACTGCCCAGGCGGTCTGCCCTTCACTCGACACGGATCTCGACTGACGGCGAGTTTCCGCATCTGCTTCCACAAGCGGGTAGACAGCCGCCAATATACCGACGATAGTCGTAACCATAGTCCGCCGGACAATGCGTATGGATCCATATTGAGATCTCATATTGTGACCCTTTCGCCGTAACCGAAAACATGCTCCATCCACAATCGCTCCAGGAATGTGTTTTCATGCTCGTGCTGTCGACATCCGAAGGACCTTGTTAACTCCGCTCCCACTCCGCGCATTTATGCACGATCACTGCTGTCCAAGAACCGTGGGATTGCTGGAGATGAGGTTCGAACAGTGGATTCTATTGGCGATTATGTACGGGTTTGACCCCGATAACGAAAACCAGGTTGCCATGGGTTCACGTTTGTTGCAATACATGTCAATCTGAGCAGAGTCGAAGCATCTTTCACCGCTTCCGTGCCGCGCTGGGGGCGGACGTGCTGCCTCTCAGGCATCGAAACGTGCAAACCGAACGGGATGATCCCATGCTGCAGTAGATCCTTCGTCGGCCTGCTCTGCATGGCAGTGTGCTCTTACGTGTAACGGACGTGTTTCGCCGACGTCGTACGCAGGCCTCCTCTGGATGACAGTTTTGGCGAAGGTGTGGGCTAAGCGTTTCACCGGTGGCTATTGCAAAACATGTCATTCTGAGCGGAGTCGAAGAATCTCCCGTATTCTCGATTGGACGTGTAGCACATGCCCGTTGAAGACGAACCTGTGCGCGGACGCCTGGCCAGCCTTTCGGCCTCCTC
>JAPPFJ010000033.1 GCA_028877215.1 Gemmatimonadota bacterium | reverse complement strand
GCGGCATCTCGGAGTTCAAGAAGATCGCGGCCATGGCGGAGGCGCAGTACATCCAGGTCTCACCCCACATCACCTACAGCAGGGTGGGCGTGGCCGCCGAGATCCACATGGGCCTGAACTGCCCGAACAGCGTGATCCAAGAGATGGCTTCCTATGCAGACGACTCCGCCAGGGAGAAGACCGACTGGAGGGACGACCTGTTCTACGGGCACCGGTTTCAGGTCGAGGACGGCTTCGTGACGTTGCCGGACACGCCCGGTCTCGGCCTCGAGCTGAACGAGGAGGTCGCTCTGGCACATCCCTATAAGCCGCAACTTCGCGAGGAGCTCAGGTACGAGGACGGGTCGGTGGAGGACAACTGACGAGCAGGAAGTCGACCCGCGATTGCCGTCTTTCAGGTATTCATCACGACCGCCGCATGGCTTTCCGGGCCGCAAACCCCCGCGCTGTTGCGCGCCTTGAGCCGCAGTTGGTTCAGTCCCTCGTGCAGCCACCACTCCAGCGAGGGGTTTTTTTGTTCCCTCCATTCCGCGCTGTCGATCTTCACCAGAAACGCGTCAAAGCAAGGCGTCTCGGTATCTGCATCCACGCGCAGGACATCCGGCTCGGCGGTTTCGCTCAAAAAGAGTTCCGTCTGGTTCAGAGGGGGACTGAAATCCTGCCAGCGCCCGGTGTGTTGGGTGTATTCGCGTTTTCGGGGAAACGCATCGCTGTAGAAACAATAGAAGAGATGGCTTCCCCAGTTGCTGGAGAGTCGCCACGGCAGCGGCCATGGCCGGCTGGCGAAGTCGTTGCGCCGAACCATTTGTAGATGTCCTTTGAGCATCAGGTGCTCCGGTCCTCCGTTCAGGTCGTCAATTGAAAATGCATTGTCTCCCTGGCGATAGGCAACGCGAGCGGCACGGAGCATCTCGAGGTCCGGCAGGCGCCACTGGATGGGATATTCCCAGGTTGCGGGCCCGGGCATGATTTCGGCCAGGCGCCCGCTGATTTCCACCAGACTCAAGGGAATGCCCGTGTCGGGATCGTAAATGTAGTAATCGCGCGTCGCATCCAGGAAAATCCACTTGTCGTACTCGTTGGACCATACTTCGGCCACTTCGTGCCCGTAAGTGTGTTTAGTCGAGATGTTGACCCAGCGGGCCGGAAAGCCCATGGCCAGACAGGCGGCGATCAAGGTCAGGTTACAGTAGAGGCAGTGGCCGTCGCGCCGGCGCATCCGGTAGTCGCCGAGCAGGCCGGGGCGTCCACTTGCATCTCTGTCGAGTTGAGGCAGATCGAAGTAATTCCATTGGTACGCGTCCAGGCGACCGAGCGGCACTTTATAGGCCCAGTGCATGAGTTTCAGCTGGGCTTCGAATTCGGTCGCCGCGTCTGAGATCACCGCGTCCAGTTCAAAGTGCTGGCGCAGTTCGTTCAGGCAGGCGAAATCTTCGTGGACGTAGGGCAGAGATGGGCGGATGACGCGACCGTTGCGGAACCGGTGAAGGTGGTAACGTCTATTCGGCCGGTGTTTGTGCTCGCGGCACTTCACTTCCACGGAAATACCTTTGAACACCGGCGTCACCAGCGGATTGCGGGCGTGCATGACAATCCTGAACTGCAGGTAGCGTCCGGCCCGATCGCACCATGTCCTCGAGAAATCCGATACGGGCTCGAAAGAGGACCATGCGGCGGCGCCTGGCACTGGATTATCGCCCAGACGCGCCTCAATTTCCACCCGGCTTCCCCCGGGCACATCCACCTCCCATCCTACCTCGCACGCTTCTATTTCGAGCAATTTCCCGATTCCCTTCGGGTCTCCTCCTGTAGCCAGGTCGATCACCGATGAGACAAAGGTGCCCTGCGGCACACTGCGATCCAGACTGAGGCGGATGGCGTACTCCCCGTCGATTTCATCTTTCCAGCCCAGGTGTTCAAAGTCCCAGGTGCGGCCTCCGTCCCGGCTTTTAGCGCTGCGGTTTGGATGGCAGAGTCGCGTTTCGGAGCCGCGCTTATATTCTCCATCGGCGGCCAACATGACTTCCCAACTGGTCTCCTCCGATTCCGCCCACAGGAAGAACTCATTGGTACCCTGCCGCAGGGCGCCCGCCGGTACGGCCACCTCGAACCAGTTGTCGAAGTGCGAGCCGCCCCAGTCGCTGGTATAATATTGGCGAGCGGTTGGGTGGGCTATCTTGCTCGGTGGTCGGATTATGTGGTGACCATTGACGGAGATGTGGAGCGCATGGTCATTGTCGTCCATCTCCCGTCCGTTGAAGATCAGATAGGCAGCTTTGGCGCGAGGATCGTCCAGGACCAGATCTTTGCGGACCATCACGCCTTCCTGCAATTTCTCAAACCACGAGCGGTCCTCAGCGCCCTCGGGGCGGCCGATGGCCGGCGCATCGTCTTCGACCAGGAGCATATCATTGAGGACGATCGCCTCTTTCAGTTCGCAGTATTGGAGTTGATCGAACTGACCCCGTGCTTCGAGCGCAGCGGCATCGAGCGAAAAACAGAAACTGCTCTCTTTCGACATATTTCAATACTCCTCTGACTCGTTCCCGGTCATCTCCACGCCGTGCGCAGCAGGCGGAGCCAATTTCCGTGCATGACGTCGGCAACGGCCGCCTGCGAGTAACCGCGCCTTTCGAGGATGGCGGGAATCTTCCGCAGGTCGGCGATCGTGTCGAGGTCGGAGGGGCACTGCTCCTTTCCGAAACCGCCGTCCAGGTCGGTGCCGATGGCGGCGTGGCGGGAGTTTCCGGTCAGCTGGCAGACGTGGTCGACGTGTTCCACCACGGACTCCAGCGTGATGCCCGTGTTGTCCATGGCGGCCGGGTCCCACGAGGGAGAGACCATCCAGACGTCCATGGCTGTGCCGATGACGCCGCCGCGCTGCGCCAGCGTCTTGATCTGTCGATCGTCGAGCTGGCGGTCGTGGTCGCACAGGGCCCGGCAGCAGTTGTGGGTGGCCACCACGGGACCGTTGAAGACCTCCAGGGCTTCCCAGAGTGCCTGTTCGGCCAGGTGGCTCACATCGAGGATGATCCCGGCCGCCTCCAGGGCTTCGAGCATGGGGCGGCCTCTGGTCGTCAGGCCGCCGGGAGCCTGGGTCCCGTGTGAGTAGGCGCTGACCCCGTAGTGACACAGGCTCACGATCCTCAGGCCTTCATCCCACCACTCCGGTACCTGATCCGGCGCCACAATGCCGTCTGCCCCTTCCATGCTGAGGACAAATCCCAGCGGGGTGGTCCGCGGATCGTCGTCCCACTCGGCAAGATGGGCGTCGAGTTCGGCGCGATTGCGTACCTGGCGCAAGACGCCCCTGGCCTCCATTAGGCGGTAGTAGGCCAACTCGCCCTTGCACCTGGCGTAGGCGATATCCTGGGTGCGCACCCCGGGAAAACGCTTTCCCATCGAGGCGAGCCGGGAGTGTACCGTGACGAAGAACAGGCCGATCCCGCCGCGCCGCAATTCGGCGAAATTTACCACGTTCATGCCGCGGCCTTTCTGCGTCATTCCTGTCTCGGCCTCGCGTATTCCGGCGATGGGCTGGAGCAGGTCCCGGTCCCATTCGAGCGCGTTGTGGGCGATATCCAGGTGAGAATCGACGATCAGCATAAAGGCTCTCCTGTCAAAAACATCCTGGCGAATCAAAGGGCCGGTTTTCTCCGCCGAAGGCAGGGATCCTGCCGAAATGTGGACATTGAATCTCCCATTTTCGTTCTTGCGTTCTCTTTGCTTCTGCCCCTCCCGTCCAAATTCCCCTATTTCCTTGCCCTTTTTCTTGCTGCGCCCCAAGAAAAAGGGCGAAAAAGAAGGGCGCCGCTCGGCGCGGGGCCGGTTTTTCCACGAACCTGGCCAGCGGCGTTAACGGACGATTGTGCCCTGCGTACGCATATAACTTCATGGAACTGCAGTGTTGGACGGATCAGCGTGGAAAAACCCCCCACGCCACAACCGGGCGGTCGTGAGGTGTCCACTTCAAGAATTGCGGACAGGATCCATGCTTGTGCCGCTTTTCGCTGACAGCTGAAGACTGATGACCGGCAGCTTTCTTTGCCGGAGGCAGGGAATCCGGGAAGAATCGGGTTTTCTTGTTTTCGAATTTGGCTGACAGCTGACGGCTGATAGCTGACAGCTTCTTTTCTTCTAACGATGTATCACTTTTCAATTCTCTCAAACAGCGCCTCGACCTCCGCTTCTTTTTCCTCACTGCGCCTGGAGATGTAGCCCTCTCCGAAGTAGATGACCAGCGCGACCAGGATCTCCACACCCGTGTATATCTCGAACCTGTCGGTGTATTGAATCGCGATGAAGTATGTGATGACGCCTCCGATAAACGACAGGATCGCGCCGCGCGCCGTCGGTCGTTTCCATATCATCCCGAACATCAGCGGGATCGCGATGGGCGACAGGAGGCCGCCGAACAGCTTTACCGTGAGGCCGAACACCTTGTTCATGCCCTGACTCTGGGAGATCACGATCGCGGTAATCAGTACCGCGAGCCCGAAGATCGCCGTAATGGTCATACCCGCCCTGAACAGCGCCCGGTCGTCGATCTCGCGCCTGAAGTTCCGCTGGTAGAAGTCCTTGGTGAACACAGCGGCAAGCGCGTTGATATCGCTGTCAATCATGGACATGGTCGCGGCAAACATCGAGCATACCAGCAGTCCGATCAGCCCCGGCGCCAGAGCGGAGAGGATCTTCTGCGTTACGAGGATATACGTCTGGTCCAGATCGAAACCGGCAATTGGCTGAAGCGTCTGAGGATCGAAGTACTCGGGGATCAGCAGCGGCGCCGCCCACGCGGGGACGAAGATGACGATGGGATAGAACAGATAGAGCACCGCGGACAACAGTGCCGCCCTCTGGGCATCCCTCGGCTTTTCCACGGAAACGAACCGTTGCGCCAGCCCCCACGTTCCCCCGTTGTAGCTGAAGATGATCACAACCACGTAGACCAGCCAGAAGCTCGCGCTGATTCCACCTTCTGCGTTGAAAAAGCCGGCGCGCTCCCGCGGCAGACTGTCCCACATCGCGTTCCAGCCTCCCACCATGTCCAGCGCGATAAACAGCACGGCCAGACTCATGACGAGTTGGACAACGAACTGTACCAGGTCCGTAAGTACCGTCGCCCACAAGCCGCCGATGAATACATACGCGATTGTGATCAGACCCGAAACGACGATCACGGGCAGCACCGCCCAGCCGGTAACCACGTGAACCACGATCGAGATCGCAAACAGCTTGATGCCGAGGTCGATAAACTTGATGAGGATTCCCGACACCGCGATCAGGCCCCGAACGGAATTGCCGTAACGCGCTTCCAGGTATTCCACGGGCGTGAGCACTTTCAGCCTGGACCATCGCGGCGCCCACACGAGGCATCCGATCACGAGCGCCACGAACACCCCGAGCGAAAACAGGGTCCACATGCTGAATCCCGTCACCGCCGCACGGCCGGCAAATCCGACGAACGCCACCGCGCTGTATCCCGATACATGGTGCGAGATGGCCGCCATCCACCAGGGCAACCCGTGCCCGGCCGCGAAGTACTGTTCCACATTGGCGGACTTCCGCTTCGCCAGAATTCCAATCCAGGCCATCAATACCGCGTAGACCGCGATGACGGCATAATCGATTTGTGTGAGCATGATCTCCTTTCCTGAAAAAGAAACCCGGTTAGCAAATCGGCAGGAATGCGTCGTGACTTCGCCATCGAGCCCGTACGAAAACCATGCCTCACACGGAGACACAAAGACACAAAGGCAGGGTGCCAAATCTTCTTTTTCGGGCTAATGGTAGTAGTCAAAACCGCATTAGCGACCTGTTCCTATCGATCGTATGCTGGTTGGTCAACTAACCGCATCCCCGCTGATAGCCTAACCACGCGGTAAGCTCAGGCGCAGCCGTGGCAAGCACAGCTCCGATCAAAAAACAGATTGTGCCTACCCACTCTATACGTATCCCGCCGACGACAGCAGCATCAATCAATTTTCTTACCTTTCCAACTTCCTCTTTTGTCTGCTGGCGCAATTCTTCTAGCGATTCGTTATTTTCCGTCCTTAGGCTCCCCAAATCTTGCCTGACGTTCTGCAAGTCCTTCTCCATGTTCTTCACTGTATTTTCCATTATTTCCAATCGCCTCTCCAATGAAGAATTAGGACCAGGCATTACACACAATCTTGCTTCTACGGTAGGTGATCCTGCCCTAACATGTGCTTCTAAACTGACTGTCTTGACATATGGCGATGGAAAACTCTTGATGTAGTTCACTACACGAGAAGCTATGGAAGGTTTGCTGAATAATGTACGGATACCTGTGAGTTGCCGTGCGACCAAGACAAATCCGACGATTTGAAAGATCAATCCGATCCATCGGATATCTCGCTCCTTACATTCTGAAGCTGCGTCCACGTAGACGTAGACAACCCATAAGACGCCTAGCCAGGCGAGATAGGGCAATACATTTCGAATTCCGATCGAAGCCCAGATCAATATCTCACGTATCCACGCCCGAAGATTCTTGAGTTCTCTGGATTTGGGAATTTTTTCGCACATTTTTCCGAAATATCCATCAGGATCTATTTTGCACCGATTTGCATCCACCCTGGAAAGAGGGTTGATAGTGGCCTGTCACGCTGGCATCATTGTAAAGGTCTTTAGACCTTACAGTGAGCCTTCAACGCAAAATACGTGGATGCTTTTTCATACTGCTTGCACACGCTACTGCGTTGAAATCCCCCCACCGCATCAGCCTTCGCCTGCCCTTTGACAAGCTCAGGGAGCGACTCGGCTTCTGCGACTCCCCCTCAAGGGGGGAGTAAGAGAACCGTCAAACGGACTCGTGCGTTTACTTCCACCATTTGATTGCGGCTGAACGATGCGAAGCCGGGCTAGTTAGAATGAGCGGCTTTCTACCGTTCCCGGACAGCGATAACGTGACTTGCATGATGGTGCAGATTCGTGAGTCCGGCGTGGGCGGATTTCTTCACCATCCGATCGCGTACGACGTCGAGCGTGGGTCCGCGCCACCCAAGAGCGTGTTGGTCTCAGGGTCGACTGTGATGGCGCACACCCGGCTGACCCCACGGCTCCAATCGTCAGCATCGTCGACGATATGCCCCCGACCTCGCAATTCCTCACGGATGTGCGGGGCGATGCGGGCTTCGACCGTGACCTCGCCGGGCAATGATCCGTGGGACCAGAACGAATTCGGAAAGCTGTGGCTGATGACGCGCGGTGCGTCTATCGCTTCCTGAGGTTCCATACCGAACTCGATGATATTGAGGAACACCTGCAGCATCCCCTGGACCTGCGCATCGCCGCCGGGACAACCAAATGGCATAAACGGCCTGCCATCCTTCACGACCAGCGCCGGGTTTGGGGTGAGGCGCGGACGTTTCCACGGCTGCAGACACGAGGGATGGTTCGGATCGAGCCACGTCTGCGTGCCCCGTCCCGATATTGGAAAACCCAGACCCGGAACGACAGGGGTCCAGCCCACCACGTCCGACGGAGTCGACGAGAAGGCGTTGCCCTGTTCGTCCACCACGCAGAGGTAACTGGTGTCGCTTTCCCAATGTGACAGTCGCTCCGGTTGCGGGCGGTCCGGATCCAGGATCGGAAAGGGACCGTTTTCCCCCCGCGGTTCCGGATGGAACGGCCACGGATCGCCGGCGGTCGGCATGTCGGCCGCAGCGCTATCCGGATCAATGGCGTTCCGTCTTCCAGCGGCATAGCGCTCGTCGAGTAAACCCGCCAGCGGCACCTGCACGAAATCGGGGTCGCCGAAGTACGCCTCCCGGTCGGCAAACACCAGTTTGATCCCCTCGATAATCGCATGGAGATAGTCCGCTGATTCGTGCCCCATTCTCCGCAGGTCAACTCCTTCGAGGATCTTCAGCGCCATGTTCAACGTTGGCCCCTGGCACCAGGGACCGCAGGTATAGACGTCATAGCCCTTGTAGGTGATGTGTGCGGGGGGTTCGACCCGAACTGAGAACGCCGCAAGATCCTCGTACGTGAGCAGGCCCCCTTCCCGCGCGTAGAATTCGGCAATTTCCCGTGCGATTGCACCCTTGTAGATCAGATCGCGCGCGGCCCTGATTCCGGATTCCCGGTCCCCTGCTGCCCCTCGTTCGGCATCGATCATCCGCCGGAAGGTGTTCGCCAGGTCCTTCTGGCAGAAAACTTCCCCGATCTGTGGAATGTGTCCACAGGGATTGAAAACGGCAGTTGTCGACGGCGCATCTCCCAGTGCCCCGCCGGCGAAGGCGTGGAACTGATCGTCGACCGGGAGTCCGTTTTCGGCGAGGTCCAACGCGGGCTGGATGACCTGCTCGAAGGTCATGGTGCCGAAGCGCGCCAGCGCCGTCAACCACGCATCCGGCGATGCCGGCGTAACGGTTCTCAGGATTCCGGGAGGCAGGTCGCCGCCGTGGTATTTCTGGAAGGTGTCGATGCTTGCCGCCCGGGGCCAGCGTCCGAGGCCGCTGATGGTTTCAACGGGCGCGCCCGTTCCCGGGCAATAGATGATCGGCGCGACGCCGCCGAAGTGAGTGGACCCGGGTTGAAGCACGTTGATGCAGATCCCGGTGGCGACGCCGGCATCCGCGGCATTGCCGCCGTTTTCGAGGATACGAACTCCGCCCATGGTTGCGAGATAGTGCAGCGATGAGACGACATACCGCTTCGCACGGACCGAGGGGCGATGACTACCTGACATAGGGATAATTCCTTCCAAGGGACATTGCTCTGCCCGACCCGATCAGAACACGCCCGGGATGAGGGCCCGGCGGTTGGGCGGGCAGTCCGGGAAGCGTTCCAGGTACCAGTGGTGATTGCTGCGGGCCCGGGGGACCAGATTGGCGATCGTATAGACGCAGAACGCGAGCCCGGCGAGCGACCACGTCGCGATCGCCCAGCCCGTCCATTCCAGAATCTCGCCGAGATAGTTCGGGCAGGAGACATATCGGAAGGCGCCGCGATCCGGTACGACGTAACCTGTGCCTCCCTGTTTCCGCAGGCCGCGCAGGATGCCGTCGCTGTGCACATTCAGAACGACGCCACCGGCAAAGAACGCGACGCCAATTAAAAAACACGGTTTGATCAACCACGTAGCACCGTACTCGCCGAGATGGGAGACGAACCGGGCATTGACGTAAGCATTCAGCATATTGAAGAAGAACCCCGATCCGGCGACGACAAGCGGCATTCTTCGGCCGGTCCGCATCCGGAACGGGTAGATGAGCGTCCGGTTCAGGTAATGGCCCTGCCACATCGCCAGGAATACCAGCGACAGGAGGCTACCCTTGAAGCTGCCTTGCAGATAGACGAACAGGAAGAAGAAGACCGCCGGAAATTCCATGCCGATCCAGCCCGCCCTGCCGGAGACGGTAGGCCCCCAGCCGTAGCCCGGAAAGTGGCGGCCGTAAGGCGCCGGTCTCCGAAGCAAATACAGGAAGGTCACGCCGGCCAGGCCGAATATGACCCACACCAGCAGGCGGTAGATGTCCTGCTCCGTCATATCAGCCGTCCCGTATCAGGATGAGGTTCGTACGGAGCTTGTGTATGTCAATACGCGTCCCCCACAGTTACAGGGAGTGTCCGGACCCACCTTTCAGACTGGTCCCACAACCGTTTTGAGACCGCTTCGTCCCGGCTGTTCTCGGAAGGCTCGGCGACAGCACAGCGCTCGTAGTAATGCCCACCCCGGATCGCCCTGGTGCTTGCGCACATCACGATGGTCTGCGCCCCGGCATTCGGGGACAGCAGGACCAGTGAGGTCAGCAAGGAGCCGATTCGATGCGCGGCCTTGCCAAGGCGGCCTCGAAACGCCGGCGGCAGTGTCAGGTTGGTCATTACGACTCCCGGATGCAAAGCCACCGCGTGCAGGTTGTATGATTCACCAAAGCGCCTTTCGATTTCACAGGCCATGTGAATCATCGCCAGCTTTGACAGCCCGTACGCGTCCCAAGAGTGGTACAGCGGCATATCACTGAAAAGGCTTTCGTTCCCAACCCGGTCGTGGAGACCGGAGGACACGTTGACCACACGCGCGTCGCCGCTTTCCAGACCACTTCGTTGCAGGAGCGGAAGCAGCGCCCAGGTCAGGTGAAAGGCGCCGAGATAATTGGTTCGCCTGTGTATTTCGCGGCCATCTTCGGCTAAAGTGGGCACCTTACGCGGGGTGAAGGTCTTCCTGTGAATGCCCGCGTTGTTTACCAGGACATGGAGTCTACCCCGGTGATTTTCGCGATACCACACCGCAAAGCCTTCGACGCTTTCCGGATCGCGGAGATCCAGGCTGTGTGCTGTGACGTTGTTTTCGCTGGCGCCGATCTTTCGAAGGTCGTCTTTCAGCGACGATTCCATGAGAGGCACATTGCGGACGCGGGTCGCCACGACCGTCGCGCCCCAGCTTGCCAGGATCCTTGCGGTTTCGTACCCGAGTGAATTCGGCGACGCCCCGGTTACGATCACGTGTCGGCCCGTCATATCGACCGGCGCAGCCATCGGTTTACGGGCGCACAGGTGAACCAGATGCCTGGCGATTTTGGAAAGGGCTCGCGGCATGTCCCCGTGAAGGTCGAAGTGGCTTTCGCGAATACGCGGGATGATCTACAAACAAGCTATATCGGTCGCGAAATCCTTTGTTGGGTGGACATCCTGTCCTACATCAGTCCACTATCTACCAATATCCGGAGCGAGGGCATCCTGCCCTCGAACTTCGAGCAACCGACGAATCTCCACATCAAGGCCTAGTTGTTTCCCTTCCATCCGAAACCACATCTGGAATGACGGAGCAAGGACCCCACCTATTCGCCGTCGAGGGCAGGATGCCCTCGCTCCCGGGAAAGGAATTCGTGACTACTGCGCCACATCCATCGGTTTGGCGGCAGGAACGTCACACGCAGTCGAGAAGGCGCGAAGTTTTACCTTGAGCTTCCCCGGCGATCTCTATTCTCATCGGAAGAAGACGGCGAAATCAACCGGGCATCGTAGACCGTACCGTCGCCAACAGGTAAAGGAATACGGGTATCGTCTACGATTCCATGCGGTGGTCTCTTGACCAGGTTTTCAATCTTTGATGCTCTACCACGCCGGACACCACCTATTACTGATCCCGAACGTCGATTTTCATTATTCGATGTGTCCCGCGGTCCGAAATTTCTGTTTGACCGACTGGCGAATTACTTAATCGTTCGGCGTCGTCTCGATTGGTTTCGTGAACACCGTTGCGATTGAAGTCGCCATCCATGTTTTCGTTTAGTTCGGCAATTGTGGGACCGTCCCACCCTGTTTCGTCTTGGTCAAACAGCAGATGCCAAGGAAAACACTTGTGTTCGATTTCGCTCAAATTCGAGGTTCTTTCGGATACGTGGTTGGCATCCGCCAAGAGACAGCCGGTTTGATATCCCTCAAAATCATATCCAGGATGGCATTTAGTCCAAATCTTGCGCTGAGGTTCTGTGCAATAGATGCAGTACATCGGTCTCATGTTGGCGTACTCTGCGCACTCCAAGAGGAACTTACGCTGCTGATTGTACTTGATACGCAGCCTGTCCTTCTTGCATTGGGTTCTCTTGGCTTGTACTCGCATCTTCAAGGTCCACGTTTCGCCGATGATGTGCCACTCCCAGTCGGCACCGCTCAGGGACTCCTTTTTCTTAGAAAACATCTCAAGGTGAACGCGGTCGCTATGTCGGCGCCTGATCTCAAGCAAGTTGGTTTCGGTGATCGTCTCTTCACCGTAACTGACGTACACATCTGGACGATGGGAGAACTTGAGATTGCGGGACGTCGCGTCTCCTAGTTCGAGAAACGTCTTAACGAGGTTCGAAATCACACGGAGAATCCTCAGTTAGAAAAAGCGCGTTAGGAAGGAGCGTTCGCCGGCCACGATGCGAACCCAGAAGTAACGGGACAAAGGTTCCTGAGTGTTTCGATGTCCGTCCAGATACGACGTTCAGAAGCGTGCGCGGTAGTTGATCGCCTGCAAGTTCACCTGACGGCCGACATCCCCGTGTAACTGGAAGAATTTGGGACTCTGTCGAAACTCGAACAGCCGGTAGAGATGGTAAGCGTTTGCGTTCGCCTCGGAAAATCGGACTTCGCCAGCGCTGATGTAGAAGGGTGTGAGCTTTCCGTAACGTGTTGTTTTGACCTCAATGAATCGGTCCTGCCCGCTGACTTCGTACGAACGTATATCATAGCCGGCATGGTCCCCAACGGTCTTGGAGACCTGCTCGACGTTCCTGGCCAGGCGATCCTTGCCTTCGCGCATTAGATGTTCTCGTTCGAACTCCATGACCAGTGCTTCTCCGGCGCACCCGAGCGATCGATTGCGCGCCTCCATCTCGAGGTAGTCTGTCGTCGGGGAGTGGTGACCGCGAACCACGTAGTCGGTTGCTTTTTCACCCACCGCAACAGATGCAGGCACAGGCGGATCTACACTAATGTCGAGGATATCATCGACTGTGACCGGGATCTGGGTTGTCTCGACATCGGCTTTGACCAGGTGCTCAAACGACGGAACCTGCTCGCTCACCACATCCCGCAGCATGTGTTGAACGTTGGAGAGCGGCTTGTATCCGCTGATGTAAGGGAAACCCAACTCGATCAGGACTGCGCTGATGTTCTGGTGTTTACGCTCTACGGCGCCGCGCGTTCGGCCATCCAACCGATCACGGAGTCCCCTGTTGTGAGCGGCTTTGTTGAACCCCTCACCCTGAAGTTCCGAAACCAGCATATCGAAATATTCACGAACAGTGGCTTCGACTTCCTGTCGGCTCCAGGCGCTTGACATTGGGTCTTTCAGTTTCGTTTAGGCTTCATGGATCCGTGGGACGATCGAAGGACTCGCCATCACGTCCAAACGCCCGTTCCAACTGTTGTTCATCGCGTGCGAAGAAGTAACGACAACCGGTGTCAAAGGTAACGGCAGCGTCTGGGAATCGCAAGGGCCATTGTTGTACGATAGAGCGTTTCTGTCTGAGGTGATTCGACGGCAGATGCAGGTCGATTTAGCCGACGACTGACAAGCGGCATTAACCCGGATAGACGATTTCACAGGAGATTTCGGACTTGACCAGCGCTTTATTCTACCTGTTCATTGGTCAATCCGTTATGTTTAGAATACGCACCCAAACAAGAGTTCGGCTTCCAGTCAAATTCCCGACAATGAGATGATTCACAGCGACAGTCGCCGTTTTGTCAATCGGTCTCCCAGGCCGTTCGGCGAAGTTATGGTTGACCTTGCAGAGCATTTGTCCCGCGATGGAGCGCGCCAAGCAATGGTTAAGCCGCCATCACTCAGATATCAACGCAAGACTTGCAAGCGTCATGTTTCGGATTGGTGTGCGCGATGTTGTCACGCACGCGGATTCTCTATTGATAACTGGAGAACTGATGGACTGCCATAGCCCAACCGCTTCACGGTACCGAGACGGTCGCTTGCTTGTGTGCCATCTGGGTCAGGATGCGATCCACACCATAAACCGAGCCATCGACGAGGCCTCCCGCCTTGCCAAGGACAGAAATCCCTCGGCCGCAGCGTTTTCCCCGTTATCCCGCATGGTCACTGTCCAGGACAAGGAAACTCGATCCGTGCACCTGATCCATATACATAACCTCGACCATCGATCCCCGCGGGCACCTGCCGTTGGCAACGTTGTAAAGTTCTCAGAGCCGGCTTATGCAGCTTTCTGCACAGAATTGCTCCAACTCGCCACGCCCGCATTCTACCGCGATCAGGAAGACCTCAAACCTGGAATCGGCGACCGAGACGACGGCGCCCTCACCAAGGACGCCACCAATTGGGCCGACAAAGTCATCCCGGGTGGGGCCGTCACGCAAGCAGAGCTGACGTTTGTCTCATCACATGAACCATGGATTTTCTGCGCCGCTCACTACCGCAACAATCGCGAGTTTGGACGATTGAGTGACCACTTCGCCTCCGAATACGGTTACACTGCCGCGACTGGAATCGCTGATGCCGACGCATTTGCCACCTGGCTGGGCATCGAGTTTGCCCTCGGCCTTGACAAAACAGCGGATGTACAGCTCAGTGGGCTCGATGAAATGCTCTACGCCGCCACACACTACTCCACGAGTCTTGAGGAGGGTTCGAATTCCATTGAAACTGTCGTTCATGTCTATCACGGCCCCGTCCACTATGCGGATCGATCGGGGCGCGTTGACACCCAGGAGCATTGGTTCGATCCGGGTGCCGGACCGAGGGCTTGGTTCACTAAGCGCAGATCGTTCGAGCCACAAAGCGAGTACCGATTCGCCGTTTCCACGCTCGGAAACCCCGTCGATCCGAAACATTATATCGTGGTCTCAACGGAATTGCGTGCGCTCGTGTACCCGATATGACGCGACGCCGCGGACAGATAACTGTGAATACTCCCTGAGCCTTAATTCCCACCGGCGTATGCTCATACGCGACGAAACCACTGGACGGCAGACTCGAATTCGTTCCTCCTTACAATAGGCGCGGGCGGTGCTGGATCCAAGGCGGCGGATGTGATGAGGTGGCTGATGTTGTTGGCGTGCATGGTTAACGCCTCGTTCCAGTTAATGGGCGGGGTAGGACGAGTCAACGGTGATGTTGCCAAGGAACGTCATGTTCGGGAAGGCTGGGAAGCCGACAGGCGACAGGATGAGATCGCAGATCTCGAAGGCGTCGTCCAAGGGGGCCTTGAACTCGGCGACTCGACCCTCGGCACACTTGTAGTCATGGGTCGTGAAGCGCGGTCCCATCTCGATGAAGAAGCAGGCGAACTCCGTCATGCGGTCTCCGTCAAGGTCGGGGTACTGGCTGAGGCTGTTGTAGGCACCCGCAGCTTGGATGGTGCCGGACGGCAAAGTGGGCCGGACGGTGTCGGAGAGGCTGCTCTTGCGCCTTCCGAACGGGTTGTGGAAGGGGGAGATGGAGGCATAAGCGGGGGTGAAGTCGAAGAGCTGGGAACGCGGTGTTGCAGGTCGACGGTTGAGAGTTTAGGGTGCGCATTATGTCGGAAGAATTCGAAGCCGAAGTCTGGATCGAGCGGCTCCCGCGTGCACTACCCGGGTTGTCAAAGGCCCAGGGTCCGTTCCTGAAGGCGTATTGGCAACACATTCCGCGCAAGCAGATCCTCGTCAACGGCCGAGACGTGACGCCGTTTCCATTGGACGATCTGCGAATGCTCTATGCCGAAGCGGCTCACGGATTCGGCAAGAGTCACTACTACGCGCCGCTGCGTGCGGCGATGGATCCGGTTCGAACCGTCCTGCGATCACATCCCACGCTGTGGCGCGCGGTGGGTCCACTCATCAACAACGATGATTTCTGGGTCCAGATCCGCGGTCATGGCAACTCGACGGCTCTCACGGACCTGATCGGCGGGTTGATGGCGCGCGCGGACGAACTGCCCGGGGGACGGTTTCCACAAAGCTGCAGGAGAGTTACACACCTTGCTCGGCTCTGCCAGTGGTGGTGACGCCCAGGCTGCGCCCGGCGATCTCAACATCGGATACGACGTGGTGCTGTTCCATGGCCTGTGCCTGGAAGAGGAAATCGACATAGATGGCAGGCTCGAAATGCTGCCGTTCGAGGAGGCGCGGACCTTCGTCGACGAAGAGGTGCTGAAGGACATGGCGCCGGACGTCGTCAGGTATCGGGATTGGCGGCTGGTCGGGGCGGTTGTGAAACCCTTCCGGTGTTCCGCCGGAGGGGCGACCCCACGGAGTCGGATGCGGTACCTCCCAGACCGTTCGCGCCGGATGCACTGGAGTTTCTGGAATTGCTGGCGGTATCGCATCGGGTGCCTATCGTGTGTCTTGCGGCGGTTCGTGAGTGTCTGATCCGATCCGCCTGTCACTTGATCGGACGGGCGCACAATCATGGAGGTGTGCAATCGGGTCGGCCAGTCCATCGGTACGGTCCTTTTGAAAAACCTCCACGACCTCGGTCAGAGGCGGTTGCGGAAGCGAAAGCCGCGTATTACGAACGGAAAAGCCAGCGTTATGGGAAGCTGGCGCCGGTTGTTGCGCGACTCGCCGAAGCGCTTGCGAGGGACGGACGGTTTGCGGCGGAAGACAAGATCCTGGACGTCGCCATCGCACTGGAGCGGATGTATGAGCTTGGCGGCGGTGAGATATCCCACAAGATGCGTACTCGGGTGTCGTGGTTTCTGGGCCTGGATGCGGAAGAACGGGTTGGGGTAATGAAGTCCGTCGCTGAGTTCTACAACGTGCGATCGGAAATCGTACACAGAAGGAAGCGAAAGCCATCGCCGGAGAGATATCGGGAGGCGTTCAACACAGGTTTCGATATTGCGGCAAGGACTCTGTTCAAGCTGATGAAGGAAGGCCCGCCCAGAAATTGGGAGGAATTCGTGATCGCGGGGAAGTAAGAGAACCGCCGAGCCAGTTACTTTGGCGGAGGAACTTTGACGGAATGAAGGTCTCAGAAAAGTCCCTGGAACTGAATGTAGGCGCGGAACTGCTGGCGTTCCTACGTGGGCCGTTGGAGATGCCGAAGGCATATCTAAGGGGGCTCACCCAGCGCGAGGAGAGTCAAGAGGGTGTGGATTTCTTTGCCCAAATGACGCCGGAGACCAGGGTTTTCGCGTTTCAGTTCAAGGCACCGAGGGGGCGTGGTGAAGGGGAGCCCTACTTGTTCACCATTCAGCGCAGACAACATGAGAAGCTATCTGCGCTCGCAGGAGGGTCAACGGAAAACGTGTTCTAGGTTCTGCCGTACTATGTACAGCCGATGAAGCGGCAGGATTATGTGCCCAATCTTCTCGACGACACATGGTTTCTGCCGGTGGGTTCCATGAGTGGAACGAACCCGTTCGGCAGTTACAAGACCAGGACCTTGCATTGCGAACAAGGGCTAGCGTCCATCAATCCGGAGTATAAACTACGGGGCGCAAAGGAGTTGGATCCGGGGAACGGGATTCCGGTCGGACGATTTGCTGAGTGGTACGCGGACCTGCACATCAAAGGCGATGAGGCGATCAGCCTTGAGCCACAAGGAGACTTGCGGCGGGTGACCGGGTTGCACACGGAGAGCGATGAGGCGATTGGACCCAAGCCACGCAGAAGCCCGTGGCTCGTGCGTGGTCTGCGAGTGGCCATTGTGCAACCGGATGGTAAGCAGGAACAGTGGGGCGTGGACGCAGTCGCGGGTTGCGACGCGTCCGAGATGCCGCTGCGGGGTCGGTTCCATAGTTAACCCACTTCCACCGGCTATCCTCACCTTCCGCCTGCGACACTACCTGCTAGTCGGTCCGTTCCGTGACTCCATACTTCTGATACCGCAATTTCAGTGCCGTATCCCCCCCATCGAGTATCGCGATTACCATTGGTGTAATCACCGAAGCGCTATTGCACAAGAATCCCCGTGCTTCAATGACCCCCGTAGATCCTCTCCCCTCGAACATCACAATCTGTTCAACATCAGCCAAGACTACTAGATTTGCATTGTGCGACGTGAAGGCAATCTGCCGAGATCGTTTGTCCTCCAACAAAGCTGGAGCTATGGACTCCGCAATGTGGCGATTGTCCAAGTTGTCTTCCGGCTGGTCAACAATTAGTGGGCCCTCCTGCAGCTTTAGGAGCAACGGAAAGACAGCCGTACAACGTTGACCGGCAGATAGCTGGTCGATCGCTCTATACTCCTCCTCACCACCGTTGACCTTCAGACCAATCCTCAGATCATCTTCCTCAAATGCCCCCAAATACCCCCAGAATTCTAAGGAACTAAAGAAAAGCGCAAAGCCATCAATGAGGTTCTCCTTCAGATTCTTGTAAGCTTCCGCAAGCCGGCGATGATGTCGTTTCTCGTTTGGGGCAAAGGAGTTCACCTGATTTAGGATGTCCGCGCCCACCGTACTTCGCTGGGCAAGATCCTCAAACGCCCCTCGCTGAGCAAGCGGTGCCACCTGCAAATTCACATTGTAGCTCACAAGCTGCGAGTTTAACTCCGCAACTTTCTCGGTCCTGAGGTGCGTCTGTTTGTCTAGCGCCTCAGCGACGCCGTCGCAAATCTCGATCAACGAATTAAGAATTTTCTCTACTTCCGCCTTTTCTCTCTCTTCCTCGCCTTTGAGCCGTGGCAATTCCTTGGTGTCATCCATCACCTTTTGATGTGTCTCCAATAGCCGCTGTTGCTCCGGACTTAACTCGGCGATGCGCCGAGAGTAGCTCTCCGTGAATTCGTCGAAGGTCTTACGTATTTCTGAGGAATACCCTTCTAGCTCCTCAACAATGGCTTCCAGCCGCTCCCGATGCTGCACAACGAATTCACCTACATGAGACTCTTGCCTTGTTACAGCTGCCGCTGCTTTCCGGGCAAATCCGGCGAGAGGCGACTCTCCATCAAATTCGCTTGGATCAGAAGAAACCATAAACCCACTGGCACGTTCCCTGATGCTGTCCTTTGAGTCGCGGAGCTTATTCGTCAAGTCCGCGATGGCATCCCGTTGCCGCATTGCAGTTTGGTATGAGTCGCGAAGCTCGACTAGCTTCGCATCTGTCAACTCTTGAAGCCCGGCACGCAGATCCTCCAAACGCATGACCCGATCATGTAAAGTGCGGAACTGCGCATATCGGTTGGCTGCCTGTTCGTGCAGAAATCTGATCTGACTGGCCTTAGCCTCCGCATCTTCCCTGAGTTGACGAATCTGTTCGCGACCGGCGATGGTGTCTAGATACACTTGGCGTATCTTTGGCTCAGTCGCCGCTTGTTCAATCTCATGCCAGCCTAGAATATATGACGGAAACATCAAGGCTTCAGGATTCCCAACTTCCTGTTGTCTGTCATCTTCGAAGGTCAGATTGAAATGGTACAAGCTGCTTACTGACCGTGTAACGAGAACCTTGGCTCCGTCCTTTCGCTTTATCAATACCCGGACTACCCCGCTAGTCCCAAGGATGTTCTGAAGATGAGACTCTACCTCCTCCCTTCGCGACTCCGGAACCGGGGATCCTAGCGCAAAGCGCAGGCATTCGAGGACGGACGTTTTCCCGGAACCTTTTACGCCAATAAGAGCATTGCAATTTGGTGAGAATGAGAGCCACAAGTCCGAGAAGAATTGTCCTCTAATATTGATTCCAATGACGCTGCTGTCTGGCATTTGCGGCTTTTTTAGGGACACCCGGAATGGCATCTGAAGGCCTGCCTTTAGTTCAGCAAAACTAGGACGTTCCATCTGGACATAAGTAACCCTCCGTCCGATAGCAGTCACCTCGTGTGCGTCACTTGAGAGTAAACAGGTCTTCAACAGGTTGCCGGTCTCTTCGTGCGCTCCGTCGAAGAATTCTGCGGTGGAGACATCTTTGACTTCCAGCGCCGTGAATCGGCTCTGTGCCAGTCGCAGAAATTCCTGGTCGGAGTAAATATCATCGATGCTCCGGCTCTTGAACGGATCTCTTTTTGTGTGAAGATGAGCCGGGATGAGGATTGCTCCAGACTCCTCTAAGGTATCGCAAATTGAATCGGTGGATGCAGTGAATCCCTTCACCCTAGTACCATTAATGGAGCGCTCTTCGTGCGAACATTCCCTATATAGGTGGTCAAGCCAGTATTCTGGATTCTGATTTCCTTCCGGGTCGAATCCAACTAACAAGTGAAAGAACATGCTCTTGTCGATCTTTCCTTCGGGTTTGGCCCAGGCATCTACGAAAATGTTCAATTCTACACCACGCAGAATAGTCTTGCCGCTACAACTAGATACCTTCTCCGCAAATGCACGCTCAGGTAGCTGACCGTGGTCCGTGAACATCACGAGATCCACAGGTGTCATGCTTAGATGTGCCACAGCATCATCTAGCGCTGTCAGGCTATTGCCTCTAAAGTCCGGACTGTTCGGGGAGTGATTGTGCAAATCGACAGCGAACCACCGGCCAAAGGCAGGGCTTGAGTTCCTTTTGAGTTCCGCCTCGAACTGAGCAATGATAGGCACACTAACTCTCCTTACGTTCGATCAACAATCGCTGATTCCCATGCAATCAACTTCCAAGATCTGTAACTTACTCTGGCGGGATCTCAACAACATAAATATCAAAAGTCGTCTCGGGTCTGGAGAGAAAGGCAACTTTCCTGCCATCGGGCGACCAGGCCGGAAAATACTCCGCATTCTCGCGATTCGTTAGTCGTCTGACATCAGTACCGTTGGCGTTCATTACATAAAGCGGGCCATCTCCCACGGCTGAGTAAACGACTCTGGATCCGTCCGGTGACCAAGCGGCATCGACCCACAAATCATCCCAGATATCCTGATTAGTCAGGCGAGTAACCTCGCTGCCGTCGGCATTCATCACATACATATCGCCGTAGTTTGTACGGGCATTGTCACGGCTTGACCAGAAGGTGATTCTTGTTCCGTCAGTCGACCACGCAGGGAGAAGACTACCTTCGCTATCCGCGGTGAGTTGCGTAACCGTTGCCGACACAACATCCACTACGGAAATGACAGCGAACTCGTTTTGGTTGGAATCGACTCCTATGGACGTATAGGCGATCTTCTTGCTGTCGGGTGACCAGACCGGAAGTAAATCCTGGACAGAACTGTTCGTCAGCCGCGTGAGATCTGAGCCTTCCGGACCCGTCACATAGATTTCGAAGTTCCCGTCCTGGTTCGAAGAAAAGGCGATCCTGGCGCCGTCAGGTGACCAGGAAGGGTATAAATCTTCTGCGTTATTATTGGTAAGACGAGTAAGCCCTTCACCATTTGCGGCTGCCTTATAGATCTCTGCATTCCCATCCCGAGCAGAGGAAAATGCGATTTGCTCACCGTTCGGCGACCAGGCAAGTGTCGTGTACGATTCGGTATCCACTGCAATCGAAGTAGCCAATCTTAAAGAATCACCGCCGTCCGCATTCATCACCCACAATTCGGGGTCTTCAAAACCGGAAAGAAAAGCAATCTTCCGGCCGTCCGGCGGCGACCACGCGGGATGTAACTCGATGGTCTCGTTATTCGTCAAACGGGTGAGTTCGGCAACGCAGAGTTGACCAAACAAATTCGCGAAGGCCAGAAAGTCGGCCATATCAATTGAGCCATTCGTGTCCATATCCATCACAGCGTTATAGCCCGCCTCACCCTGCTGACTGCCATATGCACCGGCCAGGGCGAGAAAGTCCGCGAAGTCAACCTGCCTGTTGTTGTCGAAGTCACCTGGGCAACCGGATGCCCGGGCTGTGAAAGCCATCACCGCGAAGAGGACAACTGATCTGAAGAACACGAATGCCTCCCCAATAGATAACCAGATACTTGCCAATTACGTCAGATTCAAAAATAAAAAAGGTAGTTTCCTTACACAAGTCATTGTATTATATTATGGTTAGACAAATAACCAAACAACAATGATCTTGGAAGAAACTACGATGGAAGGTCAAGATAAACATCTCGTGGTGTATTTCGCAAGTGTTTCAGACAAGCAGATAGAAGCCGCCTTCGACGGGGGTCTGCCAGGGATCAGGAGACGTGATGCCAAAAGTTATAGAGTACAGACACGGAACGCCGTGCTGGGTTGATCTGGTGACAACTGATCTGGCTGGGGCAAGGGTGTGCTACGCGGGGCTGTTCGGTTGGGAGTATGTGGATGAAGAGATGGGGCAGATGGACATCTGTGTCTATTCGATGGCGATGCTGGGCGGATCGGCAGGGATTGACGAATGTCAAGAATAGTAAACGACAATCGTCTGTTAATCCTCCTCGCCAGGGTGATTTCGGCTGTCGGGATCTGCAAATGAACTTCAGTCAGCTCGTCGCAGCCGTGCGAGCACTGTAATTCCGTTTCATTAGAGTTGATTTGTGATCCTGCTGGATTGGGACTATATTTGCACGCAGGGGTAGGCGACCGGGTGATCCGCATCGGGGTTTTCTATAAATAGCTCGATTTCGCTGGTTCGACAAGCCGTCTCCCGAGTCCCTGAGCACAACAGCCGGCGGTCGCGCCGGCCGCAAAGGAAGCTGAATTGACAGTACCTCCAGCCATCTGGGAGATACCCGAGCCGCTGTCCACTGACAGCGTGAAGGTGGACGACGACGCCGTCATCGTCCTGAGACGCCACGGGAATCCCGCGGGTCCCCGGCTTGTCCTCAGTCACGGGAATGGCCTCGCCATCGACCTCTACTACCCGTTCTGGTCGTTGCTGGCCGCCGGCTTCGACCTGGTGGTCCATGACCTCAGGAACCACGGCTGGAACGAAGTCGGGGCCCTGGAGAACCATCGTTTCGATGCGTTTTCCCGCGACCACGACAACATCTTCGAAGCGATCGAAAGGCTCTACGGCGAGAAATCCACGGTGGGCGTCTTCCACTCCATTTCCGCCCTGGCCGCCATGCACACGCCTTCGAGAGGCAGTCACTACTCCGCGATGGTACTGTTCGCGCCGCCTCTGTGCAACCCGGGCCCGAGATACAGGGAGTTCGAGCTGCGGGCGGTGCGAACGGGTGACATGCTCAGTTGGAGGGCGCCGTGGTTCAGGGCCCGGGAAGAGCTCGCCGAACTTCATACCAACCTCCATTACTTCCAGCACGCTGTGCCGGGCGTCCTGGATCTCGTTGCCAGGACAACCCTCAGGGAGTCCGGGACGGGACAGGGTTTCGAGCTCCGATGCCCTCGCGAGTACGAAGCGCAAATCTGGTATGAAGCCTCGCAACCTGCGGTGTCTGTGGACTTCGGCTCGCTGCGATGTCCAACCATGATCGTCGGGTCAGATCCCGCCATGGATCCGAATCGTCCGAAGTTCGACTACAGCGCCGCCGCAGGCGTCGACCACGAGTTCGTGCCCGGAACGACACACTTTCTGCAGTTCGAGAAACCGGAGGCGTGCGCGGCGGTGATGCTGGACTTCCTGACCCGGCAGGGCTTTCTCGAGGGTCCGCGATTGACAGCGGGACACGCACCGACGTGACGCAAAACATCCATTGCCTAACCTTGATTCGTCACTTTTCGGGGAGGTTAATTCGAATATGTGCGAGTTAATAAAGGCGATTAGACTGCTGATTACCAGGATACACCAGGCACTGGACGTGAAGGGAATAAACGTCCTTCTTTACGTCGATAACGCCCCGTTTCGGAGGGTTTTATCGCGTCGCCGCGTTGCTGTTTTATTCAGATTGAGGCTAATGATCCGCGGACCCGCAGGCGGCGGTGTTCGGTGTACGTGAGGTGGGCGATGGCGATTGATGATGAAAACCAGGTCGCAGGGGGTCTTGCTGAGGATCCGGAGACTCAATGCCAATGATTGAAAAGTACACACACGGAACGCCGTGTTGGGTTGATCTGGCGACAACTGATCTGGCCGGGGCGAGGGCGTTCTACGCCGGGTTATTCGGTTGGGAGTTTGTAGACGAAGAGATGGGGGAGATGGACATCGGGGTTTATTCGATGGCGATGCTGGGCGGGTCGGCAGCGGCGGCGATCTATGAATCGGGCGCCGGGCAGATCCGTCCGGACGGCGCCGCGAAGTGGAACCTCTACATGTCGGTAGATGATGTCGACGCCGTGGTCGGGCGGGTGGCAACGAATGGCGGGGCTGTGCTGGCGGATTCCAGAGACGTTGATCGGGCGGGTCGGGTGGCGGTGATCGCGGACCCCACGGGTTGTGTGACGACGCTGTGGGAGCCCGGCGAGTTCGTGGGATGCGGCGTCAGGTCGGTAGCGGGCGCGTTTTCCTGGTGTGAGCATCTAAGCACAGATCGTGCGGTATCGGTTCGGTTTTTCGAGCAGGTTGTCGGTATCGAAACCGCGACGGCGGGTGAGGAACAGCCGGTTCAATACTCGACCGTGCTGGTGGGAGGAAAGGGTGTAGGGGGGATTATGCAGATGCCGGACCGGATGATCGAAGAAGGGGTCGCATCCGAGTGGTACGTGTATTTTCAGGTCCAGGACTTTGACGAATCGGCGGGTTATGTAATGGGGCACGGGGGGCGATTGATGGCTGAGCCGGAAAATTTCCCAGGGTTCGGACACATGGTGGTCGCCCGGGACCCGCAAGGCGCCGACTTCTGCATCGTCCAACCCGAGACGGGGTAGTCAAGCTGCTTCGATGATTCGATGCGTGAATTCACGCCCTCCCGCCCGTCAGAATCGACACCACCTGCGGGACGGCCTCTTCCACGCATTCATCCACTATTTTGCCTCCCATGGGTGCGGCGTGCACGCGCAGTTCGATATTCCTGTAGCCTGCGACGCCGTCAAGGGTGCTCGACCACGCGCCGGCTCCGGAAGGCCTGAACCTGGCTTCCAGTTCCTTTCGAGGATACTCCCATCGCAGGTCCCTGCCGCGGTAGCGGACCAGATCTCCCTCCTTCACATCGTACATCCGCATCCTGCGGTGTACCCCGAAGTGAATCAGCCTGCGATGCGCGTTGTCCGGCTGCGGTCCGGCATCCGCCCATCCTTCGACCAGGTAGTTTCCTGTCGCATGCGATAGCTTGAAACCATCACCATCGCGTTCGATCTTTGGGACCCTGCCCGCTGCCGTGATGTAGGCGGTGGGGATGCCTCGCAACTCGAACTCCAGCATATCGTGCAAACTGCACGAACTGGCGCCGCATCAGTCCACGACCCCCATGACAAGCCCGTCGCACTGCGGGACGATTTCCTCCACAAGCTTCTTCGTGCAGACGCGGTAGGGGGATGACTTCTTCCAGGGACCGACCACGTTCGCGTCGTACTCCGCCGCCAGCCGCTCCCCGACGCCATTGAGAACGGCTCCCGCGGTACGCTTTCCGGGGTCCAGAAGTCCGATCCTGGCCCCACTCAGACGGATCAGTCGTGATGCGGGTTCGATTCTTGACACGGGTCTACTCCTTTCTAACCAGGATTCATCGTTTTTCGGTGACGTTAGTTCGTATATGTGCAAGTTGATAGAGGCGATTAAACTGCGGATTACCAGGATAAACCAGGTCACCGGACGTGAACGGAAATATCATCCTTATGAACGACCTTAATACCCCGTTTCGCAGCGGTCCCTCAGAAGCGGGTAGACGGGAGACGGGAGACGGGAGAGATTGCCTGCCTCGCGACGATTCTTTTCGTGCCAACGGCAAGATGGAACAAAAAAAACGGGCAAGTATTTCTTCTACCGTCTACCGGCTCCCGTCTCACCGCTTTTGGTGTACCCTCTACACGCATTCAGGCTTTTTGTGGCCGATTTGACTGTTGTCTTTTCTCGAATTGAGGTTAATATAGCCAAAGAAAGATCCTGTGTCTGCTACAAGTTTGCTTGATCACCCCGGCCGGTGTGTTCCCCGCCGCGCTGGTTGCCCTTTGCACGGCCTAAGTTGGCGTGCGAACCAGTGTCCTGTCCCGAAAAGTCCTCACCATTCGACCGCCGATTCATCCCGTCTCGCTGAAACGTGGTCATTGAGCTTGTCGAAATGCCCGCGTTTCAATATCCGTCGATGGCCAATCGATATCCCTTCGCCGACCCTTCGACAAGCTCAGGGAGCGGCTCAGGGCTTGCCCGCCGATTCCTGCGCCTGTCGCAGATTGCGAGCCGGGCGACTCGGCGGTTGAATTCAGGCAACTCATTTCCGGGAAAAAACCATTGAGGAGGTCTCAATGTTGACTGACGAACAGATGGGGCAGTTTCGGGAAGACGGGTATCTCGTTTTCGAAGCCCTGATACAGGGCGAGCGACTGGCCTATTACAAGCGCGTGTTTGATGAACTGGTCGCAAAGGGGAGCAAATTAACCGGGCAAACGCCGCACTGGGCGCTGGAACTGGACGAAAGCGGCAACCCCCGGGCGGGTCTGCTGCACAAGGTTCAGGGGGTTTGCGTGGTGGATGCCCGCGTGCTGGAACTGGCGCGTGAACCGGCGATTCTGGACCGCGTGGCCGTATTGACCGGCGAAAACATCGATGTGTTCGGCACCAAGTTTTTTCCGAAGCTACCCAACGGCGGCACGTCAACGAGCTGGCATCAGGACAATTTCTATTTCGGCACCGATACGGACCGCATCATCAGTTGTGGAATATATCTGGAAGATTCAGACGTGGAGAACGGGTGTCTGCGGGTGGTGCCCGGCAGCCACCTGACAGGCAGCATTGTCGAGCACCGCAAGAATCCGGGCAGGCATGGCAGCTGGACGGAGGTCGATGAATCACGGGCCGTGGATCTGGTCATTCCCGCCGGCACGGTCGTTCTGTTTTCCGCCAATCTCCTGCACGGCGCCTATGATAACCACAGCAATCGCACGCGCTACAGTACGGCCTGGCATTATATGCCGGAGGAACTCAATCCGGAAAGATTTCCAAAGGGAGTGTACGAAGATCGACACGTGGCGCGTAAGCGCTGAGGAGCGGAGCCACGGGAGGGATTCCGGCGGCGCCACGTGCGATGGCCTCGCCTGTCTGCGCCAGCGGTACGCTATGAGGTAGCCGGTCCTGTATCGCGGAGGCCGGGAGGACGCCACCGCTCGGTGAGCCTCGGCGCGTGCGAGCGTACTGCGATGGAGAGCCGCTCCAGCCCGTCGACTTCGACGTCGACGCTGTCCCCGTCGTTAATGTTGCAGAGGCCTCCGTGGTGCGTGCCGCACGCGATCACGTCGCCGGGCATGAGGGTAATGTACCGGCTGAGCCAGACGATCTGCTCGGCGATCGGGTACGCCATCGCCGACGTGCTGTAATCCTGCTGAAGTTCCTCGTTCAGCCACAGCCGCACCCGTACGTCCTGCGGGTCGGCGATCTCGTCTTTGGTCACGAGTGCAGGGCCGATCGGCGCCCAGTCGTCGATCCCTTTGGAGAGGAATGTGGTGCGCCGCGCCTGCAGACCCCGGCAGGACACGTCGATGAAGTTGACGTACCCGAAGACGTGGTCCATGGCGTCTTCCCCGGACACATGCCGGGCCTGCCTGCCGATCACGTATGCGATCTCCGGCTCCGGCTGATAGGCCACTGCGCCTTCCAGGTTTGGTACCTCAATCGTCGTTCCCGTACCGACGATGCTCGTCGCGCCCTTGTAGAAGAAATCGAGGGCGCCTCTTGTCGCACCCTCCCGTTCCAGGTAGTTCGAGAACGCGCAGAGCAGGTGGCGCGGCCTCGGCAGCGGCGCCAGAATCCGCACGGCATCTTTGGGTACTCCCCTCTCGCTTTCTGCCAACTGCTCGAACCGCGGGCGGTACTCATCGAAGGCTTCGATCACCGCTTCCATGCGCCATTGCGAGGGCTGCTCAGCCAGGCTGCCGAGTGCCGGACTGAGGTCCACGATCCGGCCATCGCGGAGCAGGCCGGTCCTGAAATTATCGAACAGGACGAGCTTCATCCGTTTCCTCCTACCGAGGCCTTAACAGCCCGTTGAAAGAGTCCATCCGTACTACGGCCGGCCCTTGCGGACGAAATACTGCGTTGCGCTCCCTCGCCGAATCGCTGGATGGGACTCGGTCGCACGCCTTGTCTTCGGCCACAATGGCTCGGCCTCGCCTGCAGAGCGACTTTATCAACGGACTGTTAGTGCTTCCGTCGAGACAATGTCCGGATCGAGACCGGCGAGGGGCTCTCTCCCGTAGTCTCTATGGTCATGAGCTGGATGATATCGTTGCTGGTGACAGCGCCTAAAAACGCCTCCGAATCTCTTTCCACCACGGGTATGATGGAAAGAGAATTCTCTGACATACGCTGCAGCACGTCTTCGACATGCTCATCAGGCCAAGCCAATGGGGTCTGGCGGCGTACCACAGCGTCGAGCCGGGTCTTGTCCCATGCGTCCTTAGGCAGGTAGCGGAGCATCTCCAGAGACACGATCCCTACCAGCGCTTCATCATCTGCCACGACGTAGTGGTGCTGGTGCGGAACGATCCATTGCTCCGTGAAATCACGTACTGTGACCGAAGGCGAAGGGTGCCGACGCGAGCGGTCCAGAATGTCATCAATCGTGATGTCTTCCAGGGCAAAGCGGTATATTCCCAACGGAATGTCGTCAAGTTGCGCTGGCAGGTCCGGCCTGCGGCTGGCCCGGCTTACCGCGAAGTTGATCACCCCCGGCATGAACAGGATATAGCAGAACATCACCAGCACCAGGAACGAGAAGACCACCTCGTCAATGGTTCCGGAATTCCACATAACCAGCAGCAGCGCGATTTCAGCCACTCCCTTACCCATCAGCCCGGTTGCCACGGCGTAGGGAACGGCGAGGCGGGACACGTAAGCGCCGATGAATGCACCGGTGAAGTTGCCGAGCAATGGGATCAGCGCCAGCCCCGCCATGGCCCACAGCGGCAAGGTTACGAACGTAAAGCTGAAGCTCAATCCGGCGGAAGCAAAGAAGAGGGGTACGAAAAACCCCTCGGCCACGCTGCGAATCCCCGGGAGGATCTCCTGCCGCACCTGGTAGGGAAGGTTCGACAGCGACGCCCCGAACAGCAAAGCACCCAGCGAGCCGTGGAGTCCCACTGCTTCGGCGCCGTACACGATCAGCAAGAGCATGCCAAGCAGCAAACCAAGGGAGAGCTGCGGCACCTGGATCACCCGCTGCAACAGCGCCACCAACGGCGGCAGCACCCGCGACGACATTACCCAGGTCACCACCGAAAAACCGGCAACTTTGCCCAGTAAAATCAAAATGCCGACAGGCGAAACCTGGTGGGCGTGTTCGCCGATGCTGAAGCCGATCAGCAGCAGGGCAATCAACTCGGCGATGATCACCACCGTGAAAATTTGCAGTCCAACCGGCTGTTTCAGGTATCCACCGTCCGTCAGCACTTTGGCCACGATGCCCAGACTGGTCATCGAAAGCACGCCGGCCAGCGCCAGCGACTCCGTGAAATTCAGCTTCAGTCCGAAATCGAAAACCAGATCGGTGGTGACCAGCATCGAAACGCCCAGGGATACGGTCACGGACAGTACGGCAGCGAGGAAGTAATGACCCTTGAGGGACGACATGAAACTGGAGATATCCACTTCGTCCAGGCCGATGAGGAAGAAGAATACGAACACACCCAGCGTCAGAACCAACTCGAGGTGCAGCGTAGACTCAATCCACCAGACGCCGGTTAGTTCCAGGACCGGTCCGAGAAACATGCCCGTCGCCGCATAGGCGATGATGGCGTTCAACCGCAGCCTGCGAAAAACCCCCTCGGCCAACTTGGCAACGATAATGAGCATCCCGAGCGTCAGCAGCGATTGGTGCAGTTCATGCGTGTGCTCAGCGAATCTGAACAGATCCGCTACATCCTGGAGCGAGAAGCCTGCCACGGACATCTTGAGGTTCTCCGTAGGTATCGTTTAGGGTGTCATTATTACGGGCGTTTAAGTTTTTCGACCCCGTGGTATTGACCGTCCGTACCAATGACGGTCAGGAACACGGCGTCGGATCCCTGGTTATCTTCCGGTCCGTATTCGAGCGGCATGCCGTCGATTTCTATGACGCCGGCGTCTCGCACCGCCTTGAGAAGGCCCTCTCGACTCAGGTCGGTGCCGCAGGCTCTGAGACCGGCGACGGCGAATCTTCCGGCCAGATAACCTTCCAACGAAACGAACCCGGGTTCCGCCTGGGGGTCGAACCCGGAGAGGGCGTTTTGGTATCGAGCCACCACGGGGATGTTTTCGTCATGGGGTAGAGGAACGACCTGCGTCACGTACACGCCGGCCCCTTCGGGCCCCAGTTCGTTCGCCAGTGCGTTGCTCCCTACGAAGGATACCGTCATGAATACCGGGTTCAGCTCCCGCCGCACCAATTCTATGGTCTTGACCACCGGTTTGTAGGAGCCAATCAAGATCACCGCTTCCGGATTGGCCGCGGTGATCTTGAACACGGCTCCCCTTACAGCGCGGGTATTGCGTGGGTAGTGCGAGGCCGCTACAGGCTCCAGGCCCCGGCGCTCCAGTGCCAATCGCGCGCCCTCCAGCCCGTTCAATCCGAAGGAATCTTCCTGATAGAGGACGGCAACGCGGGTGATCCCCAGATCCTCGGTGAGCCGCGCAACCATCTCGTCGGTTTCCTGGTAGTACGATGCCCGGACGTTGAGCACATTGTTCAACTCCGGGTCACGCAAGAACTCGGCACCAGTGAACGGAGCCAGGAAGGGCACGCCGGCATCCTGAGCCAGCGGGTATGCAGCGCGGGACGTGGGTGTGCCGACCGCTCCGATCAGCGCGAATACACTTTCATTCTCAATCAGCCGCTGCGTGTTGGTAGCGGCAAAGTCGGTTTCATAGCCGTCATCCAGGGCCTTGAGCTTTAGAACGCGTCCATGGACGCCCCCGTCCTGATTGGCCTCGTGGAATGCCGCCTCAATTCCCAGGCGCATCGCCTTGCCCAATTCCCGGGCAGGTCCGGTGAACGCGGCGGATTGGCCAAAGAGGACGTGGTCGTCGGAAAACCCGGGGTCCTCGTGACCTTGTTCCTGCGCTGTTGCCGCGTGCGGCGTATTCATCCTCCTTTCGTCGTCATTTGGCTCGGGAGCGTCCTTCGCCTCCTGACAGGCCATTCCAAAGGTCGCCAGCATCAACCCCGCGATCATCACAAGGGGGGATATCATGTGGGAAAACAAACGCTGTACCTGCTTCATCATTGCGTTCTCCGCACCGGCGAATTGTTGAAGGGTAGATTCAGCAGTCCGTTGAAAAAGCCCAGCCCGGATCCGGGTCGCCGGCCATCGCCTTCCGAACGTCGGGGCCGGGCGCCCCTGCCGTGCCCCAGAGGTCCGCAGTTTCCGGCACCCGTCTCCACACCGCGGGTTTGTGCGTTGCTTCGTCTTCGATGTACTCTATGTCGCTGGAGAATTCGTTCACGTATCCAGCCGGATCCCTGTAGTAGCAGAAGATGTTGTTGCCCGGGCCGTGACGCCCCGGCCCCCAGTCGGGTTCCTGCCCCCGGACACGCAGGTTGGAGACCCCTTTCATCACGTCGTCCACGTTCGCCATCACATACGCAATGTGGTTGACCGACGCGTAGTCTGCGCGACAGAAGACAATGACGTGATGTCTCCGGCCGCAACGCAGGAAGGCCATCCGGTCCTCAATCCGGTCCGAGACCCGAAACCCGAGAACATCGGTGTAGAACGCCACGGTCTGCTCGAACCGCGGCGTGTTGAGACCCACGTGGCACAGCCGGCGGGGGGCGACTTTCCCGGGAGACCAGCCGTTCGGGTGATCGGCCACGCCGGCCGACAGTTCGACGCAGCGGTTCTCCGGGTCAAGAAACCGCAGCCCGTATCCGCCGCCGGGCTCGTCCAGGTCTTTCGGCTGCGCGAAAAGGGGGGTTCCCCGCCGTTCGAGTTCGGATGCCGCCGCGTCGACTGCTTCGCATCCGTCAAGGCCGAATGCCAGGTGGTGGAGCCCGGTCCGGCCGGCCGGATGCAGGCTGAGAACGTGGTACTCGGTTGACGCGGCGCGGAGATATCGCGCGTGCCGGTGTTCTCCTGCCGACTGGAGTCCCCAGACCTCGAGATAGTATTTGGTGTGGGCCGCGATCACCGGCGACAACAACCCCACGTGGCGGATGTCCCGAATCGTCATAAGTGGGGTTCTCTTAATGGTCGCCTGGTGGGTCTTCCTCCCGATTTCCTCCGGGTCAACTCGATCTTCAAGTCCCGTCGAATGTAGATTTCGATGAACTCACGCAGCCACACTTCCTTCGCAAGGGTGAATCGCTCGATCAGTTTCTGCTCGGGTCTGTGGGTGAGATAAACGATGCGCCACAGGTTGAGGGGGCGCAATTCGTCACCATCGACCGAATGCTCTACGTGAAAGAGCGGCTGTCCTTCGCCCGCTCGTAGCAGGTTCCCGTCCTGGTCGAGGAGTTCCGCTGTCCCGATGAAGGTGGCACTCTGCCGCACAGGGTTGAGGAAGACCTGCTCAAGGACCAATCCGTTCTCCGAGGGCTCAAGCCAGAGGCGCTGCCGCGAGCATCGCACGAAGGACTCGGCGCCGCCGGCCGCCGCCTGCCGGCGCCAATAGTGCGAACTGCCGGCCGTAACTACAGAAGGGATATAGAGATCGGGCCGGAACGCCTTCTTCACTTCCATGTCCCACAACGTGGTCCGGGTGAATCTGAGCGGTTTGTTCGTGCGGTAATATCGGGCGAGCACCTGGTTGATGTCCACCGGAGCCAACTCGATCCGGGTGTTCCCTGGGTCGGTCCAGGCCCGCTCGAACGCCTCTTCATGCCTCAGTTGGGTGACCGGCTTCGACGCCTGCTCCCGAGGGCGGGCATCTCTCGCTTCGCGTATCACGACTCACCTTGATTCGTAAGTCTTCGGGGACGTTAAGTCGAATATGTGCTTGTAAATAAAGGCGATTAAACGGCGGATTACCAGGATACACCAGGTCACTGGACGTGAAGGGAAAAAACGTCATTCTATACGTCGATATCGCCCCGTTTCGGAGGGTTTTATCGCGTCGCCGCGTTGCTGTTTTTTCGGATTGAGGCTAACTCTCCCGGCTCTTCCCATGCCCCGCCTCCGGGACTTTCACGTGGACGGTTACGATTTCCGTGTCGTGGAACTGCTGGTGTCGAACGGAAGACGCGATGTGCCGCAACAGCCGCAGCGAGACCTCCCGCTCCATCAGTACCTCGTCCGGGGTCTCGGTGAGCAGTGCGATCCTGTTCTGAAGGTTCTCCTCGCCGGATGCCGCTACGAACTCGAGGACGGCGCCGTCGGCTTCCTTGCGCGCCTGCAGGAGCAGACGCCGACCCTCGCGTTTCTCGTGGTCCTCATCCTCGCCGATCAGCGTCAGCAACGTCTCCTCGCTGGCGGCGTCGAGACGGTCGACCATGGTCGACCCCCAGCCGCTGCGGGATGCGAACGCACCAAGGAATTCTCTGATTTTCGACAACACGGACAGATCGAGCTCCGTTTCGATCCGGCTGCGGCGCGACGCCGTCGCTTCCAGGAACAGCGTCATGAGGATCGCCACGATACCACCGGCCGTGATGCCGTTCGCCAGCAGGCCGCCCCCCAGCTCCGCGAGAAGCTCCGGAAACAGGAGATCGTTCTGGCAGCCCACGCCAACCCAGAAGGCGACGCCTGTAATCAGCGCCTTTCGGTGATCGATGCCGCCCTGTACCACCTCCGTCATCCCGCGGACGAAGGTCATCGCCAGCACGACGGTCAGATATGCGACGACGACCGGGCTGGGAATCGCCAGGATCATGGCCAGGACCCTGGGCAGGAACGCAAGCACGATCAGCACGCCAGCCGCAACGATTCCCACGCGGCGGGACGCGACTCCGGTCAGCTCGACCGTCGGGACGCTGACTCCGATGGTCTGAGTCGGCACAATCCCCGTGATGCCTGACAGCAGTTTGCCGATACCGTCCGCGGTTACCGCACCCTCCACCGCCCGGTAGTCAACGGCCCGCGGCCGACGCCACGACACGCGCTGGATGGCGACCGCCCCGGTAATCGTCTGGATAGCGCCGATGAGGGACACGAACGCGAAGGCAGGCAGGAGTTCCACGAAAGCCGGACCGAGGTCGAGCCCGATTCCCGGCCAGCCGCCCTGTGGCAAGCCGACCCACGGAGCCCGGGCAATCAGGTCGAAGTCATAGAGACCCATCGATCCGCCGATAACCGATCCCGCTATCACCCCGATGAGCGGAGCCCACAAACGCAGCGTTGCCCCTGCCTTCAGGGAGATGCCGCTGATGACCAGAACCGTCGCCACGGCGGTGAGCGGCGCACTGAGCGCCGTTTCGGGCGGCGCGTCGGCCAGGCGACTGAATACGACCGGCAGCACGGTCGCAGGTATCAGCATGTTCACCGTGCCGACGATGGTCGGTGTCAGAAGCCGCCTGAACAGGGCCAACCGCATCGAGATCACGATCGGGACGAGCGACGATGCGACGACCAGGGTGGCGAGAAGCGGCGGACCGCCCTCGTTGAGGGCGCTTACGCAGACCCCGATAAAGGCTCCGGCGGGGCCCATGAAGAGCAGGTACCCTGCTCCGACGCGACTTCGCCTGACCGCTTGCAGAGCCGTGCAGACGCCACTCACGGCGACTGCGCCGAACACGGCCCAGGACAGGTACGCTTCCGTTCCGCCGCTGACGCGGATGATGATCGTGGGGATGAAGATGATGCTGGTGATGCCGAGAACGACCAGTTGCAGGCCGCTGCCCAGAGACACAAGGGCCGGAGGATTCTCGTGGGGTTCGTATTGAACGTTGGAAGCGCTCTGCTCGTCACGGCTGCTCACGAGACACCCTCAGTGTCCTGTCACGAAAATATCCGACCATTCGGCCACCTGTTTCCGGGACAGAACGTAGCTGGTCTGCGCAAACCCTGTGATCCGTATGTCTTGAGAAGTACCGAAGCCCCCGACGGCCCGGGAGGGTCGGGCGGTCCGGCGACGGATTCAGGAAGGTCGACCCGTCAACCAGTTCCATGGGCGGACGTGGGACTCGGCGAAGATGCCCGCCTGAGCATAGGGACTGCCGGCGACGAATGCCTGGGCCACCTCGAGCGAGGGCGCTTCCAGCACGAGGACCAGACCGGTAACGGACTGTTCATTTTCGCTGAGCGTCTGCCCGCCATGGTGAACGGTCACGTCTGGATGCTGGGCATGATCGTGAAGGTAGGCGGCGAATGAATCCTGTAACTGAGCCCTTTCCTGTCCCTTTTCTGCCTTGTGAGTCGCGAACACTACGCAATACATAGGACACCCTCCGTTTGCTGCCGGGATGCTCGCAGGACCTCCCGAATATGCGGAAGCGCGGGCATCCGGCAGACGATCGCTTGAGTTGCGGGAACGTACGGATTCTCCACGTTTCGGCGCCCGGTCGTCCCAATAACGTCTATGACGCAATTGACACAAATCCAAACGTCGATAATGGAGGTTTCGTATTAATTATTATAAGGGAATTGTTGCCGATGGCAACCCTGCGAGGCATCCCCGTTCGATGCGACAGAGTGCGCGGGAGGCCTGGCGGTATGCCCCATTTGCGGCATAGGGCCCTTGAGAGACAGTTGTCTCACGTTCAATTGGCACCCAGGGGAATTGTTCCGGCATTGCATGGCGGGTATACGCGAACACCTCAAGAACTTTGCTTTCTTAAAACGCACGTGAGTTTATCTTCTTTCAAGACCGGATTGACGACATCAAATGGAGATGCATCCAGTTCTGCAATGAGATCTTCAGCGAAGAAAAAGTGCAGATAGTGTGGTGCTCCCAGCGCGAATCCGTCCCCTTCCTCCAGGGTGTCATAGTTGGGGGCAAATCGATGATGGTTGGCGTCGTAGATCTCCTCGTAACTCTTCAGTACCGTATCCAGAACTGTCTGAGACATGAAGACTTCGCCATCCGGAAATAATACCCGCGCGATCTCCGCCAAAAAAGCGATTCTTGATGCGCGGTGCGGGACATAGCAGTAAACATTCCCCATAAATGCGGCGGCAAACGAGGCATCGGAAAAAGGCAGAGCCGGCATTTCATATTGTATGAATGTCACGTTGATGCGTTTCTTTTCAGCGATTTGCCGTGCCTGCTCAATCTGCTTTTCGGCGACATCAATACCGGTGACTTCGTATCCTTGCCGCGCGAGCGCAAAGCACAATCGTCCCGTCGCACATCCGACGTCCAACAGCCGACCATCTGCAGGGTACTTGTCAGCGAAAGCCCGTTCTTCCTCTCGGAGACCGATTTTCAGCTCTTCCAGTCGGAATTCACGTTCTCCAGGATCGTTGTACTTTTCCTTTACGGAATTCAGTAATCTCCGGGATTCTTGTGATTTTTTCGTCTTCGCGTGGATGTTTGATTCCCTTTGATTGATCGGCTGGAACCCGACGAACTACCTAAATCCATTGACGTCATATCTTGACACGAAATTCCAGATCAGCGCGCTTGTATTGGCGCCGTCGTAGCCGATGTCGAACCAGACGTGTCCTCCGTTGATCACCTTGTAATGTTCAACGGAGGTATTTTTGTCTCCTTCTGCATAGAAATGGCGTTCAATCGTCGTCGCGCCGTCGGTGATGCGATTCACCGTGGGAGTTGCGCCTGTATTGTTGAAATCCGTCCAATAAGCAAGCACGTCGTCAATTGACTTGAGTCCCCTACCCCCGCCATACGGGACATAGGCGTCTGACGTGCCATGGATATTGATCATGGCGGTGGGGTGCGACGGGCTGCAGTTGTTAAAGGTCTCCACCATCATCGTTCCTGCAACGGAACCGATAGCCGCTATTTTATCACTATGGTAGCAGGCAAGCGCGTACGAAAAAAAAGCGCCGTTGGAGAAGCCGCAGGAATACACTCTTGCCGGATCGATCCTGTAATTGGACGAGATTTCATCGATCAGCGCTTCCACGAAGCCGAAGTCATCCGCATCGCTCTTGTTGGTGTCCGATTCCAGACCGGCATTCCAGTGCGGGTTCCCATCCAGCAGGGTGCCTTGAGGATAGACGAGAATGAAACTCCCGGAATCCGCCAATGACCGCATATCCGCGAATCTCAGATACCGATCCGCCCTCTGGCCGAATCCGTGAAAGTTCAACATCAGCGGGACATTTGAAGTTTCATTATAGGAATCCGGCACATACAGAATGTATGTTCTCGTTACGCCGTTATGGGAAAGTGTTCGTGTAAACTGACCCGATGAATCAGGCGCATCGAGCGGCATGTCATCATTTTCTGAACAGGAAAACAGGCATGACAACGCCGCAATGGTCACAAAAAAAAGCCTTGTCATCAAGGCAGTCCCCAAATGCAGGAAAACGGTAGACGAAATGCAGGGAGAAGGTAGAGGGTAGACGGTAGAAGAAATACGGGGAGACGGAAGAGGTAAGACGGTAGATGAGATCATTGCCGCGTATGTTACTCCTCGTTGCCTCTGGCACGAAATGAAACCTCGCAAGGCAGGCAATCTCTCCCGTCTTCCGGCTTACGTCTCACCAGGTGGTCGGGCGGGGTGTGGTCTTCTCCCCTCTTCCGTCTCCCCTCTCCCCGTTTTTAGCTGATCGCTCTTTCAATATATCCCCGGAATTATCCGATACTTCACCCTTGTCTGATATTCCGCCCATTTTTCGGGGCCGTATTTCTCCGCGCAATAGATGTCGTCATCGTGTTGACGCCAGCTGAACATCGAGACGATGAAAACAAAGTAGGTCCAGACCCACGGATTCGCGAAGTAGCCGAACACCAGGGCGATCGACAGGGCGAGGATCCCTTCGCCCATGTAGTTGAAGTGGCGGGAGACACCCCACAGCCCGCTGCAAAGGATCTTGCGGTTCCCTGCCTCGATGTACACAGGCTCGATGAGACCCAGAAACTTACGGTCGGGCCATCGTTTGAATGAGTATTTCTGCAGGTTGGCGCCGCGCGAGATGCCCCACCCGAACAGGAACAGCGCACCCGTGCCTATGAGCCAGACATTCTTCCACGCGGGCGAGAATCCGGGGTCCGGGTAAACCGCCATCCCCCACAACGGGAGGATGAACAGCCACCCGTAGACAACGAGGCAGCCCCACAGCAACTTGAAGCCCAGCCTCTCATGGATCAGATCGAAGGTATATAGCTGGACGCGCTCGAAAATGCAGTAGTCCAGAATGTAGAACACGAAGAACGCCGCGTAAAGGAAGACGCCCGGATTGGAATCTTCGCCAAAGAGCTTGTAGTGATAGGCGGCCCCGGACAGCGCGTTGAGCGCCAGCATCGCCCCACCCACGACATACAGATACATCTTCACGTCAATGCGGTTGTTGAAGAACGACAATTCACGGGCCCGCCCGAACCACAGCGCCAAAAGCGGATTCTTTACTTCGCCCCGCGGCTGGCTGAACACCGCGACGATTGTAAAGAGAATGGCGAAGACCGTTCCTCCGGCCACAGAATAGATGGATGTTCGGTAGAACCAGTCCAGGGGGATTCCGGTGAGTTCGAATGCCCATACGATCAGCGCGATTGCATACACCAGCAGCCCGTTCAGCCGATAGTTCCTTGGCGCTCCTGTTTCCGCATTGATCACGTAGCCTGGCACCCGCTTTCCCGGCAATATGAGTTGCGCCAGGAAGAACGCGACGAAGATTGCCAGCGGGGTCAAGAAACCCGCAATCGCTTCCGTGCGGGAAAGCTCGAACAGGTGGCCGATTCCAAGCCATTCAATCATGGCCGAATTCCCCTTTCTCCTGAGCCAAGTCTCATTCAGACGTCCCCTGGGGCGCAGAAAAACCGGGCTGGAGGCTTGCTTCCGTCGAGGCCAGCAGTGTCTCCCAACCATGCTTTGCTCGCTCCGTGTACTTCGCGAAGGTCGCAGGCATCCTGTGGGCGAGCTTCGCCGAGCAACCGCCCGCCCGGGGAGCGATCTCGATCCTCACAATGGATGATCCCTCCCGCTCGGACAGCTCCCGTGTAAACCAGGTACACTGGATGACCGAGGGGCGCTCCAGAGTCAGGTAGGTGCCCCAATGTCGCATCTCTTCGCCGTCACGCATGTCACTGAACAGAAAGGCGCCGCCTGGACGAGGATTGATCTCGATTCGAACGATCTCTCCCGGAAGGCCGAACTTTACCAGGGCATGGCTCATCCACTTCCGCACGTCCTGAGGGTTGAGCCATGCGTCGTAGACCTCGTCCGCCGTCGCGTGCTGGAAATGATGCTCCGCCAGGACTTCGACCATCTGACTCGTTTCGTCACTCATGTCTCAGGTCTTTCCTCGCCGCGAGAGCCCATCTTCGAAGTCAGCGGTCGGTTCCCGCAGAACGTGGCTGCTTCGGCGTCATCCGTCCCCATTTCCCTCTGCCGATGATGGCTGCGTAGGAGAATAATGACAAACGCTGGCCTCCGGATTGCGATCCGCTACCAGATTCAGGGCGATACCATGCTCCAACCATGCCTTGAGCGCGGCGAGGACGAGAGAGAAACCGCCCATCGAGTCGAGCGCCATGCCGATGACGTTCTCCTCAGTCCCCTTGAACCCGGTGTTGGTGATCTGAACGAGGGTGGCTTCCGCTTCCAGAGAAGTGAACTGCCATTCGACGGTCGTCGGCGGATCGTCCCATTCGATGAGAATTCTGGTGGGAGGTTCGACCGACCTGACGTGGACCTCCGCGGAGACGCCGTACATCTCCCATTCCCATGTCACCTTCGCGCCCGGCTCCAGCCTGCCGCTGCTCCCGGTGAACCAGAATCGGGTGGTGGCGGCGGGGTCGATGAACGCGTTGAACACTTCGTCGATCGGCCGCCGGACGACCATCTGCGTCTGAAC
This sequence comes from Gemmatimonadota bacterium, assembly GCA_028877215.1. Taxonomy (GTDB): domain Bacteria; phylum Latescibacterota; class UBA2968; order UBA2968; genus JAAXHE01. Next base: position 324,993 of record JAPPFJ010000033.1, on the reverse strand, counting down.
AGTTGGATCGATCACCCTGGCTCCCAACGGTTACGACCCGGGACAGACTACCGGCCTGACTCGCGCAGCGCCTTGAGTACGGCCGCGCCGTGGCCGGCGGCCCGGGCGCGTTTCCAGACCTTGGTCAGAATACCATCCGGGCCGATGATGAACGTCGACCGGGTCATGCCCTCGAACCGGCGGCCGTAGAGTACCTTCTCGCCCCATGCGCCATACCGGGTGGAGACGGTTGCGTCGGCATCTACCAGCAGCGGAAACGGCAGCCGCTGGCTTTCGCGGAAACCCCGGTGCGAATCGGCATCGTCTCTCGAAACGCCGAGCACGGCTGCGCCCTCAGCCACGATTTCGGCGTGATTGTCCCGCAATGAGCAGGCCTGAATCGTACAGCCCGGTGTGTTATCGCGTGGATAGAAATAGAGTACGACCGTCCGGCCCCGGTATCCGGCCAGCGAATGGACGTTGCCGTCCTGATCGGCAAGTTCGAAATCCGGGGCGGCATCGCCCGCCCCCAGCGTGATTGCCATCGCGGTCCTCTCTTCTGCTACATTAAATGCACCGTTGTGACCGCCCGCTGAGATCAGGCCAGGTCGAAGCGATCGAGATTCATGACCTTGTCCCACGCGTTTACAAAGTCTCGAACGAACACGTCCTGCGCATCGTCGCATCCGTAGACTTCCGCGTAGGACCGGAGTTCGGAGTTCGAACCGAAGACGAGGTCCACCCTGGTGCCGGTCCACTTTAGCTCGCCGGTCCCGGCATCGCGTCCCTCAAATACGTCCTGCGAACCATCGGAGGCGTTCCACTCCGTGTCCATGTCGAGCAGATTCACGAAGAAGTCATTGGTCAACGTCCCCGGGCGATCGGTGAACACGCCGTGTCCGGACTGCCCGGTGTTGGCATTCAGGACCCGCATGCCGCCGACCAGCGCCGTCGTCTCGGGAGCGGTAAGAGTCAGCATGCCGGCCCGCTCGACCAGCAGGTCCTCCGGTTTGCCTTCCTGCCCCGCCTGGAGGTAGTTGCGGAACCCGTCGGCGGTGGGTTCGAGCACGGCAAACGACTCCGCGTCGGTCCACTCCGGCGTCGCGTCCGTGCGCCCAGGCGAAAATGGGACCTCCACGTCGTGCCCGGCGTTCCTGGCAGCCTGTTCCACGCCCGCGCACCCGGCCAGGACGATCAGGTCGGCGAGAGAGACCCGCGTCCCGCCGCTCTGAGAACTGTTGAATTCCGCCTGGATCCGCTCCAGTGTCTGCAGCGTCTCGTTTAGTGCGGCGGGGTCGTTTACTTCCCAGTCCTTCTGCGGGGCGAGGCGGATGCGGGCCCCGTTCGCGCCACCGCGCTTGTCGGTGCCGCGGAACGACGCCGCGGACGCCCATGCAGTGGAGACCAGCTGTGACACGGACAATCCGGAAGCGAGGACCTTCGATTTAAGGTCGGCGATATCCTGCTCCCCGACCAGGTCGTGGTCCACGTCGGGCACGGGGTCCTGCCACAACAGCGGCTCGGATGGAACCAGGGGTCCGATATACCGGCTGCGGGGGCCCATGTCCCGATGGATCAGCTTGAACCACGCCCTGGCGAAGGCGTCTGCAAATTCCGTCGGGTTTTCCAGGAAGCGTTTTGCGATGGGCGCGTATTCCGGGTCCATTCTCAGTGAGAGGTCCGTCGTGAGCATCATCGGCGCGTGCTTCTTCGACGGATCGTGTGCGTCCGGCACCGTGGCCGCTTCAGCCGCGTTCTTCGGCGCATATTGGCATTTCCCCGCCGGACTCTTCGTCAATTCCCAGTCGTGTGCGTGAAGATTCTCGAAGAACTCGTTGTCCCACTTTACCGGGTTGCTTGTCCAGGCGCCTTCCAGCCCGCTGGTGATCGAGTCGCTGCCTTTGCCGCTGCCGTGGCTGCTCTTCCAGCCGAATCCCTGCTCCTCTATCCCGGCCCCTTCCGGTTCGGGGCCGACATGATCCTCAGGTGCGGCGCCATGCGCCTTGCCGAACGTGTGTCCGCCGGCGATCAGCGCCACGGTCTCTTCGTCATCCATCGCCATGCGTTTGAACGTCTGTCGGATATATTGTGCCGCGGCGCATGGATCGGGATTGCCGTTCGGTCCCTCCGGGTTCACGTAGATGAGACCCATGTGGTCGGCGCCCAGAGGCCCATGGAGCTCGCCGTCGGCGCCGTGGCGCCGATCGTCGAGCCACGTCGTCTCCGCGCCCCAGTCCGTCTCGTCAGCCTCCCAGACGTCCGGGCGTCCGAAGGCGAATCCGAAGGTCTTGAAGCCCATCGACTCCAGGGCGCAGTCTCCGGCGAAGATGATGAGGTCGGCCCAGGACAGGTTCCGGCCGTATTTCTTCTTGACCGGCCAGAGCAGGCGCCGTGCCTTGTCGAGATTTCCGTTGTCCGGCCAACTGTTGAGGGGGGCGAAGCGCTGGTGGCCGGAGCCGCCGCCGCCCCGGCCGTCGCTGATGCGGTACGTGCCGGCGGCGTGCCAGGTCATACGGATGAAGAGCGGACCGTAGTGGCCGTAGTCGGCCGGCCACCAGTCCTGGGAGGTGGTCATGACCTCTTCGATGTCCTTCTTCAACGCATCGACGTCGAGGGTGCTGACCGCCTCGGCGTAGTCGAAATCCCCGCCCATCGGATCGGACGCGGGAGAATTCTGGCGGAGGGGCTTCAGATTCAACTGATCCGGCCACCAGTCCTGGTTGGATGTCATTTCATTCCTCCTGTAAAATCGAATGGTTATGGAGCAACATTTCGGAATCAATACATGCCTGCACAGAGGGAAAAAATACGGAATTCCCTCGCTCACAAGCAAGGGGAATCTGGCTCTATGCGTACGTCAATCTACAGTCTCACCTTTTCCACCCAAACCGCGAAAGAAAGGACTGAATCGGCTCCATTGCAGCCTCAACCCTTTCTACGACAGATTGCAACGATTGTACAAGTGCTTCGATCTTGGGAACTGCCGGCTCAAGAGCTTTGAGCATAACTTCCATCTTGGCCGCAACAACCTGGACCTGTTCCAATAGATACAAGTAGCCGACGCAAAGACCAATTGCGCCACCAACAAGAAGAATGAGGATCGCTACCAGGACCCACATTGTGACGACCAAAATCCGCTTTATATCTCTCAGGTATTGCGTTGTCTCGTCCATTTTTTCTCCTCTGGATGTTGAAGTTGACACCTCGAACGCAGAAAGAACCCGGCGGCGCCTGTTCTCATTCCGGCGCACCTCATGATGCACTACGTCGGCAACCTGCCGGACTAATCCTACATATCGGCGAACGCCTTCGCGAAGTCCGCGCACAGATCCCCGGCGGCCTCGATGCCGCACGCCACGCGGACGAGGCCATCGGTAATACCCAATTCCGCCCGATCCTCCGGGCTCATGCCGCTGTGCGAGGTGGCGGCCGGACGGGTAATGAGGGTTTCGACGCCACCGAGACTGGGGGCCGTTACCGGCAGCGTCAGCCCGGACAGCAGCCGCTCGGCCGCCGCCACGCCGCCGTGCAACTCAAAGCTCAGCACCCCGCCCGCTCCGCTAAACAATCGCTGTGCCCTCTCGTATTGCGGATGGCTCTCCAGACCCGGAGAGTTCACCCGGGCCACCTGCTCCTGTCCGGTTAAATAGCGCGCCAGCGTCAGACCGTTCTCGTTGTGTTGGCGCATTCTGAGCGCCAATGTCTTCAAGCCCCGCTGCAGCAGAAAACAGGCGTGCGTATCCAGCGAACCGCCAAGATGATTCAGCTTGTGCCTGATGGCCTTGACGTGTGCGGAGGACCCTGTGATCGCGCCCGCAACCAGGTCCGAGTGACCGTTCAGGTACTTGGTCGCGCTGTGCAGTTCGATGTCGAACCCGATTTCCAGCGGTCGGAAGTTGCACGGGGAGGCAAAGGTGTTGTCGATCAGGGAGACCAGCCCATATTCGCGGGCGAATTCCACAACGGCCTCCAAATCGGCGATCTCCAACAGCGGATTGGTCATGGTCTCCACGTAAATCGCCCGGGTTTCCGGACGGAGCTTGCCCGCCCACGTCTCCGGCGCGTTCCCGGCGATGAAGTCGAAGCTCATCCCCAGGCGCGGCGCATCCTGCGTCACAAAACTGTGCGTTCCTCCGTAGAGACAGTCCTGGATCAGCAGATGATCGCCGTTTTCGAGCACCGTCATCAGCGCCGTCGTGATCGCGGCCATCCCCGAGCCGGCTACGAGCGCGTCCTCTCCGCCGCAGACCGCGGCCAGCTTGGCGTGCAATGCGCGGTGGTTGGGTGTGTTGTTCAGGCGGAGATAGCGGATGTCGTTGTAGTCTTGCTCGTCCTGCGAGACAAACGTCGAGCTCTGGAAGATCGGCAGCACGACGGCGCCCTCGATGCGCTCCTCTCCGGTGTGAACGAGACGGGTTTGGATATCCATAGCACTTTTCCTCGGGAAATTACTGCGTGACTTCTGCGCAAAATGGATGCATGTATGTTTCTGTTGTCTGTTAACGATTGCCATTCAATCTCGTGGGTTTCGAATAAGGTCCGGATTTCGGGCCGGCAAGTCGTCAAACCCATTGTACCCTTAAACGCCTTCGGTGCAAAAAGGAAAAACCATGTCCAATACCAACCAATTGAGAGCGGGAGCGGCGACGGTTGACATCACGCCGCCATTGGGGACGCACCTGGCCGGAAGCGGCGCCGGCGAGCACCGCCCGGCGGAGACCGTGATGGACCGGCTCTTTGCAAGAGCTGTCGTCTTCGAAAGCGGCGGCCGGCGCGTCTGCCTGGTGATCCTGGATCTGACGATCGTCACTCAGGACTACACGGACCGGATCCGCGCCGCCATAGCCGAGCGGACCGGCATCGCGCCCGAGGCGATTATGGTCCAGGCCACCCAGACGCACTCCGCGCCGAGCCTGGGCTACTTCATGCTGGATCAGGATTTCCCCCTGGAGAACAGCGAGCAGACGGAGTACCTGCGCGGGGCCGAACGCGCCTACGGCGACCGGGCTGCCGCCGCCGCGGTCGAGGCCGCAGTCGAAGCGGCGGGCAGGCTGCAACCCGCGCGCATCGGTCTGGGCCGCGGCGTACTGGGAGACCTGGCGTTCAATCGTCGCGGCATTCGGCGCGACGGAACCATCATCATGCCCGCTCGGCCGGGCCGGGAAGAAAGGCCGTTCGGAAACACGGACGTCTGTTATCTCGAAGGACCCATGGACCCGGAAGTCGGCGTATGCTGCGTCCGGGATCTGGATGAGCGGCCGCTGGCCTTTCTCCTGCACTACACCTGTCACCCGGTCAATGCGTTCAGTCATCGCGACACCTACCGGGCGGTGTCGGCTGATTGGCCGGGCGCATGGACGCGCGAGATGGAACAGTGTTTCGGATCGGAGGCGGTGCCGCTTGTCGTCAACGGCTGCTGCGGCAACATCAACCCCAGGCATCCTTTCGATTCGGATTACCGGCCTGACCACCGGCGAATGGGGCGCGAACTGGCACGGATGACCGAAAGAATCGTGCATAATACGCCGGTTGCCGACACCGATACGCTGTCCAATCGTGTTGATACGTTTTGCCTGCCCTTCCGCGAGATCCCGGCCGAGCGCCTGCGCGAGGTCGATGCGATCCTGTCCGAGAATCCCCAACCGCCGCGTGGACCGGACGGCAACGTGGACCCGCGCTGGTTCCGGGCCGCTTCGACCCGAAGCGTGGAACTGTGCCGGGAGCGGGACGCCGAGTTCAGCTACGAAATCCAGGCGTTCCGCATCGGCGACCTGTGCGTTATCGGCCTGCCTGGAGAACCCTTCGTGGAAGGACAACTCGCGCTCAAGACCAACTCGCCGGCGCCGTATCTCTTCCCGGCGCACGTCACGACGCACTACGTTGGCTACCTGCCCACGCGGGAAGCCTACAACCGTGGGGGACACGAGGCCAACGAAGACGTGACCTACTGGGCCAAACTCGCGCCGGGCTGCCTCGAAACCGTGGTGGAAAGGGCTCGTGCGTTGATAGAGGGGTTGTTTGAATAAGTGAATTGTCATGGATCCTGTCGTAACAGTTCGTACTTTGTCTGCTAAATGCACATCGCCGACATCTGAGTGATTCTTCCTTTTCTATTCGGAATCCGGCAGGAGGATCCAGTCATTGATGGCGAATACAGTCAATCTGAACAGTGGAGAATGTCCCATGCAGAAAATCGTCACCAATCTGTGGTTTGACGGCAGGGTGGAGGAAGCGCTCGAACTCTACACGTCGTGTTTCGAAGATACACGCGTTACAAATATCACGCGCTATACCGAAGCCGGCATGGGCAAGGCCGGCGAAATCATGACCGCCGAGTTTGAGCTGGCGGGGCAGGAGTTCTGCATCATCAACGGCGGTCCAATGTACACTCACAGCCCGGCGATGTCGCTGTCGGTCAACTGTGCCGATCAGAACGAGGTGGACGCACTTTGGGAACGCCTGACAGCCGATGGCGGCGAGGAAGGCCGATGCGGCTGGCTGACCGACCGCTTCGGCGTTTCCTGGCAAATCGTTCCCACCGCGCTGCGAGAAATGATGGCCAGCGACGATGCGGCGGCGGTCGAACGCGTCACCGCGGCATTTATGAAGATGAACAAGCTGGATATCGCCGGGATGGAGAAGGTGTTCCGCAATGAGTAAGCCTCACGCGCCGACGGACGCCTTGCCCGGCTCGCAGCGGTCGCCGATTCAGTCAAGATTTCAATCGACAACAAGGGGGAGGATTTATGACCGAAAGCGACCGCTACGCAGCAGGCCGCAAGGTTCTTTCGTCGATGCTCGGAGAGGCCGCTGCAAAGGCCTCCGCCGAAAAGATGCGCACACTTCATCCGGAGTTCGAACGACTCGTGATGGAGCAGGTGATGCACGACCTGTATGGACGTGACGGGCTGGACATCAAGACCCGTCTGCTATGCACGATCGCGGCATTGACGGTACTCGGCAGACCGCAACAACTTGCTGTTCACATTGACCGGGCCCTCGGTTGCGGCTCGACGAGGACGGAGATAGAGGAGGTTATGCTGCAGATGAGCGCCTTCGGCGGATTTCCGGCGACGTGGGATGCGCTGACTGTTCTCCAGGGACAGAACCAGGGGCAATAGCAGGGGGATTTCAGATTCGTTTGAGTGCGACGATTGCAGTCCGCGATTGAGGGCCTCGCCTGAGCGTTTAATTCCGGTCGAAAAGATGCGCCTGAGTATTGTTCGCAAGCGCGAGTTCGTAGCAGACGGCCTCGCTATCCGTGCGCACCAGCAGATAGGGTGCGGCAAAGGATGGGGGATTCCAGGTTTTGCCCGAAAAGGCCGTCATGCGCGCCAGTTCGACGTGGCGGTCCCGGCGGGCTTCGACGAGTACCACGTCGCCCGATTCGCTCATGATCAGCAGGACGTCGTCTATCAGGATGAGCTGGCCGTGGCCGTAGCGCCCGCGCTTCCAGCGGCGCTTGCCGTCTTGCGGATCCAGGCAGACCAGCACCCCGTCGTCGAGGCCATAGACGAAACCATTGCGTTCGACCATGTTGGCGAATTTTGCCTTGAGCCGAGGGCTTTTCCAGAGGATCTCGCTTGTCAAGCCGCCGCCGGGCGCGGTGTTCACCTGATACAGCCTGGCGCCAATGCCGTAGCCGGTGGAGACCAGAACCCGGTTTCCGGGCAAGGGCAGGGGGTTGGCAACGCATTGGACCTGGTCCCATGGCTGACGCCAGAGGGGAACTCCGCTGTGCGGATCGTGCGCGACCACGCTGTGGCTGTTGAAAATCAGGATCTGCTCGCGTCCGGCCAGCGTGACCAGACGCGGTGAGCTATAGCCGGCCCTGTCCGTGCCCCCGCCCCAGACGAACGCGCCGGTTTGGCGGTGATAGGCAACCAGCGAGCGCTCATCCGGGCCGCCGGCACTGACCACAACCAGCGTGTCGAGGACGAGCGGCGAACAGCTGATTCCCCACACATTGGCCTCAGCCCGGTTGTCGGCGAGGATGTCCCGCGACCAGATCTGCGCCCCGGTGGCCAGATCCAGGCAATTGAGGATGCCTGTGGCGCCAAGGGTGAAAACCCGGTCTCCAGAGATGGCAGGTGTAGCGCGCGGACCGACCCCGGCGATGGCGGACTCGTAGCGAGTCGAATCGGCGTGCTGCCAGAGCTTGCGGCCCGTTGCCAGGTCGTAGCAGACAACCTGCTCCTCGGGGCCGTGTTGCTCCTGGGTTACGGCCCGGCCGTCGGCAATGGCAAAGGAGGACCAGCCGGCGCCGACCGGGCGACGCCAGATCTCGCGCGGCGGGCGCCTGGTCCAGTCGCGCTCGAGGCGGACGCCTCGGAGGCGGTTGTCACGCTCGGGGCCGAGAAACTGCGGCCAATCGCGGGCGTCGAGCGCGGTGGCGTCCCCGCCTTCCGCGACGGCGGCCTCGTCCTCAGCGTTCCAACGCCACTCGAGGACCGGTACGAAGTCGCCGCTCAACCCCTTGATGCGAAAAAACCCGATGCCAAGCGCAATGGCGAAGACGATGCCACCGAAATAGCGCAGGCGTTGCCCCCAGGCCAGCCGCGACGCAAAGAGCAACCATAGCAAAGCAATGATAACGGCGAGCATGAAGATGCCCATGGTGCGCATGACCTGTTGCTGGCGATGGAGGGATTCGGGCAACCAGATCAGCAGGAGCGCCAGGACGACGATGCCTGCGAGCAGATAGAGAGGCCATAAGCGAGGGCCGGTCGAGGACATAGGTACTATTCGCCTCCGGTGACGGTCTCGAGGCGGACGCGATCGCCGCTGGTGGCTGTGCGGGCAATCGGACCGCGGCGAAACACGGCAATGGACAGGATCTGGCTCTATTCCTCCGCGCGCTGCGAGCCAGAGTCAATCGATGGCGTAGGCTTCGATCTCGACGACCAGATGCGGTTTGAGCAGCGCGGCTACGACAACCAGGGTCGAGGCCGGCAGAATCTCGCCAAACACCTCGCGGTGGGCACGGGTGACGCCATCGGCGTGGGCTGCATCCGTGATGTACACGACTGTCCGCACCACGTCTTCGAGGCATGCACCGGTCTCGTCGAGCGCCGTGGCGATGATTCCCAATGCGCTCCGTGCCTGCTCGTAGGCATCGCCCCGGTCATGTGGCGGCTGGGCGCAGGTACCGGCGACGTGAATGTGACGGTCCGCACGCACGGCGCGTGAATAACCAAACTCCGCGCCAAACGGACTGCTGGTTGGTATGCGTTTGCGTTTCATGGTTACCCCCACCTGTCCAAAAACGGATCTGATTAACTACGAATATCACGAAAATGCGCGAAATGTACGGATGGAAAATCGTCCATACCCATCAGCGAAATGTATCCTTCACACTTTAGCCCGAATGCAATGCAGAGGACGCCGAAAGGCTGGCCAGGCGTCCGCGCACAGGTTCGTCTTCAACGGGCATGTGCTACACGTCCAATCGAGAATACGGGAGATTCTTCGACTCCGCTCAGAATGACATGTTTTGCAATAGCCACAGGTGAAACGCTTAGCCCACGCCTTCGCCAAAACTGTCATCCAGAGGAGGCCTGCGTACGACGTCGGCGAAATACGTCTGTTACACGTAAGAGTACACTGCCACGCAGAGCAGGCCGACGAAGGATCTACTGCAGCATCGGATCATCCCGTTGCGATTTTTACGTGTCGATACCTGAGAGGCAGCACGTTCGCCTGCAGCGCGGGACTGAAGCGGCGAAAGATATCGCGACTCCGCTCAGAATGACATGTATTGCAACAAACGTGAACCCATGGCAACCTGGTTTTCGTTATCAGGGTCAAACCCGTACATAATCGCCAGTCGAATCCACTTTTCAAACCTCATCTCCAGGAATCACACGGTTCTTGGACAGCAGTGATGATTTCCCTTTATCCATGGTATCTTCGACCGTCGCCCATCATCCAAGTCAGGGCCGCCGCCGGACACTTGCATACGATTTCTTCGATTGACATATTGTTGACGTGGATATCAGAAATACCATCCAGTTCACTCCACGTCGAGGATGTAGCGCGCGAGCGGCGAGATCCGACGGGCGGTTTCGGGCCGCAGGTACTCGCGCTGATTCGTCTGCTGTGCGTGTTCGCGGGCGATAAAGGCGCAGTGCAGGGTGCGGCGAGGGGCATCCGTGCGATTGCGGTATGAGCCATGCCAGAGGCTGCCGTTGAATACCGCGACCGAGCCGGCGTGTCCGGTCAGTTGTACCTGGTCCGGGTGATCGGCCATGCCGTCGGTGACGTGGTCGCGTACATCCCCGGGCTTGCGATGGCTTCCGGGTACGCAGCGGGTCGCGCCGTTGACCCGGGTGAAGTCGTCGAGCATCCACATCGAATTGACGACGTGATACGGCCCGCCTGCGACAGTCGGCCCGCCCCAATCCGTGTGCAGGCCCTGCAACCCGCTCCCAGGCAGCGGATCGTGTCCGTTGAGCGAGTGCAGCTTGAATGGCCGCCGCAGGACGTGCCAGACCGCCGTGAGAAGTGTCGGCTGCAGGTATACATTGTCGAAGACCGATCCCTTGTTGACGAGATCGGCGAGGCGGCGCACGCCCTCCATCTGGGCAACCTCAACACCGGCTTTGTCGCCTTCGCGGGCGAAGATCTCGTCGAAAGCCCGGCGCAGTCCGGCGAGCCAGTCGGGCGCGATAGCGGCTTCCAGTATGACGAAGCCGTCGGTGTCGAGCGCGCTGCATTGTTCGGGCGCCAGCGACCGGGGGACGAAACCCCGATTCAACAATTCGCTGTCCATTGTGGATGATCCTCAGAAAAGTGCACGATGCCACGTAAAAGCAGAGTCCTCGGCGTTGGTGATACGGCCCCATTGTTTACCCTCCCCTCGCACCAGCAGCGAGAGGTGTCGCTGGCATCGTATCGGGAAAAGGAAAACGTCGTTCTGACGTTTTTCCGGGGGACCTGGTGACGCAGAAGCCGTCGTCAGTTGGCGATCGTACGGGAACATGCCGAAGCGTACGCAGAAAGAAACGCGACGTCGATTGCCGTCGGCGCAGGACAGCCGCCGGGCGAAATGCGTGAATACGCCGAAAGCAACGGCATCACCTTTCCACTTGTGTCGGACGAAGACTGGAGTACCATCAGGAGTTATGGGGTACGCCACTGGTTCGCCCTGGCGATGCACAACGTTGCCTACACCATCGTCCGTCCCGCGACGTTCGTCATCGACAAACTCGGCTTTACGCTGCATGAATGGACCGGCCTGGCGAATCACGGCCTGAGCAACAGCATTGCCCGACCGGCGACGTTTATCATCGACAGACGCGGCGTGATCAGGTATACGTACATCGGATCGAGTCAGTTCGATCTGGCCGAACAGCAGGAAATACTCGAACACCTGGATTCGCTGGCGAAATGAGATACGTATGGCTGGATTTCTCCCCCAGGCGCCTTAGACCTCTCTCCCCGGCCCCTTAAAAGCGGGGAGACGTAAGACGGGAGAGGGGGAGAAAACCGGGTAGACGGGAGGCGTAAGACGGTAGAAGATATCCTTGCCCACCAGTTTATCCCTCGTTGCCTCCGGCAGGAAGAGAAGCCTCACAAGGCAGGTAATCTCTACCCTCTACCGGCTCCCGTCTCACCGCTCTTGGTCTTCCCTCTACCCTCTTCTTGACGACCTCCCCCGTCCCCCTCTCTTGCAGGAGAGGAAAGGTTACGCTGAGGATCGGTTAAATTCAAGGGATTGTGAAAATGTACAAAGATATAATCAGTTACAAGTTGGCAGAGAATATTTCGGAGGAACATCTACTGAGCGTTGCACGTGAGGTTCTGGTGAACTGGATGAGCAGACAGCCAGGTTTCAAGAAGTGGGAGATTCACCGGAACGGCGATGGAGGCTATACCGACGTCGTTTATTGGGAATCCGAGGGCGACGCGAAGAACGCACAAGCAGACATGGTCAATATCCCAAATGCCGCGGATTGGTATTCCTGCTATGAGGAAGGTTCAATATCCAGCATGAATCTTGATCACGTGGCGACTTTCAAATAGCGGGGGTCTGGCAATGTTCAGAATATGTTCCCAAGATGGGACGCGCTATGAAGAACGAGGAGTCTCGCGTATGACTTTGACGAACTGTCTCGTACCGAGATCGGCACCGAAGCAAACCTGTCCCCCTTTAGGGGGCCCTCCATGAATGGGCGCGAGTATCCTGGGCCGCTCCCTGAGCTTGTCGAAGGGTCGGCACAGGATATCGAAGCGCGGGCATTTCGACAAGCTCAATGACCACGCTTCGGTATGCGATCTTCGACTTCGCACAGAGTCAGGGACCGGCCGATGTTTGGCACGTGAGATCTCTTCAACAAACATTGAAGCAGCGAAGTGTTTTAATGCTTCCTTGTTGAGTACCGTGTTGACGACGGATTGTGTGCCTTACGTGTTCGATCGACCGATATGATTTGGGACGACACTCAAGGTCTCCCCGAATGTCCTTCTATCCAGGAGACGTCCATGCTTTCTCAAAAGCAGATGGCGCAATATGAACGGGACGGGTACGTGATGGTGTCGGGGCTGATTCCGGAAGAGACAATCGCAGGTGCGGAGGCGGCGATGTGGTCTGTCCTCGGCATGGATCGGGACGATCCGGCTTCGTGGACTCCTTTACCGGACAATGCCGATGGGGTAACGACGGTGGCCAGCCAGGGGGTGGTCGAACAATTCGGGCTCAAGGACCCTGCGTTGATGGCCTGTTATACTCTGGCGTTTTACGAAGCGCAGAGCCAGCTTGCCCGCAAGAATGAGGACGCGTTTCACTGCCGGAGACCTCAGCCCGAGGCGGTGTGGACGCGCAGCGTATTTCCGGTGTCGGGAAGCTGGAGTCACCACAGCGGGCATGCCGATGGGGTACATCGACCGTTCAGCGTCTTTCCCGGATCTTTCCGCGTCTCGTCGCTTACCTATCTCGATTCGGGTGTTGCTCGGGGCGGAGGAACCACGGTCTGGCCGGGTTCGCATCGAACGCTGAGAGATGCTGCGGCGCGGGACCCCGAGACGTATCGGATGCTGCCGGATTTACAGAACCCAACGCAAAAGTTCGATTTGAGCGCGCCGATCGAGTTAACGCCGTCCCGGGGCGACGTCCTGTTCTTTCATTACCTGCTGGTACACGCCGGGTCGCTCAATACGAGCAGCAAACCGCGTTTCGCAATCCGATGGATGTGTACGTGCGACGCCTGCCGCATCTGGGAAAAGCATGGCAAGTGGAATATCTGGATGCCGTGATCGTGGCGTATGGTCAAGGTACAATGTTTTTTTGTACATCCCTGAACGACCTCGGCATAGGGCATAGTTGCATTATTTGCTGGCAAAACCTATAATAGGGCATTCCATTCCCCGTGAGCCCGATTTTTTTTGCGGATGTAGAACGCACCACGCTGTCCCAGCCAGCGCTCTACTGGCGGCAGCCACCGGTATTGGTTCATTACGTGTAGCGCGTGTTGGGTTAGCATAGCATCCTTATGCGGTGGCGACGGTCCAGCGAAGGGGGTTTCTGTCTTGAGCTTTCAGTCAAGACCGCCAATTTCATTAGGAATTGTACATCTGAGCACCAAGTGACGTCTCTTTCTCGGACGAATCAACTGAAGGAGAACAATTACATTGGCATCATACGATTGGATCGACCTTGAGGCCAATGATGGCTACGACCGGCTCATCCAAGTGCTTGAATCGGAATTCGATCCGAAGGGGATTGCAGAGAGTCTCGAGTCTCAAGTCACCGATGCTGCCAAGGGCTTGCTTGTGGAGCACGGATACGTCGACAAGGACTATCGAAGTACGTTTTATAACTTCTATGCGAAGAAGGGCCGTCAGTACCGGACCGATTGTGTACGACTACACTTCTTTGACGGTTTCGTCCAATATGATGAAACCCGAACTGACATTACCTGCAGCGACGGGCGTCCGCAAGACCATTACTACGGTTACATCGTGCTGAGACCGACGATCGTCGCCACCTTGGGGCGATCTGTGCTCTCTCCAGACATTCGTCTAGGCGCGCGCGGCAGGGCGATTCAGTCCCGAAACCATGTCAACTTGCTTGGTCATCGACTCCCCATATGGGGATTCCCGTCTATGGCTCAGCATGTTGACATCGCGGTCTGTGCTCATGTGTCGTGCTGGGCCATTCTCCGATATTACAGCGAGACATATTCGCGACATAGTGAGTTTCTCGTCTACGACGTAACAAAGCTCGTCGCCCCGTTCGATCCTGGCGGATTGGTACCGTCACTTGGCTTCAATGTCTTGGAAGCAGAACGTGTCTTTCAGGCGGCTGGCTGTTTCCCGGTGCTCGTCGGCAAGCGTAATTCCTCTTCAGATGGGGCGTTTTTCTCCCAATTGCTTGCCTATCTCGAATCGGGTTTCCCGTTGTTCGTTGCTATGCCCAGCGAGACCCACGCCGTAGTCATCGTCGGCCACAATTGGAGGCAATCCGCAATACCACCGCAGGGTTCGTCATCGCATGTCTGGACGCAGGTTGAAACACTGCTGACTGTCGACGACAACCTGCTTCCCTACGCCACCGTTCCGCTGTGCTCGCCCGGAACTCAAGCCGGACAGCCGTCATATACCGCCAAATCGTTCGACGCGTTTATCGTTGCACTGCCTGACAAGATCTACTACCCCGCCGATGCTATAGACGCATTGAGCCAGCGGATCGAGGGCTCCTTGACACGTGCGCGCGGACCAGGCCAAGAGCCGCTCGAGTTACGGCGTTATTTCATCACCACGGTCTCCAATCTTCGTGAGCACGCTAACAACCACCGTACGAATCTCGGCGACGGCCTCGTCGGTCTATTGATGCATTTGGACACGGCTAAATTCGTGTGGGTTGTCGAGTACTGCAGTGTCGCGCAATGGCAAGCCGGGCATGTTGCCGCAAGGGCGATCGTAGACGCTACCGCCAGTCCAACAGACAAAGTGCCAATCTGGTTGCTACATGATGAGGAAGTGGCGCACATCTTCGATCGGACGTCGGCAGAAATGAACCCCACGTCCGTCCGCCTCGGGCGCACTAACCTCGGGCCTCTACCACGGATCGAGCTCAATCTGCGCCCGGTCCACGATTGACCGGCATTCACGAGTACGAGCGCAGGATCCGCAGAGATTGGAGGAGATGAATGAATCAAAAGCTCAAGGACTACTTGGGGAAATTCAGACCGGCAACAGAGGACCAATCCATGCTCAATGACTTGCGCGAAGAGATGGAACAAGCCGTCCCGGAAATTGCTAAGAGCATCCGAGAGCGTGAGGAATTGGCTGCCGAATTACGAATTGCCGCATCAAAGCCGTCTCAATCCGAAAAGGACAAGCAGGATTAGGGATCTGACGACGGACGCTTAAGCCTCTCGTACGCTGTAGTGATGATGGCTTCCAACGCATCGGCGCTGTCCTCATCGAGGTTTGGGTCTGCACGAAGCAATCTAGACACCATAGCAACTGGTTCAGCGTCGTTCTTAGGTGCGGCCGTGAAATCCACGGGATTGAGGCCCGACCACGCGCATAGCGCCGTTAGGCTGGCGGCGTCCGGTTGACGCCCCTTCGACATCCTGGACAGCGTGGACTGAGAGACACCTGTCTGCGCGCTTACCGCCTTCCAGCTGACTTCTCGGGCCGTCACAGTAGTGCTTAGTGCTTTGTAGAAAGATTCAAAGTCGAAATTCAGACGTTGAGTCATTGGCTGTATCCCTTATGGTCACCAGCCGGGTGGAGGCCCACGCTCGATTGATCCAACCCTCAAGACCGACCAAGCCACTTCGAAAACGCGTTATCCCTCCACTACCGGAAGTTCAAGCCCGTCACCCATGGCCAACCTGTGGACGCATTCCCTGCATTCCGGATCACGACGCGGAATGACACGTTGCGCTTTACCGCGATGAAAATGGAAGTGGTGATAGGCTGTTTCTACTCCACCGGTTCGCAGCCCCAAGTAGTCGAATAGAAAGTCATTGACCGCGTGGGCGGCAGCGACAGCGTTCAGGGTGATCACGCTAGGGTTGGTTTCGTGTACCCCGTAGGCCTGTTCCTTGCGTTCACTGTCTGACTTCGCCTCAATCGCGAGCTGCGTGGGATCGATCAGTCCGTTGCACCAAAGGCAGCCGGACCCTGGCCTGATATGTCGCACCGCACACATCGCATCTTCGAGCTTGCCGTGATTCCCTCGCCGTATCTTGGCACCCATTTGAATCGTAGGAATGAGATACTGGTGTGCAAGCGCATTAACGACGAGCCGGGCTCGCATGGAGTCTGCGGCCAGGAATATGAAGTCACAGTCGCGCAGAATATGGGCGACGGACTGACGCGAGACGTCGGCGGCGACCGGATGCATCGTAGCATCAATTGCCATCTCGCGTGCGTGACGAACCGCGATCTGGGTTTTTAGTTGGCACGTTTCGACATCGACGCGGGTCGCGCCAACCACACGGGAAAGGTTACTGCTCTCAATTTCGTCCGGATCGATGAGTACGAGATTCCCGATCCCAAGTCGCGCAAGGTATTCCGCCACTAATGAACCAACACCGCCGAGCCCAATGACCGCTACCTTGCTTGCTTTCAGGATCTGCTGTCCAGCCGCACCAAACATACGTACTTGGCGATCATGCTCGCCGTTTGACTCACGCGCTCGGCGGGGTTTGGTGTAAAGCCTCGTAATCTCATCGCCGACGATTCGATAGGTCCCTAGAGATCGACGGCTGCCATCGGGCAGCCAGATATCGGCAGCGACGGAGCGCCGGCCATACACTAGGGCGCCAACTGGGACCCCGCGGCCAATGTCGAGGAGAGCGGGGTAACCGCGTTCGTGCGATTCAATATCGACGCGGCTGAAATCGACGCGCCGACCGCTTCCGTGATTGTGGATAGCAAGGTAGGCTAACCCCTGGTCCCGGCACTGGAGGATCTCGCGGTGAATGAAGGTTGGAGTCAGCGCGCGGTAGCCGTATTGGCCCGCGACGTAGTCCGTTCCAAACTCCGCCGGCTGAACATGCTGTACCAACAGGCGCATGTAAGACCCGTTGCGCACGACCCCGGCGCGCAGGATTGCACCGTACTCGTCCCGGTCGCCGGGAAATAGGTGCTCCATGATTCGCTTGTGATTCTCATAAGTCACCAGGATGTCGCAAGACTCCTGCTTCATCGGAGTTCCTCCAAGAAATGCAGTACTTTGAGGAACTTGGCCACCGCCGTCTGCGGGTAGTTTTGTGTTTGATTGTTGCGTCTGGAGACCTGTAGGGCGGATCGGCCGAAGAATTGGGCACCGGCAGTAACTGGTGGCGCGAAGGCTACGCCGTCCACGCGACACACGTTCTCGCCGATGAACATTGGGTAAATGTCCGCGTATGGATAGAGCGGCGAGATATGGCCCCCGAGCCATGTGGACGAAGGATGGTATCGTTCCCCAATGTTCACTGGTTCAACGACAACGTATGCACCCCCGCTCCCGTCCTCCAGACTGCTCACATCCGAAGCAGGAAATGCCTGCTTCAGTTCCTCGATCGCAATAGCGACATCCTGCTTCACGGTGCGTCCTAACTCTAACGGTCAGCTGTTATCGTCCGCAGCGATGGCGGTGAAGGCGAGATGTTCGGTCAATAGAACCTTGTCGTCGTTTCCGATCACCTTGCTCGATCCATTCGGCAGCTGAACCTGCAGCACGAAGTTCGGCTGAATGCTGACACCCTGCTTAATGGCCGCCTCTTTGATCTCAAGTCCCGTCGCTGGTCCTGCAGGCATCTCGACCTTGTGGTCATTTACTTCAATGGTAACGGTCTTGAGAAGAATGTCCTCTGCTACGGCGTCTTTAGCAGTCATTTCTCTCTCCTTTGGAAGGTGGTTGTGATGGTTGTAATAGAAATATATGCATTGCTTATTTGAAAGTCAATTGCTTTTTCGCAATTTTTTTTGTTGATGAAGATCAGTCACGTAATTTTTCCTGAACATCTACGGTCTCAAAAGTTCGCGGTGTCTAACCTGCAGCACGAGCCAATCGTGTCAGTGTCGAGTTAGACGCCTACACCTGCGAGTCTTTTGTCGAACAAAAGGCGCATTTCCGCTCTGCCGGAATCTCGATTCTGGCCGTCGTTACACGCCCTGCCCTATCCCTTCTCTTCCATAAACGCCTCGTACAGCGCGAGGGGCTGCGTCATCGATTCGTCGATTTCGGTGACGGCGAACCGCACTTGCACGGTCCGTTCATCCCCGACTCGGAAGTCATCTCCGAACAGCGAGAGGTAGAGCGGATTCTGGTCCCTGAACGGGTCCTTCATGTTCTCGCTCTGGTATCCGCTGATGACCGCGTAACAGTCCTGGGGCCTGGACATCAGTACGCCTGCAACGCCCGTTTCCAGGTTCGCGCTCATGATCACCGGCGATTCAAAAAACCGTTGGGGATTCCATTGGTATAGGCCCCAGATACGGTCCCATCGTCCATCGGTAGACCGGCGCGCGGCGTGCTGGTCCCTTGAGAAAACCAGTCCCGTTCCCACGAATACGTCATTCACTTCAGGCGCGATCCACCGCGGCCGGTCCGCGGGAATGTCGAACGGACTGCCCTGGACGTACACATAAGGCCGCAGGGACAGATCGAAATAGTTGGAAAGGAACACCTCATACGCCGGGTACGGCCAGTTCGACTTCACGGTAATGGAGAGGTCAACCGCATTGGGTTCCACAACCTCGTACCTGGCGGTCATCTCGGCCTTGTGATTGTCCGTAGGCGCCCAGTGTACGTTGATGGAATCACCCTCGGCCGTAATGCTGCGCTCGTTCTCTCGGGCCTGTCCCATACAGTGGTTCTGCGAAAACATGAAGAACAGATTCAGGAGGTCGTATTTCGGGTGTACCACCTGCGCGCCCGTCGGTTTATGCGTCAACTCCTTGATCCCATGCCGGTCCCCGTCTGGCTGGATGTAGCCCGCCATCTGCTCGGTCTCGAAGTGCCAGACGTTCTGTCCCGCATCGTGCCTCAGCGCCATTTCAAAGCCTCCCTTCAGAAGGACAATACAATTTCAGTTGCGCGCCGCCTCACCTGATCTCGATGCATCTGGAAAATCCGTACGGATGGACCGGGAGAAGGGGGCCGGCCATCGGCGGCGCATCCCGGACAATCGTCTGCCTGGCGGGCGCCTCGTACCCGGCAATCCAGGCCCTTACCGTCAGTGCGTCCAGGTCTTCGCCGGTAAGATCCACCGTTACCGAGGCCCATCCGCTGTCGTGGATGTTGAAAAGATAGTCGTCACGTTCCCTCGGTCCCACGGGCGCCAGAAACCTGGCCGAGCCGTGGCTGCTTCTGCCCTGCCGGTGGATGCGCTGGGTCACGTACGAATATCTTGAAGGCACACCCTTGTACCGCGACCCGCCGGCGCGGACATTCACGCCTTCCAGCACTTCCTCCGGTCCGAGCAGGACGACCTGCAGTTCCGGACGCTCGAACCGGTGCCCCACCGCGACGTACCACTGCATCCTGTGGGCCCCTTCGTTGAGTTCATCGCAGGTTGCCTCGGCGGAGAGACCGGGGATCTGCATATCCGGATGCACAGCGGGCCCCACGTCGGCCGTTAGCCGACGGTCCCCCGGAAACAGGTATTCACATCCTCCATCGCACAACCGCGCCATGAACGGCGCGTCCGGTATGGGCGAGACGTCCTCCTGTTCGTCGGCATAGATCTTCAGCAAGCGGACTTCGTTCCCCAGCAAGGTTACGGAACCATGAAGATCCTGCCAGAAGGGATAAACCTGCCGTGTGGTCCCCGGCGCATACCCCAATCCGAGGTCCGCGCGAAGATCCGCGGTCTGTGGCTCAACCGATGGATTGCGGAGCAGGAGCCAGGCGTTTCCATCCGAAGGATGCAGGAAGCCATAGACCTCGCCGAAGGCCGGATTCCCCAGCACCATCCGCGTTTCCTTCGTGCCCAGTCCGTCGGCGTTGAAACGCATCCAGTCCATCATCGCCTGCAGTTGCTCCGCCCGGTTCTCTCTCAGGCTCTCGGGATTGATCGGCATCGGCATATAGGTGGTGCCGCGGCAGGACGCCAGCACGAGGTTGTCCAGCCAGGTGTGGTCCGGATCGCCGAACGCGTTGGTCAATGCCTGTACGAATTCGTGATTGTCATACCCGTCGAAGAAGATGGGCGTTTCCGCCTTGCGCATGATCTGATAATAAACCGTGTCCCGGTGCGTCAGGGCCCGGTCGCGCTGGGTGCGGGCCGGCCAGGACGCGTATTCGCAATCCCCGGAATGTATCAGCCACGTGTGGTTCGCCAGGCAGAGCCACCACGGGCTGGGCCACCATCCGTTCCGCGTCACCAGCGCGGGATTGATCGCCCGCAGCCGGCGGTCGATCCGATTGAACGCGTTGATCGAGGCCTCGCGCATATGATGTGGCGTGGGTAGACGTTCCTGGAAATCGGGATGGGTGGCGCACTCGTTGTCCCAATCGATCTTCAGATGCGCCGTCCCCACGTCCCTCACCAGCCGCTCCCAGCGCCGCGCCACGGCCTCTTCGAAGGACGGTTGCGCCATGACGACAAACGTTCCGCTTCCGTAGGAGCCGGGTCCTTCGCCAACCCGCCATCCCTGTTCCTGAATCCAGTCGGTGTCGAAACCCACCGGACCGTTGTGCGTCACCCACAATGCCAGCGAAAACCCCTTTTGTTTCAAGTTTTCCGCAAACGCGATGAGCCGCGAATCCTCCTCATCGTCACCCTTGTGCCTGTAGATGGACTTCCTGTCGAACCAGCCCGCGTCAAACGCGAGCGAGTCGGGCGTCAGGCCGAGGTCTGATACCGCCTCGGCGTAGGCCTGGTTCATATCGAACGAGTCGAGATACTCCCGGTTGCCCAGATAACGTACCGACCATCCTACGGAGAGATGGAAAATCGGCTTCGACAGCCTGGGAAGGCGAACCTGCCAGAGATAGTCCATGAACGCGTCTCGCACCTCTTCATGACGCTCTGCCGCGCCGTAGACCGCGGTGTAGCTTTCAATGCGCCGTTCGTCGTCCCACACAGGGTGGTGGAAGAGTTCCAGCCTGTCGCCCGGAACCACAAACCCCACCGGATGCTCGAGCCCGACAAACCAGTCTCCGGCCCACACCGGATACCCGCAACCCGGTACCGGCGGGGCGTATGAGTCGAGCCCGGACTGTTCTTCCGCGTCGGGCCCGCCGCGGACGCTGTATCCCACCCGTCGCATCGGACGCGGCGGTTGATCCTGTATATCCACCCAGAGCCGGTCCGGGGTCGGCGCGCTCGGACTGTCCGGCGCCTCGAGCGTCAACTGCTTCCTGAACCAGGGATTCTCTCCTTCGATCCAGTACCGCACCCGGGCCCGTATGCCGGTCGTCTCGTGACGATAGTCAAACGCCACCTCGTCCGAACCGGCCTGCATACCGGTCTGAATGAAATGGTCAGCCGGAATCTCAACGTCGCCGAGCCGGATCATGAAAGCCGGAGAATCAAAGGTGCGGCGGAGACCCGATCGTCGATTCTCCACCTGGAGACTTTCCCCATCCCATTTGAGGGAAAGGGCGCTGTTTTGAAGTATGCACTGTTCATTCACGGAAATGTCTCCTCGTGATTTTGATATCCAGGGAAAACCGCGCGGCCCCTTTTGCGCTTGTCTTTAGCCGTTCCCTGAGCCTGTCGAAGGGCCGGCATAGGATGTCGAAGGGAACCGAATCGCGGGCATTTCGACAAGCTCAATGAACGCGATTCGACGACCTCGTTTCGAGCGGCTCGACGTAAACAACGCAAGCAGCACAGGCAACTTCCTGGCTTCAACTCGCTCAATGACGGCATTTCGGTCAGCCGTTGAAATCCCCCCACCGCATCAGCCGTCGCCGGTTTCTACAGGCTGCGCGACCGCAGGCTAAGGACAAACCTGAGGACCGGCTTGGCTTCTGCGACTCCCCCTCAAGGGGGAGTGATCCGGATTCGATGCACGGTCAGCCGGAGCGAATGAAAGACGGCCGGGTCGTCATCCGACAGACTGAGTGTTTGCCGGATCATCCGTCTCGCCATTAGATGCGTATCGTCTGTCCGGCGTCGATCGACCGTTCTTCGCCCGCATTTTCACCGCTTGAGATCCCGGCCACCTGTCGTTCGGTACCGGTGTTCGTCACATAGATTCCGCCGTCCGACGCGATCTCGGCGCTTACATCTCCATCCACGCGCAGCGAGTGCGTCGCGGCCAGAAGGCAGGCGCTCACGCTGTTGAGCGGCACGTCGTACCGTACGGTATCTCCATTCGCAACGACCGCAGCGCCCGTGTAGACAACGATTTCCTCGCAACGGGACCGAGCGAACCCGCAAATCCTGCGGTTGCCGGCGAAATTGGCGGCCGCGAGGTAGCCGTCGGTAACCAGGCACGCACTCTGTTCCGGCCCTGTCAGGACGTCGAGACGACTGGAAGACGTGCCCTCGTGGGCCTGCTCGGGAATCACCAACGCCGCCAGGGTGCCGGCATCGTCGCCGGCCCGCAGCGACCTTTCATGCTCCTGGTGCGAGAGCGTGAGATCATCCGCGATCGCGCGATAGGGCCTGTAATAGTGTCGATTGAGATAAACCGCGTCGCCCGTACCCGAAAACACGACTCCCAGCCGGTCGTCGATATTCAGCCATGCCGGTTGGCCCAGGCGATCTTCGATATCGTCCTCTTCGCGATCGCCGAGCCAGCCCCGGTAGTCGGTCGACCCGTCGGGCCGGTAGAGAGTGCGGACGCCGCGGCAGTTCGGTTCGAATAGCGGGAAGTGTTCATTGGTAATCCGCAGAAATCCCTGGTCGAGGGATTCCACCGTGAGGTCTTCGAGGGCCGTGAACCGCTCGAATGAAAGGGCCCGTCCATCGGGCAGGCTGGCGAACAACACCTCCTGTCGGAGGGACTCCTGGCACCGGTCCATGACCATGGCGGCGGCGAACCCGTCGTCGCAGTCGGTCACGCGCACCCGCTTCAGTCGATGGCTGTCCGGCCGCCCCTTCACCACCGGTCTTCCCATCCAGCTGTCCGAACAGGGCGCGATCGTGTAGATCCCCTCCCTCGTCAGCGGCATCGCCATCACGGAATTCCGCCAGGAAAACGAAGTCTGTCCCTTCGGGTGCCGGTGATGGACGAAACCCGCGTGCGGATACTCCCGTACCCCGGCCAATCGGCGTTCGAGTTCGTCTTCGGGGGTGGGCTGCGGCCCCGGTCCGAACATCCGGTGAAACACGTACTGGTGCGCGACCGCGCCGATGGTGACTTCCCGCATGATCATGGGATCCTGCTGGTCGTGCGCCCGTTCGGCGAAATCCCTGTCGTACATCCGCCCTTCGTTCCCATCCTGCCGCAGTTCGGCATTCCGGAGCCCTCGGCGCAGAAGCGCGGCGGCGTCCGGATCATCAAAGAACACGGCTGCCGCCGAATGCGGGGTCTCGCTTCCGGTGGTTGGCAGATAATGCCAGTCCATCCCCTGGACGGCCTGGGCGTATCCCGATCCATCGGTCATCGCCTTCAGATTTTCGTACACCCTGCGCCGGTTCCAGAACACCTCCGGCGGCAGTTCACGTCCCCACAGCTTCAATTGTGCTCCCGCAGACGTGAGCGGCCGAACGCCCGATGCGGTGTAGTTCGGGTGTACCATCCCGTGGTTTTCCGCCCAATAGTCCGGCAGCGCGGTGAATATCTTTCCTGCCAGCGCCGCCGCCGAGGCGCCGTTCAACCTGCCCCGGTCCTTTGCGTCCTGCGGCGTCGCGCAGGTGGAATACATCCAGCGTCTGCACGTGGCCTCCCACTGGGCGGCGTTTTCGTGGCGTTCCAGGAACAAGTGGCACGACGTCAACCCGTTGGAGGTCCAGGCGTTCTCTTCCATCTGCGTATCCACATAGATGCCGCTCTTGGGCGCCATATTCCCGAACCTGCCGGCATAGTCCGCGTGTACCCGCGCCATCATCATCCAGGTCTCGTCGTCAATCCGGTCCCGCAACAACAGGCACACCCGCGCCAGCAAGGAAATGCCATGGCCGCACTGGCTTTCCTTGAAGAACCCCAGCCCGCGTTCGCCCCACTTGGTGCCGCAGATCTCGGGCCGTCCCATTCCCGTGGCGGGCCGCACGCAGTCCGGCGGCCCCGAATCGTGGGTGAAGCACAGGTACCGCAAGCCCATGATCGCCATTCGCTGAAGGTCGCTCCTGGAAACGCCGACGCCCTTCTCATCATACTCCGGGGAGATGCTGGCAAGCGCAAACGTCTCCACCGGCGGCGCCGTCTCACCGCCGTACCAGTGACACCCTCCGAAGAAATGCCCGCAGTTCGGCCTGTCCGGCCATTCCTGGAAATACTCGACGCCTGTTGGAATCCACTTCTCGATCATCCTCAGGTAGCGGCGGCTGAGTTCATTCTCCTCCGCCGGCATGAACGGCGCCTTCAGTTCCGTGGTGTCTGACATTTGAACCATATCGAAATCTCCTTGCATCAAGGAAGCTATCGACTAAATGCGGGTAGACGTAAGAGGGAAGAGGGTAGAAGACCACACCCCGCCCCACCACCTGGTGAGACGCAAGACGTGAGACGGGAGAGATTTCCAGCCTTGTAAGGATTTTTCTCGTGCCGGAGGCAGAAAGGAAAAACACACCGGGCAAGGATATCATCTACCGTCTACCCTCTTACCTCTACCCGCCTTTTTTCCATCGTCTCCCCTCTACCTTCTCACGGCCTTTAACCGACCTCTCCCCCCGGCCCCGCAGACCTCTCTCCCCGGCCCTCTCTCCTGCCAGGAGAGAGGGAGAAAAACCCGGTAAATCGGCCTCACACGGAGACACGAAGACACAAAGGGAAAGACGTCAAATCAGATCTGCCAGCGCCGAAATGCGGGCAACCACAAGGGTTGCCCCTACAAATGCAACGTTTGCGCGGCGATGGCAGACAGGAATGTCTGCACCACCTTCACCCCGGCTTCCTCAACGACCCGACGTGAGTCGATGCTTTACGTCCATGATCTCATATCGATTCTCTCCGGTCCAGGACCGGCGCGGGAAATAGACATGGCGGCTCGTCCCGTCCGGAGCAATTTCGAATCCGGGATCGTCTGCCAGTACGAGTACCGTCCGGCCGTCGCTTCGGGTGACGTCCTCCAGACGAAGTCCCAGCGTAAACCCCGCGCCGTCTTTGACCACGACCGTCAGATCCTCTAAACGGTCTCCATCGGGAACGTCGCCGTCCACAATCAGCCCGTCTGCGGCCGAACCACTTTCCTTTCGCAAAACACCCAGGATCGCGCCTTCGAAGATTCCTTCTCCCTCGAGTCTGACGTCTCCCTTTTGCAGCAGCGACCCGCCGACCAGGGTCATCCTCTCCACGGCGCCATCCCGCTCGCGCACGAACCCGATCCGACCCTCCAGCACCGCGTCTCCCACAACCATTCGTCTTCCGTCCGGGCTGTGGAACAGAAAGTCTGTATGGTCATTGCCTTCAATCTTCAACGCCACACCGTACGAGTCAACGCCCAGTCGCTCGACCGAGTGCAGAAACGGCGCTTCGCCGAACGGCTCGAGCACATTCACGAATTCGCTGGAGAGGTCCTTCCCCTCACGGCGGTGGATCAACGCGGGCATGGTATAGTCATCGAGCCGGCCTTCGCTCTCCTCCGCCCGCCTGACCGATGGCATGCTCCCGAATAGCAGATCCCCATCCAGCCCTGAAACCCCGTGAACGCGCACCCGGCCCTCCGGTTCGCCCTCGCTGGTAAAGACCACCTTCCACGGCGCGGAGATTCCAGCCCGGAGCACATCCCTCACGTACGCATAGGCGAAATTGTGTCCCTCCGCATATCCGGGTACGGTCTCGCCGCTGGGCAGGACGACCTTCACCCCGGGCGGCAGCAGCGTCTCACCATAGGGCGATCGATCCAGTTCCGTGTCGATCGATCCGTCGTTATTCGCGTCTCCCACCAGCACGAAGTCATGACGCTCTCCACCGTCAACCTGAAACACATCGACCACGTAAGCATCCTGCGCCGAGACGCCAATCATCACCAGCAGACGAGTGTAGTCCCGTGCGACCCCCGGATACGCCCGATTACCCTGCGCCGCCACCGCCTGGAACCCGCTGTCTCCAGGTACGAACAACAGCAGGTTGCCGTCGGAGGGGTTATTCTCACTGCCCCGCGCCTGGTCCTCCCCATCTACAACGACGGTGCTGTGCGAAAGCGTGCTCGACGCCCACTGCCGCTGGTGGGTCCATGTATAACCGATATCGGACAGACGCTCCTGCCCGTGCGCAAACAGGGTGATGCTCAACAGGTCCGCGTGCGCATGTCCGTATGCTCCCGAAAAGTGCAGGTGCGCCTGCATCTGGTTCGCGCCTCTACCCCTGCCCAGCCATGCGTGTCCCGAGCCGCCAAGAAGATAGGGGCTAGAGCATTCGGTTGGCCCACGATGCTCCCGCGCCCACGTGTCGTGCACCGCAACAACCCGGCCGTTCGGGTATCGCAGTAGATCCGGAATCCGCATAGCCCTTTCGAAGAGCGGAAACCGGTCCGACAGAACCAGATTCTCGTATCGCGCACCGCTTTCGGGATGGACATATCCTTTCGGATCGCTATGTCCTTTCAGCAGGTCCATTACGTCGGCCAGTCCATGCACTGTCTGATTATGGTACGAGACCGCTGTTTCCCGCCACATCCCGTCCACGAAGAACTGCTTCCGGATCAGGTCGCCGATCCACTGCACGGCTTCGTGCACGTACGCCGGCTCGGCGAGGACCCGCCCGGCGGAAATCAGACCCCGAAGGATCGTCGGGTCCATATTGCTCAGCGTAATCGGATACGACCGCACAAAAGAAACGCTGGCGCGAATCAGATCGTCCTCGATTCGTCGGCGCATCGCGTCGTCCACCTGGCCGCTGTCTCGAACGAGATCGTAGGCGAAGATCAGGTTATATGGTATGTCGCCATACGCCCAATAGTCCCACTTTGCCGCCAGATACGGCGACACCGGAAAGGGAAAGGAGCGATCCCCCTCGAAAATCACCTTCTGGCGGAACGCGGGATCGAACCTGGGGCAATACCCGGGGTAAACCCGGGCGAACCGGTCCAGGATCAGCGCCGCTCTGCGCGCAAACGCCGGATTCCCGGTCAGATAATACAGTTTCCCGAGGCGATTCGCCGCATCGGAGAAATATTCCCGGGCGACGTACCATCCCTTGGCCCTGAAAAAGTGACGGTACTTCGTATCGGGTTCGATATGAGAAAGTGGCCCCTGCAGTTGTGCAGGCGGCGGAAACGGCGCCTCCCAGTACGGATACTCCTGGATCTCGCCCCGAGGATTGGTCACCCGCTTCACGCCGTTTTCCGGGTAGACCTCGTTTGGAAACCGCATACCGCAGAACAGACAGAAGACGCGGTCGGGATCCTCGATCGACCACGACAGCTGATTCTCCTCGGCGCCTCCCTCGCAATTCGGGCAGTCCACAAACCGGAAACCGGAACGGTCCGGAATCAGCCGCGCCAGTTCGTCTTCGGACAACGCCATCAGGGGCGCCAGGCTATTCTTCAGACCCGCAACGTGACTCCGGTCGACATCGGGCCGAAACACAGGTTCAGCGTTCAGCCGTTCAGGTATCAAGCTCAATAGGATCGCCAGGGCCAATACTATACAGATCAAGATCATCCTGGGTTCCATCAGTGAGAGAATACGACGTCCTCGTCCAGTGGAAATACGGGCCGCCGGATCCTTTCATAGGGAAGCGTCTCCAGAGCCAGGGTCGTACATCCGGGACTGACCGCCATCAACGCCGTTCCGGCTATTTCCCGGAGCTCCGGCGCCAGGTATCCATGTTTCACAACCACGATCTCGTGTTCCGTCGGGTTCACGTTTGCCTCTTCAAAGGCCCTCAGGTCCAGGAACGGCATGCGGTCAGCCGTTAAAACCACTCTTACGCCCTCCACCTGGAACACGACGATCCTCGGCGGATTCATCGACACGACCCGACCGGTCACCTCGAGCGGCGATCCGTTGACCCTGTCGAGGTTGCCGCCCACGGTCAGGGTCAACCCGGCGCCGACACCGGCGTCGATACAACGTTCGACCGCCCCGGCGTCCGCAATCCCGGCGACAACCGCGTCTCCGGCGCCATTGTCGAGCAGCGTCTTCAGGACGAGCGGGATATCGCCGGCCGCACCCGCCGTAACATTGTCGCCGGAATCGGAAATGAACACGGGATGCCGGATCTCCCGCATCGCGCGCTGAACGACGTCTTCCACTGGCAGCGTCACCACGTCCGGAGCGAATTCATCCCGTCGCCGCCAGATTTCCTGCGCCAGGCGATTCGCGTGTTCTCCGGCTGCCTTCCTGTTCTCCGAAACCACGATAGCGGCCACGGACGTAAACGGCGAATCGGTCCACGCGCACCCGATCATGATCGACGCATCCACAATATCCGGCTGAGTTTCTACCTCCTTGAGTCCTGCATACAGGGACCGTGCGGGCTCCACCCCGGTAGCCGCGTGTTCGCCGGGCAGCAGCATGGGCAGCCTTACGATGGCATTTGCCGGGCGGATACCTTCTTTCACGCAACGAACGAGGTGTCTGATCGCGCGCACCTGTGTCTCCCGCCGGTCCACGTGAGGCGCGGTCCGCAGTGCGGTGAGCACATTGGTCTTCTCCACCACCTCGGGCGCGAGATTGCCGTGCAGGTCCAGGCTCACGACGATCGGTATCTCATCGCCGACCGCCTCGCGCACGCGGGAAACCAGGTCGCGTTCCCCGTCGCCCAGGCCTTCCACCTCCATCGCGCCGTGCAGATCCAGGTACACGCCATCCACCGGAGATGCCTGATGCAGACCTTCCACCATTTCTGTTGCCATGGACTCGTAAGCGTCCATGAGGACCCGCCCGTGCGGCTGTGCCTTTGAAACCAGCGTGGGCGCCCACTCGACGTTGTCAAACGCCTGCCAGGGTCCGTCGGCGAGTATTTCCTCTCCGCGCAGGACGTCAAAATCCTCGATGCCAGCGCGCAACGGGGAGAAGGTATTCGTTTCATGCCGGATCCCGCAAATCGCCAGCCGCATCTTGCTATTTCCCGTTCAATGACTCGTGATTGACATTGATTCGTCGTTTCAGGGGGACCTCTCCCCCCGGCCGCGCCACCACCTGGTGAGACGTAAGACGGGAGAGGGTAGAGATTACCTGCCTTGAGGGGTTTCCTTTCGTGCCGGAGGCAAGAAGGAATGAAGTATCGGGCAAGGGTTTCTTCTACCGTCTACCGGCTCCCGTCTCCCCGCGTTTGCTGAGTCTCTCTCCGGTCATCAGATACGCGCCACCTGTGCCGCTTCCATCCGCAGCTCCCGTGCTTTCCCGTCTTTAAGAATATTCACATCCACCCTTCGCCCCGCTTCATTGGTGATGTACGCGTCCCCGCCGGGAACGACTTCGATGCGAATGTCCCCGTCGCACAGGACCGCCATGACTTCCTTCGCGTAAACTGCCTCGCCGCCTTCGATCGACATGGCATACTCGACGCGCTCTCCGGAAACGCGCGTAATGCTTCCAAAAACCGGTACCGGATGCTCAATCTCTGTTGCAAACGCGCATACACTCCGCTCCGCCCCGAAGTTACCGGCGCACAGATAGCCGTCCACGAGTACACAGACGGTATCTTCGGACGACTCGGTGACCGTTAGAAACTGGTCCGGCGTTTCCTCGTGCGGCTGCTCGGGACAGATCAGCATGGCGAGCGCGCCAACCTGCGCTCCAGCCCGGTATTGCTTGGCCGCTTCTTCCAGGCTGAGGAACAGATCGTCCGCGACCGCCCTGAAGCTGAAAGGCGGGAAATGGTGACGGTTCACATAGCGGGTTCCGCCCGTCCCCGTGAACACGATCCCCAGTTGATCGTCCACGTTCAGCCAGCCCGGATCGCGCAGGTCGAACACGACATCGTCGTCGGGATCTTTGCTCGGAAACCCGGGAAACGTCTCCGTTCCTTCGGGGTGATACAGAATACGCTTGCCGTCGCACGCGCCGCCAACGAGCGGGAAGTTTTCGTTGACGATCCTGAGAAATCCCTGGTCCAACCTCTCCACCGTACAATCCCGCAGCGCCACGAGCCGTTCGCTGCACACCATCCGGCCATCCGGAAGCGAGCAGCACAGCACGCACTGCCGGATCGTGTCTTGGGCCCGGTCGTTTTCCATGAGCGCCGCGAACCCGTCGTCCTTCTGGTTGATCCGCATAACGCGAAGATTCTGGCTTCCCGGCCGGTCCCGCACCGTGACGTTGGCCAGCAGGCTCCAACGGCTGGGCCCTACCGTGTGCACGCCGTCGCGCGTGAACGGCAGCGCCATCACGTAGTTGCGCCAGGACAGGGAATTCTGGCCCTTCGTGTGTCGATGGTGCACGAACCCGGAATGAGGGAAGACCCGGACGCCGTTGAACTTCGCCGCAATCTCCGCTTCCGACGCGGGGGCCGGCGCTTCTCCATCCATGATCCGGTGCAGGAGATAGGGTTTCACAATCCCGGCAATCATCTCCGATTCCTTGATTTCCATGGGATCTTCCACCTCGTGGCATGTATCGGCAATTACGGGATCGATCAACCGCCCTCCGTTCCCTTCCTGTTTCTTTTCTCTGAGCGCCAGTGAGACCTCCTCGAAATACCCCGCATCCGGGTCTTTCAGAAACAGATATGCCGATGCGTGCAGCACGTGCTGTTCTCCCAGATAGAGGCGGTCCATCCCCTGTGTCGGCATGGCCGATCCCGTCGCATCCGTCAGCAGCTTGATCGCATCGTAGACCCGCTGACGGTTCCAGTAGGCCTCCGGAGGTTCGATCCTTCCGTACATCCGGTAGAGCAGTCCCAGGCTTGCCACTGACTGTACCCCGGAAGCGGTGTAGCCCGGGTGAACCATTCCGTGGTTCTCGGCCATGTAGTCCGGCAGCGTGGTGAACGTCTTCCCCGTCAACGCCGCGGCCTTGGACCCCGACTCCAGCTCGCCCTCGTTGAACCGGTCCTGCGGGACCGCGCAGGCCGAAAACATCCATCGACGGGCGCAATCTTCCCACGCTTCCGCCCGCTCGTGTCCGGACAGAAACAGATAGCATGCCGCGAGGCCGTGCGCCGTCCACGCGTTCTCCTCCATCTGAGTATCGGCGAATACCCCGCTCTTCGGCGTCATCTCTCCGAACCGTTCGAGATAATCGATGCAGATTTGCGCGAGCATCATCCGCGTTTCATCGTCCACGTACGGCTGCAACATCAGGGCGGCAGAGGTCATATTCGCAACGGTCCCGCCGCACTGGCTTTCAGGGAAGAAACCCCGGCCCCGTTCCCCCCATTTCGTGCCCAAGGACCTCGGCATTCCCAGCCCCTTGGTCGGCCGCAGACATTCCTCGGGGCCCGTATCGTGCGTGAAACACAGGTATCGGATGGCCTTGATCACAACTTCCCGGAGGCTGTCAATTGACAGTCCCGTGGTATTCTCGTCGTATTCCGGCGACGTACCCACCGCGGCCAGGGCATGCAGCGGGACCGCAGTCTCGATACCGTACCAATGGACACCGCCAAAGAAATGCCCGCAATTCGGGCGCTCATCCCAATCGTCAAAATAGCTCAGCGCGGTGGGACACCACTTCTGCGCAATCCGCAGATAGCGCCGGCTCATTGGCGTTTCGAGAGCGGGTATGCAGGCGCCATCCAGTCCGGTTATCATGTCGGCGGTGACCATGTGTCGAGTTCCCCCAGAGACTTCAATTCAACATCCGATCCGCCCGTTTGTAACAGATTTCTTCCAATGTTTCCTCATCCACCGGCAAGACCGCACACTTCACCCTTGCAGCGGAAGGATAGGAGAACGGCGCGTGCGTGCCGAAAACGAGGTGGTCGGCGCCGCCCTCGTCGATGAAATTCGCCAGATCGCCCAACTGGTTCACGTTTAGGCTCAATGAGTAATGGACTTCCGCGAGGGACAGGTCGAAATACCAGTCGCGGTCCCGGATCTCCCTTCGCTGCCACAAGGCGGAACCTGCAATTCCCCGTGCGTTTGGGATCACGACTGTCGCCCCGGAGACCGCGGCAATCAGGTTCGCCGCGCCGTTGAGGTCCAACATTCGTCCGGGATCCATCCAGTGCCTCTGTCTGACGTCCTCGATCCGATGGGGCATGAATACCGGAAGACCCCGCTCCGCGCAGGCCGATACCACCTTACGGGCCTCGGGTCCGTCAACGGCGAATTCGTGATACTGCGGGAAAAGCCGCGCGCCTTTCATGCCCAGGTCTTCGTGGCAGCGGCGCAGGTCGCCTTCCCAGTTCCGATCGGCCGCGTTGATCGTCGCCATCGGAATCAGTCGATCGGTAAACCCCTCCAGGTCCTCCGCCAGCCGTTCGTTGGCCGGCTGTACGCTGCGGTGCAAAATCGCCTCGATTCGGGACACGGCGGCCGTCCCGATACCGGCCCGGTCCAGCCTCCGGGTCAGCGTGTCGGGCGTATTGTCCCGTAATGCCCGAAAGGGCCACGAACCCAGCCATGCGTTGAGATCGATGTATTTCATGCCGAGGCCTCCTTGCCCGTCCGGATTGGCGCCGCGCCCTGAGCGGCCAGGATCCGCTCCGCGT
Source organism: Gemmatimonadota bacterium (assembly GCA_028877215.1). Taxonomy (GTDB): domain Bacteria; phylum Latescibacterota; class UBA2968; order UBA2968; genus JAAXHE01. Next base: position 292,407 of record JAPPFJ010000033.1, on the reverse strand, counting down.
TGCCCCAGAATATCATGTCCTTTTCCTCGTCCGTCAGCGTAGCGTCGATGACCTTCCCCACGCTGCCGGACATGGTGCCGTCCGTGCCGAACAATACCCTGCCGGCGCCCATTTCCGCCACGGCGAGTTCAACCTGGCCGTCGTCCAGATTGCTGCCGCTGACGTCGCAGACGAGGCTGGGGGACGTGTCCCGCATGGCGCGGATGGTATTCTCCCAGTCACCGCCGCCGCCGATGTGGGCGTGGATAACCATCGCCTCAGGATACCGCCGGTTCATCTCCGCAAAGTGGGGTCCGTTGGAAATCAAAGGCTGTGCGTCCAGGTGTTCCCTGGCAGTGGGAAGGCCCGCGTGCTCCAGAAGCGGCACCCTGCGCTCGGTGATGCGTTCGAGAACCGGATACACCGCCGGATCGTTGATGCGGTACTGGTTGTAGAGCTTGACGCCGATCATCCCAGCGTCCAGGCAACGATCGATCTCGTCCACCGCGTCCTGGTAATGTCCCGGTATGACGAAACACAGCCCGCGGATATGGTCGGGAAACCGCTTCATGGCCCTCAGCACGGCATCGTTCTCCGCGCGAACTTCCTCGATACTCGCAAGCCGCCCGCCCGTAATGGGCGACGAACACCAGTATTCGGTGATGCCCAGCATGTCGCCCGTGCCGATCAGCCGCTCCGCGGACGTCACCTCGTCCGCCTCGTTGTCCAAATTCCAGACGTGGGCGTGCACGTCGATCTTGGGCCGGCGGAGCCATCGTTCGATATCCAGACTCATATCACTTCCTCCGTTGTTTTGAAACCGAAAAAAGCCATCAGCTGTCAGCTAAAAACGAAAGGCAAAATTCAAAAAACCAAATCAAAAGCAAAATCCCCTTTTCCCAAAATTCCCTGCCTACGGCGTGTTCCTTTTGAAGCGACCAAAAGGAACCAAAAGTCGCCGCTGGGCGCGGGGCCTGCCATATGCATGGCGCGAATATCCTCTCAGGATTCACCCGATACGCTGGCCTGCCAACCCCGGAGGATATCCCAAATCGGTGCGGGACGGAACAACGCGCCCTGCTCTGGCAGTACTCGCGAGAGACGTCGCTTTCGACAACCGAATGGTTATCTGAGCGCGAGACCTCGACCAGCGGACTCCTCGGAAAAAGCTATCCGCCATTTACTCCCTATCCCAGGGAAATACGAATGTGGGTTGATTCGCATACCGCTTCGTGGTGACCACGAGCCGGCTTCCGCTTCCGGACGCCAGTCGAACCGTGAAGAACGGACAGTCCATTGTATGGGTGTTGCCGTCGATCTGAACTTCGGTCACCTGATGCTCGCCGTATGCCCCCGCCTGGACGATCACGGTTCGATGATCCACCGGATTCACGTTCACCAGCGATACCGTGGCCGTCTCGTCCGTCAGCCCTTCCACCAGCGCCGCCACGTCCTCCGGAATTCCCGCCCGCCGCCGCACGGGGTCGAAATACCGCAGGCGGCAATGCAGAGGCTCGCCATACCGGGGGTTCAATCCACCCAGCATCAACTGGGTCAGACAGCTGTTGATGGCGGGGTTGAATTTCAGCGTATCGTCCGACATCCGGGTATCGGGCGAACCGGCATCCCGGCGCATGCCGTTCACCTTTTCGCGGATGGACGCGAATTCCCTGCGCAGGGCCGCCTCCGCAAATCCGTCGTTTTCTCCATCCAGGTATTTCAGCCATGCGTCCTCGGGCACGTATTTCAGGTCTTTGCGATCCATCGACCAGTAGTAGACGTCCAGCGCCCCCTGGCTGTATGGTGACTCCTGGTAGTCATACCAGCCGTCGTCGCCGTACATGTGCGGGTACATGGTTTTTCCGTCCACAGACCTTGAATTGGCATTCACCACGTTGAGCATCCTGCGCCAGACGTCCACGTATTTCTGTTCTCCCGTCAACAACAGCGCGTTGCCGAAGCCCGCTACGCCGCGGGAAATCGCATTCCGGTTGGACAGTTCGCCCGTCTGGGGGACGACCACCGTGAACCCCCAGCCATAACACCCGCCATACCACTTGCCGTCGCATTCGCCGCCTATTGTGCCGTCCAGTCCGATGTTACTGGGGAGGATGCCGTTGTTCGCGGCCGCCCGTTCCGCCCATGCATCCACGTACTCCAGCACCCAGTCCCTGTATTTCCGCTCACCCTCCACCATAAAGGCGTTGAGGCCGAGCGTGGTGGCCGCCAGATTGATGGGGTGGTCGCCGACCACGTCGGTATAGTCCTCGAAATGGGCGAGCATCTCCTCGAAATTGCGCTCGCCGTGCGCCGGGTCGAACCGCCCCTCGATCTCGATCGGATCTCCCGCCCAGTCCAGCGCCGTCGCTTTCCTCAGCAGGGGCCCCCTGCTTCCGGTAAACAGGCTGCGGATGATCCTGTACTCCGGATCGTAATTCTTCGCCTGCGGGTCCTCATCCATGTAGAAGCCCGCGTAACGGCGCGACCGGTGCCGAAAGCGGTTATCGTACGGATCCGACAGTCCCTGGAGATTGAACACGGCCAGGCTTTCGCCGTGGTGAAACCAGTCCAGGCTTACCGGGAATTCTTTATACATCATCCCGTCCCGCGCCAGCGGCACCTCCACGGTTTTCGCCTCCGTATACTGCAGCAGGTGCCCCTCCCACCCCAGCTTGTACATCTCCAGAATGCTATCCGGCGCGCCTATCGCGTGCAGAATGGGCCAACCGGTCAGGTTCTCGATCGCGTCGTCCGGGCCGTCGTTGCCGCCCCAACGGGGGACGCACTGAAGATAGCCCCGCGAGTCGAAGTACCGATGGAAGAACTCATTGCACGCCCGCGCCTGCGCCCGGATCAACGCCCTTTCGAGTAACGCCCATTCCGGCGGCGGCATGGGCGCTTCGATCGAAACGGTCAGTGCATTGGGATTCACCTTGGACATCTCAATATCCTCTCATTCAAACTGACGTTTGACCGCTCAGTTCCCTTCCTGCAAGAGCCTGGTTTCGAAACCCCCAAACGTCCTGCACATCCTCAACGTCTAACCCTGATTCGTCATTTTTCGGGGAGGTAAATTCGAATATGTGTTTGTAAATAAAGGCGATTAGACTGCTGATTACCAGGATACACCAGGACAATGTACGTGAAAGGAAAAAATGTCCTTCTTTACGTCGATAACGCCCAGTTACGGAGGGTTTTGTCGCGTCGCCGCGTTGCTGTTTTTTTCTTATTGAGGCTAAACCTTCATTTAACGCGGATTCTACGTCCCCCCGCGTCCAAATTGCATTTGTAGGGGCGACCCTTGTGGTCGCCCGCCTTTCAAAAAATCGCCGTATAATAGGAAATCACACCCCGGCAAACAACGCAAAAGGACGAGGCCCGTACGGTGCACGGCGCAGGACTCGTGTCCAGAACCGAACCTCACCTGTGTGGTGTATCCAGGCGAATTACGCGGGCGAATCGCCTGGCATGTCGGCGAAAGATGTGTCTGTTGAACGACGTTCACGGACATATTCGGAAGAAAATCCTTGACGGTCAAACGCGGCTTTTCTATCTTCATAGTGCTATGACACAACTGAACAACATCCCGGTCATTCCGCGGAAACCGAGCGTTATTCCATCAGGTTCCCTGTACGCCTATACCGCCCATCGCCACACTCATCATATGGGTTCCGCGACTTTTCGCGCAATCTGCTCGGCGGTGGACTAGACCTGAACTTCAAGTGTTGAAAATGGATGCCCGCTGTCGAGAGACGGCGGGCTTTTTTGATGGCAGCGCGAACAAAGGAATCCGTCGATGACGACTGGATCACTTGTATGGTCTAACTTCAAGGGGGACGCGAAATGGGAAACGATGACGACGCTTACGGACGGATGATGTGGGACTACCACCGCGGCATACCCGCCCGGGAAATCGTGGAGCGCGACGACGGGTTTATTTCCGCCGGCAAGTCGCGCGATTACTTCGAGCCTTTCAGCGAGTGGCCGCCTCAGCAGCAGAAGTCGATGAACCATGTGTCGGGGCGCGTACTCGATATCGGCTGCGGGCCCGGACGGCACGCCATCCACCTGCAGCAAGAGGGATTCGACGTACTGGGCATCGATGCCTCGCCCCTGGCCATCAAGGTGGCCCGCGCGCGGGGCCTCAGGAAGGCCGGCGTGGTGAACATCACGCAGATTTCCTCCCGTATGGGTCAATTCGACACCTTGCTTATGTTGGGCGCCAATTTCGGTCTGTTCGGTAACCTGAAACGCGCCCGGTGGCTGTTGAGGAAGATGCGCAATATGACGTCGTCGAACGGGAGAATCATCGCCGAATCCCGGGACCCTTATGCGACCACGAGCAACGCGCATCTGGACTATCACGAATCCAATCGGAAACGCGGCAGGTTTTCGTGTCAACTCAGAATCCGGATCCGGTACGGACAATACATCGGCCACTGGTTCGAGTATCTCATGGTTTCCCGAAATGAGATGGCGTTCATTCTGGAAGGTACCGGATGGCGGATTTCGCGATTCATACCCGAAACGGGAACCGTGTATATTGCAATTATAGAAAAGGCTTGAGGATACGCAAACTCCATGTAGGAGGAAAATCGCCATGGCTGTTGACAACGTACTCGAAGAGGGCACAGAGATCCGGCTCGACTTCGAAAAGCTGTCCAGGGTTGCGAATACCGGCCATTTCGTCATTCCCGCGGCCGTACAGGACGTGGACAGCAGAGCCGTTATCCTGATCGGCTATGTCAACAAACAGGCGCTCGACTACGCGCTGGAGCACCGTGTGGCGACATTCTGGAGCACGTCTCGCAACGAACTCTGGATCAAGGGGGCGACGTCGGGGGATATGCTCGACCTGATCGACGTGCGCGTCAACTGCGAGCAGAACTCGCTGCTTTATATGGTGCGCCTTCGCGGCGAGGGGTCGTGCCACACGAAAGTCGACGATCGACCGCGTTATGGCTGTTATTACCGCAGCATCGCCAATGGCAAACTCGAATTCGTGGAACCTGATACCATACCGGAGTAGCCCATGAACTTCACGCTCGGTCTGCCCAACGGCAGCATGCAGGGTCCGCTGTGCGACCTGCTCTCCCGGATCGGTCTCGACGTTCGACCCACGGGACGCAACGGACAGGTCTCCGTGGGCGGACTCGGCCCTTTCAGTCAGGCCGTCTATATGCGACCGCAAGACATCCCGACCGCCCTGTTGAAGCAACAGATCGACTGCGGCATCTGCGGGCTGGACTGCGTGGTCGAAACCGAACTGGCGCAACCGGGCGATTGCGACACCCGAATCCTGCGCCTCCAGGAGCTGCGCTTCAGCCGCGATACCCGCGACCCTGCCCGCGTCGTCCTGTTCGGTCGCCCCGACAGCCCGCTACTGTCGCAAGATGCAACAGTTTCGATCAGTTCCGAATATCCGGCGATTACTCGCGACCGGTATCCCAATGCGGACATCGGTTTCTCGCACGGAAGCACGGAAATCAAGGTCGCGATGAAGCTCTTCGACTACGGCGTGGGCGTCACGATTACGGGCATCAGTCTGCGCGAAAACGGTCTCGAGATCGCCGATGAGTTCATGGTGTCACCCATCGTCGTCATCGCGCGCAACCGAACTCCCGAGTTCGTCGCGCTGGGAGACTTGATGGCCGGCGCGCTGGAGGCCGAAAACCAGCAGCTCATCAAACTGAATGTCGACAACCTTCAGAGAATTGCGGTCCTGGAGGCGCTGCCCGCCCGTCGCGCGCCCACGCTCAGCCGGTTATCGGATTGCGCCAGCGCAATCGAGGCCGTGGTGCCCAGATCGCAGACGGCCGGGCTTCTTATCCGACTCCGGACGCTGGGCGCGACGGATATCGTCGTTCAGGACATCAATGCCATTGTGGGATAGCGTCGGCAGGTCTTGCGGGCTGAGCGGGGGATGCCGCGAGAGCGTGGCAGGAGGCGGAACGGCGGGACGGGACGGGTGATAGCGGGCAAGAAGGGACACGCGAAGAGCCGTGACGATAGGCGACTACGTCGGCGGGACGATCCCGCCGCCCCAGAGCCGGTCGAGGAAATCCCGCCACGGCAGGATCAGAATTCCGTCCGCGGTCCGGCGGGGCGCCACCGCCCTTGAGACGACGATATATTGGGCTAATTTGAACTCTTCCTTGAATGCTCGTATGCCCTTCAGGTGCCTGTCCTGGATCCGGGACGTCGACTTGACCTCGAGTGCGACGTCTTCAAAGATAAAGTCGACCTCATGGCCGGATGTGGTACGCCAGAACGATACCGGAAAAAACGTCCCGGAATAGCTGGCATAGGCGGACACTTCCATGAATATGAAATGTTCGAAAGCGCGTCCGAACAGCTCCGATCCCGCCTGGACATGCCCACGTCCGGTAAGTTGCGCCACCACACCAATGTCGAAGAAATAGAACCGGGGCGCGCCGACAACGCGGCGCTTTGCACGCCTGCGAAACGCTGGTACCATGTTCCCGATCAAAGTATCTTCCAGGATCTGGAAATACCCCTTCGCGGTGGGCGCGCTTACGCCGCATTCCACGGCGATCGTGTTAAAGTTGATCAACTCTCCGTTCGACAGGGCGGCCACTTCGAGAAACCGGCTGAAGGCCGGGATATTTCGCGTCAACGCCTCGGCCGCGATTTCCTCCCGAAGATAATCGCCTACGTAGGCCTGAATCAACCGGCGAGGCCGTACGTTCAGATAATGCCGCGGCAGCAAACCGGCATTCAGCGCCTTGTCGAGCGAAAATTCCGGGATCTCGGCAGCAACAAATGGATGCAGCTGATATCGGACCGCCCGTCCGCCGAGCAGATTGCCGCCGCCGCGTTTCAACTTCCTCGCGCTCGAACCACACAAGAGAAAACGCAACCCCCTGTTTTCCGCGAGCCAGTGCACCTCATTCAGTAGGTCCGGTATCCTCTGAACTTCGTCGATTACAATGGGGTCGACCTGCGAATCGCCGTCCAATCCGGCGGCCAGGCACTCCTCGCGAATCAACTCGGGGCGGTCGATCAGCCGGCGATACACGTCGGCCAGCAGGAGGTCGTAACGCCTTGCCCGGGGAAACAGCGAACGGATGAGCGTGCTTTTGCCGGTCTGCCGCGGCCCCCAAAGGAAGCACGTCTGCTCTCTCGTCAAATCTAAATTTAATATTCGATTATACATGAATATCTAAAATAGATATTTAGATATTTAATGTCAATCCGAAATTTCGACGCCTTGATCGAAGTTACTTTATTTGCTCAGCCTTTTCGAAACCCGTTATGTAAGGAGTGGACCAAATCCATGGCATCATAACCGCGCGGATTCCTTGCAGCCCGGAGGCCCACAGCATCACAGCGGGTCTTCCCTCACCCTGAACCTGGACGACAGCGCAGGTGACCGGTCCGTCTCCTCGCTCGACCTACTTCCCCAAAGCCCGACCCCATCATCCTGAATCTCAGCAAGGTCACTGAGAGTCAATCCCGCGAGTAAAGCGTACAGACAATAGTAGGTAAGGCATTCCCGCCTCGTCACTCGATTCCGCTACCCCATCCCATTTTGCGTCTGTCGTCTTGCGCTGCGGCAGCCTGAGCAGTGAGCATCACCAGGGTCTCTTCGTCTTCCGCGATGAACTCCCTTCCACCCTTCTACTCCGCCAGAAAAATCGTCCCCACTCTCTCTTCACGATGGCAGATCGGCGCCACAAGGCACTCAGTCTCTGACTCACCGGCATTGCCGGTTGAGATTCGGACAGGCCAATGCGCCGTGCGTGGCTGCGCAAGTCCGGCACCGTCAGCGGTTCGTCTATGTAGGCGAAATACCCGAACAGGGCCCCGTCTTACCTGCCGTTGATCCGGCACTTGCGAGTCCCGTCTGGACTGGGCGATGGGATAATCACGAAAAAATCATATATTGTATCTTATATCTAAGTTAAAAATCACAAATAAACCCGAAATTTTCATTATTATTGTGTACACTTACTTCGGTCCAAGAACGGACGGTTACTGAGGCATCCGGGTGGAAAAATGGCGCATTGTGCAAATGATCGACCAAAGGCGGCGATCTGAGGATCGGCTTGGCCAGACCCGTTTCACCATAGATATGTGCCCAAGGGCCATCCCCGGGATCGGTCACCCACCGAGACCGGTTGAACCCTGAAGACACGCAATGGTCCATATTCGTCCGCCGATCCTCGAATCCCGCCGTTGAAGCCACCTTTTCTACCTCAAATTGAAAAAAGTGTAGCCCGCGACAAATCCAGGACGATTCGACAATCATTCGGTATTGACCTGATCGGCAAAACCAGAACATTCTTTATTTATGCGTTCGACACGTAATCCACAGCTCACTCGATAGAGAAAGCCACGCGACGTATCTGAATTGACTTCATTCAGGAATACTCGAATACGGCCTCAGGGCGACTCACGAGGGGACAGGAAAGACCGTTCATTGCACGTGATGGGAGCGGTCGAAAGGCGGCCAGGCAGGTGGGCGTCGGCCGCCTCAAGGGCAATTACGAGCCGGCAGAGGTGGCAACCGAGTTGCCGGTATTGCCCTGCCGCTCCCAAGTGTACCCAGGCAGAACCTGATGGGCGCACACCGGCAATCAAGCCCGACCGCTTGTCCAGACACAAAGGAGCGTATCCGATGTATACCAGGAAATGCTTGTTATTCATTGCTGCCGCCGCAGTTCTCGTGTCTGCCGGGCAGACGTTCGCCGGACCGAACGCAAACGCCGTGTTGTCACTTGACCTGATCGCTAACGGCGGGGCGGGAAATCGGAGGGACGACGGGGCGACCACCGGCGCAGTGGCGGGGCGCGGCACGACAATCGCCCTGGAAGTCTTCGCCACTGGGGTCACGACGTCTCTGCGCGGCGTCATCCTCAGATTCGACTTCGATGCCTCTCTCGTGTCTTTCGTCAAAGCCGAAAACAGCGCGTTTGCCCTTTCGCTGCCCGAGGGAACCGTCGGCGCGGCCCTCGCCGCCACGTCCCCAGCGACATTGGCGTCATCGGGATTCCTGGCTCGCGCGGAGTTCGAGACGGTTGCAGACGTAACGGGAAGGGCGTTTTCCATTGGCATCGAGTCTGTCTCCCTCGCCGAAAGTTCGACGTCCAGCGACGTACTCAGGACAAGCAGAGAGATCTCGTTCAACGCCGCGCCGTCCCCCGACTTCAACGGCGACGGGACCGTTGGGTTCTCAGACTTCCTGACTTTCGCTGGCGCGTTCGGGTCGAGTCAGGGCGATGCGCGTTATGAAGCGCGGTTCGACCTGGACGGTGATGGGTTCGTTGCCTTCTCGGATTTTCTCATCTTCGCCGTCGCCTTCGGCACTCAGGTGCCGCCCTCCGGCGGCGGTGGGACACCTTCTGGCGGCGGAGAGACTGTGACCATTGCGGATGCCAATCTGCGTGCGGTAGTCGCTGATAGCCTGGGCAAGGCGCCGGATGCGCCGATTACTCGTGCCGAGATGGCGACCTTGAAACGTATTGACGCGCCCAATATGGGGATACGTAACCTTGCAGGTCTCGAATATGCCACCAGTTCGCGGGGCCTGAACCTCGGTAGAGTGCGGGCGGAAGAAGGGGGGAAGTGGGTCAACAGCAACGATATATCCGACCTCTCGCCCCTCTCCGGCTTGACAAACCTGGCATATCTGGATCTCTATAAAAACAGCATCTCCGATATATCCGACCTCTCCGGCTTGACCGGCTTGACAGACCTGTTCCTTAACGAGAACAGCATCGCGAATCTATCCGCGCTATCCACCCTGACCAACCTGGCGCGGCTGGGACTCAGCCAGAATAGGATCTCTGATATATCCGCGTTGTCCAACCTGACCGGACTTTTCTATCTGGATCTTTTCGAAAACAGCATCACGAATCTACCCGGGTTATCCACCTTGACCAACCTGACATGGCTGTTTCTGGATTACAACAGTATCTCTGATATATCCGCGTTGTCCAACTTGACCAACCTGACACGGCTGGGTCTTGAACACAACAGCATCTCGAATGTTTCGCCACTGTCCAGCTTGACCGACCTCGTGAATCTGGTTCTTTGGGACAACAGCATTTCAGACATCTCCGCACTGTCCAACTTGACCAGCATTAAATACCTGTACCTTAACCAGAACGATATCTCTCGCATATCCGCGTTGTCCACCTTGACCAACCTGGAAATCCTGGGACTGGAAGACAACGACATCTCGGATGTTTCGCCATTGGTGGCAAACACGGGCCTGGGTACCGGTGATACAGTAAATCTGAAGAGTAATCCCTTGAGCAATGCATCGCGCAACACGCACATTCCAACTCTTCAGCGCCGAGGCGTTACCGTAGAATTCGACGGCGGCACGTCCAACCTGGGCGCTTGCAGGGCCGGGTTGGTCGTGAATCCTGGCGAAACCTGTACTTACAAGGGCAATACCTTCTCAGTATCCAGTTCCGGAAGGGGATCCATCGCGTTCTTCAGCGCCGGTACCGGTATAGACGCCCGCGGTACCACCATAAACGGTGTACGGTGGAACTTTCATGCCACGAAAAACAGTGGCAGCAACAGTTGGACAATTCACGTAGCGGAATAATGACTGAGGACGTCAGACGGCGTCGACCAGATTCACGCCCCAACCAGAGGTGTACCGTCAGCGGAGGATCGTTCAGAAGTATCGGCGGCGCCTGTTGTCGTGAAGCCGGCTGGATACGTTCGGTTTTCCTATTTAGTGTAATTGGATCGGTCTGAAACGTCCTGCGGAGACATTGAAGGAGCTCGCGGACGATGGTTTCCTGGAAGTGCATAAGCAGCCTTGGGCTGCTTGCATTCGTGTGCCACGCCGCGACTGGCGCCGGTTCAACTGATGGTCGCGAGACGTCGATGGCTATCTCTGTCAACGCCAATGGCGACGATACCGCGTCTATTCCCGACTTCGATGGTGACGGCACGATCGGCTTTGGCGACTTTCTGATCTTCGGGGGCGTGTACGGTTCAAGTGACGGTGACGAGAAATACGAAGCCACGTATGACCTGAACGGCGATGGCGAGATTGGGTTTGCCGACTTTTTGATCTTCGCGGAGAACTACGGGAAGGAGGTGGCGCAGGCGATTGTGTCGCTGGCGATGGCGCCCGCGCGACTGACTCCTGCTCATGCGGGCAAACAAGGCGCCGATACGATCGTAGTCACGGCCCTGGACGGAGAAGGATCACCGGTCGCGGGTGCCGGTTACCGATGGTCTACAGACCGGTACTCAGGTTGGGTGTACCCTGCTCACGGCGTCACGGACGACCTGGGTCGTTTACAGACGACTTGGGTGGCGGGCTGGCCGGGAAAGGGCACATTATCTCTCACCGTCGAGAACGAAAGCTCCCGGCTAACGAAAGAACTGGCGACGCTGTCCACGACACCCGCCAATCCTCCCGCAGGAGATGCCACCATCTGGATCCACAACCGGAATCACCCCAGCGCGGGTTACTCGATCGACATGACCCCTCTGACCGAACCGACGGGTACCTTTTACGCAGCGATCCAGTGGGACGGAGGATACACGGGTCTGCAGCGGGGAGGAGACCGTTTCGATCGACAGCTTCAATTCTCGGTCTGGGACGCTCCGGGATTTGGCGATGCGAAGCTCATCGACAAGGCGAGCGACGTCGTGTGCGGGACTTTCGGAGGTGAAGGAACGGGGGTGAAGTGCAGGTTGGACTATCGATGGACGGTAGAGTCGACATATCGCTTCGAAATCACTGAGGTGGAGATGAACGGGGGCAGTGCGATCACCCTGCACGTAACCGATCTCGCGACGGAAAGCAGGCGCTTCGTGGGCACTTTACGTTTCGCGAGGCGTGCACAGATGCGGAGCTTCGCGATGTTCGTGGAGGACTTTATAGTGAGAGCACAGCACTGCCTTGCCCGTGAGGTTCGAAGCGTTGCATTCCGCCGTCCAAGGGCGTGGCTCGACGGCGACTGGGTCGCGCTCTACGTAATGACGCGCGGGACACTTTCCGGGTGGACCAATGACGCTTGGAATCCCGGGACACCGAGATGCGCAAACGTCGCCGCACGCGAACATGCTGCAGGACTTGAACTGGTCATCGGAGGGAGGACGGCCAGTGATCCCAATGCATCGCCCTATTACATTATTCCGGCGAACTGAGGGGTCATTCGGCCAGGCGACGTGCGAAGGGAGTCGGAACCACACCCTGGACAGATCTCAAACTCCAGGAGGACCCCCTCACCGGATTCATACGGCCCTGTAAAACAGCCTGATCGTATTGTCTCCACCGAACAGAATATCCAGAAGCGCCTGTATCTCCGGTTCGATCTCGTCCGAACCCTCGGACTGCCGGATCAGGTTGAGGTATCGCTCCTTGTTCACGATGAGCGTCAGGTCGGCGCCGTCCACAGCGTACTGGCATTGAATGGTATATCCATCCTCGGCGACGATCGTGAGTACGTCGCCCTGAACCGACCAGACGCCCTTGCTGCCGGAACTGTCTTCGAACGTCCTGTCCGCGTTGAACCGCAGGACCGACAACCCGGTATGCCGGAACCCTGCTTCCATCTCGTTCCGGAATCCATCCACCATCCGCTGCGCGGACGCCAGGTTCCAGCCCTGATCCAGCAGGTAATCCCGCAGGTTTGCCGCCGCGGTCGAAGCGAAATCGGTACCCCGGTACGTCCACGATCCAACGAGGTCGCGGACCGGCTCCGTGGGTTTGTCTTTACCGCAGGATATCGCAAGACCGATCAACACCGCCAGGCCGAAAACCGACAGCCGGCTCATCAGGGCGTCCTCCGTCTCTGTCGCCACCTGAGCTTCGCGCATCCATCAGTCAGGCGCGAGCGGCTTCCCGCGTGTCATCTGGCCTTATAGAAGAGCCTGAGTGAGTCGCCGTCGCCAAACAGGATATTGAGAAGCGCCAGTGTATCCGTGTCGAGCTCAGCCGCACCTTCCGTCTGCCTGATAATGTTCAGATATCGCTCCTTGGTCAGGACGAGCGTCAGGTCTTCTCCGTCTATAAAGTACTGGCACTGAATGGTAAACCCGTCTTCCTCCACCATCGTGAGCACGTCACCCAGGACCGACCATACGCCCGAGTTTCCTGAGTTGTCTTCGTAGGTCCGGTCCTCATTGAATCGCACGATTTCCAGGCCGGTTTGGCGGAAGCCTCTATCCATCTCGTTCCGGAATTCCACGACGAACTGCTGCGCGGCCGCTGCGTCCACGCCCTGGCTCAGCAGGTAATTCTGCAGGTTCGTCGCCGCGGTCGAACTGAAATCGGTTCCCTGGTACGTCCATGATCCAACCAGGTCCTGACCCGGCGCCGTTGGTTTGTCGTCACCACACGATATCGCAATTCCCGCAATGACCGCCAGACCGAAAACCGACAGCCTGTTCATCGTTATGACCTCCCTCCGTTGAATGGTAAATTCGTTGTTGACTCTCGCAAAGTTCCTGGTGGACCGGGGGAGCCCTCCGGCCGGATCAGAACAGCGAGAACTCGATTTCCTTGGCCGTGATGAACTCCAGCAGCACCGGTATGCCTTCCTCCGTCTTTCTGATTCCTCGCTCGATTGCCGGGACGATATCGTCGGGCGATTCCACGCGCTCTCCGTAGCCTCCAAACGCTTTGGCCATGTCCGCGTAGTGCCCTGAGATATCCGTGCTGCGATATTTTTCCGTGGACACCGGCATTATCGGCAGCTCAATTGCCATGCTGAAATTGTTGAAGAGTACCGACAGGATCGGAATCCGTTCCCGTACGGCCGTCTCGAAGTCCATACCCGTAAAACCGATGGCGGCATCGCCCCACACGTTGATACACAGCTTTTCAGGGCAGGCCAGCTTGGCGCCCATCGCCAGGCCGAGTCCGTAACCGAGTTGCGTCGTCTTTCCCCAGCCGATGTAGGAAAGCGGCGTATGGGACTCCCAGAAGGGCGAAAGCTGGTCGCGCGGGCTGCCGGCGTCGTGGGTGATGATCGTGTTGGGCACGTCCACCGTTTGCATCAGTTCCCGGATTACCCGATAAGGCGAGAGAGGCGCCTTGTTCAGCGTCAGCTTCGGCATCCACTGAGAGAGCCATTCGCGCTTCACAGATGCAATTTCCTTGGCAACACGGTCCGCACGACCCCGGGCCTGTCCGTCCAGGCGCGCGCGAACCTCCTCCGCCAGGGCCTCCAGGGTGAGTTTCGCGTCGCCCGCCAGGGCGTGTTCGACTTCCACGTCTTTATTGATATCCCCCGGGTCCAGCGTGGCGTGGATCACGCGCTTCCCCTCGGGCATGGCTACCCCGAAATTGGTGCGCGTAAAACTGCAGCCGATCCCGAAGATCAGGTCTGCCTTCTGCAGGAAGTGGTGCACGGTTCCGGGAATGGACCTGCCGCCGGAACCCAGGGACAGTCTGTGGTTTTCCGGAAACGCGCTCTTTCCACCCAGGCTCGTGGTGACGGGCGCTTCGAGGAGTTCGGAGAGGTCGCGCAGGGCATCCCACGCCTCGGCATAGTGTACGCCCTGCCCGGCGTAGATAACGGGTCGCTCGGCTTCCAGGAGCAGGATTGCAGCCTTCTCGACCTCGCGCGGGTCCGGACCCGTTTTCAACGAAGGCACGGGACGGTAGTCGAAAGGACCGGCAATCTCCTCGTCGAACACGTCTCCCGGAAACTCCACCAGCACCGGACGCGGGCGGCCATTGCGCACCTGCGTAAATGCGCGGCGCATCACCTCGGGCACGGTTTCCGAGAGGATAACCTGCTCTGAGTGCTTGGTGACGTGGCGGTAATTCAGCGCCGAGTTGAAATTCGGCTGCACATTGGTCAGCGTTCTATTATATCCCAGCGGCAGCACCAGTATGGGCGCTGAATCCCCGTACGCCTGCGCAACGCCGCCAAAGGCGTTCTCCGATCCCGGCCCGCTCTGCATACAGAAGACACCGATCTGCCTGCCAGACGTCATGCGGCTCAGCGCGTCGGCCATATGCAGGCCGATGCGTTCCTGCCGGACGAGAATGGGCCGGATGTCCACCTTGGCCGCGGCCTCGATGAGAGGATTCACAGGATAGGCGAACAGGTACTCCACGCCCTCCGCCTTCATGATATGGGCTACCACATCTGCTACGTTCATAAAGATCTCCTCACTGTTGCATTCATTGACGATAGAACCGGTACAGTTTTTTTTAAATCTAATTCGCCAAGATTAGGGTAGAAGGAAGAAGGAAAAAGGAAGAAGGAAAAAGGAAGAGATTGCCTGCCCTGTGAGCTATCAATTCAGACCGTAGGCATAACGGAACAGCAGATCGGGCAAGGATTTCTTCTACCGTCTACCGGCTCACGTCTTCCCGTTCTTACGGAAACGAGTATTATCGAATCTGTCCCCGAAACGCGTGAGTGCCATCCTCCCATGCCCCTCCGACCGGACGCTGTTGGCCGCCGCCCGTGACGCCCCGCTCGCGTCCGTCTTTCTCCTCGTCCGCATAGGTGGCAAACCAGTGTTCCATCATTGCCCGCATGTCAGTCATCCGCGAAGTCTGAATGGCATCGTTCGCCAGGTTCTCACGTTCTTCCGGATCGTTCACCAGGTCGTAGAGCTCGTTCGGCCCTTCCGGATAACGGTGAATATATTTCCATTCCGAGGTCCGGACCATTCTGGTGGGGCCGTATTCGTCGTAAATTACCACGGATTCCCGACCGGAGTTGCCGGAGCCAAGCAACGCGGGCAGGAAACTCCCGCCCGGCAGATTCCGTCCTTCGGGAAGCGGCAGGTCCATGTACTCAAGCAGCGTCGGCATGAAGTCATACGCGCTCACCATCGCGGGCTGCACGAGTCCTGCGGGGATTCGTCCGGGGTGGCTCATCACGGCCGGCACTTTGACGGAATTCTCGTACATGTTCAAAGGGCGCGTGCCGTTCCCCTTGCCCCAGAACCCGTGGTGGCCGCAACTGAACCCGTTGTCGCTGACAAAGACCACCAGCGTCTGTTCGCGAATTCCGTGCGCTTCGAGCCTGTCCAGAATTCGCCCCACGTCCGCATCCATCGCGGTCACCGCGGCGAAATACCCCTTGAGCATTTCCCGGTTGCCCAGGCATTGGTCCGTCAACCCGATGGCCCAGGGATGCCTGGGTTCCTGCGGGCAGGATTCGAACGCGCAATCGTCGTACGAATCCACGATCTCCTGCGGATGCCCGGTCCACGGGCTGTGCGGCGCCGTATAGTGGACGCTGAGGTAGAACGGGTCTTCATCGTTCGCGTGCCGGTCGATGAATGCCAGCGCGTCGTCCGTTATGACGTGGGTCACGTATCCCGGCGCATCGATCAGCCTGCCGTCGCGTACCATTGGCGCATCGTTGTATTTGCCGCCGCCCCGCTGGTGTACGAACCAGTGCGTGAACCCGTGCTGCGGTATCCGGCTATTGCCCAGATGCCATTTGCCGCTGATTCCGCACGTCCATCCGTGTTCCGCCAGCACGTCCGTGTACGTGACCTCTTCCGCCAGGTAGGATGCAGCGTCCTCCCCCACGTTTCCGCCACTGATCCAATCGTGCACCCCGTGCTGCGAGGCGATGCGCCCGGTCAGAAACGTCGCGCGGCTGGGGGAACAGACCGGTGTGGCCACGAAGAAATTCTCGAACCGCACGCCAGCATTCGCGATCCGGTCGAAATTGGGGGTACGGATCTCCGGATTTCCGTAGCATCCAGCCGCCCAGACCCCCTGGTCGTCCGTAAGAATAAACACGACGTTCGATCTGCCGGAAGCCACGATCCGCTCCCCTTTTTTCAAAAACCCCAGCCCACCGGGGCATCCCTTGAAATGCCGTAATTCATACGGAATATTCGATTCCGCAATCTAATGAGACCGCCCTGAAAAATCAACGCGAATGCCCTGCGACCCCCGCGTCATTTGTCCTTGCCTTCCATCGGTTAAGGGCGGTATTCTACTAAAGGCGGTTAGACGGGAGTGGGTAGAGGACCACACCCCGCCGCACCACCTGGTGAGAGGGGAGCCGGGAGAGGGTAGAGATCGCATGTCGTGTAAGGTTTTTTTTATGCCGCAGGCAAGTCGGAGGGACGAATTGGCAATGGCGTCTTCTCCCGTCTTACCCCTCCCCTCTCCCCGCATTTCTGTACCCTCTTACCGCCTATTGGAGACCTCTCCCCCTGCCGTTGAGAAGCAGCAAGGACGGCCATTTGCCTTCAACTGGAATCAGATTCCAAATCAATCGCCGTGTGCCCAGGTCAGGGGAAGACAATGGATATAACATGTCTTGACTACTGTATGACGGACGAACAGCGGGAACATTTCGATCAGCAGGGTTTTCTGATCGTCGAAGATGCGCTGGATTCGGGAATGCTGGAAAGGCTCCTGAACGCCGGTGACCGCGTGGATGCACGCGAACGGGAAATACAGGGTCTCGGAGCCGGTCAAATCATGAACAAATTCCGAAGCATCGTCGAAGACGCCGCGTTCCTGGATCTGCTGGACCAGCCAAAGACGTTTCCCCTCATCTGGGACATTCTGGGCTGGAACGTCCAGCACTATATTTCCCATCTGGTCTACTACCCGCCGGAGCACCCCGACAGGTCAAATTCGAAGACGGGCGGGTGGCATCAGGACGGCGGCCGTCCCGTACCCGAGATGGAACGTCCGCATCCCCGGCTGTCCTTGAAAGTCGCATTCTGGCTGACAGACACGAGCGCGCCTGACCGGGGCGGAATTCGCATCGTTCCGGGCAGCCACAAGCGCGACATCCCGCCGGAGCGTTGGCCTGACGGCGAAAACGGTTCGCCCGGTGCGTCGGGGTTCGAAGACATGATGCAGGTCCGGGTAAAGGCCGGAACAGCGGTCCTCTTCGACAGGCGTTTATGGCATTCGCGGGGGTTCAATACCTCCGATATCACGCGAAAAGTGTTGTTTCTGGGATACAGCTACCGCTGGCTGAGAGGGTTGGACTACAACCTGATTCCGGACGAAATCCTTGAGGCATGCGATCCGATTCGACGCCAACTTCTGGGAGACGGGGTGGACGTCAAGGGATGGTGGCAGCCGACGGACGCCGACGTGCCGCTCAAGGGATGGCTGCTGGAGCACAAGGGCGAGTCCTACGTGGAAAAGATCGGACAGAAGCAATGGGAACGGGAAAAATGGGCGGCTGTGTCCTGATTCCCGACCCGCATTTCAGGGAGGAAGCGTGATGGACCAGGAATCCATGAGCCACGAAGAGAATTACTGCTTCGACGTTGGAGGTTACCTCGTTGTCAGGGGCGTCCTCGGAAGGGGCGAGGTTGCCGCCCTGAATTCGGCGATCGATACCAGCGGGAGGAATGAGGGCATGCTGGGTTGGCCTCATCCGTTGCGCGAGCCCTTTCGCGACCTTCTGATCCACCCGCACCTCGTCTGGTACCTGAACCAGATTGTCGGGCAGGGCTTCCGTCTGGAAACCGAACCGGAGTTACTTTGCGACGAAACCAGCGAAACGGATGCGCCCCTCCAGGGCGGCAACGAACCGCGCGATCCAACCCGGGCATACTACTACCAGAACGGACGCCGCTTCAGTGAAACGGTCCGGGCGGTGTGGGCCCTCGCGGACGCGGAAGCGGGCGCGGGCGGCTTTGTCATGGTGCCCTGTTCTCACAAATCCAACGTGGAAACCCCCGACGACGTGCTTACCGGCAACGACGATATGGGTCTCACGCTGCAGCCCGCGCTGGAGGCGGGCGACCTGCTTCTGGTCGCAGGCGCCGTGCTGCAGGGCATGCGACCGTGGAAGGGGAGTGGTCCGCAGCGTCTTCTGTCGTATGACTTCGCGGGACGGGGCGCCATCCGCTGTGCGGGAACAGGTCCGAAAACCGTAGAAACCCCCACGCTTGAATGGATGTCCGCCATTTCACCCGAGCAGAGGGCATCGATCTGGCGGCCCGGCTACCGGAGTACGTCGCCGCCGCCCACGGTCCGCACGGACGGAAAGACGGCGCGCCTCGACGAATCCCGGGAAATCTACCATCCGTCCATCTACGTCAGAAACCCCGATTCCGGTATCGACGAGAAGGAGTTCTATTTCTGGGACCTCTGCGGTCATCTCGTCCTCCGGAACGTGATGGACGAAGCGTGGCTGGAACAGGCCAACGAGGCCATCGACCGGTTCGACGACAGGATCGAGGTGGGCGGGGAACTCTCCCGCGGATCGAAGGCGCTGGCCGGTACCGGCCGGCCGCTGCTGCCCAACCTGCTGCGCCTTCCGGAACCCTGGTGCAATCCCTTCCGGCGCATGGTCGCGCACCCCGTTGTGGAACACCGTCTCAACTGGATGGGCGCCAGCGGCGTCAGGTTTGGCGACGCCACCGCCTTCTGTTCCGTGAAGGGCGGTTCCGGCCACTCCCTGCACGATGCGAACGAACCGCTCAATCCCGGCCGCGGCTATGTCTACCAGAACGGCCGCAGCTATTGCGAGGCCGTGACGGTGAGCTGGCAATTGCGGGACGTGCCCGCGGGACTGGGCGGATTCGCATGCGTACCCGGCAGCCATAAGGCCCAGTACCGCGTGCCGCCGGGGGTGCGGTCGTGCGACGACGACATGGGGCTTGTCGTGCAGCCCGAGATGAAGGCCGGCGACGTACTCTTCTTTATGGACGGGGGTCAGACGCACGGCGCGCTGGCGTGGAAGAACGAGATCGCCCGCCGTGCGATCCTGATCAAATATTCCTCCCGCAACTTCAACCGCAGCGGCGGCGAGATGGTGCACCCCGAGAACCGGTGGGGTGAGCTCGTGGACGATATGACCGACGCGCAGCTGGCGGTCATGCGCGGACCGGACCGGGACGTCTTCAACCAGAATGTCCCCCGGCTGGAAGTCTGCGACGGGCAGGTTTCGGTGTCGTACGAGCGGGGCGGCGCCCTGTATAGCAAGGATGCCCCAACCGGGCCGCTTACCTCGAATGGCGGCAGCCAATCCGATCGGCGTTAGCAGCCCGTTGAAAAAGCCCATCCGGGCTGCGGCCGGCCCTTGCGGTCGAAATACTGCGTTGCGCTCCCTCGCCGAATCGAGGGATGGGACTCGGTCGCGCGCCTAGTCTTCGATCTCAATGGCTCGGCCTCGCCTGCAGAGCGACTTTTCCAACGGACTGTTGGGGGAACTGATGCCAACAGGTGTCACCACCATATTCTTCGATGGCTACGAGACGCTATTCGCTGGCGCTATGGACAAACTGCATGCGATGTGCGGCCGCATCGTCCGTGAGCAGGAACTCGACATGTCCGCAATGGATTTCTTCAACACGTGGGACCTGTCGTTTTTTCCGCTCCTCAGGGGCGAGACGTTCTACACAATGCGGCAGGCGCATCTCATCAGCCTCGAGCGGACGCTTGAGAAACTGGACAAACGTGTTTCCTTCGAACATTATGTCGACGGCCTGTTCGATGTCTTCGCCGAAGCGCCTCTCTACGAAGATGTCAAGCCCGCGCTGGCCGGGCTCGAGTCCTATCGGACAGGCGTGATATCCAACGCGGACGAGGACCATCTGAACATCGCGCTCAGGAAAAACAAACTGTCATTTCCGGTGGTCGTCAGCTCGGAATCCGCCCGCGCGTACAAACCGGCGCCGGAGATCTTCCATGAAGGCCTTCGCCTGATCGGCAGCCGACCGGAAGAAACCCTCTACGTGGGCGATTCCCAGGACGACGACATTGTCGGCTCGCGTCGGGCGGGCATCCGGGTCGCCTGGCTGAACCGCAAAGGCGAGGACCTCAAGCCGGATGTTCCGCAACCGGACTACGAAATCTCCAGCCTGCGGGAGGTCGTGGGACTCGTCTCATAACAGCCGGTCGCCTGGAGCAACTTCATGATAAAAACAGCCTGCAACGCATCTCCCGAGGAGGTGCATCGCAGGCTGACGGGTATTCGTCCGGCCTTTGAAGCTATTTGTTCGGCTGCGGGGTGTACCTCAGATAGGGTTTGATGGTTGTAAACCCCCTGGGGAATTTTTCGGTTGCCTCTTCGTCCGTCACCGCCGGAACAATGATGCAGTCCTCGCCGTCCTCCCAGTTGACGGGCGTTGCCACCTGGTGGTAGGCCGTCAGCTGCAGCGAATCGATCACCCGCAGGATTTCGGCGAAGTTCCGCCCCGTAGAAGCCGGATAGGTCAATGTCAGCTTGACCTTCTTGTCCGGCCCGATCACGAATACCGACCTGACCGTGGCCTTGTCGTCTTCGTTCGGGTGAATCATATCGTACATGCTGGCCACCGATTTGTCCGGATCCGCAATCAAGGGGAAGTTCATGGTGGTATTCTGGGTCTCGTTGATGTCGCTGACCCAGCCGTGATGCGAGTCCAGCGGGTCCACGCTCACCCCGATCACCTTTACATTCCGCCTTTCAAACTCCGCCTTCAACTTGGCAACCGCGCCCAGTTCGGTGGTACAGACCGGCGTATAATCGGCGGGATGGGAGAACAGGATACCCCAGCCGTCTCCAAGCCATTCGTGAAAGCGGACCGTGCCTTCGGTCGTCTCGGCCGTAAAATCGGGTGCGTCGTCCCCCAGTCGCAACGGCATAGCAGACCTCCTTATATTTGTGAAACTTCGGGACGCTCCGGTTTACCGGGCGTTTTCGGGTAACCGAAACCCTTCCTGCGATTTTGCAAATACTAAGACCGGTACCGGACAGGATAATAAAGAAAGGAACTGGAATATCGATGTCAAGGGATTTATCGAAAACAGGCGCATCATTTGCCTGGCAAGGTACGGACGGCGCCGATGTTTGAAGTAACGGAAGAGGCCGCCATGCAGAACCGTGCGCGCCTGGTTGTCATCGGCGCCGGCATCGTTGGCTGCAGCGCGGTCTACCATCTTACGCGAATGGGCTGGAAGGACATTGCGGTCCTGGACCAGGGGCCGCTGTTCGATACCGGCGGCTCGACGTCCCACGCGCCGGGGCTGGTTTTCCAGACCAACTTTTCAAAGATGATGACCGGCCTGTCGGGAAAGACGGTTTCGTTGTACAACGCGCTGGACCTGGACGGCGAGCCCTGTTTTTATCCTGTCGGGAGCTTCGAAGTCGCGTACACGCCCGAACGGCTGGAAGACCTGAAACGCAAACTGGGCGCCGCCAGGTCCTGGGAGCTGGAAGCCCACCTCATTTCGCCTGAAGAGGCCGGATCCAGACTCCCTCTGCTCGATGCGGATCGGATTCATGGCGCGTACTATGTTCCCTCCGACGGCATCGCCAAAGCCGTACGTGCCTGCGAAGCGATGGCGCGGGCGTCGGAACCCGGCGCCGCGTTTCACGGTAAAACCACAGTCACCGGTATCGAGGTGGTCAACGGAATGGTGAGGGCGGTGAATACCGACAGAGGCCGCATTGCGGCGGACCAGGTGTTGATCTGCGCGGGAATCTGGGGCCCTCGCATCGGCCGCATGGCGGGCATTTCCATTCCGCTCACCCCCGTGCAGCATCTCTACGCCCTCACCGCGCCGTTGCCGGAACTGGCGGGAGAAACCCGCGAAGTCGTCCATCCCATCCTGCGCCACCAGGACTCCGCCATGTATTTCCGGCAGCAGCGCGACCGGTACGGCATCGGCTCCTACAGGCACGAGCCGCTTCTGGTGCGTCCGGACGACCTGGTCAGCCCGGATGAAGCCAGGCTTTCACCCTCCATCATGGAGTTCACCCCGGAGCACTTCACGGTGGCGCGCGAAGCGGCGGACGAACTCCTTCCCGCCCTCAGGAACGCGAGACTCGACTACAGGATCAACGGTCTCTTCTCCTTCACGCCGGACGGGCTGCCCCTTCTCGGAGAGTCCGCAGACGTACGCGGTCTCTGGGTTGCGGAGGCCGTGTGGATCACGCACGGCGGCGGCGTCGGGCAGGCCGTGGCGGAATGGATGGATTCCGGCGCGCCCGAAATCGATCTGGGTGACGCCGACCTGAACCGCTTCGGTCCGCACGTCCACCCCACGGAGTATGTCGAAGCCCGGGGGGCGCAGCAGTACCGCGAAGTGTACGATATCATCCACCCGCTGGAACAGATGGACCATCCGCGCGGCGTGCGCGTCAGTCCGTTTCATCCGCGGCTTGAGAAACTCGACGCGGTGTTCTTCGAAAACGCCGGATGGGAGCGCCCGCAGTGGTTCGGCGCCAACGGCGTCCTGGTGGACGAAGAAGACGACCTGCCATCGCGTGCCGGGTGGGAGGCGCGGTACTGGTCTCCCATCCAGGGTGCGGAACACCGGGCAACGAGGCGCGGCGCGGGGCTGTGCGACATCACGCCGTTCACGAAGATCGAAATCGCCGGCGCCGGCGCCCTTGATTTTCTGCAGCGCATGGCCGCCAACCGGATCGACCGGCCGGTCCGAACGGTGATCTATACGGCGCTGCTCAACGCGAGGGGCGGCATTGTCGCCGACCTGACCGTCACCCGCCTGGCGGCCGACCGGTTCCTGATTCTAACCGGCGCCGCGTCGGGGATGCGGGATCTGGCGTGGATTTCCCGCCACGCCCGGGATGAACGCGCGGTTCACGTCGCGGACGTGACCTCCGCCCGTTGCGGCCTGGGCCTCTGGGGGCCCGAAGCCCGAAGGATTCTCCAGCGGGTCTGCCACGACGACCTGACGAACCGGGCGTTCCCCTATTTTTCCGCGCGGGAGATCCGGATCGGCGCCGTTCCCGCGCTCGCGCTGCGGCTGTCCTACGTGGGAGAACTGGGATGGGAGCTCTACGCGCCCGCTGAATTCGGGCTCCGCCTGTGGGACGCGCTCCAGGAGGCCGGCGGCGACTGCGGACTCGTCGCGCTCGGCGGCGGGGCGTTCGACTCGCTACGGCTGGAAAAGGGATACCGCTTGTGGGGCGCGGATATTCATACGGAGTACAACCCGTATGAAGCCGGCCTCGGATGGGCGGTCAGACTCGACAAGGGCGACTTCACGGGGCGGGACGCCCTCCTGAAAATCAGGCAAGAGGGAATCCAACGGAAGCTCTGCTGCCTCACCCTGGACGATCCGGAAGCGGTTGTGATGGGAAAGGAACCCATACTGGACGGCAACCGCGTTCTCGGGTACGTCACCAGCGCCAATCACGGATACACCGTAGGCCGATACATTGCCTATGGCTACCTCCCGCCGGAATACGCGAAACCGGGCACGTCCGTGGAAATCGAATACTTCGGCGAACGCTATCCGGCCACGGTCTCGCGCGAACCGCTCTACGACCCCCGCGGGGAAAGAATGAAATCCTGACGGGTAAAACGGGTGCCATTACGATGTAATATTGACACAATGGGAAACGCGTTGTCAGGAAAGAGACAGACCCCCTGGGCGATATCGTTCGCCCAGGGGGTCACGTGTGTGTTGCCGGGAAGGTTCGTACTATTCCTCTCCGCGATCTTCTTTATTTACGATTATACAACCGGCCATCATATCGTGAAGGGTCTGCCGTCGTTCAGTAAACGCCGCCATAACGTAACCAATATAGGCAGTCATTCTGGAGATCATCTTTGCAAAATGACGACCTGAAGCTCGCGCAAAAGAAATACGGTTTCCCTTGAGATCGGTAACTGCAATGCCGACAGCCAACTTGCCTAACGTGGCTTGAAGACTGGAAGATTCCATTATGGCATAGTACAGCCAATCAATGGAGAGATAGCAGATCAGAAAGCCGATCATCACAGTAAGAAAAAGTGCATCTGCTGCGAAATACGAACCTGCCGTATCCATACCGAAGTCATAGAACCAGGCGCCCAATGCAGCATATATTCCAGCAAATGTCCCGGTAATCAACACATCGACAATCGCTGCTGCAAAACGCTTCCAGAATCCTGCATAGGTCATTTTTCACCTCCTATGGTTTCTGCTTCCACCTCGAACCACGGTTACTGTGAGTTTAGACAACAAGGCATCTTTATTTGTTTCAGGAACAAAAACTGCTCCACCTCTCGCGTACTCAAGAACCGTTGGGGTCCCAGGATCCGGAGGAACGGAAATCCGCACCGATTTCAGCGGCAGGGACGTCGACGTCATCAATCCGTGGGAACGGATGTGAGCGAGAGAGAAACCAGGGCACCCACTAGGGGTGCCCCTACGACGCATGGTCGGTCGTGGATGAATGAGGAGGAGAGGTACAGGCGAATTCGGGGAACCTGTCGAATGGAAATTTGCCCGATGAATTGAGAACATAGGTTGCAATGTTGACTGCCTTGGCGAAATTGTTCAAATTGAAGGTAGGCACCCCTTGTGGGCGCCCAGCCTGTTTTCGCCTGCGTGGATGGCCGGTCCTCATTGATCGAGGATCGGCTTTTTTGTGGTTCGCCTGCACAGACCGCCTTGATTTTAGGAAGAATATAGACTATATTGGACTATATCTGTCGAGAGGAGATAAAATGTCCATACAATATGACAAACCAGGCAGAGTCTGGACGGTCGCGGAGGCCAAGGCGCGCCTGTCTGAAATCCTGCGCCTTTCCATAGACGAAGGCCCGCAGCGCATCGGTGTGCGAAGGGGGTACGTTGTGGTGCCGGAGCACGTATGGAAGGCTCAATCGTCACCGCGCAAGCCGCTCGGCCAGTGGTTGATCGACACCATGCCGCGCGGCACGAATCTCGATATTCCTGCCGATCGAGCGTCCCGGCGGGAGATCCCGTTCGGCGACGGAGGCGCCGAGTGAACGGGTTTCTCCTGGATACCAACGTCGTCTCGGAACTGACCCGGACCGAGCCGGACGGGAACGTTATGGCATTCCTGGCTGCGCATCATGATCTGTGGCTGTCCGCCATCGTGGCGCATGAACTGGAATTCGAATTGCAGTTATTGCCTCACGGTCAGCGGCGTGACCTGTTGAGCGCCGCGCTGTCTGGGATTATCACCGAATACCAGGAACGTGTCCTTCCTGTCGACAAGGATGTGGCAGAGCGGGCTGCTACCTTTCGAGCGCAGGCGCATCGCGGCGGACGGGCTCTGGATCTTGGGGATGCGCTCATCGCCGGAACCGCCCGGGCCCACGATCTGTCGGTTGCAACCGGAAACGTCGCCGATTTCAGCGGCCTGGACGTCCGCATCATCAATCCGTGGGAACCCCGGTGACCTGGAGAGAAACCAGGGCACCCACAAGGGGTGCCCGCTTGTCTCAGTCAGCAATTCCACGAACATAGAATCCACGGCAACCGGAAGCGTTCCCCCTACAACCTCGCGGTCGGACGGTGGCGAATGCGGTGGCGGGGTACAGGCGAATACAGACGATAAGCCAGACCCGGTTTTTCCGGTGAATTGAGAACATATGTTGCAATGTCTGACCACCTGCGCGGAATTGTTCAAATTGTAGGGGCACCCCTTGTGGGTGCCCGCCTCCCCCGACATCCGTAAAATTACCTGGGAATACACATTGGTAGGGGCGTCCCTTGTGGGCGCCCGGTTTAATTTGTCCCAACGAATCCTTGACAACATCCGGTAAAGTAACTATATGAATTCTGTAGCCGAAAGATTTCAGCAGAGGTCCGAAATATGGCGAAGTGGAACGCAAAATTGATCACTATCGGAAATGCCAGGGGCATTCGACTTCCCAAGGTCCCTCTGGAGAAATACGAGTGGAGCGAATCGCTCGTCCTCGAAGAGACGAAAGATGGCGTCCTTCTCTCCGGAACGAAGATCAACCAATTGTCCTGGAAGCAAACCTACCGCGCCATGGCCGCCAGCAATGAGGACTGGAGCGATCTGGACGTGACGGTTGCTGATGGTCTGGATTGATGTTCGGATTTGCCGAGCGTGCCTAAATGACTGCGTCGACGAGACCAGGACCCCGCTGGATGAGGCTTGAAGCACTGAAATATCTGAACGACATTCAGAAAAACGCTGATGAACTGGCAATAGAGGTTCCAATTTCGTACCACGGAAGTCAAAGGGTAATTTGATGGCCACTCATGTCCCACAACGGCATTTGTTGGCCAAAAATGTTGGAAAGTGGCCAACAAATTGTGTTGTTGGCCACAACTGTCCAACAGACTTCGCTTCTGTGAGAAGCATAAGCGGAGCTGTGTGAAAACCACAACGGATTCGCGAGGTTGTCCACTAATTTCTCCCTCTCTTCGACAAACGCACACCGACAACATCTCGACGATTTACTCAATACTCTGAGTATTTTTTCTCAATGCATTGAGTAATTCGTCATTTTGGCGTTTCCAAGACGGAGTCTTGTTGTATCAGCGGCCCGAACTAGGATCGCGGCAAGAGAACCAGGGCAGCCACAAGGGGTGCCCCTACGACGTCACGGTCGGTCGTGGTGGAATGCGTTGGAGAGGTACACCCGAATTCGGGCGACATGCCGCACCGATTATAATCCGATGAATTGAGAACGTATGTTGTAAATCCCAACCACCTGCGCGAGCGTGTCCAAATTGCAGGGGCGTCGCTTGTGGGCGGGCGGCCGTCGGGCGAAGCGGCGGGCGTCGCAACAAAACTAGGGCACCCACAAGGGACGCCCCTACAACATCGTCGTCGATCTCGGGCGAATGGGGAGGGGAGGTACAGGCGCATTCGGAGGAACATGCCGAATGGAAATTTGTCCGATGAATTGAGAACATATGTCTCAATTTCTGACCACATGCGCAAAATTGTTCCGCTGGTAGGGGCGTCCCTTGTGGGCGCCCGCCTGTCTCGACATCCGGATAATTGCTTGGAATATGCGTTTGTAGGGGTGCCCCTACAACATCATGTTCGTTCGCGGGGGAACGCAGTGGAGAGGTACAGGCGAATCCAGACGAAAAGCCAAACCCGGTTTTTCCAATGGATTGAGAACATTTGCTGCATTGTCTGACCACATGCGCGGAATTATCCCGGTCGTAGGGGCACCCCTTGTGGGCGCCCGCCTGCCTTGACATCCACATAATCGTCTGGGAATGTAAATTTGTAGGGGCACCCCTTGTGGGTGCCCTGTCTTACCCAGAAACTGGTGAAAAACCTACATATCGACACGTTACTTGCAACACCGAAAACAGGTCCACGAGATGATTGACATTTACGGGAACGCCCCTTGTAGCCGCCACAGCGAAAATTTGGTCAAACCCGAGGGTTACGCCTACGCGGGATAAGCGTGTACAATCCGGACATCCACAATCGCAGGTCGATGCGACTGAAGGGATACGACTATTCGAAAGCAGGGGCGTACCTTGTTACCGTTGTCACACAGGAACGGTTGACGCTTTTCGGCGACGTGCTTAAGGGTCGGATGCAGTTGAACCCGGCCGGAGAGATGGTCCATCGAATGTGGATGGAAATGCCCAATCGATTCCCACCAATCGTTATGGACACAATTGTCGTCATGCCGAACCACGTTCATGGAATCATCATCCTTGCAGATGCGGGCCTGGCGGGTACCCCAACATCCAGCGAATGTTCGGATATTAAAATAAAAACCAGGGCACCCACAAGGGGTGCCCGTACAGAGGATGGTCGCACAAGACTGGGGAATGTGGTCGGCGTATTTAAATCATTGACGACATTGGAATATACGCGTGGCGTGCGCGATATGAACTGGCCGCCGTTTAAGAGACGGTTGTGGCAGCGGAATTTCTACGAACATATCGTTCGGACCGACGCGTCATTAGAGAAATATCGCAGGTATATTGTCGACAATCCGGTACAATGGCCGTTTGACCGGGAGAACCCGAAGGCCCTAAGTCCGAGGTCGCATTCGCCGTAACCATCGAAATTCGGGCCATCGCCTCAGTGCGCACAATCGAGGGCACCCACAAGGGGCGCCCCTACAACGTCGGGGTCGGTCGTGAGAAATGCGGTGGAGAGGTACACGCGAATCCGGACGATAAATCGTACATATTATTTTATCATTTGAGACCATTTATTGCAATTTCTGATCACCGGCGCGGGATTTTTCCAATTGTAGGGGCACCCCTTGTGGGTGCCCGCCTTCCCCGACTTCCGCATAATCGCCTGGCATGTGCATTCGTAGGGGCACCCCTTGTGGGCGCCCGGCCTTCCGATTACCTTTATAGGAAAACGGAGAAAATCCAATGCCCGAATCGATACTGGAAAGATTGAATGAGGGGGTTGTTCTTGGGGACGGGGGATACCTGCTCGCCCTGGAGAACCGGGGCTACGTCCAGGCCGGTCCGTTCACGCCGGAAGTGACGATCGAGAATCCCAACGCGCTTCTGGCCCTGCACGAGGAATTCGTTCACGCGGGGGCGGAGGTGCTGCAGGTGCTCACGTTCTACGCCAGCGAAAACAAACTGGCGCAGACCGGCTACGCGGGGAAGCTGGAAGAGATCAACCGCGCGGCCGTCAGAATCGCCCGCGAGGCGGCGGCCGGGAGGGCGTTGGTGGCCGGAAATATCTGTCTCACGTGGAAGTACCCCGAATCGGAGGACGAATGCCGGCGGCTGTTCGACGCCCAACTCGGCTACCAGATGGCCGAAGGCGTCGACTTCATCATCGGTGAGACGTTCCTCCACGTGGGCGAGGCCCTCATCGCCCTCGAATGTGCCCGAAAAACCGGCCTGCCCGCGGTGATCACAATGGCATTCGAAGGCCCCGAGACGCGGGATGGAAAGTCCCCGGGAGAGGCCGCGCGCATCCTCGAGGGTGCGGGCGCCGACGTCGTGGGCGCAAACTGCTGGCAGGATCCCACCTTCATGCTCCCCGCCATCGAGCAGATGCGGGAGGCGGTTACCTGCCACGTGGCCGCCCAGCCGGTCGCCTATCGATGTACGCCCGAAGTGCCCTTCTTCACCGGCCAGCCGGGCTTTCCGGACAGGCTCGATTCGTTCAAGATCAGCCGCTATGAAATGGGCGATTTCGCTCGCAAAGCCCTGGACCTAGGCGTGAATTTTATCGGCGGTTGCTGCGGCTGCGAGGGTTCGCACGTCCGCCAGATGGCGCGCGCAATCGGCAAGATGCCCGCTGAAGAGCGCGAATGGGACGCGGACTACGGGAAACCCCAGTCGGCGACGGAAGCGTACAGAGATATCCGGGAGCAGTCCGGCGCCGCTCCCGGCGGATAAACCCGGCGCATTGACACAACCGGGTGAGTCCCGGCCGATTCAACGGTCCCGCCACTCCCAGCAGGTCAACCCGTATCCCCTTCCCTTCAGCGCGACGGCCCCGACGAAACCGCGCCCGGGCCTCAACGCGCGCATGAACCATTCGGACGGCGACACCGGATTGTCGTCGATGCGCAGCATCGCCGCGGGTGCTCCCGGAGTCAGCGAGACTTCAAACCCGTCCAGCGGGCAGGCCAGTCCCGCTCCCAACGCCTTGATATACGCTTCTTTTCGGGTCCAGCAGTTGAAGAATGCCTCGTAGTGGACCTCCCCGGGCAGCGCCTGGATCGCGGCGACTTCACCCGGTGCAAAATAACGCCCCGCCAGTCGCAGGTGTGCCTTCACCTCCCGGATGCGTTCCACGTCCACGCCGATTTCCCTCGCTCTGATCACCGCGAGCAGACCGAGTTCGCCGGAGTGGGAGAGGTTGAAACGCAGCCGGTCCCCATCTGAACCCTTTTTCAGGAACGGTTTGCCGCGCGATCCATAGCCAAATTCCAGCCGCCGGGGGGCGAGCCCAACGTACTGCCCCAGGATCTTCCTGAGCGTAGCACGGCCGGCAATAAAACGCGCCCGGTGTCTGTCAAAGACGAACCGGGCGGCGCGGGCGGATTCGTCTTCGGAAAGCACGCCCCGCATTTCCTGGACCTCTGCAGCCGGCCTGTCCAGATTCATGCGCCAGACCTGAATCTCGTCGTGCGACGCCACCGGACATTCGGGCGGCGGGCGCCAGATATCGGATATCGATCGGTTGAACTGGGTCATGGTGTTGTCCCGCCGTTCAACCGCTGCACAATCGCCTCCACGTCGTAAACGCATCCCCCCCAGGTTCCGCCGCCCACGTTCTGAAGGGCCGCCCAAAGCCGGGTGTCGTCGGGCAGGTCCGCGTCCGGCGCCAGATCGGACCGCGAGGGCCGGTCCTCCAGAATGCGGCGACCCTCTTCCGGACCGAAACGGGTCTCGCCCACACCGATAAAGTGGATGCTGCCGGAAAGCGCCTTCCGGTCGATCACAATCTCCACGACGTCATCATCCACCAGCTTGCCGATCGGGCCGCCGGCCAGCGCCTCAGGTCCGATATGACCGATGCAGGCTCCGGTAGAAAACCCTGAAAAGCGCGCGTCGGTGAGCACGGCGACGTGTTTTCCGAAGTCCAGGTACTTGAGCGCGGTGGTGATCTGCGCGATCTCCTCCATCCCGGCGCCCATCGGGCCGCGACCGATCAACACCATGACGTCTCCCGGTTTTACGCCCTTCGGACCGGAGTCCTTCAGCGCGGCGGCAGCCGCCCGCTCGGTGGTGAACACCTTGACAGGGCCGGTTATCCGGTAGACGCCATCCTCGTCGACGACCGACGGGTCGATAGCCGTACTCTTCACCACGGACCCTTCCGGCGCGATATTTCCCGTGGGGAAACAGACGGTGCTGGTCAGCCCCCTCGCACGGGCGCGGCCCGGGTCCATGATCACGTTGTCAGGGTCGACTCCGTCCTGATCGCGCAGCGCCTGCCTGAGCCTGACTCGCCGTTCTGATCCCTCCCACCAGTCCAGGTTCTCGCCCAGCGTTCCACCGGATATCGTGAGGGCGCCCGTTTCCAGCAGCCCCAGTTTCCGCAGGTGCAGCATGACTTCCGGAACCCCGCCCGCCAGAAACGCCCGGACCGTGGGGTGGAACTCCGGACCGTTGGGCAGGACGTCGACCAGCCGCGGGACCTGCCGGTTCACGTGGCTCCAGTCGGCAACTGTAGGCCGGGAGCGCCCGGCCGCATAAGCGACAGCCGGAATATGCAGGAGCAGGTTGGTGGATCCGCCGAATGCGGCATGCGTGACCATCGCATTTTGAAGAGCGGCATCGGTTATCACGTCGGCCGTGGCGAGTCCGGCGGCCTGCATCGCGAACACCGCACGGGCGGAACGAAGCGCCATATCCAGCCAGACCGCCTCGCCCGAAGGCGCCAGGGCTGTATGGGTGAGCGCAAATCCCAAAGCTTCGGCCACCACCTGTGAAGTGGCCGCGGTACCCAGAAACTGGCAGCCGCCCCCGGGCGTTGCACAGGCCCGGCAGCCCAGGTCCTGCACATCCGAAAGCGACATCTCTCCGTGAGCCAGCCTGACGCCGACCGACTGGATCTTGCCCGCGTCCTCCCCGTCTTCCGGCGGAAGCGTCACGCCGCCCGGAACGATCGCGGTGGGCAGCGAATGCATCGCCGCCAGTGCGATCATCATCGCGGGCAATCCCTTGTCGCAGGTTGCAACGCCAATCACGCCTTTCCGCGTGGGAAGCGACCGGACCAGGCGCCGGAGTACGGTCGCCGCGTCGTTGCGATAAGCCAGGCTGTCCATCATCCCCGTGGTACCCTGCGTACGTCCGTCGCAGGGGTCCGAGCAGTACCCCGCAAAGGGTATACCGCCCAGGCGGTGAATCTCCAGGGCGGCCTCCCGCATCAGCAACCCGACTTCCCAGTGTCCGGTATGGTATCCAAGCGCGACCGGGCGTCCGTCCGGTTCGCGGATTCCCCCCATCGTACTCAGGATCAGGAACTCGGGCCGGCCCAGTTCCGCGGGGTCCCATCCCATGCCCGCATTCTGGCTGTAGCCGAAGATATCCCCGCTGGGCGATTCAACCACCAGCTCTTCGGTGAGGGAAATCAGCCGGCCTTCGGGGCCCGGCGCGCGCGTGCGGACCTCAAAGACAGATTCGTCTCCGGATTGCAGTACGGATTGCGGGGATGGATTGCTTACGTCAGGCATGTTGAGTCCTAAGAAGCTGCCTTAAAATTCCCAGCGGTCTTCGCACGGCTGCAAAAGCGCCGGTCGGCGTTGGTCAAACCCGCCCGTATAGACAAATATGGGCGGGTTTTCCGCCTTGACCGCCACTTTTTAGCTCGCGCTCGGGAACTCACCGGTAATTTTAAAACAGCTTCTAACATCAGCGCAGACGCCCTGTTGCGTATCGCTCGTCGTTCATTCCAGCCCCATTGCTTTCAGATTCCGGAGACTGATGCCCAGGCTCTCGAACGGGTCCCGCTGGCACGTGTCCTGCTCCACGATGTACCACCGGGTGCCGGCCGCCGTGCACGCATCAAGAATGGCCGGCCAGTTCAGGTTGCCCTCGCCCACCTCGGCGTAGAGCTGCTCCCGGCCGCGCATGGTCATATCTTTCACGTGAACCAGGTCCGCCCGGCCGGCGGCCTTCCGAATCCACGCGGCGGGGTCCCCGCCTCCGTGCTGTATCCAGTAGGTATCGATTTCGAGTTGGAAGACCTCCGGGTCGCTTTCTTCAAACAGGATCTGCAGCCCCGTTCGATCGCCGAAGCGCTCCAGTTCGAAACTGTGATTGTGATACCCGAACGTGAGTCCGGCCGCCGCGAGCTTTCGCGCGACTTCGGATGCCTCGTGTGCGAACCGCCTGTAGCCATCCCCACCGCCTTCGCGATAATTCTGGGGAAGCCCACCGATTGCCGGGTACCTGCATCCCCACAACAGGTGTTCGTCGATCACAGCCTGGGTTTCATCCCTCATGCGTTCGTAGCTGGTGTGGGTGGCGCAGATCTCAAGGCCCTCGCCATCCGCCAGGTCTTTGAGTTCCCGGGGGCTGATGTCTCCGAATGCCGACACCTGCATGGCGTCGTATCCCAGCGCCTTCACCTTCTTCAGACTGGCAGCGACGTCCGCGGGTGTCTGTGTGAATTCACGCACCGTATACATCTGCGCAGCCAATACCGTACCGGCCATCTTCCGCTCCTTTCCACAATCGCCAGGAATTCCCTTAGAGACTTGATTTCAAGCGTTAAAATACCACAGGAACGCGCGACATCCAAGGTAAGTTTTCTCGCCTGAAGCCTGTCGACTTTCCACGATACCGGGAACGATTTTTAGCTGGTATTTTTCCGAAACCGCTGTATTTTTAACCTGAAGTTTCTGCACCCCGATTCCCCTCCCCTGTATCTCGCCATCCCCCTTTTTTCGAACGAACCCGCCTCCCTCGCAGAGGAGCCCGTTTATGTCCGCATTGCAGCACGCGACGTCGCAACAGGAGCGCCGCAACCGGACGCTTCTGGACAGTTCGCGGTATCTGTCTGACGCCGTTACGTCCGAAGTTCTGCCAATACACGTCGATATCCGGCATACCGAAACATTGACGGAAGCACAGGTCAACCAATTCACCGCTCTGCAGATCGAGGGCGCCCGCACGGCCGTGCATTCTCTGGCGTCCCTGGCCGAAATCGGCGAGGCCGACCACCTGGGCGGCGGCATCGGCCTGATTCCGCCATTGCTGCTCACTCTCGCTGTGGTCGACTTCGAGCGAATCGAATACACCATTGAACACGCCCACACCAGCGTTGGGTATTTCGCCGCGCTTTCCGCCGTCGGATTTGTGGATCCCGACCACGTCGTTACCGACTTTCGCCGCGGTCTGGACCTTCCCGGCCACGTTTCCTGGCTGCCGGGAGGCACGCAGATGAACGGCGGACGCCTGGGCGTGATGATCCCCGTTGCGGTTGGCAACGCGCTGGGCAAACGGGGCTCGTACGGCGACGGATGCTGGATTGTCGCCCATTGCGGAGACGCCGGATGGATCTCGGGCCAGGCGTTGAACGGCTTCAACACCGCACACGTCCACGGCGCGCCCATCACGTTCGTAATGGACCGGAACGGCATCCAGCTTTCCGGCAGCACAAGAAGCATTCTGGACAAGGACCCGCGGTCCATCATCGGCGCAATGGGGGTCGAGATTCTCGAAATCCCCACGCTTCTGGATCCCGCTGGCCTTTACGGTGCGTACCGCGAGGCGTACGGACTGGCGCAGAAAGGGCGTCCCAGTCTGATTTATCCCGTCGGCTTTCGGTCCGGGAACGGCAAACGGATCGACCTGTCGCATTTCGGCCAATACCACGGTATTCTCGAAGAGGTCGAAGCCTTCGCCGGCCGGCACGACGTGCCCCTTGACCGTGAGATCTGGGTTCCCGGATCGCTGATGAGCTATAGGGACGTGGAACCCATGCTGGAGTGTCTCTTTCTCGTGAACGACCTCCCCGGCGGCGCCGGCCACCACGACGGGGGCATGAAGGATCGAAACGCAGCAGACGTGCTCGCCAATCCCATGTTCCGGTCCACGCCCGGCCAGGCCAAAGCGCTGGAGGATCTGAAGTTGCGGCCGACCCGGAGGGTCACGACCCGCGCGCGGCCGTCCCCGGGAAGCCCCAATCTGGTATTGCCCGACGGTACGGTGAAGCGTGTCACGTTACCGGGACCGGGTGAGATGAAGAGCGCCCGCGACGGCTCGGAAGCCGGTTACGCGCTGGTGGCCGAGACCTTTCCGGAACAGGTCTTCGTGGTCAGCTGCGACCTGGATGCTTCCACCAAGCTGGCGAAGGCGCGGAGTCATCTGGCCGATCATCATCAGTTCGAGATCAGCATCGAGGAGCAGGCGGCCACCCTCATCGCCAACGGCCTGGCCACCAGTACCCCGAACCGGCAGCTGAACGTGGTGTCCACCTTCGCGGCCTTTTTCGAAGGCATCGCCCGCGAAGGCTTCGACATGTGGCAGTATCAGCGCAACCTCACGGGCGTAAACGAAGGTCTGAACGTCACGTTCCATCTCTCGCACGTTGGCGCGTGTACTGGGCGTGATCACTTCTCCGGATGGGGACTGGACTGGGTGAACGTGGGCCTCAACTACCTTCCGTACCTGCACCGTTTCTACGCTCCGGCCGACGCGCGGTCCGCCTTTCTTGCCGTGATCGACCTGGCCGCCAATTACGGCGGGCATATCATCGGTATTCCCCGGGACAACCTGCCCGTCCTCGAAAAGCAGGACGGCACCGGCCCGCTCTGGTCAGCGGATGAGGGATGGCAGCCCGTCACACCCCTGCGGGCCTTCGCCGGCGCCCGTCGCGCAATCCTGGCGTTCGGCGCGCCGGCCTTCCTGGCGGCGGAAGCCGCTGACATTCTGAACGATCGGGGCGAAGCCGCGGACGTTTACGTCGTCAACGGACTGCCCCTGCCGGGCGGGCGCCTGGAATCGCTGGTTTCACGGTATGCGGGGGGAGTCGTCACCGTCGAAGACGGAAAGATCGGCACGCCCGACACCGGACTCAGGGGTTTTGCGGGTTTGGTGGCCACCGCGGCATCGTCCTCGGGAATTGCCCATGCGCACGTGGGCCTCACGGATCCGAAAATCGCCCCTTCCGACGGGCATATGGAGACCTGGGCGCACTTCGGCATCACCACCGACGCGCTGGTCGATGCAGTCGATCGTCTATAGCGGTTTTGTGATGGGGTGAATCGCAAGAGTCGGGAAGGTAGCAGCGAGAGGCGGGTGGGGCAGACGGCGCCAAGAGGCGCGCGTTTCACCGGCGGGCGGAACGAGGCTTTATTCGCGTGTGTCTTTGTGTGATGCAAAGAGTCCGCAACACGCGTAGACCTGTCGGCACGAACCGGTTTCCGCACATCAACACTTCCGGCGTTAGAAAATTCGGTAGCTCAAGCCCATATTGAAGCTTTGGCGGGACTTTTCGCCCCTGGCGACGCGAAAGGACTCGGATAGCGTCATGTTGATCTTGTTTTCGATATAGAAGCTGAGCGCAAACGCGATGTGTGAGATGATCTCGGCTTGCCTGTCCTTGCGCTTCTGCGCACGGATCGTCTTCAGCGTCGTGAAGCGGATCCTGTTTGTCACCTCGTAGATGAAATCGGTATGCCAACGCAGGTTGTAGTCGCTCCCGAAGGATCCGGAAAAAGGCGTATCATAGTGGAAGTCGGTGTTGATCTGCGTACTCCAGCTGATCGGGTGGGAATATCGAAAATTGATCAGGAGACCGGGCGGCGGCCGGTCCAGATCAACATACGGATTCAATACCTGAAACTGCACGCCGGTTGTAATGTCCCAACCATAGAATCTCTTGCTGATCTGCTCCTGTGTCAGCACTTCCTGTATCCGCACGAGGCCGAATCCGATCTCTTCTCCGAGAACCCTGCGGGACCTCCTGATCTCCGCCAGCATGTCTTCGAACCAGTAGTTTTCGTACCGGTCTCCGTGCTGCTCCTTGTATTCCCTTTCCCTGTCTATTATGTGCGCCAGTTCTATCATCGTCTCCCTGGAGAAATGCTCGCCGATGATTCCCTCCTCCAGGAAGAATTCCTCGATTCTCCCGGCCTTCCGAAGCGCGGTGGCGTCGATAAACCGTCCGTGGCCGATTCCCAGCGTCATCTCGACGTTGGGTTGATCGTATCCGGAATCCAGGTCAGAGTCCGTGCCCCACGAATAGAAGAAACTGCCTTCATTCCGATGGTACTTCTTCAGATTCGTTTTCAAGTGGGTCAGGGCGTCGCGCTCGTTTTTCTTTGTGATGATATTCTTCCTGATCGAACCCTGGCCGGTTGCGTCTACGGAGTAAGCGTACGGAAGCGATTCGTAGAACTTCTTGTAGACGACGGTC
This sequence comes from Gemmatimonadota bacterium, assembly GCA_028877215.1. Classification (GTDB taxonomy): domain Bacteria; phylum Latescibacterota; class UBA2968; order UBA2968; genus JAAXHE01. The sequence goes on along the minus strand of JAPPFJ010000033.1, from coordinate 254,965 downwards.
ACGTTGCCATTCTGAACGACGGTGTCGTCACCCTCCGTCACATAGTTGAAGCTGAGCGCGTCTACGCGCAGGTTGTGCGCCCGGCTGACGGGCACCACGTAATCCGTAATCGACACGTTTTGCGCCGTTGCTGCAGAAGCCGTCAGCAGGCAGACTGCCGCCGTCCGAACAAGCGCTGCCCGGAGAAGAAATCGTACGTATCCCGCCAGTGCGCGCGGCCAGCCCGCCAGCGCCCGTCTGTACAGATACGGGTATCCTGCATTGCAACTTCGTGCCGGACCGCAGCCGGGATCCGCCGGCCGACCCCTATTTGCTTTTCGCAACTGCTCCCGCCTCGCTCCCATTTTTGCTGTCATTTCTTTTCTCCCCTGACCTCGTGTAAGGCATCGGCCTTCGATGAATCGGGTGGCTCCATCAGGAACGTAATATCGTCGTAGTCCGCCTTAACCGGCGTCTTTGTATCGTCGGAATCCGTCAGCACTGCAACGGCGCCGACGAGTCGCGGATCACTACCGAAAACACGTTTGTAGTCTTCGTATGCGTTGACCTCTTCCCATATCCATTTGCCTGTATTTTTGCTTCCCGATTGCAGGACGATCACTTTGGTATTTTCATGTTGCGGGCTCTCGGTCTCGGTACCTGCAGGCAGCGTCGCGCTCCATACGTACTTGAGTGTCTTGGGAATAAATAATCGACCCTTGAATACCAGCCTTACCGCCGCCGCACTATCGTTCTTCTTCTTTCTTGATTCATCTCCACCTTCGGGAAGATTGTACACACGCCAGCGCCACCTGAATTTCTTGAAGACACGGAGGTTGATGTTTCTACCCTTTATTTTCGCGGCACGACCCGCGTTGGTGGACCCGCCCACGGTCTCGGCTCTCAGAAAATGATCGCCGTTCTCAGCCTGAATCGTGTAATACAGGTCCTCTTTCTTCTTTGTTTTCTTGTGGCGCCAGCCCACCCTTCCTTCCCAATTTCCGGGAAACCGCCCGAGCTGCTCGGGGTATTCGAATGTCTCCAGAACGAGGATGGAATCCCCTGAAGGCGTACGGAACTCCGGGGGCGGATCGCCCGCATACGCCGACGATCCGATCAGGATCCCGATGATGATTTTCTGGAATCGTCTCATAGGAGATTGGGCCAATTCAACTTCACGGTACGCCGTGGGAACGGAAAACCGGCAGGGGAATCGACGTTGATCCAGACCACCCGGTAGTAATCCGCCCCGCATTAAGAAGCTGTCTTAAAATTCCCAGCGGTCTTCGCGCGGCTGCAATAGCGCCGGTCGGCGTTGGTCAAACCCACCCGTCGTACGAGATCGAGGCTGCGCTTGCTCGCCTCTCATAGACGGATTTTCCCGCCTTGACCGCCACTTTTTCGCTCGCGCTCGGGAACTCACCGGTAATTTTAAAACAGCTTCTAAGAAAATATAGGAAATTGACTCTTCATGGTGTACAAAAAAGCCCGTAAACAGACCTTCGGCCCGGCTCATGTAACAGGCATAAAGATACCGCCACGGAACCCGTTCCCGCGGCGGTGAAGACGCCTGACTTGCCGGCTGATCGTTCACTTCTTCGCTATGTACCGAATTCCCGTGCGAATCGGATAAAATCGTTAAACCCGATGCGGCCGTCTCCGTCCAGGTCAAATCGGGTCTCGAAATCCACGTCCCCGGCCTCGGAACCAAAGGCCTTTGCAAACAACAGAAAATCGGCAAAGTCCACCTGGCCGCTGCCGTCGAAATCCGCGGGGCGTTGCCGGATGCTGACGCTCACGGCGGGCAGTATGCCCTCACCGTAGTTCCAGCCCGTCCCCCAGGACACCGTCTTCGCTTCCGGGTCCACCGATCCGACGTGATACCAGAGGTCGCTACTGTTGTGGGCCTGATGCGCCTCCATCACGATGCCGTTGTCCAGTGCGACGTTGGGAGCAAGGCCCCTGTCGAATTCCATCGCCTCGCCCCAATCGACGATCTTTCGTTCCACGTCCAGAACGCCCACGTTAAACCACAGCCGCAGCCCGCCGATCGACTCGTGCATCTCAACCACCACGCCATCGTCCATATCCACGGAGGGCGTCTGGCCGCCATCGTATACCTGCGCGTCACCCCACGCAATAGACTTCACCGTTGTATCCACGGCACCCACATTGTACCATAGACGTTCGTCCTCTTCGGACTGGTGGACTTCCACGACCATCCCGTCAGACAGCGCCACCGACGGGAACCGCCCCCCATCGTACTTCCCCGAATCGCCCCAGATAATCGAATCGGCCGCGGTATCCACGATGCCCACGTGATACCAGAGATTCGTGCCGACATGCGACTGGTGTACTTCCACAACCACCCGGCCGTCCAGCGCCACCATCGGGTACTGGCCCCCGTCGAACTTTCTTCCCGCGCCCCACCGGATCGACTTTGTCACCGCGTCGACCTTGCCGACCTTGTACCACAGATTCGTTCCCTGGTGCGACTGGTGTACCTCCACGACAATTTCGCCGTCCACGGCAACGGACGGGAACCGGCCGTCGTCGTGCGCGCCCACCTCTCCCCAGTCGACCGTGCGCGTTGCCGCGTCGATCACGCCGACGCGGTACCGCAGTTCCGCCTCTTCTTCCTCCTGGTGCATCTCCACGACCACGTCGGCCGCCGGAATCGAAATCCCCCAAAGGCACGCGCACAGAAAGATTGTGAATCGAACGATTTGCATAACTTCACGTTTCGCGAAGTGTAGAATACGGTGGCGATCGGCAGTGCCGCAAGCATTGCCTTACGGCGGCCGGATGGAAACCGGGCGCCTATTTCAGGCACAACCCTCCGTCCACTTTCAGAATCGTCCCGGTAATGTAATCCGCGGCGTCGGAACACAGAAACGCGGCCGCTTTCCCAAGGTCCTCGATGGTGCCCAGCCTGCCCCATGGCATGCCTCTTGCCGCCTCACTGATCTGTTCGTCCGTGGCGAATTGCCGTTCTCCTGGCGTGTCCGTATAACCGGGTTCGATCACGTTTGCACGGATGCGATGTTGCGCGAGTTCGGCCGCGATGGTGCGGCACATCTGGTTGATGCCGGCCTTGGCCGAATTGTACGGCATGGACGTCGGCATCGGTACGTGCGCCAGCACGGAACTGATGAACAGGATGCTGCCGCCCCCGCCCTGGTCCACCATCTGCCGGGCGCCGGCCTGCGCAACGTGGAAGCTGCCCCACATACAGACCTCCCACGTCCGCCGCACAGCCTGTATCGAGAGTTCCAGAAAGGGTTCACGCTTGCTGTAATAGGCATTGGCCACGACGATATCGAGCCTGCCAAAACGGTCTACCGTTGCTTCGACCATCCGGTCCACCGCGCCCCGGTCCGAAACATCGGCTTGTACGACCAGCGCCTCGCGACCCTCTGCGCGGACCTCGTTCGCGACGTTCTCCGCGTCGTCGGGATGCGAATGGTAATTTACCGCAATATCGGCGCCCGCACGGGCCATCTCTACGGCACATCCACGTCCGATGCCCCTGGAAGACCCGGTTATCAGCGCCACCTTGCCTGTCATATCAACCATAAGGCCCCTTCCTCTTCGATAAAGCCGGCGTCCAGTGTTCTGTCCCGGAAATAAGTTGCCGAATGGTGAGGAATTCGGGGAACAGTAAACCAGGACCCGAAGGACTCCCGGGACCGACCGCTATTCCCCGCCGGAACCGCCGGATGCTCGCATTCGCGCGTGAACAGGGTCGCCTTCCGTGATTTGCGACGTCCGCTTTTCGCGTTGGTCCTGCGCTTTATGCCTTCGGGTTTCCCGATGTGTTTCGCGGTATCGGTCTGGAATGACCAGTTCGTCGCCGAGGTCGGGCGCATCCGGGGTCACCTTCCAGAATTTGGGCAGGAATTTCTCCCATCGGGCGATAATGTCGCTCGCGCGTCGGCTGTTGGTGTTTTCGAGGTGTCGTCCGATCATCTTCTTCAGCAGGCTGACGTCGTCAGCCTGGTTGATACGATGGATGCGCACGAGTTGCGGGTTATATCTGCTTTCAAACGATCCCTCTTCGTCCAGCACATACGCGACTCCGCCCGTCATTCCGGCGCCAAAGTTCCGCCCGGTGCCGCCCAACACAATCACCACACCGTCGGTCATGTACTCGCACCCGTGGTCTCCCACACCCTCCACAACCGCACGACCGCCGCTGTTGCGCACGCAGAATCTCTCGCCGGCAACGCCCGCCGCGTAGAGTACGCCTCCGGTGGCGCCGTACATGACCGTGTTTCCGACGATGGCATTCCTGTGGCTCGGAAACCCGGCGTTGCCCGGCGGTCGCACAATGAGTTCTCCACCGTGCATGCCCTTGCCGACGTAGTCGTTGGCCTCGCCGGTTAGGACCAGCCGCAACCCGCGTATGCAGAATGCCCCGAAGCTCTGTCCCGCGCTGCCCCGAAACCGGCACTCGATGGTACTGTCGAGGCCGCCGTCTCCATAATGAAACGCGATCTCTCCGGCCAACTTGGCGCCAACCGCCCGACGCGTATTCTGAATATCGTAACTCAGTGTAATCGAGCTGTCTTCCTTGATGGCATCCATTGCGTCCTGAAGCAGCAGGTCGTCAATGGATGCATCGGGCCTGTCGTTGCGTTCGCGGGTATGCAACCGCGGACGGGTGCCGGCCGAATCCGGATCGGCCAGCAGATCGCCCAGATCGATACCCCGCCACCGATGTTTCTTCGGGTCGACGCTCGCTTCCAGAATTTCCGGGCGGCCGATCAGGCTCTCCATCGACCGATACCCCAGTCCCGCGATGACTTCACGGACCTCTCCGGCGAGATTGGTAAAATAGCGAACGACGTTCTCGGGGGAGCCATTGAATTTCCCGCGCAATTCGGGCTTCTGCGTGGCCACGCCGACCGGACAGGTATTCAGGTGGCATTGCCGTGCCATTACGCAGCCCATTGCCACCAGCGCCGCCGTGCCGAATCCGTACTCCTCTGCACCGAGAGCCGCCGCGACAACCACGTCCCTGGCGGTTTTCAGACCGCCGTCCACGCGAAGCACAACCCGTCCGCGCAGGTCGTTCATCACCAGCGTCTGCTGAACCTCGGCAAGGCCCAGCTCCCAGGGCCCGCCCGAATGTTTGATGGCGCCCAGGGGCGAGGCGCCGGTACCGCCGTCGTGCCCGCTGATGTGGACCACGTCCGCGTAGCCTTTGACGACCCCCGCCGCAATGGTACCGATTCCTGCCACCGAGACCAGCTTGACGCACACCTTTGCCCGGGGATTCACGCGTTTCAGGTCATAAATGAGTTGTGCGATGTCTTCGATACTGTAAATGTCGTGATGAGGGGGCGGCGAAATCAGCGTTACACCCGGAACGGAATGCCGGATCAGCGCGATCTCCGCGGAAACTTTGTGCCCCGGCAGCTGCCCGCCCTCGCCCGGTTTGGAACCCTGTGCCATCTTGATCTCCAGTTCCTTTGCCGAAGCCAGGTACTCGGGCGTGACACCAAACCTTCCGGAGGCCACCTGCTTGATGGCGCTGTTGGGCCGGTCTCCGTTGGGCAGGCGCCTGTACCGGGCGGGGTCTTCGCCGCCCTCCCCGCTGTTGCTCTTGGCGCCAAGCCGGTTCAACGCAATCGCCAGCGTTTCGTGTGCCTCGCGTGAGAGCGCACCGTGCGACATCGCGGAGGACACAAAGCGCCGGCAGATGGCTTCAGGCGGCTCGACCTCCTCTATGGGGACAGATGGCCCTTCCTGAAACGTCATGAGATCACGCAGCGAGGCCGCCGGACGCCCCTCCACCAGCCGGGAATAGGCCGTATAGTCGTCGTAATTCCCGGATTTGGCCACATTTCGGATGGCCTTGAAGACCGGGGGATTGAAGGCATGGAACTCGCCGTCCCGCCGGAACCGGTAGATTCCAGCGTCCGTCATCGCGGGCGACTCTTCGGGCTGGAACGCAAGCTGGTGCCGGTCGGCCGCGTCGTCGGCAATTTCGGCAAGTCCGATCCCGCCAACCTGGGATACCGTACCGGAGAAATACCGGTCCACCACGTCCGGGTGCAGACCGACCGCGTCGAAAATCTGAGCGCCGCAGTAGCTGCTCAGGGTGGATATCCCCATTTTACAGATCACCTTCAGGATACCCGCTTCCAGCGCGCGCCGGTAATTGTCCAGCGCTTTTGCGTAGGTTATTTCGCCTTCCAGGTCGCCGGTCCGGATCAGTTCGTACAGACCTTCGTAGACCAGATATGGATTTACGGCGCTGGCGCCGTACCCGATCAGCGCGGCGACGTGGTGAACTTCCCTTGGCTCCCCTGACTCCACAATCAGGCTCGCCTGCATCCGCTTCCCTTCCCGGATCAGATGATGATGTACAGCGCCTACCGCCAGCAGCATGGGGATGGGGGCGTGATTCGAGTCCACGCCGCGGTCGCTCAGAACCAGCAGGGCCCTGCCCGACTCGACTGCGCGCGACGCCTGGAGACACATCCTGTCCAGGGCCGTTCGCAGGCCTTCGACCCCCTCCGACGGATTGAACAGCGCCGGCAGTTTTTCAGATTCAAATCCCGGCAGACCGGAGCTGGAAAGCCGCCGAAATTCAGAATCCAGCAGGACCGGGGAAGGGATTCGGATCAGCCGAGCGTTGGCCGCCTTCTCCCTGAAGATATTCCTTCGGCGACCCAGCAGTACGTCCAACGACATCACCAGTTCTTCCCGCAACGGATCGATTGGCGGATTCGTGACCTGCGCGAATCGCTGCGTAAAGAAGTTGTATAGAAGCTGTGGCCGTTCGGACAACATCGCAAGGGGGGTATCGTCGCCCATGGATCCCACGGGTTCCTTGCCGTCGTTCGCCATGGGTACAAGGACATATTCAATTTCGTCGGCGGTGTATCCGAATGCCACCTGCCTCCTTGCCAGGTCCGTCCGTTCTCCAACCGGCATGGGCTCGTTACGGGCTTCCGACTGATCCAAAAAAGCCAGATTGTCCCTTACCCACCGCCTGTAGGGTCGGCGGGCCGCAAAATGGGATTTGATCTCGTCGTTTTTCAACAACACGCCTCTGCCCGTGTCCACCGCGATCATCTGGCCCGGCCCCAGGCGGCCCTTCTCCACGACCTGGCGATCGTCGATCTCCAGCATCCCGACCTCCGAACCCATAACGATCAGACCGCTATCCGTGACTTTGTAACGAGCCGGCCGCAACCCGTTCCGATCCAAAGAGGCGCCCACGACCGTGCCGTCGCTGAACGCGACCGCGGCGGGTCCGTCCCAGGGTTCCATCAGACAGTCGTTATATTCATAAAAGCCACGCAGATCCTTTGGCATGTCGGGTATTTCCCGATACGCCTCGGGGATCAGCATCATCATCGCGTGCATCGGATTCCGTCCGGCCACCACGAGCGCTTCGAAGACGTTGTCGAGCATCGCGGAATCACTTCGGGTCGCGTCGACAATGGGCTTGATTCGATCCAGGTACCGCCCCCAGCCCCTGGATTTGAGCTCCGCTTCGCGCGCACGCATCCAGTTCACATTGCCCCGAAGCGTGTTGATCTCGCCGTTGTGGGCGAGGTATCGAAGCGGTTGCGCCATGAACCAGTCCGGCAGCGTATTTGTGCTGTAACGCTGGTGAAAGACCGCCAGCGCGGTATCGAAGTCAGGATTCTGCAGGTCCCGGTAAAACCGCGCAAGCTGCGGGGCCACCATCATTCCTTTATAGACGATGGTCCGGTTGGACAGCGAGCAGATATAACATCCCTCTATTCTGTGCCGCCGCACGGAGCGCTCCACCTGACGTCGAACAAGGTAAAGCGCACGCTCGAACTCCGCATCGGACATCCGTTGGCCCCGGGCGATCAGCACTTGCTGAATGTCGGGCATCAGTTCCGCGGCCCGGTCGCCCAGGACCGTCCGGTCTACCGGTACCGTTCGCCAGCCGATAAGTACAAGCCCGTAATGGTCCGTTGCTTCGTCGACGATGATCCGGTACCGGTCGTTCGTCACCTTGTCCTGCGACAGGAACAGCATGCCGATGGCCAGATCCTCGGCGCGCAGCCCGCCGTATCCCAGTCTCTCCGCCTCCCTCACGATCAACCGTCCGGGAATCTGTGTGAGCACACCGGCCCCGTCGCCGGTTTTCGCATCCGCGTCCATCGCGCCCCGATGGGTCAGATTGGCCAGCCCGAGCACCGCATGGCGCATAATTTCGCTGTTACGGTTGCCCCGGATATCCGCGACAAAGCCCACGCCGCAGGCATCGTGCTCGAATTCGGGCCGGTACAGCCCGGTTTTGGAGATTGCTTTCATTACCGCCTTCGTCTTTCCGTGTCAAATTTGTTTTGGGTCAAATCCTGCTTTTGCTCCCCATATACTTTAGGAGAGGGTGTTGGTGTAGAGGTTCCTAAAAGGCGGTGAGAGGGTAGAGGGTAGACGGTAGATGAAATCCTTGCCCGTTATGTTTTTCCGCCTGTGCCTCCGGCCCGAGAAGAAACCTCGCAAGGCAGGTAATCTCTCCCGTCTAACGTCTTACGTCTACCCGCTCTTGAGGGGCCGGGGAGAGAGGTCTCTAAAGGGCGGTGAGAGGGAAGAGGGTAGACGGTAGATGAAATCCTTGCCCGATATTTAAATCCTTCTTGCCTCTGGCATGAGAAGAAACCTCGCAAGGCAGGCAATCTCTCCCGTCTTGCGTCTCCCCTCTCCCCGTCTTCAGGTTGTTCCAAATTCAAAATGCCAGGATCGGCAGGATCCTGGCATTTTCTCCACGTCGTATGAACGAGCGAAGAGTTCGAAACGCCCTACTCGAAAGCCTTCGCATTGATTTCGATATATTCCTTCCATTCATCAGGTGTATCGTCTTCTTCAAAAATCGCCTCGACCGGGCATTCGGGTTCGCAGGCCCCGCAATCGATGCACTCATCCGGGTGGATGTAGAGCATCTGGCGTTGCTCGTCCTCCGGCAGATTGGTTGCATCGGGCTCGTAAATGCAGTCGACCGGGCAGACTTCCACGCATGCCCTGTCCATTACGTCGATGCATGGCTCGGCGATAATGTACGTCATTCTGTTCACCCCTTTCCTTGAGTCTGTCTATAAATCGTTCATCTTAGAACATTGACTTCGTGAAATCAAAGCCGACTAAAGAAAGACGGATATGGCAAACCATCACGAAGTCCACGTCACTGCCACCCCATCCCGCGTCAATCTCATCCGAAATATAGAACTTTCTTTCCTTTTGTCAAGGCACAAAAAGCTAAGAATACCCTTTGATATTCCGCAGCAGATCAGAGGCGCTTTTCCGGCTGTCCGAACGGATTCTGACCGTGAATCGCTGCCCGGGATCCGGATCGCGAGCGATGGAAATCGCGTCGCCATCGTATAGTCTGTCAATCACCCGGTCCAGGTCCGCCCGAACGGCGGCGAGCGTCTCTTCCGAATTGGGGGCCAGCAGCCGGTCGTTCAATGCGATCAGGGCTTCATCCGTCCTGAATCTCGCGGCGCCTGCCAATATGGAGCTCCCTTCGAGCTTGCGGCACGCCTTCAATGCAAAGACAAGCGCCATCCGCAGCCGGTCCGCGAAATCTCCACCGGACGGCTGCTTGCGGTCGTACAGGAGACCTGCCTTCCCGTCAGTGCGGTCGATACTGTAGTTCGCCTCGTGCCCGACCAGCAGGGTGACCGGTCCCCGGTGCACGTGGCTGTAGTCTGCAACATCAACGAGCACTTCGTCCGTGGTCTCCGGAATCCAGGTGTTGAATACCCTGAACCAGGTGTCCGGAGCCACATCCTGCCCGCTCTCGAGGTAAAATTTGATCTGAATTCGATACGCGTTCATAGATCAGCCACGCGAAGACCGCTGGGGATTTTAAAACAGCTTCTTAATTGCTGACAACGTTCATCCGCCCGTAGCAGGCGTACGCGGCTTCGATAAAGAGCTGCGTCTCCTCGATGAACCGGTGCGCCAGGTCTTCGCTGTAGGACTCGACGTTTCGCCTCTGGGCATGGAAGAGATAGTTGGCGAACTTGCCGCGGGTTACCGGGTTGTCGTGCAACAGGCCCGTATCGACGATCCTGGTGCGAAACTCCGACACGATCGTATCGGGATCTTCCGGGACATCCAGGAACTGGGTCTTGACAAGGGCCTTGGCGGCGTGAACCATCGCGCTGTACGCCTGTTTATAGGCCGTTTCGTATTGGCCGTTTTCCAGCAGCACCTGGGCGTCGAAGGCCTCGCGCTCGCAACCGGACAGTTCGAACTGAACAAGTGGCACCACCTCTCCGGCGCACTCGCCCTTCCCCATGTCTCCGGTTGTGAACACCCGGCTGTCTCCCCAGTCCATATAATAGGAGGAGTCGATCTCATAGGGAGGTACGTCGGTCAGGTCGTCCAGCATGCGTTTCACCTTCACTTTGCCGATACGCCGGATATACTCCTGAAAGCTCTCGTCTCCGGACCGACCCTGAATGTAGCTCTCGCTGATCCGGGCGACGACGTCGGGGATCCGTTTGGACGGGACCGCCCCCATCGCCAGTCCGAAGGACGCGGCGTTACCGGTCCACTGGCCGCCGAGTACCACCTGAAAATGCGGCACCGTGTATCCGCCCACCTTGCGGCTGATCCCATAGAATCCCAGGTCGGCCACGTGATGCTGCCCGCAGGAGTTGAAGCATCCACTGATCTTGATACGCAGCCCTTCCACCGCGGCGTCCATATCCAACCCCTTTTCGGCCAGGCGCGATCGCATTTCCGCGGCCAGCCCGCGGGACGACGCGATGCCGAGTTTGCAGGTATCCGTTCCGGGGCATGCGGTCACGTCCGCAATCGTCCCGGCGCCGGGTCCATTCAGTCCGATCTCCGCGAGCGCGTTGTAGAGTTCGGGGAGGTCCGCCTCGCTCACCCAGCGCAGTACGATATTCTGTTCCACCGTGGCGCGGATGGTGTCGTTCACGAAACGTCTTGAAATATCGGCGAGGGCCCGGGTCTGGTTGGACGTGAGGTCGCCGAGCGGCAGCGTGACCGTAACCACCGCGTAGCCGTCCTGGCGCTGCCGGTATACGTTGGTACGCGCCCATTCCTCGAAGCCGTCGGCGGCTGCGGCGCCGTTCATAGGCTGTGCGATCTTAAGCGGTTTTTCGTCATAAGCGTGGAGGTCCGAAAGGAACGCCGTCCACTCGGGGTCGTCGGGCATCACCTTCCGTTCCTCGTCCACCAGGCGCTTGAACTCTTCCAGGCCCAATTTCGCGATCAGAAACTTCAGCCGCGCACGGGCCCGGTTCCGCTTCTCGCCGAGCCGGGCGAACACGCGTGAGATCGCCTGCGACACTGGAAGAAGCTCCTCTTCGGGCAGGAATTCCTCGAGCAACTTTGCCTGGTGCGGTACAGCGCCCAACCCGCCGCCAACGAAGAATCTGAACCCGCGTTCCTCCCTGCCGTCCACGGTCCTCGTAACCGCAATAGCGCCGATATCGTGCATACTGGCTAGTCCGCAGGCCTCGTGTTCGCATCCGGAGAAGGCAATTTTGAACTTCCGGCCGAAGTCCTGCGCGTCCTGGTGCCCCAGCAGGAATTTTGAGCATGCCCGGGCATAGGGCGTTACGTCGAATGTCTCCGTCCTGCATACTCCCGAGAGAGGGCAGGCCGTCACGTTCCGCACCGTATTGCCGCAGGCTTCACGGGTTGTGATGCCTACAGACGCCAGGCGATACATCAGATCCGGCGTATCGTCGATATGCACGTAATGCAGCTGGACGTCCTGGCGCGTGGTAATATGCAGGATGCAGTCCGAATATTCCTCCGCGAGATCGCCCAGCACGTCGAGTTGATCCGCGGTCAGGCCCCCGAACGGGATCTTGATCCGCTGCATCCCGGGCGCATCCCACACCGTATCCGGCCCCTTCACCAGGTCGCCGCTTGGAAAATCCAGAGCCTGCGTACTGCTGCCGTCGAACCGTTTGCCGTTATCGTAACGCTGCCCGTAGACACCCCGGCGCAGGCGGGTCTCGGCGAAAACGGTATCTTCAATCTTGCCCTGTTTCCGCAGCTCGATCTGGGTGGCGAATATATCCACTTCCCTGCCCATTTCGTCGGGTATGCGATCCGCGAGAACTTCCTTCCAGGTTTTAGATTCAGACATGGAAATGCCTCCTGGTTCCCGATTGCAAGGACAACGGCATCAATCAGGCGGGTAATCTATCGAACTCACCCGGTGAAGTCAACGAAATTATCCCGAACAGGCAGCCGTTCCCATCGGGCAGAACGTGCCCTGGATCTATTCTTAAGTTTTTCGATCAACAATATAATAAATAATAGAAAGAAAGGACAGGTTGTCAACAAAAAGCGAGAGACGATCGTCTCTCGCTTCCCGGATTGACGCCCTCTCCGGCCGTGGATTGCAGGATAGGACCTGTGAGACCGAATGCAGAACCTGTCCTCTAACCCCCGATCTGGTACATCTCCACCTTGGAGAATGAGGGCATTTCCGCGGTCTCGGCCGTCCTTGATTCGGAATACCGATCCTCGCGGCGCTCCCATATTTCCAAGATCGTCGCCAGAAGATCGTCGTTGCTCGCCCCGTCGCGCATGGGATCTCTAAGGTCTACGCCCGTGCCGGCAAACAGGCAGGTGTACATTTTCCCGTCTGTGGACAGCCTCGCCCGCGTGCAGTCGCCGCAGAACGGCTGGGTAACGGAGGCGATCACGCCGATCTCCCCGCTCCCGTCGAGATATCGGTACCGCCGCGCGACCTCGCCCGGGTAGTTCGGCGCAACGGCCGTCACCGGCATTTCCTCATGGATTCGCTGGACGATTTCCGCCGCGGGAACCACCTGATCCAGGCGCCAGCCGTTGCGGTTGCCAACGTCCATATACTCGATAAACCGGACGATATGCCCCGTACCGTGAAAATGCCTGGCGAGATCCACGACGGTATGGTCGTTCACCGCTCGCTGAACCACCGCGTTGATCTTGAGCGGGGTAAACCCCGCCGCTTCCGCCGCCCGGATTCCATCCAGCACCTGAGAGACCGGGTACCCTCTCCCGTTCAACAGTTCGAATACGTCCTCGTCCAGGGAATCCAGACTTACGGTTATCCTGTGCAGCCCCGCATCCTTGAGTTCCCCGACCGTCCGCGGCAGCAGATAGCCGTTGGTCGTGAGCGTGAGGTCGTCGACGCCGTCGATCGCCGCCAGGCGCCTGATCAGCGCCGCGAGTTCCCGCCGAAGAAGGGGCTCCCCGCCCGTGATCCGGACCTTACGCACCCCCAGACCCACGAAAAGCCGCGTCAGCCGCTCGATTTCCTCGAACGTCAATATCTCCGCTCTGGGCAGGAACGTGTAGTTCTCTCCGAAGACCTCGGCCGGCATACAGTACGGACACCGGAAATTGCACCGGTCCGTAACCGAAATCCGGAGATCCCTGAGCGGTCTGCCGAATCTGTCCGTCGCCGCGTCCGTCATTACAATAGCCACTTCCCTAGAAAGATTCCGCGCGCGTGACCGCTGTTTCAAACTGCTTCTTGTCGACAATCGCCCCGCGCAGCCGCGCCTCGTACAGGAATGCGCCGTTCAAGTTTGCACCCCGCAAATCCGTTCCCCTGAAATCCGTCGCGCCCACCACCGCCGATTCGAGGTCGGCATTCCTGAAACTCGTCGGCCGGCCCGAGGGATTCGGAAACGACGCTTGCACCACGCCCAGGCGCGCGCGCTTCAGACTCGCGCCCGTGAAATTTGCGCCGCCGAGTACCGCGCCCGACAGAAACGCATCGTCCATCATTGCACCCGACAGGTTCGCGCCCAGCAGGTCGGCGGCGACCAGATATACCCGGTTCATCGTCGCTCCACTGAGGTCGGCGCCCTTCATGCTCGCGTTGTGAAACCTGGTTTCCAGGAGTCTCGCATCTTTGAACGTGGCGTTGTCCAGCTTCGCGTCTGAGAAATCCACGCCGGAGAGGTCCTCTCCACTGAAGTCCATCCCCGAGAGATCCTCTCCCGCCAGGTTCCCGGACGATTTCGCCCTTGCGATCAACGCTTCCCTGTCGACAAACGCGGCGTTCATCCGGTATCCCTTTTTGAAATCGGTAACATTTGGTGGAAATATAACAAACTTGTCATGACGGTCAACCTGTATCCCCTGAGTTTGAAACCCGCGTCATCCACTCCCGGTCAATCCACCACAATCGTCTCCTTGCGGTCCGGTCCCACGGACACCATGGCAATGGGCGTGCGGCTCAACTCCTGAATTCTGTCCAGGTACCGCCGGGCGTTTTCAGGTAGCTCCTCCAATCGCCTCGCATCGCTGGTGGGGGTCCGCCAACCCGCCATCGTTTCGTACACGGGCTCACATTCCGCCAGCACCTTTACGTCGCTCGGGAAGTGTTCCAGCCGCTTTCCACGACGTGTATAGTGTGTGCAGATCCGGATCTCCTCCAGGGGATCCAGTATGTCCAGCCGGGTCACCGCGATACCCGACAGACCGTTCACCCGCGCGGCGAACCTGAGAATCACGGCATCCAGCCAGCCGCACCGCCTGGGCCGGCCCGTGGTCGCCCCGTATTCGTGTCCGATTTCCCGGATCCGGTCTCCCATGGCGCCGGTAAGTTCGGTTGGAAAGGGTCCGTTACCCACTCGCGTCGTATACGCTTTCACCACCCCCACGACCTCGGAAATCCGGGTGGGTCCGATACCCGCGCCGGTACACGCGCCGCCCGCAGTCGTATTCGAAGACGTCACAAAAGGATACGTCCCGTGATCGATATCCAGCAACGTGCCCTGGGAGCCCTCGAACAAAACGTCCTTGCCCGAGTCGATCATATCGTTCAGGTACACGGAGGTATCGGTGACGAATGGCGCCAGGCGTTCGCCGAACGCCGTATAGGCCTCGATAATCGGCGTCGCGTCCAGCCCATCCTGGCCGTACACGCTTTCGAGTATCTCGTTTTTCTGCCGGACGTTCTCCCGCACTTTGGCAGGAAGCGCGTCCGCGTCGAACAGGTCTCCCACGCGAATGCCGGAAGAGCGGTTGACCTTGTCCTGGTAGCATGGGCCGATGCCCCTAAGCGTGGTCCCGATCGCGCCTGCTCCGTCCCTTTCCTCGCTGGCCTCTTCGACGCGTTTGTGATACGGCATGACCAGGTGGGTATTCGGACTGACAAACAGCCGGTTCGCGATGGAGACGCCCTTCGACTCCAGTTCCTCCACCTCGAGGAACAGCGCCTCGGGGTCCATTACTACACCGTTGCCTATCACGCAGGTCTTGTCGGGATGCACGATCCCGGCGGGAATGAGATGAAACACGAACTCCAGATCGCCGGCCTTGATGGTGTGCCCGGCGTTGGCGCCTCCCTGGAAACGCACCACGACGTCCGAGTCCGCCGTCATATAGTCCACCACCTTGGCCTTGCCTTCATCTCCCCACTGGGCCCCGAGCACTACGCGCACGGACATGATCTATCTCCTAAAAAAAGCGGTTAGACGCAAGACGGGAGAGGGTAGAGGACCACACCCCGCCCCACCACCTGGTGAGAGGGGAGACGTTAGACGGGAGAGATTGCCTGCCTTGTGAGGATTCTTCTCGTGCCGGAGGCAAGAAGGAATAACGTAACGGGCAAGAGTTTCTTCTCCCGTCTCACCTCTTCCGTCTACCCGCACTTCTTCTCCCGTCTACCCTCTCGCCTCTCACCGGTTTTAGTCGACCGGACCCTCAAGAGCGGTTAGACGCAAGACGGGAGAGGGTAGAGGACCACACCCCGCCCCGCAACCTGGTGAGACGTAAGACGTGAGACGGGAGAGATCGCATGCCGTAAAGGGTTTCTTCTCATGCCGGAGGCAAGTCGGAGGAACAAATCGGCAAGGATTTCTTCTCCCGTCTACCCTCTACCGTCTCCCCGCTCTTAAAATTTCGCCTGCCTCACCCACAGGAATTCCGGTGCCCCGGCGATTCGCTTCAGAACGTCGTCCGGCGCGGGCGAATCCAGACTGATCATCATGATGGCCTGCCCCCCGCGGCTGTCCCGCCCCAGCGCCATATCCGCGATATTGAGCTCCTCCTCGGCCAGGAGCGACCCGATCCAGCCGACCACGCCCGGAACGTCCCGGTTGCAGCAGATCAGCACGTCTCCTTCCAGTTTAGCCTTCACTTCGAACCGGTCGACACGCACGACGCGTGCGTCGCTGCTGCCGAATACGGTGGCCGATATCGAAGTCCTTCCCGCCGTCGTTTCGTAGTCCACCGTCATCAGATTCGTGTAGTCCTTGTGAGCGCTGCTCCGTGTCTCGTCGATCTTGACGCCGCGCTTCTGCGCAAAGAGAGGGGCGTTCACGTACGTCACAAGTTCATCCGTCAGATTCGTAATGGCCCCTTTCAACACCGCTGCAGTCATCGGCGAAGTTGCGTATTTCAGGATATCGCCGTGATACTCGATGGCGATTCGCCGGAGACTGCCGTGGCTCAACTGAGCCTGCAACGCGCCCACCTTTTCGGCCAACAGGAGATACGGACGGACGTCCTCGTAAAGGGACGGATCCACCGACGGCATATTGACGGCCCGATGGGCGGGCCGGTCCTTCAGAACCTCCCAGACGTCCTGTGCGATCTGGCGCGCCACGCGCTCCTGCGCCTCCGCGGTTGAAGCGGCCAGATGGGGCGTGCAGATCACCTCCCGTCGCCGTAGGAGCGGGTAATCCCTGGGCGGGGGTTCCTCCTCGTAAACGTCGAGTGCGGCTCCGGCCACCCTTCCATCCTCGATAGCATTTAGAAGCGCCGCCTCGTCGACCAGGCCTCCCCTCGCACAGTTGAGAATGCGAACGCCGGGTTTGCATTTCTCCAGTGACACCGCGGAAATCAGGTGCCGCGTGTTCTCCATCAGCGGCGTATGCAGCGTAATATAATCCGCCGCCGCGTAAATTGCTTCCAGGGACGTCAGCTTCACCTGGTATCTGGCAGCCATCTCTTCAGAAAGGAAGGGATCGTGGCCCAGGGCCGTCATCCCCAGAGCCCGGGCCAGGCGGGCGACATGCTGTCCCACCCGCCCCACGCCGATTATCCCCAATACCTTTCCATTCAACTCCACGCCCGTATAGGACTTTCGCTCCCACGCCCCGCGTTTCAGAGAGGCGGTCGCCTGCGGAATGTTGCGGCTGAGCGCAAGCAGCATCCCCACGGTATGTTCGGCCGTGGCAATGGTGTTCCCGCCAGGCGAATGCACAACCACCACGCCCCGCTCAGTGGCGGCGCCAATATCAATGTTGTCCACGCCGACTCCCGCGCGTCCGATTACGCGGAGCCGGTGCGCCCCGGCCAGAATCTCCCGGGTCACATGCGTTTCGCTTCGGATGATCATCCCGTCGTAGGCGCCGATTTCACGTGCCAGTGCCTCCGGCGAGAGGCCCGTCCGGACGTCCACGTCGACGTCCGGCGCCTCCGCGAACACGCTTTGCCAGCCGCGAGACATCGTATCTGCGATCAATACCCGCTTCATGGTTATCAAGAAAGCCGTCAGTTGTCAGCGATCAGCCGTCAGCGAACAGCGAAAAGCCAAACAGACAACGTTCGCACTCAATGTACATCTGTAGGGGCAACCCTTGTGGTTGCCCGGGTCAATGCGCAGGGTAAACAGGCTGTCAGCTCTCAGCAGTCAGCGCGCACTGCGCGGCCTCGATACCGGCCCCGACCTCAAATCCCCATCCCGCCTTCCGAAGACCGGCTTCAAACGCCCCGACGGCCTCCAGAATTCCGGCATCGTCCACGTGCCCCAGGTTGGAAATCCGCACCATGCGGCCCCTGTAATCGCCCAGACCGCCGCCGACCACCACGCCGCATTCGCGCCGCATATAATCCGTCAACGCGAGGCCGTCCACACTCTCGGGCAGGACGATCGCGGTCAGCGCGTTTGAAGGCCGCCGCGCGAAACAGGTCAGTCCCAACGCTGCCGCGGACTGACGCACCGCCAGCGCGTGCCTCGCATGCCGCGCCCATACGTTCCGGATGCCCTCCACGCGGAGCATCTGCAGCGCCGCCCGAAGCCCCGCCAGCAGTGTAACCGGCAGGGTGGCCGGCGCCCGACCCTGTTCCTGTGACGTCCGGTATCGTTCAAGGTCCCAGTAGTACTTCGGAAGCCGGCACCGCAGGTGCGCTTTCCAGACCCGCGGCCCCACCGCCGCGATTCCCATACCCGGAGGCAGCATCAGTCCCTTCTGGGACGCCGTCACCGCCAGGTCCACGTTCCACGCCTCCAGAGGCAGCGGATGAGCCGCCACACTTGAGACGCCGTCCACGACGAGCAGCGCGCCCGTCCCCCTGACGATCTCGCCAATCGAGGCGATGTCGTGCAATACGCCGGTGGACGTCTCGCTGTGTGTGGCAAACACGACACGCAAACCGGGGTCGTCCCGAAGCGCCGCGGCCACGACCTGCGGATCCACCGCCTCACCCCAGGGAAATTCGCTTTCGACGACCTCGACCCCGTAAGCCATGCAGAGGTCCGTCCACCGCGCGCCGAACTGCCCTGCCTGCACGACCAGGGCCCGGTCGCCGGCGCAAAGGGTATTGGCGACCGCGGCCTCCATCACGCCCGTACCCGAGCAGGAGAGCAGAAACACGTCGTAAGCAGTCGGAAAGACCTCCTGAACCCCTTCGACCGCATTTCGAAGCAGCGCGGGAAATTCCGGTCCGCGGTGGTAGACCGGAGTACCGGCCATCGCAGCCTGGACCTTTTCGGGAATGGGTGTCGGACCGGGTGTAAAAAGCCGTTGCCGCCTCAGCCCGCCGGGCGAACCGTGTTTTTCGGCACAAGCGGGGCTATTCTTCGATGACATGCCGGATCCAACTCCAGACAGCCAGCCTGCCCTGACCCGAAACCGCGGAAAACGGAACGAGATCGAACTCCCCCACCCGGGAAAGCAGGTCCCGCGTCCGGTCCAGCCGGGACTTCTGCCGACTTCCCGGAAGCTTGTCAGCCTTGGTGGCAACCACGAGAAACGGCCGGTCGAACTGCATGAGCCAGTTGGCCAACTCCACGTCGCGGGCCGTCGGATCGTGCCGGGCATCCATGAGATGCAATATGCCGCGCAATGACGTCCTTGTATCCAGATAACCGTTGATCAGTTCGGCCCACTGCCGGCGTTCCTGCTGCCCCCGCTTTGCGTAACCGTACCCGGGCAGGTCCACGAAATGTAGCGCCTCGTTCACGCGGTAGTAGTTAAGGGTACGCGTTTTGCCCGGCGTCTTGCTGGTGCCCGCCAGTTGTCTGCGGTTCAACAGCCGGTTCAGCAGCGAGGATTTCCCCACGTTCGAACGGCCGGCAAAGGCGATTTCCGGCAGGCCTTCCATTGGAAGACGGTCCGGATCGGCGACACTCGTAACAAAACTGGCGGAACGGATCTGCATGACGGGCAACCGGGATCGTGCTCATTACCGGACACATAGAAAACCGGGGCAATGGACCCCGGTTCCGAGGGCTGTTAAAAATGGATGAAGCCGAGATTATTCTATGCGCTCTTTTTTTCTTCGATGTGAAGCCGTGGCCTGGATTTGCCGGCCACCATCTCTTTGGTAACCACAGCCGGCTTGCGTGCCGGATTGGAGGGGAGGTCGTACATCAAATCGATCATGATGTCCTCCAGAACGGATCGCAACCCCCTGGCGCCCGTACCCTTCTGGACGGTTCGCTTTACCACCTCGTTCAGGGCCGCGTCTTCGAATTCGAGATCGGCGCCGTCCATTTCGAACAGTTTCTGGTACTGCTTGGTAATCGCATTCTTCGGCTCGGTCAGAATCTTGTACAATGCTTCCTCATCGAGATCGCTGAGGGAACACGTTATGGGCAGCCTGCCGACCAGTTCGGGAATCAGGCCGTACCTGATGAGGTCCTCCGGCTCCACGTCTGCAAAGAACGCGCCCGCGTTCCGTTTTTCCTCGGGACCGTCCTTCGCGCCGAAACCGATGGTCTTTTCGCCGATCCGGTTGCTGATGATTTCTTCCAGGCCGTCGAATGCTCCTCCGCAAATAAACAGGATATTCCTCGTATTCACCTGGATCAGGGGCTGCTCGGGATGTTTCCGTCCTCCCTTTGGCGGTATGCTGGCGACCGTGCCCTCGAGGATTTTCAAAAGCGCCTGCTGCACGCCTTCCCCGGATACGTCGCGGGTAATCGACGGATTGGCCGCCTTCCTGGAGATCTTGTCGACTTCGTCCAGGTAGAGAATGCCCATTTCCGCCTGCGCGACGTCGTAGTCGGCCGCCTGCAAAAGGCGGACGAGGATATTCTCAACGTCTTCGCCAACGTATCCGGCTTCGGTGAGAATCGTCGCGTCCGCGATGGAGAAAGGGACGTCCAGGATTCGCGCGAGCGTCTGCGCCAGCAGGGTCTTCCCTGTACCAGTGGGCCCGACGAGCAGTATATTGCTCTTTTCGAGTTCGACGTCGTCCGTGATGACGCGGGAGCGGATCCGCTTGTAGTGGTTGTAAACCGCGACGGAAAGCGTGCGCTTGGCCGCCTCCTGGCCGATCACGTAGTCGTCCAGCCGGGTCTTGATCGTTGCGGGTTTGGGAAGCTTCTGCCGTGACGAAACCGGCTTTTGCCTGGCGTCCTCCTGCAGCACTTCGTTGCACAGCTTGACGCAATCGCTGCAAATGTGCACCGAAGTCCCCGTGATGATCTTTTCGACCTGGTCGTTGCCCTTGTCGCAAAAAGAACACCGAACATCGGCTCGGGAAGTTCGCCGTTTCATAAGTCACCCATGATTTCGCGACCGTTGATACAGGACGACATCGTTGACGCTAAGGTGGGGCTTACTCATCGTCCTCGATCACGAGGCCTTCTTCCTTGCTTGGCGCCAATACCTCATCGATCACTCCGTACTCCAGGGCCTCGTCGGCGGACATGAAGAAATCCCGATCGGCATCCTTGGCAACCCGCTCGATCGGCTGCCCGGTCTGCTCCGCCAGAATCTCGTTGAGCCTGTCCCGCCACTGGAGGATTTCCCTGGCATGGCGTTCCACGTCGGAAGCCTGACCGCCGGCGCCGCCCATTGGCTGATGCACGAGGATCCGGGAATTCGGGAGGGCGCGCCGCTGCCCCCTTGTGCCACCGGCAAGGAGCACGGCGGCGATACTGAATGCCTGGCCGACGCAAACGGTTTCGACTTCGTTGGGCACGTACTGCATGGTATCGTAAATGGCCAGTCCGGCCGTAATACTGCCCCCTGGCGAATTGATATACAACCGAATGGTCTTGTCCGGCGATTCCGAACTGCAGAACAGCATCTGGGCAATCACCAGGTTTGCAATGGTATCGTTAATCGGAAACCCGATGAAGATAATATTGTCCCTCAAGAGACGGGAGAAGATGTCGTAGGACCGTTCGCCCAGCCCCGTCTTCTCCAATACCATGGGTACAAGTGCCATAAGCGTCGAATCTCCCTCCCTCAATGAACCTGAACTTATGTCGCGGGCCGTCCTATTTTGCGTCGACTTCTTCGATTTCGGCATGTTCGATCAGAAAATCGAACGTCTTTTCCGTCAGCAGGTTGGACTCGATTCTTTCGATCTGGTCCGAACGTTTGAGTATCTGTCGGAGTTGTTCGCGTTCCGTGTTGTATCGACGCGACATGGCGTCGAGTTGGCTGTCCATCTCCGCCTCTTCCACTTCCAGTTCTTCCTGCTTCTGGATCGCCTCCATTAATATATGACGCTTCAAGCCGCGAATGGTGCCCTCGCGGCTTTCCTGGCGAATCGCGTCTTCATCGAAGTCGTGGTCGTGTCCTTCGTGTTCCTTCTTCTGATTCTCCACCAACGTGTCCAGAGCACTTTCAACCATGGTCTCAGGAAGGTCGAACGCGTTTTTTCGAATCAGCTCGTCTACGATGTGGCCCTCGAGATAGCGCCGGGAGGCGAAATCGGCCTGCGCATGGAGATCGGTCCGGATCTGAGCCGTGAGTTCGTCCAGCGACTCGAACTGACCCTGATCTTTGGCGAATTCGTCGTCCAGTTCCGGCAGCGTGCGTTCCCGAACCTCTCTTGCCGAAAACATCATGCGAATCTCACGTCCATCCTGGTGTTGGGAACCCTCCATGTGGGCTTCGCTTTCGTCTTCCCCCGTATGCGTCAGCACAATCCGCCGGGTTTCGCCCGCGGAAATGCCCACAAGCTGATTGTCGAGGTCGTGGTTGGCGTTCCTCCCGCCAATATGAAAAGGGCGTTCTTCCTGTTTGCGGCCGATAATCGGCAACCCGCTCTCATCCAGTTCCTGAAGATCGGCAACCACAACATCGCCCAACCCGGCGGGCCTGTCGACTTCCTGCTCCGTGGCGTTCTGTTCCTGGACGCGCTGGAGTTGTTCCTCTACGTCGGCGTCCGTGACTTTGAACACGGGTCGGGTGGTTTTCAGGCCCCGGTAATCCTGAGCGACGATTTCCGGCTTGACGTCCACCGAAGCCGTAAATTTCAGCGGCTGCCCCTCCTCGTAGTTCACGTCTTCGATCGTGGCTTCCGAAATCGGAGTCAATCCCTCCGATCTGCTTGCCTCCCGGTAGCATTCCTGCATCACCTCTTGCAGGACCTCGCCCTGGATGGCCTTGCCGAACCGTTTTTTGACCAGGCTCACAGGTATCTTTCCCTTGCGAAAACCAGGCAAATTCAACGATTTACTGTAATTCTTGTATGCGGTCTCGAATCGCCGGCGCACGTCCTCGCCAGGGACCTCGACCTCAAGCGTCCTGCGCCACGCGTCCGACTCTGAAACGGTCACTTTCATAACGTCCGGCTTCCTTCCGACGCTTCCGCATCTTCTCTTCAGATTTCAGGACGATCCAATCGCAAATGATAAGTAAACGCAGCGGTTTTGTCAATTCGTTTGCCGCAGACGCAAGGGGTTTCGTCCGAGGGACGCGATTCACACGATCCCGACTGCTGCAGCGGGAGATGCCCCTTCTCTCGCACCATGCAAGTCGACCCTGGCACGAAAAAAAATCCGGACACGACTCCTGCCCGGATCTGATCAACGTCTGTGGGCGGTACCTCAGGAGGCCACCGGCTCCTGTGCGTCCGGCGCCGCAATGATCTTTCGAATGGTGTCCTTCTCGGAGCCGCAGCAGCCACTGCCATTTTCGTTTCCGTTGATGACCGGCAGCTCGAGCTCGCCGTCTTCGGTCTCCCGGACCCGCAGCGTGTGTTCCGTCCCGGGCAGCGGCATGTCGCGGTTGCCCGCGTAAATGGAATGCCGGCCCCTGGTCTTGAACCACTCGGCCGTTGTAGCGGTCATATGCATATTTTCTATAATCTGACGCCAGCCGACGCCCGTGTTGTAAGCGCAGAAGGAGATTTCGCCCTCCTGGGTCCCGTACGGAATTACGCACATTTCAGTTCGGCGGAAATCGTAGGTCCACAGATCCTGGAACCACATTCCACCTACCCACATGATGCGCCACTGCCTGTCTTCCGGTCTGGGACCGCCGCTGATGGAACCCCCCACCCTGCGGTCGAGAATCCGCGCGAGGTCCTGAATGCCGAACCCGGCCGGCGCTTTCTTCGGGTTGAAGTTCCGGAGCAGCGACATGCCGACCTGCAGCTTGATCCATCCGGGGTCGCGCGCGGTGTCCGTCATCACTTCGATGTCCTTCATAAACTGTTCCTGGTTGAAGAACTCGGTGATGGTCGCCCACTTCCCCGTTTTCTCGTTTACGACAATGTGGGCGGCGGAACCACAGTTGGGGTGGCAGGAGCAGGTCTGACCCCCGAACTCAACGTCCTCCCCGCGCAGATGGTCTGCCAGCGTGGTAAACAGCGTCCCCGCTCCCAGCGGGTACCAGTCCCGATGGGCGTCGATCCTCCCGTCGGACCACGTCTGGAGATCGTGTGCGAGGTGGGATATGGTGTAGCGCTGCCGGTGCCGCATTTCGTCGGAGATGTCTTCGTCGCGTCCGGTAAACGACACGGGCTGGAAGGATATCGAACCGACCTTGTCGCTGTTGTCGATGCAGAACTGGAGTATCGGCCCTACCTGATCGTTATTGATGGTGTTCAATACGGTTGTGACGGGCGTGATATCGATACCGGCTCGGGACAGATTCTCGATTGCCAGCAGCTTGGCGTCGAACAGATTGGAAATGTGCCGATGCTGATTGGCCGCATTGGTTACGCCGTCGAACTGCAGGTACGCCATGTCGAAACCGGCCGCCTTCGCCTCGAACGCGAAATCCGGCTCTTTGGCGAAGCGCACCCCGTTGGTTGCGGCCTGCACGCACCAATAGCCGACCTCCTTGGCATACCGGCACGCATCGAGAAAATGAGGCGAAATCGTGGGCTCTCCGCCCGAAAACTGTACCGACATCTGCCGGCGCGGCTTGAAGGAAATCGATGCGTCCAGGATCCGCTTCACGTCATCAAGGGTGAGTTCGTGGACGTACCCCACCTGGTTCGCGTCCATGAAACAGGGATTGCACATCATATTGCAGCGGTTGGTGAGGTCGATCGTCAGCACGGCCCCCCGGCCGTACTTGATGCTGGACGTCCCGTGCCGGTGCACGTGCTCGTCTCCCCATGTGCGGTAATCGCGTCCGGGGAAACGGCCCTCAATCAGGCGCGTAAATTCCGGATCGATAGAGAGCACGTCTTCAAAGGTGCCGTGGACCGAGCAGGTCTTCCGCATGATGATACACCCGTTTTCCTCGAGGATCTCCGCCTTGATCTCTCCGGGATTCCCGTGTACCAGTTCCGCGACGTCCCGGGTACCTTCGATGATGGCGGTCCGGACCTCCTTCACGCAATCGGGACACAGCGAATCGGTTTCGCGCGGAAAACCGAGTGTCGGCATGGATCGCTGATAACTCTTCAGCAGCGGCGCCGACGCCCATGCAGGCTGGAATGGCTGACCCTCGGGGAGCCTGGTATTCACGCCCTGGAAGGCATTCCAGGCGACGTTGGCAGCCCCCGAAACGACGCGGTCACGAAAACTCATCTGGTGGTCCCTTCAAGATGGTCCAAACAACTCAGATTCAACATTTTGTCCGATGTACTCACGTCCGAATGATGAAATAGTTCAATTATTCACGGGGCATAGCAAAAGGAATATAAACAAAAACTACTTGCCGTCAAGCGCTTCGTGTTCAGTTGTTACACTCGTTGCTGCATAATTCGTCTCATATTTTCTCCGAAGATTCCCTTGCGCTGGCGAGCCGTGATCGCCGCCCCCAGCACCTTGCCCACGCCGGCCTCCATCGACACATCCGTCGCAAACAGCACGCGGCCCGTCCCCAACTGGCGCACGGCCATCTCGATGAAACCGTCGTCGTTCAGGCTTCCGCTGGTATCCACGTATACATTCGGGACATCCCGCAATGTCTTGATCGCCCACTCCCAGTCTCCCACGATCGGATGCCCCTCTATTATGGTAACTTCGGGATAGAGTCGCGCCAGCCGCGCAAAGTCGTCGCTGTCCGAGCGGTATGTCTGCCACGGTCTGCCGGACACGGGCGTCTGCTTTCCGCCGTGGTGCAGAATCGGCACACGCAGTTCGATGCACCGCTCCACGATCGGCAACACCATGGGGTCCCAGCACCTGCATTGGTTGTAGAGCTTCACGCCCATCATACCGTGCTTCAAAACACACCTGTCAATTTCATCTCTCGCTTCATGCTGGAACCGGGGATCCAGAAATGCATATCCCAGAATGCGTCCGGGAAACCGCCCCATGGCGTGGATGACGCTGTCGTTCACCTCCCGCATTCCGTCCGGCCGGGGGTTGTCCAATCCCTGAATCGGTATCGAACAGCAAAGCTGATCGATCTCAAGCCGATCCGCCGCTTCGATCACCGCCCTGTCGTCGGTCCATTTGCCCCGCCATCCCACGGATGCGAGATTACCGGCGACGTGCATGTGCGCATCGATCCGCATGCCTGCCGCTCCTCTTTTGGAAGACACTGCCGCAAGACCTTGACGCCCGGATTGCCAATCCCTATTATGGCTCACCCGGAACGGATTTACAAGCATTTTCGACGCGTTTTCAGATTCAATCGGATCAGATCACGGATGCCCGGGGAAGGCGATCACGGTACAACCCCACGGGGGCGCGGAACGGCCGACGGCAATGCGCTGCCGCGATTAGCCTCAATCCGAAGAGAACAGCAACGCGGCGACGCGATAGTACCTTCCCAAACGGGGCGTTATCGACGTATAGAAGGACGTCTTTCCCTTCACGTCCAGTGACCTGGTGTATCCTGGTAATCCGCCGTCTAATCGCCTTTATTTACAAACACATATTCGAATTAACGTCCCCGAAGACTTACGAATCAAGGTTAATTACAGGAGAAATTCCATGCGCCGGTTTACCCGAAAACCCTATCTGAAAGGGTCCGAAGCCGTTGAGCGCGGCCAGGTTCGCGGCACGATCGAACTCGGCGAAACGCTCGTCATCGAAACGCCCGGCGGCGCCGACGGCGATCTGAAGCCGGGGGTCATCCCCGAAACCACCACGCCGCGAGGCTCGCGCCAGGGGGGTCCGTTTCTTATCGAGGGCATTGTTCCCGGCGACTGGGTCTCCATCGAAGTCATCGATATCGAAGTGGGTCCCTATGGGTACTACAACAACGGCGGACCGTTTCGAGGCAGCCTGCGTTCGGTCGCTCCTGTCAAAGACGGCCTCCTGCACTTCCCCCCGGACTTCGTGGTCCCTGTCCGTCCGATGATCGGCGTTATGCAACTGGCGCCCGTCTCCGAGGACACGGGTCCCTGGAACCATGGCGGCAACATGGACTTCAATTCAATATGCCCGGGCAGTATCGTGCATATCCGCACGCAACGATACGGCGGTCACTTCTACGTGGGAGACGTCCACGCCCGCATGGGCGACGGCGAACTCACCGGAACCGGCGTGGAAATCGACTCCGCGCTCACGCTGCGATTCGATCGCTCGCCGGGTTTTCCCGCCGGCGGGCCCGTCGTGGAAACCGGCGACGAGATCCTCACCAGCGGTATGGGCGCAAACTGGGAAGAAGCGTTGAAAATCGCCTGGACGGACATGGTCGGTCTCGTCGCAGACCGTTACGACACCACCGTGGAACACGCGAACCTGATTGTGGGTACGATAGGCGACGCGCGGCCGGGGTACGCGGCGGGCCAGCTGAATACCCGGGGTTTCAGAAGAGAAAACGCGTACGTCACCTGTCAGATCGGCATCACGAAAGACTTGAAGAGAACCGGTCGACCCTTCCAGCCGTAACAGGAGTCCATTTTATGTTCCATCACGACGAATTCCCCGATAAACTGGTTCACATCTCGGATGCCTCGTTCTTCGACGCGCTGGACCCGGACCACCCCGGTCTTGAAGAGGTCCGGAGCGACGCGGATTCGAGACGCTACGATGAGGCATTCGGCGCCTGGTGGCGTCATTTCCTCTCACGGAGCCATCCGGTTAACCCCTTTGCGCGTTCGGTGGAGCAACTCAGGTCCAGGGTTGTAGCCGACCCCGACCTGGCGGACACCATCGTTAACGGGGGTCGGCGGCGATTCGGACAGGTCGAGATCGACTTCGCCGGACCGGTCGCGTTCAACGCCTGGTTCGGCGATCAGTCCAAATACGGCTTCCATTACCTCGGCTGGATGGATTGCCTGACCCGGGCCGCTCTGGACACGCGGGATGAGCGTTACATCGATGCCTACCTCGAGATCTTCCGACAGTGGTATGCCGCCAGACACGAAATCAAAGGCGCCCGCCGGATGCACCCGGTCTTCTACGAACTGGGCCTCTCCGTACGGAGCCACCGGTTCGTGAATTTCCTTTACGCCGTTAAACTTCTGGAATTGGGACACCTGTTGTCCACGGACCACATCCGCCAGTTGTTCAAGTCGTTCCTGGGCGCGGCCAGGTGGCTTACGCTGGAACAGAATGCCAAAGGCTACCGCGAGGGAAACTGGCAGATGCACGGCATCTCGGCCATGATCCATATCGGGTTCCTTTTGCCCGAATTCCGCGAGTCCCGCGAATTCCGGACCGTAGGCGCGCACTACCTCGAGCAGCACATGGAGAAGGACTACTACGCGGACGGCGGTCACAGCGAGCGCTGCTATTCATATGGCAGCGGATGCCTGCGCCACCTGGAAGAAGCCACCCTTCTGGCAGAAGCGAACCCGGACCTTCAGCCGCCGGCGACGCTCGATTGGCGGGAGCGCACCTCGAATGCCTACGCCTGGTTCCTCAAGATGGCGGGTCCCGGGGGCGAGATGCCAGGCATCAACGACGGCAGCTTTCTGGACGGGACGGGACTCCTGAAGCAGGCGTGCGACTTCACACGAGACGGGACGTATCTCTGGCCCATCCGCCACAAGCTGGACGCGAACGGACCCGAGCCGGCGAAACCCGGTTTCGAGAGCCAACGCCTGGAAACCAGCGAGTTCTGCGTGATGCGCTCGGGCTGGGAACCTGAAGACGCGTTCATGCTCATCAACCACGGGCAGTGGCCCGGCGGCCACAGCCACATGGGCATTCTGGACATCAATCTCTACGCCTTCGGGGTGCCCCTGGCCGCCGAAGTTTCCCGTTTCGGCCCCTACGACGCCCCGTGGGATATGTACTTCCGCTCCGAACAGGCGCACAACCACGTCGTCATCGAAGGGGCGCTTTCCGCCCGGCCCGAAATCCGCGGCGAAGAGATCCAGTTCGGCAGCACGGCGTCCTGGGACTTCTTCTCAGGCAGGCACCGCGCGTACGAAGTCAGTGCGGGCGTTGTGATCGAACGCCGGATCCTCTTCTTCAAACCGTGGGGCTTCCTCGTCTCCGATGCCGTCGGGTGCTCGCATCGGCGGAGAAGCGCGCTCTGGTATCTGCACAGCGTCTTTCCATTCGTCAAGCACGATACCGTGGCCGCGGCCGAAGGTGATCGCAGGGGCCTCCTCGTTGCCTCCGCGAATACCAGGCAGCTCAAATACGCATTCAGCGGGATCGATTACCTGGAGGAAATGGTCAGGGAAATCCCCATATACTCCGGTCACCCGCCAGCCGCCCAGTGGCCGGACCGGTATTTCATCGCCCTGCGAGGCTGGGGGGTTGAGGAGCCTGTCGTCCCGTTCGACGTCCTCCTGCTGCCGTATCGGGGCGCTCGTCCCGATGCGAGCGTGACGACGCTCGCGTGCCGGATTGACGGCCGCGCCGAATCTCCGGTTCTGCCCCGCGCGCTGAAGATTGTCGCCGGAGACCGTCACCTTCTCGTGTTTCACGGCGTTCCGGGTGTCTCCGTCACGGCCAATGACATTTCTTTCTCGGGACACGCCGCCGCCATCGAATACGCGAACGACCGTCCGTCGAAAGCCCTGGTTCAGCGCGGCAGCCAGCTGACGGTAGCCGGACGGAGCATCCCCATCTCAGACCGGATGACGCAGGAAATTGAACTCTAAACGAGGACAGACTACCTAAAGGCGGGGAGAGGGTAGAGGGAAGACGGTAGAAAAAAGGCGGGTAGAGGTAAGAGGGTAGACGGTAGATGATATCCTTGCCCGGTGTGTTTTTCCTTTCTGCCTCCGGCACGAGAAAAATCCTTACGAGGCTGGAAATCTCTCCCGTCTCACGTCTTGCGTCTCACCAGGTGGTGGGGTGGGGTGTGGTCTTCTACCCTCTACCGTCTCCCGTCTCACCCGGTAGCTGATGGGTGGATGGGGGTTTTGGAAGCTGACAGCCCTGTCTCATTCGAGGAAACCTGATGCCGCAACCACGAATGATGTTCTACCACGACGGGCGCCACCCCCTCATCTATATGTACGAGCCCCCCATGCAAAAGGAGGAATTCGAAGCCGGCGTGGATGAACTGGCGGGCACGCCCGTGGACGCCATCATGTTCTGCCTGGGCGACGGCCGCACGTTCCTTCACGACACGAAAGTCGGCGAGATCTGGGGCCACAACGTGGATAAATGGCCCCATCTCATCTTCGACCGGGCCAACCGGAACGCCATGCGGCTGATCCGGGAAGGCCACGATCCCCTGCGCCTCATCTGCGACCGGGCCCACGAAAAGGGCATGCTCGTCTATCCTACACTGCTTGTGCAGCAGGGGCGCGGGGACCGCGGCGAGGACGTCCGGTGCTCCGATTTCCGGTTTGAAAATACCCACCTGGAAATCGGCGCACGAGGAGATCTTGACCCGATGTTTCCCGGACTGACCTGCCTCGACTTCACGCACTCCGAGGTCAGGGAGGAACGGTTCGCCATCGTTGAGGAAACGCTGAACGTCTATCCGGTCGACGGCTTCGAGCTGCAACTCAACTACACGCCGTATTATTTCCACCCGGACGTGGTCGAGGATGGCAGTATGGTCATGACCGAATGGATCGCCCGGATCCATCGCGCCGTCAAGAACAGCGGCCGCGAACGCGAACTCGCCATCCGGATTCCGGCCAGTATCCAGGGTTGCCTGCAGGTGGGGTTGGACGTTCGGGAATGGCTGCGGCTGGGAATCGTCGACGTCCTGATCGGGCAGACATTCTCTACCCCTGAACTGCTCGACTCGACGGTCGACTTCGGCGAGCTCGTCGACGCTGCCGAAGGCACCGGGTGCCGGGTCCACGCCGCGCTGCACAGCCACGTGGACTCCGACCGCCTGGCCGAGGCCACCATCGAAATGATCCGGGGGGCGGCCTGCAACTACTGGGCGCAGGGGGTTGACGGCCTCTACATGGCCCATTGGTTCGGCAACTGGCCCTACCAGGCGTCATTCTATGAGAAGCTGCGGGAACTGCCCCACGCGGACGTGATGGCCCCGAAGGACAAGCACTACTACGTTCCCACCGAGACCGGGCGGTACCCCAGGCCCGTCACCGAGCCCGGCGTTGCCATGGGCCTCCCCGCGGCGCTGACCCGGGAAGAACCGGCCCACATTTCAATCAGGGTCAGTGATGACCTCCCCCGCTGGGATGAAACCGGACGGGTGCACGACGTTCTGCTTCGCGTGCGGATCATGAATGCCACGGAAAAGGACCGGTTTCGTTTCCGCTTGAACGGCAAGGAACTTCCGGACGCGCAATTGCGCAGGATCAACGAGATGTACCGCATGAGCGCCCCGCGATACCGGACCGGCTGCGGATACTGGTTCGTATTCCGGCCGGACCGCGCAAACTGGCCGCGCCAGGGCCGGAACGAACTGGAGGTCGGCCTGCTCGAACGGGACCCGGACGTCACACCGGATGTATACGTCCGCGACCTGGAGCTGGAGATCAGGTACCTCATGGGGAGGTGCTATCACCGGATGGACGATCCGGATCTGGGACCGTCCGAACCTACCGGGGAGTAATCGCGCCGGAACAGATCCGTCGCACCGGGAGAGACATCACCTGGCCTGAGGGGATACGTTCACGATGAGAAAACAACGCACGATCTACTTCAACGACGCCCGCCACTACTATCTCTTCGTCTTCGAACCGCCGATGCGGCTGGAAGACGCCCGGGTGCCCGTGGACGAAGTCGCCGGCACGGCCGTGGACACATTCGTCTATGGCGTCTCCCGTGCCGACGGTCTCTTCTATCCCTCCAGGATCGGCCTGATGTTCGGTGACGATCTGCGACCGTTCCAGCATGTCCACGAGTGGCGCGCCTGGGAGAATATGCAGAGTCTCATCGCGCGCGGCCTCGACCCGCTGACCGTCCTTGTCGATCGCGCCCACGAGAAGGAAATGGACTTCATCGCCAGCCTGCGGATGGGCGCCTACGGCGGCATGGCCGCGGAACACGCGCTCCACACCGGGGGGCGGGGTTTCGCGCATCCCGAAGTGCGCGACCATCAAAGGGCGATACTGGAAGAACTCGCCACGAGGTACGCCGTCGAAGGCGTGGAACTGGACTTCGCGGCCGCTCCCGGCGGAAGTCCCTTCTGGCTGAGGAAGGAAGACGTGTCCGAATACACCCCGGTGATGACGGAGTTCCTAAGAGAGACAGCCGAAATCGTCCGGAATCGTCCGGGAGCCCCCGCCCGGATCGGCGCGCGAGTCTACCCCACCGAAGAGCTGAACCTGAAGACCGGGCTGGACGTGCGGACCTGGCTTCGGGAAGGGTTGGTCGACTTCGTGGTCCCGATGCTCTATGTCGACTTCGTACTGGACGCCAATATGCCTGTTGACTGGCTCGTGGAGGCCGCCCACGAAAACGATATCTCCGTCTACGGCATGCTTC
Source organism: Gemmatimonadota bacterium (assembly GCA_028877215.1). GTDB lineage: Bacteria > Latescibacterota > UBA2968 > UBA2968 > JAAXHE01. Next base: position 222,849 of record JAPPFJ010000033.1, on the reverse strand, counting down.
AGCCTTACCGCAGCGACGAGAGCCGTCGGTTCGATACGGCGGGCAACGCAACCGCCTCCATGATGCGGGCGGCCGCCGCGAATTTCCTGGAACTGGACGTCGACGGCCTGTACACCTGGTTTCTTCCCTGGCCCCTCGACGAGTCCGGCCGCAGCCTCCTCACCCAACTGGGCGATGCGGACCTCATTCGGGAAGCGGACAAACACTATTTCCTGCGCCGCCGGTGCGACGCGGCATCCGAATACGACTACGGCGCCTTTCTGCCGCTTGAGATCGCCTCACCCGACCCGGGAAGATTTCATCAGATCCCCTTCTTGATCGCGGACGATCCTGAAAATGACCGGATACGGAGCATTCGCCTCAGGATCGGAGTGACGAATCTCGTCTCGGCGGACAGGCTCGAGATCCGGCTGAATGGCGCCCCAATGGACAGCGGGTCCTGCCGTCGCTCGCCGATCCGGTCCCGGGACCCTTACGCGGGACAACTGCTGGAATTCGACCTGGAAGACGTGCGACCCCGGAAGGGCGGGAACGTGCTCGAAATATCCTTGCAGGAAAGGCCTCCCGGATTCGAAGGCGGGATCGTGGTCGAAGACGTGGATATCTTCGTCGAATACGGGACATTTCCGACACCTCGCACCGGGACTGATTAAATCCCCTCGGACGCGGGACGAAGCGTTCAGGCTGCTTCCCATCCTGGCTTTTACCCCTGACATCGCGGATAGGGAACGGATCGTCCGTCAGTCATCCGCAAGCAGCCCCCCGGCCCGCAACACCCGCCAGAAGGCGTAGTCCGCGGCGTTTACGATTGTATTCTCGAGGCTCCGCACGACCAGTTCACCTTCGCCCGAATGCCCGCCGGCGATATGCGCCACCGCTTCGGGCAGGCCGACGCTGAGGCATACGTGTACGCCATAGCCCGGATGCCGTAGGGAGGGCCACCCCGCCGCGCCCGGGGCCCGCTTCCAGCGCGCCTGGTTTTCCGGATCGAATTCCCAGGGCTTGCCGACGTCGTGGCATAAGGCGCCGGCAATGAGAATGTCCCGGTCCACCTTCAGATCCGGAAACATCGAGACGAGTTCACCTGCCATTCGCATCGCCAGCCGGGTCACGCCGCGGATGTGGTCGGTCTGCGTCCCTTTTTTCAGGGGCGGCGTATCCGGGTTTCCGGATGGGCGGATGTCGGCGATCGCTTCGAAGCTGCTGCCGGCAAGCGCCGTAGCCCACGCCTCGATGACCTTTTCCCGCAATGCGGCGTCGACGATTTCTCCGGCCTCCGGCAACTCGGCTCGGACCCTTTCGCGCAACGAATCGGTAACGGCCATCGTATCTCCCTCCACTTTGGATTTCTCGTTCCCGTGTCCGGCGTCTTCCCGGGCGTCAATAGCGAATGACCACTTCCACGTCCGTCAGGACGAGGTCGCACGCGATTTGCGGATTCCGTTCCACCAGTCCGACCTCGACGGTATGCCTCCCCTGGGCGACGTCGGAAGGACGCAGTGCAAAGCAGAGCCATGCCGCGCGGCTCACGTCTGAAATACGGCGGATGCCCGGCGGAGGCTGGAAGGCGCCGCCCGGAGGATTGGTGTTGTCCATAACGCAGTAACGGAATTCGGGTGCTTCCAGTTCCCGGCCGTCCAGGCATACCCGAACACGATCGCCGACCACCCACTGGTCGAGGCGGACGCGGAGTTCCAGGTGCGACGGACCGTCTCTCTTAACGTCGTCGGCGATGTCCAGGGTGATGGCCGGCATTGCGTCCGTCATCGTCTTCTTGAGGGTGACCGGCACCTCGCCCAGGATCCGGTCGATGCGGTAGGCGCCGCGCCAGGGTCCTTCCTTTTGAATAAACCGATGGGTAGCCGCGTAGATCTTGTCCGTGCGGCGGAGTGTTTCGGGCGAGGCGATCTGCGAGAGCAATTCCCGCTTCATGTCCCGGTTGGCGTGCCAGTTGAACGTGTAGATGCCGTCGGCGCCGGCGCGATGGTAGCGGGAGGCAATCGCCCGGGTGCGCATTCGATCCTTGACTTCAAGCGCTTCCGGGCCCACGAACGGGTCCGGCAATCCGCTGTCGAATCCCGCGTAGACGGCAATCTCCCTGTCCCGGCACATCTCCACGAACGCGGCCACCTCCAGGGACGCGTCGGTTACGGCGCCTCCTCCCAGAATCAGGATATCCACCAGCCCCTCGTCGATCCACACGGGAATATCGTAGCCGATGCGGCGGCACATCTCCTGAGAGCCGGCCACGCGCGCCGCCAGATAGAACGGCCTGCCGCGCCGCTTTGCGACGTCGTCCGTCAACTGCCGGACCCGGCGTTGGAGGTCGGTAAGCACGTACCGCATCCGGTAAGCCTCGTCTTCGGGAAGGTGAAACGCGTGACGCTGCCAGTCCAGTTCCACGCCGTCCCAGTCGTACCGCGTGACGACCTCCTCGATATGGGTATACCGGTGCTCGCGGACTTCGGGGACCGCCATATTCCATGACAGCGCGAACCACTCGGACGTCCGGTCGCCCAGCACCCACTCCGGGTGCTCCCGCCGCATCCGGGTCAGCTCGCTGTGGTGGAGCGCCGGGAGGTCTTCCACCTGCGCCCCGTCGAAGTGGTTGTCGTTCATGCGCACGGATGCGTATACGGCCATGCCCTGGGCGCGGCCGTGTTCGATCAGCGAGACGTGCGGGTCCTCCCCCCGCTCGAGCATCAGGCGGATGTTTTCGGTGTGGGTATAGGCCGAGACGTTCTCGTACCTTCGCCCGTGGACGTCGCCCAGCATTTCAAGCGCGGAATCCGGCCAGCGGGCGGCGTGCTCGCCGATGCACCAGAACAGCGCCCCCACCTGCGTTTCCTCGATCGGCGCGTAGGCCTTCTCGAGAAACGCCTCCATTGACTGCGGCGCCTCGGAATAACCGTGCGGCGCCCCGTCCCAGTTGTAGATGATCCCGTAGTCAAAAGGTCCGGACACAGGTTCCTCCCTTCTGCATGATGGACTCGTTCGAATACCTGTTTGATATCAGCTTGCGCGAATCTATTTTAAGGTTGTGCCAGGTCGATTTCCAGGTGTTTTCCGCGTACATCCCGGCGCGTTTTCCGTTACTGCTGCCAATGAAATCCGCATTCTGCACCAACGCATTCGGCAATGAGCAGGGCGATCAGGAAAAAGCGATCCCCTACCTGGCTGAACTGGGTTATGACGGCATCGAGCTCTGGCAGCAATACCTCGGCCACGCGGACCTGGCATGGGTCCGCTCAATCGCAGACGGTCACGACCTCGAGATCGTGCAGATCTGCCCCTACTTCGACTTCACGACCAGCCAGGACACCTGGGACCAAAGCATCCGGGATGCCGAAACCTTTATCGAATACGCGGTCGAGCTCGACTGTCCCTTCATCCGCACCTACACCGGCAACGTGGGGAGCGCGGACGCCGCCGCCCGGCAATGGGACGCCTGCGTCCGGGGTCTGCAGAAAATCTGCGAAATGGGCGCCACGTACAATATCGTCTTCCCGCTGGAAACACACCAGGTGATTCATCATGGGCCCAACCTGACGGATACCAGCCCGAGTACGCTGAAGCTGCTCGACGACGTCGGTATGGAAAACCTTACAGTCAATCTCCAGACGCCTCTCGTCGGCGAATCCGTCTTCCACACCGTCGAGCAACTCGGGGAACACGTTGTCCACCTGCACGCCCACAACTGGGTGGGAGGCTGGCCGGAACTCACGTTTCTGGACGCCGGCGACGTGGATTTCACTGCGTTCATCCGACGCCTGCAACACAAGGGCTTCGACGGCTATATTTCGATCGAACACGGCAGCCATCATCCGCCGTACGAGACGGCCGCGCATGAAATCGCATACCTGAAGCAACTCATCGAAGGACAATAGCCGGCCGCCCGACGAAGCCGGACAAAGCCGTCGTCCAGGCGCAGGAGGCAGGCAAGGTCGAATCGGCGATCGGAGTCCGCTATGCCGCAGCGGAGAATGTCCCTGAAAAACCTGAAGAAGCCCAAACCGCTCTATCCCGACACCGTCCTTGCGGAACAGGGTCGCGCCGCGTCTGCCATCGTACGCCCGTCGGACGACCGGTACGGCGTCGTTGCGGAGACGATCCGGAGAAAAGTCCGTGACGTTTCGGGCGCCGATCTGCCCATCCTGGACCACGGCGCCGCCGCGAAGACACCCCGGAGGCACCTCATCCTTCTGGGCAACCTGAACAACAACAAGGCGGCCTTCCGGCTCTACGGCTACAGCTATACCCCGGCGGACGACCACTTTCCCGGCGCCGGCGGCCATCTTCTCCACACGATCCACGATCCCTGGGGCAACGGGAGAAACGCCGTCGGGGTTTTTGGCAGCGATCTGTCAGGGGTCGAGACCGCCGCCGGCCTGCTGCTCGAACGCTTCGAATCGGGATCGAACCTTGTTCTCGGACCCATGTTCGATGTAAGGTACGGACCGGATGCCCGTAACGACGCCGGAATTCCCGAAGCACCGGACCCGGACGCCGAGATGGCGGAAGCCGAAGACGACCTCGCGCGTGGCTCCCATACCGGTCTGTGGAGCAGGATCGGACAGCGGGGCCTGCTCTACGGGCTCACGGGCAACGACGTCTACGCCGAAATCTACAAACGACTGGTCTTCAGGATGTACGACCACGTCCTGTCCGACCCGGACAATTACGGCAGCGTATGGGGTTTCGACGCGGACTTCGCGCTGCAGTACGTCATGCCCGGGTGGGACCTCGTGGAAGAGAGTTCCGTGATCTCTGACGACGACCGTTTGCGGATCACCCGTATCCTGTTTGAATTCATCACGGATTGCGTATCGCACGTGGGAGACGTCGAGAACGATCGCGTCCGCCACAACCACGCGACGTACGCCGCGCTGGGCCTCCACTATGCCGGTGGCTATTTCAAGAAATACTACAGGGCAACGCAGGCCTACCGTTGGCTGGCCCTGTCGGAGAAGTGCTTCAGGGTGCAGGTCAACGCGTTCAAACCGTACGAGGACTGCGGCCATTACCATTGGCGCACCCATTTCCACGCGATGCGCTACACGCTCAGCACGGGCGACATGACGTTTTTCGATACGGGAAATGCGCGGCGCGCCGGTGACTACGCCATCCTGACAACGGACAACCTGGGTTGCGCCGTGCCCAACGGAGACACGGCTTCCCCGTTCGGTACGTGGACGGAGGTGCCCTATCTGCGCGCCATGGTCTGCGTGACCGGAGACGGCCGCTACCAGTGGATGCTCGACAAGAAGAAAGCCATGTCACCGCGGTCCCACCCGTACGAACACAGCCGCGACGTGGAACCGGTTGAGCCGTCGGACCTGGAGGGGGCGCAGGTCTATCCTTTAGATCCGAAGTATTACGATTCAACAAACGGCGGCGACCACCTGCCTCTGGACAGGACCTTCGACAAGGTCGTCTTCAGGGACGGGTTCGCACCCGAGAATCAATATCTGTTTCTCGACGGCCTGTCCAACGGCGGCCACAAGCATTACGACGGCAACTCGATCTGCCGCCTCACCCAGAACAGCCGCATCTGGCTGGCAGACTGCGACTACATCAAATCGCTGCCCAAATTCCACAACGGCGTCCTCATCTTCAAGGACGGACAGTCTGCAGAAATCCCTCCTTTCGCGGAACTTGAGCGGTTTTCCGCCAACCGGGATACCGGTTTCTCCCAGACGACCCTAGGCTCGTACAGCGGCGTGGATTGGCGCCGCAACATCCTCTGGAACCGGGGCGCCTTCTTCCTGGTCATCGACGAGATGGAAGCCCTGGAAGAAGCGGAATACAGTTTCCGCGCCGTCTGGCAGACGCTGGGCGACGTTCAGCTCCGCAAAGGCGGTGTGGTGGTGGAACAGAACGGCGAGCAATTCTTCATCCACGGCCTGCCGGCGCCCGGACTCAGGCTCGAGGACGACCCGGTTACCGGCAAGAACTGGGTGCGATACGAACACGCCGAGCCGATCGTGCGAATCCTCCAGCAGATTGCCAACGTACGCCTCGGAAAGGGGGAGGCCTATCGGTTTTTCAACCTGCTTTATTGCGGCCCGCTGAGACTTGAGATGTCGCAGATCGCGGAGAATGCCGTGCGCATCGACGGTGGTCCGGAAACCGTTTTCGCGGGCGTCGGCCAGGCACGGGAGGCGACGGCGCTGCCTTCGGGCCTCCGGGTCGCGGCCGCGCAGTTTCAGATTTCACCGCTGGCTCTTGCCATCGTCGACGGAACGGAAGTGTCGTGGGACGATACGGTGTTCAGGAGCGATCGTCCTGTGTCCCTCGAATACGACATGTCGTCGGCGCGGGGCGTCGTCGTCTCCTCGGGTCCGACCGAGATCACACTGTCCGCGGGAAGCAGTACGGAGGTCGAAGTGGACGGCCGGCCGGTCGCCGCCGACGTCACCGGCGGTGACGTCACGTTCCCTGTGCCCGGGGGCCGGCACGATATTGCACTGATTCCTCCTGCCCTCGCGGGAATTCGCCGCGCCGCTGCCGGAAAACCCACAACAGTTTTCGTGCCCCGCTTCCGCACCCCGCGCGGGATGGGCCGAATTCCGGACCTTTCCTCGCTCTGGTCTCACCGGGAGGACAACGCCCTGCTTTCCCTGCAGGCCGCGGATCTGGACGGCGACGGCAGGGATGAAGTCATCGCCGGCGGCCGCACCAGGGCCATCCACGCATACAAGGAAGGAAGCCCGCTCTGGCAGTATGCCACGGGCGGCGCCGTGAGGTCCGTCTGTGCCGCGGACCTTGAAAACGACGGACGGCCGGAGATTGTCGCCGGTTCGGAAGACGAACGCGTATATGTCCTCAACGCCACTGGTGATCTTGAGTGGGACTTCAAAATCCCCTTCTACTTCCAGGAACCCGTCGTACGCTCCGTCTTTACCGGCGATATCGATGGAGACGGCCGGCTCGAGGTCATCGCCGCCGTGGAATCCTGGCGCTACTACGCCTTCAGCCACGACGGGAAGGAACTCTGGCACCAGATGACCGTCCGCCCCTCCTCAACAGGCTGCGCCGCGGACCTGGACGGCGACGGCCGGGACGAGGTCATCGCCGGAACGGACTACCACCGCTGGCACTGCATCGACGGGAACGGCGACGTCAGGTGGTCCTATCATCCCGCCACCGGGCCCCGCGCCAACAGCGCCGCGGCCGGCGACGTCGACGGAGACGGGCTGAAGGAAGTCGCCTTCGCCGGCGCCGACACCCACATCCACCTCCTCAGCGCGGAGGGGGTCCTGCTCTCGCGATTCAATACCGGTGACGAAGTTACTCGCGTCCTGATGACCGATATGGACGGTGACGGCGTGGATGAAATCGTCGCCTCTTCCATGAGCTTCAACGTCTACGTCGTCAAGGGCGACGGCAAGACGCTCTACTGGCGAACCGACCTCGGCGAAGTCGTCCGCTGCATCGCCGCCGCCGACTTCGACGGCGACGGAAAGCCGGAAATCGCAGCGGGCGTCGAGGATGGGACCGTTTACCTGCTCTCCAATGCGGACGGACGTCCCGTCGGCCGCTTTCAGACCGGCGGACCTGTCCTCGACATCGTCCCCGCGGACGTCGACGGGGACGGCATTCCGGAAATCGTGGCCTGTTCGGAGGACGGCTCTCTGCATGTCATCAGTTGTATTGCGAAGTAAGCTCAGCTTTAAGTTCACGTCCCGCCGGTCATCCCCACACTAAAGGAAATTACCATGAAGATCACCGACGTCGACATCATCCCGATCTACCCGAAAATCGCGGCACGGAACGCCGATCAGAAGACCCGTTTCATCAACCTGAACCGCCGTACCATTTTCAAGATTGCGACGGACAACGGCATCGTCGGGTACGGCGATGCGCGCTGTGAGGCGCCCGACATGTCCACCGTCGAGCACGTTATCGGGCGCGATCCCTTCGACTACGTCAACGCCAATCTGAATTCGGGCATGATGGGGGCGCTGTACGACGTCATGGGCAAACATCTCGATATACCGGCGTATAAACTCATGGGCCAGAGGATACGCGACCGGGTGCCCGTGGCGGCGTGGACCCGGCCCGCGTCGCCGGAAGACCTGGCCAGAGACGTCCAGCGGGCCGTCGGCGAAGGTTACATGATCTTCAAGATACACACCTGTGCGCATTACGACGTCATTGAACAGACCCGGGCCGTGGAGGAGGTGGCGCCGCCGGGATTCAAGATGCACTACGACTTCAATCACAACCGGCCGCTTGCCGCCGTCCTGCGAATCCTGAAGGAACTGGAGGACTCGCCCGTGGTGGGGATGATCGAGGACCCCCTCGTTCTTTCCGACGTGGAAGGGTGGCGCCTGCTGCGGCAGAAGACCAGCTTTCCGCTGCTGATGCACGTGCCGCAGCTCGGCGGCGGGCAGGAAATCATCAGGGGCTGCGCCGACGCCTACATGATCGGGGAAGGCGGAATCGGCCCCACCCTCGTGCGCGGTTTTGCGGCGGCCCTGGCCAATGTCTCCTCGGTCATCCAGCTAACCGGCGGTACGCTGACCAAGGCGATGGCACTGCACATGGGCGCGGTGATACCAAACGTCGCTCATTGCACGAACCTGGACGACCAGTACGACCAGGACGTTGTCAAACAGCGAATCGAGGTGGCGGCCGGTTCGTCTCCCGTACCGGAAGGCCCCGGCCTGGGCGTCGAGGTCGACGAAGACGCGCTGGCCGAATGCGCGGCCAACGAACCCACGGTTATCCCAACCACAATCGGCATCCTGCACCTGCCAGGCGGGAACAGACTCTACACGAAAGGGTTTCCAAACGTGCCCCGCGTCACGGGATTTCCCGAAGGCAATACCCGGGGCATCCGCCTGGAGGTGTGGGAGGACGACGGTACGGAAGCGTTTCAGGCGACCCTGGAGCGCATTGAACAGAACGGTCCGTTCATGGAGAAATAGTCGTGCAGGCCCCGCCCGGCAGAGGGTGGAGGCTGAATCGCAGGAACAGGAGTTGCCATGCCGCTTCTCAACGTCGAACGCGCACGCGAAAACGTAAGGCGCTACACCTGGGCGCAGGCCATCGTCGAAGCCTGGAAGAACGAGGTCGACTACATCATCAGCCGGGACCGGGATTTCGTCGAGGCGATGATATCCGAACTCACGCTCTGGCCGGAGTACGGCCAGAACTGTCCCGTCTGCGTGGACCGTCTCTCGTCCATGGGCGAAACCGGTATCTACGATTGGGACCCGGCCGACCCCGACCGGCTCGTCTGCAAATACTGCGGAACGGAGTACCCCAACGCCGATTATCCGGAGACAGGCAGCGTTACCGCGCCCCGAATGAACCAGACGTTCACGTTCTATCTCACCGAGGCGGAACGCGCGCACCCGGAAGACAGGTCGGGGGAACACGCGTTCAAGTGGGTCCGCACGCCGGTGCACACAAGCTGGACCGGCGTCATCCGCGCGAAGAAGGGCCGCTGGTGCTTCGAAAAAATATCCCCTCTCGCCAAGCTGTACGCACTCACAGGCGACGTCCGGTACGCGCAGATGAGCGCGTGGATCATGGACTGTATGGCGCGGCGGTATCCCAACTGGTTGTTTCACTCCTACGATGGGACCGTTGCGGACTGTCCGCCGGCAGAGGCCGCGGCATCCATGGGCAAATATCCTCCCGCGGGCCGATTCCCCGTAGAAACCATCATCTCCGCCTTCGAGGGCCGGCACCGGGTGGGTGACCACGCCGTACTCAACAACGGTTTCTGGGGCGCCGGACGCTTCGGGTGCAGCGGGTCCGACGGGTGGTACCTTCTTTCGATCGTGCAGGCCTACGAACTGATCAGGAGCGCCCGGCAAGCGGACGGTTCACCCGTCATCACGCCGGATATGGACCGGCGCATCGTGGACGACCTCATCCTGGCGGGCTGCGCAGACACCGAAAACTGGAATGACATCAACAACAAATGCGGTCCCGGTCGCGCGCTCAGCGCCGCGGTGGGTATTCTCTTCGGCAAGCCGGAAAGCGTGCGCCGCGCCGTCGAGGGGTTCGAATTGCTGATGGACGACGCCTTCCATTTTGACGGCTTCTGCACGGAGTCGCCGAGCTATTCGGCCATGCACCTCAACCAGTTGCGAGAGATTCCGGAACTGCTCGACGGGTACTCCGATCCCGAGGGGTACGAACCGGGGACTGGCGCTGCCATGAAGAACCTGGATCCATTCCGGCACTTCGACCGCTACCGTCTGGCGCTGGAAAGCATGGTCCGCATGCTGGACCCGAATCTGCAGGAACCGGTTATCGGAGACTCCAGGGAAGGGCGGAGCATCGAACCCGTCTACGCCGAGACTCTCGCCGCCCATTACGGCAGCCGCTACGCCGGTCTGGTGGAAAACTCACAGGGGGCGCCGTTGGCGGAGAAAGGGGAGGAATACGCCCTCTGGCATCGGGACCCCGATCTGAAGGTGGACGACGAGACCGGCCTGCCGCACCGTACGGAATGGTTTCCCGGCTGGCACGTTGGCGTTCTGCGAGCGGGAAATCCACGGGGGCATACCGCTTTTTATCTGAACGGCTACGCGTACGGCGGCCATCGCCACCGGGATACCCTGGGCATCATCTATGTCGCCCATGGCCGGGAGATGGCGGCCGACAGGGGATACATCTGGGACGACCCAAGAAACGCATGGACCGTCAGCACGCTTGCACACAACATCGTTACCGTGGACGGCCGGAGCCAGGCCGGCGACAACAAGCCCGCCGCGCTGGAACTGTTCGGAACGGGCGCGGGCGTTGAAGTCGTGCAGGCGTCCGCCGCGCCTTACGAGCAGTGCGAACTGTACCGGCGCACCTGTGTGCTCGTACAGGTCCCGGGTGATCAGACCTACGCCGTCGACCTGTTCCGGGTCGCCGGGGGCGGCCTTCACCAGTACGGCTTTCACAGCAACGGCCGGCTCACGGGGTTTTTCGGCGCCGGCCCGGAACCCGTCGACGAACACATCGAATGGCTGTCCAATATCCGCGCAGCCCAACCCCGGGGTCCGTTCACCGCGACCTGGGACAACAACGGCGTGGGAATCGAGCTCACCCTGCTCAACCCCGTCGATCGCCTGCTGCTCGTGGACGCGCCGGGCTGGCGTTCGGACCTGGGGGAGGAACTCAACGCCCCGCCCGTGCAGCAGGTCCTGGCGGAACGCCGCGGCGATACGGACCTGAAGAGCGGATTTGCCGCGATCATTTCGCCCTACACGGATTACTCGCCCGTCCTCTCATCCCGACTCGTGCTGGACGATACGGATACCGGCGCGATGGCGGTCTCCGTCTGTCGCAAGGGATGTACGGACTACATCTTCTCCGCGCCGGACGGCGGCGTCCATGACATCGGACCGCTGTCTGTATCGGGCCGCTTCGCCTTTGCGTCCGTGGATGACGACGGCCGTCTGCTGCGTGCCTATCTGCTTTGCGGCACCAAACTCCGCTGCAACGGGCATGGGCTGACCATCGACCGGGAAGAGGTCTCCCTTGAAGTCGCCCGCGTCACCGATCGTACCTACCACCTGCGAAACGCTGTGCCCGATCCCGACACCCTTCCGGGCACCTGTCTCCTGTGCGGCGATACCGGGTACGAAATCGAGGACGCCACGGAAGTTTCCATCACGGTACGGGATTATCCCGCCACAGAATGCGACACCGTCACGTTGCTGAAAGGCGTGGCGTACACATGTGACGACTGACGTCAGCGCGGTGACCTCTCTCCCTGGCTCCTCAGAAGTGGCGAGAGGTGAGACGGGAGAGGGGAGAGATAAGCTGCCTTGTAAGGTTTCTACTCGTGCCGGAGGCAAGAAGGAAGAAAATACCCGGCAAGGGCTTCTTCTACCGTCTACCCTCTTACCTCTACCCGCCTTTATTACAGATTCACAAATCCCGACAATACCCGCTTCTGACCGGCTACGTCCAGTATCCTGCGAATGATCAGGCTTTCCTTCCTGTCGATGCCGGGTTTTCCGGATTCGAACAGATCCAGCACGGCATCGGCGGTGTTCAGGAAGATGCGCCCGGAGTCGACCTGGAAGTAACGCGTCGCTTTGGCGGTGGTCACCGAAGCGGCAAAGGGTGTACTCGACCCGGTAAATACGTTCACGACCGCGGTACGTCCTCCCGTGTAATCCAGCAGCAGTTGCGACTGTTTTCCTGTCCCCCGGCGCATGACCCGACGCACGCCCGGCCCCAAACAGCTGACGGCCAGTTCAAGGGGATGGATCGCGTATTCTCCGAATGACCTGCCGCCGCCCCAGGTGACCATATGCCGGACCTGCCTGTGCCCGGCTTCCTCCACGTAGTCCTGTACTTCGGTATAGCGCAGCGCCGAGCTTGTCTGCATGGGCACCCGATGCCTGTCGGCCAGCGCGAAAATCCGTCTGGCCGTACGCAGGTCCGGGGCAAAGGTCTTGTCCACGTACGTGGGTTTTCCGAAAGGAAATACCTGTTCGCACAGCTCGAGGTGCGTCTCCGGGGTGGAAGGCGCCAGTACCATGAAGCAGTCCACCGCCTCGTTCAACCCGTCCGCGCTGGAGAACCAGGCAACGCCGTTCGCCTCAGCCCACTTCCTGCCGGCTCTCGGACGCAACCCCGTGCACCCCGCCACCACGTAACCCCGATGCTTCAGTTCGTTCCGGAGCAGTTTCAGGTAGACGTTGGCGTGGAAGTTCTCCAGATTGTCATCCACAAACCCGATCCGTTTCTCCCCACCTGTCATTTTTCGGACCTCCCGTCTAGGGCCACGCGGGCGCATCCGCAACGCGCACGATGCCGCCGTTCTCGATAGACTGGTGCCAGGCGTCCAGCACGGCCGTGGCGCGCCACCCGTCCAGCGCCGTCACGAAGGGGGCCCGGTCCTCGATCACGGCGTCGACAAAGCTGTTCACGCACGACGGAAACGCGCCCACCCATTTGTCGAACACCCGGTAGTTCAGCAACGACCGCGGCCACTTGAATTTCTCCTCCGTACTCATTTCTATCGCCTCGGCCTTCCGGTCCAGATTAACGTGGCCCCTCTCTCCGATCACCTGCATGAAGGAGTCCGGCATCGACGGATGGGTATTGGGGTAGATCCAGGCCGACTCGAACGTCGCGACGGAACCGCCGTCGAACTTCACGAGCCCCTGCATCATGTCGTACGTATCGATCCCCCTGGCGGCCAGCACCTCTTTGATCCCGTAGCCGTGGACCTCGACGGGACTCTGATCGAACCACCAGCATATCAGGTCGATATCGTGCGCCGACAGGAACCAGGCAGGCGACGATTTCGCGGACCAGGGCAACATCTCGGTCGGCACGGATATGGGGTTGTTCTTGCGCGTGTAGCCCATCAGCGGCCTGCCGATTTCCCCGTCGCGGATCATATTCCACGTGGCGTTGTACGGCGCCAGCCACCGGTGATTGTACGAGACCTGGAGCTTCAGACCGGTGCGTTTCACGGCATCCACGATCTCGGTGGCCTCTTCGAGGTCCGTTGTCATCGGCTTCTCGACGTGGACGTGACAACCCGCCTCCAGGCATGCGATGACCGGGTCCCGGTGCGCCCAGTCAGGCGTGGCGATATAGACGATGTCCAGTGTCTCATTCTCCAGCATCTCGTGATAGTTCACATACCCGGCGGAAACCGAAAACTCCTCCTGCGCCCTGCCCAGCTTTTCCGCGTCCAGCGTGCAGAATGCCGCCAGCTCAACCAGCGGGTTCCGGTGCAGGACCTGCGTCACGCTGTTGCCCATAATGCCGAGGCCGATCACACCTGCGCGCTGCTTCATATGCTTCCCTCCTTAATTCTTGTCCCATAAAGGGTTTAAGAGTTCTCAATAGTCGCTACACCGGTCACGAGCGCCCTGCCACCGAAGGCAATCTGCCTGCCCTCGCTCCATGGATCGCCTCCCGACCGCTTCCCTCAAAGCGCCTCGAACACCATCGGCCGAACCACACACGCGTCTCCCGGTCCCAGATCGTAGATCAACGGCAGGTCGTCCGGCGCGGCGGGCCAGGGAATCGGATCCCGCAGTACGAACCTGTGCCCGCCTTCCTCGCGCGGTATCACCCGCTCGATGGTGTGCAGCCGATCTCTGTAAGCCAGCCGTGCGCCCTTGAGATAGTGGCATCCCGAGTCTTCGGTATCCTCCCATTCCCGGTGAATCCACGTCCTGGTCAGCAGGCCGTCCTCCGTCTCCGCTTCCACCACGAAACGTCCGATGTGCAGTCGCTCTGCGTCCAGCGAACACTGCCATCCGTCGCCCGACGCTTCGACCGACTTGATGGGGAAATTGCATACGTGAGGCGGGTTCGACACCATCAGGGTCTCGCCCGCGGGAGGCGCTTCTCCGGTTTCCGAAGTCACCGTCACCCGGCAGTTGTCCGCGTCGATTCCCGCAATCCGACCTCGCCACGTGCCGGCACCCTCCACCTCCACGCTGTCGGACTTCAACCGGCTTCCCGCCAGGCATGCCCACAAAGGACTGCCGTTCGCGTCCAGGTTCAACACGCCGAACCCCCCGTGCAGTTCGAGTCCGTCCTCGAAAACGGATCTCCCCTCGTCCGACAGCGCGCTCAGCAGATAGCATCTCCCGCCCTGCCAGGAAATCTCGAGTCCGATCGAATCCTCGCCTTCGAGTACGTCCAGGCGCCTGACGCCCGTCAACTTAGGGTGGCTCCGATAGGCTTCGCAGACAACGGCGAAGAGGCTGTTCAGGGCCTCCTGCCGGCGGCCTGCCCGATTTCGCAGGAGGACGTAGTCCAGGTGTTCCACGGCACCGGGCTTGCTGGGCGGCTTTCCGTGGGCTGTGATGACTTCCTGAGCGACGCCCTCCGGGACGATGATGCGCAGTCCCATTTCTTCGTCAAGCCAATCGGCTTGGAACTCCTCCGCAGGCCGCCCGCGCTTCACGTCATACAGATAGGAAAAGCCGCTGCCCCGGTAGGAGTGGTAACTGCGCTTGCCGTCTGTCCCCGGCAGCCCCGGCAGGCTGGCGTGCCGTTCCAGTTCGGGATCGTCGTACAGTTTTCGGAACGGAACGGCCGGCCCCGCCAGCGTGCCGTCCTCCTGCGCCTGAAACGCCACGCCCCGGGTTGAAAACGCCCCGTTGAACCCGTGAAACGAATAGTCGTGCGCCCAGCCGCCCCTGACGCGGAAGAGATCCACCAGGATCTGCAGGTCGGGCGCCAGTTCCAGCAGCGTCACCCCGCGGCGATACACGTCCGCATCCAGGTAGGCCCGCGGCGCCGACAGCTCCACGTGCTGCACGTGCGGGGCGGTCCCGAAGCGTTCCAGCCGGCCCTCGTCGGCCGTGTCCTGCCGGCTCTCGTTCACCACCACGGTGACGTGGCTGGCGGTATTCTTCTCCCAGGCCGGCGGGTCCGGATGTTCGGCGGCGTGGGTGGGATAGCCCGTATCGGGCACGACCCGTTTGTTGCCCGCGATAACCTCCAGGTTCAGACGGTCCCGATGCGCGTGGCCGGCGTTGGCGTGCCCGTACTGAAGCACCGCCGCCATCTGGTTCTCCGCCCTGCCGCTGCGCAGGATCACGAATCCCGTTCCGCCGAGGTTGTCGCTTGTTTCCGGCCATCGCGGCAGGTCGCCCGCGGCGCGCTCCAGTTCGGCTCGTGTCAGCGGCACTTCGAACAGGTCGTCGTAACTCCTGAACCCGCTATCGTCGGTCACGCCCTCGTTCAAGAGCGCTCTTGCATACTCCGGCCACCCGTAACCCCTGAAGAACCGCTGCAGAGACGATACGTCCAGCAGGGGATAGGTTACCCCGGCGCCCGTGTCCGCGATTGCCGGCATCTTTCCGCCCCAGCACGCCAGCCGCCGGGACCAGCTGCCCAGCGAACGCACGTGCTCCCCGGGCAGCCGGCGTTTGCCCAGCCGTTTCAGCACCAGGTCCGTATCCAGCATATACCGTGTCCAGCATCCCGCCGAGTAACCGATCGCCACCTCGAACGAGACCCCGTCCCGGAAGAGGAAATTGTCCAGCGCGTGGTCCCATCCCTCCACGCCGTACGCCCAGACCGCCGTCGTCGGCCCGCATCCCGTGAATGTCTCCAGTTTCCCGATCGCCCAATCCGTAAATGCGTCGTCGTCGACGACCACCAGCGCCTTCACCGCGGAGGCCTGGTGCAGCCCGTAGTTGCCCCGGATCTTTCCATCCCATATATCCCACACCGACTGCCGCACCAGGTTGTCCTCCACGTGCCGGATCAACGCTTCGGGTTCCTTGTTCAGGAATTCATGGACATCACTCCTGGACTGCAAAGCCGGAAACAGATTGTCGTACGCTTCGGCATAGAGCCCGATGTTGAACGATTCCTGAACGGCGTAGAGAAAACGCCCTGTATATCCGACCTGATAATTCAGACCGTACCAGGACTGGGAGGCGTGGTCCATGGTCGGAAAGAGCGCCGCCATCCTGTCCAGCAGGATCGCGCCCTTGCGGCCGTACCGCGCGTCTCCGGTGATCAGATACGCGCGTCCGAGGTCCTGGAGCGCCGGGATCAAACGGTGCCAGAGGCGGTAACAGTAATGCGCCACGAACCAGAACCGGGACCGCCCGTCCCCGGGGTCCCATCCCGTCCCGTCGTCTGCGCAATCTCCGGTAAGCAGCGTGCGGTCCTTCGTCCGGTAATACGCCATGAAGTCGTTCGAGGGATACTCCTCGCCGCCCACGGCGCACCTGATTTTCCAGGGACGATTGAAGATATCCACCTGCCAGGGCCCGCCCGGCGCCTGAAATACCGCCTCTCCGTGGACCGGACACCCGTCGAAAGACGGCAGGAACCCGCGGTAGATGTCCGCCGGAGGCGGCAGGTCGCGAACATAGGCGTCATCCAGCTTCGCCCAGACTTCCGCCCTGTCGACAATCTCATCGGCGATCTTCCTCGCCGCCGGATACAGCGCCACGTGGTCCACCATCCTGCGGACGTCGTCTTCACTATGCAGCGTGCGTCCGGTTTTCACTTCAACATTCCTTTCGGTCCCGTCGAAGTCAACGTCGAATTCCGTCGCAGCAAAGTACAAAGGAAAACACGAAAACGGAAAAGGAAAACAGCATGTTTAGCGTGCCTGTACGAGCGTCAGCGGCGCAAACAGGATGTCTACGTAGGGCAGAGGGTCAATTGAGCGGGCTGTAGTGCGAGGCAAGGTTCGTACGGCGAATGAAAAACCCGTCGTAGACCGGTATATGACAACATTATACTCTGTAATACATCGGTCGCGGTATCTGTCGAAAAACAACAAAAAGAAGCAGCCGATCCAGGTAGGATCGGCTGAATCTCGGCAATTTGCCCGCAACATTTCGGCGGCGGCTTTTTTCTTTTGGAGCAGTCAAGCGTTCGACTTGGGCAGATAGTACATAGATGCATCGTCGGTGAAATCTCGATTCCTAATTAACATGCAAACTTACACCATTCGTTAGAATCATCGGTCTCGTTGTTGTGGTCTTGCTGTCACGACTTCCGTCTCGGTCAGATCGCAGATTTCAGAAAGGCAAGTCCCGTTCGGCGACTGGGTATCGAGTGGGAGTTTCTGCGTGGTCCGAACTCAGGAACTCCCTAAGCTGGCTCAGTTTCTCCATAAGTTCGTCAAACGTAATGACATCGACGTTTTTGGAGTTTCGGCGAAAGTGCTCAAATGACTTCTGTTGATCATCGGCTGAAGGCACTTTTCCAATGATTACGCAACAATGAACGCAATACGTCTCAATGTCATATATCCTACTGTTTTCCTTGAACTGTGCTATTTCGCGCTCGAATCGGTATTTCTGATCGAGCGCTTGCATGATGGATCCGGATAACTCGGTTGAAGGTGTGTGCACACCTTTGCGATTCTCCACTTTGAGCAGTTTCTCTTGAGGAGTCTTGATCTCGATGATCGCGGTATTGTTCGTCAGGCTGTTCTTGACTAAGAAATCGGTGATCCTGTCACCCGATCCCGAGATTTTTCGTCCGCCAACATACGCTTGGTCCTTTACCTTGATGATCGGATAGCCGCATGCCAAGCTCAGGATGAATGGATTCTCGTTCAAGAAATCTTGCCAGCGTTTTTCGCTGAGTTTCTTGGTGATCATTTCCTCATATCGCGCGATCAGTGTCTCAAGTGTAACGAGTTCGATATCGTGCTGAAGCTTAGCGAGCCGATCAGGCTCAGTCTCGGCAATGGCTGTGACGTTCTTCTCGAATTCTCGGACCACCACTGCTTGTTCATCGTCCGACAGTGGCTCTTGGCCTTGCGCTACGGCAGTAAATAGCTTTCGCAATGGACTTCGCCCGACGGTCACCGGGACCTTTGGCTCTCCGATTTTCTCTGCCAAGAGATTGTGGATCTTGCCGTTCTTTACAGACTGTGCGGCGGTTCGGCTGGTGTTTGTGATGTTGTCTATTTCCTTTCGGGCTGTCTCGAAGTCCTTGGCGGAAATGTGGAAGAGCTTTCCTTGGTGATCAATACCAGTTTCATGCACGTTAGAAATCACGATTTCAGTGCAATCTGAGAGTTTCTCCACCGCATCGACGATGAACCTATATTTCTTCGTCAGACCCAATCCCCAATCGTAGTCTTTGATAAACGTAGAAGGCAGTCCTTCCAAAACTCTCATTACGTCTTCTTCTGTTGAAGGGACAAGCTCAAGAGATTCGATATCTATCAAGTCTTCATCGAAAGGAACAGTTGCACCAGAGTATGGTGATAGGAATCCTTGCCCGTTAGATTCTGAAGGATTTTCAACATCGCCAGGAAAGACGACCAAAGCTCTGTTGGCAAGGGTAATGCGTCTTATTTTGTTGTATTTCGGCTGTAGAAAACCACTTCGCCCGAGAGTCCTAATTGGAAATATCGTGATGTACTGATTCTTGCTATCAATCTCCAGCAGTTTCACTTGGTGCTCAAGCCCACTGTCCGGATCAAGCTCTGCTTGTCTAAGTTCATTGCGAGATGGTGTATAGAAGACTTCGACACGATCGGACGAGGTTTTATTCACAGTCAGGCGTCCGTGGTGATTTGCGTCTATGGGTTCATTTAGTCGGGGCATCGGCAATGGTCTTTAGTTAGAAGAGTCGAATCTGTGCGCCGTTACTGAGCTAGTCTTCGTTCCTGACGGTTTGGCGTACCTATGGACCGAAATTCGCACTCATTTGGCGGCGAGTATCTGCTGAAGCGACATGAAACAATCGGCGAGCAGCGTTCCTCTTCCTTGGAATGGAGAACTTAACAGACGGTTTCCGTTTAACGTAAACTATGAAAATCCTTCCATTCGGAAGTATCGTGCTCGCGAAATCCCGCCGCGTGTGTCAACTGTCAAGAATCTCTTTCAACGTCTTTTCTGTCGAAGGTTTGTCCTGTCCGGTCGTGAATTCAGGCGGCCTAAAGAGAGGGTTGCCGGGGGACCATAGTTCCACGCTCTCCGAGTTCTCCTCGAAATATTCGGGATCGGTAGTAACGCGAAGGGGATCGGTCATACCTGGAGCCAAGAGGCCGTATTCTCCCCGACCCATATTCTGAATATCGGTGCCTTGCGGCATAACGTCTGGCAACGTGATAACTCTGTCCAGATCCGCCAAAGAAACAGGCGATGGAGCCCGCTCTGGCATCGTGAGTTCTTCGTCTGTCACGTCGTCGATATTGAAGCCGCGTCGTTCGGTTTCCGCGGCTTGGTGTTCAATCTCATCCACAACGTTTGCCCGTCGTATTTCATCCCTTTCCTCTCCCGAAAGCACAGTTCGTGAGATCGTACGCGGCAATTGCGCGAGAATCGGTTGCAGACGGCCGACCACGGACTCGAATAGACCGATTCGGTTTCGGAGCGCTCTGTAAACGTCGGTTTCGACGGTGCCATCATAATGAAGGTTTATGATCCGAATAGTCCCATGTTCCTGCCCGAGCCGGTCGATACGACCAATGCGCTGTTCGACCCGCATCGGGTTCCACGGCATATCGTAGTTGATCACAGCGCCGCAGAACTGAAAGTTCAATCCTTCTGCCGCGGCGTCAGTGCAAAGGAGAATCTCGGCCTCACCGTCGCGGAACTTTCGTTTGGCCTCGTCGCGTGTGAGGCCTTTCCAGGAGCCGTCGGCGGCCAGTATTTCGGCGCCCCGTCCGGAATAACACATTAACGTGAATTCGCCATCTTTGCGAAGCGTTTCCCGAAGGAAGTCCATGGTGTCTGTGTACTGGGTGAAGACCATCACACTGGTATACCGGTCATTGCGAAGCTCGGAAAGGGCGCTCTTGAGGCTGTCGAGTTTACTGTCGGGCGGTAGCTGGGAGATATTTTCTAGAAGTCCTTTGATGTCGGACTCTTCTGCGGCAGCAAGGGCCACTCTCTCAAGTTGCTCTACCTGCTCGACGTCCAGAATTTCGTCGACCGCTTCGTCGTCCGGAACGTCCTCCTCGACCCCAAATTGAAGATCAGGGTTGTCAGCATCTATGTTGGCGAGATGCCGTTGAAGCGTCGCGCGGAGGGCGTTAAAGCTGCTCGCGAGCCGTCGACGGTAGATTGTCATCACGAATCCTACGGATGTTCGTTCCTTGGGGCTGGCCTGGTTGTAAGTCGTCGCTATATAGTCCTCAACAGATTCGTAGATGGCTCGTTCTTCCGTTTTCATTTCCAGGAAACGATCTTCCACCCTGCGCACGGCAACCGGCGCGGTAGACTGATGCACCGTGAAATAACGTCGAAGTAGCTCTCGTGTGTGTCGAGAAATCAGCCGCCTTAGTGGAGTATTCGCACGTACGACTCTAACCGCTGCCATGCGCTCGGCCGTCTCCAGTCTACGACGCGGGATACTGGCGTCATTTCGGAGTGCCCGAAGAACCTTTTTGAATCTGAGATCCGATAGATCGACAAGTCGTTGCATTTCCTCTGTCTTCGCTTCGCCGTACGCTTTTTCCACTGCCTGAAATAAACTTGCCATTCGTTCCAGCGCCTCAAGTGACGGATTCGCCTCGTCGACGTCGTCAAAAAAGCCCAGGAAAGCCGTCGCCGACCACGCCGCTGGCAAGCCAAGTAGGTTCAATAAGTCCCAGACCTCTATTGGGTGAACCTGCATTGGGGTCGCGGTCAGCAGAATCAGCCCCTGAGTGCGATCCTTTAAACCCAGCATCAGTCGCAATAGTGCGTTCGGTCCGCCTTGCTGTGGCGTTCCGGCCGCTCGCCGCCGGGCGTGATGTGCTTCGTCAAGCACAACCAGATCCCACGGAACCGCCTCGAGCAGGGTTTCCGCACGGTCGCCACGTCGCATCAGTTGACTTGAGGTAATCACGACGGGTTCGCGATGCCATTGGTCGGGTTCTACATCGCGCTCGTTTTTTCCACGCAGTGCAGGTGATGGGTACCAGACCAGCTTGCTTCCATCGTAGATTGGCCAGTTCAGGTTGAATTTTTCACGCAGTTCAAACTGCCACTGGTTGAGGATCGCCTTCGGTGCCAGGATCAGGATGCGTTTCGCCCGACCGGAGATGTATGCCTGCCTGAGTAACATGCCTGCCTGGATGGTCTTGCCAAGGCCGACCTCGTCAGCGATCAGAAGTCTGGGCGGCCAATTGTGGTACATGCGTTCAAATGCCCTCACCTGGTGTGGCCACGGTTCTATGGCAGAAGTTTCTTCGCCGACTCGTTCCCCACCAGGTTGGATCGATGGGGCTTGTTCGATAAATGACCAGACCCGATTCCGTATATCATCAAGATCAGGATCGGTCGGCGTTGGGGGTTTCTTCGTTTCAGGTTTCGGCAGAGGTTTCGTACGTTTATTGCTGTACTCCTTCAGGCGGGCCGGCTTCTCGTCTTTGGGCATAAAGCGCATCAGGTCCTTCTGTACCGCCCCGGGAACGTCGAGTACGATGACACGGGTCGCGGTGTCTGCCCAGATTCGCGCGAAGTTGGTTTCTTCCTGAGTAACCCGTTGGTGTTCCGTTCCCCAACTCGTGTAAACGTTGATGCTTTCCCAATTGTGTTGCCAGCCTGCCGCCGTCTCATTCAAGCTGCCGTTCCAGGCGATCCTGTTTCCTCCCCGATCCTCGATAATTCCGGATTTCTCGTGAAAAATACCTTCTGTTGGGATCGGTTTACCGTTCGCGTCGCAGGGAACCGCAACCTTGACATCCAAATGGCCGCGCGCGACCATCCAAGCCAGCAACTCGATCGCATCGGACGACGCCGAGTCGGGTGGCGCCAGTGGGATTTCTGCTATACGTCGCTCGACAAGGTCGCGGAGCTCCTCGCCTTCTTCGATCGCATCTATCTCCTGTGCGTCCAAAGTGCAACCCACGACGAGCCGCATGTGCCCGTCGTTCCGAACGAGCCCCTCGATTCCCCGCGCAGCCAGCGACAGTGCGCTCGCGCTGAAGTATCCGGTCAGCCGATCGTAACGCTCGGCATCCTCCAACGCGGGTACATAAAATAGCCTGACGAGGTCTCCGACATCAGGCGTGTATTTCAATTCCCATTTACGGTCGCTGAGCACGGTTAGATGCTCTCTTCCTGCCAAAGCTTGAGCTGCTCCGGTTCGTCGATCTGGTCGCCGTAGGCTAGGCGCGACAACTTGTACAGAACCTCGAAATCGTCCGCAGCGGCAGCGATTTCGCCCTTTAAATCAATACCGCTATACGAACGTGACACTGGTAGGACCTCGAGTACCGCTTCGAGCGATGCGAAGAAACGTGGGTCCCGGTCCACGAGGGCTTCTGCGAGTAATTCCTTGGCCGCGGTTAGGGATCTAATACGTGCCAAGTTTGCGGCGTGATGGATGGCATCGATCATGGCACGTGAACCATCAACCGGACCGAGTGTTCCCTTGGCCGCACGACGCGAACTGTCCCACAACAGAATGTCGCTACCCGTCTTTTCGGCAAGCCGGCCAACGATGTCATTGTCGATATCGACACCGACGGCACGGGCAAGGCGTAACGCTTCATCGTAGGAAAACTTCGCTGCTTTAAACGCGTCCCACGCCAGGACAATAAAGGCAGTGACCCCGTCGAGATCCTCATCCCCTTTGAGATGTGTGAGTTGTTCCAAACGCCAGCGCTTGACCTCCCGCCGGGCCGCGTCTAAAGCGTCCTCCGGCGTTGCAGCATAAGGATCCCACTCTTCCTCGAAGAATTCCAGCTGACGTCGGCGCCGGCGTTCTGCAGGGATAGGGCGGGGTGTGCCACGCTTCAACGGCCAGTGGCGCGAGAACTCTTCCAGGGCTGGGCCGAAGGACGCCAGGTAGAGATCGACTCCAGTGATTCCGGCTTCCTGAAATTCCAAAATGCGCGACCGTACCGAGCGCGCAACACGAGGCTCAATGTCTTCCCAATATACGGGTATAGCTGATCCACTGTAGTGTGTCGGCCCTTCACGCACCATCTCAGCGTCTGTCTCGTTCGAGTTGAGATTTCGCGGCCGGCAGACTAGAAAGATGGTACTGTTAGCCGCAGCCTTTTCCTTAATGTGCAGGCTGCCTTGTGCTTCGGTGTTGATCGGCCACGACGCCGTAATGGCAAAGCCAGCATCCATAAGGCCCTTGGTTAGCGCATCCCACGCGTCTGTTTCCTTATGGGTGAACATCAAGGTCATGATGCCATTTGCCTTCAATGTTCGGCGGCATTCGGCGAAGATCGAAGCCATGCGCTCCTGATATTCACGCCCGGCGAGTGCCTTGGCTCCCTTCTGGCCTTCAAATTTCGCAGGATTGGCGACGGCTTCGCCTTCTTTGTCCGTCAGGTTGCGTCGGAAGAGTTCCGGAAAGACGTAGCCAGCGGTGCGTTTAAACCATACGTAGAAGAAATCCGATAATTCGGCGTACATTACGTTGGCGTAATAGGGTGGATCTATAACGACGGCGTCAATACTTCCGTCGGCGATGTGGTCGAGACTATCGCCAGGTTTGCACGTGATCGTGACGGCAGATGGCGTCATTTTTCCGTCGACAACATCGAATAACCCAGTGCCGTTCGTTTCGGGTCGAACAAGTGCAATTAGTTCATCAATGCATTTAGCGGTCTGACGGATCGACCAGTCGTAGCCAAGGCCGTCAATTAGAAGTCCCATTTCAGCAAAAGACCACTTGAACGACAAATCATGCCGATCGAACGTGTTCGCCATTACCTGTCTACCCACATGCCACCTTGTCATGCGCGAATCGTAGTCACACATCTTATTCATAGATAACGCTAGATACCCATAGGCGGCTTTCCGCATCTCGTTAAGCCTGCCAGTGTTCATGTCAGAGTAAAACAGTTCGCGAAATACTTCGACACCTGTGCCGTGGCAAAGAAGCTGGCGGGGTGAGAATAGATCACGCCAACGCCGCATTCCATATCGTAATGGTTCAGAGGTCTTGCTTCCGTCTGGAATTCCCTCTGCTGGTACGATGTTCAATGCCTCCCACTCAGGGAGTTTTTCGGCAAGCAATTTCTGAATCTCGGTGCTGTTGTCGTCCTCGGGGAGCGGCGCCCGAAATTCTCGGACCCACTTCTCGCGTGTCTTTCCCGATTTTGTCTCGATGACGATCCGTCTCTTGTAAACAATAGCGTAGAGCTGCTCTCCCATATGGCCCGACTGGGCTTGGGTTTTGACTTCATCACCGTCAATGACGCGTCCACAGTCGGCATAGGGGCAAGTGCCTGCGCCGCGCGCGACAGTTCCAGACGACTGATGCGCTGCGGATTGTACGATCTCGAATGAGCAGACACGGCCCTGCGCGCCACCGTCGGTAGCGAGATTTGGCTTCAGCCTGACCCCAGTCCCATCCGGAGCTAGGCGCCAATTCGGTGACAGCGGCACAACGCCTTCGCAATATGGACAGTTGATTGTATGTGCCCAGAGGTAGGTCACGTCAATCCGTTCTGGTAAATGTCGCTGAGGGAAGAGAGCCGTAAGGCGATCATCCACGCGACTACGCCACTCCGCGGCCAAGCCTTCGAAATTTTCCTTCATTTTTGGGTAAGAGGCCGACGGCCACTCTACAGTGGCGCGCATGACCAGGGCGGCCACAGGATTCAAATCGTTAGCTAATGACGTAAGACCCATCCGAATCGTCTCAAACGGAATACTCCCGCCTCCGGCAGTCGGATCGAGTACGGTGTATTCGCTCCTGCCATTTCGAAGGTTCGATTTTAGCCATGAGGTGTCGGTTTGATCTAACGAATAACCAAATGCACGATCGTAGCCGTATGGATCCTTTACGCGGACCCCCGTCCTCCGTGCTTTTTCGATTGCGTTGCGAGCCGCAACGGGATCCCCATGAATCCCAAGGGCATGTAAAAACCCCTCTCGATCTGCATCCGCTGGCAGGAGAGACGCGAGAATCGCGGCGCGCGAAGCTACAAGCGGGCGCCGCGCCCACCATACGTGAAGGCGGTTCGGGGCGGGGAACGGTGTCATGGGCGTGCGTTCGCGTGTGCTCTCGATACCAAGCTCGGCAATCGGTAGCCAGCGTTCTATCAGGCGGGTGTCGGACATTTGCCTCCTTCAACAACTTCCGTTGATCACTCTACCGCTTGGTGAGCTTTGGCCCCACATATGCTACGTAAACTTGCTCTCGAAACCGTACGGGCCACGAAAAGTGCATTCTAAGCATCATGTGAGGTATCTTACCATGCCAGGGACAAAAAATGAAATTGCCCGGACTATCTGGGCGCGGGAACGTCAACTCTCGTCGAAAGTCGTTTTTTTCCGTAGCGGAAGAGTCTGAAAACAACGCATTCTCACGTCCGGTAAAATAGTTTCGATAAATCCAGTGGCCTTCAGATGTACGTGTGCCATCCGCGTCAAAGGCACGTGCAAACTTATCCAGAATGTCGAGTAGGAAAAGAATCCGCTCCGCAGAGTTTTTTGAGAAAGGAATCCCAATAAGGTGATCAAAGCACTTCCCAGCGAACGTAAGGCTACGAAACCGACTTGTCGAAACAACTCGCAAGTCGCCCCAAGACCGAAGAGGTTGCGGATTGTCTCGTAGTATCTTCTCCAGCCCGGCAACGTCTCGGCAATTTTCTACAAGCGCGATTCTATCGTCCAAACCCTCGGACTTTCGCCTCCATGTCACCTCCACCGGAGAAAAGTCCCAATTGGATGGTGTAACGCTAACCAAGCCACATTCAACCTCATGAAGTACTCGATATGCCGCTTCCCCGACGCCAGAGTCCGTGACGATATCGTCATTGCATTCCAAATAGTCGTCCGCACCATGTTGCCGAATGTCGTCCCAGAACGGCCCGCCACGCGTGAGCCAAATCATCGCGGAACGCCGTTCACTGTTGGCGAGGCGCCCCAGGGCCTGCTGCATGGTTACATTAGGCATTGGTTTGGCATTGAGCAGCGCCCGGTCACAATGTAGCTCGCACCTGAATCGACGCGCTACCTTGCGCATGGTCATCAGCCGCGCGAAGGATTCGCGGAACGACAATATGTCATGGAATTGTCCGTGAATCGACAGGTCGTTCGTGAAGAATTCCAATTCAACTCCAGCCCGCGAAATAATTCATGTCTTTGTCGAACTGGTCGAAAAACCCATCTGGCCAACTGTCGACATTGCCGTCGCTGTCCATTATCGGGCTTTCCACCTGAACAGCCAATTCCTCCTGTTCGTCCTGCCGACGTCTAAAGAAGTGAAGAGCGGCTTGATCGGCAGCCAAGATCTCTTTCTTGACAGCACGTCTGACGCCGTTCAGCACGTGATCGCTATGCGTCTCGAGAATGACCTGAACACCCGCCGCCGAGACTTCCGCGAGAAATTCTCCCATAGCCGCCTGTCCAGCGGGATGGAGATGAACTTCTGGATTCTCGATCAAAAGCAACCCACCCTCGTCTGCAGACAAAGCCGCAACAACGATCGGGAGAACCTGGGTTAACCCGAAGCCGGTATGAATCGGGCGATGGAAGTCCGTACTTCTCGTTGTGCGAATTCCCAAGGTTACAGCGTTGGCCTGAGGAACCTTAACGAGATTTAACTCGCAGCCGGGGAAAAAGCGGCCCATACGCGCCTCGACTTGGCGTAGCCGCGTCGGTACCACGCCATCAAGCGTCAAGCCATCCAGAATACGCAGGTCTCGACCAGAGTACAACACGCTGACGGCGTGTTCTCCCCTTGGACCGACGACGGACGTCCGCTGTGGATCCTCTAGCGGGTAGGTCTCGCGTGGCCCCAGCCTTTCGGCGGTGAGGTATGCAAGCCTGCACAGACGATCCGTCAATTTTTCGTTCTTCAATCGCGGAAGCAGCCGGTTCAATATCACAGGTTGTTCTTTGACGATGTCGCCACTGCGGACGCGTGTCACTGCCATCGACATCTCTTCCCGTTCACCCACGAATTCCCATTGGTACGACGTTTCACTGTCCCACAGCACGATCTCACACGAGCGGCGCCCGTGAACCTGGTCAATCACGTCGAAAACCGTACCGAGTTCGACGGAAGCACCGTTGAGCATTAGGCGTGAGGACCATTCATGTTCGCGCATCGTCTGATGTAACAGGACAAGTGCCTGTAACACAGACGATTTCCCCGATGAGTTGGCACCTGACAACAATGTCAAAGAGCCAAGCGGGAGTTTCAGAGTTTCGAAACACTTGAAATGACGTAGATCAATCTGTGTGAGCATCCAAGATTTCCTTAAATATCCCTTGGGTCATCCGAAACCGATATCCAACCCTTTTTGTATCGTTTGTACCGTAGGAGATGGCAGTATTAAACTCTTCATCGTCCATTAGAGTATAGAAAGCTAGTCGGAGGGCCTCCGCGCATGCTTCTACTCTTTCTTCTACGTAGTGGGACAAACCGGTGGACATAACGTCCCAAAGGGATGCGTTGAGAACACTGCGCCGTTCCTGTTCCGGCGTGTGTTTTCTGAACGCGTGCCGTTCAAATAATAAACGGTTGTTCGAAAGGCCCCTGTGAAATTCATCAGAAAGCTGCGAAAGCCGCGCTTCTTCCATGTTGTTCATGTAACGCAAGCAATTCGCAAGGAACTCATCCATGTCGCCGTGATATTCTTCCAAACCAAGGAGCTGAAAGGCACAGAACCGATTCACGAACTCACGGTCGCGCATAGTTTTTTTATTTAGTCCCCCACCTGTTGCATCGATGAAAACATCGGTTTGTGCTTCCTCTTTGAGAAAGCGGGTCGCCTGTCCCATAAAGAGGCAGTTGCGCATCTGTTGCCTACTAAGGGGTTCTCCGCTGTTTACTCTCTCGAATATGTCAAGGCGCGCGCGTTCCGGCACCTTTGCGTCGATAATATAAAAGATAAGATTGCAGTCTTCGACGCGGTTCTGGAGTTTGGAATCTAGGTCCGAAAACGACTTCCCATTTAACGCCTCGTGATCTAGGCGGGTCAACCTCAATCCGTTCGTCAAGAAACGGTTAAATGTGAACAGGCGCTGCAATCCATCCACGACAACCATCCGTCCCTTATCATCTTCCGCCATGTAGAAAACCGGCAACGGGATACGCATAATTACTGACTCGATCAGTTTGCTCTGTTTGTCTTCAGTCCAGATGAAGTCTCGCTGAAATTCCGGAGTCATGACATAGTTGCCTTGTTCGATCCGCCGAATGACGTCATGAATCGTCCGATTCTCTTGGCGGATCAGAACATCGTCAATGGGGTAGTCGCCCCAAGATGCGCCCTCGCTGTCCAAACCTTCGATTTTTTCCTCGGCGTCAGTCGACTGTTCGGATTGTTGAGCTTCCATTGATTCGTCGATTCCGTTCGTGTCCATGCCTGCCATCGCCTTCATCCTCTCGGATTAGTCAAAAGGATCCTCAACGCCGAGAACACTCGGCGCGAATGCTTGCGGTGGACCGCCATTCCCAGTCACTACTCGACCTCTTCGCGCCCTATTTCCTCGATGCCTTGGGCTACCCCGTTAACGGTGGCCGATATGTTGGCGGCTCCGCTGGCAAAACCGGCAAGCCGCATGCGTCGCTACAAGCGGCCGCCGCGCCAACCATCCATGATATGTAGTAGGTAGGTCGTAATGCAGTGACGGAGCGGCGTTCTCGCGCAATCTCTTCGCTAAGTTCATCGATTGGCAGCCAGCGTTCAATAAGGCGGGTGTCGGGAATTGATTCAGATCCAATTTTTGGGTTCTTCTGTAAGGATTAGTTCGGCTAACGCCCCGAAGTAAGACCTGGTAGTCGTGAAGAAGGGATTCAACCGGTCGTTCTCATCCGGCGTAAGCAGACTGCGTATCCATGCGTTAATTCTCTCGGGGTTGCCGGGATCTTCGATTTTTTCTGTTTCTTCCTGGAGTCCAATCCACTGCTTCTCACGTTGCAACCGTAGTCGTTCTGCGTTGAGGTTCAGAATGTCGACGGTTCGGGTCAAGCGATCGGACGGTAAACCGGACCGTTTGCAATTCGATTCGTCTGCTTCAATCTGTCCGTCATCAATAACGCGCAAAACAGATGGCAAAAAAGGTAATGTTCGGGGATCGGCGAAATCGTCGACATTCTTACTTCCCTTCGCCTGCCCGCAGCTAATGTTGTTTCTGCCAGGCCTCCGTTGGCGATCCATTGCGTGAATTTGAACAGTCCCACCCGTGCAACACGCAACCATGTTGGCGATATCGGTCGCCCTCTTTTTGCCATCTTTATCGTCGCTCTGGGGGATCACATGTTCGACCTGACGACGCAAGTCATTGATCGTAATCTCACAGTACGCGCAAATTCCGTGTTGGTTTTGGGTCAGGGCCTCGCTCAGTTCACGATAAGACCCACCCGAATTGTGAGAACGGAACTCATTCCAGTTCGCTCCTTCCCCCACGTCTTCGAGATATTGGCCAAGGCCGGAAGTGGGTGTACTTAACCCGCGGATGGCCTTCATCGTGAGTTGGCCTGTTGCTCAAACATTTTTCGCCGCCGGATTTCGAGGTCAGCGCGATCAAGCGCCGGATCGTAGGGAGACATTTCCTCCAGACTCTTGCGTAAAGCCAAAGCTTCCTTGGACTCCCATTGTCCCTTCCTGATCAGACGCCTGTATTGATCCAAGCCCATTGTGAATTCATTCTCCGGAGGACGTTCGTTTACACCCATTACGACAGAAAGGACATCACCGGCTTCCGCCCCATACGTAGCGGCAGCCGGTGTTCCCGCAAAAATGTGGTCGCCATCCCGATAAAGGTTCACAATTCGATTCGGCTCGACCGTCGTCAGCACCTGCGGGCTGTGGGTAGACACGATAAATTGCGCATTGGGAAATGTCCTATGTAGATCGCCGAGGATGCGCTGTTGCCACGAAGGATGCAAATGCAATTCAACCTCGTCAATCAGAACAACAGCTTCTGAATCAAGCGGTTTTTCGCGGTGTGGGTTGCCCTGTGCCATTCGCCAGGCTAGGTCAGCAGCTAATGCAAGCACAACCTGACAGCCTCCACTCAATTGATCAAGTGTTCGTTGTTCAGTGGATTTGCGGTCTAACTTTTCAGCCACCACGAAGCGTAAAGGACGAAGTTCGACGTGTGGCTCGTCCACAAAATCGATCATCGATGATATCGCCTCCCGAACGGCGCTCAATTCATTCAAACGAAAATCGAGATCGTGCCTTTCTCGCTGTTCCCTTAGTTCCTCATTCTCCTTCATATAGAACCATTCAAACAGCTCCTTGAAGCTTGTTCGCGCAGACAGTGCCCCTTCCAGCGCAGCAAAACGGGAAATCACACTCTTGGGGTGGCCGCGTCCCTTTGCGGGACCGCGAACCACCCTTTCCGTGTCATAGAAAGCCATGATTGGTAGATCGACAGGTGCGTCCCAGGCTTTAAGGGCGGTCTTCGCCAGCCATTGCTTCAACTCCTTCAGGGCATAACGGGGACGTTCATTAATCTCGTTTTTATTCGTCGCCCATAATCTTCTGCTACCGTAGTTCGATGTTCGATCCCAAGTGACACCATCAGAATTTGTAAGCGACACGCGCATATATCCCTTGCCTTCACGGCGATCCTTTTTAAGAAATCCAATCCCCGACACGTCCGGGAGCAAAAAAGGAACTGCCCCTAATCCAACGGCAATTGCGCTCAATACACTGGTCTTGCCGTGCGCATTGTCGCCATGAAAAACGGTAAGCTGCGGGTCGAAGTTCAAATTTAGTTCGTCGATCGCCCGGTAGTTTTCAATTTCCACCGACCTAAGTTTCACTGAAGTCCGTCCCTGGGCTTGAAGAGGTTATTGGAAAACGCCGGTCCAATCGTCGCACAAATCTCGCTCGTTGGTGTATCGAACGGGACCATACGCTGCGTCCTCTGCCTTCGTGTTTTTTCGATTCTATTTCCGTGTGGATCATGAAATCTGCTCAAAGGCAACCACGATCTTATGCGCCCATATTCGACCATCGCGCATGTCGGATCTCGAAATGGCAGGAAGGTCACGAACAACCACCCGGGAAACGAGCTTTTTATATCCGGCTTTACGTTCCCAGCCAATGACCCAGCGGAAGATGCTTCCAACCTTCATCTTGGCGGCATCAGCTTCTGAAATTTGGTCTAACGGGATTTCCGTTTCTACTCCCGCATGCGTCACTCCCCCTGTCAGATCGGTGAGGCGTGCAGTGACTTTCTCGTCGTCGATCTCCGTGACACAGCCTTCCCACTCTTGTAGGGCGTGGAGAGTCGCAGCTGGCGGCCGGTGTGGTACCGTCTGTGGCAGGTTCACAATACTCAAGAAATTTCCGGTGTCCTGTTCTCGGCCGGAAGACGTTAACAGAACCAATTCATTCGTATCTTGTTCGCGTACAACTGTTTTCGTAGCGCCCTCGCTCCACCCCAATGCCAGTCGCGCAGCTTGGTACGCATTCTGAAAGAGGTACTCCTGCGCGCTATCGTCACCGGTATGCCTGAGTTCTTCACGCAAATTGCCGTCTTGGGTTGAGGTCGACTGGGTCACTCTTAGCATGAACCAAACGTCCTTTGACTTTGGCAAGAACCTGATCAATAAAGGATTTCGCTGCTGCGCTTGAGTGACGAATCGAGCTCATTCTGAAAGAGCTGAATCAGGGGTCATGCGACACCGAACTTGGTTTAACCGATAGCGTAGTCTAAGTTAACTTAAACGCATTGTCTTCTCTACGAGTGGAGCTGTAAGGGTCACTCACGTGTTGCAGTTCAACGAACTCACTATTTCGGTTCCGTCAGGAGAAGCCGTAATGCCGCTAGAACACGGCGCGGATGTTTTCGATGGACCGCCATACCGAGCCAATACGCGGCCTCTTCTCGCCCCATAGCCTCAATGCCTTCGGCTACCACCCGCATGTTTTGGCGACTGCGCATCGGTGCAAGCGTGCGAAATAACAGTCCCAGCATCAATGCCAGATCTTCTGTTACGGCGTAGCCACGTTTCCTGGTATCCGTGCTACGCGCCGGATTGACGCCGGCGCGCGTCAGCGACTTCAGTACACGATGCTCGATCAACTCCAGGTTGCGGCCTCGAAGTCCCGCTATCCGCAATGGTGTCGTGACCTGCGGCGTAGCTATCGCGGGCACCTGCCAGATTTCATATTCGGCGCCGATAGAACCGCGACGACGCACCCGCAACTCGTATCGAGGTGTTGAGTCTGGAGTCTTAATCTGGGCAATTCTCTCGGTGTGCGCCATCCTAACCCTCGACCTTAGCGCTGGCCGATACGTATGCGGCGCCGCTGGAATACCGGGCCAGTCGCTCGGTAATTTTCTCCGCCGCATCTCCCTTCAACGAAAGTCCCTCTGCGAATGTCAACTGGAATGCCGTTTCAATCGTCTGCGTACTTGCCGCCCTCAATTGGGGTTCCAAAAATTCTTTAACCGGCTGAGCGTCCGATACGGAACCACGAAATACCAGTTCGAACGAACCGCCTTCGGCGGTTTCATAGCCGCCCGCCAGTTCTACGGTCTTTCCTGCGCTGGATACGCCTCCGACGGCATTAAGAATGCGGAACGCGTCGCCTGCCTCAAATAGCTGGATGGACAGATTCCCGATGGCCTCGACGTCCTTCGCCCGCGCCTTCTCCCAGAGCTGCACAAGTGCTTCCTTGAGAATACCCTCTGCGTTGAACGTCTCTTGTTCACTTCCAGTGGAATAAGTACCGATTGGTCCCGAGACTTGCGACGCGCCTGACCCGGAGTTGGCGCTAATGGGTGTCGCCGCTTGTTCGCTTTCGATTTCTTCCTTAGGACTACCGGCGGCGGTCCGAGGCCAGATTCCAACATTTGTCGCGTATGCCATTGTAAAGACGACGGCTTGCTCATCGATCATGATGGCAGCAACTGGATCGCCCGGGCCAAACAGCAACTCCCCGCGTTGGTACACGTATTCGCCCTGCTCAATGCCGCGCCGTATGCCTCGAATAAAGATGTCTTCGCCAATGAGCATTGGGAGTGCCGGATCCCGCCGGAATTCCTCTCGCAAGGCAAGCGTGGTGAGTTGACCCTTCTTGAGCGGTGTTCGATCCCTCACGTAGACGGGCGAATCCGGCTGGTCCTCGGATAAACGCAGTTTATTGAGGTCACGTAACGCCCGCACAATCTGCTGTTGGCCTGCACCCGGCCGCTCCGAAACGGAATGGATGTCGAGCGCGGTGTGGCCTAGATCGACGTTGCTCGTGCCTAACCGGTTTCGTGATGGGTAGAACAAGTGACGATAACATTGTTGAATTGCTATCGCAAGTTCCTGCTCGGATTTGGACTCCATCTCGCGCACTTGAGCCTGCTGGTGTTCCGCCAGATCAATGAGGCGCTCCGGCTTTTTCAGTTCCCGCAACGCCAGACGCCGAACGGCCATCCTTCGCATTTCTTCCTTGCGTGCGTCGTCTGCGACCACGAAAACCAGGTTGTTTCGAAGCGTTCGCAGGGCCGAACCCTCGGATCCCTTCCGTGAATAGATGCGCTCGATTAACTCAGGGACGTCATCCACGGATGCACCTATCGTGAGGCCATCATAGGCCAAAACCGCCAGTTTCGGCCGTCCGTCGCCAACTTCGTCAGGAACGTCAAACGGTCCTCCCGGAAAGAACAATGTTTCAAAGGTCTTGTTGTCGAAGACGTTGCGGATCGTGTCGTTGAGTTCGGCGCGCACTTCTCCGGCATCGACGTGCTGTTCTTCACGGCGAATTATCTGGCTCAGATTGGCCTCGGCGAGAAACCGCATTGGCGCGCCTGGTCGGTCGTCAAGGTAAGCTGACTCCGAAATGAACTTCCTGCGCGCCTCCTCAATAAAGCTGATGTCCAACTTGGGACCGACCACGGAATAGCGAAGTTGCTCCTGCGAAATTCCCTTGAGCGGATCGTTAAAGGCGAGCGTATGCATGAATACAGTGCTTGCAACATAGACTGTGTAGGACGCTAAGCCGGTATGATCTCTTGCGTCTATTTCCTCGGCCAAGGCCTTTTTCTCAATCGGTCCAGCGGCAATATCGTTGTTGATGGCCGGAACGTAAGCAGACTGTCCGAGCCGCGTCACAATCTCCTGGCGGATTGGCTGGTATCCTGGATTGATATGATGGAGATGGATGGCGGTTGCGTCGTCGGGTTTCTCTTTCCAAAGATGGGAAATCGTGCGAGCCAGTAACCGCAACATCCCGCGAACTCGTTGAAAGTTGCCGAGAGTCGCGGTCTTGCCGGTCAAGGTCTCCAGAACTTCCGGGTGCAGCGGATAACTCGATCGAAACGTCTCGGTTGTCTCTGCGCGGACGGCATCTGAATGCAGGGCGTCTCTACTGGCCATCCAGCAGTCCCGGTAGGCGTCGACAATATCCGGAACTCTTGTCTTATCTATTGTCTCAAACAGCCTGCGACGGAGGACTTGAACGGTTTCATCCTCCTCAGTGGGGTTCAATAACGTCGCCTTGCGTGCTGAAACGCTCTCCGCTTCCGCCATATTGTCCGCGATAAATTGGTTTTCTTCGTTGTAAGCGTCGGTCGCCCGTCCGTCTTTGCCAATTGCCAACGTATACACGAGAGCTGCATTGGGAACGCTTTCGACCGCCTTGAACAACGAAGTCAGGAACGCAGTCAGTTGAAAACGGGCGTCTTCAATATTTCGCACCTTGCGCAGGTAAACCGACAGCTCATCAAGCAGGATCAGCACGGGTTCCTGACCGAACAGTTCACGGAGGGTCTCGGCGCCAGGTGCGATCCGACTCTCGTCGCTCTTGCGGACCCGTGCGTAGCCATCCTTGCCGGCAAGCGCGAATGCGATCTCGCCCCACGGGGTGTAAGCGAACACCCCATCCTTCATTCTTCTACCGTTCGCAGGGTCTGCGTTTTCACCGTCGAATGCGGCGACGCGAACGTGGCTCTGCGGCAAGATATCCGGATCGACAAACTCTGCAATATCCGTCACGCCCTCCATACCACGTGCGGCGTGGCACAACGCGATCAGCCCGTGTGTTTTACCGCCGCCATAGGAGGTATCCAGGCGGAAAATTGATGCGACTTCACCCCCCGAACCTGACAACCGCTGGCAAACATTCTCCAGCAGGTTTTTCAAACCCCGCGTCGGATAGGTGTTCGCAAAAAACCGTGCGGGGTCCAGATATTCGGCATTCCCCTCGCCGGTGATGACCTGCGCCAGGTCGGCCGCAAAGTCGGCCTCGGTGATCGTTCCCTCGAGTACATCCGCACGTGGTCGGCATGTCTCGAATATCGTTGGTACCATTGTTTCGTATCCCTCCCACCGCAAAGTGGGCTGCCTTCATTTACGCTATCTGACAGAAGCACTCTTTTGTTATCAAGCTCAAGTCATTATTATAAGTGATCCGCCGGTAACTCGCAAGGCGCCAAGAAATGTCCGGACTTCACGATAATATACGTGACACGGAATACATGTGCGCCGCTTTTCGCGACTATCCAATGAAATCTCAAGTTCATTTTGTACGAGCGCCATTCGACATATCCAGAATAAACCCCGAATCTCTGAGGCGCTGAGGGCGAATTCTCTTCACACTTAGTCCATCCGGCCCAAAGCTTAAGGGTACCTAAAACCATTCTTTTTCCGATCCCACCATGAAAATCCTCATCACAGGCGCCACGGGCGTCATCGGCAGCAGGCTGGTTCCGGCGCTGGAGGGCGAACACGAGTTGTGTCTGTTGAGCCGGCGTGATTTCCCGGACGATTCACGCTGGCGTCAGGTGGACGTCACAGATATCGACCAGGTCTGCGATGCCGCGGAAGGGATGGACGTGGCCATCCACCTGGCCATCGCTACGGGAAGGGAGGGCGACTACGAAGAGGACGCCTTCAACAGCCAGCGGATGGATATCAACGTCAAGGGCACCTATAACCTCTTCGAAGCTGCACGACGTCACCGGCTAAAGCGGGTGATCTACACCAGCAGCCTGACGGTGGTCTGGGGCTATCCCCCGCCGCAATGGGTCGACGGCGACGCCCCTGCGAAACCCGTAGGTACCTACGCCCTTACCAAGTATATGGGCGAAAAAATCGCCGAATACTACGCCGAACTGCACGGCATTTCCACACTCTGTTTGCGCATCCCCAAACCGTTCGATATCGACGATCCGAAACTCGCGAATGCATCGATTCTGCCCCAGTGGATCGCCTTCCCCGACCTCATCCGCGCCTACAAGCTCGCCCTGACCGCACCCGACGTCGGTTTCGAAATCGTCACCGTTGTCGGCGAAAGCAGCAAGCGCCGGTGGGACCTCTCCAGGGCGGAGAAAGTCCTCGGCTACCGCCCGCGATACCGGCTGGAAGATATGGGTTACGCGCTCCGCGAAGAACCGGATTCCTACGACCGTCCGAATATCGTCACACCCCCCTGAAGGCGGCCATACCGTCCGTTGTCCCCGGCTCTGTTACAACTTGCCGTCGATACGTTTTTCTTCGTAAGTTACGTGCCGCGGTCACGTGTTTTTTGTGCCTGGCAGCGTTGAACTGTCAGCCTGCGATGACGTTACGCCTTTGTGTCCAATTTTAAACCGGTGCATTTGTCAAAATAAAACCGGTGTTGACACCGACATCACGGAGTCGAACATGGAATCCCTGCCTCTGCTTTCCGGTCACACGATGCCGGTGGTTGGCCACGGCACCTATCCGCTGAAGGGCGAACAGTGCAAGCGGGTGATCAAACAGGCTCTCGAGCTTGGTTACACCCACTTCGATACGGCCTGGATCTACGGGAACCAGCGCGAGATTGGCGGAGCGTTACAGGAGGCCGGCGTCAACCGGTCTGAGCTGTTCATAACGACCAAAGTCGGTCAGGACTACCTGCAGTACGACGTTGCCATCAATCAGGCGGAGGAGAATCTCCAGTATCTCCAGATGGATTACGTGGACCTGCTCCTGGTACACTGGCCGCCCCCTGACGCGCCCATGGAAGAGACCATCGGCGCGTTCAACGCAATCTTCGACGCGGGCAAGGCCAGAAGCATCGGCGTCAGCAACTTCTCCGTTGAGCAGATGCGGGAGGCGTTTTCCGTTTCAAAGGCGCCGATCAGCGTGAATCAGATCAAGTACCATCCGGGTTATGAGCAACGCGACGTACTCCAGTGGTGCCTGGAACACGACGTTGTTGTTACGGCCTACTCGCCGCTGGGCAAGAAGAACATCCTCGAGGATCCCGACCTGACGACCATCGCCAGCAGCCACAACAGGACGTCCGCGCACGTCGCGCTCAGATGGCTGGTACAAAAAGGGATGAACGTCATCCCGAAAGCCAGTTCGGAACAGCACCTCCGCGACAATCTGGATGTCTTCGACTGGGCGCTGTCCGAAGCCGAGATGGATTCGATAGACCGGATGGCGCTGTAAGAAAACCGCCCAATCGTCCGAAATGCGGCCTGCGGCACGTTTTCTTCCGAAATTTCGTATGGTAAATCCCATCAGACAACGGTTTAAGAATGAGCTATGACGCGATCGTGATCGGCGGGGGAATCGTCGGGATGTCCACCGCCTGGCATCTCGTCCACGCCGGCGCGAGGACACTGCTCGTGGACCGCAAGGACACCGGTCGCGCCACGGATGCCGGTGCGGGCATTCTGTCTCCCGCCACCAACACGCGGGACCCGGACCCCTGGCAGCGCCTGGCCTCCCTTGCCGTCGAATACTATCCGGGACTGATCGAGAATCTCGAGGCCGAACAGCCTGGGGAAACCGGCTTCGCCGTATGCGGCATGATGATCGTCGCCGTTTCCGATGACGAACTGGAACCGTTCGACATCGCCCGCCGGCACATTTTCGACCGCCGTAGTCGCCGGGGAAAGCCCTCCGAGGAGGACCTCGGCGAGATAACGTCCGAGGAAGCCCGCAACCGGTTTCCGGCGATTGCCGACGTGCAGGGCGCCATTTATTACCGTAACGCGGCCCGTGTCGACGGCCGGCTGTTGACGGGCGCGCTTCGCCGCGCCGCGGAAGCCCGTGGGCTCACCGTCAGGGAAACGGGTGTTGAAGGTCTGAGCATGGAAAACGACGCGGTCACCGGCGTCGTCACGAATGCGGGGGCCATTTCGGCTGGCGACGTCGTCATCGCAGGCGGCGCGTGGTCGCACGCGTTCGGCCTTCAGCTGGGCGTCCAGATCCCGGTGGAGCCGCAGCGCGGTCAGATCATCCATCTGGGATTGCCTCCTGCCGCCGATACGGCGTCCTGGACAATCGTCAGCGCCGTTCGCGGCCATTATATGGTGCCCTGGCCGGACAACCGGGTGGTGGTGGGCGCCACGCGGGAGACCGGATCGGGTTTCGACGCCCGTACTACCGTCGCCGGCGTGCGGGAGGTGCTCGGCGAGGCGCTGCGGGTGGCGCCCGGGCTGGCCGCGGCGGAGATTCGCGAAATCCGGGTCGGTCTGCGGCCGTACACTCAGGATCTCCTGCCCGTGCTGGGTCCGGTTCCCGGCAGGAAAAACGTCTGGCTGGCAACCGGGCATGGGCCCACGGGCCTGCAACTGGGGCCTTACAGCGGTAAACTCATCGCCGACCTCATCATGGGTAATGACCTGCCAATAGAACTGGACGCGTATCGGATCACACGGTTCATGTCCTGAGAAGTCGGCAGCGCTTCGATCGCGCAATCGGAATGGCACCAGTACCGACAGGAGGAAGCCGGGAACGTACAATGTCCGCCGGTGACTTTAAATGTCTGCTCGTGAGCCAGGAGAATGACGGCTACGTCCGCAGGGTAGTGCGCCGATCCGTCGACACGCTTCCCGAAGGCGACGTGCTGATCAGGGTGCACTACTCCTCGCTGAACTACAAGGATGCGCTGTCGGCCACCGGACACCCGGGCGTCACCCGGCGCTATCCGCATACGCCGGGCATAGACGCTGCAGGGGTTGTCGAGGAGAGCTCCGACGGACGTTTTACGCCTGGCGATGAAGTCATCGTCACAAGCTACGATCTCGGCGCCAACACGCCCGGCGGATACGGACAATACATCCGCGTGCCCGCCGGATGGGTCGTCCCGCTTCCCGCCGGCCTGACCCTGCGCGAGTCGATGGTCTACGGCACGGCCGGCTTCACCTCCGCCATGTCGCTCCACAGGCTGGAACGCCACGGCGTTGCTCCCGGCAGCGGCGAGATACTCGTCACCGGCGCCACGGGGGGTGTCGGCAGCATGGCCGTCGCCGTCCTCTCCCGCGTGGGTCACACGGTAGTTGCGGCCACCGGAAAGCCGGACCGGGAGCGCTTCCTGCTCGGCCTCGGGGCGAGCGCGGTCGTGCATCGAAACGAGGTTGACGATGAAGGCAGGCGTCCGCTGCTGGCGGAACGCTGGGCTGGTGTTGTGGATACCGTCGGAGGCAATATCCTGGCCACCGCTGTCAAGTCGACAAGGAGCCGGGGACTCGTCACGTGCTGCGGCCTCGTCGCGTCCGCAGACCTGAACATCAACGTCTACCCGTTCATCCTGCGGGGCGTCAGCCTGCAGGGGATCGACTCCGCGGAATGTCCCATGCCGGAACGGACGTATATCTGGGAGAAGATAGCAGGTGCCTGGAAGATCGATCCAACGGACGACCTGGTCACGGAACGCACGCTCGAAACCCTGGAACCTGAAATACAGCGCATCCTGCAGGGCAAACTGACGGGCAGGGTTGTGGTCGAACTAATTGAAAGATGAACCGCGCCAGAATCGGAGTCATCGGACTGGGACGCTTCGGCGTCCAGCACGCCCGCGTCCTCGCTCAGCTGCCGCACGTCGACCTCAACGCGGTCTGCTCCCGTTCGACGGAGCGCGCCGCCAGTGTCGCTTCGACGCACAATGTTCCGAAGCACTATACGGACTATCGCGACCTGATTCGGGATCCCGACGTCGATGCAATCGACATCGTCACCGAAGTGGACCGGCACACCGAAATCGCCCTCGCCGCGCTTCGATTATGCAAACACGTTTTCAGCGAAATCCTGCTGACAGACAGTCTGGATGAGAACGATCGGCTTATCGAAGAGGCGGAAGAAAGCGGCGCCGTATTCATGGTCGGCTTCCTGGAGCGCTTCGACGTCAGGCGCGCAAACGTCAAACAGAAGATCGACGCGGGCGAACTGGGAGAACTGGTCTCCATCTACGGCCGCCGGAACATCTGGCGAGGCATCCTGGATGCGCCGCGTTTCAAGCCCTATCCCCTGGTCATTCAACCGGGAATACATACCATCGACCAGCTGCTGTGGATGGCAGGTGAGGAAGTCCGGGAAGTGTATGCGAGGACCCGCAGCATGGCGGAACCGGGTCGCCCGGATTCCTGGTGGGCCATGCTCACCTTCGAAAGCGGCCTGGTAGGCGTGATCGAACAAAGTTTTTTCATGCCGGACCGGCAGCTCTACTGGTCCGACGCGGGCCTGGAAGTGGTGGGCACGGACGGGACGGCCCACATCTCCGAGCCCAACGACGCCGCCTGGATCTGGACCGGCGAAGCGACGTCCAGCCCGGACCTCTATCTCTCGCCTGAAGTCCACGGCAGAATCGTCGGCGCGCTGGAGCAGGAACTCACCCATTTCGCGGACTGCGTTATCGGACGTCGAAATCCGGCGCACGGCACATTGCGGGAGGCGCGCAATGCCCTGCGCGTGGGTCTGGCTATCGTAGAGTCCGCGCGCAAAGAACAGGCAATCCATCTATAGACAGGGAGCGAATTGAATGACGATGTCCAGCGATACGTACCTCATCGGAGTGGGCGGTGAAGACATCACGCCGCCGGTCGGGATCTATCTGGCCGGATTCGCCGCCCGAACCGAACCCTCCACCGACGTCTATCATCCCTTGAAAGCAAACGCCATTGCGATAGACGACGGCAACAACCCGCTCATCATCGCAAGCGCTGAGATCCTGGGTTTCTACGAACACACCGAAGAGGTCCGGTCCCGCGTCTCGGCACTGACCGGTGTCGTTCCTGCCAACATCGTCCTGAGCGGATCGCATACCCACTGCGGCCCTTGCATCCGGGAAATGGACCGGCATCGCCACGGCGACCTTGATGAGGACTATATCGAACGACTCTTGGTCGGCGTCGCCCGTTGCGCGAAAACCGCGTGGGAGACCCGGTCGCCGGCCCGCCTTCGGATCGGGCGTGGGCACTGCGATATCGCCGTATCCCGCCGTAAATCCGACGGGAAGGGCGGCGTGGAGTGGAAACCCGGTCCCGGCGCTCCCCACGACCACGAGGTGCCGGTGCTGGCCGTCGAATCTCCCGAGGGCGAACTTCGCAGCGTCATTTTCAGCTATGCGTGCCATCCCACCAGCCGGAGCGGCACGCTCATCGGCGGCGACTACGTCTGTTACGCGTATGACCACGTGGAGGCCATGCACCCCGGCGTCACCGCTTTCTTTCTACAGGGCTGCGCCGGAGACCAGAAGACGCGACCGGTCGACCCCGCCGAGGACCGTTTCATACAGAGGAATATCCAGGAAATCCGCGACATCGGCGTTCTGCTGGGGAAATCCGTGGTCCGAACCCTCGCCTCGGGCGGGCTCGATCAGGTAACCGGTCCGATTTCGGTAAGCCAGACCATCCTCAACCTGGATACTGAACCGATTGACATGGGCCTCGTAAATGCAGGCCTGAAAGACAATCAGGCATTCGTTAAGGCGTGGGCCAGGCATCTGCTGGATAGCGTCGAAAACAACGCGCCGGTTGTCACCAATATCCCTTTTGAAATCCAGACCGTGTGTTT
Organism: Gemmatimonadota bacterium; assembly: GCA_028877215.1. Taxonomy (GTDB): domain Bacteria; phylum Latescibacterota; class UBA2968; order UBA2968; genus JAAXHE01. The sequence goes on along the minus strand of JAPPFJ010000033.1, from coordinate 180,783 downwards.
CGGAGACACGCTGGCTATGGTCACGCTCGCGGGGGAAATGACGGTGGAGCACGGCCTGCGGCTGAAACGGGAAATCGGGCCGCACTTTGCCAACCTGCTGGTCCTGGCGTACACCAACGACATCGTCGGTTACGTTCCCGTCAGGCGCCAGATCCCCGAGGGCGGCTACGAAGTGTGGGCCAGCCAGCAGTACTGGAAACGGACGGGACCCTACGTGGCCGAAACCGAAGACCGGATCCATGCCGCCGTGAGCCGGTCCCTCGGCATTTCGTAGCCAGACACGTCCCGCATCCCCGGCTCGGCAGATATGACTGACGCGTTGCCCGAAATCGCTCTGGTCCAGATGGACGTGAAGCCGGCGCGGCCGGACCTGAACGTCGAGACCATGCTGCGTTACATCGACAATGCCAGGGCGGCCGGCGCGGAACTGATCGTCTTTTCGGAACTCTGCATATCGGGCTACATCCTGGGCGACCTGTGGGAGGTGGACGCGCTCGTCGAGGATTTTGCGGCATACAGCGAAACGATCCGCGAGGCCAGTCAGGACATTGCGGTGCTCTTCGGCAACGTGGCGGTGGATCGCGCGAACATCGGCGAGGACGGCCGGATACGGAAGTACAATGCCGTCCACGTCTGCGCCGACGGCCGTTACGTGGCGCGGGAAGACGTCCCGGTCGGGCTTCCCGCGGGCGTACAGCCCAAGACGCTGCATCCGAACTACCGGTTTTTCGACGACGACCGCCATTTCTACTCGCTCCGGAAACTCGCCGACGCTTCAGGGAGATCCGTATACGACTGGACCGAGCCGTTCGAGATCTGTGTGAGTGACGGGAGGACTTTCCGGTTCGGCGTGCAGCTGTGCGAAGATATCTGGTGCCGGGACTATGGCTACGCGGAATCAATTCTGGATACGCTGCGCGTCTTCCACGACCGGGGGGCGCAGGCGCTGTTCAATCTGTCCTCGTCCCCATGGACCTGGCAGAAGAACACGAAGCGAAACCGGGTCGTCACGGATATTCTGCGGCGCTCTCCCATCCCTGTCTTCTACGTCAACCAGGTGGGGGCACAGAACAACGGAAAGAACATCATCGTCTTCGACGGCGATACGACGGTCTATTCCCCCGCGGGAGAAATCCTGCGCCGCGCGCATCCCTGGCGTGAGCAGACGGTCCTCAGCCGGAGCGGAAAACCGCCCGCTTCTTCCCAGGACGAGGTTGCCGCGATCTACGATGCCATCCTGACCGGGCTGCGGCATCTGGACGACGTCCGCGAAAGGGAGAACCGGTTTCTGGTTGGCGTGAGCGGAGGAATCGACTCGAGCGTGGTGGTATCCATGCTCGCGCAGGCCGTCGGGCCGGAGCGGGTGTTCGCGGTTAACATGCCCACGCGGTTCAACGCGTCCATCACGCAGGAAAACGCGAGGCAGGTCTGCCGGACCCTCGAGGTGGACTATCTAAGTTGCCCGATCCAGGACCTGTACGAGTTCCTGTCCGAAAAGATCAAGGGCGTGAACTATTCCACGACGCCGGGCGCCTATACCCGGCTCGTTGACGAAAACCTTCAGGCGCGTATCAGGGGAGCGGATATACTTGCGGGATTGGCCGCCAAATTCGGGCTGGTCTTTACCAACAACGGCAACAAGACCGAGACGGCGCTGGGTTATGCCACGCTCTACGGGGACGTGAACGGCGCCGTGGCCCCGATCGCGGACCTCTATAAGGTCCAGGTGCTGCATCTGGCGCGGTTCCTGAACGAAGAGGTTTTCGGCAGGGAGGTCATTCCGGATAACCTGATCAGCGGGGAGACGGTGCCCAGCGCGGAATTGTCGGAAGCCCAGGACGTGAACCGGGGCCTTGGCGACCCTATCAGATACGGTTACCACGATGCCATGCTTCGCCAGATCATCGAATACCGGAAAGACCCGGAGGATTTTCTGCAATGGTTCGTGAACGGAATCCTGCTGGAGGAGATCGGATGGCATGATCGGGGGAAGTTCCGTGCCTGGTTTCCCGACGTAAACAGCTGGATCGAAGACCTGGAGTGGGTCGCGCGGCAGGTGCGGATCAACTACTTCAAGCGCGTCCAGGCGCCGCCGATCATCGTGCTCAGCAAACGCGCGTTCGGGTTTGACCTGCGCGAAAGCCAGTTGCCGGCGTATGAGACCCGGCGCTACGGGGAATTGAAGGAACTGGCGCTTTCCATGGAGATATCTTAAATGCGGTGAAACGGTAGACGTAAGAGGTTAGAGATCACCCGCCTCGTTGGGTTTCAATTCATGCCGGAGGCATAGGGGAGAAGAAAATCGGCAAAGATCTCTTCTCCCGTCTCCCCTCTCCCGTCTACCCGCTTTTTGTCCTCCCGTCTCCCGGCTCACGTCTTCCCAAGTCAATGCTCTATCGCATTAGCAGTCGATTTTGGATATTCCGAAATGACATCTATCGAGACTGCAATTTCCCAAATCGAAGCAACCGTGGGCGTGGCCGCACAGCATCTGGAAACCGGCCGGGAGATTCGACACAACGCGGACGACGTGTTCTTCACAGCCAGCACGCTGAAGGTCCCCGTACTCGTGGAACTCTACCGGCAGGTGGACCTCGGCATCATCGACCTGAACCGGCGCGTGGAGCTCACCGACAGCCTTCGCGTGCCCGGCTCGGGCATCCTCAAGGAAATGACAGCGGGTATCAACCCGACGGTGCACGATCTGGCCATGCTGATGATTATCATCAGCGACAACACCGCGACGGATATCCTCTATGATCTGGTCGGCGGCGACAATCTCAACAACACGATGCGGGAACTCGGACTCCATCAGACCCGTATTCCGATGACGGTCAGGCAACTGCTCTTCAGCGTCGTCGGTCTCGACCCGGAGAATCCCGAACATACCTACGAACGCTGTGCCGCACGACTGTTCAACGAAGCATACGTACGCGACGCGGCGGGCTATGATCCCGACCGGTCAGACGTTTCGTCTCCGGCCGACATGTGCAGGCTTCTTGAATTGCTGTATTCGGGCGATATCCTGTCGTCCGCGTCCCGCAAGGGGGCACTGGAAATCCTGAAGCGCCAGCAACTCAGGACCGTGATCCCGTACGCGCTGCCCGTAGGGACCACGGTTGCCCACAAAACGGGTTTTTATCTGGGCGTGCGCGCAGACGCGGGCATCGTCTATTCGCCCACCGGCCCGTATACCATAGCGATCATGGCCAAACACGTCACCAGCCGTGACCGGATGACCTTCGACCTCAGCCTCGCGGCGCTTTCAAGAGCCGTCTACGACGCGCTGGTCGAATAGAAGCCTGATGGGACTGCGGAGGAGAGCAGCGAAGTGAAAAGGGCCGTTGAAACCAACCTCGACGCACTCCGGAACTCACGATATCCGGGACGGGGCATCGTCATCGGCCGGACGCCCGACGCCAGACACTTCGTCCAGGTCTACTGGATCATGGGCAGGAGTGCCGGGAGCCGGAACCGGGTCTTCGTCACCGACGAACAGACGGTCAGGACCCGGGCATTCGACGAGTCCGTGCTGGAAAACCCGAGCCTCGTCGTCTATCGTCCGATCCGAGTCCTGAATGCCTGTCACGTCGTTTCCAACGGCGACCATACGGACACCATTTGCGACGCGATACGGGGCGGCGGCTCCTTCGAATCGGCCCTGAACACGCGCACATTCGAACCCGATCCTCCCATCTTCACGCCGCGTATCGCCGGCATCGTGGACCTGGACGATTCCGGCGCCGCCTACAGGATCGGCATTCTGAAAGCCCTTGTCGGGAACGGCGAGTCCACCTCCAGACAGTACTTCAGCTACGAAACGGCCATACCCGGAATCGGCCATTGCATCACCACATACGCGGACGACGGAGATCCTCCGCCGGCATTTGCCGGCGAACCGTATGCCGTCAAGCTGCATGACGGTATCGATGCGAACCGCGATTTTTACTGGAACCTGCTTGACGAAGCCAACAAGGTATCCCTGCTCGTCAAGTATATCGACGCGGAGTCGGGAAACACCGACCTCACAATCGTCAACAAGTACCGCCAGCTGAAATGCTGAATACTCTCAAACCATTCTGGCCCGCGATCGTCTGCGCCATAGTCGCCCTGGTGTTCTGGGACACGCCTTACGTCAAACCGTTCCGGGTCTTCATGGTGCTCATTCACGAAATGGGCCACGTGGCGGCCACCCTGGTTACGGGAGGCGAAGTCCTTGAAGTCCGCATCAACTGGGACGAATCCGGCCACGCGCGGAGCCGGGGCGGGATATTTCCGATCATTGCCTCCGCAGGTTACGTGGGGTCCGCGTTTCTGGGCGCCTTTTTCATCTACGTCAGTTCCTGGCCTCTGCTGCAACGGATTCTGCTTGCCGGGGTCGGCGGTCTCACGATCGGGATGGCGGTACGTTACACCCCTTTCGGCGGGATCGATTTCCTGTTCGGACTCGCGAGCGGCTTTGTTCTTCTGGTCTCGGCCGTTCTGCTCCCCAGGGTTGCGCGCTGGGTGGCCACGTGGGTCGGCGTGATGCTCTGCCTCTATGCCCTCTACGACTTCCGCACGGATCTCTGGCAATATGCCGAACGCACCGACGCCGGCATTCTCGCCCGCCACTGGGATGCGCCGGTCCTGGCCTATCCGATCGCCCTGGTCTGGGCGCTGATCTCCATCTACGCGATGTATCGATCCATGAAGTCAGTCGTGCGGAGGGGCCGGATCCGGGACGCGCGCGACAACGCGGATTCCGAGGGCGAGGTATGAGCTGAGGTCTCTCTGACCCGCGGCGCGTGCGAAAGACCTGCCGGCAGGTCGCGCCGGTTCGGTTCATCACAATACTCGAGGTTGCCCGAAATGCATACCAGCCAGGTACTTTCCGCCCGGGATTTCGAATATCGGCAACGGGACGGGAACGGTTTTCAGCGCGTGCCCTTCGAGTCCTTCTGTCCCGATTACCATGAGTCGGACCGCACGGGCGTCGTTTCCCCGTTACTGGAAGACGGCATCATCCACACCTCGCATGCGATTCTGGCCCTGACCACGGCCTTTTACGACGCCTGGCGCGCCCGCACGGACGACTTCTTCATCTATCCCCAGCACTTCGCCATTCTCGACATTTCGGCGGAAGGGGTCAATTCCGGAAGCGGACGCCTACGCCTGGACAGGGAGCGGTTGGGTTGGCCGTGGGGCAACCTGGACGTGTGGCCGGACTCCCAGTGGGTTCCGTCGGACGGCAGCGTGTACGGTGCACTCAAGAGCGCTTTCGATCTCCATATCAACCGGCTGTTCTGGCCCGAGTCGTTTGTCCCCGGCGAAGGTGAAGACCGGCTGCCCGAATACGCGCTCAAGATTATGCGTACCCGCCTCAAAGCGGTGTTCTATTACCGGACGATCGAGCCCAATATCGAGATTCGCGGCAATTCGAATGCGGAACAGGTCGCGAAACAAAGCGTATGGCGGCTTTCACAACTCGAGGGTCTGTCGGCGGAGCATCTGCCACTGGCGGACGATGAGCATGAATCACGAACCGGCCATTTTTGCGTGGAACGGTATCGCAGGGTCAACCCGGAGCAGTTTCTGGAAGACGTGGGCGTCTGCTTCGCAGGTCGTGGGTAAGAGGCGCCCGGACAGAAGAGACGAATTGATTTACGAGGTACCCGATGCGAGACACGCGAGGCTCACATCGGCGACCGGGAGGCAACGGTCCCGACCATCCCGTACGCGTGGGTCTGATCGGCGCCGGAAAATTCGGCACGATGTTTCTGGCCCAGGCCCGCCGGATTCCGGGTCTTCATGTACTGGGCGTGGCCGATCTTTCCATCGATCGTGCGCGTGAAGCGCTTGCGCGCGCAGAGTGGCCCCTTTCCCAATTCGCCGCAACGGACTTCGACAACGCACTCAAGTCCGGCGGCACTCACGTCACGGACGACGCCGAATCTCTCGTCTGCGCCGGGGGTCTGGACGTTCTGGTCGAAGCCACGGGCAATCCGCTCGCCGGCATCCGCTATGCCCTGAACGCCATCCGCGAAGGCCGCCACCTGGTCATGGTCAACGTCGAAGCCGACGTTCTCGCGGGTCCCGTACTGGCGCAGCGGGCAAAAACCGCTGGCCTCGTCTATTCGCTTGCCTATGGCGACCAGCCCGCACTGATCTGCGAGCTTGTCGACTGGGCGCGTACCAACGGATTCGAAGTGGTCTGCGCGGGAAAGGGGACAAAACACCGGCCCGTCTACCATACGTCCACCCCGGATACTGTCTGGGACCACTATGGAATCGATGCGGAAACAGCGTCGCGCGGCGGGATGAACCCGAGAATGTTTAATTCCTTTCTGGACGGCACGAAATCGGCCATTGAGATGGCTGCCGTCTCGAACGCCACGGGACTCGAACCGCAGCCGGAGGGTCTGCATTTCCCGCCCTGCGGCATTGACCGGATCCCGGACGTCTGCCGGCCCCGGGACGAGGGCGGTTGTCTCTCACATAAGGGTACGGTCGAGGTCGTCTCCTGCGTACACCCGGACGGCACCGAAGTCGACCGGCATCTGCGCTGGGGCGTGTACGTCACCATTGAGGGGTCGGGAGACTATATCCGGCGCTGTTTCACGGAATACGGGCTGCCCACGGACGCTTCCGGACGGTACACTGCGGTCTACCGCCCCTATCACCTTGTGGGCATGGAACTTGCCACCAGCGTGATGCGGGCCGGGATTCATGGCGAGGCAACCGGCACTCCACGCGCGTTTGTCGCGGACGTGGCCGCCACCGCCAAGCGGGACCTCGCCGCGGGGGAGACCCTCGATGGAGAGGGCGGATACCGTGTTTACGGGAAACTCATGCCGGCTGCAAGTGCTGTCAGGGACGGAATCCTGCCTGTCGGCCTGGCGCACGCAGTCAGGCTGAAGCGCGGGGTTGCCGCCGGCCGGCAGATCCATAGATCCGACGTGGAACTCGACGAAGACAGCGACATTCTCCGCCTCCGAAGAGAAGTGGAAGGAACGCTTTCGGACGTGGGCTGACGAGGAGATGAAGCCAATGCGTGTTTCAGATGATCTCGGCAACGGGTTTCGCCACCACGGCGTCGCGACCGACATCGCCAATAGCCGGGGGCTCGTCGCCACCGTGGACGGGCAGGGCCGGAACGTGGTACTGCTCTGGCTGTACGATCGCAGGGGCTGCTACGGCCTTCTGCTGATCGACGCGGAAACCGGCGCCAGCGAACAGTACCCCCTCCCTTTTCCTCCGGGCGATGACTTCAACGCGTGTCCGTTTTCGTCAATTCTCACCAGCGGCAACCTCTTCTGCACCCATTTTCACAGCCACTTCCTGGCCTTCGACCCTGCCGAGCGGTCGTTTGCGTTCTGCCACGAAACCGTACCGCAGATGGCCATGGGCATGACCGAGGACGATGGCGGCCGCATCTGGGCCGCCACCCACCCGGACAGCGGCGTTACGTGTTACGATCCCCGTACCGACGCCTTCAGGGACTACGGCCACGTCTACAAGCAGAACTGGCGGCAATACCCGCGTTCGGTTGCCGCGGACGACGCGGGATGGATCTATTTCGGTATCGGCAGCACTGCCAGCCAGATCATCTGCCTGGAGCCGGACTCGGGGGCCGTGGAGCCCGTGTTGTCGGACGGCGAACGCGTCCACGGCAGCGGCCACGTCTACCGCGACCTCAACGGGAGGGTCTACGGACATAGTGGAGACAGCGACACAGGCTGGTTTGAACTCTACAAAGGCGCACGAAGGCCGGTCGGGGCGATCGAGCAACAGAACGAAAAACCGGTCGTGACGGGCAGCCAGGGACTCTTCCACCGGGACTTCGCGGATGGAAAACGCATCGTGGCCTGCGATCTGGAGACGCGTACGCTGTCGGTTGAAGATCCCGATTCCGATGAAATCCATGAAGTCGGCTTTGAATACACGACCGAAGGCGCCCACGTGATGGGCCTCGCCTCGGCGCCCGATAATACCATCTGCGGTGGCACCACGTTTCCGGCGCGCTTCTTCTGCTACAATCCCGATTCGGACAGCTGGATCAACCGTCCCAACCATGGGCAGTGGAACACGGTCACCAGGCAGACGGACCGTTTTTTTGCCGGCGGTTACACCGGCGGCTTTCTGCTGGAGTGGGACCCCGCCGGCACGTGGGTGCCTACGGAAAAGGAGAACCCCGGTTCCAATCCGCGTTTCCTGACCGAATGCAAACCCGCCATCAACCGGCCGCATACGCTGCTTGCCCATCCCGACGGGAAGACCGTCATCCTGACGGGCACGCCGGACTACGGCCGCACGGGCGGCGGAATGTTGTTCTGGGACCGGGAAACCGGGTCGCGCGAACTGCTCGAACACTCCGAAATTCTCCCCGAACACAGCACGATGAGCCTAATCGCACTTGCGGACGGCAACCTCCTGGGCGGCTCCACCACCAATGCGGGAACCGGCGGCGAGCAAAAGGCGGACGAGGCCGAACTCTACCTGATGGACCTGGAAAACAGGAGGGTCGTCTGGCGCGAGGCTGTTTTTCCCGGTGCGCAATCGTACACGGATCTCTGTCCCGGTCCGGACGGCGTGATTTACGGAGTTGTCGACGGGGAACGCTTCTTCGCGTTCGATCCCGATTCCAGGAAAGTTGTCCGCAGCGAATGTACGGCGGAAAGCTACGGACTGACGGCCAGACAGCAGGGCCCCCGCGTCTTCGTGACCACGCCGGCAGGCAGCGTCTACATGCTCTTTGTCAGGGGAATCGTCCGCGTCAACCCGTCCGACCACAGCCTCACTATGCTGGTCGCGTCTCCGGTACCTGTCAGCTTCGGCGGGGACTGGCTGAACGGACGCATCTACTTCGGAAGCGGCTCACACGTCTACAGCTATGGGGAATGTGAATAGGGAAGGCAGGCTAGAATTCGTACTCCCGATCCCTGATCCGAAATCCCAGAAGCGACGCGCGTCCCTCCGGGTCGATCTGCACGAACGCGGCGAATTCATCGGGATGCTTCCGGATATCTTCGATAATCCGCTCGCGTTGCCGTTCCGGAACGTCGCAGTAGGAGATTCCGAAGTCCACGAATCCCTGCCATACAGACGCCCACGCGACGGCTTCGTCCTTTCCCAGGGCTCCAAAGGGCTTTTCCGCGTGCCCGGTCGCCACCGAATCCGCCTTCCACTCGCCCGTCGACTTCTTCCGCAGCAGGACGTGAACGGGCATATGACGGCGGGCCGCTTTGCCGCGGATCAATACGTTCCCCGCCGATAGCTCTTGCGGCTTTTCCCTCGTCATTTCCTGGACGGCCCACGTGGAATCCGGCTGCATGCTCAGTGTGAGGTAGACTGTCTCTCCCCGCTTTTGACGGACTTTTTCCCGTGCGACGTTATAGTCGAGTAAGATACCGGAACCACGCATCACGTCCCTTAAGTTCGTAACCTTCGCGGAAAGCCATATCCTTCTTCCCGAGTCTACCCGTCCCAGGGGCAGCGCGGCCAGGATGCCGATCTGTACGAGCAGCGCGGCGGCAAACCAGACGTATCTTCTAGCCACGTTCCACGCCCCCCTGTTTGAGATGCCGCTCGAACCGGATCCCTCCCAGGATCACCCCGATTCCGCAGGCGATGAAGACGAATGACTTGAGAAGCAGATTGGTATCCCACTGAATAAAGTTCTGGAAGATAACCCATGCCAGAAGCAGCAGGCCCGTCCAGAAGGATATCCTGCGATGGACCTTGACTGCCGTATAGAGCAAGCTGATCCCGATTGCGGCGACAGACAGGTGAGCCGCGAGAGTAAATCCGACGGGCTGCATCGTCAACGTGCCGGAAGCCAGCAGGACGCCGGCAAGAAGGACCGCTTTCGACCGGTGTCTCAGATCGTTCCTCTCAGGAGGCTTCCGAATCACCGATATCCAGACAGCAACGCCGGCCACACAAACCAGCCCGAACGGCACGGTCCACAAAAACCCTGTCGACTGCCACGGGCGGTCTATAAGTTCCGTCGCGACTTCCCGAAACGACATCATGTAAGCCAGAAGCAGAATCCCGGCGATCCCAGCGGTCCTCGCAATGACCCCCATGAGCCGTACCGGTTCGATTCTTTCCAGCCGAAGACCCAGGCCGTAGAGCAGCGCGGCGATTACCGAAACTGCCAGAACGGCCGGCCAGGCTTCGCCGCTGTCTAAGCCCGCGCATACCGGGATTGCCGCCCCCGCCGTCAGGATAATACCGGCGAACGCCGAATTGCTGTAACGTTTCAGGAACGGTAGGCCCGCGGCGACGATCACGAGCGGAAACCAGCAGAAAGAGTGCGGGATCCCCTCGGTATGACCGACGAACCAGACAAAGCTCGTGATGCACGTCAATAACATGCAGGGCCCGCTCATCGTCGCATAGGCGATGGCCCCCGTACCGAGCGCCCAGATCCCGAAGGCGCCGTACGGTTCGCCGTGCAGATTGAACATCTGCACGATCAGTACTACATTGGCGCCAAAGACCAGCCCGCCCAGCACGACGAGGGCCTCCCCCAGTTTTTTTCGGGTACCGGACACCTTCCAGAGATAGAACCCCGCGACCTCGAACGCAAGCAGCGTACTGAGCAGGAGCGCCATTCTCAGGGGCACGGGGATCTCTTCCCATCGTGACGCCACGAAGCTGATCGCGCCCCCGCCGATCAGGCAGGCGCCGATCAGATAGAGGGCCTGGACAACCATGCCGCCGGATTTCTGCGTCTCCTCGTTCAGCCGATAGCGATGTGAAATCGCGGCAGACTGATCGGAGTCCACAACGCCTTCGTTCACCCAGACGTCAAGTTCCCGTTGAAGGGTTGTCCGGAAGGCCGGGGACACCCGCTCGCTGCCCGAATCTCTATCACCCATCGCTGCCCTTTCCTCTGCAATTGCCTATCGAGGTCTGGCTGGAAGACACAAAAAAAGCGTTGCTATGAATATAAGCCGGTTTGACGTGCGAATCACTCCCCCCTTGAGGGGAGTCGCAGAATCCCAGCCGGCCCCTGAGCTTGTCGAAGGGTCGAAGGGCTGTTGAATAGCGGGCATTTTCGACAAGCTCAATGACCACGCGTTATTTAGTTCATTGGACGTCAATAGGCCGCTGTCAGTAGACCCATTTCCCGCCCTGAGCCTGTCGAAAGAAGTCCAGCTTGCTTCGGTGATTCTGATCCAGGAAATCCCATTTGAAAAACAAAACGGCGGTATAGAACAAGACCGCCGAAATGGGGGGTGGTTTTTCTTTCAGGAATTTAGAAAGACAGAAATAACCTGCTCAGGCCGTAACCTTGACAATGTCATACAGGAATTCAGGCGCAAAATCCGCTTCATTATCCCACGTTAACGTATGGAAGTCAGGGTGGATTCGAAATCTCCTGAAATACTCCCTGTTCTTCAGCGGCGCAAAAACCGGGCCCCACAATTCATCCTTCAAATCTACTTCCCGTTCCACGCCATCGTTGAATCTGATCCAGATCGTATAATCGCCTGCATAACGGGCTTCAAGTATACGGGGAATCATCTCTTCACTCCAGTCCAGGAAACCGACTGATATCCGACATAGTTATATTTTACAGAATGTTACAGAAAAATGCAACGGCATAATCGCTTCCGTTTGAGACAGGGGCGGCAGTGGCACTCAATGATCCTTTCCGGCGTAGATCCACATCGGCTCCGTTTTGCCGGCCCTGGTGAAACCGCATTTTTCGTAGAAATCGATTGCCCTTCCATCCGCAATCAGTACGTGCTGGTGGAAGCCTTCGTATATAGCCTTCAATCTTCTCATCAATTCCGATCCAATTCCGTTGCCCTGATATTCGGGATCCACCAGCAGGTGCGGATAATAGACAACGAGATGCCCGTCCGAAATGGCATTGCCCAGCCCGACGAGACGGGCGCCATCCCACGCCGTCAGCAGAGCGTGGGAGTTCATCAACGCATCGCGAAGCTCGTTCGGCTTGTTCGCGGACGACCATTCGACGGCGGAGTAGAGCCTCAACAGGTCATCGAGCGGAATGTCCCGGGTTTCGCTGTAGGTAATCGAAGGGCCGCTCAAATCGTCGTTCCTTTCGCATTGGTACAATTCATACTCAGTGATTCCATTGCATCATCGCTTCAATCTGGTCGACCCGGTCCCGTACGAATTCCGCGACGCCGTCACGCAGGCCCGGGTTGTCGAGGCGGCCGGACATCCAGACGGCGATCTTCAGGCGGTCTGCGATCAGGAAGGAAGTCAGCATTCGCTCGTGGCCGGAATCGAGGGGTCGGACATCCCTGTATCCGTGAAGAAAGGCGGCTCGCAGCGCGGGGAAATCCTCACGGCTGACCAGAGGACCGAGTGCAGCACCCATATCGCCGAGGTAGTAGCCCCATCCGCAGTCGTCGAAGTCCAGCGCGCGCGCTTCGCCCTTCAGGAATACGTAGTTCATCTGGTGCAGATCGCCATGTATCAGACCGAAGACGGACGGAGCCTCTCCCAACCGCTCCATTGCGCGGCGTGTGATCGATTCTGCCCGGTCAACGATGGCCCGTCTTGCGGGATCGAGTACTGCTTTCGCATGGGCGATCGATCCTCCATAGACACCGCCGAGCAGCCCGTCAGCGTCCCATCGGATGCGCGTGAAGCCGGGCGGGGGGGCGAAACCCTCGGCGTGGTAATGCAATCTGCCCATCAGGCGGCCAACCCTTTCCAGATGTCTCCCGGTCAGGTCGTGCTGGCTGACAAAGCGCCCCTTCACCCACCGAAACAGCGCGCAGACTCGCGGTTTCGTGACCCCCGGCGCCGAGGCGACAGTCAGCAGATTTCCTTCCCGATCCGCGACCGGCGCGGGCACAACGAGGTCCGTTTCCCGGGCAATCGCATCCAGCCACATCAGCTCCGACCTGAAGAGCGCCAGATCCCTGTGCCCCGGCCGGTTGACGCGCAGGACGTATCGGCAGCCCTCGGCCCGAACCAGGAACGTGGCGTTGTGCCGGTGTTGTATCGGCCGAAGCGTGAAATCACCCTGGTCGTAAGACGCGAGCGCCTCAAGCGCGAGGCGACGAAGCCGGCGAAGCTGTCCCCGGTACGTCAGTTCCTCGAATGGTTTCAGGTATTCGGATTCCATCCTGCCTCGTGAGAAGATCTCCAGGCTGTCCGTGCCTATGGGTTGGCTCCATCATCGCAATGTGCGCAATAAGCCTTAATCCGAAAAAAACAGCAACGCGGCAACGCGATAAAACCCTCCGAAACGGGGCAATATCGACGTATAGAATGACGTTTTTTCCCTTCACGTCCAGTGACCTGGTGTATCCTGGTAATCCGCCGTTTAATCGCCTTTATTTACAAGCACATATTTGAATTAACGTCCCCGAAGACTTACGAATCAAGGTTAGCCCGGCAATTTTCAGCGTGGTTTACCATTTATTCGCATTTCAACGAGGCGACCGGTTCTGCAGTAGCGGCCTTCAATGCGTGATAACCTACCGTTGCCGTGGCCAAGAGCAACACGGCGCAACCACCCCAGAAAAAGGGCTCCACACCGAGATCGAGGCGATATGCAAATCGTTGAAGCCAATTCGACGCAAGATAATATGCAAGCGGCCAGGCAACCGCATTGGCAATGAACACCCATTTTAGAGTTGCTTTGGCGAGCAGCACCACGATAGACGCTACAGATGCTCCCAACACCTTTCTAATGCCGATTTCCCTCGTGCGTTGCTCTGCAGTAAACGAGGCAAGGCCCAGCAGCCCCAGACAGGCGACGAAGATCGCGAGAAGCGCTCCGATTCCGAACATCTGTCCATGCCGGACCTCCCTTCGATACAGTGAATCGATCCGTTCATCGAGAAAGTGATAGTTGAAAGGTCGGTCCGGCACGAATCGCTTCCAGGTTGCCTTGAGAAAGCTCATCGTTTCGGTTAGCGCTTCCGTTCGAATCTTTATTGACAGAAACCTCAATCTGACCGGGGATACCGTTAAGACAACCGGCTCGATCCGGTGCCGCAAATCCAGATGAAAGTCTTCGATTACGCCAATGACTCGTCCTTGCGACAAATGTCCTCTTCCCCTCAATGACTCGCCGATGGGATCTTCCCATCCCAAATTTTCGGCTGTTGTTTCGGTTATGATATAGCTTATCTCGGAGTTTCCGCGCCAGCTATCTGCGTCTTCGTCTGAAAACGATCTGCCGGACACAAGGCTTAAATCGAAAAATCGAATAAAGTCCACGTCTACATCAAACATGCGAACTTCAATCTCTCTGTCGTTATTTGTCGTCAGAGTCGGAGCATAACTTCCGCTTCGAAGCCCGCCGGGGATTCCACGCGAGGCTGTCGCCATTGTGACGTTGGGATGTTTGAGAAATTCCTGCTTGACGATCTCGTATTTTTTCGACAGGGCGCTCTTTTCCGCTTTCATCAGTTGGGTATTGTCGAAAATAGGCATAACCAACACATGCTCATTATCGAAACCCAGGTCTTTCTTGTTTATGAATTCCAATTGCTGATACGCGACGAACGCACAGATTATAAACAGTGTGGCAATCGCAAACTGTAAAACAACGAGCGATTGTCTACACCAGGCGGCACTCGAGCCGGTCTTCGATATTCCACGTAGAGCGCCCGTCGGTTGAAAGTTCGACATAAAGAAGGCAGCATAGCTGCCAGCAAGAAGCCCTGCAAAAAGGGCAATTCCAATCAGCCAGAGTGGCAACGTCGAATTCGTGATCAGCCCCAGTGATAATCCGCCACCAACGAACATCGTGAAGTCAGGCAATAACAGCGCTGCAATTGAAAGCGCAAGCAACATGGCCAGGCCGGACAGAAAAACGGACTCGCCGAGGAACTGCATTATCAGTTGATGACGCTTTGCCCCCATTGCCTTTCGCATTCCGGCTTCTCGAAGGCGGTTTGTGGCGCGTGCTGTGGCGAGATTCGTAAAATTGATACATGCGATGATGAGAACAAAGGCACCGATGGAAATCAATAGATACAGATCTTGTATGTCGCCCCTTCCGCCCCGACGGTATCCATAGTCGAGACCGGAGTAGAGGTGAATGCGATTTAGCGGCTGAAGATGATAGAGATTCTCGGTGCCTTTATGTTCGCCCCTGCCCGGACCCAGATGCATGGCGAGCAAATCCGGCAATTTGCGCTCAATTGCCGGCGCGGAGACACCTTTTGCAAGCCGTACGTACGTGTGAGCAGGGGTTGTGATTCCGTGTTTCTTCCAATCGTCCCAGAGTTGTTCCCTGCGAATGTAATCTGTTGGAGTTGCTGTTATGAAATCAAACCTGAAGTGAGAATTGGAGGGCATGTCCGCCAGAACCCCCGTGATTTTCAGGTCCACCCTCCCAAAATACAGGCGTTCTGCCGTAATGACCTTCCCAATCGGATTCTCGATTCCAAAGTATTTCTGCGCCATCTCCTGTGTGAGCACAACCGATGACGGTTCTGAAAGTACGGATTCAGGGTCGCCGAATAGAACTTCGATACCGAAGAATTTCAGGATATTCTTGTCCGCGAGACAAAACCTCTGTTTGAATCCCGTGTCACCGGAACTCACCCAGCTGGAAACCGCCCAGAATCGCGTTGCATCTTCCACTTCTCCGAAGTCGTCGCGCAGGGCCGAGGCAAGCGCGCCCTTCTGACCTGTTGACCACTGAATGCGTCCACTCGGCCACCGTGTCTCCCTGAGAATTCTGTAGACCCGGTCGGAATGGGGTCGAAACCGATCGTAGCTCAACTCGGATTGGACATAGAGTGCGATCATGAGCGCAGGGGCCATACCAAGGGCCAATCCTGAAAGGACGATTAACGTATAACCCTTGTGCCTCAGCAGGTTTCGGAGAGCAACGACAAAATAGTTCTTGAACATGTCGGCGTGAAAGAGGTCGAGCGGGACTGGAATGTCAATAAGGGAGCTTTACTGGTGATAACTTCCTGGCATTTTCAGCTAGCGTTGATGGGAGGATTTCAGCCATCCTCCCCGCCGCCTGGTGATCCATGAGGACAGATGACAGAGTACCGGCCACGGGATCCATGTGCTCCTATCATCATAGCCTTAGACATGCATTCAAGGCGAGCCGGAAGAGTGCCTCTCTGGCAGCCTTCTCTCTTCCCATTTCTCTGGGGTCCCATTCCGCGCCGCTGACGTCGTCCGATCCGTACAATACCTGCGCCAATTGTACGCCGCGGAATCTTGCGGCCGCGAATATCGCCGCAGCTTCCATCTCTACGGTGATGCATCCTTCCTGCCGACGTTTTTTGACCTTTGACCGGGTCTCTCGATAAAACGCGTCGGTCGTCCAGGTCTTGCCCTCGACGTACCGGTATCCGTTCTCTTTGAGCGACGCGATGATCGCTTTGGCGGCTTCCGGTGTTGGTTCGACTTCCCGGCTCGGGGGCAGGTAGTGGTAGGACGTGCCTTCGTCCCGCAAGGCTGCCGTAGGGACAACGATATGGCCGCTGGCGATGGACCGGTCCAGGACCCCCGCGCTTCCGCACACGATGAACTTGCGGCCGCCGCGTGCGATGATTTCTTCCAGGCATCCCACCGCGAGAGGGGCGCCGACCGCGCCGGAGAGAATTGAAAACGGCTGACCATCACGTGAGCCTGAGTAGACTGAAATCTCGCCCATGACACACTTGACCGGACGCAGGGGCCGGAGCGCCAGTTCTTGCCTCGCCTGTTCGATCGTCTTCGGGAAGTAACAAATGACGCAGTGCTCCGGGACGTCTCGATGCCTGATCGCTTTCGACGGCTCGATGACGGCTTTCCGTTCCCCGTCGAACTCCAGAATCGGGTATGTTTTCGGCAATTTGGGTGCCGCTCCTGAGTTTGGCGTTTTCAATTCCCTTATGGATCTCGACGTCACTCGCTCAGGCGCTCCAGAATAGATCTGGCGACCTGATCGGCGAGACGCCCGGAGCCTTCTTTTGTGAAGTGTACGTTTTGCGGTAGTTGGATTTCCTTCAGTCGCGGCAGGGCGAAGGTATAAAGATCGTTAATCGTAATGCCAGGCTGATTCATGATCTCCTTCGCGGCGGCGTTGTATGTCGCCGCGTCTCCCTGCTTCCGACCGTTGGCCCCCGCCGGCACGGGTGTCGTCGTCGCCCAGATCAGCTTTGCTCCGGTCGTCTTCAGCCTCGAAATCAGCTTCCCCAGATTCTCTTTGTATTGATCGACAGACGTTAAATGTCTACCCTCGCCATCGGCATATTTCAAGTCGTGCAGGCCCCAATTGAAATGGATGACGTCCCACCTCCGATCGCCCAGCCATTCATCCAGTCGTTCCAATCCGCGGCTCGTCGGACCGCAATTCTCAGAAGGCCGGTGGACGTTCGCCTTACCTCTGAGACGTTCTCGAGTCGGAATCGTATATCCCATCGAAATCGAGTCACCGATCAGGAGTACGTCCGGCAGGTTAGGCTCGCCGGTTATCTCTATAAATGAAGCCTGGCATGGGGCTGGGTTCGTATCTTGCATAGAGCGCTCCTTAGATTGAATCAGATTCGAGATTACGGCTCAAGGGCGTCCGTTATAGTGGCGAATCCTCGGGTCCCTGAATCGGGCAACCGCGTGACGCCCCCAGGTGCCCAGTCCAACCGCGCCTTTCGGATTCGACTCGAGCGTCAGCCGGTTGACGAGCTTCCCGTCGACGTAGGTGGTAACGGAATGTCCTCGAACTGCCAGAACCAGATCGAATTCCCTGCCTCGCTCGAGGACAAAGTTGACAACGTCGAGCTTGGTGACGCCGCGTTTACCGCGCTCGTAGGTGCTGATCGCCAGCGCCTTCCAGCCACCGAGGTAGTCGACCATATACTCCCGGCTCTCGTCGGTTATGCCGAAGCGGATCTGCACGTTCGCGCCCTTTACCCGCGTTACCTGTACCTTGAACTCATAGTGTGACCACGTACTGTCTCCCTGCACGAGTCTGGTTGCGCCATCCTTTCCGGCCGCCTGAGCGATTATGGTGTCTCCCTCCCGGGACCATACCGCTTCTTTGCCTGGCTTCCAGCCCTCCAGGCCCTCGCCGTAAAGCATCGACTCCCACGTGATTCTGCCCTTCATGCCGCCGATCCTGGCGCGTCCGTAATCGTCCTCCGGATTTAGCCGGTCACTCGCAAATGCGGGTGTCATCCCGGATTGAAGAATAAGGATGAAAAAGAGTACTGTGGATGCCGTCATCTATTCTCCTTCGATTTTGGTGGCTTGATGCGGGAATGGAAGACTTCCCTCAAGTTCAAGAACGTCGTGCGACCTCGGTCCCGTCTCCATTCGCTATTCACAGGTCCTCCATCCACTCGAGGACGAACGGTTCGCCTTCGAGATATTTCCGGCAGGCGCCTTCCACGAAACGGGGCAGCGTCGAGAATTCCTCGCCAGGATTCTCCGTACGCCAGGACAGGAGTCGAATGCAGGACTCGATAAAGAAACTTTCGATGATTCGCAAATGGTTATCGGGCAACAGGAATTGTTGTTCGTACCCATCGAGAAAAGCCTGGCACAGCGCCGGACTCATCGGATTTACGGCGAAACACCAACCAATGTCGGCCAGGAAATCCCCGAATCGACACCAGTCGAAATCAATGGGACGGATCTCGCCCCGATGTACGATGCAGTTGCCGCACGAGAAATCTCCGTGAAGCAGTCCACGGCATTCCGGAGACCTGCCCATATCCGCGACATGCTCGATGACTCGACCCACGGTCCGTTCCAGAACCGCGAAGTCTCGGGCGCCGATGCGACCGTCGTCTGCAGCGGGCCGCAGCCGATTCAGGTCGAGTTTCAGGTCTCCATAATTGCTCCCGGGACGAAAGAAGCCTTCGGGAAGGGTCCACTGACTGCTGTGCCGGTGGAGTTTGCCGAGGACCGTTCCGACGTTGTAGAGTGTCTCCGATGGCAGGTCAACGATCACCTCGTCCCCGTAGTTGTCCCAGACCATCTCGCCGTCCACCCAGCGAAGAAGGGTCACAAGAAGGTACTGATTGCCATCGGACGGGACGTCGGTGATGGTATCGCCTGACAGACTGCGGACGGGTTTCTGTATGACCAGATCGGTGTCGTGATCCAGGGCTTCGAGCCAGAGAAGGTGGGACCGGATTGCTGTTCGATAGTCATGGATGTCTCCGTCTCCCCTGGCATAATACACGGTGACGAGCCAACTCCCGGATGCACCGTCCGCACGGAACTTGACCATGCGGTAACCGGAAAAGCCTATATGGCCCACTTGCTTGCGCTCGTGAATGCGGACTTCCCCGATATTGTAGTATTCCAAGGCTCGATCGGCGGCTTGCAGATAGTGCTGAAGATGCTCACTCATTGGATTGGGAACTCAATCGACGCTCGAATTACTCCCCCCTTGAGGGGGAGTTGAAGAAGCCGAGCCGGTCCCCCTGAGCCTGTCGAAGGGCTGCTGAATAGCGGGCATTTCGACAAGCTCAATGACCACGCGTCATTTAGTTCATTGGACGTCATTAAGCCGCTATCAGGAGACCCATAACCTGCCCTGAGCCTGTGGTCCCTGAGCTTGTCGAAGGGGCCGCGACGGCTGATGCGGTGGGGGGATCGCAACGCCTTTTTGTTAACTGGCAGCGAAAAAAATCAACGCGTCTTGCGTAGAAGGCTTCCTGAAGCGATTCGATCCTCTACCGCCTGTGTCCCACCAGGAGCGTATTGGGCGGGTCACGCCAGGCGCATTTCGCGTCAAACCCGGCCTCACGCATCGCGGCGAGCTCGTCTTCGACCGGGAAGTACGTGTCTTCGGAGGACCACTCTTCGAAGTGCTCGCGGGCCCGCTTTTCGTCGATGCCGCGCGAAACGAGGTGGGCCGTCCAGATGCGGTAGCACTGTTCCCGTTCCTCCGGGTCCGCAGTCATCGTCACGTCGGCGGTCACAAACACCCCGCCGGGGCGGAGCGCACGGAAAATATGCTTGTACAGAACACGCTTGCGTTCCATCAGAGGAATATGATGCAGGGCCAGGCAGGCGGCCACGGCGTCGCACGCGGGGAGCGGCGCCTCGAATGAACATTCGCGGAAGCGCACCCGGGTACCGAAACGCTTCAGCCGGATGCGCGCCCGGTCCAGCATCTCCGCATCGACGTCGATGGCTTCCACGGCGCCCACGCTTTCGCGCTCGAGCATCGCTTCGGCAAGAGCCCCCGTTCCGGTGCCCAGGTCCAGCACCAGGGCAGGGCGGATTGCGGCGACTTCGCAGGCAATCCTGTTCAGGCCTTCCTCGTAGCCCGGGATGAACTGGCGAATGGCTTCGTCGTAGGCATCGACTTCAAGACGAAGGTGGCTGCGGACGGAGTGACTCATTCAAGGTTCCGAATCGGAAAGTTCAACTGTCCTCGCTTTCCCACCAATGCTCTGCCAGGGTCAGGCACACACCCCTCTCTCGATCAGCCTGTGGATATCCGGGCTTCAATCGCCTCTACCGCTGCACGATTTACATAGCTCTGATCGTGAAATTGAACGGCGTATTCAATCGGTGTCACATCTCTGAACTCACGAACAGCTTCATCGGGGGTTGACTTGAGGCCCTTTCGAAGGGACGCTCGGTGGGTCGGGTCCGCTCCCCTCTCGAGGAGTACGACAGCCATTCTGTCCTCCTTCCGGCCTTTCTTGACGACACAATTGAACAGCGGCGTGTGCCCTCCAAAGCCGTCGATGTCAACGTCGGCGACGGCGTTCGTGTCCGCGCCGTTATCGATAACCCAATCGAAAATCTCATCCTCGTCGAATTCGATAGCCATGTGCAGGAGCGTTGTCCCATCCAGCGGTGTACCGTGGAGACCGGTGTCGTCGCCCACGCGGAAGCCGGAGGGATAGATATCGTCATACCGAAATCTGCGGGAAAGGAGTTCGGGATCCCTGTTCAGATGACGCTCCAGCAAATCGACCCGCCCAAAATGGAAGGCCATAGCGGGGGTGTCCGGAAATTCCACGCCACTTTCGGCCAGAATTCTCAGACACTCATGTTTTTCGGCCGGGCTGCGGCTGTAGGTCTCAAGAACCATCGCAGCCGGCGCGGAAAAGTCCCCATCTGCGTCGCAAAGTTCGCCGCCGAAATCCAGAACCATCTGCAGTCCCCTGCTATTCAGGGTTTCACAGGCGCCCATCGCGACTCCGCGCTCTACCTTTGCGCCTTTCCTTACCAGCGCGCGAACCGTATCGGCATTTCCCTGAAGGATGGCTCGCCCGAAGGCGTGTTGGATCTCCGGACTACCCAGGTCGGCCAGCATCTCCACAATCTCGGTCTTGCCTAATTCAGCAGCAAAGCCCATGGCAGCGCCCCAGTGTGAACCCCGCCCCCGAGCCCCTTCTGTCAGGAGTTCGGGGTGCTTCACGACCAGATCACGTACGGTTTCCAGGTCGTCGCGAGACACAGCTGCGCACAGTCTGGCCGCAATCTGCATTCTGGGCCAGCTTGGGTATCGATACGATCGCGCGAGTACGAGTTGCGCGTCGGCCAGCCTGGCGCTTTCGGGGGAAACGTCTCGTGGATGCAGACCCTCAAATGCGGAAATCGCCTCAGGATCGCCCGTCCGAAAGGCGTCCAGAAGCGATTTAGCCTGCTTCCTGAGGTTCTCGATGTTGGGTCTGACGGGAAGACTTCGACGGCGGGGCATAGCAGCCTCCTCTCGCAGAGTCGCCCGGCGTCCGCATCTTCGGGCAGAAAGAAGGTGCTATCGGAATTTCAGGATCTGGCGAGGTGGGTGGGCTTAGCCCTTTCCGCGGACCGGAGGCTCCCTGTCGAGCACGCCAGTTATAATAACCATTACCGGGCGCCATGGCAAGCCGACTCTCTGAGTGTCTCCATCAGGGAGTCTGAATGTACGCTTTTCCGGCGGCTTCGGGAAAATCCAGGTCTCGCGGGCGTTCTATCAATTGCTGCTATCCTGCGCCCGGAAATCAGGTGAGGACGATGCGGAGTTGCTTGCCCAGGGCCCGCGCAGCGCGGTCCATGGTACGAAACGTTACGGAGGAATTGGAGGAGTCGAGCAACCGGTCCAGCGCCGAACGACTGGTTTGCATGCGCCGCGCCATCGCAGACTTGGACAGTTTGTTTTCCTCCATGAACTGACTCAACTGATACGCAATGACCCGTTTCGTTGCCGTAGCCTCCGCTTCACCGAGAAGGCCCTCTTCGGCGAGGAAATTGTCAAAGTTGCTACCGACATGTGTACTCATTTCGCCTCCCGTAACGTCTTCAGCCTGCTGCGTGCGCTACTTTTCCACGACGAAGTGAACGTGGTTCGTCGCATCTCTGAACTGAGGCAATTCCGACTTTTCTGCCGCGAATTCCAGGACGTTTTCATATGCCTCCGGTTCGTTGGTCCTCAGCGACTCGAAAAGCGGCGCCATGCCTTCCAAAAAGGCCTCTGCGCCGGCATAGCTCACAATTCGCAGTCCCGCATCCAGGAGTTCTTCGCCGGCAATCTTGGGGTTGGACCAGTGACATTCAGTAAAATTAGGCCGTTCATGGTCTTCAAATGTCCTTTCACCGAGCAAGCTCCGAAGAAAGGCGGGATCGATGAAGCGCTTCGGGAACCCGGCTAGACCGCTTCGGAGCATACCCCACGAGTTGAGATAGGCGACAATCGCCCTGCCTCCCGGCTTCAGTATGCGGACCAACTCACTCAAGGCAAGTGATCGATCGTCCCTCCCGATCAGGTGGTACATAGGACCGAGAAGCAGGGCGGCATCGAAAGATTCATCCTCAAACGCGTCTAGATCTCGCGCATTTCCTCGAATGAACCGTTCCGCGCTGACTCCTTCAGACGCAATCGCCTTTTTTGCTCTCTCCAGCAACTTCTCCGAGAGGTCGAACAGAGTCACCCAGTACCCACGTCTGGCGAGTTCGATGGCGTAGCGGCCCGGCCCGCACCCAATGTCGCATATTGCGCCGTTCGAGGGAAAGTATTTCTCAATCAGGCGCAGGGTAGAAGTGTATTCGATTCGCTGGAGCCCCGAGTCCAATCGTCCACACTCCCGGTCGGGCACAGAGTCGTAGAAGTTTCTGACGTGCTTGCTCATTCAATGATTTCAGAATACGGCTTCACTGACTCCGATTCGAGAACGCGATTTGCCGAAGGGGCCTTCAAAGGCATTTTTCCGCGGTCTCGGCAGGCGCATTTCTTCCACCGAACAATGCCTTGTAGATAAAATGCCGGTGGGGAACGTTGCGCCTTTCAAACTGCTCGAACAGAGCGCGATCATCGTACGGAACGTGCCGCATTTTCAATTCGTAACTCCCGGAATCACATTCCAGAATGACGAAACGGGCGATCGGTTCGGTATGGCAGCTCAGAGAACCGGGATTCACGTATCGGGCCGTCCCGATCAAGTCAGACGGCCAATGATCGTGGCCATAGAATACGAGATCGGATTCGATGTCCGTAAAGAGTCTGTCCAGGTCGGCAGGACGTGGATCGCGGACGACGGACGCGAAATCATCGCGAGACGCTGTGAGTGCGTAATGAAGGAACGATATTCGAACACCTTCGAATACGCCTTCAATCAGGTAGGGCCATTGTCTTATTGAATTGCGAAATGCAGGTTCAATGCTGGAATGTACCCAATTCTGATGTTCCAACTCACCGTCGCTCATCCAAGGCGGCGTCGGTTCCGGAAGTCCGCTCGCAAACCAGGAATCATGGTTTCCGCGGATCAGTTTCATGCCGGGCGTGCTCAACATCAGTTCGAGGCATTCTGCCGGGAATGGTCCAATGCCTATGGCATCGCCCGTATGATAAACCGCATCGGCGCCTTCCTGCCGAATTGTCCTCAGGGCAGCCTGAAGCGCAGGCAGATTGCCGTGTACGTCTGTCATTACAGCAATCTTCATATTCCGTCCAGGTCCGTTTATTCTCAAGTGACTGGCAATTCTCAATACCGTATCTTGCCATTGAGGCCGCGATCCGTGAGCCGAAGCCTTGAGATCATCGACGTGCGCTATTTTTCAACCACAAAGTGTACATGGTCGGTTGCATCTCTGAACTGGGGCAATTCCGACGTTTCCGCGGCGAATTCCAGGACGTTTTCGTATGCTTCCGGTTCATCCTTCCTGAGTGACTCGAACAGCGGCGCCATGCCTCCCAGGAATCCCTGAGCGCCCGCGCGACTGATGATTCGCAGCCCTGCATCGAGGAGTTCTTTGCTGGCAACTTCAGGGTTGGACCAGTGACATTCGGTGAATCCGGAGAGTTCATGGTCTTCAAATGCCTGTTCGCCGAGCATGCTCCGCAGAAAAGCGGGATTGCGGAAACGCTTGGGGAAGTCGACGACGCCACTTCTGAGCAGGCCCCACGAATTGAGAAAGGCTATTATTGCCCTGCCGCCCGGTTTCAGAATGCGAATCATCTCACTCAAGGCAAGTGATCGATCATCCCTCTTGACCAGGTGGTACAGAGGACCGAGAAGCAGTACGGCATCGAACGATTCGTCGCGAAAACATTCAAGGTCGCGTGCATCACCCCTAATAAAGCGTTCTGCGCTGATTCCTTCCGATGTAAACGCTTGTTTTGCTCTCTCCAGCAGTTTGCAGGAAAGGTCGAACAGCGTCACCCGGTACCCGCGTATGGCGAGTTCGATGGCGTAGCGGCCCGGTCCGCACCCGATGTCGCAAACGTCCCCGTTTTCGGGAAAGTATTTCTCAATCAGGCGCAGGGTGGCTGCGAACTCGACTCGCGAAAGCCCGGTATCCAGCCGTTCCCACTCGCGTTCAGGCTCCGCGTCGTAATAGTTCCTGACGTACTCGCTCATTCAGGTTTCAATTTCCCCAAACGGTTCCTGTTGAGACTTATCATGTCCCTTGGTGTTCGACCTGATATCTGCCGGATCCACCTGCATCGTGCGCCCTGGTTTCAACGTTCCTCGCTTGATCTCTCCGGCCTGCTTGACGCTGACCGCGAGTCGGTCAAATTCGTGCTCATTCATGCCATATACTCCTTTGCGTGTTTACCAGGCTGCCGGCGCTCTCAGAGGAAGTTGCGCAGCTCAAATAGATTCTCGATCTCCGCGAATGGCTGGATCTCGCCGGGATCCTTGTCTTTCCGATTCACCCAGATTCCCCTAATTCCGGCCGCCTGGGCTCCGCCGATGTCTCTCCGGATATTGTCTCCTACCATCAGTATCTGCTCCGGTCCGGCATTAGCTAGTCGAATCGCGTTCTCATAGAAAATTGGATGGGGCTTGGCGAATCCGATGTCAGCCGAGACGAGAACGTCGTCAAAATAACCCGTCAGACCGCTGGTCTCGAGCTTCAGTCTCTGCAGATCGGACGCGCCGTTCGTGGCCAGTACCAATCGAACGGCGCCTTTGAGTTCATCCAGAATCTCGGTTGTCCCCGGAAAGTGCTCGAAGAGTCCCGTCCGGGTCTCGACGAATTCGTCAGCAAGGATCCTGGCCAGCCGTTGGTCGTCGACACCCAGATCCTTCAGCGCCCGTGACCAGCTCTCGAATCTGTACCTCGGAGCCCATTCGCGCAGCCAGGCCAGATTCTCATCCTCCCCGGCGAACACGGCCCACAGGCCCTCCCAGGAACTGATCCCGACCCGGCGGCAGTAGTCGATTGCCGGCGTTGAGCGCCAGAGTTCGCCGGCCCGCTCCAGGACCCTGTCCCGGAGTTCAGGCGGATGGACGCAGGCGACGGCGTTCGCGCGTTGTCCGGTCTGCTCGAGCGCTCTGAGCGCAATCGGTTTTTCAAGAATGAGGGTTTCGTCAAGATCGAACAGAATCGCTTGAACCGCAGTACGGACCATCCGTTTACTCGATTTCCGCTATCTTGAATAGTAACGCCCGGGCGTTCGCGAATTTCATTCAGGTCGCCGGTAGACGCGGCGCGGCTTTCCATAACCCCGGCACGTCCTGAGCATTTCTGACTTCAGGGAAATACCGCGCCATGTTGTCAGCGCAGATTGATTGGACCATGTCGGCGATGTAGGACGGATCGACGAGAGACTCGATTCGTTCGTGCCAGGTACTGCGGTTCTGATGTCCGCTTCCCGCGTCGAGCGTGTCCACGGGTATCCGCAGGAAGTCTGCCAGTCGCCGATGCGAACGGGCCAGTTCGTGGGTCCTGATCACCAGCCGCCGGTCCGGCGGGATTGAATGACACCTGTCCACGTGCCCGTTCCATGTATGGAGGAAGGCCGCAACCGAATCCAGCCCTTTCTCCGCAAGGGCGCGATCGTGATCCGAGTGGGGATATCGTTCCGGTTTGGTCCACCAGGGAAGGAAGTCCAGGATTTCGGGGGGCATCTCGCGGCTGACGAGGTGCCCGACGGCCGATTGAAGCCACGAATAACAATCCCGGATGAGAACGATGAACTTCGCGGCAGGGAAGACGTCCAGCAAGTGGCCGATGATGAACTGGTTCGCCCACGAGACATCGTATTCCAGGTTGAGCCGGGCATCCCGCTCGAGCAGAAACTTTCGGAATTCCTCCGCGGTGACTTCACCTTTGGACTCGCGGAGAATCATGTCGAGCAACTCCGGTCGCTCCGGCTCGTGTGCCGCCCGGTAATTCGATGAAAGCAGCCCGACAAGAGATGCCGTACCGGACTTCGCCTGTCCCACACAAAAGGCCTTGACCCGAACTGGATTGCGATTAACGGTCATGTTGCTCTTGAGAGCGGCTGAATCGATAGCGGTGTTGTCTTGGGATACGGAACATTCCAATGCTGATTCCCGATGAATACCCTGGCGCGCCTTCGTGATGTCCAGCCGCAACCAAATAGGTGGCAGGGAACGGGCGGGCACTCTTGATGGACCGATCACTCCCCGTTGAGGGGGAGTCGCAGAAGCCGAGCCGTCCCCTGAGCACTTGCCTTTAGCCCGTCGGAGGTCCAGAGGATTCAATGGTCGGCGCAGGATGCAGCGTCATGCGCGGGTTTAATCCTCAGATCAGGACGGCCCCAACGGCGTCGAGTCGATATTGGTTGTCATCGTATGCTATGGTCGTAACCGAGCATTCTCGTAAGACTTCTGCACCGTATGGGTCATCGCAGAAATTTGGACGGACGCGAGTCAGCTTTTCAGACGAAAAGACATTGAGAAGGAAGTCTGCCAGGACACCGCCATGGGTCACCCCGATCACAGTATCCCGGGATAACTGACGATAGCGATCGGAAACGAAATCCTCTATGCGCCTCCCGGCCGCTACGCTTGAATCACCAACAGCGGGTTGGTAGTCCCGTTCTCTGGAACAATGCTTCCACTGAGCCATAAATTCATCGAATGATTGGCCCTCAATGTCTCCCCAATTCACTCGTTCCCGCAGCCGTGAATCTTCGGTAACTTCGAGATTCAAGACCGCGGCGATGATCCCCGCAGTATCTCTTGTACGTGCCAGTGGACTGCTGAAGATTCTTGTGATGCCGTGTGTTGCCAACTTACCGGCGAGCCGTTCCGCCTCTTCCCGACCTTCCGGTGTCAATGGCGGATCGCCGTTCCAGCGTTCTCTCTTACCATGGCGAATAAAGTGACAGCGCATCAAGTGTACCTGTTTTCCGGTTTTTCTTGTCCACACCCGGGATCGCGCCGAATTTCCCAAGTCACGACTCAAGAGGTGGAAGATCAATTGGAGTCAGCACGCCGAAAAAGCCATACTTGATTCCGGAAGGATCTCCCCTGCCGGGTGGAAAGTACTCCTCTATCAGTTCCAGGAGCCGACGGTTGAACTCGGCAGCCTGCCGTTCCGAGAGTCGAGCGCGGTTATGGTTGACGGAGCTTTGAAAGCCTGGACCGAAAATACCGTCCGCACTCTCCCGAAACGCCTGGTTGAACTGGCAGGCCACTTCTGAAGATACCGCCTCGGTGGTTTCGGCATTATTATCACGTGGGTCCGGAAATCGAATTCGGTCTGCCGCCGGGAGACAACGCCAGGCCCGCGGGTCGCCAACGTTTTGCTGAAGATGTACGATATCTGATTCCGCAAGTCGCTTCAGGTGGCGGAGGATGCGGGAATCAGTCACACCCAACGTCGACGAAATCTCCGCCACGGTTTTCCCTTTCCCGAGAGTTTCCAGGATGCGCCGACGAAGGGGGTCAGCGAGCAAACGGACTCGTTCGTCATCGATAACAAGCAGAGATTCCCTTCCAGTTTCAACCGGAAATCTGAATTCGGTCCAACCCGCCATCCGGATCCTCCATCTGATTGTTGTTGCCGTTTTCGCTTCGAAAGAACCAGGATTCCAAACGTCAAGGAATCCGCATACAGGGTGCGAGATCAATTGTGACCGAACCCTAACAATGGAGGCAGGTCCGCCAACGATGTAATCTCGAAATCAGCCTGTATCCCGGATTCGTTTCTCCGGCCTTCACGATTCAACCATACAGCAGGCGCTCCGGCATGACGCGCTCCCGCAACGTCGTTTTCAAGGGAATCCCCCACGTGTAGAAGCTGCTCCAGCGGACAGCCCGCCCTGCGCGCGGTGATCTCAAAAATCCGTCGATCGGGCTTCTCGATATGCACGTCCTGCGAAAACACAACAAAGGCAAATCGTCCTTCAAGTCCGCAGCGATCGGGGTAGCTGTTCCCGTTTGACAGAAGTCCGATCTTGAAATGTGGCGATAGAACGTCCAGAGCCGGCAACACATCCGGGTACAACTCGATGTCTTCAAAGCGGTGCTTCCGATATACCCGATTCAGATGACGAGCCAGACTTCTGTCGTGACAGCCTACACGCTCGAGCGTCCTCTCAAATGCAATTCGTCTGATTTCCGAGAGATTCCAGACCTTGCCCCTCAATTCGTCGGCAACCCGATCGCGAATGCCAATCATCTCGTCTACGGTGAGGCGCGATGCAGGTTCTGTAGGCACCTTCCTTCGCAATTCCAACAATGCGTGTTTCAGCGAATGCCTCATGACCTTGTGAAAATCCCACAGCGTCATGTCGCCATCAAATGAAATCGCTGAGATGCGCAAGGTCTCCGCCTCCGGCTGTCCCTATCTACGCCGCGTCCCCGCTGGCGCCGCGCAATGTACTCTTCTTCGCAATCCTGGCAAACGACGCTTATAGAAATCCCGCTAGATAGATCGTCTAGCGGGTACCCATAGAATTCGATAAAGTGCTTACGCCAATGGTTGAAGGGACCATGTCGACGATGACCGCCGCATCACACCGGAATCTCCAGATAGTCACCCGGAGCCATTCGTTCAACCGCACTCTGGATATCATCGATTCGCAACTGGATGCGAAGCCATGAGGTCGAAAGCAGAACGATGATCGCCAACTTTCTATCTGACAGATTCTGTTGATATTGGAGATTCTGGTCCGTAGTGATCACGAGTTGGTAACCATCCTGCTCACTTGCCAGAAGCAACTCGCTATTCTGAAGGTGGGACCAGCCCCGCTCAAATGCGGTATCGACCGAATGATTCGACAGATATCGTCGAAGAGGCACGGGTGTGCCCTGATCAAATAGAATCTTCATGAATCAACGGAATGCACCAGCTCCTTTGCTTCGTGATCGAGAACCGTTTCAACCTGCCATCGTTTTACGCCGGGGAACCATTCCAGAAACTGCTCAATCGATGCCCCGTCTTTGAGATTCTCGAACAGCGCGGATAGAGGAACTCTGGTGCCACGGAATATCCAGGCTCCGCTGACCCTTTTCGGATGCCGTTCCACCGCCTCGCAGGTTTCCCAATTTGCCATACGATGACTCCACTTGCTATATGTTCGGTATAACTTCAGCCTAACGAAAAATATCGGGATTCGTTGGAATGAACAAGAGGATTATGGGCGGTGTCAGCACGGCATCGTTTCTGCTGTCGGGTTAAGGATGGCCTCGTGCGCAAGGGTTCCTCTTCCAGCTCTCCCAAACTACGCCGCGTCCCCGCTTGCGCCGCGCAACGCACCCTTCTTCGCCATCCTGGCAATCAACGCGGTTCCGACGGCCGAGGCCGAACTCAGTAATGTCACGGCGCCGGCGGTGACGATGCCCCACAACCAGAGCGGAAGGGTGGTATTCACCGTTCCGAGGACAAACGGAAGCACGCCTACCAGCAAACCACTCACGGCTCCCCAGGCGGCGACCCGCGACAGCGCAGTCTCATCGAATCCACGACGGCCCTCCGCAATCCCGATCGCCGCGGAAAAGACCGCACCGCAAAGGAAGCCGGGATATGCCCCGATCGCCACCCACATTTCATCCATGGAACCGCCCGGGTCCACGATGATCCCTGTCAGCACGCCAACCGGAGACCATACCACCGCCCAGGCCAGGGCCATCAGGACGACAACGAAGATGCGTTTGAAGTACATATTCATTGGCTAACTCTCCGTTTGCGCTTGTTCGTTTTTCGCGATTACGTCTGTCATTCTCAAGTCTGGCGTCGCGTGTTGAAGCGGTTCCGGCAGCTTCGGAAGACCTAGACATCCACCCGGTAGTTCAACGCGGCTTCGTCTCCCGTCATTCCGCGGAATCCCCAATTGCCGGCAGGAGTCTCGAACAGGGTGATCTCGACGTCAGACGGTGCAATACCCAAATTCTCCTCAATCCGGTCGAACAAGAGGCGGATGAGCTTCTTCCTGGCTTCGGATGACCGTCCTTCCATCAGAGAAATCTCAATTACGGTGTACGCATCCGTACGGCCATCGGGATAGAAAAAGTCCTCAGGATCCATTGGAATGAAGCGATGAGCGCGCTTGTCATCCGGAAATGACAGGGCGTCAACCATACATTCGTTGATCACATCCGATAGCTTCGCCTTGACCGGATCCAGATGTTTCCTCAGTCCGTAGACTCGAATCACGCGGAATCTCCGTTCGAGTGAATGTATCAGCGAATCGGTCAGGCTTCGCTTTCACCCGGAATCAACTCACCGGTTGTCTGTCGCCGGATCTTCAACGACAACTCGGTAAGCTGTCGCTCCGCCTCATACAGTCGCCTGAATCGCTCATCTTTGAGCTTCTCGTTCAGATGACGTCTAAAGCCCCTCATCCAGTTCCTCCTTTAGACTGCTTTCGTCAAATCGAGGCAAGAAATCCTCGCGATACTTCCTGGCGAGGCGAATCTCAGTAACCGGCACGCGCTTCGAACGGCTCAGTCTTGCCAGCCCGGTATTCATCGAGAGCCTCGTCTGCAAGGCTTGATAACTGCTCCGCCGACGA
Source organism: Gemmatimonadota bacterium (assembly GCA_028877215.1). Lineage (GTDB taxonomy): Bacteria > Latescibacterota > UBA2968 > UBA2968 > JAAXHE01. The sequence goes on along the minus strand of JAPPFJ010000033.1, from coordinate 149,681 downwards.
GTCAAATGCGCGTTCCCACTGGCGCTCTGACGCCAACTCCGCCATCAGAAAGGCCGCAATCGCGTCCTGCTCATCATTCGAGAGCTTCTTGATTTCCGAAATCGCCTTGTCGAGAAGTTGAGTGATCGGAGTTCCCCAAAATCAGCGTGATGCATCATAGAGCGATTTCAAACGCCGTTCCTACAAGTGTCCATCTTTCCTTTCGTAACCTTCATAAACGACCGAAGCCCATCATTAGCGGCTTCCGCTGTCGGAAATGCCTTCGCGACATCAGGTTGCAGCAAAACCACGTTCGCCTGATCTGAAAGTATCCAGAAATTTCCCACGTACGCCATGACCGAGATCTTCACGGCATTACTCAGGACGAAACTCTTCAGAGTTAGCCTTCTTCGGAAAATCAGACCCTCCGCCCCGTATTGTACATCAAACTCGGAGGGGAAGTTGCCCCACTCTATATTGGCACGTAGGGGAAACCTGCTGAATCACTTGAGCAGAGACTGAGTACCAAGTTTGGTACTCCATTTCAAGGACGAATTCATCGGGAACGGAATCACTCTGTTGCTTCTTCAGTTCTTTGTTCAGGAGAGCGATGCCGTCATTGTACTGTTGGGCAAGATCGTCATAGAGTTGGATTTTCAAAGTCTCCATATTTTCCGTTTCCTCGATATGTAGGCCGTCGATATGCCGTGTATTCCCTTCTCCAATTGGGAAAATGTCCCAGGGACCTCTTGCTTTAACGCATTTCCACTATCTCTCGTCTCAACGTAGATGGATATTTCCTCATCGTGCGACTATGGTTCCCTTCCTTTGGGATCTTGGGATCCTGCCTTTATTGTCCGCATTTGAACCATGAGACGTTCCCCCCGATTTGTAAGGCTCCAAAACAGAGCCATGCCACCCTTTGTGGTTTTAGTGTAGTCCGTCTTGATTAAGTCAAGCGCTTGTAATTGAGTACGAACCGTCTGAAAATCTTCGTGTAGCAAAGTGGCTTTCTGATTTGAACCAGGGCGGGCTATACGATATATCGATGATCCAAGCTTATTGTTGACTGAAGAGTCATCAGGATATGTAACAAGGTCAGGAGCGACGCGGGCAAACATATCACCCCAAGAGATCTCAACAGTCTTAGTGTGCCTACGCAAAATGCCATACGAATCCTTACATCTCCATTCAAGCGTTACTTCGAATGTCTCGTCCAGACCAGCTAAATTTTCGTTCTCCGGAATGAGCCTTGATTCCATCCCTGCGATGTCGGAATTCAGTCTGTCGTTCTTCTTCCTGAGTTCGTTTAGTTCCAGGAGTAAATTGTCAGGCGATGCATTGCCGGCTCGAATCCAGCCGACCGCAGGGTAGATCTTGATTGTCTTTGAAAGACTGAGCGCAACCAGCCCTGGGAGTTCGTCAGTAGAATTCCAGAACTTTACGAGGCGGTTGTCAGAAACGCGTTTGCGAAAAGCATTGAGCTTATCTCGCAGGACCGGTTCAATGTCCGACTTACCAAACGGAATGTCATCCGGCGACTCGTGAATAAAGGCGAGAACCTTTAGATCTTTAGATATCGCGTAATCATACTCTTTCTCAGTATAGCTAATTCCTTCCGGTGTCAACGAGCCGTAGCGTCCACCGATAATAAGGATGTAATAGTCGCAGTCATCAATTACGCGCTTTATGAATTCCCATTGTTCATCGTCAGCAGCAGGGAAGAGTTCCATGCCTGAAGGTATACAGTCCATCTCCATGAGCGTCTGTATGACCTTCTGGCGCTCCTGTTGCAGATCAGCATAGGTTGAGCTTACGAAGACTTGGTATCTCTTATCCATCGACTACATATCCTTTGTAATTTAGCGCTTGTATTCGCCTATTAACGACGCCAAAAAGACTTCGCAATTCTCCCACCAACTAATGAATGATCTGCGGAAGAAAGTATCCGCTCCGGATCAAGATTTGTCTACAATTCAATTCGCAGCAAGCCATTCCGAAACGAAATTGGAGTAATCATTGTAGGTGAGTTCGTCTTGCCCGATTGGGATAGCCTCACACATTTCTGGCAGTTCAGACTCGAATAGTGTGAAACGACGTAGGATTTCGCTCCCTCCCGGAATCGTTCTTCGACCAGACGCACTGTTCAACCAATTTCGGACAATAGTGATTGCCCGTTGGGGTTCGTTTGAGTGAGCGGAAATATCATGACCTGCAATATCAGATACAAATGCTTGGTATCGATATTGTTCGACATCCAGGATGAGACAATTCTTTTGTTTCTGTTTCGTACTGCCGAACCGCTTAGCGCCAATGAACACACCCAATTCCAATGGCATGTTGAATCTTGGAAGTCCCGTGGACGAATCTAGCTCTGTCCGTGAAATATCGTGAATCCCAAATTTGGATTCATGAATAAGTCGCTGAATACGATCGAATCTGACTTCGCCGCTGTTTTCGATTTCAAGAGCACATCTTGGAACAAAGCCGCAATCAAAGACAGAAAAAACTATCGCATTTCTCATCGGGGCATATCGGGCATCAAATGGGAAATTTAGGAATACGTTATTTGAGTAAGAACTGGACATGAATCAACGCCTCTTGTAACCCCTCCGCTTCTTTGATCTTACTGTAGAAACTGCTCTCTTGATCGCAACTCGCTTGACTGTTCCTGACCGTGGAGCAGATTTAACTGTACGTCCACTACTAGCCCGTTTGGCCAATGTCTTCGCAGCAGATGATTTGGCCGTCTTCGAAGAATTCGGACTCCGGAGAATCTTCCCTGCTTTACTAGCAGCAGCTTTTCCGGTTCTCTTCGATCTAGCCATGGGGTAGCTCCTTAATCTTTCAGTCAGATCAGTCGACCGGCGGAACGGTGTACGACCTCGCGTGCTGCGAGTCGACTATTATTGACGCCTGCTACAAGAGACAAGCGTTAAGGTTGACAAGTCAAGATTTGCACTCGCCCTCAACCGAGGAGCTAACGAATCCCTTCGATAATGCGCGTCAATGAGGCAAATTCTCAACCCATCACCTGTTAACTCTGCACTCAAAAATGCGTCTGCTGGGCTCGCAGCATCTTTGAACTCCTAAACGCGAACAGCACACACCACAAATTGCGACGTCAAACGTCGCTAGCTGGCTACTCCTCTTTCGGAAAAGATGGCTTGAACGTGCTTCCGAAGACCTTCCTCAAGCCTCCCCTTACCACCGATGGAATTCTCATAAAACAGAGTTCGAAAGGGCGAGACATCAAACGGAAGATCTGTTCCCTTCTCAGCGATCAAAATGGTAGGCTTACTTAGTGCATGTGCATATCCAACTTCATAAAACACGTTTGGGTTTCTTGGTGTAATATCAGCAATGATGAGATGTGATTCGTTTATTTCACGCGTTATGTCTGATATAATAATACCCGGTCCGCTCGCCTCATCGATTCGTGCGACTTCTATCTCTAATTCGTGGCAGACTTTCTTGATTACGTCGTAATATACGTCGTTGTACGGTTCGCTGAATTGCATTACTACAAATGCCTTCGGGCGGATGTTCTCGACGTTGAAATTTCGCACTATGATGTCAGACTTGTCTAAACATTGCACGCCAACTTGAGACTGACCAAGTGGAAAAGGAAGGATTGTCCGAAGTACCTCAACGCCATCCACTGACTGGCGAATCATGGAACCATATCGTTCCACTCTCAGTGCATACGGCCTGTTTGCACGCAGATTGCCTTGGCCGCCAGCAATCGCCTGTAAGGTCCACTTAGAATCCGCGAAATACCGAATCGTGAATAACGACTCGTCGCCTAAACCTACGTTTACTGTTGACTGATTCTGAGGATCATAAAAGATAACAATATCACAGGAGGATCTGTTGGAGGTTCTCTCCTTGAACTCAATTTCGGCAGTGATGGTGCCGCCATTGAATATTTGGTTACAAACGAAGAGGCCCAGTCTATCCACTTCTTGATTCTGCAGAACCGTGGTTGCGCCCCGGAATATTAGATTGCCGTTCTCTTCTTCAAAGCCACCAATGATTGGCATCCACTTGTATTCCATCGTCGTACTCCTTCAGTGCAGAATCCTAGATTTCGCGTTTCGTTAGTATTCGTTCAAAATAGCATGGAATTTATACTATTTCTGTCGATCGGCCAACGTCCGGGACCTTATTACCCTGAATATGCGCGTCCCAATATACTAAAAAATGCCCCCTCTGGGGGCATCATCTTCTTTCAGTTTCCACCAAGGAAATTTCACGCTCGAAGGAACTCTTCCACCGTGACTCTGGATTGTTTCAGAATGGCCGGTACGGTACCCTCCGGCAGATCTCCAGAGTGATTGGGAATCGTCGTTCGACGTCGAGTGACGGGATTCCACCAAATTTCATGACTGCCTCGTGCGTGTCGGTCAAACGTGAATCCCAACCGCCTTAATCTTCGGACAATCTGTCTATAAGTGAAACCCGCGAGCCGGCGCATCAAACACCTACGGGAATATCCAATTCCACGATGTCCATATCTATCGCATGCAAACCATCCGGCAGCGGATCGCCATGTTCCCTGCAGGACTCGACAAGCTTCCTGGCAACATCTTGAGCGATTTCAACCGTCTCAGCCACTGTTCGTCCCTGCGCCACTAGTCCGTCGAAATCTTCGGATGTAGCGAGGTACTGACCGTTTTCTACTCGTCTAATTTGAAGACGAAGTCGATATTCCACTGACATTTTCTGCTCCTGATGGAAGCGATGTTCCCGATAAGAAGGATTCTACGTCCTGTCATATTTTAGGTTAGAGCATTGCTGTCCAAGAATGGTGCGATTCTCAGAGAAGAGGTAGGAAAAAAGGCTTCAATAGGCGAATTGTACGGATTTGACCCGGATCATGCAAATCAGGTTGTCATCGGTTCGGGTCTGTTGTAACGCAAGTCATTCTAAGCGGAGTCGAAAAATCTTTCGCCGCTTCCGTCCCGCGCTGCAGGCGGACGTGCTGCCTCTCAGGTATCGACGGGTGCAAATCGTACGAGGATGATCCGATGCTGCAGTAGATCCTTCGTCGGCCTGCGCTGCATGGCAGTCTGCTCCAACATGTAACGGACGCGATTCGCCGACGTCGCACGCAGTCCTCCTCTGGATGACAGTGGGGAACTACGTGCTTGACTATTGGACAGCGTGTCAATCTTCTACGCGATCAGCGCGGCGGCTTTTTCCTTGAGCGCGGGCAGGAGTTCGTCCGCCGCTCGTTCGAGCGCGGCGAACGCCTCATTCACGTCTTCCAGGTCCCCTTCGCGTGCCATGTCTTCCAGACGCAGCGCCGCCTCCACGGTCGAATTGGCAAGAAACACGGCCGCCGAGCCCTTCAGCGTGTGCGCCGCGCGCCGCAGCAGGGTGCTGTCGCCGTGGCCGATCGACCGTTTCATTTCTTCAAGGTGCTTGGCGTATTCCGTAACGAAGAGTCCGGCCAGTTCAGCCAGAATCGCCTCGTTTCCGCCAACCTGCTCCAGTGCCCCCTGCCAGTCCAGCGTGGCGGCATCGACAGCGGGTTTCGCAGGCGCTGCATCGTCCGACGGGACGTCGTTTTCTACAATCTCGTAAAGATCTCCCGCACGGATGGGTTTGGGGAGATAATCGTCCATCCCCTCTTCCAGACACCGTTCCCTGTCGCCCTGCATCACGTGGGCCGTCATCGCCGCAATTCGAACGTGCTCCCCGGTTGACCGTTCGCTTTCCCTGATAATCCGCGTTGCCTCCAGCCCGTCCATCTCCGGCATCTGGATATCCATGAGGATCAGATCGAAGGTCTCGTTCTCCAGCGCCGCGAGCGCTTCCTTGCCGTTGTCGACGGCCGTAACCCGATGGCCGCGCGGCTCGAGCAGGTCCACAATCACTTTCCGGTTAACCTGGCCGTCCTCGGCCAACAGGACGCGACGCCTGTTGGCGGGCGGTACCGGTTCCAGTATTCTCAATCCGTCCGCGGTTTCGACAACACTCACCTCCAGGGCCTCCAGCGTGGCATTGAGCAGGTCGGACTGCTTGACCGGCTTCGTCAGACATCGGGCAAGCCCCAACGCGTCACATCGCACGGCGTCGTGGGTTCTTCCAGCCGAAGAAAGAACCAGTATCGGAACATCCTTCGCCGCGAGATCTTCCCGAAGGCGCTCCGCCAGCGCAAATCCGTCCATATCCGGCATCACCGCGTCCAGCAGAAACAGATTGAACGGCTGATTCGCTTCGCCTGCCTTTCGCAGCGCCTCCAGCGCCGCCGGACCCGAGTCCGCGACCTCGATATGCATACCCCACGTTCCCAGCATCTCCTCGAAGATGAACCGGTTCGTACGGTTGTTATCCACTACGAGCGCGCGAAGGCCCACCAGGGTCTGCAGGTCGGCCGCGGACCGTTTCGCCAACGGGGGTTGCGCCTCGAAGACCGCAGTGAAATAGAACGTACTTCCCTTGTCCGTTTCGCTTTCAACCCACATCCGTCCGTCCATCATTGCGGCGAGTTGAGATGAGATGGCCAGCCCGAGTCCTGTGCCGCCGAACCTCCTGGACGTGGAAGAGTCGACCTGGCTGAACGAGTCGAAAATCAATTGCTGATCTTCGGGCGCGATACCGATACCCGTGTCCCGCACAAAAAACCTCAGACGGACGGTGTCTTCTTCACGGGCGTCCACTTTCACGTCGACCAGCACGTCGCCATTCGCGGTGAACTTGATGGCGTTGTCCACCAGGTTGATCACGATCTGCCTCAAACGGCCGGGATCGCCGACAAGCCGGTCCGGAACGTCAGGTGCGATATGGCACGCCAGCTCCAGCCCCTTTTGCGTTGCTTTGACCGCGAGGGTCTGCACGGTATCTCCCAACGTATCCCGCAGGTCAAAGCCGATTGTTTCCAGTTCCAGCCTGTTCACCTCCAACTTGGAAAAATCGAGAATATCGTTCAGCAGCGCCAGCAGCGCTTCGGAAGACTGCCTGCTCAACTTGAGATACTCGCGCTGTTGGGGCGTCAGGTCCGTGTTGCCCAGCAACTCCGTCATCCCCATAATGCCGTTCATCGGCGTGCGGATTTCGTGGCTCATATTGGCCAGAAACTCGCTTTTTGCGCGATTCGCCTTTTCCGCGGCGTCTTTTGCCGTCTGCAGCTCCGCCCCCGAGCGCTCCAGGGCGACGGTGCTTTTCTTCAGCGCTTCGTTCGCTTCGCGCTCGGCGGCCGCGGTCTTTTCCAGTTCGCGGTTCTTTTCCTGAAGTTGTATCTCGGCGTGCTTGCGCAGCGTGATATCCCGGACAGTGCCGATCATATGCACGTTCTGCCCCGCCCTGTCGCCAAAAACCCGCCCTTTGTTTCCGAGCCATCGGATCGTTCCGTCCGGCCAGACCACCCGGTGCTCGACTTCGAAGCCCACCCCTTCCCTGATCGTTCGCCGCACCGCACCGCGGACCATTTCCCGGTCTTCGGGATGCACGAATCCGTAAAAGGCTTCGCGCGTACCTTCGAATTCCTCCGGTTTGAGACCGAACAACGGCGCCACCAGGTCCGACCAGACCAGTTCACCGGTCAACAGATTGGAATCCCAACTCCCCATATGGGCGGCTTCCATGGCCAACTTAAGCCGGGCCTCGCTCTCTCTCAACGCTTGCTCCGATCGTTTCCGTTCGGAATCCACGTCCGCGAGAGACCGGGCGTACCACCAGATCAGAATATTGAGCGCTACGATTACCCCAAGCGAAAACAGGGACATTCCGGACTCGAACCCCAGAATTCCTTCGCCGTGAGGCCAAAGCCAGCCCAGCGCCAGTGGAATCAGAAACGCGGCCGGCAGCAACCGGCGCGCCATCGACCCGCCGGCCGTCGTGCTGACAATTGTCGTGGTGGGCTCAAGGGTCGGCCGTGACAGGAACATCCCGATGCACAATAGACCGAACGCCAGTGTGGTATAGACGCTGAGATGCACATCCCACGACACTTCCCTTGGGGAGACCGCGTGATAGAAGTGACCAACCGCGTAGCCCGCGGAAAGGATGGAGGCGATCGACAGACACGTCTGCGCCGGCCAGGCGTTTTCGCGGATACGGAAATGCCAGAGAAACAGCGCCAGGCCGATCAGGGCGAAGTTACACGCTTCATCCCGCAACATGTGCCCGGCGCCCGCGCCGAATCCGATAAACTCGGGGCCCGCGCCGATCAACTCCAGAATTGCGAAGACCACGACGACCGCGCCGATTGCCTTCCCCAGAAACTGCCTGCGCGCGGATGAATTGCCGCTCCGCAGCAGCCACAGCGCCACCCCGGCAAGCACGAACATCCAGGCAGTCAATAGAGACATCCATTCAGCGACGGGCGCGCTGACCAGCCATCCGGACAGAACCAGGACGGACAGCATGACGACGATCAGATTCGCCGTCTGCGCGGCAATCGCGGCGATTCGCAACAGACGTGGGTCTGCATAATCGTCCATCTGAGTACTTCCTATGGAAACAAGCCCCTGAGGAGTTTCGCCTGGGTCACGCGGTGTATTCCTTCTATCAGTGCGGCCGTGCGTATATCCAATCCGTCGCGTTCGGACCGTTGAATGGTCCGCTGGAACGCGTTGAGTAGAATCTGCCTGAGTCGATCATTGATCTCCTCCAGCGTCCACACATAATTCTGCGTGTCCTGTACCCACTCGAAATAGGATACCGTAACCCCTCCGGCATTGCCGAGTACATCAGGCAGAATGAACACCCCTTTTTCCTGCAGGATCTCATCCGCCTCCAGGGTTGTGGGTCCATTGGCGCCCTCGGCCAGGATTCTGCACGAGATCCGTTCCGCGTTGTCGGCATTGATCTGATTCTGTATCGCGGCGGGAACGAGAACGTCGCAGGGGATTTCCAGCAATTCCCGGTTGCTCACGGCGTCCCCGCCCTTATATCCTTCCAGAACCCGGTTTTCATCCACGTGACGCAGAAGCGAATCCACACTCAGACCATCGGGATTGTAGATGCCGGTGGTCACGTCGCTTACGCCCACAACCCTGACGCCGCAGGCCTCGAGAAATCTCGCCGCGCTGCTTCCCACGTTTCCGAACCCCTGGACCACCGCGGTCGCGCCGCTCAAGTCCATTCCGAGATGTCTGGCCGCTTCGTCAACCAGATACACCAGCCCCCGTCCCGTCGCTTCGCGGCGGCCTTCGGAGCCGCCAAGCACAACCGGCTTGCCTGTCACGACCGCGGGCACGGTATGACCCATCTGATGGCTGTACGTGTCCATCATCCACGCCATCACGTTTTCGTCCGTGCCCATGTCCGGCGCGGGGATGTCCTTCTGCGGTCCGATAACGTCGATGATCTCAGACGTATACCGGCGCGTCAGGCGCTGCAGTTCGCGACGGGAGAGGACGGTTGGATCAATGCGCACGCCGCCCTTGGCGCCGCCGAACGGGAGATCCATCAGGGCGCACTTCCAGGTCATCCACATGGCCAGTGCGGTTACCTCGCCTAGGTTCACGTCGTGATGGTAGCGGACGCCGCCTTTCGTGGGCCCCATCGTCAACAGATGTTGAATCCGATAGCCGGCAACCGTCTCCACGTATCTGTGCTCGTCCCGCCGGAACGGAAAGGTGACCATGTGGGTGCGCTGTGGAAACAGCAGCCGCTGCCGGATGTTATCGTCCAGCCCCATCAGGTGGGCGGCCTTCAGGAACTGTTGCTGTGCCAGGCGGAACATCGGCGATTCCCACTCGGCGTGCTGCGCCCGGCTGCGTTCCACCGCGTATCGGATCGATCTCACCAGGAGCGGGCTGTCCAACTGGGACTTTACCAGGTAGTCCTGCGCGCCCGCCTCAACCGCCCGAGCCGCCAGTTTGATGTCCTCCATGCCGGAGAGGATGACAACGGTCAGGTCGGGATACGCGGCGCGCACCCGCAGGTATGTTTCGAGGTCCTCGCTGTCCGGCAGTACCAGGTCCAGCAGCAACAATTCGTACCCGTCAGCCGCGAGCCGGTTCAGCCCTTCCGCGAGCGTACCCGCCGAATCCACCTTGAATTCGGGGCCCTCGGATTTGGCAAGCAGTTCCTGGATCAGACGGCTGTGAAGCGGATTGTCCTCAATCAACAGCGTTTTCAGATGTGTGCCCGGCATAGTCCCATCGTCTGCGACTGGCGCGATTCAAGATGTGAGGGTGTACATCGGATATTTAGACCTATTGCCGATTCGAGTCAAGTCCAAAGCGCTGCAAGAGAAGCATTTATGCGGTTCGTTACGGTAATTCCCGCTGAAACGGCAAGGGATGCTCCATTGCCCTCCCGGAATCCATCACGAAACCGATCCCGAAGATTTAGACGAATAGACCGGTTTCCGGTTGCACGTTATCCTTCACCGGCGCTCGCTCCTCAGGTCCAGCCAGTCCAGCTCATCCGGCGTCAGCCGGATTTCCATCGCCTCCCGGTTCAGGCGGCTTTCCTCGACCGACCGGCAGCCTGACACCGTAAAGACGTTCTGGGGCTGGTTGAAGAGATACGCCAGCGCAATCTGCGCCACGGTCCTTCCGCGATCGCCGGCAAGTTCAGTCGCGCGTTCCAGCCGGTTGAAGTTCTCTTCGTACCCGTAGACCTGCGCGCAGCCAACCGTCAGTGTATTTGCCGTCTGGTTGATGTTCTCGCGCGTCAGGAGACCGGAGAAGAATCCCTGCGCCAGGCTGGACCAGGAAAACACGGGCATCTGCGACTCCCGGTACCAGGCTCGTTCCTCGGCTCCGCGGGGGCCGGAGATACTCAGGCAGCCCTCCCAGATCTCATTCATCCGCACGGCCAGACTGAAATTCGGGCTGCTGGCCACAAACGGCCTCAGGCCGCGGTTCTCCGCATACAGGTTTGCTTCCCGGATTCGATTCACCGTCCAGTTGGACCCGCCGAACGCCCGGATGCGCCCTTCGGACACGTGCTCGTTCAGCGCCTCCACGAGCGGACCCACCGGCACGCCCGGATCGTCCCGGTGAAGCAGGTAGAGGTCGATATAATCCGTCCTGAGCCGCGCCAGGGAGTCGAAGAGGTCGGAAGCAATGTCGAAAACCGTGACCCGGCGGTCACGGTCCGCATTGGGATGCCCGCCTTTACTCAGAATGAACACGTCGCTGCGATTGTCTCGCCGGTCCATCCAGGCGCCCAGCGCACGTTCCGACTCTCCGTTTCCATAAACGGGTGCGGTATCGAAACTGTTGCAGCCCAGCGCCCTGATCCCGTCGAGGAAATCGATGCTCGCCTCGAGATCGTCTGTCGAGACCATCAGCGTACCTTGAACCAGCCTCGAGACCGGTTTTTCAATGCCCTCGACACGGCCGTATTTCATAGGGGACCTCCATATTAAATATGATATATAGCATATATTATATTTAGTATATATCGCAGTGTTGGAAAGAAGCTATCAGATAAGGGCGCCCACAAGGGACGCCCCTACGAATTCAACAACGATGCGGAAGGCAGAGTCTACGATTTGTGAACGTCTGATGTTGTAGGGGCGCCCCTTGTGGGCGCCCGGCCATCGGATATCGATACGGTCCGCCGATGACAAGTCCCAATATCCGCACCACGACGAGGGCACCACAAGGGTTGTCCCTACGAATTCATCGGCGGCGCGAAACCCAGGACGTTCAATTTCGTAGAAATCTGGTGTTGTAGGGGCGCCCCTCGTGGGCGCCCGGCTTTTCCCGAAATCATTCCATCGGGAATTTCAGCCCGATCCGGTCGCGGATGGTGTCCATCGTCCCCATGATGTCAACGGTCTCATCCAGCGGGATCTCCTCGCTTTCCAGCTTTCCTTCACGCAGGTAACGGCCGACCGCTTCCGCCTGGCAGTTGTACCCGTTTCCATCATACGTGCGTTCGACGGTCTCCTCCTTGCCGTCTCGCACCAGGGTCGCGGTCGTTCCGCGCCAGTACGGCGGATGAATGCGGATTATCCCCTTGGTACCCATAATGTGAGCCCAGTGAGACGTGCCGCACTGAATGGACGTGAACAGCATGGCCATTGCTCCCGCGTCGTATCCGAGCATCATCCCCGCCTGTTCGTCCACCTCGAGTTCTCCGATATGCCCCATACTCATCACCCGGCACGGCACGCGGCGGTACACCATCGACGCGAACGAGAGCGAATAGATGCCGACGTCCATGAGCGCCCCGCCGCCCAGGGCGGGGTCATAGAGGCGGGACTTCGTCGTTCCGGGGCTGGATCCGAACCCGAAGTCCGCCGAAACCATGCGCACTTCGCCGATCTGGCCGTCTCGAAGCCATTGCCTCACCTGATACATGATGGGCAGGAAGCGCGTCCACATGGCCTCCATCAGAAAGAGCCCTTCCTCCCGGGCAGCCGCGACGATTTCCGCGGCTTCAGAACGATTGATCGCGAACGGCTTCTCGCACAGTACCGGTTTGCCCGCTCGCAGACAGAGTATACTGTTCTCTCTGTGGAGAGAATGCGGCGTTGCAACGTAGATGACGTCCACGTCCGGATCGTTCGCCAGGGCCTTGTAGCTGGGGTGCCGCCTGGAAATACCGAATTCGTCTCCGAACGCATCGGCAGCCTGCTGCGTCCGCGAACCCACTGCGACCGGTTCTGCGTCCGGAACCTCATTCAGGCCTTTCACGAACGACCGCGCAATGGCCCCCGTGCTCAGGATACCCCATCGGATGCTCTCGCCCATCTCCTTTTCCTCTCTGTTTTTTCCATTTCCAACGCGACGTTGCGATCTGTCCCCGCGGAACGACGGCGCCGACTACGCGACGGCGCCGCGGGATGTTCCGCCATCGCCCGCGGTCAACACGCGGGGCGACAGCGCCTCCAGCCGCGAGAGCGGCTCCTCCAGGCTGCGGATCGCCTGCACCCAGAAGTCGGATTTTTCGAGGTCGCTGCCGAGGCTGCGTTTCGCCACGTTCTCGGCGGTGTCGCTACCGGTTAACCGAAGGAAGCTTTCATATCGTGGCAGGAAGTCCGGCCCCTCCTTCCTGAACATGGCATAGAGCCCCCGGCTCAACAGATAGCCGAAGGTGTACGGAAAATTGTAAAACGTGACGCCCGTTATGTAGAAATGCAACTTGGATGCCCAGAACCAGGGGTCCTCTTCCCCCTCCTGAAGCACGTCGCCGAGTACGCCGCGCTGCTTCTCCGTCATCAGCGCCTTCAACTGAGAAACGCTCAACTCCCCGTTGCCGCGTTCCTCGTAGAGCGCCTTTTCAAACTCGAACCGGACCGGAATATCCAGAAGATAGGTACCCCCGTGGCCCACCTCCGAATCGAGGACCACCGCTTTCTGCAGGTCGCCCACGTCCGGGTCCGAAAGGACACCGTCGGCCAGGATCATCTCCGCGAACGTGGAGGCGGACTCCGCCAGCGTCATCGGGTAATGTCTCGCAAACGGCCGCAGATCGCGCATCACGTAGCTGTGAAACGCGTGGCCCGCCTCGTGCGCGAGCGTCAACGCGTCGCCCATGGTGCGGTTGTACGTCATGAATATCCGTGACTCGGAGATCATCGGGGATCCCGTGCAAAAGCCGCCGGGTCGTTTTCCCGCACGCGGCTCATAGTCGATCCATCGCCTGACGTACATATCCTGGGTAAAGCTTCCCAGCGCAGGATATGCCGTGGCGAACGCACCCTGTACCAGGGACTTCCCCTCATCCCAATCCATGGGCGACACATCGGGAAAGGGCAGCGGGGCGCCAAGATCGTACCAGGCCACCTTTTCCAGGCCCATCGTCTTCGCCCTGAAACGCTGGATACGGCGTCCCACCTCGATTTCGGAGAATATCGCGTCGAACATCGCGTCCAGCGTCTTCCGCGAAATCGCGGACTGGAACAGGGCCACCTCGAGAAAATGCGGTACCTCGCGGTAGCGATTCATCGTAAGCCGCGTGCCGGATATCGCGTTCAGCGCGGCCGCCGCTACGTCTTCAACGCTTTCCCAGGCGGCGTTGCCCCCCTCGAACGCGGCCCGACGGACCCGCCGGTCCGGATTTTCCATCCACGACCGCCGCTGGGAAATGGGCACCTTCTCCTCCCGTCCGTCGGGGAACCGCATATCGAATTCCAGCTTCCCGGACAGGGTATCGTAGAGCCTGCCCCACGCCGAGATTCCGTCCACCCTCAGGTCGGCCGCCAGCGCCTCGCGCGCCGAGTCCATGGTATAGCGGGCCTCGCGGCGCATGCGCCCCAGGAGATAGCCGGCGTCCGAAAGCGACTCCCGGCGTGTGAGCGCCTCGAAGCTGCCGTCGGGCGCCGTCTTCAATCCCCTCAGCAGTTCCGTCTGAAGCTTGGTCGCCTCTGCGTATTGCAGCGTCAACGCGGCCTCTTCCTTCAGATAGGCCTCGTTTCGCGCGTCGGCGGCCGTCAGGCATCCCACGTAGGAGGCCACGTGACGCAGCCGCGTGAAGAGGTCCTCGCTGCGGAGGAGGATATCCTCCCAGGTTTCAACATTTCCCTCGTCCAGCGCCTCCAGGGCCCTGGCCGTTTCCAGAAGAACCCTTGTATCCGTTTCCAGGGCATCCTTGAACTTCAACATCTCCGGCCCGTTGAACGCCGGGAAATAGCTTGTCAGATCCCAGTCCATTCCCGCCTCCGCAACAGTCTCAACCATATGTTTTTTCCTCAAGTGAGCTCCAGACCAAGAATCCTTGCCGCGGTTCCCCCCATGATCATCCTCAGATCGTCCGCGCTCAAAAAAGCGCAGTCATTTTCAATCCACCGTCTGGACTGCCGGTACGTACAGAACCGGTTCTGAAACGGCATATCCGTTCCCCAGTTCAGGTGGTCCGCGCCTATATTCGCGACCATGGCCTCCAGCACCGGCCACACCTCCCGGTACGGATAGTCGAACCAGTCTCCGATACGGACCGGGAAGCAGACCTCCAGATTGCAATTCGGGTTCTCGAACGGCAGCCAGATCTCCCTCGGCATCGGCAGAAATTCCCCGTCCGAGACAAAAGCGCGCCACGGGAAACCGTGCGTCAGATTCACGACGACATCGGGATAGCGTTCCATCCAGCGGACCAGGACCTTCTGCTCGTCCAGGTAGCCCTGACGTGCCCCTTCGGGCGTCATCCGCCGCGTCACGTCGCCCGGTCCGGACCCCAGCGTAAAGAAAACCGGCATGCCCAGCGACGTCGCCGCATCCCAGAACGGCCGGCAGGATGCCGCGTCCCACGGCTCGGTGGTTCCGAAATAGGCCGGCCGGGCATTGAACTTGATCGCGTGGAGTCCGTGTACCCGGATTGCCGTGTGTAGTTCCTCGATCACGGCGTCCGGCTCGGTCCGGATGCGCCACTCGTCCACGGGCGCCATGGACCGGAGCCGGTCCGGGTACTGACGCACGCAGTCGGCCAGGAATTCGCTGTTGCGGGTCAACATCGGATTCGTGTGGATGAGCGCCATGTCGACGTCCGCGTAGTCCATTTCCGCGATCAGGCTGTGCGGCGTAAATTCCAGGTTCCGCAGGTTCGGTGGATAAAACTGCTTGGTATAGTCCTCCCCGTCGATCGTCCAGACCACCCGGCCCTTCCGTCGGTCCACGCGGAAGTTCGCGTCGGGCAGATCGCTCCAGGACTCGTAATCCGTGGGGATCAACCCGTCCGACGTCGCCGGCGCCCGGTCCCGCACGCGCCAGGCCGGCTGGTGGTGGAGGCCCTGGGCCTCCTGGACCCACTTCAGGTGTTCCTCGCTGTTTTCGAACCCGGCCGGATCGTCACCCGGCTCAAAGCAATAGGCGTGGGAATCGAATATCATCGAAACGCTCCTTGTTAACCCCAATTCGCAAAAAACAGCAACGCGGCGACGCGACGAAAACCGCCTGAAAAGGGGGCGCAAAGGTCGTCCAACGGGACGTTATTTCAGTTCACGGCCAGTGGCCTGGTGTATCCTGGTAATCCGCAGTCTAATCGCCTTTATCAACTTGCGTATATTCGATTTAACGTCCACGAAAACATACGAATCATGGTTAAGCCGCGACCTGTTCGGGCATCAATGCGCCATCGCCGAAGATCATCGAGAAGGACGATTTGCGACTGGACCGGGTCCGCGCGTCGATATAGCAGACGCTGAAGGCCCGCCGGGGAATGTCGATCCGGTTCAGACCCGAGCGGTGCAGGAGCCAGTTGTGCAGAATCACGACCTCGCCCGGCTCCATCGTCAGGTCCACGATCCCGTCATCGCGACAGAATTCCCGTTCCTGCTCGTCGGTAATGGTATGTCCCTTCTCGCTCAGAATCCCCAGCTGATGCGACCCCGGCACCACCTGCACGCATCCGTTTTCAGTTGTGGCCGGGTCCAGCGCCGTCCAGACCGTGACCAGCGGGTCCCGGTCCACGTACCACGAACTGCCGCCGTCCTGGTGCCAGGGCAGGTCGGAGCCCTGTTGTGCCGGTTTGTTCATGAACATCGCCCGGAAACAGGCGACCGACGCGTGTGCGCCGTAGATATACCCGCAGATTTCCCTGAAAACCGGCTTCTTCATATACGCCAGAAATAGTGCATCGAACTCCAGTCCCTGAATCTTTCTATAGCCCAGACTCGCCCCCTGATGGCCGATTCCGCCGCCCTTGACCTGGTCATACCGATCGGTGTTCGAATCCAGCTGCATCGTCAGCCGTCCATAGTCCAGCGGCGCCCGGCCCAGCATGATCTCGTCGATACGCTGCTGCAAGTCCGCGAGTTCCTCCCGGCCGCACTGTCTGCCGATTTTCAGGAAACCGTCCCGGTGGTAATCGCTCCACTGGTCCTGTGAAATGATCCGTTGCATGAGGTTATCCCCCGGTAGAGATTGAAAAAATTCGCGGGACCCCGCGGTTGATTCCGCGGGGAAATCCTGACGTCACGACACGGTTGCCAGGCGGTCCCGTACGACCTGTTTCTGAATCTTGCCGACCGATGTCCTGGGCAACGCATCCACAAACTCGATCGTGCCCGGGACCTTGAACGCCGCGAGCCGCCGGGAGCAATAGGTCCGTATCCCTTCCTCGTTCAGATTCGCACCCGGTACAGGCACAACCGCCGCGACGACCCGTTCGTCACGCACCTCATCGGGCACGCCCACCACGCAGACGTCCGCGACGCCTTCGCATTCCTTGATCACGTTCTCCACTTCGATACTGGAGATATTTTCTCCCGCCCGCCTGATCAGGTCCTTGCCGCGGTCCATAAAATACAGAAATCCGTCTCCATCCGCCCGTACTGTATCCCCGGAATACAGCCAGGTCCCGTCCGAATGGCTTCGCAGGGTTTCGGCCGTTGCGGCGGGATTCTTCAGGTACCCCAGCATGATCGTCCGTCCCGGGATCCCCTTCACGATCACCTCGCCAGGCGTGCCCATATCGACATCCTGACCACGTTCGTCAACCACCTTCACCTCGTATCCCGGCACCGGTTTTCCCATTGCCGCGAGGTTGCGCTCACCCGTCAACGGACTCATCACCGGGAGCCCGCACGTCTCCGTCATTCCCCATAACTGCTGCAGCGGCGCCCTGAACCGTCGATGCCAGGTCGCATACTGCACATCGGTCAGATTCTGGGCGAACGTAACGTTGCGGATCCCGTGCGCCGCGTCGGTGTTTCGCTCCGGCTGGTTCAGCAGCATCCGCAGCAATGCACCGAACATGGCGGCCATGGTGCAACCGTATTCTATGGCCTGCTCGAAGAACCGGCTTGCGCTGAAACGGGCCATCACCGCCACACTCGCGCCGGTTACAAGACACGGCCACAACGCGTGGCATTGCGCCCCGGCGTGAAAGAGGGGAAGCACCACGAGGTGCCGGTCCTCCCGCCTCAGACCCGATCCTGCGGCGAACACTTCCGCGCCGTAGACGAAACAGGCATTGGTCAGCATCACGCCCTTGGGCCGCGAGGTGGTGCCGGACGTATAGAGGAGTTGCACCACGCGGTCCGCCCCTCCGTGCCCGTTCGGCGGTTCGGCCTTCTGCCCGGACAGCGCTGCTTCGTAGACCGGGTATCCGTCCGGCAACGATTCTCCGGTATCGCACACCACCGTAAGGATTTCCGAGTCCGCCGCAACTGCGTTCGTCACGTCCAGGCATTCCGCTTCCGTAAATATCGCCTTGCTTTCCGAATGGGCGACCAGATACGCCAGTTCATCCGTTGAGGAGGCCGGATTCGTGGGCATCGCCGTCGCCCCCAGGTAAGACGCGGCAAGGATCAGCTGTGCGTAGGCCGGATGGTTGGACAGGTGCAGATTGAAGACGTCTCCACGGCGAATTCCCAGTTCCCGCAACAGATTGGCCGCCTGATGTACGCTATCCAGGAACGCAGCGTAAGACCACCGGAAGACCTGCCCGCCTCCCCGTTCGTACACCATCCACTCACGGTCCGGATGTTTCCCGGCGAAACCTGCGAAATCGCGGTAGAGCGTCCGGTCCGGCGCAACGTCGATCATCGGTCTTTCTTTCGCGCAGTGAACGCCTCGAGGTTCGCGCGCGCCTCGTCCGTTCCGAAACAGGCCTCGAACGCTTTCGACGCCGCGGCGTCCCACCCTGCGTCGCGAGCGGATGATATCCGGTTCAACAGCGCTTTGGTCTCTCTCAACGCCGCCGGGGAAAACGACGCAAGACGCAGCGCGAATGTCCTTACCCGGTCCTTCAACGCGTCGTCGGCGACACACTCGTGCACCAGGCCGATTGCCTTCCCCTCGCCGCCGGTCACCGTTTCGCAGCCCATCGCGATCCACCTCGCGGCCGCGCCGCCAACCACGTCGACAAGCCGGCCCAATCCCCAGGGCGGCGTCCATCCCAGTTCCACTTCCGGCATCCCCAGCCTTGCCGACTCCGATGCGATCCGGAAGTCATGGTACACCGCCAGCCCCACCCCGCCGCCAAGGACGTGGCCGTGCAGCATCGCGACGGTGGGTTGGGGGACGTCGTCGAGTAGCGCGAAGGCATCGGCATGCACCCGTTCCGCCTCCGCGGCGCGCTCCGGTGTCAACGGCGCCAGTTCCTTCAGATCGCTGCCGGCGCAAAATGCCCGGCCCGCGCCACAGGTGACCACAACCCGCACGTCTTCATTACCGCGAATTCCTTCGAGGCGGGCGCCGTACGCGCGCACGCTTTCGAGATCCATCGCATTCAACACCTCGGGCCGGTTCAACGTCAGCCAGGCGATTCCGTCTTCAATCGTCAGGTCGATCATTGCAATCTACGCGTGTTTTTTGGGATAGTCGTACGATACCACCTTTCCGAGACCGGCCGTTACGCTCATCCAGGAATCAACATCCAGATCCACGCAATAGACGGCGCAGGTTGGCATATATATGGTAGAATCCGAAGCAAGGTACCCGGCAAGGTCCGAGAAGCCCGGATTGTGGCCCACGATGACCACTTCGCCGCAGGAGTCCGGGATTTTCCGCACGACGGCAAGCAGGTCGTACAGGCTCGCTTCGTAGACCGCGGTCTCCTCGACGATCTTTTTTGCGGGGAAACCCAACGCCTTCGCGATCTCGCGGGCTGTCTTGACGGCGCGTCTTGCGGGACTGGAGACGATCATGTCTGGCTTCGCGCCGCCTTCTTTCAATCGCGCGCCCATGAACGGCGCGTCCCGTTTGCCACGCTTGTTCAACGGGCGATCGAAATCGCCGAGCGCCGGATCGCTCCAGCTGGACTTCGCGTGTCGAATCACATATAGCCGCTTCATACGCTCACTCCTCGACTCTTGCCTTCTCTCTTTTCTCACTTCTCTCCACTCTCTCCTCTGCTTTTCCCCGGGTCTCCCGCGGGTCCGGCCGCATCCCAGATCAGACGCGGTCCCCCGTCGAGCCCCCGAATATGCCCGTTCTCCCTTTCCCGCGGGTATCCCAGACAATGAGAAATATAGGTTACGCCTTCAATTTCGCGAAACCGGTTGCGATGCTGATGGCCGTAGATATGAATGGTCGATCCAAGCCGGCGAATCTGCGCATCCAGGCCCCGGCAACCCGCCACGCGGCTGAAGTTGAACGCCGGATGGGGATCTCCGGGCGATTTTCCCCACCGGAGCGGCGCAGGTATGCCGAATATCAGTTCCCTTCTCGGCAGGAAGTGGCTGAACGAAATCACCGGTGCTTCGTACGTCCCTGATATGTTCTTCTCATTCGTGCCGAGGAAAAACTCCGCGGGCGGCCGCGCGGTTTCGGGCCACCTGACGAAGTGGTCATCGCTCCACATTGACAGCGTCTCGTCCTCGCCCGCCTTGGGCGTAAACAGGCTCCCCGGCCCTTCCTCGGGTTTCAGATACCACGAGAAGAGAGGGACAATCCATACGCCCTTCCGGTTTCCGACTCTGCCGGGACGCGTCCTGACGTCTAGTCGATCGCAGAGGGAGAGCACCTGGTCGAATTTGCCCAGAGAGCCGCGCGACAGCCCCTCTCTCCGTACCCACAACTCATGGTTTCCCGGCACGAAAAACACGTCTGCGAACCTGGAGCGCACACCGGCCAGCGTCCTCTCCAGCCGGTCCATCCGGTCGCTCACGTCGCCGGCCAGAATCAACACGTCCCGCTGGAAGTCGGACTCGGACAGCGAATTCATCCAGGCCAGATTCAGCGCGGAGTCCACGTGGACGTCAGACAGCGCGAAGATGCGCGCCGTTTCTCTTTCGTTCTCGATCATGACCTGTCAATCGGTCCGCGCAGAGAAAACGCTCCCCGCCCGCCGGCGCCCGCGGATTCTACGGCGAAATTGGCGCGCTTATTGCCTCGTCACCCGGCATACCGACCGGGACCCGGCGTCGCAGTACCAGAACGCCCCTTCCCACATTGTCATCCCATGCGGCTCGGGGTAGTCCACCGGAATTTCGATTTTATCCAGAATCGATCCATCCGCCGTGTTCAGGCGGTAGATCGCACGGTGATCGGTCTCGACGCACCAGAGGTCCCGGCCCTCCCAGGCAATACCGTGCGGACGGTCCCCGGGCGCCGGGATCGAGTGTACGGCTTCGAAGCCATTCTCCAGTTTCACCTGGTATATCGTTGCCGAGGGGGGCACCGCCATCCAGAGGCATCCATCGCGCATCTCAAGGCCGTGGGCGCCCGTTGCCACGGCGCCCGGCGTGTCGAACCGTTCCAGGGTCACGCCCGTTTCACGATCCACGCGGAGAATTTTACTGTCATACGTGGAGGCCAGCCAGAGTTCCGAACCTGCAGCCGTAATCCCGCTCCCCCGGTCCGACGCCGTATCCAGCGTTTTCAGGGTTTCGCCGGTGAATGAAACCAGGGCCGCCTGGTTCGATTTCTGGTCCAGAAACCAGATTCCGTCCGCCGTGGCCTGCATGCCGTTCGGCTGCGGCCCCGGCGCGTCGAATTCGTGTGTGATTTCAATCATTCGAATGCTCCCGGTTACACGGGTTCCCGCGAGTTCGACCGGATGCCAGCCGGGTTACGCCAACCTCGTCTGCGGCATATTCATCAGTCCGATAATGCTGTCGGGGTGCTCGTCACGGGTGCTGAAACCCGGCGAATCGCCGCGTTTGCGGTAGCTCGCGGTGCGAACGTACGGCGGGGTCATTTCCGGATATCGGAAAGACGAAGGATTTCCTTTCAGCTTCTCGATCGCCTCCCTGGCGCCCTCGCGGATGAGCGTGCGGGACCGCGCCGGCGCGAGATTGACCGCGCTCAACTTGGCGCGGCTGTAGGCGTCCGCGTCCAGGTCTTCGAGCCCGTCGGGAAGCAGCCCGCGTTTCACGCCAACGGTGACCACGCCGGGTGTGAGCGCCTCGGCCTCGGCGGCGAAGGCTTCCTCTCCCGCCGCGAAAATCGCCGGCACCCCGAGTTCCATCGCGCACAGCACCAGTTGCCCGTATTCTCCAATGGAAATCCCGTTGATCGCATAGTCCACGCAAGCGAAACTCCCCGTGTGGGTCAGATGCGACCACGGCGTTCCGGCCTTCGCGTGCTGCCCCACGTATGCCACCCCGTGGTAAGATCCGTCCAGGCTCCAGGGCCAGATCGGCGCCGCGTGGCCCCGCATCAGTTGCGCGCGTTCGTCCAGAAGTTCGGGATCCATCGCGCCGTGCCCGTGCCCGTCGACCACCAGAATCTCTTCCGCGCCGCCTTCGCTGAACCCGTCCACCGCGGCGTTGACTTCCAGTGTCAGCAGCTTCTTCGCTTTATCGTAATACATCGCGCCCGGAACGCACCAGTCCTCGAAATTCAGAATGCCGGCCACGCCTTCCAGGTCCGTCATTATCATCAGCTTCATCGTCCATCTCCCGTCATTACACGATCTTCGGCTCGTGAGTCTATGATTCGCGCCCGACCCAGAGGTCGTTGAAGCCCGTCACCGGCCCGTCGTCGTCCGGACCGCTGGCCAGGTCCAGTCCCCCGAACAGGTACACCGAGTCATCCAGGGCTGTCATGCCCGGCACGCGCCGGACGCCGGGATGAGCCGCGGACTCCGAATAGTCCTTAGAGCCGTCGTGCGCCTGCAGGCAGGTCCAGTCGCCAGTGCCAAGATTCAGGCGCCACAGATCGTTCAGTTGCGGCCCGTTCACTTCCTCCGGCATGAAGGTCCCCCGCGGCCCGAACCCACCGAATACATACCAATGGTCCCCGATCCTCGCCGAACCCTGGCCGTACCTGGCTGAAGGCCGGTTCACCGCCCCGAAGTCATTTTGCGCGAGGCAGGTCCATTCGCGCGTCGCCGGATCGAAGCACCACAGGTCGTTATAGAACTGCGGGTCCCGGTCCTGCGTGTCCCTCCCCGCCCAGACATAAATCCGGTCCTCCCAGGCTGTCATCGACATGACGTACCGTTTCGGCGGGAAGGCCGCGCCCTCCGCCGGTTCGATCCGGTCCCAGGTCCCGGTCCGCGTATCATAGGTCCAGAGTTGCCTGCTGAGCACCGCGGTTTCAACCGTCGGGGGAAGCGGCGCCCGGTGGCCCCAACCGCCAAAGAGATAGATCCTGCTCCCGATAACGGCCGTTCCGAATCCGCCCATCGTCGCCGGCCGGCCTCGACCGGCAAAATCGGGATGCTCGAGCAACACGCCGTCATCCGGCTCCAGCAGCGTCCAGCGCCCATCCGGGGGTTCGTACATCCACAGGTCGTTCAGCAGCGTGAACTTCCAGCCCTCGCTCAGGATCGACAACCCGCCAAACAGGTAGAACCGGTCGTCTATTTCAACCCACGCAGGCAGCATGCGAGGGCACGGTCTTTCTGCCGGGACGTCGAACCCGGCAGCGCCGTCGTTCGCTTCCAGCAGGTTCCATGCGTCGAACGACGGATCGAACACCCACAGGTCGTTCAATGCGCCCAGCGTGGACTTGCTTCCCTGTCCGGAGGAGGCGCCGTATCTGAGGGTGCCGCCGCCGAACATATAGATGCGTCCCCGGTAGGGCAGCAGCGCTCCCGGCGCCTCTCTGGCGCAGGGCACGTCGCCGCCTGTCGAGTCGACTTCAGGATGGCAGAGGCGCCATTTGAATCCGGGCGTCATTTGACTCTCACACAGCCTTTCGTCGCATATCCAGTCGCGCTTTCAGGGAAGAACCGGCAGGACCAGCCGCGAAGGACACTGCCTGGAATGATGGACCTCCTGTATCGCCGCCACGAGTTCCGTTTCCGCCAGGTCGTTTCCGCCCGTGTTGTGATTCCGGTCGTGGTTCGGAAAATCGCTGCTGGTAATTTCGAGTCGAATCCGGTGCCCCGCGAGAAACCTGCAGGCCGTCGGCGTCATGCGGATGCGGTATTCGGTTACCGCTTCCGGCGTGATGAAATCCTCCTCGTCCAGCGAATGGCGGTGGCGGGCGCGGACCATTCCGTATGCGACGTCCATTGCCGGACCGCCGGGATCTTCATCCACGAGCCGGACGAAAAAATCGGTATCCGCCGCGGAGGTCGCCGCGAAGAGAACGACCTCGGGAAAGCCCACGGTCTCCACGTCGGTCTGCAGGGGCGGCGTGCGGAAAATCAGGATATCCGGGCGATAATCGAGCCGCCTCCGGTCCGACGGTTCCGTGTACAACGCGGTTGACCAGAGCGTGGGAACCGGGTCATTCGGATCGTATACGTACGTGTCAGGGCTTTCGCCGGCTGCCGGGGCGTCCAGCAGACGGCCGGACCCCGCGGACAGGTGCGCATCGCCGTCGCTGTCCAGAAAGTAGACCGCCCGCTTCGTTCCTTCCGGCGGCCAGGTCGACGCGGACTTCCAAATGCCGGACCCCATCACGAAGTACCGCACTGCCGGATCCCGGTCCACCCCGTTGTCTTCGCCCTTCAGCCAGCGGTCGAACCAGCGGATCATCGCATCCTGAAGGTTCAGTTTGGCCGCCGGCCCGAAATCGAAGGGCCCCTGCTTCCGGCCGCCCAGGTTGTTGTGGTTCCACGGTCCGATCACGAGCCGGGTCTGCGTCCTTGCGTTTTCCGTCCGTCCGTGCTTCTGCATCAGCCCGATGTGGGCCATCGTGCCCCCGCAATGGTCGTACCAGCCGCTGAAATCCAGGTTCGGAACCTCCACGTCGCGGTGGACTTCGTCGAATTTCCAGCACCGGCGATTTGGATGTCGCAGCCAGTCCTCCACGTACCCGGAGAGGCCCTCAGGCAGGTAGCGCGGCAGGTCCAGCCATGGCATGAAATAGAGCCACCGCATACGCTCAACGTCTTCCCATATTTCCACCGCCTCGTCTCTGTGATGCGGACCGGGAGCGCCCTCCCTCCGCCGGATATCGGGCGCCATGCTCCCCATCCACCACTTGACGCGGCGCGCGGGTCGAAAGGACCCCCACCAGTCCACTTCCGTATTCTCGAGCGGAATCGACCAGGCGCACATCGCGACCAGGTGCGGCGGCCGTAGCTTCGCCAGCATCCACTGCATCCAGGCGTTGTACGAACCGCCGAACGTGCCGATCTTACCGTTGCAATACCGCTGCCGCGCCAGCCACTCGACGCTCTCGTACCCGTCCTGCGCATCCGGCGTGCCGCCCTCGACCGTATACGGGATGTACGTCCCATCCGATGCATAGCGGCCCCGTGAATCCTGGGTGACCACGGCGTATCCGGACCGCACGACCCGCTGGAATCCTCCGTTCGGCTTTCCGTACGGGGTGCGCATCAACAGTCCGGGATACCGCCCCGTTCCCGCGGGCCGGAACACGTTCGCGCGCAACACCACGCCGTCGGACATCGGTACGGGGACGTCCTTGTCCACGACGATTTCGGCTGAGCGTTCGTTTTCCGTCATCCTTCCAATTCCGGTTGCAGGAAGTTTACAGCGTCAATAGTCCGGATCGCGTCCCTGGTACGTGTTCAGTGGGAGGCAATAGCGACACTAAATACGCATCAGTATATCACGAAGTCCGTTTACGGCATCCTGAAATCCCGATTCGCCGGGCAGCGGCCACAGGCAGAAGACGCCGTCGAAACTTCGACACCGGAGATTGGACATAATCTCCACGAGTTCCGCGTTGCCTCCGCCGGGAACCGCCGGTTCGCCGGTCGGCGAAACGACGTCCCTGAAGTCGACGTGCCTGACAGACCGCCGAATCGGCCCCTTGTAGAGTCCCATATAGAACGGGCTTCCGACCTGGACCGCGACGGCGGCCGGATCGTATGCCATGTTCAGTCTGGCCGATCCGATTTCTCTAAGCCCTCCGGCGATATCCGACGGATTCATACCCGCGGGATTACCCACAAGCACGTCCATCCCATTGACGTCGGCGACCCTGGACAGCCTTTCCAACGCACGGTTGAGGTCCGCCCGATCGAGGTCTTCAGGCAGCCGGACGTGCAGGTACTCCGCACCGAAACCGGATGCAATTTCACAAGCCTCAGCCAGCACCCCGGAAGATGCGAACGGCGTGCGTGATACAAGAACGTTGAGGCCCCGATCCTCCAGGCCTTCGCCAAGGATAGCCATGTGGACCAGGTGATTCGTATGCATTTCGACCGATGAAACCCCCGCTCTTGCGACCGAATCAAGCGTTCTGCCGGGATTGCCATGCATCTTCCACAGCGGCACGCTCACGCTGAAATCCTCATCCTCCAACAAGGACTTCAGGGATTCCACGGATGCGGCTGACTCATCGCGCCGGGCGGCCGTCTGGACGGCGATCGATCTCGCGATCTTCTCCCTGTATCCCACGCAATCGGCGCAATTCGGATTCTCATCCAGCGCAAAGCCGGGGTCGCGCGACATCTCGCGCCGCATAATGGCCGCGCCCCTGGGAGCGTCGATCAGGCGGCAAACCGCCGGCCCGATCGTATCCACCGCCATGGCGCCCTCCGCTCTGAACAGCCGATCGAACTTCAACACGCCCCCGCGATGCCCTCCCGGACAGCGGCGAATCGTCATCGCGCGGACCTCGCCGTTTTCGCCCACATAGTTCATATCCAATTCACGGAGATACGGCAGGTCCAGTTCCGCCTCCACCGTGTGCAGCAGCGTCATCGTATCCAGGTCGCATCCGATGTGCAGCACCTTTCCGCCGAGGGTGATCAGGCGGCCATAGGGCGTCTCCGGCCCGTCCGGCACGGCGCTTTCTTCGTGATCGGAGAGGATCTCCTCCGCCCTCGCACCGTGCCCCGCCACCGGATGATACGGATGCCGGCTGCGCAGCACGCCCTGCCGCAATCGAAACGTCTCGCTGATGACGCCCATGTCCGAAGGGATCGCGTCCGGATCGAACGTGCGTCCGTCGCGGGCCGGATGGGTGGGCATCATCAGGGTTCCGTCGGGTCCCAAGGCTTCGATGAGTGCGTCGATCACCGCGTTAGCGCCGCCCGATACGGGTCCCAGGCTGCTCAGTGACGAATGGACGACCACAATCGCGCCGGGCTGCAATCCCAGCGCCAACAACCCTTCTTCGATTTCGCGTTGAGTCAACATCACTGCTGTCCCGGACATTTCGAAAACGACGACTTTGGACTGCCAGGCCCTTTTGTGTTTTTGTGCCTTATGTGGCAGATGCCTTTTCGCGGCCCCGTCGCTACCGCCATTCGATCAGCGCCTTCGCGTATGCGCGCCCCACCAGTCTATAGCCCTCGCGCAGGTAAGGTATGTGATGCCCTGAAAGGATGCAATCAACGTGCAGCGTGGAAAGCCTTTTCAGGGTCCGTATATACGTGGGTTTGTCGAACTCTTCTCCTCCCTGCCAGCCCAGTTCCGGCTGGTAGTGCGTATTTCCGCAGAACAACACGTCGCCGGCGAGCCAGATGGTCTTTCCGGCGTGTTCTAACTGGTAGATGACACACCCGTTGGTGTGACCGGGCGCGTGGATGACCTCGAATCGAAATCCGCAGGCGTCGATGACTTCGCCGTCCTCGACCACGCGGTCAACCTTGCAGGCCGGGAGACGGAACCCGGCGGCGTACGGAATCGTGCGCGCGTCCGAGTTCTCGATCCCCTCCGCGTCGCCGGGCCCGGCGATCACGAGGGCGCCGCGTTCACGAATCGCCGCGGCGTTGCCGATGTGGTCGTAGTGGCTGTGGGTCAGAAACAGGTAATCCACTTTTTCCAGCGAGATTCCCCACAAGGCCAGCTGCGATTCGGCCCGATCCAGGTCGCCGGGGACCGATCCCGAGTCGACCATGATCGTGCCGGCATCGTTATGCAGCACGTAGAAATTCGGGTGCTGGGCGTAGGCGAACCCGTCCGCGAGATAGATGTTCGGCAATATTTGCATTCCTACCTCCGTCGGCTCTGTCACTCTAAACGTCGGAAACGCCCGTATATCCAGGAGGAATGAGTCCTCTTTGATGGTCCCTGCAGTGCTCCAGGAAACTGCGTTCCCGCAACAGGAATCCCGGATCTTCCACGATGCACCGGGCGCCGGCGTCAATCAGTTCCCGGGCGTTCATCATCGTCACTCTCGCATCGCCGATCGATCCGTACTGAACGAGGCCCAGCCTCTGCATCTCGGGCTCCATCAGAAAGTAGTCCCTGGGCACGTTCGGCGTATGCACCTTCTGAACGTGGACGTGGATCCGGCCCCGCTCGTCCGCCACCTCCAGCCGGGAGGGCTCGTCCATCAGCGCATAGGGCGCGTGCCCGTATTCCTCACAGGCGTGCATCATCGTGCAGCTGGTCCATCCCGTTCCCAGGAACATGTAATGAGCGTCGATTTCGCCCAGCTTTCCCCAGGCCGTATCCCGTCCGCACGGGGTGAAACAGCGAACCGCGCCTTCCGCGAGGTACTCCGCCTGATGCCCGATCGCACACATCGGATTGCTGGAATCCAGGCATCGCACGGCATCAGGATGATGCCGGAAGACTTCCGTGATCCGACCCATCCGCGAGGGCGAGCGTCGAACGTCGAATGCCGGGCTTCCGCTGTTGAGCACGTACTCACAGTGCCATCCGTTGAAATGACACGTATGCACCGCGATCGTGCCCCGGGGCCCTACCGCCTCAAGAAACGCATCGATCACGGTTTCCGCGCCGCCCTCCACGTAACCCATACTGCTCAGGGAATTGTGGAAAAACACGGCGTCTCCGGGGTTCACCCCCAGGTTTCGGAGGCCTTCGATGACGTCGTTTTTCCTGACGACGGTCTTTCCTTCCGGTGACCAGGGTTTCTTTGCCATCCGGGGAGTCTCCCTTGAAATGAGCGAAGCAGGTTCCGATATCAGAGTCGTTTGCCGCCCGGTCCTTCTGCCAGTCAGCCGCGGTACCCGGCGAGAGACGGATGGTCCAGGATGGAGGCGAGCCATGTCCAGCCTTCTTTACATCGACTGTACGTCTCAAACGGGACGAAGTCGAAGTCCAGGTACAGGTTGATCGCGCGCGCGCTGGTGGTCTGGGTGGTCAGGTACGCACGATCGTGGAAATCCGCGATCCGCCGAAGCGAGGCCGCCAGAAGCGGTCTGGCGAGTCCCCGGCCCTGATACTCCGGTCGGATGGCGATCCAGTGGATGCGGCCGTAGTCCTTCCCATTGAATGCATCGTTGTACCAGGCCGTGCTCGTGCCGATCACCTGACCGTCCGGGGCTTCGAGATAAAGGCACCGTTCCTCCATCCGGTCCCGACCGTGGCCGAACTCGCGTTCGAAGCCGGCCAACGCCCCGTCCATCGAATCGAACGAAGCCACGGCGACCTCGATTTCCGCCCAGAGGTGGTCTTCTCCGGCCCGGTAGTAGCGGAGGCGGTACCCCGCGGGAAGCGGATATACGGGGAGGTCCGTGAGGTCTTCCCTGACCATCACCACCGGAATGTATTCCTGCTTCTTCTCCCAGATTGCTTCGATTCTCACAGTCCCTGTCTCCTTGTCGAATTGTCGGGGGCCAACCCCCGCGCTGCGCTCAGTCGCGCTTGATTATGGCCGTTCCAGCCTCGGTGAGCGTATATGCCGGGCCCTCGCCGAGCACGGGTTTCCATCGTTCACGGTCATCGTTCTCAAGTACGAACCTGATCGCTCCTTCTGGCGGGCCACCCAGGATGTAGATGCTGTCAGGACGCTGCGGAAGCAACGGTCCGCGGATCAGACCGGGGGCTTCCTCCAAGGGAGGCGCCAGAACCAGCTGCGGCGCTTCGCCCGGGACTGCGTACCAGAATGAGATCATCGAACCTTCGGCCCGTTGTCCCGCAACGCAGTCCGCGCCGAAAGGCAGAATCGCCCAAAGGACGTCGAGCGACGTCTCGCCGGCCATCTCGAACCGGAAGCGAAGGTCCACCTGATCCATCGCCTCCAGGTCTTCCGGCGGGATGTCGTAGCCGGACAGGTACTCTTTCCAAAACGGGTCGACCGGTTGCGGAACCCGTTCGAACGCCGCCGCCTGCGGCGCAGCGTGATAAAGACCGCAGGCCCGTCCGCATGGCGTCTCCAGCCGGAGCGATCCGTCCGCGTCGATCCGGGTAGTGACCTCATGTCCGACGTGAAAGTGGGCTTCCACGGGAAGCGTCTCAGGGCCGGAGAACCGTACGCGATCCAGCACGAATACGACGTGACGGTCCCGCGCGTGCAACACGGTCCGCTCGAAGGCGGACAGGCCCGGCACTTCCGGGTACGCCGACGCCGCCTCGCAACGCGCGGCCGAATACACGTCGTTCTCGCCCCGAAACACGCCCGTAATCTCGCCGCCGGTGTCCGGATCGACCGACTGTCCCCGGCTGTCGAAGGTGAGCGTATTCTTGAATGCGGTGTCGAACCTGAAATATCCTGACGGCCGGAAGAAATAGTGACCGTTAACAAAGTACGTAAACGCCGCGCGGTCTTCGTAATGGGCGTGCTTGTTCTGCGTAATGGTCTGTATGGGAAGCCCCGCATTCAGCCCCGACTGCGCCAGAGGCCCGCCGGGAACGGTACACTCGAAGCTAAGTACGGATGCGCCCTCGTCAAACCCCGTGCGGGAGAAAAACTGGCCCATCGACGGGAAGGCGGCGGCGGTCGGCAATCCGTCAGGGGGTTCCGCCTCAACGCCGGGACTGTACCAAAGGAAGCTCCAGCCGTAGTCGTGATAATCCTTCAGGAACGAGCGGGCGGATTCCCGTTCCGCCTGCCACTGCGCCAGGCTGTCGTTGAACTCGGACGCGAGTTTGTACATCTGAAATGCCACAACACCGCCGGTCTCACCGTGATACCGGCCGCTGGGCGTCGAATCGTCAAGAAATACGTAGCTTCCGTCCGGAAGCAGGTGGTACGCGCGCCAGCGGGACAATGCCTTCAGCCAGGGCACGTCAAACGCATTTTCGCCGAAGACCCGTTTTCTGCCCTCGAGGTAGAACAACATCGGCCCCAGCGCGTAATTCAGAGGGGCCACGCCCTCGTTCCAGGCCCCGTCTTCTCCCTGGATGGAGACGATTCGTTCGACCTCCCGTTCCACCGCGGATAACCAGGCCCCGGCTTCGGGCGCGTAGGGCAACAGGGCCAGACAGCCGACGCCGGCGCCGAAGACCGGCACCCAGCAGTCGTGGTAGTGGTATCGCCGGCTCCAGCCGGCTTCGCCGGTATCCATGTGCCGGACCATACGTCCGGTCTCGACCCGCAACACCTCGACCGCGCGTTGTACCAACGGTCGCGGCAGAACCCGCCCCAACAGATCCACGCCATAAGCCAGCGCCATCACGTGAAAGGCCACCAGGTAGGACGCCCTGACCTGTTCGTCGCGTGCGCTGTCGACATCGACCCATCGCGCCAGCCAGCGTTCGGCCAGTCCGCTCCACCTCCCGTCTCCGGTAACGTGCCAGGCGATGCCGCAATTCACCACCAGAGAAAAACAGATCTCGAGGAGATCGCTGTACGCGGGCTCCTCCAGGTCCCAGAGCGATTCGGGCGGATCGACAGGCAACCGGCCGTTCAGGTCTTCGACCATTGCCCTGAAGAACCGCTCGTGCGTCGAAGCGCTGCGATTGCGCAGTTCATCCAGTTCGCAGTCAGACAGAATCAACCGCGGCGCCTCGGGATCGACCATCGGAGGAATCCATTTCAGGATCAGGCATGAAATCGAACGGTCTGGCTTCGCAAAGCCCTTCAACCCAAGTCTAAACCATACCGGGGGGGATTGCAAGCCCCTTTGACCGTGGAGCGGATGGCGGCGCATTCGGACAAGACGCGTAGTATGACCCTACTACTGTCGCAAAATGAGACAGTAGCGACACATTTTGCGATACCTTCACCGCGAATTTCCAACTCGTGTTACCGGATCTCACGGCCGCGTTAGCATTGTAGGGGCGTCCCTTGTGGGCGCCCGCGCCGCGAAGGACCGTTGCGAGGTTGGGGCGGACATTCCTGTGTGACCGCGTCGGGGGCCGCACTCCTCCCCGCATGGGGCGGGGTCTTCGTCCCGCGTACGACCCCGCCACGCCCGTGCGGGCCCCTGACGTTCCTGTTTTCAAAAAAACACCTTTTTTTTCTCTTGACAAAATCCGCGGGCCGGTGTTATCATTGCTAATAGGATGTTTTAGTTGTGTACCCGCTTCGGTGGCGGGTATCGAAACGGCATCGCGACGGCTTTCTCTGTGGGAGGGGCACCGTCTTGCCGTATCTGTAATTTTCGGCCCCCCTCCGGAATTTGCGGACGCCCGTTCCGGATGCCGCCGAACGGGCCCGTGAAGCATCGCCGGAAACTTGCGGGGAGTCGGTGACAGGTTGAGCCAAAGTACTGCAATCGGACCGGGTTTCGCGAGAATGTCGGCGGCGATCGCGCGGCCCGATCCATCACAAGGAGGGCAGTCTATGGGCACATGGAGGTTTGCGGCTGTTGCCGGGCTTCTGGTGGCGCTTCTCGCCCCGAATTCCGGCGCGCAGGAGTATGACCGGATCGGCGGGCGGTTGCTGTTGGGCTACAACCTGCCCGTTTTGGGGCTTCGGAACAACTGGTACACCCAGGCAGTGCGTTGGGGCGGCAGCGTGGTTTACAACAGGAATGCCAACAACGCGCTCGAGTTCGAATATCACCGTTTACAATACAAAGACGGCAAGATCGAGAATCAGACGTTCACCTGGAACGAAGACTCGAAGGATTACGCAAGCCCCCGCTCGGATGCCAGTATGCGGATCAACAGCGTGCTGTGCAACATGATTTTCCGGCTCGGTGACAAATCGCGCCTGTTCAATAACCAGGCGACGTCACCCTACGTGGTCGCCGGCGGCGGTTTTCACAGCTACAGCAATCGCGTGAGCGGCCTGATCTATCCGGGGCAGAAGGGCATCCCTGTCGCGGGCTCCGAGCAGAACAGGCTGGATCCAAGCGTGGTCCTCGATCCGGTGGTGGAGAGCCGGTGGGCGCTGGGGGCGCATTTCGGGTTCGGCGTCGAGAGGTTCATGACCAACAACATTTCACTGGATTTCCGGGCTCAGCACAATTTCCTGGTGGGGACGCTCGGTCCTCGGGAGGCCTGGGGCATCAAGGGCGTGATGCCGCTGCTGCAGATGCTGGACCTCGAGGTGGCCGTCAAGTTTTACGAATCGGGAAGGAAGTAGAGCGCCTTGAACGCCCGGGAAAGGAGGAGTTGTAATCCGAATCGGGCGCGAAGGGCTCAATACAGTCTGGGAGTCAATACAAACGGAGGTTCTGCAATGAGGAAGTGTGTTTTGTTTTTTGGGATTCTTTCCCTCTGCACGGCACTGGCGTTCAGCGGTAGCGTCTGGGCCGGAACGACAGGAAAGATTGTTGGAAAGGTTCTTGACAGCCAGGGAGAACCGCTGCCTGGCGCCAATGTGGTCGTCGAGGGCGTCAACATTGGATCGACGGCCGATGCGGAGGGATTCTACGTGATTCTCCGCGCCGATCCGGGGCTGTATACGCTCAAGGCGTCCCTGATCGGATACCAGGCCGAGTCACAGACGGACGTGCGCGTGCAGGCCGACGTGACCACGGAGGTCGATTTTACGCTGCAGGAGGCGACGCTTGAGCTCGGTGAGATGGTTGTCAAGGCGGAACGCCCTCCGGTGGAGGTCGACAAGACCTTCAGCAAGTACATCGTAGGCGCCGATGAGATCGAGCAGCTTCCCATCGTGCGCACCACCAGCGAGATGATCACGCTGCAGCCGGGCGTGCACCTCGACGGCTCAGACCGCATGCGGGGAAGCAACCGTCCCGGGGAATGGCGAAGCCGCACGGGCGGAGACGTGGCCTATTACGTGGACGGCGTGAAAATCGTGAACAGCGACGGCGCCGGGTCTCACAACTGGAAGGCCATCAACCGGTCCACCGTCCAGGAGATTTCGGTGGTAACGGGCGGGATGAACGCCGAGTACGGCAACGCCCAGGCCGGCGTCATCAGCATAATCACGAAAGACGGGAGCCAGAACTTCCACGGGTGGGCGGAGTACCGGCGGACCCCCCCGGGGCAG
This sequence comes from Gemmatimonadota bacterium, assembly GCA_028877215.1. GTDB lineage: Bacteria > Latescibacterota > UBA2968 > UBA2968 > JAAXHE01. Next base: position 115,986 of record JAPPFJ010000033.1, on the reverse strand, counting down.
AAGCACTGGGGCGCAAACATCTACGAGAGTCCGTCGAATCTCGACAAAATGAAATGGGGCGAAGGTGAGTGGCAGAACGAGCGCGACCCGGAAACGGGTCGACTCGTCCACCAGCGCTCGGACTACGATGAAATCACAGGCCACGAGGTGGAGGGAAATGTCTCCGGGCCGCTTTCCAGGAGCGCCTCGTTCATCGTTTCGGGCAAGACGGCCCGGAAGGCGCCCGTCTATCCCTCGGGCACGGAGCGTGGCTATTATGACGACATCGGGCGGTTTGTCCCTTCGTTGAATAACTACCAGGGATCATACAGCGTCACCGTCCGCGCCTCCGAAAACGTAAAGATGAAGGTCGGCGGTCTGTTCGAATACAATAAGAAATTCATCGGAACCGACCGGGATTCCTGGCGGAACGAGCGGTCCGCGGGCACTTCCAGTGGCGTCATCCGCGGCTCAGGCAAGAACATATTCCTGCCGGTTGACTGGAGTGCGGCGGGCAAGATGAGCACGACCCACAATATGCAATACCTGGCCATCACCCATTCTCTCTCGCCCAGGACGTTCTACGACCTCCGGATATCGCGCTATTCAACCGTCGACGACACCAGCGATATCGCGGCGAGAACGTCGGACGTACGTACGGATGCGGACGGATGGTTCGCCGTGGACCGCGAGGTCAGGCATTACCAGGTTGCGGATCGGAAGCGGTACCAGGTCAAGTTGGACCTGGCCAGCCAGATCACGAAGGGTCATTTCGTGAAGGCCGGTTTCGAATTCATCAAGTACAGTATGTATCTTACCCGCTACACGGGAGAGAGCGCGCAGGCCAGGCGGCTGGAGTTTGCGGGCGAGCAGGGCGTGGTCGGAGCACCCGTCAAGCCACAGCACCTTGCCATCTACGCGCAGGACAAGATGGAGTTCGAAGGCATGGTCATCAATGCCGGCCTTCGTCTGGACCTGTTCGATCCGGTGTCCAAGTTTCCGGCTTCGGGTGCATACGCGTTCTCGCCCATGTTCAACTCACCACTGAGATTCCAGAATGCGCCCCACCGCGAGCCTGTCGTATTCAAGAACCTGAGCCCGCGGGTGGGGGTGTCGCATCCGATCACGGCGCGTTCGTCCATGCACTATTTCGCGGGTCTGTTCCTGGCCTATCCCGACATCTATTACCTGTTCAACGGGGACTGGCGCACATCGGGTCCCGACCAAGACTGGAACGGGAACGGCGCGATCGACCCGGGTGAGCGTTACAACGCCATGCGGCCTTCCTACCCGATTCGAAGCGGGCAGGGTACCACCGAAATCCGGCCCGAGAAGACCGTGTCGATGGAAGTGGGGGCCGACTGGAACTTCGTGCAGGACTACACCGGCGCGATCGCGATTTACTACAAGAGTGCGAAGGACCAGTACCATTACCACTCCGACGTACGCTTTTACGCGCCGCACAGGCCGGGCTGGGTGCATCCCTACGCACGGATCCTGCACAACAACGGCTTCGAGGAACAGCGGGGTCTTGAATTCTCCCTTCGGAAGCCCCTCAGCCACAATTTCGCCATCAATCTGGCATACAACATGACATGGGCGCAGGCAGGATGGGGCAACTTCGACGCATGGTTCAACTTCCTGTATCCCGATTCCCTCTACATCGCCAGCGGGCGATACTGGTACGAATACAGGGTGGAGAACGGTGTTGAGGTACCGGTGCCCCTCACGGTGGAACAGATCAGGGAGATCGGCGCCACCGCAAATAGAGTGATCCGGAATAACGCGAAGCGGGACGGCAGGCCTGGTGGCAGAGGATACGAGCAGACCAGGATGACCGCCCGGGAGTACGGGCTCATCGGTCTGGATGACTTCGAACTGGACCACATCCACGTGTGGGCCAGGGGTTATCAAACCGGGCTGAACGCAGACGGCGGCAACATCCGCAACCAGGGCAGCGTACAGTTCCTCTACCTCACGCCAGGGGACTACGGGCCCGATTTCAAGGTGTTCGGGAGCAAGTTCCTTGCCAACTGGCGGATCAACCTGCTGTGGCGCATGCAGAATACCGGGTCGTTTTGGTACACGCCGCCGAATTCCGGCCGCGAACGGCGGCTGCGTCCCATCCGCACCTGGACCGACTTTGCCATTGAAAAGCGCTTTCCGTTCGGTCAGGGACGCGGCGACGTCAGCCTCTTCCTGGAGGTGCGGAACCTGTTCAACCAGAAGGACGACAGTTCATACAATACCACCGACTGGACCAACTGGGGCCTGCTGACGGCCCGTCCGGACAACTCCGAATTCCTCCTTTACGGGGATACGCGCGACCGGAACTTCTACAGCCATCCCCGGCGCACGGAAATGGGTCTGAGAATGCAGTTCTGATCCATTCCGGAATTGAGTCTTCGAATGGGCGGGGAACCTGGAGGGTTGCCCGGGTTCCCGCCGCCACGCGGTTCTTTCATTGACGATCTATACACGCTAAGGAGGATATGATGCGTTCGAACCGTATGAACACCGTCCTGAAAGGGTGCGGTGGTTGGGCGTTCGCAGCAGTCCTGGCGATATGCTGGTCCGGGCAGGTCTGGGGCCAGGCGAATCACCCGGGATCAGCCGGCAGGGCGCCCCTGGAACGCGGGATGCTGTACACGTCTGTTACCAATCTTGGCACGCAGGGAGGCTCCATCGGCGCGGCGCTCTCGCGGTCTTCCAGCATGGTGTACCCCGCCACGGTGGGCGGCGACATTATTACAGGTGATGGTTGGGCCAGCCAGTTGCCGTTCTTCCGCGTCGACTGCAACAGCGAAGGGCGAATCGAAGCCACGTCGCACGGGGAGGGCATTGGCCTGGCCTTACGCCTTCCATCCAGTTTCCAGGGCTCGAGAGCCTACGACAATTTTTCCAAGAACGGGTACTACGTGGTACTGACCGGCCCGCGGTCGGACATGCTCGACGAGATCGTGCCCATGGTGGGCGACCCGTCCATGGATGAGGAACTGCAGTACCTGGGCGGGGAGATCAGGGTGCAGCCTTCATCCGCCGAGAATCCGGGCTTCGAATGGCGTAAAGGCGCGCCGTGGTACTACGCGCCCACCTGGAGCGAGAACCTGGCGCAGATTCTGGAGAATGCGCCGCTGAACAGGGCCCCCGTGAGGATCAGCAACTGGTCGTGGGGGGAATACGCGACTCCGGGGCCTCCGGCCGCTCCTTCTTCCCGTTCCGACGAATGGCCCGAAGAGATCATCGTCACCAAGTGGACCACGCTGGCGGGGGTTACCTTTACGCGACGGACAATGGCCTGGAGCTACCCCGCCTGGGATGACTTCATTATTACCGAGATCGAGATCGAGAACACGGGTGACAGCGACGGCGACGGCGAGAGGGATCTGCCCGCGGAAAGGCTCGATAACGTTTTCGTTCCCATCATCGGCTCCTGGATGCTCACGGACGCGGGGCTGTCTCACTACAATCGATCGGACCGCTGGCACTGGTACAACGTGGGCGGTCTCGACGACTGGATCGTCTATACCGAAAATGCCGGTTATTCGGGCCCGGCCAAGGGGCTGAAGATGATCGTGGACTGGGACGGCGACAGTCCCGAGTTTCCCTGGGACGATACCGGCGATCCCGTCAACCGGCTGATTATTTCGCCTTCGTGCGATACGGGCCGCAAGGACGGTGAATTCACCTCCTATCAATACATGGGCTTCGGGCCGCTGGCGTATGAGGACGGCGGGGACTGGGGATTCAATACCCGTGACGCCGGCAAGTTCGTCCAGCCCCAGGGTGACCAGCCACACGCGGTGCGCTTCTGGCGGATCGAAAGCACCACGGTGTCCGAAGACCCCCGGCCCGGTGCGCATGACCGGGAGACCATGTTCAATATGATCGCGGATGCCGGCTATCAAGCGAATCCCGGCGAGATCGGCGTGTTTTACAGCGCCCAGACCTTCGGACCGTACTCGCTGGGCCCTGGCGACAAGGCCAAGCTGGTGGTGGCCTGGGTGGGCGGCTCGGGCGCCGGTGAGAGCGACCTTTACACGTGGACGCGGTCGCACCTGTACGACTTCGAAGGATTGAAGAAGGGCGAGGAATGGATGGTCGAGTTCTTCAATCGCGCGAAGTGGGCCTATGATAATGAATACGACGTGCCGGATTCGCCGCCGGATGTGTACGTGGACGTTTCAAACAGCCCGGACGCGCAGAACCTGCTCACGTGGAACTCGGCGGACGGCGCGATGAACCCGGATTATATCGGCGCGGAGGCGCAGGACGTGGCGGGTTACCGTATCTACCGCTCCGAGTGGAACCCGGACGGGCCCTGGACGAGGATCGGCGAGGTCCCGGCCGGGACGCATACGTATACGGACGTAGAGTCTGTAGCCGGCTTCAATTACTGGTATTCGGTAAGGCCGTTCGCCAACGGCCACCAGGACTGGGTAGGCCGCGTGGGCACCATGGCCACCCTGCCCGCCCTTGTGCAGGCGCAGGTAAAGGCCGGCCTCGAAGGCGGCCAGTGGGCCCGGTCCCAGCGCAAGCCGCCGTTCTTCAGTCCGAAGCAGCCCGCGGTTGGCGAGACCGAGGCATTGGGCAGAGAGGTCTTCGTGGTACCCAATCCCTTCCGGGTTGGCGACGCGAATCTGCAGTACCCGGGCAAACCGCAGATCCGGTTCGTGAATGTGCCGAGCAAGGCCTGGATCTACGTGTTCAACAGCGCGGGCGACATGGTCGGAAAGATCCTGCACGACGACCGCACGGATGCGCCCGACGATCCGAACGTCTGGCTGGGCGAAGCGCAGTGGGACCAGTTGGCGATGTCGCTGGGCACGGGGTCGATCTCCGCGGGCGTCTACTTCTTCGTGGTGGAATCTCTCGTATCCGAAAGTATGGGAAAAAAACGGATAGGAAAGTTCATGGTCATCCGATAGCCGGCGTGAGGCAATCCCGGGAAGGAGCGATAAGCTTATGAAGCGGATACTTTGCATGACACTGATGACCGTTCTCGTGGCCGGCGCATTTGGGAACCCGCCCGCGGAAGCGCGGGACGTGCCCGAAATCCTCAAGTCCGAGGATTTCCGGAAACTTGGATTGGCGTCGTTTCCGTGGATGAAGGTGACCCAGTCCCCGCGTGCGGCGGCCATGGGAGATGCGTTTACGGCCGTTTCGAACGACATCAACGCGATCTATTTCAACCCGGCCGGCCTGGTTCACCTGGAGCGTTTCGGGTACCAGCTTTCCCACACCCGGTGGCTGGTCGACACGGGGTTCTACAGCGGCGCGTTTGCCTACCGGACGGGCTGGGGTGTTCTGGGCGCCAGCGTGTTGAATTACGACGTGGGCGATATGCCGGTACGGACCATATTCAACCCCGAGGGCACGGGGGAAATGATCAAGGGCGGCGGAACTTCCGTCGGCCTGGCCTATGCGTTTCACGCGACCGACAAGCTGGGCCTGGGCGTCCGGGTGGTGTATATCTCCGAGACCCTGCACGTGGACAACATGACCTCCCTCGTTCTGGACGCCGGCACCCACTTCTACACGGGTTTCCGGAGTTCCCGAATTGCCCTGGCCATGCGGAATTTCGGGCCTGACACCAAGGTGCTGGCGGAAGACCAGAAATTCCTGATGCCGATGAATTTCGATATCGGCGTGGCCATGGAGCTCTTCGGTCAGATGGACGAGCCGAATTACCTGACGGTCTCTTTCGAGAGTTCCTACCAGGTGGACTACGAACAGCGGTGGCAGGTCGGCAGCGAACTGTGGCTGTCGGGCGCGGTGGCCCTGCGCGCCGGGTACAAGTTCAACCACGACCTGGAGACGTACAGCTTCGGCGCCGGCTTCAAAGGCGACTGGGGCGACCGGACGGTGCTGGTTGACGTCGGCTATACCAACGTCGGCGAGTTGCTGGATGCACCGATTCGGTTCAGCATCGGCGGCGCATTTTAGTATCAGATGACGTGGCGGTCCGTAGCGGGGCCGCTCTAAACTAAACAGAAACAGCGCTAACGGCGGCGCAATGTGTCTCCGGCCGGGTCGGCGGGAAGGGGCATTGGCCGCCGTTTTGTTATCACCACACGAATCGATCGAGAGAGAAGAGGTGCGGGCAGAGAGGGATCGATCGGGCATCTGCCTTCGACCCGGCGCGAGGTGGTCCATGCGTGCCATCGGGTTTTTCTTTGTTTGCCTCATTTGGTGGAGTTTCCTGGCTTGCGGCGGGGCGGACGAACCACCCACCAGCGCCGTGGAGGAATTTGACCCGAACCAGGATCGACCTCTTCCAGTGGGTCTGGTGCGGCTTTTCGGGGGTGTGGAAATGGTTCGGGTCCCGGCGGGTCACTTCACCATGGGAATGGAACGCGGCCCGGCGGACCAGCAGCCGGCACGCGAGGTGTACCTGAGCGCCTTCTACATCGACCGGTTTGAAGTCACGAACGCCCAGTATTTCAGGTTCTGGGAAGCTCCGGACGGGGGCAACCGGCAGCGGTATACGCCGGCCAGCCATGGGTCCAAGGACCGTATCGGGGACTGGCCCGACCGGGCGGAAACGAAGCCGAACTTTCCGGCCGTGGGGATCAACTGGTTCGACGCGGCCGCCTATTGCGCATGGCGCGGGACCAGGCTGCCCACCGAAGCGGAATGGGAGAAGACCGCACGCGGAGACGAGGCGAGGGAGCCCTACCCCTGGAACAAGGGGTTGAACGGTTCCCGGGCGAATTTCAGGGACGGCGACGACGGTTACGACAATACCCTGGCGCCGGTGGGGAACTATCCCGAGGGCGTCAGCTTTTACGGAGCCATGGACCTGGTGGGAAACGTGTGGGAGTGGTGCGCGGACTACTACGACGCCGAATATTACAAGGTGAGCGCAACCATCGGACCCACTGGGCCGGAGCAGGGCAAATTTCGTATACTTCGAGGCGGTTCCTGGCGGACCGCCGCGGGACAGGATCCGAACAAGCTCAGCATCACCTATCGCAGCTGGTCCGATCCAACAGGAGCCACGGACGGATGGGGCGTCCGCTGTGCGAGGGACGTAAACTGAGCATGCGCCGGCGCAAGTGGTGGCGAGTTGCCTGGTACGGTCTCCTGGTGTGCGCCGGGTGCAGCGGAGAGTCCCTCCTGGACGAAATGCCTGATGGGGTCTTCCTGGACCGCACGCCGGCGGGTACCGTGGATACGATGCTGGTGGTAAATGCAGGCGACTTCCTGATGGGTACGAATCAGGGTTTCGACCCCGAAGGCCCTGCGCACGTCGTGTATCTCAATGCGTTCTATATTGACAAATACGAAGTGACGAATGCTCAGTTCCGTGCGTACGCGCGCGCGACCGGGGCGTCATTGCCGGCTGAGACCGAAAATCCGTTATTTTCGAATGACCGCCAGCCGGTCGTGGGGGCGACGTGGACGGAGGCGGACGCTTACTGCAGGTGGCGGGGCGGACGCCTGCCCACGGAAGCGCAGTGGGAAAAGGCGGCTCGGGGAACGGACGGACGGACCTATCCGTGGGGTGAAGCAGCGCCCGGAGCGGACTACGCAATCATGGACCTGGGCGGCACGTGCGGCCGCACCAACTGGGCGAATCCTTCGGCCGGCCCGGTGCCGGGCGAGTTCTGTCATACCCTGCCGGTGGGTTCCAGGCCCAGGGGAGCGAGCCCTTACGGGTTGCTGGACATGGCGGGCAACGCGTGGGAGTGGTGCAACGACTGGTACGACGACACGTACTATGGTCGAAGTCCCAGGGAAGACCCATCCGGCCCCGCGGCCGGGACGTTTCGCGTTGTAAGAGGCAGTTCATGGCACCACCTTCCTCACTACCTGAAGACATCCGCCCGGTTCAGATTCTATCCCGACCAGAAGGGCAATTTCATCGGATTTCGCTGTGCTCGGGACGTACGTCAATAGTTCGTGGGCCCGCAAGTTGCGCCGCGCTTTAGGGTGGGGAATGCTGGTGTTCAGCGTTTCGTCCGCGCTACCTGTCGCCGCGAGCGCTGAAGGGTTCGTGCTTGAGGACAGCGTTGCCGCCAGGTTGAACGACGCAATCGGACTGACGTCAGAGACGACGGCCGGATTCGGGAGGGGGGCGACTCGAGACGCCTATCCGCCATTTGTCGAAGCCGCCGGACGCGTGGCCGACAGCAGAGGCCGGGGACGGGCGAACTGGAACCTGACCCGTCCGGCGGTCGCTTTCGCGGTCGCGCGGCTTCGGGAGGCCCTGGCCGTCGCTCCGGATTTCGCCGCGGCGCACTACATGCTGGGCCTCATGGAAGCGCGCCAGCGAAGGTACGGGGACGCGCTGGCAGCCTATCGCCGGGCCGCCCTTGTAGGGTTGCCCTTTTCCGGCGATCCGATGAAGGCGCTCTTCCTGGGTGCGGTCTCCCGTTGCCAGACCGCCGCGCAGCAGGTTGCGAGGGGCACCCAGTTTCTGGACCGAGGTAAAGTAGAGGATGCGCGTACTGCGTATCGGCGGGCTGTTGCGCTGATGCCGGACTACGCCGAGGCGCAGGCGAATCTGGGCCTTGTCCATATGCTCAGCGGAGACTTCGACGGGGCGGTTTCCCGGCAGGTGGAGGCCATCCGGCTGGATCCGGACCTTGCCGAGGCGCATTACAATCTCGGCAACGCGTATTCACGACAGGGACGGTACGGGGAGGCGGTGGTCTCGTACAGGGAGGCCATCCGGCTGAAACCGGATAGCGCGCCGCCGGATTCGGTCGTGTCGATGGTGGATGCGAATCAGGGTGCGTACACGCGGTCGGTGGCCGGACACCAGCACGCGATGCGTTACGCGGGCCTGGCCAACGCGTATTTCAATCTCGGCGACCACACGGCGGCGATTGAGTCCTATACGCGCGCCATCGGCATCGCGCCGGGTTTTGCCGACGGACATTACAATCTGGGCATCATTCACGAACGGACGGGCGACGTTGAGCGCGCCATCCACCACTGGCGGGCGTATCTGAGGCTGGCCCGGCGGGATTCCGTGCAGCAGGCGTGGGTCGCGGACGCCAGGACCAGGCTCGCCCGGCTGGAAGCGTCTCGAAAAGAGTGAAACGCACAAGGACTATATTCGCGGTTCTCGCGTTCTCAATTTGCATGGAGGGAAACGGCCTCGCGCAAGGGGTGATTTTCAAGGATGTAACCCGTTCCGCAGGGATCCGGTTCAGGCACGACAACGGGGGTTCCGGCAGCGAGTTGATGCCGGAATCGATGGGGTCCGGATGCGCGTTCTGGGACTTTGACGGCGACGGGGATTCGGATATTCTCCTGATCAGTTGCGCCACGTTGCACGAGCGCGGATCCGACCCGCCGTCCACGATGGCGCTCTACCGGAATGACGGAAGCGGTCGTTTCTCCGACGTGACCGCGCAGGCGGGGCTCAAGCATCCCATGTTCGGGATGGGTTGCGCGACCGGAGACTACGACAACGACGGTGACAGCGACCTGTACGTGGCCGGCCTGGGCGCGAACCGGCTCTTTCGGAATCGGGGCGACGGACGGTTTGAGGACGTCACGGCGCAGGCGGGGGTGGTTGACTCCACGTGGAGTGTGTGCGCGGTCTGGCTGGACTACGACCGGGATGGGGACCTGGACCTGTTTGTGGGCAACTACCTGCGATGGTCGGCGGAACGGGATTCCTGGCTGTCAGCGCGTTCGGGGGCGGGTTCGTATGCGCCTCAGTTGTACGATCCGGTTTACTCACGGCTGTACAGGAATGACGGAGTCCGGTTTTCGGACGTTACGAAAGCGTCGGGCATCGGCGGAAAGCCGGGCAAGGGCATGTCCGCCGTCTCCCTCGATTACAATGGCGACGGATGGCCCGATATCCTGATGTCCAACGATACGATGCCGGATTATCTGTTCCGCAACAACGGGGACGGCACGTTTACCGAGGATGGCCTTTTGGCGGGCGTGGCGTACAGCGCCGCCGGAGAGGCGAAGTCCGGGATGGGGGTCGGCGCCGGAGACGTCCGCAACGCCGGCAGGGAGGACGTGGCCATCGGGAACTTCGCCTACGAGATGATTTCCCTGTTTGAGAACCGGGACGGGGCATACTTCACGGACCGGACCCTGCCTTCCGGCGTGGGGCACCCGAGTGCGCCGTTCGTCACCTTCGGAGTTTTCTTTTTCGATTTCGATCTGGACGGGCGCCTGGACCTCTTCGCGGCAAACGGACACGTGGACAGCCGGATCCGCCTGGTCAAGTCCCACCTCAGCTACGCTCAGCGCCCGTTACTATACAGAAACAGGGGCGATGGCAGCTTCGAGGAAATGGGTGCGGCAAGCGGTCTCGTCGATCGCCTGGTCGGGCGCGGCGCGGCGTACGCGGACTATGACGGCGACGGCGACCTGGACGTGCTGGTTTCCGCCAACAACGGTCGTCCCGCGCTCTATCGCAACGAAGGCGGGAACCGGAACCGCTGTCTGAGGGTGAAACTGATTGGAGGCATTGCGACCGCCGGCGAGGACGACCGCCAGCCGGACGGAGAGTCGCGCTGGTCCAACCGGGACGGAATTGGCGCGACCGTGCGCGTGCGGTCGGCGGACGTGGTGCAAACGCGCTTCGTGAGGTCGGGATCGAGCTATTGTTCGCAGAGTGAGCAGATATTGACATTCGGTCTGGCAGGGGCCGGGGCGGCCGATTCGGTTGAGGTGGCCTGGCCGTCCGGCCGGATTGAACGGATCAGCAACGTCGCAGCCGGGCAGACCGTGACCGTTCGGGAGGGACGGGGAATTGTTGCCGGAACGCCGCTGAGAGACAATCCGGCGGCGGATTGAGACAAGGGGGCACACCATGGACACCGGACATCGATTTCAGCCTGTCCGCCTTCAGCGGTACTGTATTGTCATTCTGATGCTGGGACTGAGCGTCTCGACGACAGCGGGGACGTCTTCGACACGGGATTCCATTCGTGCCGTCGGCGAACGGCAGCTGGACAGCCGCCAACTCGACGCGGCTCTGGACACATTTTACCGGCTTGCCGAAGCGTTTCCGGACGACGCGCATATACTGACCCGTCTGGGCCGCGTACAGTTGAAGGCTGAAGACTTCAAGTCGGCAAGGAAGTCGTTCGAGGCGGCGCTGAAACTGGATGAAGATGATGCAGCGGCGCACGCCGGCCTGGCACTTGTGTACGCTGAGATGCCGGCAAAGGGGATAAGCGCTTTTCACAACTTCCGCCGGGCGGTTGGCGCGGCAAAAAAGGCCATCGAACTGGATCCCGAACAGGCAGATGCCTACCGAGCGCTGGGAGAGGCGCACGAGCGTTTCAAGGAGGACCACGAGAAGGCTCTTGGCTATTTCGATACCTATCTTGGGATGGAGCCCGACGATCCGGACGGCCTGTATTATTTCGGCCTGGCATGTATACAGGCCGATGCGTACGAAAGGATCTCCAAACACATTGCACCACATATGGCGGCGCTTGACGAGGAGACCCGGTTGCTGCCCATCGCAGCGCAGGGCCATTTCTACAAGGAAGAATACAACAAGGCGCTGGACAATTTCAAACGCTTCCTGGACACAGTCGGGCCGGGCGAGCGCGAATTGTACACGGATATTGCGTACGTGGCTTCCGTAGATGAACTTCGGGAGTATCAGGCGTTGCCGGACACGACTCAGCGAAGGGCGTTCCGGGAGCGTTTCTGGCTGCGGCGCGACCCCGATATGATGACCCGCGTCAACGAACGTATGGTCGAGCACTACCGGCGGGTCTGGTATGCGCGTACCTTCTTTGCCGATAAGGTTTCGCCCTGGGACAAGCGGGGTGAAGTCTATATCCGCTATGGAAAGCCGGATTACCGGTCACGGTCCTATCAGCGCGATCTATCCGTTACCCCCGACGTGGATGCCGTCCGCATGCGAACGGCCGCCAGTCTCTACGGGGCCGAGGCTTCCTTTATGACGTTTACAGGACCGGTGTTCCCGATCCGGGCGTTTCGCCATCCCATAACCCAGCGTACCCAGGACGCACTCCACGGATTCGGTTCGGCCGATCAGCGCGACGCCAGTTTTCTGGAAGACGGTTTTACTTCCAATACCGATGCCGCGGATGAAGAGGAGTTCCAGGAACGCGACCTGGAAGGAACCCCACTGCCAACGCCGCTCACGCGAAGCGACTATGACGACCAGGACGGTGCCAGGTTCGAAGAATTAGGAAATCAGATCGCCCGGATGAAATTCGGGGACTACATACCCGTAACGATCCACACCGATATGGCCACGGTTCCCTGGGAGACCTGGATCTACACGCAGATCCAGGGGGGCATCGAGATCGTGTTTACCGATGAAAACAAGAGCGGGCAGTTCAATTTTGCCCCGATTCCCCCGGTGACCGCTCTGAATAACCAGCTTGTCAACATCACCCGCCTGGTCAAATACGCACCCGAGATCATCTACCAGAACGCCGCGCACGAGACCCCCGACTATTACCGGCCGGGAATCCAGGGACCGGCGCTCAATTTCTATTATGACCTGGCCAACTTCCAGGGATCCGACGGCCAGACCAACGTTGAAGTCTACTATGGCATTCCACCCGAACAGGTCCGGATTGCCGAGCAGGCGGATTCGGCGCAGGTCAGCGTGCAGTGCGCCATGGCCCTGGCCGACGCGGCGCACACGACGATCTATCGCGATACCCGGGAGTTCCACTACGAGGGACGGGCAGACTTCGACAGGGTCAAAGGGGCGTTTCTTCCGGAAATGCTCAAGACCCCGGTGCCGCCGGGCAAATACGAACTGCAGGTCCAGATCAAGGATCTGGCTTCCGGACATACCGGACTCTACAAGCAGGCGGTCGAAGTGCCCGATTACGGTGTTGAAAAGCTCAAGATCAGCGACATCCTTCTGGCTTCGGAAATCTCCGACTCGAATTCGGCGGGCAAATTCAGTAAGGGCGATATCCGGGTCGTGCCGATGCCCACCAGGAACTACAGAGAGGCGCAGAAGGTATATGCCTACTACGAGATCTACAACCTGAAGAAGAACCGGTTCGGACAGACCGACTACGAGGTGGAATACCTGGTCCGTACGGTCGTGGGGCGGTCGGAAGGCGTGGTGGGCGCCATCACTTCCCTTTTCAAACGCAGGAAGACACAGGTGTCGGTTTCGTACGAACACGCGGGGACCGTAACCACCGAGCAACAGTACTTTGAAATCGATCTGGAAAAGGCCAAGCCGGGCGTCCAGGTCCTCGAGGTGAAGATCAAGGACCGGGTCAGCGGCAAGAGCGACACCCGCGAGATTCAGTTCCGCTACGGAATCTGACTTGCATGCCGCTGCCAACGATCCGGCATCGCTCATCGCGGGATGGACGTCAGCAGGGCGCAGTACGCTGCGCCCTGCTTGCATCTGTGGACCATTTGGAATCGATTTTGGAGGGAGGAGAACGGAAATGTCTGGACTTCGCGCGGGACTGATCGGATGTGGAGCGATCGGCGGCGTGCATAGCGAAGCAGTGGCGGGGCTGGACGGCATACGCATGGCGGCGTTCTGCGACGTGGTTGAGCAGAAGGCGCGCGACTTGTGTACTCGATACGGAGGCGATTATGCCACCAACGACGCCGGCCGCGTCCTCGCGGATCATTCGCTGGACACGGTCTATATCTGTACCCACCACGACACCCATGCGGATTACTGTATCCGGGCGGCGGAAGCGGGAAAGAACGTACTGGTGGAAAAGCCGCTCGCTCTGACCGTTGAAGACTGCCGGAAGATCGGCGATGCAGTCGAGCGTGAGGGGATTCAGCTCTTTACGGCCTTCAAGATGCGGTACTATCCGATGGTACAGAAGGCCCGCGAACTGATCCCCGATCCATTGATGGTGGTGATGCAGATGATGGACAACCGATGGGGGGATACCTGGGCCAACGATCCCGTCCTGGGGGGAGGCAACGTGTATAGCCAGGGATGTCACTCGTGCGATCTTCTGAGGTACATGGCCGGTTCGGATCCGGAGGAGGTCTACGCGGCGGGCGGGAATTACTATCAGCCAAACGGCAGGCTGGACAATCTGACCGCCACGTTCAGGTTTGAAAATGGCGCGGCAGGCTGCTGGATCCAGGGAGATGCCAATCAGCCGGCAATGACAAGCAAGCTCTTCATGGAGATTTTTTCCGAAAACCGGTCCGCGCTCCTTACGGACCGGTTCTGCACGCTGACGTATACGGAGACCGGGAAGGAGCCGGCGGTCTACCGCGGCGAAGAGGGTGGATTCGTCGAGGAGAACCGGCTGTTTGTCGAGGCGCTGAGGACCGGTGCGCCCATGGCCGCGGACCACGTGGACGGTCTGATGGCCACGCTGATGATGATCCAGGCGGGCAGGAGTATCGAAAGCGGCAACCCGGAGCGGGTCGCGTCGCTTGCAAGGGCCTGAGGCGGCCAGAGGATACATGGTTTTCTTACCAGCATCACTGACACATTCGTGAGGTCATGCCATGAAGGAACACAGACATCCGCATCCGCACAAGGATCCGAGACAGCCCAGGGACGGGGCCGGTCCGGAAACCAACCCCCCTGTCTTCGCCTGGCTTCCGGTGGATTCCGCCTCGGGCTATCGCCTGCAGGTGGCGCGGGACCCGGGTTTTGAGAATATCTGTCTGGACAAGGGCGGCCTGCGGGAACCGGTGTACCTGCCTGAACGGGCGTTTGAGTCCGGGGAGTATTTCTGGCGGTGGTCCGCGGACCATGGCGCGATGTCGGAGGTTTTCTCGTTTGAGATCCGGCCTGAGGCCACAGTTGTGGAGGTGCCCCCGGCAAGCGAGTGGCTGAAGCGATTCCCGTCCGAACACCCGCGGATCTATGTGGGGCCGGAGGAGGTGCCGGCGCTCCGGGCCGCCTCCGCCGGCGATGCGGAACGGGCGTGGAAGGGCTTGCGAAACAGCGCCGAGGCCGTGTTGCCCGAACCGCACGAGATAGAAGAGCCGCCCTTTCTCCCTGACCGCAGCAAGAACTATCAGGAATATCATGAGACGTGGGCGCCGATCATGTGGGAGTCCCGGCGCTTTGTCAAAGGCGCGGAGACCCTGGCTCTGGCGTATCTGGTAGGCGGGGAGGACCGGTTCGCCCGCGCCGCCTGCCAACGGATGGCGTCCATATCGCGCTGGGACCCGGAGGGATCGAGTCACCTTGCCCATAACGACGAGGCCCACATGTCCGTCATCTGGAACGGCTCGAACGCGTGCGACTGGGTGTGGGATCGTTTTACGGAAGAGGAACGCGATGCCGTTGTGGCGCAGTTCCGGCGGCGGGGACGAATAACGTTCGACTATATGCACAACCGGGGGTCGTACGGGGTCACGCGATTCGACTCGCACGCAGGCCGCGAGATCGTGTTCCTGGCGCACATCGCGCTGGTGTTTCACGACCATATTCCCGAAGCGCAGTCGTGGCTGGAGTGGCTCAGGCCGGTACTGTGCGGCATCTGGCCGATCTGGTCTGGCGACGACGGGGCATGGGCGGAAGGACCCTCCTATGGTCTGGCATATGTCACAATAATGTCGATGTTCGCCTCGGCGCTGAAGCGGGGAGTCGGCGTGGATCTTTACCAGAGACCCTTCTGGAAGAACCACGCCCGTTGGCGACAGTACTGTTTGCCGCCCTACGCGGAGTGGATGGGATTCGGCGACCATACCGAGCGGTGGGCAGGCTCCTGGAGGTCCAACGCGGACCTGGTGGATCTGATCGGGCGCGAGACGGATACCGACGAGTTCGCGGGATACGTGGAAGCCTTCCGCGCCGAGGCAGAGCAGATGCAGACACCGGCGGAGCGGCGAAGCTCGGGCGTGATGTCGCAACTCTTCCTGGCGCAACCCGAAAAGGCGTGTCCGGAGAACAGCGCGACAGAATCGATCTTTCGCGTGTTCCCGGCCGCCGGATGGGCCGCGGTCCGGACGGACCTGAACGATGCCGCACGGGATGTCGCTCTGATCTTTCGCTCTTCTCCGCTCGGCGCCATCAGCCATTCCCACGCGAACAACAACGATTTCATTCTCCACGCCGGCGGCAAGGTGATGGCGATGCCCAGCGGCTACTACATCGGGTACGGTTCGGATCATCACACGCACTGGGTATGGCACACCAAGTCGCACAACTGCGTCACGCTTTCAGATGCGTCCCAGATCATGCGGTCGCACGATTCGCTCGGGAAGATCGAAAATGCGTTCGAGGACGAGCGGATCGTCTATTTCGCCGGCAACGCGGACGCCAGCTACAGCGACCGTGCGGAACGGTGCCGGCGGCACGTTTTCTTCCTGAAGACGCAGAGCTGTTTCGTGATGATCGACGAGTTCGTTGCGGTTCCGGGCATCGACTCGGCGCTGCAGTGGAATATCCATTCCTGGAACCGTTTTTCGGTGGATGAGGAGAGAAGGACCTTCCTGCTGAAGCGTGAAGGGAGTTCCCTCGAGGGGCATTTCATGTACCACAACAATGCATTCTTCTCCCTGACCGACGGATGGGACCCCCCTCCGATGCGGACCGGCAGGGACGATTCGCAGTGGGGCCAGCAGTACCACCTGCGGTTTACCGCCTCCGGCCTGGTCAGCCGTCGCAACCTGGGGGTCGTGCTGTGTCCGGGACACGCGTCGCTGGATCGGTCTGGAGTACAGACCGAGCGGTCGGGAGAAACGGAGGTGGCGCGGATCGGGGACGACCTCGTGCTTGTCGGCGATAGTGACGGCGTGGCATACGGCAGCCATCGCTCTGGCGGGCTTGCATTGGTGGTCGTTCAGGGCCATGAGTATGAACTTGGGGATGAGGGCGTCGCAACGAGGAGATGAACGTGAATAACGGACCGACGGGCCTGAAGGTGAATGTGTTGAAAGACATGCGCCCGGAGACGGCGGTCGTTCTCAACGGCGAGACAAAGGCGAAGGTCGTCATCGGAGGGGATGGCACGCACACGCGGCAGGCAGCCAGAGTCGTCGAGCGGGTCGAGGCGGCCACGGGGGCGCGGTTGGAGGTGGTTCGGGCAGCAGACGCGGCTGCCGGGGCGCTGCTGGAGGGGCACGTGGTGGCGCTGGGGAATATGGCCGACAACGACTTCATCCGGTGGCTCTATTACCAGTGGTGGGCGGTGGAAGACCGCTGTTATCCCGGCAGGGGCGGGTACGCGCTGCGGACGCTGCACAACCCTCTGGGGAACGGGTACAACGTGGTGCTGCTGGGCGCCAGCGACGAGGCCGGGCTGGATCGTGTCGTGTCGCGTTTCGTGGATCTTGTAGCGGATGAAGAGACGTTCAGCTTGGGATGGACGATGGAAATCCGGCTGGGCCCCGAGTTCGACGCATTTTCCCGTCCGCCGGAGGGATGGCTGCAGGAGCGGCGGGAGGACTTCATCGCGCGGGCGACGGCGCCTCACGCTTCCGAGGCGGGAGCTGGGTTCCAGTTGATCTCGGAGGCCGGCGCCTACGGGTTGATGTATCACCGGACCGGGCACGAGGCGTATGCATCCGCCGTTCTGGAAATCGCAAAAGCCCATCTGATGATGGGCGAGTACGGCGTGATGGCGCACTTCCACGTGTGGTGGCTGGCGGTCGTATGGGACCTGATTGAGGAGAGTCCCGTGTTCTCGGACGAGGACCGGCTGAAGATCACGCAATACCTGCTGTGGATCATGGATTCCGAGGAAGGGGCGTACACCCGGTTCTTCCGCGAGGGCGTCGGGCACCGGATGGTCCGTCAGAACCACCAGACACTGGTGGCGCTGGCGGCGTGGTTCGGAGGAAGATACTTTTTAACCCACTACGGTTTTGAGGAGGGAAAGGAGTGGATGGCCGCGTCTGCCGACGTGTTCAAGGGTCAGGCGGAATCGTTCAAGCCGGTCGAGGATGCCAATGCCTACCAGTGGATGACGCTGGACCACATATTGACCTATACGCTGGCGAGTGGGGATACGACCTATATCGAGAACGGTAACTGCAAACGATCTCTGGACCAGGCGGTGCTGTATTGCAACAACCGGGGAGCGCTGCCCGCGTTTGGAGATACGGGCGCGCCGATGGATGGATACCCCACGAATTTCGTGGCCAAGGCGGGTCATGTACTTCAGGATGGGCGTGCGGTGTTTCTGTTGGGCAGACGGTTCGACCGGCCCTCGGACTATTTTCGGCCCCAGCCGCCGGGCGAGCGGTACGAGGCGGTGAGAGATCCGTTGCTCGTGATGAGTTTCGAGAAGTACTTCGACGACGGGCTGCCTCCCGAGGTCCCGGAAGGGATGGCCGGGGTGCAGGTGCTCGAGGTCGCTGGCGGCTTCTACGATCTCGCCGAAGATCCCAGGGCGAGGCCGCGCGAAGTGAAGCCGTTGAACCTGCCGAAAGAAGAGGCATTCGATACGGTCTGTTTCCGGGAGGGTTTCGGCCGGGACGACCAGTACCTGATGCTGCACGGGATCTATTACGGCAACCACAGCCACGAAGACGGGAATACCATACCGGAATTCTCGGCCAACGACCGGATTTTCCTGGTGGACGCGTCGTATACGGAGGGTCCGACCCTGAAGCACCACAACGGCGTGACGGCGGTACGGGACGGGAAGGCGTGGGACGTACCCGCCCTCTGCCGGCTGGATGGCGTGGCGGACCTGGACCGCGTGGGCATGAGCCGGACGTCCGCGGATGGCGATTGGGGCGCACTGTGGGTCCGGAATATCGTTTGGCAAAGGGGCCGGTATTTCGTGGTGGTGGACGAGGTCGAAGCGACGAAGCCAGGCGCGTTCGCGCTGCAGTGTCACTGGCGCACATTGGGAACGCCCGCATTGAAGGACGGAATCCTAGAGTCGGTGCAACGGGACCCCGAGACCGGGCGCGAAGACCGGTTCGTTCTGCAGAGCGTGGGCGGAGGCCGGATGTCGCTGGAGCGGGACTGGGAGAATTTCGGCCACTGGTGGGACGCATATCCCCATACGGATGACTATGTGAATATTCTGCGCGAGTCGGCCAACCGCGAGATGGCGGTGGGAGATCGGCACACGTTCATCAACCTGTTCTATGCGTCTAATACGCGGAAGCCCGTGGACGACCGGATGCGCCGCGTCGGGGAATCGGCGGTGGCGGTCGAAGGATCGCAAGGCCGCATGCTGGTGGGGACCGGAGGCGGGACGGGCGCGTTCGAAGTCGGGTCGATTTCCGGCCGCGCCGAAATCTATGCGGCCGGCGACGGGTGGTTTGCGCTGTGCAACGGCACATCGCTGTGCTCGGAATGCGCGATTTTCGAAAGTGAACACCCCGTTTCAATCGAATTCGATCTGGAACGTGGCGAAGGCATCGTTGTAACGCCGCGGCCCGCTGAGATCACGCTGAACAAGGAGCGGTTACACGTTGCGGCCGGGCGGCAGGAGGTAAAGACGCATCGGCCAGGAGCAGGCGTATTTTCGATGGGCGGGACTGCAGACGTGCCGGCGTACGAGGCGGATTTTCGAACGCCCGCACCGGCGGCGTCCGCACCCGGGCTGCACCGGGTCTGGAGGTACGACGCCGGTTCCGGCGTACGCTGTGCCGCCGCGAACGCGGATGGGGTGGTCCTGGGGACGGTAGACGGACGGGTTCTGGCGCTGGACGATAACGGAAGGCCGGCCTGGTCCTTCCAGGCGGAGGGTCCCGTACTCTCGGTGTGCCCGGCGGACCTGGATGGCCGCCGCTGTGTGATCGCGGGCGCCGACGACCGGCGTCTCTATCTGCTGGAAGAAGGCGGAGGCGTACAGTGGTCCCGTGGTTTTGAGATATTCAGGGGGACATGGGACCGGTACGCGCGGAACTCTGCGGTGGAGTTCGTGACGGCGGCGGACCTGCGCGGTGACGGGCGGACGGACATCCTGGCGGCCGTCTCGGACCGGCAGCTCCACTGTATTGACGCGACCGGCGACGAGCGTTGGAGTTTTATGATCTACGGCATATTCGCGCCGCTTCGTGTCGCGGATCTTAACGGGGACGGAAGGCAGGAGGTGATCGGCGGTCCGGGCCGGATTACCTGCGGGGGGACCTGTTACGTGCTGGATGCCGACGGCGCGGAGGTCGCGAGCAACGGGCTCGACGGCTGGGCGTCGATGATGCCCGCGTGCGACGTCTGGGTACGGGGGGACGAGCACCTCATCGCGTGCGGGACGAACCGGTCGCATGTCTTCGGGTTGAAACTGGACGGCAATCGACTGGAGACGCTCTGGAAGCTGCGGGTGGGAGAGGAAGTCAACGCGGTTTGCGCTGCGGACGTGGACGGAGACAGCAGGCCGGAGGTCCTGGTCGGGTCGGACTGTTTCTATATATACCTGTTGGACGAACATGGTAAGGAAAGATGGCGGCGTAACCTGGCCGCGCCCGTTCAACAGGTGATGGTGGCTGAACGCGACGGGGACGCGAAGATCGCCGCGGGGTGTGAGGACGGATCCGTGTGGGTGCTGGACGGGGACGGACGGACCCTCGGCCTTCACCGTGCAGAGTCTGAGATACACACCCTGACGGCGCATGAAGAAAGCCGTCTGCTGATCGGATGTTCGGACGGGACGCTGTCGCTGCTGAGCGTTTGAGGACGGCTCGATCGTCGCGGCCCTTACTTCGTGACAGCGATGGACGACCGGAGAATGGGGACGGGGGCTCTGGATTTGCGGGGGTGTACAGGGAGCCGGAGACATGCTGCGATATTTCTCTTTGGTCCTGTTCCTGGCTTTTGGGATGGAAAGCCCCGCCACTGCCGTTCCAGACGATCCCTCCAGGAGCGATCTGATAAAGGAAGAAGTGCTCTTTTCAGCAGCGGGTGAAGCGCTCAACCAGGTTGCTTCCGGGAGGTTCGATCTGGTCCGACGCGAGCCGGGAACAGTGGTTCGCACTCTGGGAACGGATTTCGCGTTGACGCTTGATCGGGACCTGATGCCGGGGATCTACCGGCTGAGCGTTCTCTGCTCTGCCCCGTCAACGTCAACCGATTCATTCTGGCTGGAGGTGAACGGAGAGCGGCAGCCGCAACCGATCGTGTTGCCCAAGGGCGAGTACACTGAAGTGCATCGGGGCTTTCGACTGGACGTGTCGGGAAGAACGGACATTCGTCTCGTGCTTCGGGAACGGCCCGGTGTGAGCGTCGCCCGCCTGAAGCTGACGCGTCTGACCGTTCGTTTCGATGCCGCGTCGGTTATCCGCCCCGCCCTGACCGGGGAGCGCCCGCGCCTGTTTGTGACGCGGTGGGACATCGAGCGTTTACGCGCCGCGCAGCGGAGTGAGGCCGGCCAGCGGCTCTACCGGCGGCGGGGGGTTTTGCGAGGAACGCCGCCCCCGGCCTCGGGTCCGCCGAAGCGTGCGGGGTGGGCTTGGCGCATGGAAAATGAGGCAATCTCCTGCCTTCTCGCCGATTCCCCCGATGCTGCCGAACGCTTCGAGGCCATCCGGCGCCACGTTCTCACGATCTGTACATACGATAAGTGGCTCCCTGACGGATGGTCGCACAGCACACCGGATCTGGACCTGGACGCGGCTTATATGATCCACGGGACCGCTGTCGCCTATGACTGGCTCTACAACTGGTTTACGGAGGAGGAAAGACGGGTCATCCGGGAGAAGCTTGCGTATCAGGCGCGGCTCATGTTCGAGGCGTCCTTTATGGAGCGAATGTATTGGGCGCGTACCGTCCAGCAGAACCACTACTGGTTCGACAATTACGCCATCGGCGTGGCCGGCGCGGCGCTTTACGGCGAGGTGCCCGATGCCGAGGTGTGGATGGCCTGGAGCTGGGGCCGCCTCCAGGGGACGCTGAAGACCTTCGCCCAGGATGGGGGGTTCCACGAGGGGCCTGCGTACTGGAACTTCTCCATGGGGTCGCTTTTTCGATGGATCGACCTGTATGAACACACAACCGGACAGACCATCGCGTATGCGGACACGTGGCTGCGGAAGGCAGGCTATTTCCCTATCCACTACGTCTATCCGGATTTGCGATCGGGCGCGGCGATCGAAGATACGTTTCGTCCCGGGGTTGTACCCGCGCTGGAGACGCTGCTCTGGCTGGCCGCGCGCAACCGGGATCCGCGGCTGTTCAGAATCGCCGAGTTGATACACCAAGGGAAGCGGAGTACGCACTGGTGGACCCTGAGGGCGCTGGCCGGAGGTGTCGGTTCGGCAGCGGGAACGCTGGACGAACTGATGCCCAAGCTGGCTTATTACCGGGACGTGGAAGCATATTTTGCGCGGACGTCGTGGCGCACGGACGCTACGATGTTCGCGCTTGGCGCGCGACCCCTTGGCGGTCACACACTGGCCCGGCTGATCGAGGCATATCCCTGGATCGGCGGGGTCGGACACAACCATCCCGCACAGAACAGCTTTGTGCTGTACGGCGGCGGAAAGGAGTTGCTGATCGATCCCGGCTATACGCTGAAGAAGCTGACGGCGAACCACAACACGGTCCTGGTGGACGGGCAGGGGCAGTACGGCGACGGAGAGCGGTGGCCGCGCTGGTATCCCGGGTGGTCGTACATCGGGTACGCCTCCACCGAGTTCCCGTATGTGCGTGGGGAGGCCGCATCGGCGTACCCTCCCGAACTGGGTCTGCAGCGGTTCACACGCCAGATGTTGATGCTGGATGACAGGCGTGTATTGGTTGCGGACCATCTGGAGGCCGACCGTCCGCGGCGTTTCACGTGGCTGCTTCATTTCGACGAAGACGCGGACGTGCTGTCGTCGGGACAGGGCCGGTTTGCGGCGACTTACGAAGGCGCGTCGCTGCGAATCGATATTCTGACGCCGGACGGCATGACCTCGCAATTTGACCGCTACGAACCGACGTGGAACAATATCGCGCGACCCGACTATCACCCCAGGGTCGGCCGGCTGCAGTTGACCACCGGGCCGGTAAGTGCCACGCCGATTGTGGCCGTGCTGGGCCTCGACCCCTCGGCGACGCGTCCGGCGCTTGAAATCACACCTGGCGTCCTGCTTGTTACGTTTTCGGACAGCACCCGGGTAGGGTTCAATCGAACGGCGGAGGTCGTGGCCGTGGATGGGCTCGAGACCGACGGGCGCGCCGTGGTGATTACCCTTGTTGAAGCCGGGGGACGCAGGGCCAGGGTCCTGGACATGCTCCGGTACCGCGATGGGTCCGGTCGGCTGCGCGACTTCCCGGACGGAGAGGGTGAATTCGTGCTGACGAACGGTGTCTGGCTGCCGGCGTTCCCGGAGGCGCCTGTCAAGTTGACCGCCGACTTCGACGGGAACGGTACGGTGGGTTTCAGCGACTTCCTGGCGCTCGCGCAGGCGTTCGGGTCCCGCGCCGGAGCCGACGGCTGGGACGGCCGGTTCGACCTGAACGGCGACGGCGAAGTCGGATTTCGGGATTTTCTGATCCTTGCGGCCCAATTTGGGAGGCGCAATACCGGGAATTGACTTTCGTGCTCCGCGGTACAACGACCCGTGAGATACGACGCGGGAGTTTCGGCAAACTGTTTCCGGTGCATACACTCATGACTTTATACTCGGGTGCAGGAGGTGAACAGACTTGGTTGAACTGGTAATTTTCGTATGTGCCGTTATCTTCGTTTCCGCGACCTGCTCTCTCGCGGAGGCTGTTCTTTACGCCGTTCCGGTGAGCTACGTCGAAAGCCTTGCGCAGAAGGGTTCTTTATCGGGCCGTATCCTGAAAGACCTGCGGATGCGCAACGTCGACCGTCCCATCTCGGCCATCCTCTCGCTGAATACAATCGCGAACACGGGCGGCGCGTTCCTGGCAGGCGCGGCGTTCATAAAGGTCTACGGCGCGGAGTGGGAACACTATTTTACGATATTTATTACACTCTCGGTCCTGCTCCTGTCTGAGGTTATTCCCAAGACTGTCGGCGTGGTCTACAGCCGGTACCTGGCCAGTCTGATCGCGATACCGCTTAGAATTCTAGTCCTGGCAATGTACCCGTTTGTCGAGACATGCCGTCTTGTGACCCGGGCATTCTCGAAGGGTCGATCGTCCCAGGAGGTTTCCGAAGACGAAATCGCCTCACTGGCGCGGATGGGGAGGGAAGCCGGCGCGATCGAGCCACACGAAGCCCGCGTGATGCAGAACATCCTATCGCTCAAACGCAAGACCGCAAGGGATGTCATGACCCCGCGGACGGTCGTGTTCGCGTTGAGCGCGGATCTGACCGTGGAACAGGCGCAGAAGGAGGCCGGGACCTGGCAGCACAGCCGGGTTCCCGTCTACGAGAATGAATTCGAGGACGTGATCGGCGTCGTGATGCGCCGCGACGCGCTGCATGCGCTGGCGGAGGGTCAGGGGCAGCAACCGGTCTCGGACCTGATGCGCCCCATTCACTTCGTCGCCGAGACGGTCTCACTGGACCGCGTCCTGGAGATGTTCCTGGAACGACGGCAGCATCTCTTTGCGGTCATTGACGAATACGGCGGGCTGGCCGGGATCCTGACGCTGGAAGACGTGCTGGAAGAGATTCTTGGCAGGGAGATTGTGGATGAGTCCGATACGGTTACGGACATGCGGGAACTGGCGCGCCGCCGCCGCCGGCAGGTATCGGAAGGGGAATAGCATGTACTTCGACCGTGCCGCAAAATGCCAGTTCGCGGCACCGAATCAGGCACCCTCAGCGCAGACTGACTCCTCGCCGCCATGTAGGGGCGTCCCTTGTGGGCGCCCGGGCCGCCGGCGGAGATGATGCTCGGTAGCTATTTACGGACCCTTGCAATCTAATTTTTGGAATCCAGGCCAATTCCCGAGGAATTGAGTGACGGCACTACAGACAGAGTTATTCAAACAGTCCGATACGTTAAAACGACCCCTGTCGTATGACGAGTTTCTTGGCGAAATCGTGGGTTTCGACGATTTTCATAAAAAAACGGCGATTCTGGAATTCCCCGATACCGAGTTCGATATTCCAGTCTATGTGAATGAATTCTGGACTTCGCGACAAAGAGCCGCGCACTCGCTTCACGAAGTCTCGTACCGCGCCTGTTTCAAGCCCCAGTTGCCGCGGTTTTTCATCGAGCGGCTGACGCGGCCAGGTGACGCCGTCTACGATCCTTTCCTGGGCCGCGGGACGACCGCCATCGAGGCGGCACTGCTGGGACGCAGGCCCATCGGTACGGACATCAATCCGCTGAGCGAGATACTCGTGGCGCCGCGGTTGGATCCGCCTCCCCTTGCGGCTGTTTCCGATCGCCTGAGCGAACTGCCTCTCGGTAGCAACTGCGAGACGCGGGACGACCTGCTGGCGTTTTATCATCCGAATACACTGCGACAAATTACGAACCTGCGGGGTTACCTGCTTGCGAAACGGGAAGACGGCAGCTTGGATGCGATCGACAGGTGGATCAGGATGGTGGCGACCAACCGGCTGACTGGCCATTCGCCCGGTTTCTTTTCAGTCTATACGCTGCCCCCGAACCAGACGGTCACGGTCGAGCGGCAGCAGGGCATCAACCGGAGTCGAAAGCAGACGCCTCCCGAACGGGACGTTCGGGTATCTATTCTGAAGAAATCCAGGTCGCTCCTCGGCAAACTTCAAGAAGATGACATCGACAACCTGCGGGCGTCCTCGAAGAAAGCTTTGCTCATCACTGGATCTTCGGACGTCACGCCCGAAATCCAGAGCGATTCGGTCGGCCTCGTCGTGACCTCGCCGCCGTTTCTGGACGTCGTGGATTACAAGACGGACAACTGGCTGCGATTCTGGTTCAACGGCATCGACGCGCAATCCGTGCAGATATGGCACTTCAAAAAACCGCGGGAGTGGCAAACCGCGATGACGCGGGTGTTTGCCGAACTCAGAAGAGTCCTCAAGCCGGAAGGTTTTGTCGCGTTCGAGGTCGGGGAAGTCCGAGGCGGAAAAATTCTCCTGGAATCGCTCGTTGTCCCTGCTGCCTCGGAAGCGGGGCTCGAACCGCTCATGGTCCTGGTAAACGATCAGGTCTTCACCAAGACGTCGAACTGCTGGGGCGTGGAAAATCTCAAGAAGGGAACCAATACCAACCGGATCGTGCTGCTGAGGAAACTTTGAGAATTGCCATCTGTCGTGAAGAGAAGGAAAGGAGATAAAATGACGCATTGACCCCAATTCCGCGGTAGTCTTCCAAAGAGCCGTTTGGGGCCGGGAGCAATCCGAATTTCAGACAAGACGTTTCCTCATCACTTGATGTTACCACATTGGGATCAACACGCTTGTGGAAAGGATCGTACCAAATGACTGAAAAGAATAGCGTTCTGTTTATTGTCACGTTTGTTTTTCTGGTATGCACGGCATTCGTCGCAGCGGGTTCGGACGCGCATGCCGATCAGACCACATTACAAGAGAACACCGTCAATGCCTACGATGAAGACACGACATTCCTGCCGGATTTTGACGGAGACGGGACGGTTGGCTTCAGCGATTTTTCGCAGTTCGCGGCGAAATTCGGACGAAGTGAAGGCGACGACGGGTACGAAGCCCGGTTCGATCTGAATGGCGACGGGGAAATCGGGTTCTCGGACTTTGTGGTCTTTTCGCAACACTACGGGAAGGACCTTTCTCTCGGGATGCTCCTGCCCTGGGATCTTTCCAGAATTGTGCCGATCGACTCGGTCCGGACCACACCTGTAGGCACACGTGTCTTCATGCGGACCGAATTCGCCAACGGCAAACTCGCCGACCTGGAAATGAAGTTCATCCAGGTCGTGGACGACTTCCTGCCGCCCATGCCGGTTTATATGGTGGAAGCCTCCGATTCCGTGCTGGTAGCCCTGGGAGGCATCGCCAAGGGCATGAGCGGTTCCCCGATTTTTTCGCCGCAGGGCGCCTGGGGCGCGATCGCCTACGGCTTCATCGCGCAGGACAGCCCGCCCTACTACTTTTTCGCCACGCCTATGGAATGGGTCATCGGAGAACGCGGAACGATTCCACTGGCCAAACGTGCGGCCAACTGGGGCGGAAGCAGCATCGTACCTTTGGACGTTCCGCTCGTCAGTACAGGTCTCAATCGGATCCAGCTTCATCCGGAAGGGAGTACGTCTCCGCTGAGCAACGCGATCGCCGCCGGTCTGACCACGCAGCGCCAGACCAGCTTTGCACCGGGCAGGCCGCTGGCGGTAGGCCTACTTCTGGGCGAATTGACAGCCGGCGCCATCGGGACCATCTCCTTCGTGGACGGCGACCGGGTTTATGGATTCGGACATTCCATGGATGACGCCGGTCCAGTTTCGCTGCCAATCATTGAGGCGGTTGTGCTGGGAGAAATCTCAAATCTGCAGGCGCCGTACAAATTCGCAACGTTGAACCCGACCGTGCGCGGTACCCTCACCGAAGACCGCATTCCCGCGGTCCGGGGAACACTGGGCGACGGGCCGGAGCTTGCGCCGATCAGAAGCGTGTATTCGTTTCCCTCGGGCGCAGAAGTTGAGCTCCTGCATACGATGCCCACAGTCGGCGTGAGTCTGGATCTGTCCATTGACCTTGTTGTCGGCGCGTTTTTCAGACCCCTTGTCAACCGTGTCGAGCTGGACCCGGACCACAGCATCCGTGTTACGGCCGATGTTTCCTTCGACGTTACCGATTCAACGCTCTCACGCACTCAACTCCACGCCTCGCCCGAAGGCCGGCTCGGTTCGTTGATCCGGTACGCGTCATCCGATATTTCCTCCGCGCTCTTCGATCTGATGACAAGGGACGACTACGCATTGCAGGTGAAGGAAGCCGTCGTACACGTCGAAGTAATTGACGAACCCCGTTACGCCAAAGTCTTTGAAGTGTCCGCGGACTCCGTCATCAGTCCCGGGGACACGCTGGACGTTACCACTTTGTTGCGGGTGGGACGTCGGATCGATCGGGAGATCGAACTGGCGCTGGCCGTTCCCGATTCGTTTCGCGCGGGGGTCTACCTGCTCGAGGCGGGTTCGGCCGCGGCGCTCGTGCAGGCCGGAATCCCACCGTTCTTCGGTCGCTTCCCGGGCGACGATACGCTCGAAGAAGCCTTTGCGAGGGTCAACAGCAAGGACGAAAACATCGTGTTGAAAGCCCGGTTGACGTTCCAAATGCCGCTTGAGGAGCCCGGAGATGAGGGCCCTCCGCCCGGCCGGGGGGGAGGCATTCCACGACCGGCCCCGCCCCCGACCGCTTCCGTGCAGAAGGACGTCGATCTGGTCATGGAGGGTTCGAAAAGCCTGTCCATAAAGGTCGTTGTACCGGCGGAGGAGTGATATGCAGGGAGTTGACATCCCAGATGACGACGTCGGGATTGGAATCATCGGCGGTGGGAAGGCGGGGCAGAATTTCGCCCTGGCCATCCGGTCCTGCGCCGGCGCCGAGGTGCGGATGTTCTGCACCCGGAACGAGGAGTCGGCCCGGGCGGCGGCGGAATCCTGCGGGGTATCCGGATGGACTGCGGACTATCACGCCATGTTGGGAGACCCGGACATCCGGGCGGTAATTGTCGCCACGCCGGATGAATTTCACTGTGAGCACACGGTCCTGGCCGCCCGTGCGAAAAAACACGTGCTGTGCGAGAAGCCCATGTGCCGGTCTCCCGATGAGGCGGAAGGGATGATCCGGGAAACGCGTGAGAACGGCGTGATCCTGATGGTCGGGTTCACCGAGCGGTACAGCCACCCGTGTATGGAAGCCAAAAGGCGGATCGATGCCGGCGAGATCGGCACGCCGAGGATGATGCTCGCCAGGAGATGCCATCCGCTTTCCGTGCTGAGAGGCAGGGCATGGGTGAACGACGACGAGACCGGCGGGGTCCTGAACTATGCCGGACCGCACAATATCGACATGATCTGCTGGCTGATGGGCGGGCCTCCCGAGCGTGTGTACGCCGAAATGGGGCAGCTCATCCTTAAAGATCAGGACTTCACGGATTGTGCGGTGATGACGTTCAGGTTCCCCAACGGGTCCATCGCGACGCTCTACGAGACCTTCGCATACCCAGGTACTTATCCCCATGGAGTGGACCGGAACATCGAGATTCTGGGAGAACGGGGCGTCCTGCACGTGGACTTCATGTCCCAGCCCCTGAAGGTGTTTACGGATGCCGGCTACCAGGTGGCCGATTCGGTTACGTGGCCGATGGGAGAACGGGGCATCCAGGGAACGCTGTTGGCCGAAGTCGAGCATTTCATCGGGTGCGTGCGAGAGGGAAAAACGCCGCTGACAACGGGTGAAGACGGCAAACTCGCCATGAGAATCGCGCTTGCGGCGAGAGAAGCGGCCAATACCGGCAAGGCAATACCCATTCACGACGCGTAAGTGACCCTTGGGACATCGCCGAAATACGCTCGGAGGTGACGCCAATGTTGTCTATCGATCCGAAGGCGCCGGTCCCGCGGCCGGGACGGTCCATCTGGTACACGGTGGAAGCGATTCGACGTGCGCGGGAAAATATCCGTACCCAGCCGTGGGCCGCGAAGGAGTGGGCGCAAATCAGCGCGGTTGCGGAGAAGTGGGTCCGGGTGTCCGACGAGGAGATACACGCGCTGGTACCGGAACGGGGGTCGATTTTCTGCAGCGGGCGCAACGGAAGTCCTTGCTGCAAGGCGGCCTGGCGGTGCGACGTGTCACAGCCCGGGCGGTCCTTTTGCGAGGCGTGCGGGCGAGCGTATCCCGAGAACCGGAAGGGATCTCCGTTTCGCGACGAAGGACACGGCTTTTACCACGAGGGGAAATGGTTCGCGCCGGTGCCCGTGTGGAACAGCTTTATCGTCAGTATGCTCAGCACCTATTCGTACGGGTCCGGCGGCCCCACGGACAACGCGCTGCTGAATCTTGCCCTCGCCTACGCGATTACCGGCGAAACCCGGTTCGGCGAAAAGGCGCTGTTGATTTACGATGCGTTGGCCACACTGGCGCCCACGACAATCGGTCCATTGGACATTCCCGAGGGCCAGGAGCGGGAGATGGGCCGCATGCACGCCGAGACGTGCCACGTCAACCGGCAGCGCTTCGTGGACATGCAGGCGTACGACCTGATCTCCGGGCTGCCCGCAATGGACGAGGATTCGCCCACGCGGGGGGACGGGCGCATCAGCATCCGGGGGAATATCGCCGAGGGCATGCTGGAAGATTACGTGATGACCGAAGGTGGCGGGTACAATCTGCGCGGAGGGAATCTCACGCATTTTCAGAATCACGAACTGGACGGGTTCCGGGCGCTGCTGTCCATTGGACTGGCGACGGACAGACCCGATTTCATCACCTGGGCGGGCAGCGCTTCCCGGGCCTTTCTGGATAATGTGGTCGGCAGGGACGGGGGGTACTACGAGAACTCCGAGATGTACGCGTATTTCTCCGGTACGCTGATGCAGGACGTAGCGGAATTGCTGTACCACTACGCTCCCGGCAAGTACCCCTCAGGTGAAGATTTCCCTGAGGCCGATGTGCTGGTGGGGATGAAGAACGCATTCGATCACCCCCGCCTCGTCCGTTTGTGCCTGGAATACCCGGAGCTGACCCGGGCGTGCGGGCGCATCCCCTCTTATGGAAATACGAACGCGCTCCCCGGTTACCGGCCGCCGTCGGAACGCCAGGTGATGCCCACTCACTGGTCACTACTGGAGCGACTCTACGTCAGGAGCGACGACGCGCAGACAAGGTTGAGGGCGAGGGAACTGATGCTGGATCTGTCGGATGGTGCTGCGGAAAACGTCCGCAACGGCACGTGGGCGCTGTTCAATTCGGAACCCGGACCTGCCGGAGAAGATCGGGCCGAGCCACAATCCGCCTCTTCGTTCGCCGGCCACAAGGGCGTCGTGGTCCTGCGAAGCGGGACGGGCGACCGGTCTCGGGCGCTGGTTGTGCGCGGTGGCGCGAATCTGCTGTCTCAGGACGACCAGTTGGCGGTTTTTCTGTATGACAAGGGCCGGACGGTCATCGAAGACGTGGGTTACGCGCTGGCCGGCTCACACGTGCACAAGGGATGGGGCATGCGGGCGATCTCCCACGCGATGGTGACCGTGGACGAGGACATTCCCACGTCTCAGGGCTACGAATTCGTGCCGAGCGCGGACCTGGTCGCCTTCGAGGACCTGGGCGATGTCAAGGTCGCGGAATATTCCGCGCCATTGTCGCGGATCCACCAGGGCGCGACCGAGTACCGCCGCGCGCTGATCTTCTGCGACGTTGACGAGGACACGTCCTATACGCTTGACCTTTTTATTGTGGCCGGAGGCCGGATTCACGACTACGCGATGAACGGGCCCAGGTTCTTCGAAGCGGACTCGGGGTCTTATTCGCTGGAGGGTGTGTCTCCGGAGGCGCGCCCCGGGGTCTGGACACTGGCGGCGCTGGGGACCGCGGACGGTTCCGAAGAGGCGAACGCGCCTGGTAATAGCTGGGGGGAACGGATCGGGCCGAACGATCGCATTCAGGGTGTGGCCGCGCCGGACGGAAGCCCGTTGCCCTACGGATGGCTGCCGCCTCCTGGAAACGGGTACGCGTTCGTTCACGACGTCAGAACCGCCCCGCTTGATCGCGACGCATACGCACACTGGCGATTTGGAGACGTGCGTGACACTCAATACGGAGTCTTGTTACCCGCCGACCCCTCGGCGACCCTGGTCGCTGCGAAGGGTCCCGATCTGCGAGGTGACCAGCAGATCCGTCGTCTGATCTTCCGGAGGGAAGGCGAGGATCTGAAGAGTATATTCGTCAGTGTATTTGAAGCGTTTTCCGGTTCGCGCAACGTGACTGGCGTAAGGGTGCTTACGCGGGAGGAGGAAGCAGGGAACGCCGCCGTGCGGGTGGAACTGGCGGACGGCCGGCGGGACACGCACCTGTTTTCGAGGCGCGGCAGAATGGAAGTCCGGGATGGCGATGAGGTACCGATCGCGCTCGACGGACGGTTCGGAGTCATTCGCGAACGGGATGGAGAGGTGGCGCTTCACCTTGTGGAAGGGACGCGCCTCCGGTATGGCGACGCCGAAACGCGGCTCTCGCAGAATGGTTTCGACGCACGGATCGTGGAGCTGGACGCCGACGGAGAATCCGTGACGATCGACCGGTGTCTCCCTGACGGAATGGACTTGGAGGGACGCCTCTGCCGGGTGAAATCAGGCGAAACGGAAACGCCGTACTCTCACAGCTCCGCATATCGGGTTGTCGCCGCGGAGGACGGGAATAACGCCCGCCTCCTCCTGCAGCACGGCGATCCCCGGCTTGCGAGAGGGACGATTGCCTCAGTCGAGCCCCCGGACGTTCTGTTCTGCAACGTACCGCTCGCTTTTGCCTGGGGCTTCAACAACAGCGGGGACAAGGGCGAATACAGGGGAAAGCTGCTGCGTACGGAGGACGGCTCCTTCGCGTCCCGGATCGTCGAACTGCTGGCGTTTAAGAAGATCCGCCTCGAATCCGTGGCAGGGCTCCGGCCGGGCAGCCGGTTTGAAATCCTTGACTTCAAACCGGGCGATCGGATTTCGATTCCGAATTCCGGCAGCGAATGGCCTGCGCGGCGAGGCTGAAAACCGTTCAGTGCCCGATGGGAGTATGCGGCCGCAGGGCTCGATGACACGGCCCGGAGTTCGAATGTAGAGGTCTTTTTCCTTGAAAAATCAAGATATTTCCATATTATGCGCGTCGTGGTTTCACGTCTTCCGTAGCAGGTGGGACGGCAGGCCGTCCGGCGGCCGGGACGCGTGACCACCCAATCCATATTCGGTGTCCTTAGACCTGGAGTAGGATATGCAGCAAGCGCAACCGGATTCGATTCCTGAAGCGGCGTCAGGCCTGGAACGACGCGGCGTAACCATGCGGGCGGTCGCCATCGGGCTTGGCGTGGCCCTGTTCATTCAAGGCTGGGGTATTTTTTCCAGCAGGGTGATCCGGTCGTCCGGCGTGACGGCCGGATTTCTTTCGCCGGCCCTGTTTATCGCAATCCTCCTCGTCCTGTTCGTCCTGAATCCCTTCCTGAGGCGGGTTGTCCGGTCCGCCGGGCTGAGTCTCGCGGAGATCCTGACGATATTCGCGATGGGGCTGATGGGCGGCGCGCCCATCGCGGCGCTGTATGCCTTTATAACCATTCCGTACTACCTGGCCACTCCGGAAAACCAGTGGGGCGCCCTGCTTCACCCGCACCTGCCTTCGTGGGTCGCGCCCCTCGACGTGGACGGCGCGGTTACGCTTCTGTTCAACGGCCTTCCGGGCGGCCAGGGCGCGATTCCATGGGGAGCTTGGGTCGTTCCCATGTTCTGGTGGGTGCTTCTGTTCTGCGTGCTGGCATTCGCCGCGGCGTCGCTTTCGGTGATACTCCGGAAACAATGGGTGGAACACGAGCGGCTGCGGTATCCGGTCCTGGAGCCCATCGTGGAGATGGCCTCCGGGTCCGAAACCGGCGGTTTGTGGCCGCAATTCGCCCGCGGAAAACTGTTCTGGTTCGGGGCGGGGTTCGCGTTCGTCTTCATTTTCTGGAACGCGCTGCCCTGGATCTCCCCCGCCTTTCCCGAGATGCCGGTTCGGGGGCGGGTGTACGCCTTCTTCGGGCGGGACATGCCTCCGATGTTCAGCTATATCGATCCGTTTACGTTCGCGTTTTCCTATTTCGCGAATCTGGACGTTCTGTTCAGCGTGTGGTTCTTCTTCGCGGTGTTCGTGCTTGAATTCGGCATCTTCAACAGGCTGGGCTACAGCATCGGCGGGCGCGGCGACAGGTACGGTTCCTATGACGCTGCATCGAGCTGGCAGGGCCTTGGCGCGTTCTGCGTCTTCGTGTTGTTCGGTCTGTGGATGGCCAGGCGCCACCTGAAAGACGTTGTGATGAAGGCCTGGCGGTCGGACGCTTCTGTGGACGATTCGCGTGAGATGTTGTCGTACCGCACGGCGGTCGTCGGCATTCTTGTGGGATTCATATTCACGGTCGTGTGGCTGAACCGGGCGGGCATGGACTTGCAGATGGCCATTCCGCTGGTGGCAATGCTGTTTGTCCTCTACATCGGCGTTGCGCGGATTATTGCCGAATCGGGCCTCCTGTACGTGCAGGGGCCGATGACGGCACAGAGCTTTTCGGTCTATCTGCTGGGGGCCAAAGCCGTGTCGCCGTCCAGCCTCACCACGCTCCTGTTTTCGTATCCGATCCACGCGAATTCGACCTCGCAGATGTCGCACGTGGCCAAGGTGGGAGAACAGGTCCGGGATCGCGGTAGGCGCCTGTTCTGGGCCGTGGGCCTGTCTTTCCTGGCGACGACCCTGGTCGTGATCATCGGGACGCTCTATCTCGGCTACACGCGCGGTGCCGAGAATTTCGGACACGGCTTCATCTGCGGTGGCGTTCACAATTTTCCGGATACGGTGAGCAAGATCAAGGAGCCGTTCGACGTCGACTGGAACCGGATCATGTTCTTTGGTATCGGCGCCGCCGTTATGGTCGTGCTCACGTTCCTCCGCTACCGGTTTCCCTGGTGGCCGATCCACCCGGTGGGGTTCGCCATCATGGGCACGGACCTGGTACGGAATTTTGCGCTGACGCTGTTCCTGGCGTGGTCGTGCAAGACGGTTATCCTGCGGGTTGGCGGAAATTCGCTCTTTCGGCAGGCGCAGCCGTTCTTCCTCGGCCTGCTTGTGGGGCACGTTCTGGGGATAACGGGGGCGTTCCTCGTGGATATGTTCATGTTCCCGGGAGCCGGACACAGTATTCACCCGTGGATTGAATAGACTGAAGTGTCAGGGTGAACGATGATCGACGGAATCAAAAGGGCACTGCTCATTCTGTTGACGCTTGGCGTCCTCGCACTCGTGGTGGTATTCGACCCCGAGAATGTGTCCGACGTGATCAGGGATGCGCTTGATATCCGGCAGTCGCCGCCACCGGAGCAGGTCCGGAGGGACCTGTCGGCCGCGGATCGGGCGGTACGGCGAATTGTGGATGCGATCGCTGAAGACGACGTGCGCTCCCACGTGGCGGCCCTGACCCGGTTGCCGTCGCGCGTGGTGGGATACGGCGGCGAACGGCAGGCGCGGGACTACATCAGATCGCAGTTCGAGGCGCTGGGCCTGGAGCGGGTCACCACCGAGACTTTCGATGTGACCGTGCCGGTGGACCGGGGCGGCGTACTGAAGGTGACTGCCACCGGGGAGGAGATACCCATCTATGGCCTCTGGCCGAACGACGTCCGGACGCCGACGCTCCCGGCCGGAGGCGTCGAGGGGCATCTGATCTACGGACGGCGCGGTGAATTTAAGGATTTCAACGGGTCGGTCGTGGACGGAAGCGTCGTGTTGATGGATTTCGGCTGCGGACAGAATTACCTGAACGCGATGACCCTCGGCGCGAAGGCCATTCTGTTCTTCGACGACGGGAACGTGACCCGCGGGGAGGCGGAGGACAAGTTTCTGGAGGTGCCCGTGAACGTGCCCCGGTTCTGGGTGAACCGGGAGGATGCGCATCGCCTTCTGAATGAAGTTGAGCGCGGGGACGTCAGGGTGCGTCTCACGGCCCGGATGGACTGGAAGACGGTGCAGTCGGCCAATGTACTGGGGTATCTGCCGGGTTCGGAGGATCGCATACCCGGAGGAACGGGCGCCAGGTGGAAAGACCGGCTGATTGTGGTAGGCGCCTACTATGACGCCATGTCCGTGGTGCCCGCGCTCGCACCCGGCGCCGAGAGCGCATCGGGAGCCGCCGCCCTGCTCGAGGTGATCCGTTCGCTGCAACGTCACGGTTCCAGACACTCCTTTCTCTTTCTTGCGACGTCGGCGCACTTCGAGGGGCTGACGGGAATCAACGATTTCCTATTCAGACATTCCCGCCGAAGCGATTACTTCCGGGACCGGATCCCCGAGGGCGAGCGAATCGATTTCAGCCTGTTCGTCGGGCTGGACCTGTCCAGCCGCAGCAGGCAGGTTGGCGGATTTGCAATGGGGACCTTCTACAACGCCCGCAAGGGGACGGACGAGTACCTGAAGAACCTGCTGACGCCCTATTCGCACCGGTTTCGCGAGTACACCAGCGCGCTCTTTCCGGATGAAGAGCGCTACGTGGACGTGGTGGCCCCTGCCAAGCGGCCCTGGACGTCATATATGCCGGTCCCGCTGGCCCTGGAGAGCGAGGCAGCCGTATTCGTCGGTCAGGAGGCGATGACCCTGGTGACCCTGTACGACGGTCGCGTCCGGACCGACACGCCGCTGGATGTACCCGAGGTCATGGCCTTCGGCCGCCTGACCGACCAGGTGCGGTCGGTGGCTGCAATGATGATCAGGGCGGGGAGCGACCCGGGCTTTTTCCGCGAGACCCAGCTTCGGCTGATGGACCGCGGCCACCGCCTGTCCGGGCGGATTCTCTGGTTCGATCGGGATGTGGACTTCGCGATTCCCAGGGTGCCGGTTCCGGGGTCGCTGGTTACGTACAAGCAGCCGGGCCCGGGTAGCCTGGCCGGCGTAAGGACGCTGATGGTCACACAGACAACCAAAGGCCCGATTTACGAAGGGCCGGCGTCAAGGGGTGCGTTGTACGGTTCAAGGGAAGTGGTCGCACAGACCGGCCGGTTTGAATTCGACATTGTCAGAAACCGCTTTTCGAATCAGGTTCTGGCTTACGAGCTCGACGCCGAGGGACGGATTGTCTCGGCGCCGGACATGGGTATAGACGGCGCCGGTTCTGATGGAAAAAACGGGAAGTACCCCCTGGTTCAGGGATACGGATGGTGGGACAACGAGATGATGGGCGTGCTGTTCAGATGCCGGTCGCTCAGCCTGTTCGAGATTGTGGATTCCAGCTATCTGTCCGTACTCGACCATATGAAGGTGCTGGGAAGGGACAACAGCGAGCCGATAGAATACGGATTTCGTTACGTAGCCAACCAGGGACGGAAGGAGGGAAAGGTCACCCAGGCGTCCGTGGCATTCGCGCCGCCCGGTGAACGGATCAAGATCCTGATGAGCAGCGGGCTCTTCGGAATCAAGTACCTGCTCATCAACGCTCCTGAAGACCTGTTGTCCGATCCCGTTGCGCCGCGGCAGGTAAACGCGGAGACGGTAATCCGGTCCATGGGAGCCGGGTACGTACCGGACGGGAATGCGATTACCCTGCCTTCCTACCGCGCGGCACGGGATATGTGGATCGTGGATGACGTCAGGATGAAGCAACTGGCTCGGTACGGCGTGGAAAACCAGAGGCTTTCCCGGCTTCACGACCGCGCGCGCGCGTCTCTGCTCGAAGCCGAAGGCCACTTGAAAAACCTGCGTTACGACCGGTTCATTGCATCGGCCAGGGAGGGCTGGGGGCTCGAGGCGCGCGGCTACCCCGAGGTGAAGGAGACGGCCAACGACACGGTCCGGGGCGTCATCTTCTATTTCGTCCTGCTGCTGCCGTTCTCGTTCTTCTGCGAGCGGCTGTTTTTCGGGTTTCCCGACGTTCAGAGGCGTATTGTCGGATTCGCCGCGATTCTCATTGCCATGTTCCTGGCCCTGCGGTGGGTGCATCCCGCGTTTCAACTGTCCAGTTCTCCGTACATCATCTTTCTCGCGTTTGTGATCCTGTGTCTGGGCGGGGTGGCAATGGTGATCGTGGTGTCCAGGTTCGCGGAACAGGTAAGACGAATGAAGCAGTCCGCAACGGGTGTGTACGAGGAGGACGTGGGACGGATCTCGGCGATGATCGTGGCGTTTACGCTAGGCGTATCGAATTTGCGAAAACGCCCCCTGCGCAGCGGGCTCACGGCGGTCACGCTGACCTTGCTGACCTTCACGGTGCTCTCGTTTACGTCGGTCCAGACGTACCTGCGCTTCTACAAGTTGCCCAGGGACAACCGTCCGCCATACCAGGGTGCGCTGGTGAGAGACCGGAACTGGAGGGGAATGCAGCCCTCCGCGCTCACGTACATCCAGAGTCATTTCGGCGGTTTCGCCCGGGTTGCGCCCCGGGCGTTTTACATTTCAGAAAAGAGAGGCGAGCGGGCGTATATCGACTTTGAGGAACCCGAAAGCGGACGGCGGAGTTTCGCGAACGGGTTGCTGGGCGTGACGCCGGTGGAACCGCACGTGCTGGGGATGGACCGGCTGCTGACGGCCGGCCGCTGGTTCCGTGAGGGGGAACGGCACGCGGTCATCCTGCCGGGCGAGTTGGCGGACCTCGTTGGGATCACCGGCGCGGACGTGGAAGCCGGCAGGGCGCGGGTGCGTATGTTGGGGGTGGAGCTGGCCGTCGTCGGCATTCTGGACTCCCGGGCCGTGGACAGGCTCGCGGATATGGATGACGAACGCCCGACGCCCATCGACACGACGATGGAGACCGCCGGAACGAGCGACTGGCGCAACCTGAGCCAGGACCCGAGGCTGATGGGAGCTGAGCCGATCGAGGCGTTCATTCACCTGGACACAAGCAATACGGCGCTGCTCCCGTACGAGTTCGTCATCGAAATAGGGGGCACCCTCCGGTCGATCGCGATCACCGATTTCAAAGACGCCCAGGGCAATCCCAGCCAGGACGTCCGCCGGCAGATTGAAGACTTCATGTCGAGGGTTGCGCTGACGATGTTCGTCGGGATCGACGACGAGGTGACCGTATACAGCTCCATTGGCACCACCTCCCTCTCCGGTATCGCGAATCTCTTCATCCCGCTGGTGATCGCCTCGCTCATCGTTCTGAATACGATGATGGGCGCCGTATATGAGAGATTCCGCGAAATCGGCGTCTACTCGGCAGTCGGCCTGGCGCCAAGCCACATATCCGCGCTCTTTCTGGCCGAAGCGGCCGTGTTCGCCACGCTGGGAGCGGCTTTCGGCTATCTGATCGGCCAGGCGCTGGCGCTGGTCCTGTACGAGCAGGGAGCGCTGGGCGGGCTGTCGTTGAACTACTCTTCCCTGTCGGCCGTTTCTTCAACGCTGCTGGTGATGCTGGCGGTGTTCCTGTCGACCCTCTATCCGGCCAGGAAGGCCGAACAGATGTCCGTACCGGACGTGACGCGGCGGTGGCAGTTTCCGAATCCGGATGGGGACGACTGGACTTTCGACTTTCCGTTTACCCTGGCGGGATCGGAAGCCCTGGGGATGTACACCTATCTCTTTCGGAGTTTCGAGTCGTTCGGCGAGGGTTCCCTGGGCCGCTTCGTTTCGCGGGACGTGCGTTTCGGGTCCAATCCGCTTCCTGCCGGCACGGGGTACAGGATCGCGCTGCGGATGTGGCTGGCGCCATACGATCTGGGCATCAGCCAGGACGTTCAGATGGTTGCGATTCCCACGGGAGAACACGATATATACCGCATCGAGGTCCGTATCCATCGCCTGAGCGGAGATGTGAACTCGTGGCAACGCGTGAACAGGGGTTTCCTGAACGACCTCCGCAAGCTCTTCCTGGTATGGAAGACAATGCCTCCGGATACCAAGACGGACTATGCGCGGCAGGGCGAGGCGGAACTGGAGACGCCGCCTGTCCGGGAAGTCGCGTCCTGAACGCACCAGCTGAGGAATATGTTGTATGGCGAGTCCTGCCGGGCAACGCGAAGCGGACGCAGTCGGAACCAGGTTGGCGATACGCGGGGTTTCGGCGCGCGCCCTGAGCGTAGGCCTGGGAATTGCCGCCTTGCACAATTTCTGGAGCCTGCACTCGCTCTATATCATCCGGGGATCATGGCTGAACCGGACCCATTTCCCCATGGGCGTGTTCGTTCCGTTCCTGATCCTCGTCCTGGCGACTCCCGTCCTTCGGCGGTTCGCTCCCAGATTGGCGATGTCCGGCCCTGAACTCCTGGTGGCGCTGTGCGCGGGCTTGGCGGGGGGTATGGTGCCGACGTTCGGTCTGTCCACGACCTGGATCG
Source organism: Gemmatimonadota bacterium (assembly GCA_028877215.1). Classification (GTDB taxonomy): domain Bacteria; phylum Latescibacterota; class UBA2968; order UBA2968; genus JAAXHE01. The sequence continues at coordinate 76,325 of JAPPFJ010000033.1, read as the reverse complement.
GCATGCTGGCCATCCCGCATTATCTCGCCACGCCGGAGAATCAATGGGGAGAGTACCTCCTGCCCCACGTGCCCGGATGGATGGTGCCGTCCAACGCGCAGGGAGCCATGAGATGGCTCTTCGAGGGGCTTCCCCCCGGTGACGGGATTCCCTGGGGGGAATGGGCTGTTCCCCTCTTCTGGTGGACGGCGCTGCTGGGCGGGATGGCGCTGGTTTCGTTCTGTTCGGTTGCACTGCTTCACCGGCAGTGGTCGGGGCACGAACGGCTGGCCTATCCCATTCCGTCGGTGGCCGCTGACATGGCGGAGGGGGCCGCAGGCAGAGGCGAATGGGCGGGGCTGTTGCGGAACCGGCTGTTCATCGCGGGATTGTCGGTCGCACTGGCGATCAAGGTCTGGAACCTGGTACCCGCCTTCGTACACGGATTCCCGATGATCCGTTTGTTTCACCAGCAGTTGTGGGTGTACTTTACGCAGTACTCGATGGTCCACGTGAGCCTGAATTTCTATACCATCGGGTTCGCGTACATGACGGGGCTGGACCTGCTGCTGAGCATCTGGCTGTTTCATCTGTTCTACATTATGGAGATCGCGGCGTTCGCCCGGATTGGACTGGGCGTCGCGGGATTCTCCGGCGGAGACGTGTCGTGGCAGGGCGGCGGGGCGATGATGTGCTACGTGGGCCTGGCGCTGTGGACGGCCCGGGGACACCTCAGGCGCGTGGTTCGCAGGGCGCTGGGTCGAACGGACGGCGCGGAGGACGCCGGGGAGCTGATGAGGTACCGATGGGCGGTGTGGGGCCTGGTTCTGGGGGTGGCTTTTGTCATCTGCTGGCTGCGGATGGCCGGTATGGGGCTTCTTCTGGCCACGGCGCTGACCGTGCTGCTGTTCGTCAGTTACCTGGGTCTCGCGCGGATCGTGGCGCAGACCGGTCTGCTCTATGTCAACTTGCCGCAGAGCGCCCAGGGGTTGATTCTGGGTACCGCGGGCGCGGCATCCATTCCGGCGCAAGGGCTCACTGCCATGGCGTTTACCAATGTGTTCGCAAACGACCACATGGGATTGTTCATGCCGGCCTTCGCGCAGATTGCAAAGCTGGCCGAACGGGTTGAGCGCCACCGCAAGCGGCTGGGGTGGGTCGTGCTGCTGGGCCTGCTGACGAGCATCGCGACTTCCGTTGCCCTGACGCTCTATTGGGGATATTCCGGCGGGGCGTACAATTTCGGCAGTATCGCGCTCTTCCGGAGAACCGTGCCGAGCGTGAACGGATACGTGAGCCACATGCGCAGCCCGGACCCCGTTCACGCGGCGTCGTTCATCCTCTTTGCGGCCGGCGCCGCGGGGATGGCCCTGCTGGCGTTCCTGCGATACCGGTTCAACTGGTGGCCGGTGCACCCGGCCGGGCTGGCGGTTGGCTATACCGGCATGACGAGGCACGCGGCCTTCAGCATCTTTGCCGCATGGGTCTGCAAGTTTGTCGTGATCAAGACCGGCGGCATGCTGCTCTACCGGCGGACCGTCCCGTTCTTTATCGGGACCATCGTCGGATACGCGTTGGCCGTTCCCCTGGGTTACGTGCTGGACGTGATCTTTTTCCCGGGTCAGGGTCACGGCGTACACGCGTATTGAACCGGGAACCGGGCGTCAGAAGTCGAACACAAGTAACGAAGGGAGTGATCCGATGCGTATTCCACCGGTGTACACGGAACTGAAGGACCTGAATCTGGATACTGAACTGGTCCGGAACGGCCGGCCGAACGCAACGATCGTGGTTCCGGAAGACGGACGCTACGCCGGGGCCGCGAATCGCGTTCAGGTGGCGATTCAGGCGAAGACCGGCGTGCTCGTACCCGTTGACGATGACCTGTCCGCGGCCGGAGCCGTGCCCATCTCCGGGCATCTGATCGTGCTGGGCAACCGGTCCGACAACCGAACGATAGAATCGCTCTATAACCAGTACTACACGCTGTTGGACCTGCGCTATCCGGGGCCGGGCGGGTACGAGGTCCGGTCGCTTCACAATCCGTTCGGCAACGGGCACAATGTGATCTTTGTGGGCGGCAGCGATGCGGAGGGCGTGGAAGCGGCTGCCGACGTGCTTGCGGGCAAGGTATTGGACGCGAATGCCGCGGAGCGCGGGCTCTCACTGGGCCGTCTGATGGAGATCGAGCTGGGGCGGGGAATCCAGGTTCCGGAGGACATCCGGGAATTCGAGACCTGGGAGGCGTCCGCCGGGTACGGTTCGGTGGGGTATTTCGGGTGGAACAGCATCAGCAAGCGAATGGCGATGTACTACATGACCGGAGACGCCTTTCACGCCCGCGAAGCCATCCGGCTGGCCTTCCCGGACGACCGTGCGATGGCGGAGATCACGGAAATCGACGGAGAGCGGATCGAAAACAAGGACGAGCCGCTGAGCGGACCCTACCACTACAACGCGCATATGATGATCCTGTACTGGGATCTGATTGAAGAAAGCCCCGTGTTTACCGACGATGAACGCCTGCGTGTGACCAACGCGTTCGCCGCACAGTTCGGCCACGCGCAGGACCAGGGCGCCAGGCGGCGGGTCGTTGAAAACGTGCGTAGCGGCACGAGTGGATTCGGAGACCCGCCGCACAGCGTGGGTTCGCGGCATGGGCAGTGGTCCGCGATTTCGCTGTACTGTCTCGGCCGTTACTTCAACAGCCACTACCCCAGCGCGCTCTGGGAGCAATCCATGGAGGCCGCCAGATGGCATTTCGCTTCGCTGCATCACCACGCCCTGGTGGACGGGGAACACGACAATCTGTTCTGGTACAATACGGGAATGGCCCCGGTTCTGAGCTATATGCTGCTTACCGGCGACCGTAAACCCATTGAAAATGGCGTGATGGCCAATCTGCTTCGCGGGCAGGAGATCCTCGCCTCGGGGCGGGAACCCGATTGGGCCCTGAATTCCGCGTCCATCGGATTTCTCAACAAGGCCGCCTATCTGACGGGTGACGGCCGTTACCGCGAGTACCTGCGCCGGACCGGGATGGACCTGGACATCTTCCGGCTCGGGCAGTCTTTCTGGCCGGAAGACGATATAGAGCCCCGCCTGCCCACGGATCTTGTGAACCAGTGGTCCATCCATCCCATCCCCGAGCCGCTGTGGGGGGACCGTCACAGCGGACTGCCGCTGGAGGAATCGTATCTGTTCGGCAGTTTTCGGAGCGCAGCGGATTCAAGCGGCGATTTCATCCTGGTGAAGGGGATGAACGGCGCGTCCCGAAACGCGTATCACACCTTTGTCGTCCTGGAACTCCGGCTGGATGGCGAGACGTTGCTGGAAGGCTACCTGAACCAGGTGTTGACGCGTTCCGAGGGGATGGTGGAGCCGGTGGTGGCGATGGATTCCGCGCTCAAGTACCGGGACGTGGTCGGGGGAACCGCCGTGGTCGCGGCAGAGGTACCGAGGGCGGCGTTCTGCGCCTGGCGCAGGACGCTGGCGCAGCGCGTCGGCCGGTACGCGCTGTTTGTCGACCGTCTGGATTTCCGGGCGGACAGCGAGGAACTGGAGGTGGAGTTCCTCTGGGAGGGGAAAGGCGCGTGGGCGGCACTGCCGGATGGCGGCGCCGCGCGCATCCGGGATGTCGCCCGGATCTGCATGTCGGATCCGGTAGAGACCGCCGTTGCGGACAGTCAGGCCCGCATGCTGTGGCGGGGGGCGGTGGAGAAGGGAAGCGGGAGATGCTGGTTTTCGCTATTGGCAGGAGACGGGACGGCGTGCGCGCGGTTGGCCGAAAACGCCGCGGCACTGGCGCTCCCGGAGCCGGCCGTGGCCGTCGCGGGGGAATACGAGGGGCTGAACGGCGATCTGGTTGTGCTGGCCGGAGACCATCTGCACGGCGTCAACCTGACCGGGGCGGCGCTGGGCGCCTCGCTGTTCCGGGCAAGCGCGCCCGTTCAGGTCGACTGGGACTTTCACAGTGGCGCGCTGGAACTGGTCGCGGATGAAGAGACCGAAATCCGGCTGACCGTTTCCGATCCGCGCGGCGTGCGCGTCGGCGGAAGCGTACCGGTGTACCGTGGGGATGGACTGGGTCCGGAGACGATCCGAATCCCCGCTGGGAGACATTCAGTTACCGGCGCGGCGCCGGATGCGGCCGCGCTTGAAAGGGTGACGGCGCGGCTCTCGGGCCTTCTGGAGCAGGGCCGGGATGCCAGACGGCAATCCGCAGCCGCGCCATCGCCCGCAATGCCGGATGTCCCGTCCATATCGCCGGTTTTTGCTTCCCCTGTGGGTGGCGGCGTGGTGGACTTGGTCACGGCGGATTCCGGCGGGAAAACTCTGATCTGTGCGGCCGAAGGCCGGAATGTCCACGTGCTGTCGCAGGAAGGAGAAAAGCTCCGGACCCTGCCGGCGGACGGTCCCATCCGTCTCCTCCACTGGTGGGGGGAACACGGCCTCCTTCTGGCCGGGTGCGAGGACGAAAAGGTCATCGCGTTCGATCCGGATTCCGGCGACCGGAAATGGGTCTTCGTCTCCGAGGAAGACCCGGCCGTGTTCAGGGCCGCGAAACCCTACTGGTTTAAGACGGCGCCGGGACACGCGGGTGTTCATGGACTCCATTCCGGCGTCTTTCTGGACGGCAAGAGCCAGGCATTCGTGGGCAGCGCCTGCACGCTGGAGATTCTGGATGAAAACGGGAACCTGGTGAAACGGCTTCCGGTATTCTGGGGGCCGGGTTCCCGGTTTGCACTGATCGACGGACCCGAAGGCAGCATCGATCTGCTGATTGCAAGGCAGCCCACGGACTCGCACGCGATGGCCGTCGTGAACAATCGCGAACTGGACCCGAAGCAGCGCGCCTTCCACGACGTGCCGGACGGACATACGAGTATCGGCGGATGGGCCTGTATGAGCCGGAAGCACATCTTCTACGAGGATCTGGACGGTGACGGCAGAAAGGAAGTGGTCAGCGAAATCAACGGGACCTGGAACCGGGTAACGGTCTGGTCTCAGGACGGGCGCGCCCTGCACAACGTCCACCTGGGTCCTGGGCAGCGCATTCCGGCGAACAACGTCCGGGACTTCGACGTTTTCGACCTGGATGGGGACGGATGTAAGGAGCTTCTCGCTGCGCTGTCGGGCGGGCTGATTCTCGCCCTCGATCACCGATGTGAGAAGGTGTGGTCGAGGCGACTGCCGTCTCCGCCAGCGGTGATGGCGGCAGTTAGGGCCGAGAGCGGCGCGAGGGTGGTGGCGGGCTGCGAAGACGGGCCGCTCGCCGTCCTGGACGGGGACGGAGGGGTTGTCCTTATCGGAGGATTGACCGGGAGGCCGACCTGCATCGTGGCGGTGGACGGAACGGTTGTACTGGCGACGGACCGGGGGGAGATCAGCCGGTGGCGGGTGGATGACCGCCCGTAAGTGGGACCGCGGGCAGGAGGAAATATGGACTCGGATCAGGGGTCGGTCGGACTGAAAATCGGAAAGTTGAAGGACATGTGCCTGGAGACGGTACTGGCGGCCGACGGCCAACCCGGAGGGAAGATCGTCATCGGGGACAGCCCGGCGCATCGGCGTCTGGCAGACCAGATCGTCGAACGGATCGAGGCGGCCGCGGGCGCCCGTCTGCCGGTGGTCCGCGCCAACGAGGTGTCGGCTGCAAAGGCACTGCTCGACACACACGTGGTCGCACTGGGAAATATGGCGGACAACCCCTTCGTCCGCTGGCTGTATTACCAGTGGTGGGCGATCGAAGACCTCTGTTATCCAGGTGAGGGAGGGTATACGCTGCGGACGCTTCACAATCTGCTTGTAAACGGAAGGAACGTGGTCCTGTTGGGAGCCAGCGACGAAGCCGGGCTGGACCGCGCGGCGTCGCAGTTTCTGGAGCGAGTCGGCACGGGCGCGAGTGTGAGCTTCGGTTGGCTGATGGACGTCGAGCTGGGTCCGGCCTTCGATTCACTCTCACGTCCGCCGGACGGCTGGCTCGACGAGCGGCGCGAGGACTACATCCGGCAGGTCAGCCAGCCGCATGCGTCGAAAGCCGGGGCGGGGCACGGGATGGTTACCGAGGCGGGAAGACAGGGGTTCGCGTATCACCGGACAGGACATGAGGTCCATGCGAAGGCGTTACGCGAAGCGGTGGATGCGCACCTGAAAATGGGTGAGCACGGCGTAATGGCGCATTTTAACGTCTGGTGGCTTGCAGTGATCTGGGAGTTGATCGAGGAAAGTCCGGTTTTTTCGGATGAGGACCGCCTGCGGATTACGTGCTATCTGCTGTGGCTGATGGATTCGCACGAAGGCGCATATAACAGATTCTTTCGCGAGGGCGTAGGCCACCGGATGTTGCGGCAGAACCACCAGACGCTCGTGGGCCTGTCGTCGTGGTTCGCGGGCCGGTACTTCGCCACGCATTACGGGATGCCGGAGGCAAAGGAGTGGCAGGAGGCATCCGCGGACCTGTTCAAGGGTCAGGCGGCATCGTTCAAGCCCACCGAGGACGCGAATGCCTACCAGTGGACGACGCTGGACCATCTCCTGACCTATACGATGGCCAGCGGGGACGAGACGTACATCGAAAACGGCAACTGCCGGAGGTCGCTGGATCAGGCGGTTATGTACTGCAACAACCGGGGAGCCATGCCGCCCTTCGGCGATTCCGGGGGATGCCAGGTGCCGCCGCCGGCGAGTTACCTGGCGAAGGCCGGACACGTGCTGCGGGACGGACGCGCCGAATTCCTGATTCGCTCACATTCGGACCGGGTTTCGCTCATCCATGGATTCGATAAATATTTCGGCGACGGCCTGGAGCCCGTAACGCCATCGGAGATGGCGGGCGTGCGGGTGCTGGAGGTCGCGAACAGCTTCTACGACTTCGCCACCGACCCGAAGGCGCGGCCGTCGGAAGTCAAGCCTCTCAATCTGCCGCGCCACGACGCCTTCGACACGGTCTGTTTTCGCGAGGGGTTCGACCGGGACGATCAGTACCTGATGATCCACGGGATCTCGTACGGTAACCACGGACACGACGACGGAAACACCATCGTGGAGTTTTCTGCCAACGACCGGGTGTTCCTGGTGGATGCCTCATACACGGAAGGGCCCACCCTGAAACATCACAACGGGGTGACGGCAGTCCGAAACGGAGAGCCGTGGGAGGTGCCCGCCCTGTGCCGCCTTGACAGCGTGGCGGACCTGGACCGGATTGGCATGAGCCGGACCTCGATGGATGGAGAATGGGGAGCGCGATGGACAAGGAACCTGGTCTGGCTCAAGGGGCGTTTCTTCGTGGTCATCGATGAGATCGAGGCTACGGAGGCTGGGACGTTCGCACTCGAATGCAACTGGCGGTCGCTGGGAACGCCGACGCTGGATGGAGATCGGCTGGAGACCCTGCAGAGGGACCCGGACAGCGGACGGGAGGACCGGTTCGTCCTGGAAGGCGCCGGCGGAGACCGGGTGACGATGGAGCGGGACTGGGAGGCCTTCGGGCACTGGTGGAAGGAATATCCGTATTCGGACGATTTCGTCAATATTCTGCGCCAGTCCGTCAGCCGGGAGATGGCCGCGGGCGACCGGCACACGTTCATCAATCTGTTCTACGCGACGAACGATGCGAAACCGCTGGACGTGCGGATGCGGCGCGTCGGTGACGCTGCGGCCGTGATCGAAGGATCGGAGGGGCGAATGCTCATCGGGACCGGCGGCGAGGACGGCTCGTTTTCGGTCGGCCCGATATCCGGAAAGGCGGACGTTTACGCGATCGGGGAGGGATGGTTCGTCCTGCTCGGAGGCACGTTGTTGCACGGGGACGCAACGCTTTTCGAGAGCGACGCGCCGGTGACCGTCGAGTTGGATCTGGAATCCGGCGAAGGTGTGCCGACTGCGCTGTGGAGACTTCCCGAATGGCGTCCCGATGCGGGGGCGGTTATCAGAAAGGGTCCGGCGAAATCCGTGCGTCCCCTATGGAGGTGCGATTTCGGATCCGCGGTTCGATGCGCGGCGCGCAGGGGAGATGGCGTAGTTGCGGGGACGCAGGACGGTCGGGTCGCGGCGCTGTCCCGTGAAGGAGAAACCGATTGGACGTTTCAGGCCGGGGACGCGGTGCTTTCGGTGTGTGCAGCGGGGCGGAACGGCGACGAGAGCGGTCCGGTGGCAGCCGGCGCCAATGACCGATGTCTCTACTATCTGGATGGCGAAGGTGTCGTGCAATGGTCCCACACGTTCGAGATTTTCCGTGGAGGCTGGGCGTGGTATACCCGCAATTCCTCCGTCGAACTCGTCAAGGCCGCGGACCTTCGCGGCACCGGGCGGCCGGATATTCTCGCGGCGGTCACCGACCGGCAACTCCACTGTTTCGACGCGGACGGCAATAAACGCTGGAATTTCTTCATCTACGGGATCTTCGACCCGTTCTGTATGGCGGACGTGAACGGCGACGGGCTGCCCGAGGTGATCGGCGGTCCGGGCAGGATATCCTGCGGCGGCACCTGCTACGTGTTGGACGCGGATGGAAATGCAATCGCGGAAAACGGTCTGGACGGATGGCCGTCGATGCTGCCGGGGTGTGACGTGTACCTGTACGGGAACGGCGACAATCTGATCGCCTGCGGAACGACCCGGTCGAAGGTGCATGCGTTGAGGCTCGACGGTCAGACGCTGGCGTCCCTGTGGACCCGGGAGGTGGGCGAAGAGGTGCACGCGGTTGCCGCGGTGGACCTTGACGGAGACGGGAAGCCCGAGGTGGCGGCCGGGTCGGACTGTTACTACCTCTACCTGTTCGACGAAAACGGCGTCGAGCGATGGCGGCGCAATCTGGAGGCCCCGGTGCGGCGGCTGTTTGCCACCGACGTGAATCAGGACGGCGCGCCGGAGATCTTCGCCGGGTGTGAAGACGGGAGCATATGGATACTGGACGGGGAAGGCCGAACCCTCGGCGTTCACCGTACGGCGGCGAAGATTCACGCGCTGACACCGCACGTGGACGGCCGCCTATTGCTCGGATCTTCGGACGGGACGTTGTCGATGCTGGGTCTGTGATCGCGGTTGTGTCACCTATAGGAAGAGTACGCTCGGAATGTAGGTTTCAACACCGAGCATTCCCACCACGTTTCCCCAAATTCCAGTTGGATAAATCTCCCACAATAAGCCAAATACTCTACCTTTCACTTGCTCCAGGCGCCGTCCACGAGGCGGCGCTGGTTTTGATTACGTCCATCGCCTTTTCCAAGACCGCGTCCCGGCCGCTGGAGACATCCTCCCGAGTTGGAACGACCTCTACATCCGGAATGACACCGATCCCAACGAATTCCCTTCCGTCGGGATAGGTATCCCGTTTGGTACAGATCCTGGCCATGCCGGCTGTCAGCGGGACAATGAGTGGTTGCCCCGTGGTTCCTGCCGTATTCTCCCCAACCAGCGTCGCCCGTCCACTGTAATGTAACGTGACAAGGAAGTCTTCCGCCGCACTGACTGTGCCTGGTCCGATCAAAACAGCAAGCGGTCCAAGAAACGGATTCCGAGTTCCCGGCTCGACAGGTTCGTGCGCCCCTTCGTGCCACTTCTCTTCCTGATTCCAGGCTCGAAAAGAAGGCATATATTGCCGCGTTTTCCACCGGGAACCAATGAGAGTTCTGTCGGTCAGATAGCCGACGATCGCCGACGCGTAGCGTGTATCTCCGCCCCCATTTTCCCTTACATCAATAATGAGTCCCCGCGCATTCTGTACCTTATGGAAGATTTCATCAAACTGTTCAACGACATCGCCGGAACCAAATGAGCGGATTGCAACATAAGCGATCCCTTGGGGTATGTCTCTGAATTCAAAGCTGGAAAGCTGAGTCCACGGTTTATCTTCCCATTTTGAACGTCGGATCAATTCCAGCTCTCGCGGGGCGTTATCGGAACCACGAATTCGAATATTGACGGGACTGTTTTTAGGTCCGTCGAGAAGCTTCGCGTACGCCTCAAGGTCTCGTGCCTGTTGTGTCGATGAGGATACGTAGGGAAAAATGTCTTGCTCTAATTTTTCCTGCACCGAAAGGCCATCAACATGGGTAATCTCGTCCCCCCTCGTCAATTCCGCCGCCTGAATCTCCCTGGATGTGCCGATATCCGCAACAAGCGCCTTACCTTCGACTGGCCGTATGAGCAATGGTGGACTGTCCGTCATTATGGTTGGGACGCGCGCCCAGACTTCGGTATGACCATCGTTAAGCCGCGCAATGCAGCGCTGCAACAACAGGTAGTACTCATGAAAAGATCGCTCTTCCATTACTCTCGGAAGGTATTCTTCCAGTACGGAGTCCCAATCGAGATCCGGAACCTGATCAAAAAACGCGAAGTTATATTTTACCTCGCTCCAAAGGCGGGCAAACGTCGCCACGCGTTCGCTGGCAGTAAGTGTCGGGACCGGCATTTGATCCGTGTCGGTCAACACATTCCAGTTTCCCCTCTGGTGTAAAGCCATTCCGCCGATCTTCAAGTACTCTTCGTAAGCGCGCCGGTTCTCAGCCGGGTCGGTCTGTAATCGGAATTGCATCGCTATCTTGCCATCCACGAGGTCATATCTGCCGACCGCCAGGCAAGGCGTGGAGCGAAATTGCCGAAGGAAGCCCGTGGATCGGGGTAAAAACGAACCCCCGCCCCCGATTTTCCCCTGGTCAGACACAAAACGCACGTCCATGAGGTCGCCCGAAATGCCCAGGGAAACATCATTGGAAATCCAGCCTAATAGGATTTCCTGCAAACCGTAAGGATTGTCTGCGCACCTGAGTCGCGCCGACTCGTTTTTCTTCAACTCAATCCTTAATTTCTCCCCCAGCTTGTAATCGCGATCAACAACCGCGAGATCCCGATGGCGCTCGGCAAGTTTCTGTGAAGTTAACCTCATTTGCGTTCGCCTTGGCTTTACTCCTCTCTCAGTATGGCCTTCTACTGGCAGTGTGTGCGACAGTATTACGGCCAGGACCATAGTTGCGCGATAGAGATTCATACTAAACCTCCTTTATTGAGTGGGGAAAAGATCCTCTCTAATGCGATTGAGATCGTCAAAGTCGGGTACGTAAAGCAATTCTTGAGTGACAAGATGGTGTGGCGCGTGGTCGGCTGTAAAGCCCCTGCATGGTGTCGTGTAAACGATCCCTTCGACGGAATCCATGAGCCTCTCGGCTTCATAGTTGCCCATAAGGGCTACCGGGACGTCGCCCTTGACGTCCACAAGTTCCCGGACGAGTTTCCGATATCCGGGTTCGGACTCGGGATCCCGCAGAATCAGTCCGGTCCTTAAACCGTTCAGCCTGTGCACGCCTTCATAGAATGCCGGAGAGATTTTAACATTCACGCCATGAATCGCTTTGACCCGTTCCTTAAGTCGCCATTGAACATCCGCGAGGTGCCAGTGAGTAGTCAGCACATATTGAGTAGACGATGGAAGCGACTCCACATTCTCCAGCAGTCGATTCAAGTCCATTCCCTCCACGTGTCGACCCCATGCCGCGCGGGTTGCACACGCAAAGTCGTCTGCCTGGTATTGGCTGCATTCGATGAAGGCGCACTTGGCGTAGCGCCTGTCGTGATCGGCAGCAGCCCTTTCAAACGCCGAGGCAAATTGAACTCCATCGAATCCCAAGCCCTCCGCTTCTTTCACCATCCTGAGGGCGAGCGCCTCAGCCTGCGAATCAGATGGTCGCTCATGAGGTTGAAGCGTCCCGGCGGCGACTCTGGCCTTTTTGCCCTGCCGGATGGTCAGTGTCCCCTCGCTCTCGAGCTCCAGGTAGGCACGACGAATGGTATTGCGGTTAATGCCGAGTTCCGCTTCCAGTTCTCTAATGGACGGCAGAGGATCTCCCGCTCGAAGTTCGCCCACAGAGATGGCATACAGGATCTGGTCTTTAATCTGAAGGTATATGGATGTTCTGGAATCCTGATCCACGGAAAAACGCATAATTCCTCCTGGGCCGACTGTTATAATGTTATATTTAAATATAACAGTAGTGGCATTTATTGTCAATGTTTTTCTCGAACGAATCTGTTCGTCACAGCAGGAACAGGGCATTTAAAGTTCTTGAATTATGCAGAAGAGGCCTTCGACCGGCGGCGAACGCCTCTTGGATGTCTTGATCGAGTTCGACCTGTTTGCGGAGGGCAGGTGGTCATTCTTCCTTCGTCGATCGCTGCGGAAGAATGAGAGAGGGGATGGGCGGGTTCGCTTCCGAGGTAGAGCAGGAGTCCTCTTTTTCAATGACGTTCGCTGAGGTGGGGCCATTCTGAGGATTTCAATGAGTTCAGTCTCGAAGTACGAACAGACATTTTGGAAGTGTCTTTACTCATAACGCAAAGCCTCGATTGGATTGGCGGCTGCAGCACGCAAAGCGTGGTAGCAGATAGTCACCAGAGCAATGAACACAATGCTCCCTCCACTCAGAACGAATATTTCCATGCCAAGTTGTGTCCGATATGCGAAATTTTCCAACCAGCGCTGCCAGAAGAAATAGGCAACTGGAAGCGCAACGAGATTCGCAACGAGAATCAGTCTGAGAATACTCCGTCCCAATAGTAATACCACATCGGCTACCGATGCCCCCAGCACTTTTCGAATCCCGATTTCCTTGGTTCGTCGTTCAGCGGTGAACGCAACCAATCCTAGAAGGCCCAGACAGGCTACAAAGATAGATATGTACGATAGCACCCTAACGATGAAAAGGCTTTGTGCCGCAGCAAATTGCGGATCGCGACGGTGAGATAGCTCTTGAAAATTACAATCCACCTGAGGTTCGATATTCCAGGGAATAAAGCGAGAATGCGAGAGAGGTAGTCTTATTGGCGCGGTGGGGTGAATTTCGTGCAGCGATTTGATTGAAGACCTGAGGCTGATCTCGATGCCCTTGGCCTGATCTTATGGGCGGCGCATTGCAAAAACAATGATCGCCGAATACGATTGATCCGAAATGCAATACTCGCAATTAACCACGTGGTGCAGGTACTGTTCGGCGACCCACACGCTACAAACCTTGACAGCCAAGGTAAAGATCGGACTCCAACACCACGCATGAATATAGCGAAATCGAATGGGGTTCGATCTTGCTTGCGCCGCGCAGCGTGGACACGAATTCCATCTTAATGGAGGTGACGTAGCCGGACATCACGGAAAGCCGTTTTGCATTGCCACACATTCAGCGCAATAGGACCTGATTGGTAGCTGAAATCGGTCAACTGGTTGACCAACTTCCCGTCAATGTATGTAGTAAGGGATGCTTCCCGGGCGGCGATTTGGACGTCGTATTCCTGTCCGAGTTCGATCGGATAATTGACCACACTTAGTTTCGTAAGCCCTTCAGGAGCGACTTTGCTAATCGCCACGGCCTGCCAACCCAGGAGGAAGTCGAGTAGATACCAGTTCCGCTCGTCTTCGGAAATGCGAAAAAACACCTGAGCATTGCCCCCTGAGATTGGTGTGATGAGGAGAGACAGCTCGTAGTCCTTCCAGGAGGAGTCTCCGATGATCAGCGGATAGCCCTCGTCGCTCATATAATCAGCTTCACCGACGATAGCTTCGCCTGTACAGGTCCAAACGTGATCCATTTTCGCTTCATTGTGCTCCTGAGCGGTTCTCCAATTCGCCAATCCATGGTTCTCAATCAACTTCTGCCAGTGGATAACCCCTCTCATACCGGCAACTACCCGTCGTCCGTAATCTTGCTGATTTCCACGATTGTCGGATGTACCACGTTCCATGTCTAAAAGCCTCCGTTTCAGTTGTTGGCGCGATCTGTGTAACCGGCTCTTGACCGTACCTACCGGAATGCCTACGGCGCTGGCGATTTTTTCCTGAGATAAACCGACTAGATAATATAGCGTCGTCGTGGTGCGGTCAGGCTGGGGGAGTAACCTAATGGCCTCTTTCAGGTAGGACGTACGGTTCGGTGGCATCCCATTCTCAGTTTGTGCAATCTGCGAGTATTCCCGCACTCTGGACAACCCCCGTGCCTCAAGGGTACGCTTTCTGAGCCACTTGAGGGCTACATTGCGTGCAATCGAATGAAGCCAGGACGAGAATCTTTCAGAATCTTCCAGTTGATCCAGGTGCCGAAACGCAAGAATGAACGTCTCTTGCGCGGCGTCAGCGGTATCGTCGGCATTTTTCAGCACGGCGCAAATCGTCCCGAACACCAAAGATCGGTTCCGATTCACCAGGGCGGTAAATGCGCTCTCAGTCCCGCGGCGGGCTTGATTGATCAAGTTGATGTCGTATAGCGATGTCCCATCCATCGGAGTGCCCCAATTTGTGGATCCAACCTATAGATCCCATTCTTGGTGAAAGGTTCACGGTTTTTCGCAGCCCACATGCGAAAAGTACGAGTAGGCTGGATTGAGTTTACTGCGTCGCCTTTCCCTCTGTTTGCGTTTGGTTGATCTTTCGCCGTACATCATCCACAAAAGGACGCGCCGTGCCTGGGTCGCCCGCACAGGCAGGGTCAAGGCTTTTTAGGTGAGTTTCATCGTGAAATTCCGGTTGACACCTGGCTGTAATTCCGTTTGCTTTCGCCTTCCGGTACGTTGCCTCTCGTGTCAGGCCAAGTTGGGGTTAGGTAAGTCGCCATTTACGTGAAAACAAGGCGTTGGCTAATTGAAGATGATGTCCTTCTTCACACTGTGGCTCTATCTAGATTGGACGTAAGTCCCAGCACCCCTTGAAGATTCTAACCTTGATTCGTAAGTCTTCGGGGACGTTAAATCGTATATGTGCAAGCTGATAAAGGCGATTAGACGGCGGATTACCAGGATACACCAGGTCAATGGCCGTGAAGGGAAAAAACGGCCTTCTTAACGTCGATAACGCCCCGTTTCGGAGGGTTTTATCGCGTCGCCGCGTTGCTGTTTTTTCCGATTGAGGCTAAGTTTCCAACAGGACAATACGCTGGCTGCGATTTGAACCTGGTAAGCCGGTGTACAAATGTGTTGATTTACGCGCTAATGTGGAGACTCCCATGCCGAAAATGCTGCGTGTCGGGCTGGTCGGATGCGGCGGGCAGAGCCGCCTCAATCTCGCTCCGGCTTTCTCCCGGACAGACTCCGCGCGGTTGGTTTCGTGCGCGGACGTGGACGGCGCCAGGGCGCGACAGGTGGCCGACGCGTTCGGAATCGATGCGGTACACGATTCCGCGGAGGAAGTCACGGAAAGCGGGAACGTGGATGCGGTGGTCGTCGCGGTTCCCCACCGATACCTCAAGGACGTTGCGCTGTCCGCCATCGGCGCCGGTAAGCACGTCTTTATCGAGAAGCCCATGGGACTCAACGCGGCGGAGGGCGCCGAGGTTGTCGACGCCGCGGAAAGCCGGGGCGTGGTGGCCATGGTCGGCTACTGCATGCGTTATTCTCTCAGCAGGATGTTCATCAAGTCCCTGCTGGACCGAGGCGCGGTCGGAGACGTCAGCTTCGTGGCGGCCGGAAAAGGGGGCGGCCCGCTCGGAGGGTGGCTCGGTGGGCCATACGCGGAAGGCGGCGGTCAGCTCCTCTTTCTGGGCTCCCACCTGACCGACCAGGTCCTCTGGATGACGGGCGACGAGGCCGAGTCGGTATCGGGAATCGTGAGATGGAACGCGGGAGGGACGGACGAGACGTCTGCCTATACCGTGCGGCTCAGGGGCGGCGCCGTGGCGACGTTTTCCGTTTCCCAGGCATCCGGCGTCGGGTACGACTTCGTCGACGTGTACGGAACCCGCGGGCGGGTGCGGGGGGACTGGAAGGGCGACGTCGTGACCGTGGAGAGCCGGGTGATCCCTGAATACGCTCATCCCACGGTCCTGCGCATTCCCGGCGACAATCTCGAGGAGATGTGCTACCGGGAGCTGGCCGCGTTCGTCGAGGCCGCAAACTCGGGAGCACGTGCTCCGATTCCGGTCTCGGACGGCCTGAGCGTGCTCCGGATTCTGGACGCGGTCGTCGCATCGTCCAATACGGAAAGCTGGATCGACGTCTAGCCGGTCGACGGATTGCGGGACCTCTCCCACCAACCCCCTCTCCCGCGGGGAGCGGGGGAGAACACCGAAAAGGCGGGCAACCACAAGGGTTTCCCCTACAAATCCGACAACAGCTCAACGAGGGCATCTCTCGAGGACCCTCAGACAAAGCTGTCAGCTTAAGGCGAAAAGAATGTGGAAAGATCACGCGGTGACCCGACTGAATCCGGAAGGAGAACCGGTTGAGCTCCCGGCGCAGTCGCAGATCGTGACCGAGAGCTGGAACCGTGTGGTTGCCGTGCCCCACATCGTGTATATGCCGGAAGTGGACCGCGTGCTGATGCTGGCGAGCTGCGACTATCCCGGCGGCCCCTGGGTCCACTACGCCATGGTCCTGTTCAGCGACGACGCGGGCGCCACGTGGAGCACGCCCAGGTACGTACATACCGACGCGCAGGGCAACCCCGCCTGCGGGCTCGGCCACGCGCTGACCTATCTGGGCGAGGGCAGGGTGATGATGTATTCCTGCCATCCGCCTTCGCGATGGTTCAGCTCGGATTTTGGAGAGACGTGGGGCGACACGGTGCCCGTGGAACCGGCGCCGGGCGGGAGGACGTGGATGGCCTGGGACCCGGTTCTGGTGGACAGAGACCCCGGGACGGGCAGGATGACGCGTCTGATGGAAACGGGCTATTGGGGCGATTCCGCGACCATGGACTCGCAGGCCTACGTCAGATTCAGCACGGACGGGGGACGAACGTGGACAGGCGCGCATCACGTACCGGAGTTCGAAGGCGTCAACGAGGTCTGCCCGGTTCGGGCGACGAACGGCGACATCGTGGCAACCTGCAGGACCGACCCTCCGGACGCGTATAAAGACGTGCGGTTCGACCACTACGAGGGATTCGGGATCTCCATCTCCAGAGACGACGGTTATACCTGGAGCGAAGTCAGTCAACTCTACGACTGGGGGCGGCATCACGCCAGCACGGCCCTTCTGCCGTGTGGCTACATTGTCGCTACATACGTGGTTCGCCTGGGCTACTCCGACACCGCTGACGGATTTCCCCGGTTCGGCATCGAGGCGGTCGTGAGCCGCGACAACGGGCGGACATGGGACCTGGACCGCCGCTACATCCTCGCCGCATGGACGGGAAACAGGAAGAGTTCGCCGTCCCCGATAGGCAAGCTGCGTTCCGGAGGCTGGCATGCCAGTCCCCACACGACCTCCTCCGTCGTGCTCCCGGACGGCTCGATCCTGACAGCATACGGGACAGGTTACCGCCAGAAGGAAGATGCCTTTGGGCCTGGGCTGTACGGTCCGCGAGACGTGGGTCTGGTAAACTGGAATATAGGGCTGGACTGAGGTCGAAATTCCTTTGTGAGCGGCGCATTTCAACAGGCCCATCCAACAGACGTTCGACAATGCGAAAGGTGCGGATATGATTAGCGATCAACAGGTCGAATTCTTCAGGACATTCGGCTTTCTTCCACTGCGTGAGGCGTTCAGCCCGGAGGAGATGAACGCAATCATCCGAACTTTCGACGATATGCTGGAGAGAGACCGGGAGGGTCGGCCGTTTCCCGGCGAGACGCGGCAGGCGCTCTACGGAATCGCGGAACGAAACCCGCAGCTGACGGAACTCGCCGGGGACGACCGCATCTATACAACCGTGGAACGTCTGCTTGGGCCGGGGTTTCACTGGCTCTGCTCCGAGGGCAATCTGTACGTGGGCGAAACGGAATGGCATCCCGACGGCAGCAGGCTGAACTTTCCCCCGATGAAGGTCTCTCTGTATCTGGATACCCTTACGAAATGCACCGGCTGCCTTCGGGTGATCCCCGGGTCGCACCGCCTCCCGCTTCACGAGGCGCTGAGGCCCATTGAGAAACTGGGTGTTCCCGGCGCGGACATGCCGTGCTATTTCCTGGAATCCACGCCGGGCGACGTTCTGTTCCTGAACATGAACATCTGGCACGCGGCCTACGGAGGCGCGGTGGGACGGCGTCACCTGGCCGTGAATTTTGTTCCTGAGGCCACGGAGCCCGAGCACGTCGAGTTGATGAAAACGAACCACCGCACCCTGATCAACCTCATGGAGCGGTTTCAATACAGCCAGCCGGGCCGGGCATTCACCGACGACTTCCTGAACAGCGAAAGTCCGCGTATCCGCCGCATGGCCTCGAAGTGGGTGGAACTCGGCCTGCAATAACGTTTGATCACGGCAGTTGATCGCCGAATGGTGACACGTTTCCCAGGTTGGACACTGAAGATGGCCGTGAATTCGGGAGGCGCCGGAATGCGCAAACAGATCCGCATTTCCGAACGGGACGGGTTCAACAGGAGAAATTTCCCGTGCGCGGTAGCGGTCGACTTCAAGCCCGGCGAGTTCGCCGAGGAATGCCCGGTACGCATCGTGGACGCCGGCGGGGAACCCCGGCCCGTGCAGGTGGACCCGCAGGAGACCTGGGAAGACGGCAGCGTGAAAACCGCGGAGGTCTCGTTTCCGGCGCGGATCCCCGCCGGAGGGGAGGAAGTCCTTGCGCTCGAGTACGGAGAGGGGACGTCGCCTCCACCGCCGCAGCCGAACCCCATCAAGGTTCGGGATCGCAAAGACCCCATCGAAGTGCAGCAGGGGCCGGTGATCTACCAGGTCCGGAAGTGGCGTTTCAACTTCGTGGAAAACGTGATTTTCGACGGGAGGGCGTTTCACGGGCCGGGAGCGCCCGGGCCGGCGCTCCTCCGGAAGGACGGGAGGATCCTGTTTCCGTCGGGGGAGGTCCGGATCGATGTTGAAACACGGGGCCCCCGGTCGGCCCGCCTGCGGGTGGACGGGACCTACGGCGGGGGCTACGAATTCGTCGCGTATCTGACCTTTTTTTCTAGTGTTTCCTGGTTTCGCGCGGAACATCGGGTGGTGTCGGGCGATGTGTCGCAAATTGCGACAGTTGTCGTCGAAAACACCTTCAACCTGCCGGATGGGCCCCTGGTGTCGGCGTTCGGAGCACGTCAACGGGCCGACAGCGAGGGCACGAGTTGGGCGGTCGTGACGGACAATGCGGCGACCGTGGACGTCGCCGCCGTCGGCGCGTGGTCCGGGAAAGGCTCCGTGCGCTACGAAGTCGAAGCGAATGGGCGATTCCGCACGGTATTTCCATCCCCCGCGCAGCGCGGCGTCTTTTACGTACACTATCTGACGACCCCGCCGATGGACCATCACCATACGCCGGCGGCGGCAATGGCGACGGACCTGGAGTGCCGGGTATTGTAAAGTCAGAGGCAGGCGAGACCGTGAACAAGACGACGTACCGCGTGGGGATCATCGGCTGCGGGCGCATGGCCAGTACAATGGACGACGAGAAGCGCCGGCAGCCGGGCCGGGTCCCCCAGCCCGGTGTTCTGGCGGGCGCCTACGGGCAGGTGGAGAGAAGCCGGGTTGTGGCCGCGGCGGATATCCACGAGGAGAAACTGGCGGATTTTTCCGCCCGCTGGGGCGTACGTAGCTTCTATACCGACTATCGCGAGATGCTGGCGGTGGAAGCGTTGGACATCGTAAGCGTGGCGACGCACGCGCACCTGCACGCCGAGATGACGGTGGCGGCCGCCGAAGCGGGCGTGAAAGCGGTCCTGTGCGAGAAGGCGATGGCAACCAGCCTGCCGGAAGCGGACCGCATGATCGAAGCCTGCCGCGAGGCGGGAACCACGCTGGCGATCCTCTATCACAACAGGTGGGATCCGCTGATGGTTCGCGTGAAAGAACTGATCGCCGAGGGCACGATCGGGGAGCTGATCAGCATCGCGGGCAATATGGGCCCCGAACTGGTGCACGAGGCGACCCACATGTTCGACCTGATGCGGTTTTGGTCGGGCGGCGAGGCGGCGTGGGTGTTCGGCCAGTTGGACGGCGCCCGGGAACCCCACGAAGACCCTGGAGGCAGCGGATACATTCAGTTTCATAACGGAATGCACGCCTTCGTAAACGCCGTTGAAGGTTGTCCCGTGGGATTCGAATTCGACCTGGTGGGTACGAAGGGCAGGATTCGGATCGGTTACCACGTCGACGAACTCTGGACCGTATCGGAAGACGTCTATGAGGGACGCGCCCTCATTGGGAGGAAGATACCTCAGAATATTGAAGCCAGGAGCGGCGTCGTAAAGGCGATCGAGGAACTGGTAACGTGCATCGAAGAGGGAAGGACGCCTTCGTGTTCGGGCGAGGACGGTCGCAGGGCCCTGGAGATCGCGCTGGCATTCCATATATCCCACCGCGAGGGTGGCGTGAAGGTGGAATTACCGCTGCAGGATACCTCTTTGACGGTGACGAACCCGAAGTATTTCAGCTAAAGAAAAAAGCTTTCAGCCGTCAGCATTCAGCAAAGATCAAGATCAAAACCAATAATCTCTTTTCTCCAATGGATGAGACGCTGATGAGAGACCATTATGATTTCTTAGAGATGAAGGGGCGCAAGAATCCCTACATCAGATACCTTATGGAGTCGGTTACGATGCGGATTGACAGGGACACGGTCGCCTATTTCAAGGATATGGCGGCCGAAGCGGGCATTCCGTACCAGACCTTGATCGATCTCTACCTTCGCGATTGCGCGGTCCAAAAACGAAAGCTGCAGATGGAGTGGGCTACGTAGCGGCACGTGTTTGAAAAGAAGCTATCAGCTGTCAACAAAAGCGGGTAGACGCAAGCCGGGAGACGGGAGAAGAGATCTTTGCCGGTCCTTTCCTCCTTTACGCCTCCGGCATAAACTGAAACCCAACGAGGCGAGTCATCTCTAACCTCTTTCGTCTTACGTCTCACCGCCTTTAGACGACCCCTCCCCCAGGCCCTCTCTCCGGTGGGGAGAGGGGGAGCAAAGCCAGTGGATTCCCGGATTCGCCTGGCGATCGTATCTGCAAGGTTGCACGAGAGGAGTAACAGTATGATTGGAATATTCGTCATTGTCGGCGCGGTCCTGGTGCTTATGGCGGCGTCGCAGACCATGGCAGCCGGACGCGCGGAGATCGACGAGACGCCCGGCAAGCCAGGCGAGTGGGGTTTTCGCCCGGCGGACGGGAGCGTTTCCCAGGTGACCCCGCCCGGATTCTCGTGGCGGCCGCAGAGAGACGCCGCGAGCTACGAACTTCAGTGCGCTGCAGACAGTGCCTTCGCGGATGTGGATTACGAGTCGACAAGCATCACTTTCAACGTCCACTGTCCGCCTCGCACCTTTGCGCCCGGCCGCTGGTACTGGAGATTCCGTTATATCAATCAACCCGGTGTGGCTTCCGAATGGAGTAGCGTGCGGGAGTTTTCAATTGCAGCAGATGCAAACGCGCTTCCACTTCCATCGCGTGAGGACCTGCTGGCGCGCATTCCGGCGAGTCATCCGCGGCTATTCGTGCGGCCGGAACAGATGGCGGAATTCAGGCGCCGGGCGAAGACGGACCTCGCGGATCAATACGAAAGTCTCGTGGCGGCGTCAGAGAAGCTGCTCGCGAATCCGCCGCCCACTGAAGAGCCGCCCCTCTATCCCGAAGGGACGGTCCGGCTCAGCGAGGAGTGGCGGGCGATCTGGTGGCCGAACCGGGAGTATACGATCGCGGCCCTGAACGGCGCGGCCACCCTGGCATTTACCCGGCTGCTCGGCGGTCGCGATGAGTACGGGCAACTCGCCAGGGAGATTCTGATGGCCTGCGCCGAATGGGACCCGAAAGGGGCGACGGGCTTCAGGTATAACGACGAAGCCGGGATGCCCTACGCGTATTACTTCTCCCGCACCTACAGCTATCTCCACGATCTGCTGGCGGAGGAAGAGCGCGAAACCTGCCGCCGCGTGATGAGAATCCGGGGGAAGGAGATGAACGCGCATCTGAATCCTCGCTTCCTCTGGCGTCCGTACGGGAGCCACGATACCCGGTCGTGGCACTTTCTGGGGGAGGTGGGCATCGCGTTTCTGGACGAGATTCCGGAGGCCGCGGACTGGGTTTGGTTCGCGGCAAACGTATTCGCCAACACGTATCCGGTCTGGAGCGACGACGACGGCGGCTGGCACCAGGGCATGGGCTACTGGCGAAGCTACATCCAGCGGTTCACCTGGTGGGCGGACATTATGCGCACGGCTATGGGTATCGACGCCTTCGACAAGCCCTATTTCTCGCAAGTCGGGTATTATCCGATGTACCTCCAGCCGCCGGGTACCAAGGGCGGCGGGTTCGGCGATCTGACGGCCCACCTCGTTTCCGCGCAAAACCGCGGCGTTATGGCTCTCTTCGCCGCAATGGCACAGAATCCTTACTGGCAGTGGTACGTCGAGGCGCACGGTAAGCAGCCTTCCGAGCCGGGTTATGTCGGCTTCGTCAGGGGCGCCCTGCCCCGGGTGGCGGCGAAGCGTCCCGTGGATCTGCCCACGTCCCGCTGTTTCCGGGGTACGGGGCAGGCTGCGCTCAATACGAATCTGGAGGACGCCCGGAACAACGTGGAGGTGATCTTCAAGAGCAGTCCCTTCGGGTCACACAGCCACGGGTACGAAGCTCAGAATTCCTTCCTTCTCTACGCGTTCGGAGAGCGGTTGCTGATCCGCACCGGTCGGCGCGACATCCACGGCAGCGAGCACCACAGACAGTGGATGCACCACACGAAATCGGTAAATTGCGTCACGGTCAACGGCGAAGGGCAGCTGCCGAACGCCAGCGATGCCCAGGGGGAAATCCTGGACTTCAACACTTCCGAGCATCTCGACTACGTTTCCGGTGAGGCGTCCCGCGCATATGCCGGCAAACTGGAGCGGTTTACCCGCCGCATCCTGTTCCTGAAACCGGAAGCGGTCCTCATCTTCGATACCGTGCGCGCGCCCGAACCCGCCCAATTCGAATGGCGGTTGCACGCGCCCGTGGAGATGGACGTCCGGAACCAGCGGGACATCCGGGTTGTAAACGAAGCGGCGGCCTGCCGGGTGTCGTTCCTGTGGCCGGACGGCCTGTCGCTGAGCCAGACCGACCGGTTCGAGCCGCCGCCCAGACCGCGCATTAAACTGATCGAGTATCACCTGACGGCGATCCCGTCCTCGCCCGCCCGGGACCAGACGTTCGTGACGATTCTCAGGCCGCATCGGGCGGCGGAGTCGCCGTCCGGAAAGGCGCATTTGGAGGCGGTCGACGGCGGGTATGCGGTCACCGTGCCGCTGGCTGAAGGCCGCGCCGTTGTGCTCCTGCAGCCTTCAGGGGGCAGCGACCTGACCGGAGCGGGCATCCGGACCGATGGCGAGGTCGGCGCCGTCGCGTTCGACGAGCGGGGAGAAGTAAAGCAGACCCTTGTGGCCGCGGGGACGATGATAGAGGTCCAATGACAAGCGTGAACGGCTTCATTTAAAAGGAATCGTGACTCGAGGTGACGGCAATGACCCGAACAGGTGGACGAAGTGCGCGCAGGCGCCGGCAGGAGTCGTACGACATCGAGATCGTGAACAGGGAGATCCCGACGCTTAAGGATCTCCATCTCGAGACCGACCTGTCCGGAGATGTGCTGGTGGTGCCTCCCGACGGTGATTCCGGTGTCGAAATCGGCCGCAGAATCGCCGAGGCACTTGGAAACGCTGCCGAAGTCAAGTCCGGCTCGGAGGTCGGCGGGGGCGACTGGAACAACGCGCACATCGTTGCGGTGGGAAACGTCTTCAACAACGCGGCGATCCGGCGCCTGGGGATGAATTTCTACGCGTGGACGGACGAGTACTACCCCGGCGGGGACGGGTACGAGGTGAGAACGGTCCACAATCCCTTCGGGACCGGCCGGAACGTGGTCCAGCTGGGAGGAAGTACGCCTGAAGGCGTGACGCGGGCAGTGGACGAATTCCTTACGATCGTGGAGCGGGAGGGGCCGCGCATCGGCCGGATCAACCGGCCGGTGTCCCGGCAGAACCCGGAATCCCCACCCACGGACGCCGAAGCACGGAAGATCATCGATACGGTCAACGAGCAGGTCGCGCTATCGGGAAGCCAGGGGCCGCTGCGCCGCATGGTGGATCACGCCATGCTCTATTATCTGTCGGGCGACGAGGTCTGGGGTCGGATCTTCAGGGAGGAATTCCTGTTCTTCATCGATCTCGCCCACGAGGCGGGCGACTGGTGCCTGTCGCAGGGGACGCATCTGTACTTCTGGATATACCGCATGCTGACTGCCTGGGACGTGATGGAGGAGGGGGAAGCGCTGAACGACGACGACCGGCTGAAGATGACGAACGCAATCTACAACATCATCCGGTGGACGTCCGAACTCACGCATTTCAGGTTCAAGTCCGTCGACGACGTGGTCCAGAATCAGAACCACCAGAGCTTCGCCGCGCTGAGCCTGTTCATTGGAGCGAGGTATTTCAAGAAGTATTACGGGCTGACGGATTTCGATGAAAAGCTGCCTTTGGCGCACCGGACCCTGGAACTGCACGCCAGGTCGTACAAGCCGAACGACAACGCGGGGACGGGCTACGTGTGGATTACGCCCGGGCACCTGATCAAGTACGGGCTGATGACGGACGATCTCTCGTACCTCGAAGACGGTCATCTGGCGCGGCTGCTGGACAGCGCGGTGCTGACCATCGACAGCCGGGGCGACGACTGCACGTACGGCGACGTCGGCGCGTACAGGGCATCCCGGGCCAGCCGTCCGAGCGGGCTGCAGGCCGCGTCGATCGGCGCGTGGTTCTACAACGATGGGCGTTACCGGTGGCTCTACAACTGGATGGAGCAGGGCCAGGAGTGGCGGGACTCCTTCCAGAGGCAGCGGAACTGGGGGATCGGCGGATGGGAGGTGTACGACGGATTTTTCTTCAAGGACGTCCCGCCCGTCGAACCGGTGGAACTGCTGGGGGTTCGCGCGTCCATGCTGGACGGGGCGGCGCACGAATTTGCCCGGGATCGGGCGCGGAAGACGGGTCAGTACCACGGAGACCCGCTCGTGGAATCGGACGTCCCCCTCGCGGAGGCGTTCGACAAGCTGGCGTTCCGGCGAAGCTTCGACAGGCGCAGCGAGTACCTGTTGATCGACGGGCCTACAGGTTTCTCCCATTCCCAGGAGGACGGGAACTCGATCATCCGCCTCTGCTGGAACGACCGCATCTGGCTGGCGGACCTGGACTACATCCGCCGGTTGGCGAGATACCACAACACGGTGGTGATCGTGAAGGACGGGACGTGTTATCCCAAGCCGTCGCAGGTGGCGCTCAGGGCAATTGGAGATTTCGAAGACTGGGGGTACAGCCAGACCGTATCGCCGGGGGATAACGGCACGGACTGGGCGCGGAGTATCTTCTGGAGGAAGGGTGCGTATTTCCTGGTAATCGACTCGGTGGACGCGCTGGACGGCGGAGATTATCTCCTGGACGCCATCTGGAGGGTACTCGGACAGGTGGACGCGTCAGAGAGCGCATTGCGCATCGAACAGGACGGCGAGCGGCTTCACATCGTTAACGCGGACGGCTCCGAAAAGTTACTGACGGAACGCGAGGCCGACTTTGCACCGGACTGGGAGGCCAACTGGAAGAATTACGAGCACGCGGACGGTACCGTCCGGATGTGGCATCAGAAGATACGGCTCTCCATGGACGCCGGTGACCGGATTGCTTTCGTGAACCTGCTGTATCCGTCCAATGATGGATCGCCGCAGGCATTCGACGTGGAGCGCGTGGGACCGTCCGTCGCAGTGGTCCGCGACAGGCGGTCGGGAGAGGCCGTGATGGCCGGCGTCGGGGCGCCGGATCATGGCGGACTGGACGTGGACGGAAAGCTGTTCCGGATCGACAGCGACGGATTTGCCCTCGTTGAGGGAACCCAACTGGCGTGGGAAGCGCCGCTATTCAGGAGCTGGGCGCCCGTTTCGGTGGAGATGGACCTCGCGCGGGGGAAGGGTATTATTGAAACCCGGACGGAGACCCGCGTGGGCATCCGTGCGGCGGAGGTCCGACTGAACGGAGAGCGGATTTCGGAGGGAGGCGAGGGCAAACTGGTCTGGTTTACGCTGGCGGCCGGCCGGCACGAACTGGAAATCCTGCCCCGCGCGTCCGGGACGTTCGACCGATTGCTGCGGGAAGCGCCGTCGTACCGGCCCGGTCCTGTATCCATCGATCCGGGACCTGTGGTCGGAAGCGGTATCGAACCCCTATGGACATTCGACGCGGGATCGGGGGTGGCGGCCGTCGACTCCGATGGATCGGGCATGACGCTGGCGGGGACGTTGGATGGGGGCGTCCACCTGCTGGACGTGGACGGCTCCGAGGCGTGGTCGTTCGACGCGGGTGGCGAAGTCCGGGCCGTTCACCTTGTGGATATCGACGGGGACGGCGCACCGGAGGCAGTTGTGGGTACTCGCGACTGCCGGCTGTACGTTCTGGGCGCCGGCGGCGAGGTGCGCTGGGAGCATGAGTTTCCGCCCGGCAGCGGGATGCGCCCGCAGCGGTTGACCACCGTGTCATCGGCCGACCTGGACGGCGACGGCAGGAAGCAGGTGCTGGCCGGGGCCGAAGGGTGGCTGCTGCACGTGTTCGAAGCGGACGGTTCGCTGAAATGGCAGACCGAGACCCACTATCACTGTATCACCGGATGCCTGGCTGTGGACCTGGATGGGGACGGAAGGGACGAACTGCTGGTGGGCACCGAGTATTATACCATCAATTGTCTGAATCCCGATGGCACGGCGCGGTGGCGGCGGAGTACGGGATGCGTCTCGCCGACGATTCTCGCCGCCGACCTGGACGACGACGGGGTGATCGAGGTGGTGTACGGGGACTGGCGGGCGGTGAACGCGGCGACGAGCGGCGAACTGTTCGGCCAGACCGGCCTGGGGGGCAGCGGCAAATTGAAAGCGCCGGGCGCGTTGTCGTGGCGCGTGAATATGGGGGGCGAGGTTGAGGATATCGCCCTGGCGGACGTGAACGGCGACGGCCGGCCGGAGGTGATCGCGGGCAGCGACGTGGGGCAACTCGTCTGCATCGGAGGAGACGGCGAGGTGATCTGGCGGCGGGACCTGGTGGACAAAATCACGTGGTTGACCACGGTGCAGGACAAGGATTCCGCGAAGGTCCTGGTGGGATTCGACACGGGTGAGATCCGGACCTGCGACGCCGGCGGGGAGCTGATAGCAAGGGACCGTGTCGAAGGCGAAGTCACATATCTTCGCGCCCTCGGCGACCGGGTCGTATGCGCGACGTCCGCAGGGACGGTCGCCGCTTTCCGTCCGGTTTGACAGGTCGCCAACCAAAACGTGGTCATTGAGCTTGTCGAAATGCCCGTGTTTCGGGATCCCTTCGACACTTCGAAAGGCTCAGGGACCGCAATCTCAGGGACCGTTGGCTAAGTGTGTGGCCAAGGATGCTCGCGCCTTTCGAGGATGAAATTCCAGATAGTCCCAAGGACAATCTCGTGAGACTTCATTTATGGCCGGTCTGAGTGAGGAGCAGCTTTCCGATTATCTGAACGACGGTTACCTGTTGCTGGAGGACGTGCTGTCGCCGGACGACCTGCAGCCGCTGATCGACGACATCACCGAGGGGATCGATCGCAAGGCGCGGCAAGCCCGCGCCAATGGCAAGCTGACCAATCCGTTTGAGAATGAGCCTTTCGACCGGCGCCTGGCGTGTCTGCGCGACGCGATGGGCGATGCGTCGGAGATCGAGAAGGCAGTGACGGGCAAGCGCCTGAAGACGGCCAGGATGTTTTCCGTGATCACGAACCCGGCGATTCTGGATATTGTAGAATCCGTCATCGGCCCGGAGATCCTGGCCCATCCCCAGTTCAACTGCCAGGCAAAGATGCCCAAAGAAGCACGGTCGCAGATCCCGTGGCACCAGGACCTCGGGTTTCTGCATCCCGATGCGGAAGCCACGTTCATGGTGAACTTCTGGATTCCGCTGGTGGAGGTTACCGTGGAAAATGGATGCCTGGAGGTGATTCCGGGCAGCCACCGCGGCGGTCTGATGCCGCACGGCGAGGTGGCGGGTTATCCGAACGAGGGGATCCGGGAAGGGTGGGTTCCGGATGGCGTGCCCGTCGCCTGTCCGGTGCGAAAAGGCGGCGTGGTGGTGTTCCAGCACAAGACGGCGCACCGGTCATTTCCGAACCGGACGGACCGCATCCGCTGGAGCCTGGATATTCGTTACTCGGACCCGTCAAAGCCAACGGGAAGGGACGAGGTACCTGGATTCCTGGCACGGAGCGACGCGCACCCCGAAAGTGTGGCAAAGACCCATCTGGACTGGTTGGAACTGATGCAGGAGGTGGATGAGCTTCTTTACGAATAGCCGCGTTGTGTCGGGCGCCGCGATCACCGAATCCCACAGGGTTCGTTACGCCGGAACCGGATAATCGGGCTTTCCATAAAACAGGTTGTGAAACACCTGCCAGAACGATTCGCCGCTGTACCGAATCGTCACGTCGTCCACGCGCTCAACTCCTTCCG
This sequence comes from Gemmatimonadota bacterium, assembly GCA_028877215.1. GTDB lineage: Bacteria > Latescibacterota > UBA2968 > UBA2968 > JAAXHE01. The sequence goes on along the minus strand of JAPPFJ010000033.1, from coordinate 47,950 downwards.
GCACGGAAAGACGATCGGGTTCGGGATGCGTCACCTCCATTACTACAGGACTCTTCGCAACAAGCGGTTCAATGTCTCTTGCAGCCGCCACGGCTTCCTGTACGCGCGTCTTGATCAGGGCGCGTGCGTCTGCCGGCGCAATGTGAAGGGCGCACAATTCTCCCAGGCCTTCCTTTACGGGCGCCGTGACGATGCCGCTGACCCAGCGTTGGGATTCGGTACACGCGTGCAGATCGCCCGACGTAAAGACCCAGGGAACGCCCAGATGACCACAGAGGTACGCCGCCATTTCCATCTCGCCGACTTCTGTGCCATTGACGCGATAGACCATATCGCGGCTCATCGAATGTGCAAGGCATCCGTTGGGTGTGCCGGTCATTGCGTGCATGCCCACCTGGATCAACGCGTCAAATCGTGGCGATAATCCCGGCAACCAGCACGGCCGCTTGACGCCCTGTACCAGTTTCACGCCAGAGACCAATTCTTCTGACAGGATCGTGCGCCCCGCCCCATGCGCGTCATTGATGATCACTTCTTCGACACCAGCTGCAAACAGACCTTCGGCCGCGGCGTTGACTTCGCCCGTCAACAGGCGCTGCATCTCGGCGCGGTCGTACACGCCCTTTGCCGTTGTCGCGTCTTCCCGGTGTCTCGGGTCCCAATCGTCGACGCCGGCCACGCCTTCCAGATCAGTCATCATATACACGGATTTCACGGTCATGGGATTCTCCTGTACCTGGGGTATTTCCGAGACCTATTGCGCAGGCAGCGTTGCGGTAGTCAGCCTCCCGCGTGCGCAAGCGCTTCATCGACCTTCTCCGTCCACGGGTCCGCGACACGCGCTTCGTACCTGCCGTCGTTGAAATAGGCGGACTTGGGCATGTTACGGTCCTCCAGCACGGCCTGGCGGTATGTCCTTTTGAGGCGCGGTCTGAGTTTCCGCAGATCTCCCGCCCTTTGCCTGGCCGCGGGTCCCGGCTGCAGGCCAAGGATTTCGTCGGCTCCGTGCCAGCCGCGGATGAGGGTCGCGGGAAAGGCAAACCAGCGGCGGATGTAGTCGATCCTGAGACGGACGAGCGGGTCGCGCGTGGCCTTGTGTGCGCGGTCCAGCGCGGCTTCGAGGGCGTCCGCGTCTTCGGAATCGTAACAGGGTACCTGGTCGCGCAGCCCGCGCAGCCCTTGAAACCACCGGCCCTCCCGCGGTCGGCGCCAAATGGCTTCGAGACGGTCGTAAAAAGCGCGGACCTCCCCCGCGGCACCGCGGAACAGCCGGGAAAAGAACTCATCGAGGAGCTTTTCCGGGTCCTGGCCGGCGTCCCACCAGAGTTTGGATGCCAGCCAGATCTGCGGACCGGCCGCCGGCCAGTGGGGATAGGCTTCGGCATAGAAGCCCTTGACGCCCGCGCTGTGCTGGAACTTGATGTCGTCGGCCATCAGGCCCGCAAAGTAGCGCGGCAGCACCCAGCCCAGGCCGTAGTAGTCGTACTTGCAGACGTGGTCGCACTGCTCGAGCCAGGAGAGGATGAATTCACGGTCCTTGTCCCGGTATTCGGGGTCCAGGTGCTGTGCGGTGTCCTGCGTCAGATAAATGGCGGCGTTGGGCTCCAGGCGATCGATGCGTTTGGGCGGTTCCTCCACGTTATGGTAGGCCAGACACCCCACGAATTTTCCGGGATGGGATTCCTGCAGCGCACGTGCGACCGCGTTGAAATAGGTGAACCACCGGTCGGAGTAGATCGGGCGGTCCCGGAATTTCAGATCCGGAATGTCGAGGGCACGGCAGTTGTTGCAAAGGCAGAAGTTCCCGTTGTCATTCATCCCCAGCGAGAAACAGTGCGCCTCGGGGTACTCGTCGAAGTAGGCGCGCGTGGCCTCTATGGTGACGTCGACGACTTCGGGGTTGCTCGTGCAGGGCTGGCCGAAAAGGCCGTTGCTTACGGCGTCGCTTTCGGGAATCAACCGTTCACCGTCGATAAGCGCATAGTACTCAGGATGGGTCTTTCCGTATTCGGCAACGGGGAAAATCTTGTACAGGGCGTGGTGGAATCCGGCATAGGGCAGTTCGTGCCTCCGGCTGGACACGCGGTTGCGGCGTTCCCAGCGATGTCCCTCCAGCCCGGCGATTCCGCTGAAGACGCGGAAGAGGAAGTCGGGAGTTTTGGATTCGCTTACCGGCGCGATCTTCAGGGTGGTTTGCATCGGGATGTCTTCGAAGAGTTCCCCGGGCATGAACCAGCGGGCGCCGAGGTGGTCTTCCAGCAGGCCGTAGACGCCGTATGCCGTGCCGCTGTCGCTTCCGCCCAGGATGAAGAGGTCCCTTCCGGCCGTGTGGATGCGGTAGCCTTCGACGCCGGAGTCACCGGCATCCAGGTTCAGCGACCGGGCGTACGCGGTGGGCCCGACGTGGATTGCCGTTCTTCCTCGGGGCGCAGACTTCCCGCCGTCCGTGCCCATCGGCGGCGCCATGCCTGTCATCTTTTCGAGCGCCGTTTGCAGTTCCCCGGCGGCGTCACGGAGGATCTCTCCGGCGTCGTCCGGGACGACGATGGCGGTACGGGGCTGACCCCTGTCCGCGAGGGTGAGCGTTCTATATTGACGCATATCAGTGTCCCCCCTGTTGAGGTGGCGTGGTTTTCTCCGGGTGCAGAAACCGGGGCGCCAGGCGGCGGCTGATTTCCGGATAGATGGCGATGAAGTGGTCCCGCATGGTCGGAAACTGGAAATCCTCGGCGGTTTCGAATTCCGTTTCCAGGTCCTGTTTGCGGGGCATGTGGCAGTCGATGCAGTTGGACTGCATCGCGTCACCCAGTTCGGCGGACATGCTGCAGGCGTGCGTCTCGTGGCACGCCGCGCAACGCCGGGAGAACAGGGAAAGGTTTCCACGTTCGAGGGCGTGCGGGTTGTGGCAGGTGATGCAGGTCATCGCCAAACTCTGCTGGAAACATTTTGATTGGGTCAGTCGCGGCAACTGGTTGGTGCTGTGGACCCCGATCCTGTTCAGTTCTTCGTGGGCGTCCAGTTCGATATAGTCACTGAGTCGCTCGCCGGGCCGAAAGGAAAAAGGCCGTCGGCTCGGCACGCCGACGCCTGAATGGCACTGCGCGCAGAGGTCGATCAGCCGCGCCGCATCGAGTCCGCCGGGGTGCAGGATGTGCGGCGCATCTCTCGCTTCGGGATGGGCGCGTTGATAGGCCGCGTGTTCCGCCCCGGGGCCATGGCAGCGCTCGCAGGAGACGCCCAGGACGAAATGTTCCTTGTCGTATGCGTTACTGGTATAGGATTCCGATTCGAACCAGGTGGCGTGGCACTCCAGGCATCGGGGGACGACGCCGCGTGAGAAGTTCACCTCGCCGTCCGGATAGCCCGGGCTGTTGATCCACCGTTGCTGCTGCGTGAACCAGGAGATGGGCAACTGATACAGGAGGTCGCCCTGCCAGAAGAGGTAGGTCTGGCCGATTTTGCCGGAGCCGGTGACAATATCGATGCGCTCCGTCCGCCGGAAGCTGCCTTCTCCCTTTCCAATGATCGCCGTCTGATAGAATCCGTCTCTTTCGGCGGTTATTTCGAAGCGAAGATTGGGGTTCCGGGTCCGGACAATCGCGTGGTCGGGAGAGAAGCTGCCATGGATCGATTCGGGACCGGGAAAGCGGGAGGTGAGATGGTGGGCCGTACGCCGGAATTCCTCGAACCGGTCCCGGTGACACTCCGCGCAGGCCTGCGCGCCGGTGTATCCCGCTGAACGGGTCTCGCTGTCCGCGTTCCCGGCGTCCGCAAAGAGAAGAGGACCGCCCAGCGCCAGGCCCGCCGAAAGGCCGAGAACGACCGATCTGAAGACAACCCTTGCCATAGCAGTCCGTTGATAAAGTCGCTCTGCAGGCGAGGCCGAGTCATTGTGGCCGAAGACAAGGCGCGCGACCGAGTCCCATCCCTCGATTCGGCGAGGGCGCGCAACGCCGTAATTCGGTCATAAGGGCCGGACGCAGCCCGGATGGGCTTTATTAACGGGCTGACTACCTTGCCATTTCAGTTGGAAGGTGGGAGGGTTTCTCAAAGCATACCCCTGCCGCGTGTAGTTGTCAAACGAAAACTCAAAAGGCGACGCCATGTCGATAGTGCAATTCGCGAGTGTGAGGGCGGGAAAAATCGCCAGGCTTAGCGACAGGGCGTTTCCCGATACCGTCCGCGCGGAAATCTGCGGCATGGCCACCGGCTTTCGGCTGGCAACAGCGGTTGTAGTCGTCGCACTGTGTTGGTTCGCGCCCCCCCTGGCGGCAAGCGCTCAAGGGCAGGACGGCTTCTATCTGCGGGGCGATTTCGGGGACTCGGACGCGTTGACCATTCGAGGGAGCATCGAGGGCGTCGATCAGCCGACGCGTTGTGACCGGCTGTTGTATCCAGATCAGACCGCTATCCCAGGCGATCCGGCATGCTCTATATCCACGTCCGGCGTGTACGCAACAATGGCGTTCGATCGGGGCGCGGAAACAATGACCAGCGCAACCGCTCTTGCGTTGGGGTACGCCCGAGGCTGGCTCCGGCTGGAAGCCGAATTGAACAACACCGTGCTGGGCGCAACCTCGGCGCCGTTGGTCGACGCGGGCGGGCTGGCGCCGGAGAGGGTACGTGAGTGGAGTGCTGTCGAAGAACCCCAGGCCAGGGTTTCTGGTTTCAACATTACAGACCTGTTTCTGAATGTGCTTCTCGACTACAACAATTCCTCGCGCTTCACGCCATTTGTCGGCGTTGGAGGCGGCGTGTCGAATGTCATTCTCGTTTTCAAGGGATTGCGGGTCCGACGAACGCTCACTGACGGATTCGCGCCGGAAGGCGGCGTCGATCCTGGCGCAGAAGTCGCCGTTCCTGCATGGCAGACGCGGGCCGCGGGCACGGCCGATTCCGCGTGGCTTCAACTGGCTGAATCGACGATCGGGACGAGTCTGATCGGCGGTGTGGCGTACGAGGCGAACGAGCGATTCGGCATTGCGCTGCGGGGACGTTACGCACGCTACGGGGATGTTCGAAAACCTGGAAAGTGGGACCAGGTGCGAAGTCATGCGCCGGTGCTTGCAGACGGAAACACGCCTGCGACTTTCGACCTGGTGCTCAGTGATATCGTCTTCTATGCGGTCACGATTTCGTTCGTGTACGATCTCTAACCGTGTTTCGTTAATTTTCGTGGACGTAGAATCGAATATATGCAAGTTAATGAAGGCGACTAAAATGCGGATTACCAGGATACTTCAGTTCACTGAAAGTGAACAGGAACTCTACCCCGGCCTCTTAGCAGCGGGTAGACGGGAGACGTAAGCCGGTAGAAGATATCATTGCCCGCGAATTTATCCCTCCCTGCCTCCGGCACGAAAAGAAGCCTTACAAGGCAGGTAATCTCTACCCGCTACCGTCCCACCTCTACCCGCATTAAGGCTCTTTGCGGCCAGAGTGACTGTTGTCTTTTTTCGAAGTCGAGTCGAATACCGACGAGGGATTGCGCAATGTCGAAGACACGAATCGCGGTTGTGGGCGCCGGGAACATGGCCCGGGTCCGGGGCCAGGCGTTTCTGGATACGGGTCGGGCGGAAATCTGCGGCGTGGCCGCTCGTCGAAGGGAGACCGCCGAACGCTGTGCGGCGGAGCTGGGGTGCGCGGTTTCTGGCGATGATTATCGGAGATTGGCCGCCACCCGCCCGGACGCCGTCCTGATCGAAGTACCGCATCGCGTTCAGGACGAGGTCAGCCTGTGGGCGCTGGATGCCGGCTACGACCTCCTCATCGGAGGCTGTCTCGCGTCGTCTCTGGAGAACGGGAAACGGATTGTTGAGACGGCTGGCCGGTCCGGGCGGATCGTGGAAGCGGGGTTTCAGCGCCGGTACGACCCGGCCTGGGAAGAGATCAGGCGCCTGGTGGCGGAAGGGGAACTTGGGCCGCCGGTGATGGCCGTAACCATGGCATTGTGGAACCCGGACCCGGATACCTGGTACTGCGATCAGGAGGCCAGCGGGGGCATGCCGCTGACCCACATGAGCTACTGTTATCTGAATGCGATCCGCTGGATTCTCGGACAGCCGACCACCGTTTCGGCGATGGCCAACCGGAAGCGGAATACGGCGCCGGCCCACGTTGCCGAGGAGACGTGCGGGGCTCTGATCGGATTCGAAAACGGCGCCTTCGCTTCGGCGACGGCCAGCTATATCGGTCCGGATGGGATGCACGACCCGCAGCCGCGATTCATCTGTGCCGACGGCGGAATTCAGACGAATGCCGAGAGCCCGCCCGGCAAAGACGCCATTACCGTGTATAGGGAAGGTTGCTCCGAAGTCCGGAGCTTTGATGCGGAACCATCGTCTATGGTGAGGCAGGCGCACGCGTTTCTGGATGCCATGGAAAGTCGGCGCGAGGCCCTTAATCCTCCCGCGGATGCCCTGCTGGATGTTGAGATCGCCGAAGCCATTTCCATCTCAGCGCGGGAAGATCGGACTGTCACGTTAGATGAGATCAGATCGGGAGGTTCGGAATGACAGTTGTTGCGTGTAGGTGCGGCCGGGCGGTCGCCCCTACAGATTTACGAGCACCTCAAGAACATGTGCCGTAAAAACCAACGGCTGTCGAAACCACTGTGCCGTCTGTTCGTTGCAACGCTCTTTATTGGCGTCCCGGCAGACGCGGAGGAGACCCACGTCATGAAAACCGATGAAGGTACGAGGGAACCCGTGAATTCAAAAACGATCGCCGTTGACGGAACGGTCGCCCTGCAGGCGGAGGCAGCGCGAATCGACCTCCGTCGGGCAGAGATCGTAACGCAGAGTTCGTTTTCCAGCGAGAAGGGCGTTTCGCTCATGGCCGGTGTGGCCACGAACGTTGATGCGCACAGCGCCGGACCGGACCTGGTCTTCAGGGTGCGGGGGTCCAGGGCCGGGCGGTTCGTGATTCGCACACACGCAGCCACGGACGCCAGGGGCAGGGAGGCGATGCGAAAGGCCAGGACCAAGTATGATTCAATGTACCTTAAGATCGCCGTCGGAGATGCCCGCCCCACCAGACGCGTGGTGCTCGTTCCGTGGAGCCGGTTGGAGAGCTGTACACAGACGACTGGAAAGTTTGACCTCGACGGGCAGGAGCAGGAGATTCGGATCTGGCTGCCGGAGGGCGTGCGCCTCGATTACCTCGAAGTCAGCCCTTACACGCCTCCCGAGGTCCCGGAGGCCGCGATCGACTATCGGCCGTCGGTCGTTCCACCGGCATCCAGGCCGCGCATCTGGGTGAACGAGGAGTCGCTGCCGGCGGTCCGTGCAAACCTGACGAAGGGCGAGAACGCGCCGCTATGGGCCCAGGTGAGGGAAGAGGCGGCCGCGCCCTGCGCGTTTGAAGCTGAGCCGGGTACGGAAGTCACCTACAACCCCAAACTCGAAAAAGCGGCCGTCGCCAGGGCTTTCGTCTACCTGATGAACGGCGAAGAGATGCCCGGCAGGGAAGCGGTGGCGCTGATCCGCGAGTATCTTGCCGCGGTCGAATTCGGAAACCTGCTGGACATCACCCGGGAAATCGGCCGGGCCATCTACTCTGCCGCGCTGGTTTATGACTGGTGCTACGACGTGATGACACCCGATGACAGGAACAGCATTCGCGGCAATCTTATGCGTCTCGCGGACGACATGGAAATCGGCTGGCCGCCCTTTAAGCAGATCATCGTCAACGGCCATGGCAACGAGGCGCAGGTCAACCGCGATCTGTTGTGCATGGCGATTGCCATCTACGACGAGGACCCGGTACCGTATCGATACTGCGCCTACCGCATGCTGGAAGAACTGGTTCCGATGCGCCGGTTCGAATACCGGTCTCCGCGCCACAACCAGGGCGTCAGTTACGGGCCGTACCGTTTCGGGTGGGATATGCACGCCGCCTGGCTCTTTTACCGCATGACCGGCCAGCGGGTCTTCGACGACAACATCGCGGACGTCTGCAAGTTCTGGCTCTACATGCGCATGCCGAACGAAGAGACCCTGCGGGACGGCGACGGATTCTCCGACGGAAGGCCGGCAAGTCTTGGTGCCACCGCACTGCTGAGTTACGCGTACAGCGATGATCCGGTCATCAAGCGCGACTTCGAACGGCAGGGCGGGCTTCCCGCCGAACCGATCATGGTGCTGCTGCTGAACGACCCGGACCTGAAGGCTGCGGAGAATTTCGATTCATTGCCGCTCACCCTCGATTTCGGGCCGGTCCTCGGGTCGATGGTTGCCCGGACCGGATGGAACATGGGCCCGGGCGTGTCCGACGTTGTCGTGGAGATGAAGGGCGGGGGTTATCACTTCGGCAACCACCAGCACGCCGACGCGGGTAGCTTCCAGATTTACTACCGCGGGCTGCAGGCGGCCGACCTGGGGCAGTACCATTTCTACGGAACGCCCTACGACTTCAACTTCTGCAAGCGTTCGATTTCGCACTGCATGATGCTGGCGGTCGATCCTGAGGAGGAGTTTATCCGCAATACCGTCAACGACGGAGGCGCGCGCTTTATTCAATCCTGCCCGACCACACCGGACCAGGCGCTTTCTGATCCGACGTTCGCCAATGGGGACGTCCTCACAGCCGACTTCGGACCGTCTCCACAGCGGCCGTTCTACAGCACCTTCTCGGTCAACCTGACGTCGGCTTACAGCAGGAAGATCGTGGACTACGTGCGCACCTTCTGCTTCCTGAACCTCGATAACGAGCAGACTCCCGCGGCGCTGATCGTCCTGGACAACATGACCACCGCCAGACCGGAGTTCAGGAAATACTGGCAGGTCAACACCCTCAACCCGCCGGAAACGACGGACGATGGCGTTATCCTGAGAAACAGCGACGCAGACAGGAGCGGGAAGGTCGTTCTCAGGATGCTGCGACCGGGAGTGGATGAGAGGGACCTGCAGGTCATGAGCGGCGAGGAAGCCAACAGCGTGTTCGGACAGTTCTTCACACCACCAAAACCGGACCGTCCCGAAGCGAACGGTCATCGCGTGATGTTCTCACCCGCGAAAAAGCGGAGCAACGATGTTTTTCTGACGGTGATGACGATGTGTGACGAACAGGAGGAGCAGCTGCCGGTCGACCTCGTTGAACTCCCCGAAGCATTCGTTGTCACGCTGGCGGACCGGGTGGTGGTCTTGAGCCGGACCGGCAAGCTGCTGAAGCAGACGCTGCAGGTGGAGGTTGGTGGGGATGGAAGCTGCCAGTTGTTGCTGACCGGCCTGGCGCCGGGCGACTGGAGTATCCGCAACCGGGACGGTATTGTCAGTTATAACGCCCATGTGGATGCCCGCAGAAACACAGCGTTTTTCGTGGTTCCCGGCGGGCAGTACACCGTTCAACCCGGTGCCATCCCCGGCGCGACGGAGTTCCAGGCAACGCCGGACTTCATGCCCGGCCTCAATTAGTCGGCAGATTGAAAAAAGCTCGATTGGATTGCGCTACGCCGGCTTGTGGGCGTGAACGAAGTACATCGGGGTGAAGATCCCGAGCCGGCCACACAAAAAATGGCGCCGTGCGTTACAAAGACAAGGCGCCGATCGTTGTAGCGATGTGTATATTCCCGTCCTCAATCCTTCGTTTCTTCCTCTCCCGGCGGTGAATCGTGTACCGGGAACCGTGCCTTGAATGCAGGTGTGGTGCGGAAAACGACATCGCCCGAGTGCGGGTCAGCGGAAAAGAAGCACGCGGCGATGCCGCGTGGCCCGGCCCACGCGATCCCCTCTTTCCTTCCCATGACGTACAGCGCCGTCGAGAGCACGTCCGCGACGAATGCGTTCTCGTGCCAGACGGTGACCGACCCGGTTCGGTTGACCGGCCGACCGTTGCGCGGGTCGACGATATGGCCGATGCGGCGGCCGTCCCCCGTGACGCGGTCCCGCTCGGACCCGCTGCTCGTGGCGATTGAGCCGGCGACGAGAGTTAATTCGAGAACCGCCTTCTGGCGTTGCGCCGGATGCGCAAGGCCGACTGACCACGGTCCATCGGACGATTCACCGGACACTGCCACCTGCCCGCCGAAGTCGATGAACCATGCGCCGCGCCGGTCGCGCTCTGCCTCCCGGACCCGATCCAGCGCCTCGCCCTTGCCGAACCCGCCCGCGTCCAGAATGACCGCTGCGCGCCGCGTGACGGCGCACGACACGGCATCGAGTACGAGCTTGTCGAAGCCGGAAGCGGCCAGCGCCGCCAGCGCCTCGCCGTCATCCGGTTCCCTGCCTTCTCCGCGCAGATCCCACGCCTTGATGAGGTTGCCTACGGCCGGATCGAACGCGCCGTCCGTGGCCGCATGCCACTTTGCAATGCGGGAGAAGAGTCCGCAGATGGCTGCCGGGACAGGCAGCGGTGTTCCCACTGGCTGTCCATTCAGGGCACTGAGGACGCTGTCGTCCCGCCAGGTGCTGAGTTCAGCTTCGGTTTCCTCGATGACACGGACCATACGTTCCAGCTTCGCCAGACCGGTCTGACGATCCACGGTCTCAGCCACGAAGGTGGCGTACGTGCCCATGAGGAACACGGTGCGCTCGATGCGGACCGGATACGTCCCACCCGTGTCGCGCCCGGAAGCCGACCCCGTTGCGCAGGCCGCGGCTCCCAACCACAGGACCCACGGTACCGCGCGGCCCACCGCGAGCCGGTTCAGCGTGAGCGTCCTCATGGTCTCGGCATTCGCGAGGCGGTGGCATTCGCCCTGCGGGGCGTGATCCGCCAGCCGTTGACGAGATGGACGCCGTAGCCGACCACGAAAACTGCGCTGGCCGCGACGTGAATCCAGATGAAGAAAGTGATGAGCGCCGGTGTGGCTGCGACCTGGATCAGATATCCGCTGAGGGCCATCACCGTGAAGCTCAGAAGCGAGGTCCATCCGGACCGCCGGTTTGCCGGCTTTCGTGAACGCAGCTTCCGGAACGAGTGCGAGCGGAACAACATACCGAAGAAAGCGACGAACAGCGGCGCCGCAAGGATGTGTGCCGACAGCGTCGCGGATTGCCACGGATGGTTGACGACGGCGAACGGGTCATCGGTCGTCATGGCGTACTTCATGTAAAAGTAGACGATACCGGTTCCCGTGACAATGACGTGGAAAGTATTGAAACCCCAGCGCTCCCACCAGGTCATTGCCCTTCCCTCCCAGGCTCGCGTCCTTCCAGCACCATGTCGAGGGCCAGCACGCGGCGCACCGCGGCGTTGACGGCGTGCGCGGTCAGCGTCGCCCCCGCGATGGGTCGGATCGCACGGTGGAGTTCGACGTCGTCAACGAGCGGTTTCCCGTAGTACTGCCCTTTCCATCGCTCGGAGGGGATGTACTCGGGGGGCTCGAGAAATGCGGTCACGTCGATGCGCCGCACCCGCCCGTCCGGTTCGAGCGAGATGAGCAGGCTCTCGCGCTTGGTCCGCACCACGTGCGTGTCGACGTACGCCCTGCCGACGACGACGCCATCGCGCCGCGCCACGTAGCGTGCGTAGATGCGGGTCCGCACGTCCTCGCGCGCCAGTTCGGCTATCCGTTCCACCTGCTCGACCGTCAGGTAGACGCGATCCCCGGTGATCGTCGCGCCGGCGAAGACCGCGTTCAGCGCTTCCTGGCGCGACACGACACCGGACTGTTCGGAAGCCGCGCCGCCTGCGAGCAAGAGCCAGGTAACCAGAGCGCTCACAACGCGCCTGTCCGCCGCCCGCCCGGCGGTCGAACCAAGCTTCATTCTCGGACTTCTCCTGGCGCGGCGTCGCTATGCTCAGTCGCACCCAAATAGTTGGAAGTCAACGCGCGAGCCCGTTTAACAGTCCAATCACTCCCCCCTTGAGGGGGAGTCGCAGAAGCCGAGCCGGTCCCTGAGCCTGTGGTCACTGAGCTTGTCGAAGGGTCGAAGGTGCTGCCCTGAGCCTGGCGAAGGGGCCGGCGACGGCTGATGCGGTGGGGGGAATTCAACGCCTTACAGTGTGCAAGCAGCATGGCTAAACATGTGCTCATCTTGCGTTGAAGTCTTACTGAAAGAATCTAAAACGCGTACCCGACGTTGACGTTGAACTGGTTGACGCCGCTGTCGGCGGGGTTGTTCACCCACATGTGGTCCACCTTGACGACGACGCCCGGTGTTGGCTTCAGATCGAGTCCGAACGTCGTGTACGTATTGTCCTTGGAGCCGCTCCGTGTGAATCCGGTCGCGACGGCCGCGTGTGTGTCGACCTTCTCGTAGCGGATGTAGGGAGTGAGTGCCACGTCGCCGGTCCCCGACGCCTGCGACAGCAGGTCATAGCCGATCTGCACGTAGCCGCCCTGCAGCTTCTTGGCGACGCCGCCTGATCCGGTAAGCTCGAGTACATGATTCAGCTGGGGTGTGTCCTCTATCTGCGCCTGCGCGAAGAGACCCCGGAGGTCGAAGCCGCGCATTTGAACCTGCGCGTGTAGGTCGAAGATGTTCGTACGGACGCCGTAGTTCCTGCCGTCGACCACGATGTCCCCCTGTCCGGAATTTCCGGTGTAGAAGCTGGCGCCGAGGAACACGCCGGGCGTCGGCGTGAAATCGAGGCGACCGGTCAATGCGAAATCGTTCGCCTTGGCCTTTCCACCTTTCTGTCTGCCGCCTCGAACGCCGCTCGACGAGAAGGCGGAACCGTTGAAGCCATTGACGACGTAGGCGCGGAAGGCGAACTTGTCGTACGCGCCGTAGACGCCGCCACCGTTTTCCCGCCAGGTCGAAGGGATGATCTTGTTCTCGGTCACCGGTCGTTCGGCTCCGAGGAAGACGGTCGGCTCGTGGAACTCGTTGACCAGTCCCATCGGGACCAACAGCATGCCGGCCCGAACGCCGACATTCTCGTTTGCGAGGAAGTCGACGTACGCGAACTCGACGAAAATCTCCTTGGCGTGCTCGACCTCGATCTCCGAATTGAACAGGAACCGGTCGTTGAACCGGTAGCCGGCGTACAGGATCGCCCGCAGGTAGTCGAACTGGTCGGTCTTGTCCGAGGCGTAGTTCTCATAGAGCGCTTCGCCGTACCCGGCGATCGATACGCCCGATTTGATCTTGTAGGTCGCGGCCGCCGACGGCGCCAGCCCGAGTGCGCGGGCCTGGTCGAGCGTCATCTCGTACTCGGGCTCGCCACTGCGCAGCCGCTCGAGCTCCTCCGCGAGCAACTCGATCCGACGCTCGAGCTCCTTGACGTCGACCTCATCCACCCTGGTATCCTGCTCCTCCGCCTCGCCCTTTGCGCTCACTGCATCACTGTCCGTTCCCGAGGCTGCGCCGTCCTGCGCGGCGGCGGCTTCGAGAGAGAACACGAGGAAGCCGGGAATCAGCGTCAGCAGGATGAGCTGCCATGACGCGGCGGTGCCTGTTCTAATTCGATCTCTTTTCATGCTTCTTTACTCCCTCCTTGCACCTGATGTACAAATCGGAATCGGATGATTACTCTATTTGAAACAAATAGGATATATTATAAACGTTAATTTGCGTATTCAATAATATGTTTTATATATAAAACAAATGAAATCGACTTGTCAAGGCTTTTTTTTAAAATATCCCCGTTCAACACGCTATCCTCAGTTCAGATCCAGCTAAAAAGCCCGTTCAAGGCGCGTGGAATAACCGGTACCCGGACGGCTTGCATTCTGAACTACAAAAAAAGCCGCCCGCCATAGAGCAAACAAAACCGGCGCCGTACGTTTCAAATAACGGCGCCGATTTCGGTACAATGCAGTTCGCCTGGAACGTTGGAGGCGCTCGTCCGGCGACCGTACCGCAATATACACGGTTGGCCGTACCGATCCTGCGCCAGCAACCCCGATTCACTCCTCATCGCGTTGAAGGGGCGTCCCTTGCGGGCGGGCGCCCGCCACCGGGGACAGTTCTCCGCGGGTCTAATACTCTTGGATATCCACTTTCTCGCGAAAAGCTGCCAGGTCGATGTCCTTCCGGGTGTAGGCATCTACGTCCTGCTTCTTTACCATTAGTACAAGGCCTCGAGGATCGGATGGCTTTCTCCGCATTCTCTTCGGAAACCGCACGTCCACGACGATGGATTCGCTAGGCTTGAGGGTGCGCAGGGAATATCCGTAGTCCCCCACCACATTGACCACGTCTTCCACTAACTGATCCTTTCTTTCACTATCACCCTTAACTGCCTTGCCCGTTCTACGTCTGAGGATTACCGATGCCTCTTCTCCGTCTATGGTCACGCGATAGTCCGGGCGGTACCCACTTTCCGCATTGACCAGGAACAGCGCCCCCAGGCCTTCCTTATATATGCCAAGGGTCTTGTCGAAATCCGAAAGTGAATGATTGGGATGCTTTAGGACTTTGTCCATAATGGCTGCCATGACACCGATTTTTTTTAACGTTGAAGCGTCCGGCGTGTGCTCGCGCGAGACGATCCGCTTCTTGAACTCCGCCTCGCTGATGCGCTCGCGGCGGTATGCTACGACATCGCCCTTTCTTGCCGTGATTTCCGAATAGATCTGCTCCGACATCGCATTATAGGATGGTGCCTTGGGGACCATTCGCACTCTTCCCCTAGGCCTGAGACGAACACTGAGACTATCGTCGGTTAACCGTCTGGTGATTGCTCGGAGTTTCTGTCGCACCCTTCCGCCGGTCCTGAGACGAACACTGAGACTATCGTAGGGTAACTGTCTGGTGATTGCCCGGAGTTTCTGAGTTTTATCTGAAATACCCGCAGCAGTTTGATCCAGATTAATGTGATAAAGAGAAAGAGAAAGTGGTTCAAATTGGACGAGGATCGTGATTCGGTTGTCTTCCTCCAACTGCCGGATTCCGTCTGCGTACATCCCCAGGAAATCTCCCAGTCGTTCACGGAACATGTGCCGTCTCTCTTCCAGTTTCGCACGGATGTCCTCTACGACTTTGCTTTCCTCTGTTTTTTCGGACGCGGCTAGCAGCCTCCTGAAAGATCCCACTCCAGACGTTCCGGATCTCGCGAGCCTACGTTCTTCTATCAGAAAAATCACCCCGTAATTCTCGAAGTACAATCCCCGAACGTGCGGTTCCAGGTGGATTCGACCCAGGTCGGGTTTGTTCTGCGCGTGAAGGCTTTTCAGGATGCCTTCCATGATGTCAAGATCCTGCCGCATGCGATCCCGATCGATTTCGGCTTGGACGGGAAGAGCCGGAAGAAAAAGACATAAGGCCGTTGCGATGGCGAAAGCGTCGCG
Source organism: Gemmatimonadota bacterium (assembly GCA_028877215.1). Lineage (GTDB taxonomy): Bacteria > Latescibacterota > UBA2968 > UBA2968 > JAAXHE01. Next base: position 32,772 of record JAPPFJ010000033.1, on the reverse strand, counting down.
GGATTTCATAATCCATACTCCTTCTGTATGTCACTCAACGGTGGAAGGTGTGTTCGGATTCAACTGCGCGTATGATACTGCCAGCAGGTGGTGGAGAAGGTCTTCGGTCTGCATGAACCGGCTTTCCGTCGCCCCGTCGATTTCAAGTAAACCCTGGCCTACCAGCAGCAGGTCCCGGCGGCGCTGGGACTGCAGGTCACGGGCGAACTCGTCGAGGATAAGAACGAGTTCTATTCGCTGCCGCTGGTGTCCTTCATCAATCCAATCCTGGATCACGGCGAGCGACTGTTCCTGAACCTGAATCAACTCTGCCCGTGTGAGCGGGGTCTCGTTAGTCGCTTCAGCGTCTACTGACTCGGATACTACCGGCAACCGCAGTTTCAGGACGACTTCGCCACGCCCGTCGTATCGCGCTTCCAGGCTAAACGCGGCCAGAATCAGGATGACGGCGGCCAGTCCCATTGAAAGCCCCGGCGCCAGCCAGCGCCGGTTGCCCGTGGACAGCCGGTCGGGTATGATGCCTTTCCACCAGGTGCGTCTGTCAGGCACGAAGACCAGGCTCGCAGGGGGGTCTTCGTCCGCCCATGCGCGCAGCAGGTTGCCGGTCCTCTTGAGTTCCTCCAGCGCCTGTGTGCAGGAAGGACAGGTGTTCAGGTGGGATTCGATTCCGGCCTTCTGGTCCGCATCGACGTCGTCGTAGAGATAGCCTACTAGCTCGTCCCTTGGCAGATCACATTTCATAATCGATGGTCTCCCGGTTTACGTTCCATTGATCCAGCAGTTTTTTAAGTTTGTTCAGCCCGTTGTAGAGCCGGGATTTAACCGTATTGACGGACAGGTTCAGGATGGCGGCGATTTCGGTGAATTTCAGTTGTTCGTATTCCTTCATTACGACGACAATCCGTTGTTCGTGCGGAATGCTCTGAAGCGCCCGGTTGAGTAAATCGCGAAGCTCGCACTGGTGAATCCCCGTATCTATTCGTGCCGGAACCCGCTTCGTCCCGTCCGTCCGCGATTCGTTGCCGTGTTCCAGGCTTTCCAGCGAGATCGTGGGATGCCGCCGCCTCCGTCTCAATTCATCCCTGCAGGTGTTGACTGCGATCTGATAGATCCACGTGGAGAACTTTCCGGGGTCCCGCAGCCGGCAGAGATTTCGGTGGGCCTTGATCAGGACCTTCTGGCACAGGTCATGGGCTTCCTCACGGTCGCCAACCTGGCGAAGGATGAAGTTGTACAGCCTGCGATGCCAGCGTCCTGCCAGACCATTGAAGGCATGCGACTCGCCGTCGCGGAAGCGCCTGATCAACTCGGCGTCCGTCATCCATCCTCCGGTGCGAACAGTCGGGATTCACTGCAGGCTTCTTCTTGTGAGACGACGAAATCTGCTGAAAAGTTCTGTGGCGCCGTGGAAGACTGATTTTTTTTATTAGGATAGATGTTTGAACACCACAACCCGCTGATCTGTCAGGATCATGGGGATGTGTCAGGATACCGATTGACATCATAAGGGATTTTAATCATGGTTGAATCAGCGTCAAGTGTAGCAGATCGGTCGGGCAAGTCTTCAATCTGTATGGGCATCAGAACAGTGGCGGCACAACCAACGCAACGAGCCGCACGGACGCATCCTCGCGTTACGGTCTCGGGTGAAATGCACGATAACAGGAGAACCTGAATGAAATCGACTCTACGGCAGGAATATGATGAAAAGGGTATCTGCATCGCGCGAGGGGCCATTGACGCTGGTTTGGCGGCGGAAACGGTCGAACACGTGCAGTGGCTGGTCGAAAAGCATCCCGACACGCGGCCTGAGAAATTGCACCACAGCCTCCTTGTGGACGATCCGTTCATGCACCGCGTGGTCTGCGACGAACGGCTGCTGGATATCGCGGCACAGTTCATCGGACCCAACGTGGCCATGTTCGGCGCCCACTATATCGCCAAGAAGCCCGAGACCGGGCAGGCCGTGCGCTGGCACCAGGACGGATCCTACTGGCCGCTCGAGCCGATGGAGGTGACGACCCTGTGGGTCGCCGGTACGGATTCCACGGTGGAAAACGGGTGCATGCGGGTCCTGCCGGGGTCGCACACCCGGCGTTTACTCAAACGCTCGGAGATGGTCGAGCTGGATCCCGATAAGTACGTACTCGGCATCGGGATGCGCCCCGATCAGATCGATGAAGCCGACGCCGTCGACGTGGAGCTCAAGGCGGGTGATATTTCCATCCACCACCCCAATATCATCCACGGCTCCAACTACAATACGTCGGACAACTGGCGCGTGGGACTCACCCTTCGCTACATTCCCACCAGCACCCGCGTGACACGGAAAACACAGCGGTCCATCCTGTGCTGCGGGGAGGTGGTCCCCGAGGTCGGAAACCACTATGTGCCGCGGCCGAAATTCGTCGAGGGAAAACACATGCCGTTCGCCGGGTGTGAGGAATGGGCGTAAGAGAAGTATTGGTTCCAATCGGCTCTTGACAACGCCTGATAAAAACGTTACCTTTTAGGTAACGATATTTTATCATCCCACGAAGTATTCGTCAAGAACCGAAAGGTGGAACCGATGCGAAAGAAACCGAGAGATACGTTCACTTACGACCTCATGCGAGGCCAGCGGATTGTGTACCGCGGAACGACGAAAAATCCGAGGGCGCGGGCGCAGATGCATAAAGCTGAAGGGAAGCAATTTGATCGGTTGGTCGTAACGTCCGGTCGAATGACAGAACCGGGAGCAAAGAAGAAAGAAGCTGCGAAACTCAAGACGTATCGAAAGGGACACGGCGGAAGGAATCCACAGTACAATAAGACTCGCCGCGGATGAGTGTTCGACAGATTTGCCTGTGTGCATCGTCGGCGTACAACTGGCTCGGAACCTCGGTAGCCGCTGCAAGTATGTTGTGTTTGGCGGCTTCCGTGGTTTTGCGCCAGACGAATCCCATTTAATCCCTCCTTGACATACCCTCACCCAAATCGTTACCTTCCGCGTAACGATGAAAGTCGCGTTCAAATCCAGAAAGCTCGAAAAGACCTTGAACTCCGAGGAACTCCTTAAACGGATGTACGGAAACAGGTTAGCTCGAGTAATCATGATGCGGCTCGCCGTTCTGGCGAACGCTTCGACACTGGCCGCAATTCCACACACGCCTCCAGACCGACGACATCAGCTTACAGGTGATCGTGAAGGGCAGTACGCGGTTGATCTCGATAAACACAATCGGCTCATCTTCGCACCCAATCACGATCCCGTGCCCCTCCTGGACGACGGCGGGGTCGACATTCATAGCGTTACTGCGATCACGATTATCGAGGTCATTGACTATCACTAGAGGAGAGCAAGTGATGGCGACAAACCAGTACCGCCCCGACTATGCGGTTCCCCCTGGTTGGGTCCTCGCAGAGCGTCTTGAAGCCCAAGGCATCTCACATGCCGAGTTTGCAAGACGATGCGACCGATCGGCAAAGCTTATCAGCGAGATTGTTGCCGGAAAAGCCCCCATCGAACCAAAGACCGCGATTCAGTTCGAACGGGTGCTCGGCGTCGAAGCGGATATCTGGTTGGGAATTGAGAAAGACTATCAGTTGCAGCAAATAAGGGAATCTGAGGCCAGGCAAGCAGAAGCGTTAGCCACATGGGCGAAGTCATTCCCACTAATCGAACTGGCCAAGCGGGGGGCGATTCGTACGCGCTCAGCCAGCAGAGAAGCGTATTCGGAACTGATGGCATTCTTTCGTGTGGCGTCAATTGACGCCTGGCATGTCAGATACGGGAAGGCGAACATTGCATACCGGCACTCGCCAAGTTTCAAAAGCGACGAAAACTCGCTCGCGACCTGGCTTCGACTCGCGGAGATCGACGCTGAAGGACAAAAGTGTAATAAATACGACAGGTCGGCCTTTATGGGGGCATTGCGTCGGATCCGCAGGTTGACCCGCGCCCCATTCAATGATGCTCGCGATCAGACGCACGAGCTTTGCAATCGCGCAGGCGTTGCGCTTTCGTTGATCGAACCGCTTCCGAAAGCCAGCCTTAGCGGCGCTGCGTGGTGGTTATCCCCGCGCAAGCCTGTCATCGCCCTCAGCGCGCGCCACATGACCGACGACCACCTCTGGTTCAGTCTGTTTCACGAGGCTGCACACATCCTTATTCACAGCAAGAGAGACGTTTTCGTCGACGAAGCCAAACCCGGCGGCGACGACCTCGAAACCGAGGCGAATGAATGGGCCTCGCACTTCCTTGTTCCCCGGTCGGACTGGCAGCAATTCGTAGATGACGGGAGATTTACCAGTTTAGAGATTCGCGATTTTGCCGAAGAACAAGGAATCGCGCCGGGTATTGTTGTTGGAAGACTTCAACATGAAGGGCACATCGGGTGGGATTGGCTGAACGATCTGAAAGTCCGATTGAAGTGGGTTGAGAATTGATGAGAGAGTCAATGAAAAACACCTCTTGCAGTGCGCGGAGCCGTAGCTCCGTTTTGGTTTATAGACTTAGTCCTCCGCAATTTTCACCAAACGGAACTTCGGAACTTTGCTGAGGAACTTCCGCGTCAATGCTGCGATTTCACACTGTCGATACGTCCGTCGGAGAAAGCCATTGTTCACATAGCAGTTCCTCTTTAGAAAACCAACTAAAATGTCAAATCTTGTTGCCTCCGTCTGTGGCCAGAGGGTTAAAGAAAAGCCGACAGTCCGGCTTGAGTTGGGAATGAGGACAAGCATGACGCGAGGAATTACAATTCGAGTATTTGACATCATTGGTAGTCCGCTTTGCGTATCTACCAGCGACGGCCAACGTTTGTACGACAAGATTGCTCCCCTCTTGAGGACAGGGACGCCGGTCGTACTATCCTTCGAACACATAGAGATTTTCATCGCGGCCTTTCTCGACGCGGCGGTGGGTCAGCTATACGGCGAGTTACCCGACGAAAACATCCGTGCGTTGCTCTCGTTTCGCGATTTGGCGGATGACGACCGTGAGATGCTGGACCATGTAATTGAAAATGCGAAATTGTACTTCAAGACCCCGGATGATTTCGATCGCGTTTGGCGTGAAGAACTGGGCGTTGAAGAATAACAAGGCGTACGCCCTGGCTTCATACGCGATTAGCGTAGGTGGGACGTTCTTGCTCGATGCGAACCCTCGGTGAAACTCATCAGCTTGACCATCTAAGGGAAAACCCCCATCGAGCCGAAGACGGTGCTTCAGTTCGAGAGGGTATTGGGTGTCGATGCGGATATCTGGTTGGGTATCGAGGAAGACTATCAGTTGCACCAGATCAGGGAAGCCGAAGCAAGCGTAGTGTAGCGCAACACGCCGCCGGCAGCGCATTCTCATGGTGGAAATCTACCGTTTCGCCGACAAGCAAAGCATAGCGCTGGCTATCGACGTCGGAAGACTCGAGTATAACGGATATCTGCCGAGGAATCCGCTGAACAACCTGAAATCCCGATTGGAGTGGGTTGAGAATTGATGCCCGAATGGGCAAAAAGAAACGCCCCTTTCGGGGCGTCGGGCCGGAGATGCTATCTCCGGCGGGGTGATGTATAAATTATAACTCTTTCCATGGAAGTTGTCAATGGCAAAAGATGCAATCGAAAGACAATATAAGATGGCGTCGAACCGGGTGATTGTGTACGTCGATGGCTTCAACCTCTATTATGGACTCAAATGCAAGGGCTGGAAACGGTACTATTGGCTCGATTTGCAACGCCTTGCAGAAACCCTGCTCCTACCGGGACAGGTGTTGGTAGCGGTACGATACTTCACAACCAGCATCTCTTCACACACTGGCAGCACGGGAAAATCCAAAAGGCAGGCCACGTTTATCGAGGCATTGCAGACCCGTTCGAACCTGTATATCTACTACGGCCACTACCTCGCTAAACTAAGACGTTGTTCGACCTGTGGCGCTAAGTGGAAAACATACGAAGAAAAAATGACGGATGTGAACATTGCTGTCACGTTGTTCGCAGATGCAGTGGATGACGCATTCGATACCGCGATCATTATATCCGGAGACAGCGACCTCTCGATCGTCGTGAGTGAAACACGCAAACGATACATGAAAAAACGACTAATCGTCGCATTCCCTCCGGCCCGGCATTCTGCGCAATTGCGTGCCGTTGCCACAGCGGCATTCACGATTGGCCGAAAGGTTATTAAGGACAGCCAATTTCCGGACGAGGTAACCAAGCCTGATGGCTTCGTTTTGCGCCGTCCGGCCAAGTGGAATTGAGACCTGCAAGGTATTGTTGTTGTACCGCGAGAAACTGACTCAGTTTTTCCGAGCGCGCGACACTGCAAACATTGTATACGCCGGCGAAAAGCCGATCCGACACGGCGATCCAGGTGTACATTCGACTTGGCACTAGCGCGTCCGTAGATCCGAAGTGAGCTGAGAAGCTGGAAGACATTTCCGCACCGGGGATAAGGGAAATGGAAGATTCAACCGTACTAAACTCGCTTGAACTTGAAGTAAGCGATTTTGGACCGATCGTCGATGCCGGAATTGACCTGCGGCCATAGACGGTATTCGTTGGACCGAGTAATACAGGAAAATCTCACCTGGCAACCGAAGGAACTCTTGGCTGTTTCATCCACCAAGCACTGGACGAATTGTCACAAGAAGGTGACAGGTGCCCGGTGAATACTCAACCGACGAAACGCGGCGTTACCTGAGTCAGTTTGGATGACAATCGAAAACCGAAAGGCATTGACTAACCTTGATTCGTAAGTCTTCGGGGACGTTAATTCGAATATGTGCTTGTAAATAAAGGCGATTAAACTGCGGATTACCAGGATACACCAGGTCACTGGACGTGAGGAAAAAATATCCTTCTATACGTTGATAACGCCCCGTTTCGGAAGGTTTTATCGCGTCGCCGCGTTGCTGTTTTTTTCGGATTGAGGCTAACTGAGGAATACCCACAGAATGCTTCCCAAAGAGGAGGAAACCTGATGCCAGGGCAAGGCTCGGCTGGCAACGTCCTTGCAGCTTTGTGCAGTCTTATTGTACCCGGTCTGGGCCAGTTGCTTCAGGGACGATTCCTGATCGCCCTCATCCAGTTTTGCCTGGCCGCTGTACTGTGGTTTTTCCTGTTGGGGTGGCTGATTCACCTTTGGTCGATTCTGGACGCGGCCCGGTGGAAGCCGCCGGATGATCCGATCCGTGCGAGCGGCACGGGTTGAATGCCAGCTGATCGCCGGGCGGCCTTTGATCGAGGCGTGGGTCGATGTGGGTGGCGGCAGCAACCATTGATTGTTCATGAAAAAAATCCAGGGACGATGCGGGCGGGATGCCCGTGCGGGTGGGGGTGCTATGGGGTGCCCCTTTTATTTGGTTTTGGAGAGAGGATGCATCGTCCGTCTTCGATGAATCTACGTCGGATGCAGATGAACCAGCATGCCCTGGATGTCAGTATTGGAAAGTCTCCTGTTGTTCGAGGGCAGGGATGCCCTCGCTCCGGTTGCTGTAAGATTGCGGATTGATGTAGGGCAGGATGCGGTCGGTCTGGGTACGCGAAGGATCGTCATTTGTTCGAAGGCGGTTTTCGAACCAAACGGAGGAATGAACCATGGCATTCTCACCTGCGATTCATGAAACGGACCTTGGGCAAGGCGTCTGTATTTCGGCGCCGGCGGGGGATACCTACCAGGATGCGGCCGGAAGTCTGAAGGCGGTCCTGGAGGACACCCTTTCGGGGCGCGTGCACGTGCTGCCGGACGATAAGCTGGATGCAGACGGCCGGCACGTGATCGCGCTGGGGAACATGATGGACAGCGCGTTTCTGCGAACGCTCTATTTCCGGGCTTACGACCTGACCGACCGGGTGTGGCCGGGACCCGGCGGATGGGTGGTGCGCACGGCGCCTCACTCATTGGATGGCGTCGGGCACGTCGTGGTGGCGGGCGTGAGCAGCGGGGAGGACATTGGCGATGCGGCCGGGGCGCTGGGTCGTTCGATAGCGGAGGGTGGACCGATACTGCCGTTCCAATACGAGGTCCATGCCGGCAGATGGTCCGATCTGTACGTGGCGCCTGCGCAAGAGTTGCTGGCCAAGAGCAACCGGGACATCGAGCAGGAATCCATCGGCGGAGGATCAGGCGACTGGACCTATATGATGGTTATCGCCGATATCGGGATGCTCGCGGTGCAGACGGGAAACGACAGGTTGATGTCGATGTTCTGCCATCAGATCCGCCACTTCGCCCGCACGCGCTGGTTCGAGCGGACGCTGGAGGACCCCACGTTGATCCACGGGTTCATCCGCGTGCTTCTGCTGCCGTTCTCGATTCTCGAAAACCATCCCTCGGTTTCCGCCGAACAGCGGGAGGAGACGCTCGAAGCGCTGCTGGGACTCTTCAGGTCCGCAGAGGGGGCAGGCAATACCGGACTGTTGAGTTGCGTGGGCGTGGAGCGGGTGCGCCAGAACCATCAGACCCGTTCCGCGCTCGATCTGTTTTACGGAGGCCGGTATTTCCACCAGGTACACGGGCTCGCTGAGGGGTTGGCGTGGATGAAGCTGGCGGAGGTCTTCTTTGCGCCGCAGATGGGATCGAACAAGCCGGTGTGCGACTCATGGGGCCATCAATGGGGGGCCTCGCTGTTCAACACGGCGGACTACGCGCTGGCGGCAGGGAAGATGAACTACTTTTCGAGCCCCCCTTATCTGGAGGGCGTGGACCGGGCGCTTATGGCACACAGCAACCTGGAGCGCGGACCGGAACAATACTGCCGTATGGCCGCGGCGGTGACGGGCAATGACGAATACCTGCAGCTTTGTGAATCCATTGACGAAGGCGCGGCGGCGGAACGGACCATTCGAGGCGCCGAGGAGCCACTGCGCACATGGGTGACCGGGCGGCCGGCGGCGGTGCCGGAACGGTTGGGCCGGGTCGGCGTGGCCCCCCTGTCGCGTCTGTTCTACGATTCTCTCGAAGAATACACCACGTTTGCGCCGGTGAACGGCATCTATCTGAGGAATCTGCCCTACGAACAGACGTTCGACAAGGTGTTCTTCCGGTCCGGATGGACGGACCAGGACGACTACCTGCTGCTGGACGGGATCTCGGGGGGCTCGCACTCCTATCAGGACGGCAACTGCATTGTGCGTTACACCAGCCGCGGCGCATCCTGGTTCAGGTTTGCCGGTGGCCACCAGCCGGCGACGGTCCGGGACTATACGGGCGTGAGCGTTTCCGTAGACGGCGCCGGACCGGGGTGCGAGTCCCGGTACGCGGCGCTGCGGTATCTGCACGAAGGGGAGACCCTTGCCGTGGCCGGTACGTCGATGACCTATCCTGAGCAGGGCGACTGGTACCGGCATATCGTGTACAGCCGCGAAGGGTGGTTTCTGGTGATCGACGAGGTCTGGCCGGTGGTGGCGGGAGAGTTTCTCGTGGAGTGCCGGTGGCATGTTCTGGGCGACACGACCCTTTTAGATGGCCTGTTGCGGTCGGTCCAGGGTGACGCACAGCTGAACATGCGCCACGCGGGGAGCGGACGTCAGGAGCTTGTACCTTCGGACTACTGGTGCGCGGAAGACCACTCGCGGTGGGTCCAGCGTTCCCTGGCGGCGCTCCGGCCGGGGACGGGCACCCGGATGGCGACGTTGTTCTGGACCGACCCGCTGGGTGATGGCAGGGACTTCAGTCTCGTCGCGGAGAAAGACGGCTTTCGCATCGAAGGGGACATCGAGCCCGCCACGGTGGTACTCGCAGAGGCTATCGAAAACCCGGAGGTCTCTGCATCCGTCGCGACGCTGCCCACGGCCGGTCGGATTGTGGATGGGTCCGATTCCAAGCCATTTCAGATTGTCGGCGCCGAAGCGAAGCCCGTCTGGCGAACCGGGTGTGCGGATGCCGTGAGGGCGCTGGATATCGGAACGGACAGATGGTTCGGCGGCGACGGCGGCGGGGTGACCGCGTTCAATTCTGACGGTGACGTACTCTGGAAACGGGAGATCAAAGGCGGCGTACGGGCGCTTGCTGCCCTGGCCGATGGGGGCGCCGCAGCGGGAGGGGACGAAGAGACCGTGTACAGGCTGGATGCAACGGGCGATACCGTCTGGTCCTATCGGATCGAATGGCAGCCCATGAACTGGGATAGCTGGTCCAGGAAGAACTGCGTGGTATTGAGCCTCGCGGCGGGCGATATCGACGGCGACGGACGTGAAGAGATACTGGTCGGATGCGCGGACCGTCACGTGTACGCATTCGACGCCGAAGGCAGCCTGCTGTGGCGTTCCCCCTGCCAGTGGGGACCGCCGGTGTGTCTGGATACCGCGCGGCTGACGGATGGGCTGGAGCGGCAGACGCTCGCCGGCCTGGCGGACCCGGCCATTCACGCGCACACGCTGGTCATCGCGAGGGACGGAACGCTCGGGATGCCCCTGCGGCGCCCGGACATCGTCAACTGGTCGATTCCCTCCTGGTCCCGATGCTTGAGTGTCGCGGACCTGGATGGGGACGGCCGGGACGAGGTCATCAGCGGAGTGGATACCAATCACCGGCAGTTGATCGTCTACGGGCGGGGCGGCGAGGTGATCTGGGATGCGGATATGGGCGGGGCCGTACTCTCTGCGGAATTTCACGACGGACGCCTGTTTGCCGGCGCGTCCAACGGTTTTGTGCAGTGCTTCGACGCTGGCGGCAGCCGCTTGTGGTATCGTCTTCTCGTCGAGCCCGTGGCCGGCCTGGCGCCTGATGGAGATGGAGGATGCATGGCTGCACTGAGAAGCGGGCTCGTGGTGAATCTCGACGGTTCCGGAGAAATCCGGACGACTGACGCAGGGGATTCGGAAGTGACGGTTACCGATTGGGCATCCGGATGGCCGGAAGGCGGCCTGCTGGTGGGCCGAAAGGACGGCGCGCTCGAACTCTTCAGGTAGCCTTGATATAAGAAAAACAGCAGCGCGGCGCCGCCGGGAATCCTTCCAAAGCGGGCCGACAAGGTCGTCTGGAAGAATGACGAATCAGGGTTAGAAGACGCGATCTTTTATTGCCCGTCCAACACAATCACCCCGCAACCGATTCGCGCGCCGGCATTGCCCGAAGGTTGCGAGACGAAATCATCAGCGCGCGCATGGACGACGATCGCCTTGCCAACGATATCAATTGCTGAACCCGTATTGATCTCCCAGAGATTCGTCGTCAATTCAATACTTCCTGTGCCCTGGTCATCGACGCTCGCATTGCCGATGTCGCCGAGGTGAAATTCACCTTCTCCCCATTTGCCGTGCGCTACGCCCGTGGGATTCCAATGCCCGCCGGCCGATGTCCCGTCTGACGCACTGCAATCGCCCTTTGCATGGATATGGACGGCGTGTTCGCCTGCGGACGCATTCGCCAGCGAGACGACCAGTTTGATATTATCGCCGAACTGTGCGAAAGTCGCTTTTCCGGTCAAACCGCTGTCATTCGTCTCGCCGATTATCGCGGTCGCAACCGCGGCAGGCGTTGGATCGAAAACCACAAGTGCGCCGTTCTTGACAGTCAATACCGTCGGGTTGTAGACCCCGTCGCCAACGTTATCGAAAGAAAACGGACCCAAAATCGTGTCGAAATTCCGAATATTGCGCAACGCATCCCGAATATCTTCGGATTCCGGAGTCTCAGATCCCGATGCAGAGCGGGCATCTGAAATTGCTTGCGTCAAGATATAAACACTGGCGTAGGATTGTGCGGCAATCACATTGGGTTCAACCCCGTATCTTGACGTATAATTCTCGACGAAGGCGCGATTGCCAGGTGTATCGGCCATGCTGCTCCAGGCCGTAAACGCAATAACACCCTCGGCAGCGACGCCTGCACGCTTTATGCCGTCTAACGTCAGCACCGAAGACGTGATAAAAGGAACCTCGGCAGGAATACCGACTTGCCGTCCCTGAATCAGAATATCAGCCATGTCTACAGCTTGAGAAGAAATAAAGACGGCATCCGGATTCAACGCTTTTATCCGAGTCAGTTGCGCGGAAACATCGGCGTCGGCGGTCTGGAAAGTCTCTGTCGTCACAATGTCAACGCCGCCTTCCGTGAGCGCGTTCCGAATGACCTCGTCGCTGCTTCGGGAAAAAACATCCGCGTCATCGAATATCGTCGCCACCTGCTTGTAGCCGAGCGCCTCCCGCGTCTTCTCGATGCCGCCGGGCACGTACCGATCTACGGTGAGACTCGCGCGAAAGAGAAAGTCCCCCATCTCACTGATACCTCGTGCGGCAGAAGTCGGACCGAGTGCCACAACACGGTTTTCTTGCGCGATGGGAAAGGCCGCCACGGCCTGACTTGAAGTACGAGGACCGAGAATGGCGAGGACGCCATCTCGATGAATCAGCTTCTTAAAAGCCTCAACGGCACCATCTATCGTGCTGCGGCTATCTTCAATGATGAACTCGAATCTCGGCTCACCGTGCGCGTTATTTATCTCTTCAAGAGCCATTTCAGACGCGTTTCTCATTGGCGGACGGGGCGAACTGAACACACCGCTCAGATGCGGAACAAGACCGATGGCAATCACACCTATCCTGGATGATCGCGCCACCCGCGCCTTTCCGCCAACGGGCAACGCGACCAATGTCCTGTAACCATCATTGACCGGGATGCTGGACCAGTGGCCCGTCACGGCGCCATCCTGAGACGCGCGCGCTTGATAATAACCCGTCGCCGGACTGGATATCTCCACTGTAACGCGCCCCTTGGCATCGGTCGTTCCCGACCACCGATAATCCGGCTTCCGCCCGGCAATAGAACGCGCAAATTCGATCATCACGGGTGCTGCGGGCGCGCCATCTCGCGACACAGACGCCTCCACCAGCGCCCCAGATCCACGACGATCGCCCGCTGCCGCCACCTTGCTCAGCGCGCGGCCAATCCGGTCATCCGACCCGGAAGACTCCAAAACGCGTTCGCGGCCGCAACTCCATGCAAGACCTGCGGCAAGTGCGACCATCATGACAATGCGAATCCTTTGCGACACAACGCTCTCCTTATCTGTGGACCTATAGTACGGTTTGAGGTGGTTTCTATGCCCTGGTCATTGTATTTTGATTGTACAAAATCACCCTGACGCGATGAAATAGACCGATACACCCGTGAAAGTACAAGATAACCGTTACAGGGCTTCGTTCGCAAGTCTTTCGGGCAATCAGGTAGAAGACACGTTCGACTCAGGCGCGCCGAACCCGACTACCCCCTTGCGTCCAAGCCGGCACGGAGAAAGGAATGTGAAATGACATTCCGCAAACCTGTTCACGCGACGGATCTCACTGCCGGCGTCTGTATTTCGGCGCCTGATTCCGAGCCGTATCAAGCCGCGGCGAAGCGCCTTCACGCCGCCCTGCGCGGCGTGCTTTCGGAAAGCGTGGAAATCCTGCCTGATGCGCGGCTCGATGCGGACGGGCGCCACGTGATCGCGTTGGGGAACATGATGGACAGCGCGTTCCTGAAGGCGCTGTATTTCCGGTCATACGATCTTACGGACCGGGTCTGGCCGGGTCCCGGCGGGTGGGCGGTCCGTACCGCGCCGCACTCCCTGGACGAAGTGGGGCACGTGGTGGTCGTGGGCGTGAGCAGCGCCGAGGACGTTACCGGGGCGGCGGATGCCCTCAGCAACAATATCGCTGAGACGGGTATCACGCTTCCGTTCCAGTACCGCGTGCAGCCGGGGAGGTGGTCGGATCTGTTTCTGAGGCCGGCGCGGGAGCGGCTCGAGGTCGGCGACGCCCACCTGGAGCGGGAATATACCAGCGGGGCGGGCGACTGGACCTATATGCGCGCGATCGGGGACATCGGTATGCTGGCGGTCCGGACCGGACAGGAGGCGTTGATGGAGATGTTCTGCCGGCAAGTCTGCCAATTCGCGCGTACGCGGTGGTTTGAGCGCCATCTGCCGGACCCTCCGCAGATTCACGGGTTCCTGAGGACCATGCTGCTTCCGTTCACGATTCTGGAAAACCATCCGTCCATCCCTACAGAAATGCGAGAGGAAACTCTGGACGCCCTCCTGGCGCTGTACCGATCGGGGGAAGGGGCCGGGAACAACGGATTTCTGAGCCACGTCGGCGTGAACAGGGTTCGGCAGAACCACCAGACCCGGTCGGCGCTGGACCTCTTTTATGGGGGACGGTATTTCCACCAGGTGCATGGGTTGGCCGAAGGCAGGGCGTGGATGAAGCTTGCGGAGGTCTTTTTTGCGCCGCAGATGACGTCCAACAAGCCCGTGTGCGACTCGTGGGGCCATCAGTGGGCCGCTTCGCTGTTCAATACGGCGGATTTTGCGCTCGCGTCGGGGCGGTTGGATTACGTTTCGAGCAAGCCGTTCCTGGAGGGCGTGGACCGGGCGCTGATTGCGCACAGCAACCTGGAACGAGGCCCGCAGCAGTACTTTCTGATGGCCGCGACGGCCACCGGGAACGATGAATACCTGCACCCCTGCGGCGTCTCGGATGAGGATGCCCTGGCCGAGCGAACCATAAAGGGACCGGAGGAACCGCTTCGGGCGTGGGTGACGGGGCGCCGGGCGCTGTCGCCGGAGAGGCTGGGACGGGTGGGTGTGGCGCCGCTCTCGCGGCTGTTCTACGATTCGCTCGAGGGTTCCAGCGGGTTTGCGCCCGTGGGCGTGTACCTGCGCGACGTGCCGTTCGAGCAGACATTCGATAAGGTCTTCTTCCGGTCCGGATGGTCGGACGACGACGACTATCTGCTGTTGGATGGCATATCAGGCGGGTCCCATTCGTATCAGGACGGCAACTGCATTGTGCGGTATACGGCGCGGGGACGGAACTGGTTCGGAGATCGCGTGGGTCCGGCCTCGGTACGGGACCACAACGGAGTGAACATTGCAGTGGACGGAGCGGGTCCGGGACGTGAGTCGCGATACGCCGCCTTGAAATGCGTGGAGGAGGGTGAGGCGTTTTCGGTGGCGGGCACTTCGATGCGATATCCCGGTCAGGGCGACTGGTATCGCCATATCGTATACGGCAAGGCGGGGTGGTTTCTCGTGGTGGACGAGGTCCAGGCGCAGGTGGCAGGAGAATTCCTGGTTGAGGGCCGCTGGCACGTGCTGGGAGACGTAACGCTGTCGGATGGGTCCCTGCGCTCGGTTCAGGGGAATGCGACACTGAATATGCGGCACGCGGGCTGCGCGTCACAGGACCTGATACCGGTGACAGCAGCCCTGGAAAAGGGCGGCATGCGTTGGATCCAGCGCTCATTGAAGCCGCTTCAGCCGGGCGAAGGGGTGCGGTACGCTACCCTTTTCTGGAGCGACGATCGGGAGCAGGCTCGTACGTATACGCTTGAACCGGAGGGGTCGGGCTATCGCATCGAGGGGCAGGGCAGGACGGAGACGGTCTCGTTCGCGGCGGAAAGCGAAGGCGTGAACCTGGTAGCCGATGCAGTCGTACTTCCAATGGCCGGCCGCATCGTCGAAGCAACCGAGCCGGGGCCGTTTGTCATCGCAGGGGGCGAGTCGAAGCCGGTGTGGAGCGGCACATGCGGCGGAAGGGTGGCATCGGTCGATGCGTGGGAGGAGGGCTGCTTCGCGGGCGACGACAATGGGGCCATCACGGCGTTCGACCTGAACGGCGGTATACGATGGTCCCATTCGATATCGGGAGGTGTCCGGACGGTGCTGGCCCTTGCCGACGGCGGGGTCGTGGCCGGCGGGGAGGCAGAAGCCGTACACCGGCTGGACGGGTCGGGCCGCGAGGTATGGTCCTGTCAACTCGAGTGGCAACCGATGAACTGGGACTACTGGACGTGGCTGAACTGTAAGGTGCTGAGCCTGGCGGCCGGCGATATCGACGGCGACGGGAAAGACGAGATTCTGGTCGGTTGCGCGGACCGCCACGTCTACGCGTTTGGCGACGAGGGCAATCTGTTGTGGCGTTCGGCATGCCAGTGGGGCCCGCCTACGTGCCTCGCGGTGGCGAGGCTGCAGGACGGGGACGGTCGGCAGGTACTGGCGGGGATGGCGGATCCGTCGATTCACGGATGTATCCGGGTATTCGAATCGGACGGGGCGTGCGAGCAGACGCTGTCGCGGCCGGATATCATGAGCTGGTCGATTCCGTCGTGGTCGAAGTGCGTCGACGTGGGCGACGTGGACGGGGATGGATGGGAGGAGGTGCTCAGTGGCGTGGATACCAATCACCGTCAGTTGATCGTGTATGGCAGGGATGGGAGGGTGTTGTGGGATGCGGACGTCGGGGGTGCGGTCCTGGCGGTTAACGCCTGTGAGGGTCAGGTGTACGCGGGGGCATCCAACGGATTTGCACAGTGTTTCGCGGCGGACGGCACACGCCTGTGGAGCCGGTTTCTGGCCCAACCGGTGGTCGGGCTGGCCCCGCTTGGAGGTGGTGGGTCTCTGGCGGCCCTGGGAGGCGGAACGGTCGTCGCCCTGGACGGATCCGGAGAGGTCCGTACGATGCACACCGGGTACTCGGAAGTAACGGCTACAGATTGGGCATCCGGCTGGCCGGACGGCGGCCTGCTGGTGGGACGGAACGATGGCGCGCTGGAATGCTACCGGTAGGCGTCGAACACGCCTGTGCATCCATGTAAACTCCCGCTTTGTGGTTTCAGATGTCATGTACGCAGAAAGGACTGCGATATGAGCTTCCGCAAACCTGTTCACAAGACGGATCTGTCTTCGGGCGTATGTATTTCCGCGCCCGATGGTGATTTGTATCAGGCAGCGGCGAAGCGTCTTCAATCCGCCCTCAAGGATGTGCTTTCGGACGGCGTGGAGATCCTGCCTGATGCGCGGCTCGACGCGGGCGGACGCCACGTGATCGCGCTGGGTAACATGATGGACAGCGCGTTCGTGAGGACGATGTACTTCCGCGCATACGATCTGACAGACCGGGTCTGGCCGGGTCCAGGCGGGTGGGTAATCCGCACGGCACCGGATTCTCTGGAAGACGCGGGGCACGTGATCGTTGTGGGAGTAAGCCAGGCGGAAGGCGTCGCGGATGCGGCAGGAGCGCTCGCCCGTACGATCCGGGCGTCGGGTGCGGAACTTCCGTTTCAGTACCACGTGAACCTGGGGAGATGGGCCGACTTGTACCTTAAGCCTGCACAGGATCGGCTGAACCAGGGCGACGAGGAATTGGAGCGGGAGTTCACGAGCGGACCGGGGGACTGGACCTACATGTGGGCCATTTCCGAAATCGGGATGCTGGCGGTGCAGACGGGCCTTGAGGAACTCATCCCAATGTTCTGCCGGCAGGTCCGCAACTTCGCGCGCACGCGGTGGTTCGAACGCCACCTGCCGGATCCGCCTCAGATTCACGGGTTCCTGAGGACCATGCTGCTGCCGTTCACCGTTCTCGAGAATCATCCGGGCCTTCCCGGAGACCAGCGCGAGGAGACGCTTGAAGCGTTCCTGGGGCTGTACCGGTCCACGGAAGGCGCCGGTAATGCCGGATTCCTGAGCCACGTGGGTGTGGACCGGGTGCGGCAGAACCATCAGACCATGTCCGGTCTCGATCTGTTCTACGGCGGCCGGTATTTCCACCAGGTACACGGGTTGGCTGAAGGGCGGGCCTGGATGAAGCTGGCGGAGGTGTTCTTCGCGCCGCAGATGACGTCGAACAAGCCCGTGTGCGATTCGTGGGGGCATCAGTGGGCGTTTTCGCTCTTCAATACCGCCGACTATGCATTGGCTTCCGGAAAGACGGACTACTTTACCAGCAAACCCTATCTCGAGGGCGTGGACCGGGCGCTGGTCGCGCACAGCAATCTCGAAGGCGGGCCGCAGCAATATATGTTGATGGCCGCGGCGGTAACGGGAAACGACGAATATCTCCAGCTTTGCGGTACGTCGGACGAGGGCGCCTTGGCCGGAAAGGCGGTTCGGACAAACGTGGAGCCGTTCCGGGCCTGGGTGACGGGACGAGCCGCCGCAACGCCGGAGCGGATGGGCCGGGTGGGCGTGGCTCCCCTCTCGAGGTTGTTCTACGATTCTCTGGAGGACATCGGCGGATTCGCGCCGGAGGGCGTGTACGTTCGAGATGTGCCGTACGAGCAGACGTTCGACAAGGTCTATTTCCGTTCAGGATGGACGGATGACGACGACTATCTGCTGCTTTGCGGTATCTCGGGAGGCTCCCATTCCTATCAGGACGGAAACTGTATCGTCCGGTATACCGGACGCGGAAAGAACTGGTTCGGGGGTCGCGTGGGTCCGGCATCGATCCGGGACCACAACGGGGTGAGCGTCGCGGTTGACGCCTCGGGGCCCGGCTGTGAGTCCCGGTATGCGGCCCTGCGATACGTCTCGGAGGGAGACCGACTCTCCGCCGCGGGGACGTGTATGGGGTATCCCGGCCAGGCGGACTGGAATCGCCATATCGTGAACAGCCGGTACGGTTGGTTTCTGGTCATCGACGAAGTCCGGGCGAAGGCCGAAGGCGAGTACCTGATCGAGTGTCGCTGGCACGTGTATGGGGACGTGGAGTCCTCCGACGGGGTGCTTCGAGCAATCCAGGGAGATGCCCGCCTGGAGATGCGGCATTCGGGAAGCGGCGCGCGGGAACTTGCCCCGGTGACATCGGCTCTGGCAGAAGGCGGAACGCGGTGGGTGCAGCGCTCGCTGAAATCCCTCGAGCCCGGTGAAGGAGTGAGATTCGCCACCCTGTTCTGGAGCGACGAAGGGACGCAGCCAAGGACGTTTGCTATGTCTGCCGAAGCGTCCGGCTATCGGGTTGAAGGCGAGGGGACGGTCGCCACGGTCTCCCTTTCCGCCGGGTGCGACGAAGTCAGGATCAGCGAAGACGCGGCGGTCCTTCCCACGTGGGGCGTCGCCCTGGACGGCTCCGATGCGGGACCGTTCGTCGCCGAAAAAGGTGAAGCGAAGCCGGCCTGGCAAGGATCGTGCGGCGCACACGTAACTGCGATGGACGCGTGGGAAGGGGGCTGCTTCGCGGGCGACGATGACGGCGGCATTACGGCGTTCGACCGAAACGGTGAAAGGCGATGGACCCATCGTCTGTCAGGACACGTACGAACGGTTCTCGCCCTTGCCGACGGCGGGGTGGTCGCCGGCGGGGATGGCGAAGCCGTGCGCCGGCTGGACGCATCGGGACAGGAGGTTTGGACGCATCAACTCGAGTGGCAGCCGATGAACTGGGACTACTGGACGTGGCTGAACTGTAAGGTCCTGAGCCTGGCGTCCGGTGATATCGACGGCGACGGCAGAGACGAGATCCTGGCCGGTTGCGCCGACCGTCACGTTTACGCGTTCGATGAGGGCGGCGCGCTGCTGTGGCGTTCCGCCTGCCAGTGGGGTCCGCCTACCTGCCTCGCGGTGGCGCGGCTGCGTGACGGGGACGGCCTTCACGTACTCGCGGGGATGGCGGACCCGTCGATTCACGGGTGCGTCCGTGTGTTCGATGCGAGGGGCGCGTGCGTGAAGACGCTCTCGCGGCCCGATATCATGAGCTGGTCAATCCCCTCGTGGTCGAAGTGTCTTCGCGCGGCGGACCTGAACGGAGATGGCGTCGACGAAGTTCTCAGCGGCGTCGATACGAATCACAGGCAGTTGATCGTCTATGGCGGGGACGGCGAGGTGTTGTGGGATGCCGACGCGGGCGGCGCCGTGCTGTCAGTGGCATATGCTGAAGGGCGCATATTCGCGGGCGCTTCGAACGGGTACGTACAGAGTTTCCAGGCGGGTGGTCGCCGCTTGTGGCATCGTTTTCTGGCAGCGCCGGTGTGCGGCCTGTCGCCGGGAGAGGGAGGCGGTTGCCTGGTGGCGCTTGGAGATGGAAGGACGGTGGGCCTGGACGGCAGCGGCGAGATTTGCTGGTCGAGTGGTGGGAATGCGATAACCGCGGCGGCTGCGTTTCCCGGGGGCGGGCTGCTGGTGGGCAGGCGCGCTGGCGTGGTGGAATATGTCGCATGAATTGCGACAAAACCAGGAGCCGTGGACGATACCAGGCGCTGGAACGCAGATCGAGTTGGTGGGAATTCAATTGGAACTGGGATTGAAGACCTCGGATCTTGTTTGCGGCGGTCCTGATGCGGGGACCGAAGCTGCAGGAGGGTGACGATCATGAAAATCGAACGTCCGCGTCCACTGGAACCGGAAACGCCTCTTCGCGGGCCGAATGGCGTCCTGGTGGCGGCGCCCCGTTCAGGGCATGGCCGGACGGCGGCCCGGCGCATCCACCGGGCGTTGCGGGATATGAACGCCCATGCCGAACTTCTGGAGGACCCGCCCGGCGACGCGCTGACGGCCGCTGACCGCCCGGTAATCGTCGTCGGCAATCTGGCGGACAGCCGTTGCGTGCGCGAACTCTACTTCCGGTTCCTTAGCGCGACGGACCTGTGGTATCCGGGCCCGGGGGGATTCGAACTTCGGACGCTCTGCGACCCTTTCGGAACCGGCTGCAACGTCATCCACGCGGGGTACAGCGACGCCGAAGGTGCCGGTGCGGTGACGGAGGCATTCTGTTCACACTTGGACGATCCCGTCCCGCACCTGGCGGTGCTGGACGTCACGCGGCTGCCGCTGTCGTCACGCGAGGCGGCTCAAGTCCGCGCGGAGCCGCTTCTTCCAACCGCATGGCAGATCGCGAATACGATGCAGGGAGACCTGAAGGGATATCTCTATTATCTGACGGGAGACCCCGAACTCGGAGAGGAATACCGACGGGCGTGGGAGGCGGTTATCGAGAGCGGATACGTGAAGTCGGAGAAAATCGTCCAGGCGCACCTCTACAGCCTCAGCCGCCTGCAGCCCTGGCGGCTGGTTGAGCACATGGACCTCTTCAGCGAGGAGGAACGGCTTGCGATCACCCGGTTCATCTACGGTTGGGCCGAAAGCGAGGAGGGTTGGCATCATGTAGGGCGCTGTCCCCGGGTGGTGAGCATGCACGTTCCCAGGCAGAACCACGAACTCATCCCGGCCCTGGCACTGACCTGTGCGGCGGCCTATTTCCGGACGTATTTTCCCGGACTGCCCGGCCCGGAGCGGTGGGAGGAGGTCGCCCGGCGGGCATACGCGCCGTACGGCCCGTCCTGGAAGCCGTTGTGCGACGGACTCTGTCACGGCTGGTGGATGTCGCAGCCGGTGATGGTGGAATATGGGCTCAATGACCCCTCGCACGGGTATTTCGAGCAGGGAGGCGCCAGACAGGCGGCGGACGCCGCGTTGGCCGTGGTAAACAACGAGGGATGGCTTCCGTCGGCGGGCGACAGCGACCTGAACCGGCAGTTTCCCGGGCCGACCCTGCGGACGGCGGCAGCCTATTTCGACGACGGGCGGTACCGGTTCGTCCACGACCTGGCTTCCCCTGACCGGCGTCTGATCAACCTCACGTCGCTGCCGCGAGCGTTCGACGCGGGTACGGCTCCGAGAGTGCCGGACGATCGGGTGGGGGTGACCGTCGTTCCGGTAGACCCGCTCCTCTATCACGCGTGGGAACGGGACCCCCTGGGCGCGCCAGGCGTTGTGACTACGCCCCCGTCGGCCCCGATCGAACGGTGTTTCGACAAGCTCTCGGTGCGTACGGGATGGGAGCCCGATGACGACTTTCTCCTGATCGACGGTCTGGGCGGAGGCAGCCATTCGTACGACGACGCGGGCGGCATTCTGGACTACGCGCGTCTGGGTCTGTCGTTGATTGTTCAGGAGGACAGTTTCGTGCACTCCGCCCCCGAGCACATGTCCGCCGTCACGGTCGTCCGGGACGGTGAATTCGGCGAGATACCGGGATTCGCGATATTGGAGGCGAAGGAGACCGATGCAGACGGAAACGTATACCTGCGGATCCGGTTGAAGGACTACGCCGGCGCGGACTGGGTGCGCGAGGTCCACCTGCTTCCGGAAAGCTGCGTGGTATTCAACGATACCGTCATCGCGAACCAGGCGGGGGACTATGCCGTCGAGGCCCGCTTTCGAACCCCGGAGCGGCTGGACCTGGACGGTCGCGAGGCGCGTTGCGAGAGGCGGAGCCCGTCCGCCGGTGACGTGACGTTCCGGATCGAGAACCCTTGTGCGGCGGTTTCGCTGGCGGTCGTTGAAGAGCCCGTCCATCTGCGTTACAAGGATCCCAGGGATCAGGAACTGTGGAAGGAGCGCTACCACACGGACGACGTGGTACTATCGACGTTTGTGGCGCGGCGCGCCGTGCGACTGGAACCCGGCGAGGGTGTGCGCCTGACACACGTCGCGCAGGTGTGCGGGCCGGGAGAATCCCCGGTGCACCTTCGCGAGTCGGGCGACGACATCAGCCTGATGCAGGGCGAAACGTCGCGGCGCCTCGACGTGCTGCCTGTGCGACCGCCCTCACCGAGGCAATTCTCCGTTGAAGGCCGTTCCGGGGAGGCGGATGCCAACCGCGTGTTTGACGCCGACGAACGAATCCGCGCGATGCGCCCGCTTGGGGATGAATCTCTGGTTGTGGGCTCCGAGAGCGGCGCGGTATCATTCCTCGATCCGGATCGGCGGCCGGTCTGGTCCGTGGATCTGGACGGTCCCGTTTACGATATCGGAGCGGCGGAGGGCGAGGCGCCGGTCCTGGCGGTCGGTCACGGCGCGAGCAGGCTGACCGGCCTGGATATCCGGGGACGTCGGATCTGGCAGACGGACATCGAGCGGGAACCCTGTCCATGGCCCTGGTGGGAACTGCCCACACCGGCCCCCGTACAGGTGGAAGGCGGAATGTTCGACGGGGCGGCCTTCTTTGCCGTTGGCTGCGGTGACATCCAGATCCGGGGTTTCGACGGGGCGGGCCGGGAACGGTGGCGCCAGCGTTACAACGAGGGGGTGCCCGGCCGTATCCGGGTGGCCGACGTGAATGGGTGCGGCGAGCCGGAAATCGTGGTCGGGGGCGAGGTGCTCAGCGACACGTCCAAATGCCGCATTCTGGACCCGCGCGGGGATTTTCAGGCCCACCTGGACGTGGAGGGCTGGACGAGCATCCTGACGGCGCTTGCATTTGACGAAACAGACGGACGGCATTTCCTCGGCTGCGGCGCAAACCGCGGCCGGAACCTGCACGTGTTCGAATTGGACGAGGACGGGACATGGGAACGGCGTTGGGCGAAACGGCTGGGCGGGCGCGTCACGGGCATCCGGTTCCCTGGATCAGATCGCCGCGTGCTCGCAGGTACGAGCCAGGGATTCCTGATCTGTTACAATCCGGATGGGAGTCCGCTCCGGCATCGTCTCTTCGAACAGGGCATCCGCCACCTGGCGCGGTTCGGAAACGAAACACTCGTGATCGACGATCAGGGCCAGCTCAGCGCGGTCGACTCATCCGGAAATTTCCGAACAATGGGCCGGCTGCCGGGACCATGCGCGATCGCGGAACCCTCCGGTACTGCGACCCTGATGGCATGCGGCAGCGAAGTGTGGCGAGTTGAACCGTAGGATCGGGCAAAACCGTGTAGTCGCTCCCGGGAACGCCAACCACACCGGTCCCAGGTCGGTTTCGGTCCTGGACAGGCGTGATCTCAAAACGAACACCAAGACAGTTGTCATGCCCCGTAAAGGGCACCCAAAGTGATGAAAATCGTTGCATTGTGGTTTTGGACCTCTTATGGCAATTGATCTCAGCTACCGAAATACGAGAATACGAGAATACGAAAAGGCGAAGAGGTGACGAGGCCAAGAGTGTATGATGTATTCCCGTTCTTTCGTAATCTCGTAGTTTCGCAGTTTCGTCTTTCGCAGTTTCGTAGTCTCGTCTATTCGTAGTTTCGCCTTTCGTAGTCTCGTTTCTTCGCAGTTTATCGTTCGATTTTCCAAGCAGCATCCGCAAAAACACGGAGGGGCCGATGGACAACTATGAGCGATATCATTTCGACGTGAACGGATTCATCGTTGTCGAGGATATCCTGACAACCGACGAAGTGGCGGCGCTGAACGAGGCGATCGACAACAACCCGGATCAGGTCCACATCCGGGAGGGCGAGTTGCGGTTGTCCGGCGCCGCCAAACAGCATGGGGGAAGGGCCGCGCCCCTGTTGAAGGGTTCCCACGGCCGCGGGGATATCATGAATATTCTGAACTGGCCCAAACCCTGGTGCCAGCCCTTCCGGGACCTGCTGACCCAGCCACGGACAATGCGCTACATGCTGGAACTGATCGGCGACGGATTTCGCTACGGAAACGCGAACGGAATCAGCATGACGGCTGGCGCGGAGGGGTTCCTGTTTCACGGGGGCGGCACGCCTAGGGGCCCGTACTATTACGAGTTTCAGGACGGACGGATGTGGAACGGGCTGATGGCGGTCTGCTACCAGCTTACGGACATCAATCCGGGGGACGGGGGATTCGCCTGTATTCCCGGGAGCCACAGGGCGAACTATGCCTGCCCGAATGACGTTCGGCGGCTGGATGCCCACCCTGAGTGGTTCAGGCACCTCCCGATGAAGGCGGGATCGGCGCTGATCTTCACCGAGGCGCTCACCCACGGCACGTTTCCCTGGACGGCGTCCCACGAACGCCGAACGCTGCTTTATCGATACGGCTCGGGAGATATGGTATTCGGGTCCGGGCCGGCTATCCACCCGGACGGATACGAGTCCTTCAAGGATGAATTGACGCCGTTGCAGCGCGCATTGATGACCCCCCCCTTCGCCAGCAGACGGCCCAGCCTCGTGCCGTTGATCGAAGAAGAGGAAGCATGCCAGGCGCGTGCGTCCGGAGGTCCCGCCTGAGTCGCGCCGCGGACATCCGTTGGAGAAGGAAATGCTGCTTGCGTCCGAAACAGCCCTCGTGTCCATGGATCTGGTCGTTTTCTTGGCGACCCTCGCCGTACCCTGCCTGGGCGCGGTGTTCTACCTGGCGCCGGATGGCGATGACTCGGGCTCCGGCGGACGGGGCTCTCCCTGGAGAAGCATCGATCGTGCGAATGCCGGCGCGGGGGCGGGAGACGCCGTGGTCTTTCGGCCGGGGACCTACCATGGCACGATCGCGCCGGAGTCTTCGGGAACGCCGGATGCGCCCATCCGATTCCGGTCGGCGGCGAGGCACGCGGCGGTGCTTGCAGGTGGCGGAGAGAGTCGGTTGGCCGTGGATCTGCAGCATAAGCGGAACATCAGCATCGAAGACTTCCGGATTGCGCCCGGCGACGGGCCGTGGATGCGTGCCGATGAATGCAACCGCCTTTCCGTAACGGGTTGCTATATGGAGAAAGCCAGCGACGCAACCCCGTTCGTGCTGACCCGATGCATACACGTGCGCCTTCTCGACAACGTATTCCGGAAGGACCGCGTCGGCGGTAATATGTGCCAGGTCGTCGAATGCACGTACGTGCTGATCGAGGGAAACGCGTTCGCGCGGGTCGGGCATTGTCCGCTGCAGATTTCGATGACGAACAATCTGGTGGTACGGTCGAACTGCTTTCACAACCCATGGGGGCGCAACTATGAATTCTGGGCTTCGGGGCGGGCCCTGGTGGAGGGAAATATCGTTACCGAGGCGCTCGACAGCGCGCATTCCGCCGACAGCCGTGCGAAGAATCTGTTGATCGACGGTATCATCCGCTTTAACCGGGTCTACGGAAACCGGCATACGCCGCTCAACTCATTGAGTTACGTGCCGGTCAACTACCACGTGCGCGATCCGTTCCGCTTCGTCAATTCCAGGGTGTACCACAATACAATCGCGGACAACCTCGGTTACGGGTGGGAACTGAACGGGATCAACGTAAGCTCGAACGTGTTCGTCAACAATATCTTCTTCCGAAACGACAAGTACGGGGGTGCCGTCCAGATCGCGAGGGGCGATGGAATCGCGGGTGACAACTTGTTTCTTAACAACGTGCTCCGGGGCACGGACGGCGGACAGCGCGTGGTGCGGTACGGAGACCGGTTCCTGGCGGTGGACGAAGCCAATCGGAACTCGGTGGTCCGGGGACACTGGCGGGAATTCGAGGATAACCTCGACGTGGACCCCGGCTTCGTGGACTCGTCAAACCGCGATTTTCGCCTGCGCCCGAACAGTCCGTGCATCGACGCGGGACGTGCGCTGACGCGGACGAGACGCGCCGGGCGCGGCCGGGAGGTCCCCGTCGACGACGGCAGATACTTCTACGACGGGTTCGGCATCGAGGGCGAGAAGGGCGACCTGGTAGCCATAGGGAAAGGCGATCGGACCGCCCGCGTCGAGAAAGTCGTGCTCAACTACTATCAGCCGGACCTGCTCGTTCTGGACCGGGCGATCGAATGGGCTGCCGGCGATCCGGTGAGCCTTCCCTGGTCGGGCGCGGCGCCTGATATCGGCGCGTGCCAGCGTGGACCGGGGAGTCCAGGGCGCCTGATCGCGAGGGCCGAGCCGGTCAGGGTGGAAC
Source organism: Gemmatimonadota bacterium (assembly GCA_028877215.1). Classification (GTDB taxonomy): domain Bacteria; phylum Latescibacterota; class UBA2968; order UBA2968; genus JAAXHE01. Next base: position 6,462 of record JAPPFJ010000033.1, on the reverse strand, counting down.
CCGGAGATGAAGTCGGGTTTCACGTGGATCCGGCGGGAAAGGACATCGCTTCTGTCCTGTGGGACTTCGGCGACGGTGACTCGATGGAGGCGGGCGACGCCGTTCACGCGTATTCGGAGCCCGGTCACTATCCGTCTCGGGTCCGCGTGAGGTACGCGGACGGCGACGAGGACGTCGACGTGGCGTTCGTAAGGGTGGAACAGCCGGTGGATCCTGCCGCGCCGATGCTCGTGGTCGATTTCGAAGAAGAGACCGTGCTGGATTGGGGCTACCTGTTCAAGATCTACCGCGGAAACCGGCTGACAGGCCACGACTTCGTTACCGGTGGTTTCGAGGGAAGCAGGTGCGTTCGGCTCTTCGCTGAGACCGACGGCTCCGACCTGGGCTGCAGTCTCGCTCCCGGGGAATGGGATATCGACGCCTACCCGTTCATCCGGTTTGCCTATCGGATAACCGAGGGGGTTCCGGTGGGTCTGTGGCTCCAGGCATTTCCCGCCGAAGCATATGGGGAGGGGGTTGTAATTGTCGGGGGGACATCGTCCCGCGATTGCGGTCCATACCCCGATACGGATTCATGCGCTTTGCTGGATGACGGCCGATGGCACATTGCGGAACTGGATGCGCGGACGATTCGCGAACACATCGAGGAAGTCCGTCATTTGCGGCGCTTCCGATTCTATACGCACGGGAACGCAAGAGAAGGACAGCACTTCTGGTTCGACGAGTTCGCGATTCTACCAGCTGAAGGATGAGGTTCTGCTGAGAGACACGGAAAAAGGCGGATATGGATCGATCCGGGGCGAAATCCCTTTCGGTTGAGCAGCACTCGAGGTCAAAAGAAGGGATCACCCTCCGGGCAGTGTTCATCGGCGTGCTGGCCGTGGTCGCGATCAACCTCTGGGTGACCTACGCGGAGACAGTCGTACGCTCCTCCCGGCTCAACCTGAGTTTCTTTCAGCTGACGCTGCTGAGCATTTTCATCGCCCTGGTGGGCGGCGTGAACCCGCTGCTCCGGCGGATCAGGCCGCGCGCAGTTCTGTCGCCTTCCGAGCTGTTGACGGTGGCGGCGATCGGGATGGTGGGCTCGGTGGTGCCGACGTCCGGTGTCACCGGGTTCCTGGTGGGGGTGATCGGCAGCCCGATCTACTTCGCAACGCCGGAGAACGGGTGGGCGGAATACTACCACCCGCATCTTCAGGCATGGATGGTCCCATCAGACAGAGATGCGCTTCGGGCGTTCTTCGAAGGCGGCGCGGCCGGGGTCGATGCCTGGAATGCGTGGCTCGCGCCCCTGGCGTGGTGGGGCAGCCTGGTCGCGGCGCTCCTGGTCGGTTCGGCCTGCGCGATGGTCATTCTGCGACGACAGTGGGCCGAAAACGAGAAGCTGGTCTATCCTCTTGCCGCCGTGCCGATGGAAATGGCGGAAGGCGCGTCGTCCCGGAGTACGCTACCGGACTTCATGAAGGGCCGGCTCTTCTGGTTCGGCGCCGTATTCGCATTCGCGCTGTTCGCCTGGCACGCCACATCCTGGTTCTTCCACGGGATGCCCGGCATCCGGTTCTTTCCCCACGCGGGCTACTTCCGCTTTACGCGCTACTCTCCGGGCGTCTATATCCAGCCCCTGCAGTTCTACACCATCGGGTTCGCGTATTTCGCCAACCTGCAGGTGCTGTTCAGCATCTGGTTCTTCTTCCTGGTACACGTGGTTGAGGGGGGCATCTTCAACCGGCTCGGGTACCAGATCGAACGGTCCACGGATACCTTCAGCGCGGATCCGCCCACCGAGGCGTGGCAGTGCTTCGGCGCGCTTGCATGCCTCGTCGCGTGGCGCCTGTGGGTCGCCCGAACCCACCTGAGGGGAGTGTTCCTCAAGGCGCTGCGGCCGGACCATCCGCTGGACGACGGCAGGGAGGTCCTGTCGTACCGGGCATCGGTCCTGGGCCTGCTGCTGAGCGTAATTTTCACGCTGTTCTGGCTCCATCGATCCGGCATGGACGCGATTTCGGCGGCGATGTTCCTGTTCGCGCTGGGCATCATCTATATCGGACTGGCCCGGGTCGTGTCCGAGGCCGGTGTGGCGTACGCGCAGGGCACGGTGACGCCGCAGGCCTTCGTGATGGACCTGCGGGGCACCTACGGACTCTCCGGAGCGTGTCTGACGTCCATCGCGCTTTCCTACGCGCTGATCGACTATATGCGGGGACTCTTTACGCCCGGGCTGGCGCAGGCTGTGCGCCTGGCGGACCGGATCCGCGGAAACCGGCGCCTCCTGCTGTTGTGCGTCACGGTGGGCGTCTTCGCGGGGCTCGTCTCATCAATCTGGTTTACGCTTCATCTGGGCCATACGCACGGCGCCTACAACTTCTCCCGGCTGTTCTTCAACGGGAATCCCAAGGCGGTCTTCTCCACCACCCTGGGACAGATGCGTACGCCGGGTGCGCCCGAGTTGAGCCGGGTGTTGTTCTTCGGTATCGGCGCGGGTCTGATGGCGGTACTCACGTTCCTGCGGTACCGCTTTTCCTGGTGGCCGATCCACCCCATCGGGCTGGCCGTGGCCGCCGCGGACAACGTATACAGCCTGGCGATGCCGGTATTCATGGCGTGGGCTGCCAAGGCGGTTGTCATGCGCGTAGGCGGTGTCGCCCTCTACCGCCGGTCCAAGCCCTTGTTCCTGGGTCTGCTGGTGGGATACACGGCGGGCGTTGTGCTGGCCTTTACCGTCGATGCCATCTGGTTTCCCGGGCAGGGACACCAGGTGCACTGGTGGTAGCGGGAATGATCGAGTGACTTCGGCTGATCGTGCCTGCGACGAGGTCTGGTCGGCAGGCAAGCCCCTCAGAAGTGGGTAGCCGGGAGACGTAAGACGGTAGAAGAAAGGCGGGTAGAGGTGAGAAAATCGGGTAGACGCAAGACGTAAGACGGTAGATGAAATCCTTGCCAGATGAGATATTCCTCCTTGCCTTTGGCACGATAGGAATCCTCACAAGGCAGGTAATCTCTCCCGTCTCCCGGCTCCCCTCTCACCAGGTGGTGGGCTGTGGTGTGGTCTTCTACCCTCTCCCGGCTTCCGTCTCACCGCTTTTGGTCTACCCTCTTCCCGCATTCAGGCTCATTGTGGCCAATTTGACTGTTGTCTTTTTTAAATTGAGGCTGATTGACGACATCCATGGAATCATCGCAGATAAATACCGAGGAGCCACTGAAAGAAGCCCCTCGGGATATGCGAAGCGCAGTCACGGCGAGGTCCGTCGGGATCGGTCTGTTGATGGTGGTCTTCGTCAACTTTTGGATCCTCTACTCGCTCTATCTGATCCGGGCTTCCTGGCTGCAGGTGACCCACTTTCCGATGGGGCTGTTCGTGCCGTTCATGCTCCTGGCGCTGTTCGTCAATCCCGCGCTCAGGGCGTTGCGGCACGGCTGGGGGCTGTCCCGGTCGGAGATTCTGGTGGTGGTCGCGATGGGCCTGACCGGTGCGATGATACCCGGATTCAGTCTGATGACTACGCTCCTGGGAACGATCTCGGTTCCGTACTACCTGGCAACCCCGGAAAACCAGTGGAGCGCTTTTTTTCATATCCATATGCCGGACTGGATCGCACCTTCGAACCGCGGCGGCACCATGAGGATGCTGTTCGAAGGCCTCCCCTCGAAGGATGCTCCGATACCCGTGGGCGCCTGGGCCGGACCGCTGAGCTGGTGGATGGCCCTCGTGGGCGCTTTCGCCTTTGCTTCGATGTGTATGATGGTGATTCTGCGCCGGCAGTGGGTGGAGTACGAACGCCTGGTGTACCCGCTCGCGCAGGTGGCCGCGGACATGGCCGGAGATGCGCGGGAGGGAGGCCTGTTTCCGGGGTTCATGCGCACCCGTGCGTTCAAATTCGGATTCGGGGCCGCCACCCTGGTGATGACCTGGAACATGATGTCGCACTTCGCGCCGGGGTTTCCCGAGATTCCGCTAGGCATCCCGTCGCGATGGACGACCTTCTTCAAGGGATTCCCGCCGCTCCACACGACCATCAATTTCTATACGATCGGCTTCGCGTATCTGGCCAATCTGGACGTGCTCTTCAGCATCTGGTTCTTCCACTTCATGGCGATGTGGGAGGTATTCGCCTTCGGGAGGCTGGGCGTTGGCGGGATCTCGGGCGGGGCGGCCGTGTCGTGGCAGAGCATCGGTGCGTTGTGTACGCTGGTGGTGTGGGGGCTGTGGACGGCCCGGAAACACCTGCGACAGGTCCTCAGAGGTGCGCTCCGTCCGTCCGGCGACGATGCCGATGAGATCCTGTCCTACCGGACAGCCGTGAGCGGCGCGGCGTTGAGTCTGGTTTTCATCATCGCCTGGTTCTACAATTCGGGCATGGGACTGCTCCTTTCTACGGTACTGGTGCTTCTCTTTTTCATTACCTACCTGGGCATCGCGCGGGTGGTGGCGCAGTCCGGCCTGCTGTACGTCAGCTCGCCCATGTTCCCGCAGACCGCGATCCTGCGCACCGTCGGGCCCGCGGCGATTCCCGGTCGCGCGATGACGGCGCTTGCCTTTTCCTTCGCCCTTCGCAACGACGGCCGGGGGCTCTTCATGCCGGCGCTCGCGCACGTGGCGAAGATCGGCGACCTGATCGGCGGAAACCGACGGAGGCTGGGTCTCGCCGTTGCGCTGGGCCTGGTCGGGGCCGTGGCGACGTCGGTCGGCCTGACGCTCTACTGGGGATATACGATCGGCGCGTACAATTTCGGCAGCATCGCGCTGCTGCGACGGACCGTGCCCACGTTCAACTCATTCGTGAGCATGATGTCCAGCCCCGACCCGGTGAAGCCCGAGGTTTTCGGGTACTTCGGAGCCGGCTGCATCGCGATGCTCGCGCTGACGTTTTTGCGTTACCGGGTACCCTGGTGGCCGCTGCACCCGCTGGGCCTGGCCGTTACCTGGTCGGGAATGACGGTGCATTCGGTGCTCTCGGTATTCCTCGCGTGGTCGGTAAAAGCGATCGTACTGAAGGCGGGCGGCGTTTTTCTGTACCGGCGTTCCATTCCCTTTTTCCTGGGATTGATGGTCGGGTATGCGTTGAACGTGGGCATTTCGTTCGTGCTGGACATCACCTGGTTCGGCGGGGAGGGGCACGGCGTACATGCGTATTGATAGACGGGAGAAGCGTAATATGCAGATGGGTCGATGGCTTTCGGCAGGCTTGTTTTTCGTTTACGCGCTTGCCGCCTGCGGCGGGTCCGACGATGGATCGCCCGGTGAGAAGACGACGCTCAGAATCGCATGGATGGGCCCCGAACGGGAAGCGTTCCGGGCGTGGAAGAAGGGTTTCGAAGCGGAACATCCGGGTGTGAGGATCGAGCAGCGGTTCATCCCGTACGATCAGGGTCCGACGGTCTTCAATACCATGATACAGGGAGGAACGCTGCCGGACCTAGGGTATCTGTTCATGGGAATGATTTCGGAGTACGCGGAGCGGGGGGTGCTGGAGCCGCTGGACGACTACATGACGGCTGACGAACGAAACGCGTGGATTTCCACGGCGCTCAGCGCGGGCGAATACAGAGGAACGACGTACGGGGTACCGCTGTGGGGCGCCAACCGGGTTCTCTACGCGCGCAGGGACTGGATGGAAGAGGCGGGGGTGAGCGCGCCGCCCGACACGTGGGAGGCGGTCCGTGACCTGGCAGTCAAGCTGAACAGCCCGCCCGAGCGCTACGGGATCTGTGTGGGAGCGGGAAGGCCGAAACACCTGATGCAGGAACAGATCGCCATGATGTGGGGCTTCGGCGCCGATTTCTTCGACCGCGACGGCAGGCTGGCCATCAACAGCCCCGAGGCGGAGGCGTACGTGACGTTTCTCACGGATATGCACCTCGTGGACAGGGCCATGCCGCCGGGCATCCTGAATCTGAACGCGGATGATTGCTATGCGGTCATGGACGCCGGAAAGGCGGGTCTGACGTTCAGCGGGCCGTGGCAGTACGTACGGTGCCTGGATGCCGGAGTCTCGTGCGAGCCTCTGATGACGCCGGCGGGACGCGACCGGAAGATGCTGCTGATTCTGGATATTCTGTCCGTGTTCTCCACGTCGAAGCAGAAGGACCTGGCGTATGACTTCATCCGCTTCACGCAGCGTCCGGAGAATCGCGAGCTGATGGACGTGGAAAACGGGGGCGTGCCGGTGACCAGGTCGGTGTCCGGGCACGCCTATTACCGGACCCTGCCGATCCGGAACTACCTTGCGCAGGTGGACCTGATCAAACTGACGCCGAAGCATCCGGAATGGACGAAGATCCAGGATGGATGGGGAGAGGCGATTCAGATGGTTCTGGCGGGTACGGCGTCTCCGCGTGAGGCGCTGGACAAGGTATATGGGCGTCTGATGAGAGAACTGGAAGACCCGACGCTTCCACGCGAGGATTAAGAAGCTGTTTTAAAATTACCGGTGAGTTCCCGAGCGCGAGCGAAAAAGTGGC
>JAPPFJ010000029.1 GCA_028877215.1 Gemmatimonadota bacterium | reverse complement strand
TGCCCGTTGAAGACGAACCTGTGCGCGGACGCCTGGCCAGCCTTTCGGCCTCCTCAGCATAGGATTCGGGCTAATGTGCGGAGGATACATTACGCACATTTTCGCGACTTTCGTATTGAATCAAATACGTTTTTGAATCGGTGTGACCAATTACCAACAACCAGACTGCAATATTGATAAACAATTCTCTGTCTTTAACACCCCAAATGGGTTCAACAGATTCCTTGTCTATTGCAGCCCCCTCGGTTGACTCTTATACCTCCTTAACACAGGATATCTCAACACAGACGTCTATGCAAGCATGTAAATCAGAAAAAACCGAGGTTGTTGGGTCATTTTGCGATATAGTCCCCTCAAAAAGGGCATTTGGGACAACTGAAATCGGCTGAAGGGTGTGTGCGCGAATTCAACGCGTAGAGACAGCGCAAACCGGCGGTGCGGTATCTCCTTATTTCTCTTCACGGTCTGTAAAACGTCGATGCGGGCAGACAGGAATGTCCGCCCACCTTCAAACTGCCTTCGTCAGAATGACATGGATTGCCATATGATAGAGTGGTGTTCCGGTTATTTCGCTTCGTGCCATGTGCGGCCGCTGATGATATCGTGCATTAGAGGATAATATCCGCTGTCCCGCCGCAACGCGATACCCATGGCCGCCCCCAGCGCGGACGCGGGAAAATGCGCGTAGTTTTCCACAAAGTGCGGGTGGTTGGCAATCTGTTCGATCATCCCTCTGTAATGGGGATTCGGCATATAGATCAAATCCGGCCGGTATGTCTCAAATAGCCGGTCCGCGGAAAACCCTTCGTGCGCAAACGCCGTCTCATTCAACCCCGTGAGATCCACAATCTGCTTATCCGGATTCATCGCGGCCGGGCATCCCACCTCCGTGGTCGCGATCACCAGATCGTCGGGCAAACGAGAAAATGCATCCAGGCGGAACCAGTAGGCGGATAGTCGCTCCCTGTAGTTGGCGTATATATCGAAATTCAGCAGATTCCCCCGGTAAACCCTGGAGCCCACGCCTCTGCTTACCGTCAAAGCGCTCGGCAAGAGACAGCCCAGCATCACGAACGCCACGAACAAGCGAACCGGAAATGCGGCCGCCGAAATCTCACGTAGAACGGTCTCGGGTATCCTCTCGACAAGCCGTACGGCGGCTTGCGTGGCCAGAAAAAGCAGCGCAGGAAGGGTCGGATAGTAAAATCGCTGTGGCGACGGCATTATCTGCAATACAAAAAACAGATAATACACGAGAAACAAACAGGTGGCCACAAGCAGCCCCTTTTCAACCGCGGAAACCCTGGACCGCCACGCTCGAAAATTGAATGCCAGATCTGAACCAATAATCAAAAACAGATACCAGTAAGACGCCAGGTAGGACAACCCTTCTACAATCGGGACGAGCCGGTACTGCTCAACGAAATAACTGCTGTACAGGGTGAGCCCCTTTGCGTAAAACGACAGGGGAAGCGGTGAATTGAAACACGTGGAAGCAGACCAGACCTGCCCTCCGGCCACCGCGGCCGTCAGACCCAGAATCCACAACCCATGGCGCACCATTCTGGAATCCGACCCGAAGACGACCATCGAAGCGGGTACGAGAAACGAATAGATCAGCAGATCGGGCCTGGCAAAAAAGGCCAGTCCGCCCCAGAGACCCATCCACAGGCCCCCTGCCAGGCTCCACGCACGTTCGTTCGATTTTCCAATCCAGATGTAGGCTGTTAAAAAAGCAAGCGCAAAGGTTGTGTCCATACCGCTGGAAAAATGGCTGGCTATATCACGTGCAGAAGCCGCAATGGCAAAAACGGCCGCCAGAATCAACAATCGCTTACCTGTACGAGGGACGTCCGCATACCGCCAGATGAGTCCGAACAAAAGCCCCAGGAAGCAGAGCCCCGCGGTGAGACTGGAAAGTGCAGCGGTGAAGGCGGCATTTTCCGTTGCGAATGTCCGCACGCACGCAACAACGACCAGGTACAAACAACTGGTGGGCCCGTAAGTCGCTTCGCCACCCGGGTTCCACGCCAGCCTTCCCTCCGATAGCACGCGGTCCGCATATCGCACGAACATATAGGCGTCATCCACGACAGACCCCGCGGAGAACCGCGCCAGCACCCCCAGACCCAGTATCGACCCACAGATTACCAATAGAAAGACGAACAGACCGTTTGACGGCGAAAAGCGGGGTTCAGATTGGTTCTCAAGCGGCACGGGGCAACTCCGTTGTAGTTGGTTTTAGATCCTTGAGACGTCGCCGAAACACGAGCCGGCAGCACCGCCCGTAAAATAAGTATGGTGATTTTAGACAGAATTAGTCAGACGCGTTACGGTTCGGTCAAGCAGGATCTCGTGTCCTGTCCCCCAAAACCCTCACCATTCGACCGCCGATTCATCCCGTCTCGCTGAAACGTGGTCATTGAGCTTGTCGAAATGCCCGCGTTTCAATATCCGTCGATGGCCAATCGATATCCCTTCGCCGACCCTTCGACAAGCTCAGGGAGCGGCTCAGGGCTCACCCGCCGATTCCTGAGCCCGTCTAAGGGTACGAGCCGGGAGACTCAGCAGTCGAATTCAGGCAACTTATTTCCGGTACAGAACACTGAGTTCTCCGACAAGCTACCAGACAGGATAATTCAGTACGTAGCAAAAAAGAAGCGGATCTCCGGCAATGGTCGCGGGAAGGTCACCCGGCGCAGCGGATGAGCGAACCGGTGAATTCAAAGGATATTGTACGTATGAAAATGTGTCAAGTGTATCGGTAAATTGAGACAATGCGGCAGATGGAGGGGATTCTTTACTTAGTTCCGCTTTGTTGCTCGCTGGCCACCATGTGTTTACGTCTACGACTGCAAGTATAGGTACGGTAAACATCGAATATGCGACGATATTCCATCTTCCCTAACGGCGGCGGACGGCGTATATTACATGGCGGGAAGGGCGGGGTATCCGATACAAAACGTGCGGGAATTGAATCGGCGTTCAACGAGTTAAAGGGATTCGCAGAGATGGCACATCTAACCGAAGCACAGGTCGCGGAGTTCGAGGCGCAGGGGTATCTGGTCGTCCGAGGATTGTTTGACCCTGAAGCGGACCTGGATCCGGTAATCGAGGAGTACGCGGGTGTTCTGGACCGGCTTGCCTGTGAACTGTACGAAAACGGAGACATCGCTTCGCCGTACGATGACTTGCCGTTCGGGGACCGGCTGACGAGGGTCTACGCGGAGTCGGGAAAAGTCCACGCACAGTATTTCGACTTTTCGCTGCCGCAGAAGAACGTCCAGGCGGATACGCCGATGTGGGTGGGGCCTGCGGTTTTCCATCTGTTGCGGAATGAGAAGCTGCTGGATGCCGTGGAATCCCTGATCGGTCCCGAGATCTATTCCAATCCCGTGCAGCACGTCCGCCTCAAGCCGCCTGAGCATCTGTGTCCGGTCAACGATGCGGGACGCGTTCAACTGGGCGCCACGCCTTGGCACCAGGATACGGGCGTAGTCAGACCGGAAGCCGACGAGACGAACATGCTGACGGTGTGGTTCGGCCTGTGGGACGCGACAATCGAGAACGGCTGCCTGGAGGTCATCCCCCGGAGCCATCGGGAGGGACTGCTGCATCACTGCCACGCGACCGCGACGATGTCACGGGGATTCGGCCTGCAGATACCGGACCGGCTGCTGCGGCAGGGAGACGGCGTGGTGCTTCCCATGAAACGCGGTGACGTGTTATTCTTCCACCGGCTGAACTGCCACTCGTCGCTTCCCAATAATAGCAACAACATCCGCTGGAGCTTCGACCTGCGATACAATCCCATCGGCCAACCCACCGGGCGCGGGTCGTTTCCGGGATTCGTCGCACGAAGCCGCTCGAATCCGGAAAGCGAGCTGCACGACCCTGAAGAATGGGCGAGGCTTTGGCACGAGGCCAGAAGCAGGCTGGCCAGAAGCGCGGACCCCACGTACAATCGCTGGAAGGTGGACGATCCGGTCTGTGCGTAGACAAAAGCGCGTGGCGGTATTTTCGATGGACAACGAGATTAGTCAGAATCCTTCCGGAGCAGTCCGAAACACCCCTCCTGAATGGCAATTCCCACCTCGAAATAGTCTAATTCGCTGCGGTCCTTCCGAGGTGTTCGGCGAAAATAAGCAAGTCAGCGAAGTCGACGGTGCCGCTGCCATCCAGGTCGCAGCCGGGGTCGTTTGTGCCGTATGCGCTCGCGAGAAGAGCAAAGTCGGAAAAGTCGACCTTGCCGTCGTCATTTAAATCGGGCGAGACCTCAGCGGTGACTGTGAAGTGTACAGCTTCGAGTCCCGGAACTGATGCCGAAACCTTGATTGCTCCGCGTTCGGTGCCCAGGGTAAGCGCGGCTGCGGCCCTGCCTGTAGAGTCGGCGGTGGCACTCGCCGTTGTAAGGGCGCCATTTCCCTCGGTGACAGTGAAGGCGACTGGTACGTTTCCAAGAGGTTGACCATACTGGTCTCTTATCTGGACGATTAAGGCCCCGGGAAGGCGCGCGCCCGGCCTGTCCTTCTGTCCGTCCCCGGAGACGACCACCAATTCCGAGGGACGTGGCTGCCACGTCACGGCGTCCCACAATTCGATTCCCCTCCCGGTCCCGGAGGCAAGCGTCTTGCCATCTGGTGAGAAAACAATGACTTCGACGGACCCTTTGTTTGCAAGGGAGTCGATCTGGGTTCGTGTTGCCACGTGCCAAAGTCTGACCAACTCATGGGACCCGCAGGCGAGTATCGCTCCGTCGGGGGAGAATGCCATCGGTCTCCCACCCAGTTTATTGTAGAATGTGGCGAGATGACGCTTCGTCCGAACGTCCCAAAGCTTGACCGTACCGTCCCATCCTGCCTTGGTTGCAAGCGTGGCGCCGTCAGGCGGCGAGAAGGTCACGGCGCCGACCCAACCTCGATGGCCTTTCCAACTGGTCATGAGTCTCCCAGTCGTCGGGTCCCAAAGGTATACAGTTCCATTCGAGGATGCGGTTGCCAGAGTCGTCCCATCGGGCGAAAACTCCATGGACGTTACCCCGGAATCATGATGAAGGTCGGCGAAATTCTCCCGGGTCGACAGGTTCCATAGCTTCACCGTGTTTTCTCTGGAAACACCCGCCAGGATAGAGCCGTCAGGCGGTGAGAAGGCTAGCAACTTAAACCTGGTGTCTCCAAAGCGCTGTACCTCGAGTGTCAAGGTGTTGGCTCCCGTAGACACGTCCCAAATCTTGATCGTACCGTAATGATGCGAGGCAAGCGTTGCGCCATCCGGCGAGACCGCAACCCAAAGGGCCGAGTGTTCCGCTCCAAAGCTCGCAATGGTCTGTCGGGTCTGCAAGTTCCAGAATTTGACCGCTTCGTAATCAGCTGCATAGACCAATGCTCCCGTGGACGGAGAGAAAGCCAGCGCATTAATCCGGCGGGTCTCCTCAAGGGTCGCGATATGTTGGTCGGAAATCTGATGCAGAGGTATATATAGATTGGATACCCTGCCGGAACTGTCGACGGCCCATAACTGAGTCATGTGCATAATGGGACTGGCAAGACTCGTGCGATCATTGGAGGGAATCAAGCCGTCGTAGTCGAATTCGACGACCGCCGTGCGTTCGCCGGAAAACGAGCGGCACGCCTTGACTTCAGAATAACCGCAGGCGGGGTGCCCATATGTTGTCTCTGTGTAGAGAAACACCTGACGGAGTCCTTGCGCGCTATTGAATCTGGCTCGGATCGGGATGCTTCCGGACCCTTCCGAATAGGCAAGAGGCGAGAGGAGGTCGATGGTCTTTGAATTTGCAAAGTGATCCCAAACACCGTCGTTGAAAAAGCCTCGTATGGACAGGAAATCGGCTGCACAAGCGGACAGCCTGGCAGATTTACCCCCGCCATAGGACATGATGTATTCGTCGTTTCTGAAGTCGTGTTCAAGCTCGAAGGCGTGGCCGAGTTCGTGGGCTACCGTTCTCCAGGAAAACGAACTCGGAACCAGCACCGTAGCGAAGGATTGATCGCCTTCTCTGGACAGATAGGTTACCCCGCCAGCCGGGCCGCCCAGAAAAGGTACTGTATCGGAACCGAAATCACGGACGATGATCTCAATCCGCGATCGTCCCAGGGCCTGCCAGGTTTCTCTTCGTTCGCCGGAGCTATTGAGATAGTGTACACTTGGGTGTTTCCCATCCATACGATGGACCAATGGCGCTCCCTGCGAATCGGTCTCGAATGTAAAGGTCCGATTGCCATGGCCATGCCGTTCCATCTCTGCCGCGAAGAGGCTTTGAATCTGCAGAATCGTACTCTTCATTGACTCAACGACCTCGGGACGAAAGGGACGGTCATTGGGCAGGAAATAGACCAATCGCACCGTGTTAGGGACGTCCCTATTCTGGAACACCTGCTTCGCGGCAGCACCGGTAAGTTCCGGGTCTTCCCGGGTATCGATAACCCGACAAAACGCCACGCCCTCTGCTCCAGTGTTGATCGTGGCGGCATTTGCCTGCGACATCGACACGAGGAATATGACGGCCAGTACAAAACAGCCTGACATGTGGGTCACCCTGTGATGTTTCATCGTTCGCCTCCCTGTTTCAGCCCGCGTGTGTCGACACTTGCGCGGCATACCTGACCTGTATTCCTGTATGAGTTCGAAACAGATTTACAGAAGGGTCGGAAGTTTGGGCAATGAAGCGTTGTACGTTTAGCGCAACCGAGAACGACCCGGCCCACATCTATTACTCGTGAGCTCGAACAGAATCCAGTCCGACCGTGTAAGGGCTCGGGGGCTGATCTAGTAACGGCTACCCCGTCCGGGTAGATTGCTCCCACGGGGAATGCATTGAGCGGAATCGGACGGTTCGCCATCGCCAAACGCTCGCCGCCAAGTGAATTGTCCTTGAAAACGACACTATAAGAGGAATATAACTATACTATTACTGAAAACCCAATGTTTTGTCGATGAGGATTGTTGAATTTTCAGTGAATTTTCGTGGAGTTCGAGATATCGTGGCGATCGGAGTCACAATCCGAACGCTGGCCCAAACTCGGTATTTGAATGATAGGCTTCCGGGTAGGACAAGTCGGGAAGAAAATAGAGCTATCGGCACGGCATTCCAGGCTGGAAGCCGCTGTACCGGGACGCCAGCGCACCCAGGCGGTCCGGGGTCAGCCGCCCTCCACCGCTTCCGCCATCTCGCCGAGCGAGAAGAAGACGTAATTGGTCTGCGGCATTGTTTCCACGCGCTCGGTCGCGCCCCAACTCCCGCCCTCCGACAGCCGCTGCCGGTCGATCCAGGCGGTGGCCAGCCCGAATTTCCTCGCAGGCACATGGTCGTGGTACAGGCTCTGTGCGGTGTGCAGTACGTCCGAGGGTTCGAGGCCCAGGTCCGACTTCAGGCGGGACAGCAGGTACTCGAAGTTGGCGTCAGCGGGCTTGTAGGAACCGAGGTCCTCCGCCTTTGTCGGCGAGCATCACGCGTCTTCAACCATCTATCGGAGCCCCGACTAACTTAGAACATGCAATTTTCCGAAATGACAGTTTCCGTTCCTGCGGCTACAGGCAGGCGCGTGCAACAGGGGCGGTTCTCGAACCGCCCTCAAAAAACGGATACCAGTGAATTTAAATCGCCAAACCGTATGGATGTCCAAACCACCCATTCGCAAAACTCAAAAGATCAAACCCAATTGCAGTCTAATTCGTTGCGGTCCTTCCCAAATGTTCGGCGAAGATAAGCAAGTCCGCGAAGTCGACGGTGCCGCTGCCATCCAGGTCGCAGCCGGGGTCGTTTGTGCCGAAGGCCCTCGCGAGGAGAGCGAAATCGGAATGGTCGACCTTGCCGTCGTCATTTAAATCGGGCGAGACCTCGGCTGTCGCTGTGAAGAGTACGGCGTCGAGTCCCGGAACTGATGCCGAAACCTTGACTGCTCCGCGTTCGCCTCCCAAGGTCAGCGTGGTTGCGGCCCTGCCCGTCGAGTCGGCAGTCGCATTGGCCGTGGTGAGGGCGCCATTTCCTTGCGTAACGGAGAAGGCGACTAGAATGTCTCGAATGGGTTGGCCATATTGGTCTCTTATTTCGACGATCAAGGCGCCGGGAAGGCGCGCGCCCGGCCTGTCCTGCTGTCCGTCGCCCGAGACGACCGTCAAAGCCGAGGGACGCGGTTGCCACTCGACGGCGTCCCACAGTTCAATTCCCCTCGTAGTCCCGGAGGCAAGGGTCTTGCCATCGGGCGAGAAGGCAATGACATCGACGTATCCTTTGTGCGCCAGGGAGTCGATCTGGGATCGTGTTGCCACGTGCCACAGTCTCACCAACTCGTGGGATCCGCAGGCGAGTATCGCGCCGTCGGGGGAGAATGCCGTCGGTTTCCCGCCCCCCTGATTGTAAAACGTAGCCAGATGACGCTCGGTTAATACATCCCAAAGCTTGACGGTACCGTCCCATCCTGCCTTGGTTGCAAGCGTGGCGCCGTCAGGCGGTGAGAAGGCCACGGCACCGACCCAACCTCGATGGCCTTCCCAACTGGTCATGTGTTCGCCTGTCTTCGGGTCCCAATAGTGTACAGTTCCTTTCGTGGAAGCGGTTACCAGCCTCGTCCCATCGGGCGAGAACGCCATGGAGGATATTGAGGCAGCATGGTCTAGGTCGGAGAAATTCCCCCGGGTCGCCAGGTTCCAAAGCTTCACCGTGCTTTCTCCGGACTGGGCTGCCAGGATAGCGCCATCAGGCGGTGAGAAGGCTACTGACTTGAAGCTGGAGTTTCCCCAGTGTTGTACCTCGAAGGTCAGGGTGTTGGCTCCCGTGGACACATCCCAAACTTTGACCGTGGTATTGTGATGTGTGGCAAGCGTAGACCCGTCCGGCGAGACCGCAACCCCTATGGCCGAGTGTTCCGCTCCGAAGCTCGTAATGGGCTCTCGGGTCTGCAAGTCCCAGGATTTGACCGCCTCGTAATCAGCTGCATAGACCAATGCTCCAGTGGAGGGCGAGTACGCCAGCGCCCTGATCGGGGTCTCCTCGAGGGATCCGATATGCCGTTCGGAAGTCTGATGCAGCGGTACATACAGGACGGATACCCTGCCGGAACTGTCGACGGCCCACAAATCCGTCTGGTGCATAATGGGACTGGCGAGACTCGTGAGGCTATTGGATGGAATCAAGCCGTCGTAGTCGAATTCAGCAACCGCCGTGCGTTCACCGGAAAAGGAGCGGCAGGCCTTGACTTCAGGGTAACCGCAGGCGCCGTGCCCAAATGTTGTCTCTGTGTAGAGAATTACCTGACGGAGCCCTTGCGCGCTATTGAATTCGGCTCGGATCGGGATGTTCCTTGACTCTGGCCGATAGGCAAGAGGCGAGAGGAGGTCGATGGTCGTCGAACGTGCTTTTTGACTCCAATAAACACCGTCGTTGAAAAAGCCACGTATGGACAGGAACTCGGCTGCGCAGGCGGATAGCCTGGCAGGTGTACCGCCGCCATAGGACATGATGTATTCGTCGTCTCTGAAGTCGTGTTCAAGCTCGAAGGCGTGGCCTAGTTCGTGGGCGAGCACCCTCCAGGAAAACGAACTCGGAACCAGCACGGTAGCGTACGATTGATGGGCTCCACCTGACCGGTAGGTTACACCGCCAGCCGGGCCGCCCAGGGAAGGAACTGTATCGGAACCGAAATCACGAACGATGATCTCAATTCGCGATCGTCCCAGGGCTTGCCAGGTTTCTCGTCGGTCGCCGGCGCTATTGTAATAGTGTGCGCTTGGGTGTTTCCCGTCCACACGATGGACCAATGGCCCTCCCTGCGAATCGGTCTCGAATCGAAAAGTCCGATTACCATGGCCATGCCTTTCCATCTCTGCCGCGAAAAGGCCCTGAATCTGCAGGATCGTACTCTTCATCGATTCGACGACCTCGGGACGAAAGAGACGGTCATTGGGCAGGAAATAGACCAATCGCACCGTGTTGGGGACGTCCTCATCCAGAAAAACAGGCTTTGCGGCGGAGCCGGTAGGGCCTGAGACTCCACGAGTATCAATAACCCGACAAAACGCCACGCCCTCTGCTCCAGTGTTGATCGTGGCGGCATCTGTCTGCGACATCGACACGAGGAATACGACGGCCAGTACAATCCACCCTGAGATGTGGGTCACTGTATGATGTTTCATCGCTCGCCTCACTCTCTTGGCCCGCGGATGCTGACGCTTGTGTTTCCTGTCTGTCCTGTATTCCTGTTTAAGTTCAAACCTGGTTGACAGAAGAACTGCAATTTCAGGAAATGAAGCGTTGTATATTCAGCGCCACCGTCTGCCAGCCGAATTCCAACAATTTCGAGTTATCCCACCTCACAATAGCCTAATTCCCCGAGGTCTTCCCAAAGTTCTTCGCGAATATCAGATAGTCCGACAGTCCCACCTGGCCGTCGTCATCCAGATCGTACCGTTCGTCGTAGCCGAGGTCGCCCTGACTCAACCCGAAATTCGCCGCAAATCGAACGAAGTCGGTAAATCCAACCGTGCCATCGCCATCGAAATCGGGACCAAAGCGGTCGCCGTCGACATCCGGACCGGGGGTCTGAGACCCGTCGTTCAAAGTCAGATCCCATAACAGAATCGTGCCATCAGCAGATCCCGACGCGAGAGTCTTGCCGTCCGGCAGAAACAATACACTGGCGACTCTGTGCGCATGCCCTTCGAAGGTGGAGATGATCTCTCCCGTCGATATGTCGAAAAGCCTTACGTTGCCGTCTCCGGAACCGATGGCGAACATCGTCCTGTCCGTTGAGAACGCAACCCTATTTAACGACTCCGGTTTTCGCGTCGCGATCGTTGAGCCAGTCTCCAGATCCCATACCTTCACCGTTTCATAATAGGAACCGGCATATACCTTTGTGCCATCGGAAGAGAACGATATTGAGAGTACGTAGCTGGTAAGCCCCTCGAGGACAGCGGCGGTCTTACGGGTGGTCAGATCCCAGACCCTGATCTCCCCGTTGTCCAGACCCGATGCCAGCATCTCTCCGCCCGGCGAGAATTCCAGCTCCTTGACCGCATCGTTCAGACCGGACACGCCTGTGGTCTGTTCTTGTGTCCGGACGTTCCACTGGCTAACCCATCCCGGCCAGCCTCCGGTGGCTAGAACAGCGCCGTCGGGCGAAAGGGAAACCGCCCACACGTCATTCTCGTGTTCCAGATGTGCGAATTCTGTTTGTGTTTCCAGGTCCCAAAGGATGGTCGTCTTGCCTGATGCCGATGCAAGGGTCGTTCCGTCGTGTGAAATGGATATCGATGTGATAGGTGAACCATAATGCCCGCGAAGCGTCGTGATCTTGCGTCGCGTTGCCGTGTCCCATATTTTGATCCCCGACCCATATGAACTGTTATAGGAAGCCAGTGTGGCGCCGTCTTGTGAGAATGCCATACCCAAAACCGTTCCCGAATGGCCGGCAATGGTGGTCGTGCGTTGCGTAGCCAGATCCCTCAGCACAACCGCACCGTCGTCGGAAGCGGAGGCGAGTGTCTTTCCATCCGAAGAGAACGAAACCCCGCGAATCAGAGAGCGATGGTCGCTGAAGAATGTATCTACATTTCGGCCTGTCGTCGCGTTCCAGATTTTGACGGTTTGGTGCCATGTTCCGGTGGCGATGAGGGAACCGTCGGGAGAAAACGCAACGGTCGTCACTGGTTGGTCTACCCGGAGCGTCGAGAAATTCGTGCGGGTTGCAACGTCCCAAAGTTTGACGGTTTCGTCAGAAGTACCGGCGGCAAGGGTCCTGCCGTCCGGTGAGAAAGCTACGGAGTAGACCTCTCCATTGTGGCCGGTAAGCGTGGCGGCAAGAGCGCGCGTTGCCACGTCCCAAAGCATGACCGTGCCGTTCTCATGCCCCGTTGCGACAATTGCGCCATCCGGTGAAAACGAAAGACTGGTAAAACCGAAATCATAACTGCCCTGGGTGGTCGCAACAGTCCGCGAGGCCACGTCGCGGAGTTTAACCATCGGCCCTCCACGTGCACTGTATGCGAGAGTTCTGCCATCCGGCGAAAACGAGACATCGACAATGTCTCCGCCACGTTCAATCCGGCTGGGGGCGCCCGTTGCCACGTCCCAGAGTATCACCTCGCCTTTCGTCCACATACCTCCAGCCGTGACGAGTTTTTTTCCGTCTGGCGAAAAAGACACCGAATGGACAACATCAGCGGCCAACCAGGTGGATGTTTCCGGGTCCTCAACATTGTACAGCCAGGCGCCAATGCCGCTGGCCACCGCAAAAAGCCTGCCGTCCGGTGAAAATGCAACAGCCCGGTCTCCGTGGCCAATGGCTCCCTTTCCAAGCCGCGCGATCGCTCCATCAGGAAGATCCCGCGTCCGGTAAGCGTTGGGATTGCTGAAGTCCTGGGCGAAAAGCGGCTGCAGGAAGAATACTGCCAGCACGATGACGGAGGTAAAATGCCTCATGGCCTGGCTCCTTTCGTGATTAATACAAGACTTTCGAGAACGCGCAAAGAAAATACCTTGAGGTTACAGTGAGTCAAATATAATAGTGGGCCCATTAAGATGTCTAATGATTTTTCGCTGAATTTCCGTGGTTTTTTAGAGATTTTTGCTGAAAACTTCGAGGCAAGAAGAACGGGGTCTCATTCTGAATGATAGGTTGGACATTAGACATGTGAATGCTAAATCTAGGATGGGACCAATCAGGAAGGAAGAAACGCGATCGGGGCGGCTTTCCAGGTTGGAAGCCGCCCTGCCAGCGGTATACGCTGACTCACTCGCCTAAGAGGCGCACCATTGCTTCCGCCATCTCGCCGAGCGAGAAGAAGACGTAATCGGTCTGCGGCATTGTTTCCACGCGCTCGGTCGCGCCCCAACTCCCGCCCTCCGACAGCCGCTGCCGGTCGATCCAGGCGGTCGCCAGTCCGAATTTCTTCGCAGGCATATGGTCGTGGTACAGGCTCTGTGCGGTGTGCAGTACGTCCGAGGGTTCGAGGCCCAGGTCCGACTTCAGGCGGGACAGCAGGTACTCGAAGTTGGCGTCAGCGGGCTTGTAGGAACCGAGGTCCTCCGCCTTTGTCGGCGAGCATCACGCGTCTTCAACCATCTATCGGAGCCCCGACTAACTTAGAACATGCAATTTTCCGAAATGACAGTTTCCGTTCCTGCGGCTACAGGCAGGCGCGTGCAACAGGGGCGGTTCTCGAACCGCCCTCAAAAAACGGATACCAGTGAATTTAAATCGCCAAACCGTATGGATGTCCAAACCACCCATTCGCAAAACTCAAAAGATCAAACCCAATTGCAGTCTAATTCGTTGCGGTCCTTCCCAAATGTTCGGCGAAGATAAGCAAGTCCGCGAAGTCGACGGTGCCGCTGCCATCCAGGTCGCAGCCGGGGTCGTTTGTGCCGAAGGCCCTCGCGAGGAGAGCGAAATCGGAATGGTCGACCTTGCCGTCGTCATTTAAATCGGGCGAGACCTCGGCTGTCGCTGTGAAGAGTACGGCGTCGAGTCCCGGAACTGATGCCGAAACCTTGACTGCTCCGCGTTCGCCTCCCAAGGTCAGCGTGGTTGCGGCCCTGCCCGTCGAGTCGGCAGTCGCATTGGCCGTGGTGAGGGCGCCATTTCCTTGCGTAACGGAGAAGGCGACTAGAATGTCTCGAATGGGTTGGCCATATTGGTCTCTTATTTCGACGATCAAGGCGCCGGGAAGGCGCGCGCCCGGCCTGGCCTGCTGTCCGTCGCCCGAGACTACCGACAATGCCGAGGGACGTGGCTGCCACGCCACGGCGTCCCACAATTCGATTCCCCTCGGGGTCCCGGAGGCAAGGGTCTTGCCATCGGGTGAGAAGGCAATGACATCGACGTATCCTTTGTGCGCCAGAGAGTCGATCTGGGATCGCGTTGCCACGTGCCACAGTCTGACCAACTCATGGGAACCGCAGGCGAGTATCGCGCCATCGGGCGAGAATGCCATCGGTCTCCCACCCCATTTATTGTAGAACGTGGCGCGATGACGCTTGGTCCGAACATCCCAAAGCTTGACTGTACCGTCCCATCCTGCTTGGGTTGCAAGTGTTGCGCCGTCGGGCGGCGAAAAGGCCACGGCGCCGACCCAACCTCCATGGCCTTCCCAACGGGTCATAAGTCTCCCCGTCGTCGGGTCCCAAAGATGTACAGTTCCATTCAAGGATGCGGTTGCCAGCGTTGTCCCATCGGGCGAAAACTCCATGGAAGTTACCCCGGAATCATGGTGAAGGTCGGCGAAATTCTCCCCGGTCGCCAGGTTCCATAGCTTCACTGTACTTTCCCCCGATTGGGCAGCCAATATGGCGCCGTCAGGTGGCGAGAAGGCCACCGACCTCCACCTGGGGTCTCCTGAATCTACCTCGAGGGTCCGGGTGTTGGCTCCCGTGGACACATCCCAAAGTTTGACCGTGGTATTGTGATGCGAGGCAATCGTAGCGCCATCCGGCGAGACCGCAACCCCCTTGGCCGAGCGTTCCGCTCCAAAGCTCGTAATGGTCTGTCGGGTTTGCAAGTCCCAGGATTTGACCGCTTCGTGATCAGCTGCGTAGACCAATGCTCCCGTGGACGGAGAGAAGGCCAGCGCCCTAATGCGGCGGGTCACCTCAAGGGACGCGATATGTTGGTCGGAAATCTGGTGCAGCGGTATATATCGAAAGGATACCAAGCCGGAACTGTCGACGGCCCACAGCCGCGTCGAGTGCATAATGGGACTGGCAAGACTCGTGCGATCATTGGAGGGAATCAAACCGTCGTAGTCGAATTCGACGACCGTCGTGCGTTCGCCGGAAAACGAGCGACACGCCTTGACTTCAGCGTAACCGCAGGCGGAGTGCCCATATGTTGTCTCTGTGTAGAGGAATACCTGACGGAGCCCTTGCGCGCTATTGAACCTGGCTCGGATCGGGATGCTTCCGGACCCTTCCGGATAGGCAAGAGGCGAGAGGAGGTCGATGGTTGTTGAACCTGCTTTCCTATAAACACCGTGGTTGAAAAAGCCGCGTATGGACAGGAATTCGGCTGCACATGCTGACAGCCTGGCCCGGTTGCCCCCGCCATAGGACATGATGTATTCGTTGTCTCTGAAGTCATGTTCAAGCTCGAAGGCGTGACCGAGTTCATGGGCTAACAGCCTCCAGGAAAAGGAAGTCGGAACCAACACGGTAGCGTACGATTGATGGGCTCCACCCGACAGGTGGGTTACACCGCCAGCCGGGCCGCCCAGGAAGGGAACCGTATCGGAACCGAAATCACGGACGATGATCTCAATCCGCGATCGTCCCAGGGCCTGCCAGGTTTCTCTTCGTTCGCCGGAGCTATTGAGATAGTGTACACTTGGGTGTTTCCCATCCATACGATGGACCAATGGCGCTCCCTGCGAATCGGTCTCGAATGTAAAGGTCCGATTGCCATGGCCATGCCGTTCCATCTCTGCCGCGAAGAGGCTTTGAATCTGCAGAATCGTACTCTTCATTGACTCAACGACCTCGGGACGAAAGGGACGGTCATTGGGCAGGAAATAGACCAATCGCACCGTGTTAGGGACGTCCCTATTCTGGAACACCTGCTTCGCGGCAGCACCGGTAAGTTCCGGGTCTTCCCGGGTATCGATAACCCGACAAAACGCCACGCCCTCTGCTCCAGTGTTGATCGTGGCGGCATTTGCCTGCGACATCGACACGAGGAATATGACGGCCAGTACAAAACAGCCTGACATGTGGGTCACCCTGTGATGTTTCATCGTTCGCCTCCCTGTTTCAGCCCGCGTGTGTCGACACTTGCGCGGCATACCTGACCTGTATTCCTGTATGAGTTCGAAACAGATTTACAGAAGGGTCGGAAGTTTGGGCAATGAAGCGTTGTACGTTTAGCGCAACCGAGAACGACCCGGCCCACATCTATTACTCGTGAGCTCGAACAGAATCCAGTCCGACCGTGTAAGGGCTCGGGGGCTGATCTAGTAACGGCTACCCCGTCCGGGTAGATTGCTCCCACGGGGAATGCATTGAGCGGAATCGGACGGTTCGCCATCGCCAAACGCTCGCCGCCAAGTGAATTGTCCTTGAAAACGACACTATAAGAGGAATATAACTATACTATTACTGAAAACCCAATGTTTTGTCGATGAGGATTGTTGAATTTTCAGTGAATTTTCGTGGAGTTCGAGATATCGTGGCGATCGGAGTCACAATCCGAACGCTGGCCCAAACTCGGTATTTGAATGATAGGCTTCCGGGTAGGACAAGTCGGGAAGAAAATAGAGCTATCGGCACGGCATTCCAGGCTGGAAGCCGCTGTACCGGGACGCCAGCGCACCCAGGCGGTCCGGGGTCAGCCGCCCTCCACCGCTTCCGCCATCTCGCCGAGCGAGAAGAAGACGTAATTGGTCTGCGGCATTGTTTCCACGCGCTCGGTCGCGCCCCAACTCCCGCCCTCCGACAGCCGCTGCCGGTCGATCCAGGCGGTCGCCAGTCCGAATTTCTTCGCAGGCATATGGTCGTGGTACAGGCTCTGTGCGGTGTGCAGTACGTCCGAGGGTTCGAGACTCAAGTCAGACTTCAGGTGGGCCAGCATGTACTCGAAGTTGGCGTCAGCGGGCTTGTAGGCGCCGATGTCTCCCTCCTGGCTGCTGTACACGCCGCCTGCGGACACGATCTCGAAGGCGCTTTCCAACGCCCTCGAACACCTGACTAAAGCTCGTTGACAACAATGTCATTGTTCGTGCCGCCAATTACCCGTAACTTCCTCGGCGCGTTTAATGCGCCGTTCACGTGCAGGGTAATCCTGCCTTGCCCCGAAGTTTGCACGCGAATGCCGATCCTTGCGGCCGTGATATTCCCGTCGTGCGTAATCGTGATATCCCCGCCCTCGCTGACCACGTCGATACCGATGTCAGGAGCCTCGGCGAGCCCCTCGGGAGCGTCAATGTCACCGCTGTTCCGGACCAGGACGTTGCCCACACGGTAGACGGACGCGCAATCGACGTCCGGGTCGACCGGATCGCCCGCCGCGGTCTCGCATCCCGGTCCGGGAACGTCCGCACCCATCGCCGCTATCGAAATTCCCGCTGACCACGTAGATTCCGCCGCCCTTGAGTGCTTGCTCGTCGCCAAGACATTCCCGGTGTTGAATACCCTGATCTCGCCGCCTCGGTGATGCTCAGCACGAATACCGTGGGCTTCCTCTCCGTCCGTGGTGATTGTGCCGGTGTTCACCACGTGAACGCCATCGTGCTCCCACGTGTCGGGGTAGTCCGGAATATCGGGGTACGTATCGTCATCGAGATCTCTGCGATTATGGTAACCGTATGCATATATACCATGACTCCGCCTTCCCTCGGTATCGATCGTCCCCTCGTTGATCGCGATTACACGGCCGGCATTCTGAGTCCTCGCGCTGATTCCGTATCCGTGGCGGTGCGGTCGCGTGTCGTCCGTGCGTGTGTTCGCCCTCGTGGTGATGGAGGCATTGCTGTAGTTCCTCGCGTAGACGTCGCCCGGCACGAAGCTGGACCGGTCGGGTACGATCTCATCCAGGGCCCCATGGCAACCATTGTTCGCGAACGGCCACGGCGAGCAGTTTCCCGTGTGCAGGCCTATCGCGAATAAACCGTTGATTTCGATTGAGCCGAAGTTGAGACCCTGTGACGCTCCCCAGAGACTCTGAGCCGAGATCCCGCGCGCGCCCTCTCCTTCGATCCTGATCACGCCTTCCGCATAGTTGACAAGCCGTGTGAGGTGTCCGCTCCCGGTCTCCGCCTTCAGGCCGTCAACCCGTTCGTTGTAGGGACCGGTGGCGATGAGTTGGCCGTCTGGCATGTTGAACAACTCGACCTTGTGGCTGTAGTTAAGGAAGTCGTGGGGCTCCGCCGCCTTGTTGAGGCTCCCTACCACAAGACGATGGTTGGATTGAGCCGAATCAGGTACGGCGGTGAGACCGTTCAGCGTGATGTCTCCGTCGTTAACGAGGCGTATGTTGGCGGGGGAGGCCTTCATGACCGCGCGGATGCCAATTCCCGCGCTATCGAGAGTAACGGAGCCCTGGTTCAGGATCCGAAGGTTGCCGGAGTTGCCCTCGGTTGTGATGTTGGCCGCGACGCTTCCACTTGCATTGATCGCGGCGCTGTCACCGATCGTGATCGCGTGGTACTCGGTACCTGCGTTCTTGTTGGCGATGGCGATCCCCGCGGTACCGGTCGCCGGCTCGAGCGTGCCGTCGTCGTACTTTACGTGGGTGCGGGTATGGTCGCCGGGGTCCAGCGTACTCGCGTAGTCGCCGCTGTAGGAATGAGTCACCGGCTGATCGAAGACATGGTCCTCTTCCGGTGCGGGCGTGAAGGCCGGTGTCGGCGAAGAAACCACCGGCGGCGGGAGGATCAGTCCGTAGGCCAGGTCGGACCATGGACCCTTCCCTTCGTCGTTCTGCGCCTGTACCTGGATCCGGTAGATTTCGCCCGAACTCACGTCGGTGATCGTACGAGAAAGGGACGGGCCGGTGTCCGGCCACTCCGTGAAGGCCCCGGTGACGCCTTGCCTGTACTGCACGTGGTAGTTGGTAATAACGGGACCGCTGTTGTCAGGCGCCGTCCAGATCACGGTCAGGCTGCGCTCCGTCTCTTTACTTACCGTGGGCGGGTCCGGCTTGCCCGGCGGTTCGACGTCATCCTCCACGAGGACGACGACCGACTTGATGGCCTGCAGTTCGCGGGTGCCACTGCCGCCGGTCGCCTCCACTACCACGCTGTAGGCGTTGTTGCTCCCTGCATCCGCGGGAGTTTCGAAGTCGGGATCCTCCTTAAAGCGCAACTGGTTCGTGCTGGCGATCTCGAACAGGTACCCGTCGGCGGCGCCGGTGACAGCGTAGCCGGTAATGACATCACCGGCATCGACGTCCTGGGCCTCCATTCGTCCGGCGAAACGGGTATTCTCGGTGACCTTGAAGGTGTCTTCAATGGTGAAAACCGGCGATTCGTTCTCGTCGGTAAGGGTGATGGCGATCGACTGCCGTGCGGTCAAGGCGCGGCCTCCGGCACCGCCTGTTGCGGCCACGGCCACGTTGTACTGTCTGTTCAGACCCTCGTCCGAAGGACTTTCAAAGTCGGGGTTCTCCTTGAAGAACAGCGTCCCGGCGCTGTTGATCTCGAACAGACCCTGGTCGGCGCCGCCCGCGAGGGTGTAAGCGGTGATGGCATCGCCCTGGTCCAGGTCGTCGGCACTGACCGTGCCAGCGAAGGACTGGTTCTCCGCCGCTTCGAACGTCGATGGGCTCGTGAACACGGGCACCTCGTTCAGATCCGTCAGGTCGATGGACACTGGGATGGTGCTCTCTCCGCCGTGGCCGTCGGTGGCCTTCACGTTCAACGAATAGCGAGACAGGGCCTCAAAGTCGTAGTTCCGGCCTGTTCGGGTCTTGAGCTGGCCACTGCGGGTGTCGATGGAGAAGGAGTCCGCGTGCGTACCTTCCAGCGCGTACGTGAGTGTGGTCATCTCCGGGTCCATGGCGCCCACCGGATCCCCGATGTTGTGTACGCCCGTCGTGTTCTCGGCCAGGGTGCGGGTTGCGCTGCTTCCGTCGGCAAACACGGGCAGGCCGTTGTCATGAGTGCTGCCCGTGCCGGACTCGGACCAGTCGCTTGCGCCTTCGGGTGAGCGCGCCAGTACCTGCACCTGGTAGCTTGTGCCCGGTGTCCTGCCCGTGAGGGTTGCGCTGCGCTGTGCGCTGTTGTGTGTCCACGAGGTGAAGCCGCCGCTGGCCCCTTCCCGGTACTGCACGTCGTAGTCGTTGATGTCGGGGCCCGTGTTTGCGGGTTCGTCCCATGTCACTTCCAGGATCGTGGACGAGGCCGCGGAGACGCCGGGCGCGTCGGGGGTACCGGGTTTTTCCTGCTGGTCCGTCAGGTTGATGGTGACCTCGATGGTACTGCTGCCGCCCTGCCCGTCTTCGACGCGTACGATGACGTCATAATGTGGCTTCGCCTCGAAGTCGTAGGTCTGTCCCGAAAGGGTTCGCAGCTGGTTGCCGTCGAGATCGAAGGCGTCCCGGTCGGTGCCTTCGAGGGCGTAGGTGAGCGTGCCGCCGTCGGTATCCCTGGCGGTGAGCGGGTTGCCGATGTCGCGTGTGCCCGTCGTGTTCTCAGCGAAGGAACGCGTTGTACTCGTGCCCTCGTTGAACGTCGGCGAGCGGTTGGCCACGGTCCTGGCGTCTGCCGACTCGGACCAGGGGCTTTCACCTTCAGGAGAACGCGCCATCACCTGCATCTGGTACGCGGTGTTCGGGTTCAGGCCGGTGATGGTCGTGGTCGTCCCGGGCCCCGTGTGCCGCCAGTCGATGAAAGTACCGCTGCTTCCCTGCCTGTATTGCACGTCGTAGTCGTTGATGGCAGGCCCGGTGTTGGCGGGGGCCGTCCAGCGGATGGACAGGCTGTTCAGCGTCTGCGCCGTGATCGTGGGCTTGCCGGGCGCATCCGGCTGTTCGCTGTCGTCGTCGGTCACGTTTATGATAACGGAGATCGTCGCACGCCCGCCCTGTTCGTCCTGCGCTTCCACCGTGACCGAATAGCGGTCCTTCGTCTCGAAGTCGTAGGTCACGCCGGTTTTCGTCTGCAGCTGCCCAGTATTCTCATCGATGTCGAAGCTCCCGGTGTCGCCGCGGGAAAGGCTGTACGTCACCGCGGTGTTTTCCGGGTCGTTCGCCCGCAGGGGCGTGCCCAGGTCCTGCACACCGCCGGTATTCTCTGCCACCTCTCGCGTGGTGCTTTGTCCCTCGTCGAACACCGGCGGGAGGTTGGAACTCGTGACGCCGAAGCCGGATCGGGAATATTGGGAGGTCCCTTCGTCGTTGGTTGCCCGCACCTGCACCTCGTAGCGGGTGTTGACGTCGAGGTCGATGATGGTCGCACTCGTCCCTGGCCCTATGTGCGAATGGGGGATGAAGCTGCCGCTCTTCCGATATTGCACGTCGTAGTCGGTGATATCCGGACCCGTGTTGTCCGGTGCGTCCCACGCGACCGCCAGGCTGGTCGTCGACGCGGGCTGGACCACCGGTGCGGCGGGAACCTCGGGCGGCTCGTCCACGTCGGACACGTGTACGGTGACGCCGATCGTGGCGGATTCACCGTAAGGATCGCTGCCTTCCAGGACTATGGAATACCGGTCGTTGTCCTCGAAGTCATATATGATGCCCGACAACGTACGCAGTTGCCCTGTACCCGTGTCAACGGCGAAACTGGCGGAGTCCGGCCCCGACAGTCTATACGTCACGAGGTCATCGTCCGGGTCGGTGGCGCGCACCGGATGCTGGATGGGCCGGCGTGCGGGCGTGTTCTCCGCCAGGGTGCGCGACGTGTTGTCCCCGTCGTCGAAGGTAGGCGGCCGATTGTCTTGCGGTGGCGGCGACGTTTTCGTTACGACCACGCCTAACTTTGTCTGCGCGCTGTCGCCGTACACGTCCCTGGCCGTGGCGATGAGAGTCGCACGACCAGCTGCCACGCCGTGCACTGTCGCCATTGTATCCGCCACGGTGACCGTGGCAACCCCCTCGTTGGACGACGTCGCGCCGTACGTCAGCGTCCCGAGAGCAGGCCGTGTGAACAGGCTGGCGAGGTTCACTCGCACGACGCTGTCTACGTCTATCGACACGTCGCCGAACACGCCAAGGGACAGGAGACCCGCCGTGGCCACACCGGCAACACTCTCCGACCAGGGGCTGGAGCCCTCGTCGTTCACCGTGCGCACACGCACGTGAAACGCCTGTTCGTTGGGCAGACCCGTAATCGTCACGCTGGTGTCCGTGCGGCCTTCCACCTGCAGCCCCTCCCGCCACACGTGAGCCTCTGTCGGCTTATGCCCCACCTCGTACCCGCTTACGGGGGGTTTGCCCATCTCGTCCAGCGACGCCGTCCACGTCACGGCAAGCGCGCCGTGGCGAGAGGCGACCCGCACGCTGTCTGGCGCGGCGGAAGGGGGTTCGTCCACGTCTGTCACGGTAATGCCCACCACAACCGTGGCGCGGCCGCGCTGCCCGTCGCTTACGCGTACCGTCACGGAATACCTGTCCCTGGCCTCGTGGTCATACGTGGTTCCGTCCCTTGTGAGAAGCTGACCTGTGCCCGCGTCGATGGCAAAGCTGTTCGCGTGTACGCCACGCACGCGGTAAGTAAGGGAATTTCCGTCGGCGTCCGTGGCCGTGACCGGGTTCCCGATGGGCTTTCCAGGAGGCGTGTTCTCTTCCACGATACGCGTCACCTGCAGCGCCGCGCCGAAAGAAGGAGCGCGATTGGGATTTTTACCGAAGTTGCTGGCGAAGATCAGAAAGTCGTCGAAACCGATGCCGCCGTCGTTGTTCAGGTCGTTGGCCGCCACGTACTTGCCGTCGCCACGCTGCGACCCGAAAACACCCGCAAAGGCCACGAAGTCCGAGAAGCCCACCACACCGTCGCCGTCGAAGTCCGGAGAAGGTGCCGCGACCACCTGCAGCGCCACGCCAATGGCAGGAGAAATCGTCTCGGTCTGCCCGCCACGGGCAAGTTCCGCGTCTGCAAGCCACACTTCTGTGTCCGAAAACGCAGCCGTCGTACGGAAACGTACCGTGCCGACCCAACCCGTATTCATGGCCGCCGAACCGGTCAACGACGACACGCGGATACTGACCCACGAGGAGCCAGGCTGCGCAACGGCGTGCGCGTTCGGCAACGCGTCGCCGGGATCGAAGTCCTCGTACTCAACCTGGGCCGCGTCGAAACGCAAGCGCGCGGAGACGCGGGTGGCGCCCTGGATGTCCGTGCCGAAGATCTCTACGGAGAAAGGCTGATCGGGAAGGAGGTCAAGGAAGGAGACCGCCTGGTCGCCCGCGGCGGCGTCCAGGTCCAGCGTGACGGAAAACCCGATAGGTTGTGTGGACGGCGACCACGGAAGGACGAACGACAACAGGCACAACAAAACTGCGGCGCCGAGTGTGAAACCAACGGTTTGCAGTAGCCATGAGAGCGAATGTCCAAAGACAAGGAAACGCATTCTCTAAACGCTAGATCGTGCGAAGACATCCCTTTACGCGGTGTAAGAAAATAGTGAAATACTCTTCGCGTAAGGTTTCCGATAGTCGTCACATAACATTCATCAAGGGAGCAAGTTATGTACCTGTTCGTTTGAGACAGGTACTCGAAGTTGGCGTCGCCCGGCTTGTAGGCGCCGATGTCCTCCGCTGTATAGATGGCGTCGAACGTTACGCAGAGTTTGCGGTTAGAGGCAGCGATACCGTCGCAGTGGACGTTTGTGAGGACCGTGAACTTGCGGTGCTTTCTTGAGGAATCGCAGCGCGTCGACGTGTGTAAGGCGCGCGCAGCGCGGGCAGACGCCAAGCCAGCGCAGTTAGCCGACTCCTCAAACGACTGCACGTCCGCGACTTGATTGCCAAAATCCCTCGGTCCAGACGATGGCTCGTCACACAATCCGGACAACGCACGCTTGACACTTCCCTGACCCTATACCGAAATCACACAACCTTGAACCAAGCAGCATGATCAAACATGTACGCATCTTGCCTTGAAGTCTTACTGTAAGACTCTAATTCTTCGCGGTCTTCCCGAAGTCCCCCGCGAAAATCAGAAAATCCGAGAATCCCACCGCGCCGTTGCCGTCCAGATCGTATCGCGCGTCATAACCGGAATCGCCTTGGCCTAATCCGAAATTCGCCGCGAACTGAATGAAGTCGGCAAAGCCGACGGCGCCATCGGCGTTAAAATCAGAATTGGGAGTCTCGGATTCGCGATACGGCGCCAGGTCCCAGAGCAGGATTGTGCCATCATAAGATCCCGTCGCGAGTGTCCTGCCATCTGGTGTGAATATCGCGCTAAGGACTTGGTGATTGTGCCCCGGAAAGGTCGCGATATCCGCGCCCGTGGACATGTCGCACAGCTTCACCGTTTTATGCTGCCGTGTGACGAACATCGTGCCGTCGGGTGAGAATGCCAGGCTTTTTTTCCGCGTTCCTTCCAGAGTGGCGCTGGGCGTCCCCGTCGCCAGTTCCCAAAGCTTGATCTCGCCGCTGAAAGACCCGGAAGCAAGTACTGTACCTTCCTGCACAAAGGCCATCGAGATTACCGGCGAAGAATGGTCATTGAAGTCACAGATAACTGCGCCCGTCGTCACGTCCCACACCCTAATCTCGCCGTTGCGCAACCCTGACGCCAAAGTTGATCCATCTGGCGAGAAAACCAGCATTGTGACCCAATCGTTTACGCCCGAAAACTTCCTGATTATCTCCTCGTTCCTGACGCTCCACAGGCTGACCGTACTTGTCTCGTCCGAAGAGGCGAGCAAAGTGCCATCGGGTGAAAAGGAAACCGCCCCCACCTGACTTCCGTGTGCCAGTATGGCGAAATTCGTCAGAGTGGCAAGGTCCCATAAGCGTACCGTGCTGTCCTGTGATCCGATCGCAAGCGTTGTCCCGTCAGGTGAGATGGATAACGATCCAACGGGCGAGCACCTCTGCTCGCCAAGAGAGGCGATCATCCTTCCAGTAACAGCGTCCCATAATTCGACTTTTCCCTGGGATGTACCGGAACGGGAAGCAAGTGTAATGCCGTCGGGCGAAAATGCCATACCCCAAATCGGACCCGAATGGCCGAAAAGGGTCCTGGAATTCCCGGTGGCCAGATCCCACAGCTTGACGGTGCCATCCCTCG
Organism: Gemmatimonadota bacterium; assembly: GCA_028877215.1. Taxonomy (GTDB): domain Bacteria; phylum Latescibacterota; class UBA2968; order UBA2968; genus JAAXHE01. The sequence continues at coordinate 177,733 of JAPPFJ010000029.1, read as the reverse complement.
AAGCCGTGGCGAAGCCACCACCCCTCGGATCGAATGAAACCGCGTTGACATTATCCCCGTGGCCGACAAAGCTTGAACTTATCTTCCCATCCGTTACTTCAATCAGCTTGACTGTTCCATCCCACCAGCCCGAAGCAAGGGCCGCACCATCTTGCGAAAAGGCCACACTTATGGGCTGCGAACTTCCCCGGACGGTGACTAATGTTCTGCCGGTCGCCAGGTTCCACAGCTTGACCGTACCGTCAGCGGAAGCCGATGCCAACGTACCTGCATCCGGAGAAAAGGACACCGACTCGATATCGCGACGATGACCTTCCATGATCTTGGTAATGGCGCGCGTTGCCACGTCCCATAGCCGGATCGTCCCGTCCCGATGCCCGCTAGCGAAGGTGGCTCCATCCGGCGAAAACGTGAGGCTTGTTGGATGGTTCACAAACGCTTCGTAAGTCCCAATGGTCCACGCGCCATCGCCGGACGTCAAATCACGTAACTTTAATGTCGCATAGCCTCCATGGTACACGAGGGTTCTTCCATCCGGTGATAGCAGTAGATTGGTGAAGTCACCCTCTTGAAAGGGTATGCGGGTATGGGTTTCCGTTGCCAGGTCCCACAGCCTCACTTCGCCTTCGCTACCCGAACCTCCGGACGATACAAGCGTATTGCCGTCCGGTGAAAAAGACACCGAATGGACGACACCTGACGGCAGCAGCGTGAATCTCTTCGGGTTCTCCACGTTATAGAGCCATACTCCAATACCACTTGCAACAGCAACCAACCTTCCGTCAGGCGAAAAGGCGACCGCCCTTTGGCTTTCGCCTATGGCACCCCTGGCCAGGCGCAGTGCGGCACCACGTGGCAGATGCCACGTTGGATAATCAAGAGCGTCACCCGTTACGACCGGGGTTCCAATGCCCACCGCGTTGAAGGTTTCTACAGCGAGTTCGGTAATGGATGCCTTGACGTTATTGGGTCCGGGATTGGGACCGAGGGTGAGGAGAATCTCCGCCCTGCCGTCCGGACCGGTTGTGACATTCTCGGTTGTGAATCCGCCGGTGAGGCTTCCATCGCCTGCAATGACTGTAAACGTGACCTGGGCGCCCGCTATGGGATCACCGAACTGGTCTCGTACTTCAACGATCAGCGGATCAGCTAACGCGGAGCCGGTTGCGCCCTCCTGGTTGTCGCCCGAAATGACCGTCACGGTTTGCGCACGGGGTAGGGACCACGTGGAAAGATCCCACAACTCGACTGCTTTGTTATCCGAAGTAGCGAGAAGTCTCCCATCTGGCGAAAAGGACATCGAAGGGGCGAAGTTTGCGTGCCGAAGCGTGGCAAGATTCGCGCCCGTCGCAACGTCCCATAACTTCACTGTATTGTCCTGAGACGTGGAAGCAAGTATGGTTCCGTCGGGTGAAAACAACACCGACGCGACACCCTGCGCGTGTCCTGTAAGCGAGGCGACCGCCTTTCCCGTTTCAACTCGCCATATCCGGACCGTTTTGTCGTATGAACCGGAAGCGAGGGTCGTACCGTCACGTGAAAACAACACCGACGAGACCGGCCCGGAGTGACCTTCCAGTGTATGGATATGTTCCGCCGTTGCAACCGCCCAAAGGTGGACATTCCCATCGTATGATCCAGAAGCGATGTTGGAGCCGTCGGCCGAAAACGACGCCGAAGAGACAAGGCGTGAGTGCGTCAGGGTTGCAAGGCTGGCACCCGTCGCCACGTCCCATAGCCTCAACCTAGTGTCTCCCGACCAGGACGCAAGAATGGTTCCGTCCGGCGAAAACAGCATGTTCGGCGAGAAGAAAACCGACGCGTCACCGATGGGCGGGCCCGAGAGTGTTGTGTTAGTCTTTCTCGTTTCGACTTCCCACAGCCGGATCTTGCCATCGGATGACAAGGATGCGAGGGTCGAACCATCGGGTGAATACGAAACGGACCATACTTCACCGGCCTGTCCTTCAAGTGTGGCTATGAGTTGTCCGGTCGCAACCGCCCAAAGGTGGACATTCCCATCGTATGATCCGGAAGCGATCGTGGAGCCGTCGGGCGAAAACGCCACCGAATTGACGGCATCCGGTTGCTGAAGGGTTGCAAGAATTGCTCCCGTTGCAACGTCCCACAGCCTGATCGTATTATCGTGTGAACCTGAAGCCACGACCTTGCCGACGGGAGAGAAAAGCACGCCGACGACCCGGTGCGTATGCCCACTGAGCGTGGCGTAATGGTATGGCGAAATACTCACGAGATTGAACCACGCCTGCCCGACGTTTCCATCCGTGTCTACGGCATTAACATGAATCCTCTCCACATCGGGGTTATGTATCATCCCCACGGCGTCGCGTGCGTACTGGAAGTCAATGACGGCATCTAACTCCTTCGCCATTCCACGCCACGACTTGACTTCAGGGAATCCACCACCCCAGTTAATGAGCGGCGTCATCGTAAATAGAATCAACTGTTGAAGCCCGTCCCTATCCGCCACTTTGAATTGAACATCGATGTCTTCCTCGTTCGGTGGAAACTTACGTGACGAAATGAGTTCGACGGTGGGACTGGCCGTCGATTCGGTTGTTATCCCGGGATTGAAGTATGGATGCACGGAAAGGAACTGTGCGTTGCATAACGATAAACTGATCGGTTCGCTTCCATATGACATGACGTACGAATAATTCCGAAAATCGTGGTGTAAGCCAAACCCGTGTCCCAGTTCATGCGCCACCGTCTGCCAGTCAAAATCCAGTCGCATGGACGCCTCTCCGCCGGTTTTCCCGTTTCTGCCTCCGCGCGGTGTAAAGCGGCGGCTATTGTCGATGAAGGCGATATAGATGTTCTCCCGGGTGTCGTAGTCCTGGCGGATCTCCCTGAAGACAGCGGAATGCATATTGTCGGCGTAGTGGTTGTTAGGATGTTGTCCCGTAACACGATGGATCTGCGGCTCGCCGTCGTCCGCTGTTTCAATGTTGATGGCGTTGAGGTCAAATCCGTGCGCCTTCATGTGTTCGGTGAAAAAGCTCCGCACCTGCCGTACCGCCCTCTTTATCGAGTCCTCCACGGTAATGGAAAACGAGCGGTCACTGGGTACGAAGTAGATCACCCGCACCGTGCGGGCATCACCAGTGTTCAAGCTAAATGCCTGCTTCGCCGCGGCATCGAATCCCTCGGTATGCAGATGCGAGAGGTCGATAGGCTCGCAGAAGGGTACGTCGTTGGAATCCCGACCGTAGGCGTAACCGTCAAATGCCGGCAAGAGGATCAGGCAGGCTAGAGCGAGAATGCAAATGCTCGCGCCATTTCGCGCACCGAGACGTAATCCGGTGGTTTGCATCTTGAGGTTCTCCTCTCCTTGCACGCTCGCAAAGAATCCAGTCGAGTTTGGGACGGAGTCGGGGTTCGGCAACTAAATTGCAATCGACTGGTCCGAGCGGTTCGATTGCTCACACGAGAAGGGGATCTGGTGGAATCGGACGAAACACCAGCGCCAAGGGTTTGCGGTCGAATGAATCGAACATCGTGATAATAATCATATATTTTGGAAATTCCTATGACTTTCTGGTGATTGTCGTAGATGTTTCGTGAGTTTTCCGAATACCACAAGATATGGCCGCAATCTGAGGCTCAATCCCTGGCCTGGACCGCACTTTAGCCTGGATAGTTGAATTTCGGGTGGGTTCAATCAGGAAGGATAAACGTGCTATCGCCTCGGCCTTCCAGGGCTGGAAGCCGCCATTCCTGCGATATACGCAGAGTCAATTGCTTCAGACACCCTCTACCGCTTCCGCCATCTCGCCAAGCGAGAAAAACACGTAGTCGGTCTGCGGCATCGTTTCCACCCGCTCGGTCGCGCCCCAACTCCCGCCCTCCGACAGCCGCTGCCGGTCGATCCAGGCGGTGGCCAGCCCGAATTTCCTCGCAGGCACATGGTCGTGGTACAGGCTCTGTGCGGTGTGCAGAACGTCCGGGGGTTCGAGGCCCAGGTCCGACTTCAGGTGGGACAGCAGGTATTCGAAGTTGGCGTCAGCGGGCTTGTAGGCGCCGATGTCTTCCGCTGTATAGATGGCGTCGAACGTTACGCCCAGCTTGCGGTTGGATGCGGCGATGCCGTCGCGGTGGACGTTGGAAAGGATCACCAGCTTGTAGTGCTTCTTGAGAATTCGCAGCGCGTCGGCGGTGTCGGGGAACGCGGGCCAGTGCGGCACGGACGCGCCGAACGCCGCGTCGAGTTCTCTATCGGTCTTCAGATCGAATCTCTCCGCCACGCGTGCGTGCACCCCGGCGAGCAATTCGGGATAGCGAAGACCGGGCGTGGCGCGTTCCTGCCGGCTCTCGCATTGGGCGAAGGCGCGGAGTGCATCGTTTCGCGTGAGGCACGCGGCAGCGTTGCGCATGACAAGGGGCTGCAATGCGTCCCAGATGCCGCGCTCCCAGTCGACCAGGGTGCCGTAGCAGTCGAACGTGAGGACACGGTAGTCGGTCAGTCGGCGCATTCGATTGTCGCTCTCTCCTGCTATCCCCGGGAGCGCCTGGTCTATGCCGCGGCGATGGTTTCGCGCAGGTGCCTGGCCGCCAGCCTGAAAGTTTCCCTGTCGTCGCATTCGTTGACGTCCTGCCCCTCGAACGTGATCGAAACGACGCCGTTGAAGCCCGCCGACTTCAGTATTCCGACGATGCGCGGATAATCCAGCCACTCCTCCCGGCCGCTGTCGATCTTGTAGATCTTGGCGCGGACGTGGGAAGCAAACGCTGCGGTTTGTTCCATGTATTGGTAGATGTCCACGTCCGGATCGCCCACGCCGCGATTCAGCCCCGGCGACCCCACCCACTGGCCGGTGTCCAGGATAAAGGTGAAGTTCTCGCGGTCGACTTCCCTCAGAATGCGCAGCACGTTGTCGCCGGTGCTCGGGTGATTCTGAAGGCCCACGATGATCCCGGCTTTGGCCGCGAAGTCGCACACGTCCTGAAAGCAACGGATCTCGCGCTCAGCGTCCCCCACCCCCGGCGCCCCGCAGAAGAGCCGGATCATCGGCGTCCCCAGGTACGCGGCCACCTCCACGTCGGCCTTCGCCTGTTCCACCTTCTTTCGCAACTCCTCGTCCGTACCCACGAAATGGCCGCCTGAGGCGAGATAGCCGATGGGCAGGCCGGCTTTCAGGCACTTTATCTTCAAGTCTCGCAGATATTCGCGGTCCAGGGAGCCGAATCCCACGTCCACGCGAAAGTCGATGACATCCAGCTGCAGCTCATGCGCAAGGTCGATAAACGACTCGACGTCCGGGAACGTCTTGGGTTCGTCCTTGCCGAAATACGAAGCGTATATGCCGACCTTCATTGTAGTCCCTCCGATAGTAGGGGCAACCCTTGTGGTTGCCCGTGTTTTGGCGCATGGTATACATCGGGCGACCGGCCGGTCGCCCAAATGCGGGGAGACGGTAGAGGTGAGAAAATCGGGTAGACGCAAGACGTAAGACGGTAGATGAAATCCTTGCCGGGTGTGTTTTCCCTCCTTGCATTCGGCACGAAAAGAATCCTTGCAAGGCAGGCAATCTCTCCCGTCTCCCGGCTCACGTCTCACCACTTCCAGCTGACGGCTGAGAGCTGAGAGCTGCCCTTTTCAGTCTGGTCTGTCCCGATTCAAACCGCCCGGTTGGCCTCGTCGACGTACTGGTTGATGCCGGGTACATCCCTCATCCCGTGCCAGACCCCGCGGAAGAGCGTCTGTCGTTTTGGCGGCAGCGAGTCGATCACCTCGGGCGCCGGGCAGCCCTTGCCCCACTTGGCGTTGACCGTGTTGTAACAGGTGAAGAGACTCAACCGGTCGCGTGTCTCGTTGGTCCAGCGCGTGCCCGTGTGGCACAGGGCCTCCGTGAAGATCACCGCCGATCCCGGCGGACAGGTATAGGTCTCCCAAAGCGGACTCTCCCTGCCGCTGATTTCGTCGGGCCGCGGAAAGGCCGCCTTGTGACTGCCGGTCAGGAACATCGTTCCGCCGTCGCCGGGACCCACCTCGTTGAGCTCCCATACCACACGGGTCAGGCCCGAATGGACGCGCCCCGGCAGCATCTGGTAGATGTGGGAATTGCCGCAGAAGGAAAAGTAGGCGCCGCCGCCGTGGGGCCCGAAGTTGTCGTTGCCAGCCTTTCGATGGCTGGTGTACGTGTGGTCGTACCGGAACCCGTAACAGTCTTCGGTGGCCAGCGGGCGATGCGAGAGAATTTCGTTGAGCACCCCGACCACGGCCGGATGATCCAGCAGCACCTGCGACGGACCCCCGTGGTTGTCGCGTTCCTCGGGCGGAAGCGAGTCGCGCCGGTAGAGAAAGTCCATCTGGTGCTGCCGGATTCGGAGGAGTTGCTCCTCGTCGAACAGACCGGGGAGGCAGATCCAGCCCTTCAGGTCGAAGACGTACTTCTGCTCGTCGGTCATCGGTACAACCGGCAGACCGTCCCCGTTGGTTGTGGGAACCAGTTCGGTATCCATGTGGCCTCGCTTGTTGGTTGAGGTTGATCAAGGCACGCGAATTCCCAATTCGCGCTACGATTGAAGCGTACTCTTCGAATTCAATCGAGTCAGCGACGGGTCGGGGACCGCGCTGAAAGCCTTTCTTCTGTCTTGTTTCCGGGAGAAACCCAACGATGGGGGCAGACTGGAATGTCCGCCCCACCTTCACACCGACCGCTTGAGTGTCCCGTTCCAAGATACTTCCGAGACACCGAAAATTCAAGACGCGCGGCGTATGAGGTTGCGTCGCTTCACCCTTGTTGCACCGATCCCCATGCAGATTTCGATCTTGCGCACGTAAAGCAGCGAAAAAACTTTGAATCAGGCCGATTTCCGGCTATATTTCAGAAGCGCCAGGAAACCGTGATTCGAAACACCCGTTGCGAGCGCCGTACAAATCTGAATTCTCCCCAACATATCTGCATTCAGGACAGGAGCCAGGTACATGTCAGATCAGTCCGGCGGTCACGTCACGGTCTACGCAGGCACCTATACAGACGATCGGACCGAGGGCCTGCACATACTCAAGCTGAATACCGCGTCCGGGGAACTCGAAGCCGTGTCGAAGGTGCCGGACGTGCACAACCCCTTCTTCCTCGCCGCCGACGACGGCGCGCGTTTCCTCTATGCCGCCTGCGCCGTGGATGAATTCGACGGCAGACCGGGAGGCAGCATCAAGTCGTTCTCCATCGATCCGGAATCCGGCGGCCTTGAGCTGCTCAATGAGCAACATGCCGGCGGAGACCTGCCCTGCTATCTCAGCGTCGACCGGACCGGCCGCTGTCTACTCGTTGGAAACTACGGATCGGGCAGCGTGAGCACGTTACCGATCGATGACGAAGGCCGCATCGAACCGGTTGTACAAGTCGTCCGGCACGAAGGATCCGGCGTCGATGCAGGACGGCAGGAAGCGCCGCACGTTCACTCCATCGTCCTCTCGCCCGATCATCGGTTCGCGTTTTCCGCGGACCTGGGTGTCGACAAAGTCATGTGCTACGAGCTGGACGCGCCCTCGGCGACCATCGAGCCGACCGGGCAGGTGTCTGTTTCGACCCGGGCGGGCGCAGGACCCAGACACATCTCCTTCCATCCCGACGGCAGCAGGGCGTACGTGATCAACGAACTCGACAGTACGATTGCCGTCTTCGACTACGATGCCGAGTCCGGATCCCTCACCGAACGCCAGACTCTATCCGCCCTGCCCGAAGACTACGACGGCGAGAACTTCTGCGCCGACGTCCGGGTCCATCCATCCGGCCGATTTCTGTACGGCTCCAACCGCGGCCACGACAGTATCGTGACCATGTCGATCGATGGGGCGACGGGGGAACTCACGCCGCTCGCTCACGAGCCCTCGTGCGGCGCGTGGCCCTGGAACCTGGAATTCGACCCTGCGGGAGAGTTTCTCCTCGCCGCCAATCAACGCGGCAACGCGGTCTCCTGTTTCCGGATCGTCCCAGACACCGGCGAACTCGAGCCTGCCGGCAGCCCTGTTGAAGTTCCCGGCGCCGTCTGTGTCGCCATCCCATCCCCGAACGTTCGATAATATGGCAACATCGTCAAACGACGGACCCCTGGCCGGATGCCGAGTCCTGGAAATGGGCAGCACGGTTTCCGGTCCGTTCTGCGGACGCCTGCTGGCTGATTTCGGCGCGGAAGTCATCAAAGTGGAGCCGCCGTCCGGAGACCCGGTGCGACAGATGGGCAGACGCAGCCGGGGCCGCTCGCTCTACGCGGCCAGCATTCTGCGCAACAAACACCTCATTTCGGTGGACCTGAGAACGCCCGCCGGCCAGGATGTCATCAAGCGGCTGGCGAAAGCCTCCGACGTGATCGTCGAGAATTTCCGGCCGGGAAAGCTGGAAGAGTGGAACCTGGGCTACGACGCTGTCTCCGAGGTCAACCGGGGTATCATCCTCGTACGCATCAGCGGGTACGGACAGACGGGCCCATACCGGCATCGCCCCGGATACGGCGTCACCAGCGAGGCCGTGGGGGGCCTCAGGGAAATAACGGGCGAGCCGGATCGCCCGCCCAGCCGCGTGAGCATCTCCCTTACGGACTGTATCACCGGTCTGTACGCCGCTTTCGGCGCCGTTATGGCGCTTTTTTCCAGGACCCGGACCGGCAGGGGCCAGGTCGTCGACGCGGCGCTGTACGAGGGGGCGTTCAGCTTGATGGAACCCCATGTCCCGGCGTTCGCCGAGCTCGGGTCCGTGCCCACCCGCACCGGTTCACGGCTGCCAAACAGCACGCCCAACAATCTCTATCCGACGGCTGACGGCGACTTCATCCACATCACCGCCGGCAACAATGCGACCTTCGAACGCCTGGCGGCATGTATGGACGCACCGGAACTGGCCGTGGACGAGCGCTTCCGGACGCCCACTGCGCGGTCCCGGCACGAGGACGATATCGACGACATCGTTGGCGACTGGACCTCGGGAAATTCGCTCGCGGACCTCGAGTGCAAGCTGGAGTCGAGCGCCGTACCCGCCGCCCGGATCTTTACGCTGCGGGACATTTTCCGGGATGAACACTACAAAGCGCGGGATATGCTGCTGGAATTACCGGATGACGTCCTGGGTAAGGTCACGCTGCCGGGGGTGGTGCCAGTTCTCTCGGAAACGCGCGGCGCCGTGCGCTGGGCCGGGCGGGAAGTGGGTGTTGACACCCGGGACGTACTGGAACGGGTGGCGGAATTCGAACCCGGCGAAATCGACGCGCTGGTCCGGCAGGAGACCGTTTACCAGGCCTGAAAGCCCGTTGAAAGAGGGCGCAGGCACGCGCCGGGAAACGCTGCACAGGAGACAGCGGAAGGTGCATCAACCGTCGTACAGGAGATCCGGATGAGCTGGCAGAAAGAGAGCGAAGAACTCGAGGCGCGTCGGTCCTGGTCCAGAGAGATGGGCGGTTCCGAGAACGTCGATCGCCACCACGGGCAGGGAAAACTCACCATTCGCGAACGCATCGACGCTCTCGTGGACGGGGGCTCGTTCACGGAGGTCGGGAGCCTCAGCGGCACCGGCGAGTACGACGACGCCGGCAACGTCATCGGCGTGCAGCCCGCCCCCTACATTATGGGCGTGGCCCGCGTCAACGGACGACCCGTGGCCATAGGCGGAGAGGATTTTACGGTCCGGGGCGGAAGCAGTCCCGGCACGCACCGCCGAAAGGGGGGTCAGGGCGGGTTCATCGAAGACCTTGCGTCCAAGTATCTCATTCCGCTCATCAACCTCGCCGACGGGGCCGGCGGCTCGGTCCGCGGCGCCGTAAAACGGGGTTACACCGTATTCCCCGGCGTCAGCAGTTTCGGCCGCTCCGTCCAGCTCCTGGGCGAAGTCCCGGTCGTATCCGCCGTACTCGGCAGCGCGGCCGGGGGACCCGCCGGACGGGCCATCCTCTCGCACTGGTCCGTCATGGTGCGGCGCACGAGTCAGATATTCTCCGGGGGACCGCCCCTCGTCAAGCGGGCGCTCGGGGTAGAGGTATCGAAGGATGACCTTGGCGGACACCACGTCGCGGTGGACACGGCCGGCACGGTGGACAACGCGGTGGATACCGAACGCGAATGCTTTTACATGGTCCGGCGGTTTCTGTCCTACATGCCGCAGAACGTGTGGGAACTGCCTCCCGCCGAGTCCAGCGACGACCCCGTCGACCGGTGCGAAGAAGAACTGTTGTCCATCGTCCCCCGGGAACGCACCTCCCCCTATTCGATGCACCGCCTGGTCGAACTGGTGGCGGACAAGGGCTCCGTCTTTGAAATCCAGCCGACGTTCGGACGCGCGCTCATTACCTGCCTCGCGCGGCTCAACGGCCATCCAGTAGGGATCGTCGCCAACAACCCCATGGTTTCCGGCGGCGCGATGGGTGCCGGCGAGGCCAGAAAACAGACCCATTTCATCGAACTGTGCGACTGCTTTCACATTCCGCTGATCTTTCTTGTGGACATCCCCGGATTCATGATCGGCACCGCCGCCGAGCAGGAGGCCACCCTCCGCGAAGGGATGAAGGCCGTGTTCGCGATTCACCGCGTTCGGGTGCCCATCCTCACCCTCGTCATCCGGAAGTGTTACGGCATGGCCGGAATGGCCGCCGGCGACATGGACGAACTGGACTTCAAGATCGCCTGGCCCTCCGGTGAGTGGGGCTCTCTGCCCATAGAAGGCGGGGTTGCCGCCGCCTACCGTCGGGATATCGCCAACTCCGAAGACCCGGCGGCCCGCGAGAAGGAACTCGAAGAGGAACTTCGGCAATACGCGTCACCGTTTCGCTCCGCCGAAGCCTTCGCGGTGGAGGAAATCATCGATCCGCGCGAAACCCGCCCCTTCCTCTGCAACTTCATTTCCCTCACCCGCAATCGCCTCAAAGCCCTGCTCGGCCCCACCGACAAGAGAGGCGTTTCGCCGTAGACAGGCCACGCATCCACCCTGCCCCGCAACCACCAGGGGAGAGGGAAGACGGGAGAGGGTAGAGATCGCATGCCATGTAGGTTTTTTTGCATGCCGCAGGCAAGTCGGAGGAACATATTGGCAATGGCCTCTTCTACCGTCTAACCTCTCCCCTCTCACCGTCTTTCTCTACCGTCTACCCTCTTACCTCTACCCGCCTTTTTTCTACTCTCTTACCTCTTCCGTCTAACCGCCTCTTGGCGACCTCACTCCCGGGCCCAGCTTGGTATTGTACTTAATCTGGTGTTTATGTATAAAAAGTTGTATATTAATACAAATTTTCGACATCACCAGTGGAGGCGTATATGGCCAATGACAGGACGCTGCACATCAAGATCGACAGCGAGACGGACCTGACGCTGAAGAGACTCTCCGAAATCCGTCGAAAAAGCAGGGGACAGCTCGTTCGGGATGCGATTTCGGCCTGCTATCAGACCGCGTTCGCAGAGTTGCCGCTCCGGCAGAGCCAGGCGCTCGCCGCCTATCGGGGCGGGTACATAAGCATCGGGAAACTGGCGAGGGAGATGGGAATGCACGTATTGCAACTGAGATCGTGGCTCGAAGAGCACGATATCCCCCAGCGCAACGTCTACGGCGACGAGGACGCCGCCCGTGCCTGAGACAGGCTGCGATTATTATTTCGACACCGTAACCCTGAGCAATTTCGCGCTGTCGGGCCGACTTGACCTGCTCATCGCCCGATACGGCCGGCGCGCAATGATTACGCCGCAGGTCCAGGACGAGATCGCAGACGGCGTCGTATCGGGATATTCAGAGTTGCGGGAGGTCGAGGTCGCTGTCGCAGGAGGGGAATTCCGTGGCGCCGAAGGATTCTCCGCCAAAGAGCGCGATGTCTACCGTGAACGGTTGCGGACCCTCTCGCCGGGAGAAGCGTCCTGCATTACCCTTGCGCAAGCCCGCGGCGGCGTCGTTGCAACGGACGATCGTACGGCGAGGAACACCTGCTTCGACCACGGGGTTCCGTTTACCGGAACGATCGGCATCCTCAAGGTCTGCGTGCTGGATGGCGTCCTTGCACTTCAGGAAGCCGATGACGTCCTTCTAGCGATGACACGTTCGGGATACCACTCACCGGTACGGCGAATCAGCGCTGTCGTCCGATGACGGGGAAACGCCGCGGGCGGACCGCCGGTTCGCAATGGCGATGATCCCGGAAACCAGAATGGCGGCGCCCTGCAGCCAGACCCGGTATGCGCCGGAAGGCGTCAGAAACAGGACGAGCGCCGCAATCAGGAGAATGGCGCGCTGCCACGCATCGAGGGGCCCGAAGCCATATCCTGAAATGGCGACAGCCAGCGGAAGAATCCCGGCGAAGACGACGAGGACGTTGACGAGGGTCGACGCGAGGTCGGGCGAGACGAGAAGAAGCGCGGGATGCAGTACGAACGCGTAGGGAAGGGCGAAGCCGACCAGGGCGAAACGAAACGCGGCGGCCCCGGTCCGCATGATGTCCGCCTTCGCAATCGCCGCGGCGGTGTAGGCAGCGAGCGCAACGGGCGGCGTCACCATCGACATCATCCCGAAATAGAAGATGAACATATGCGCCGCCAGGGGAACGACGCCCAGCCCACCCAGGACGGGGCCGACAAGCGTGGCCATAAGCAGGTAGCATACGGCCGAAGGCAGGCCCATTCCCAGAATAATGGTGGATACCATCAGCAGAATGAGGGCCAGGACCAGGTTGTTCTGCGCCAACGGCAGAATGGCGCCGGGCAGTTTGGCGCCGATACCCGTCAGCGTGACGACCCCGATGATGATTCCCACGCAGGCGGCCGCCGCGATGAGAGACACGCCGCCGTGAGCCGCGCTTTCCACCGCGCGCAGCAGCGCGCGCGGCCTCATTCGCGTCGACGGCATCAATGCGGCGGTCAGGAGCATGCACGCCAGCGCGATGCTGACCGCCCGGAAAGGCGTATACCCCAGTACGATCAGCACGACGAGGCTCACGAGAGCCACCAGAAAGACAAGGCCCCGCGCGCCCGGCGGACGACTCGAAGGCACTTCATCGCCCGCGACAACCCGGTTGCGCCGTGCATAGAAGTGGACGATCAGCAGAAGTGCGGTATAGTAGAATGCCGCCGGGATGAGCGCCGCTTTCACGATATCGAGATAGGTGACCGCCGGTTCCACCATTTCCAGCATCATATAGGCGCCCGCGCCCATGATCGGCGGCACCAGCGCCCCGCCCGAGCTGGCCGCCGCCTCGATCCCCCCCGCCGCCACGGGCCGGAATCCGGCCGAACGCATCATCGGGATCGTGAACGTACCCGTTGTGGCCGTGTTGGCGACCGCACTGCCGGAAAGCGAACCCATAACGCCTGAAGCGACAACGGCGACCTTCGCGGACCCGCCCGTGCGCTTCCCGAAAAACCGGCGCGCGGCATCCAGCACGTAGCCCGTCGCACCGGTGCCTTCCAGCGTCGTGCCGAACAGAACGAAGAGAAACACATAGGTGAACATCACTTTCAACGCGATGCCGAAGACACCCTGCGAATGCAGAAAGGCCTGGGAGACAATACGCTCCCAGCCGTAGCCCCGGTGCGGGAAGAGCCAGTCCGGCATGACGTGACCGAAGGCGGCGTATGCCAGGAAGGCGAGGGCAAGCAACGGAAGGGTGGGGCCGATCGCACGGCGGGTCGCCTCGAGAACGAGAACCAGGCCGACCAGGCCGACCGTCCAGTCCGGAGGACGCTCCAAGCCCGCGCGGTTGCCCAGGCTGCGGCCGTCCAGCCACCAGTTCCTGAAGACGGGCTCGGTCTGGACAAGCACGTATCCGAAACAGAGGAAGACAGCCGCGACGAGGAGATAGTCAAACACCCGTACTGACATAACCCCGGCCGCGCCGGCGCGGGTCGGGTGTTTCAAGAAAACAAGACTCAAGCCCAACATGGCAAAAAACGCCAGTTGGGCTTGAGGCGTCAGTTCCGGATAGTTGACCTCCGCCAGGACGAAAACACTCAGCAGGGTCGCCAGGACGCGAAAGAGCCGCAATTCGAGCATTTCAGTTGGGCCAGATCCCGATTTCCCGGTAATATCTGACCGCCCCGGGATGGAAGGGCGTACCCGTATCCCTGATCACGTTCGCCGGGTTGATGGCCTTGCCCGCGGGGTGCTTGCTGACCACGTCCCCGCGGTTCTCGTAAAGGATCCTCGTGAACCGGTAGACAGTCTCCTCGTCCAGGGCCGCCGGCGTCACCAGGTGCATCGAACCCACGTTCATGCCTTCGAAGGTTTCGGTCTGACCGCGATAGGTTTCCGGGGGAATACTCGCCGCGTTGAAGAACGGATAGTCCCGAAAGAGGCGCTCTCTTTCGGTTTCGCCGAACGGAATGAAATAGATGTCCTGTGAAGCGCTGGCCTGGGTAATGGACGCGGTCGGCACGGCGCCGCCCAGAAACGCCGCAGCGGCGGAACCGTCCGCAAGCATATCCACGGCCCCCGCCTGCGTATTGTGCAGCGGGCTGAAGTCCTCATAGGTGACGCCGTGCGCCTCCAGGATCGGCGCAAGAAAGTACTCGAAACCGGCCCCCGCCGGACCAACGACCACCCGTTTGCCCTTGAGATCGCCCATGGCGCGGATGCCTGTTCCCTCCGGCGTTACGAACAAGGCGATATTCGGCGCCAGGGTCATGACGGCGCTGATCTCCTGCTTTTCACCCCAGGCGCCCTCGCCGCGCACCGCGAAATAGGAAATCGCGGCATTGGCAAGGGCGAAATCCAGTTCCCCGCGCACGAGCCGTCGGATATTCTCCTGCGTCCCCTTGGTCGCCTCCGCGGTCACGTCCCACGACAGGTCTCCCCCATGGTCGTCCACGACCTGTGCGATCGCCCCGCCGACCACGAAAAACGCCCCGCCGGGCGGCGCCGTGCCCACGCTCAGAAACCGCCGTTCCGGAGCGGATGTTTCCCGTTCACTGTCCGGAGACTCACACGCAAACGCGCCCAGTACGATCACAATTACTGCGACGAATGCCCGTTTCAGGGCCGCAAACCGGTCCATCGAAACTCCTCTCTCCATTCGGTTCCAATTCTATGGTTTCGTCCGGTCTTCCGCGATACAGTAGAGGTGGCCGCGTCCTCTCAGATAGAGCGCGTCGCCCACAACCACCGGAGACGCTCCGCTTCCTTCATCCAGGGTATTCGTCGCCAGGATTTCGAACTCAGGGCTGTTCCTGACGACGAGCGTCTTACCCTCGAGGTCGGAAATATACACGCGGTCGTCCGCACCTACCAGCGATCCGTAGACGAAGCCCGTTCCGTCGAGGCGTATGGGCCCGAAAATCGGCTTTCCGTCATCCGCGTTGTAGCAGGACAGGAACCCCCCACGGCCTTTCAGCATATACAGCCGGCCGCCAAAGAGCAGGGGTGAAGACACATAGGGTGTATCCCGGGAGAGCGACCACAACACCGCGTCCGAACCCGAGATATCGCCCTTTGCCCGATCCAGCGAGATGGCCTGCATGGCGGGACTCCTGTGACCGCTGGCCACGTACACGACCCCGTCCGCATGCAGCGGAGTGGGGATCACGTTCGTACCCAGCCCGCCGCATTCCCAGATCAACGCGCCGGACTTCAGGTCGTAGCTCCGGGTGCGGCGCGAAGCGCTGACGATCACCTGGGTCCGGCCGCCGTGTTCCACCGTGACGGGCGAGGACCACGACGTGACCTCGTCCCTGTCTTTCCGCCAGATTTCCCTTCCCGTTTTCTTGTCCAGCGCGACAATGAATGAATCCCCTTCGTGGTCCCAGTTGATCACCAGGGTGTTGCCGTGGATCGTCGGCGAAGCCCCCTCGCCGAACGCGGCTCTGCTCCAGTATTTGCCCAGGTCTTTCTCCCACTTGAGATTGCCGTTCATATCGAGGCAATAGAGCCCCTGCGATCCAAAATACGCATAGAGATTTTCTCCGTCCGTGATGCCCGATGGGGACGCAAACGATGCCGTCCGGTGCATCCCCTCGTGAGGCCGGGCCTCCCGAACCGTCTTTTCCCAGACGGTTTCACCGGTCCGCCGGTCCAGCGCCAGGACCCTGTACTGAAACAGATTGGGCGGGGGACGGCGCCTTCCCGTGCCGGTATCCGCCACGACCTTGTCAGTCCTCACGGCGGTCTGCACGAAGATACGATCGCCCCAGACAATCGGCGTTGCGTGGCCCAAGCCGGGAATGGGGGCCTTCCATCGGATATTCTTCTGTTCGCTCCATTGTACGGGCGGACTCCCGTCGGCGAGCCCGTTGCGGTTCGGACCCCGCCAGTGAGGCCAGTTCGACGCAGCCTGTCCGGTTGCGACAACCAGACAGAAAGCGGTCAGGACCATCGTCATTCGATTCATAACATGCTCCCTTCACGATGTACGATCGGTGAAGTGCTGCTGCGCGCCTTTCATTGAAGATACGCTCTGCGATTCCGAAATTGAATTTCTATTTCGGTTGTTAAACCTCAGTGTCCAGTTCCGGAAATGTCCGCCATTCGATTGCCGAAACATCCCGCCTCGCCGCGTTGCCAGCACTTTGCTTCTTGAAATGGCTTTTCAAAACGTGGTCATTGAGCTTGTCGAAATGCCCGTGTTTCCTAACCTGCCCTGGTCTCCTCGATGCCCTTCGCCGACCCTTCGACAGGCTCAGGGAGCGGCTCAGATCTTAGTCTCTCCTTAAGCCGGCCGACTCGACGGTCAAATAACAGCGATCTTCTTACAGGACCGGACGCTCGAAGCGCCGGTCACGCCCCTTCCCGCTTCAATGCCGGCAACAGCGGGGTCCTCAGCGCGGCGAATATCCCCGCGGCGCCCGCGGCCATGCCCGTAATGAGTATGAGACCCAGCGTTGCCAGAAGCGAAAGCCAGGGCAATTCGCCGCCCGAAGCGTGCGGGACTGTCGTCACGATCGCGGCCGCGGCCCCGATGGCCATGCCCGTTGCCATCAGGAACCCGTTTTCCATGAACAGGAGTCCCGTTAGAGACGACCTGCGAAATCCGAGCGCCCGCAGTGCTGCGAGTTCGCCCCGGCGTTCGACGACGTTGCGCACCATCACGATCCCCAGACCGAACGTACCCAGAAGCACCCCCAGCCCGCCGAGTGTCTGAAACGTGGACAGGTACGTGTTCTCCACCGTCCGGAAGCCGGCCAGCCTGGCCGCCGTCGTCGTCGCATCCGGACCGGCGTCCTGCAACCTCCGCTCCAGCAGCGCACCCAGTTCGCGCGGTCGGTCGGTCTCGACCAGAAGATAGCCATAGCCGCTCCGATCGGGGAAATGGGCGGTGAAATTCGCCTCGGACACCAGCAATTCACTCTGGAAGATACTGTTCTTCAGCAGACCCACGAGCCGCAGCCTGACGACCTCGCCTGTATGGGATCGCATCGGGATTTCGTCGCCCAGCTTCCTGTGCAGGATCCAGGTCACCGAGTTTACGTCTCCGAACGCGGGAATCACGTCCTGTTCCGCGCCCCCTGCCAATAAAGTCCATGGCTCGTCTGTCTCCTCCAGCAGCCGGTCAAACGAGAAGCCGCCCCGTCTCATCAGGTCTTCAGGCACGCCCAGGACCCGGGGATGGCTGGGCTTGTACAGATTCAGACAACTCACGTCCTCGCCCGGCAGGACACGGAACGGCATGAACCTCGCGCTGTCCAGAATTGGCGCATCCTCCGGGTAAAACCCCAGCTCAAACCGGCCGTCCTCCGAATTCAGATCGTGATATAGCGGCGCATCGGTTTCGACAACGAGCTGGAACCCGCCGCCGCCCGCCGTGCGGCTGTTCAGCGCATCCCCGTTGACGTCTGCGCGGCGATGTGCGCCAACCGCCACAACCACGAAACAGGCGCTTGCGATCAACCCCGCACACAGCATGCTCCGGCCGGGATTTCGAGCGCTGTTCCGCACGCCCATGCTAAAGACGCCCCCCGCCGCCGCATTTCCCCGGCCGCGAAGCCACGTCGATAGCAGGCCCAGACCCGATATGAGAAGGAATGCTCCGCACCCGAAAAACAGCGCCGCCGCCGCTTCCCGGTCCGCCTGGGCGGCCGCCGCGAGACAGGCCGCGGCCAATGCCAAGCTTCCGAGGACATAAACCCGGACCCGCCCTCCACGATCGCCTGTTGCGGCACTAACGCTGCCGGACAGCAGGGCGCGCGCGGGCATGCGGGACAATCGCCGGACCGTCATCCGGATCGTGAGCAGTGCCACAACCTGTGAGACCGCGAATGCCGCCGCCAGGCTGGACCCGTTCACGTGCAGATAGAGTTCCGTGGTTCCAACCGCCGGGACCCACCACGTACGCAGACCGGCCAGCATGGTCCATCCGTACGCCAGTCCTCCCGCAATCCCGGCCAGGCCGCCAAGAACCGCCAGCCAGACCGCCTCGCCCATGAACCGGCCGCGGATGGCCCTGGCGGTGAAGCCCGACGCCGTCAGCACGCCCACCTCTCCGGCGCGCTGTTCCACCCCGAGCAGGAAGAGAAGGCCCACAAGCAACGCGGCGGAGACGATCAGAAACAGACTGAACCCGCCGAAGAGCCATCGGAAATCGGTCGAGCCGGACGAAGCGGCCATCCCCTCTTCCCTTACCGGCCGGAAAACCAGGCCGGTGGATTCGGGCGAGAGCGCATCCCGTATTCCGGAGCGAAATCGCCGGGCCGAACTCGTGACGTCCCTGCCCTGCGGGGGCCCGATCCTGACGGACGTCAGATTGCCGAACCGGCTTCGCCACAGTCGTTGGCCGGTGGAGGCGGATACCAGGGCTTTGGGCGCCGCCCGGTGGGCGTCCCAGTAGGCTTCGTCTTTGGGCCTGATGCGCTGGAGATCGATGGGAAACGGCGGGTCCCACGCGTGCATATCGTCTGCATCCTGCAATCCCGGAAACCTGGGCGCCAGCAGCGAATCGGCGCCCAATCCCGTCATCGCGACCACGCCCGCAAGTCTGAATGTCTCGCGCCTCGGAATCAGCGCGTCTCCCGGCCCGACTTCGAAATATTCGATGATGACCGGATCGCCGGTCCTGGCGTCCAGGTCCGCGGCCGCCCAGGCGTTCAGCAGAACTTCCCCGTCGACGGGCGCGGGCGCCGGATTTCCGTTCAGGAGCCGCGCGGTTCCAAAGGTCCCGAGGTCTATTGCCGCAACCGTTGAATACGGCGATGCCCGGTCCCCCGCTTCGATGGCGTTCGCCAGGTAGGTCATAATCGGAAGCCGCGGCATCCCCATTTCTTCCGCCAGACCGACTATCGCCCGGGACAGGTGGGGCTTCAGGACGAACTGTGTGCTCTCGACCGAGAAAAAGCCCCTTCCTTCCCGAATCGACAGTCCCAGGTCGTCCAGCGTGACCGCCCGTGAAAGTGCGGACCTCAGTTCGCCCGCGGCGCCGGGCCGAACCGTCGCCAGAAGGGTGTTGACCCGATCCGGTAGTCCCATCGCGTTCTGCAACTCATTCAGAGAAACAAACGCATTGAGCGGCACATCCTGACTCGAGCGCAGACTGAAACGGCCCACCCCGCGGTCGGGCAGCATGGTCGCAATCCTCACGCGCACGGTCAATATCGACTCCGAGACCTCGTCTCGGCCGAAGAGCGACTCCCGGTGAATATTGTCCGGAAGCTCAAAGGACAGCAGAATCGCGTCGCCAACCCCGGCGCCCAGTTCCCGTCCAAGGGACTCGTTTACGACAAGCGGCGTGTACACTCCGTGGCGGGCGAGGTCCGGAAACTTTGCCTGGAACAGATCACCGAATCGGGAATCGACGCCTAGAATCCGTACGCGGGTCGCCCGCGTACCTGCACTGCCATGCACGGCCGTGCCGCTGAGCGTCACCGCCGGAACAACCGTCAAATCCTCCCCCGCCGCCTCGATATCCCGGGCCAGATCTGCACGGAAGAAGCGGTCAGCAACAAGCGCATGGTCAATGTCGCCAAGCCGGTCCACGGTCAGATCACGCAGGCTTTCCCGCACCGAATCGCCCACCAGCAGGGCGCCGGTGAGGACGGCGGCAGCCGCGGCAACCGCGAGCACCACCAGCAGGTGGATGCGCCAGTAAAACGTCAGGCTTCGACGCACGTTCCCTCCTGCAAGGCCATCCGGCGCTCAAATCTTGCGGCCAGCTCCAAACTGTGCGTGACGCCGATGAGGATGGTCTCCTGTTCCGCGTGCAGCTCGAATAGCAGATCGCCGACTTCATCGGCCAGGGCGCGGTCCAGGCTGCCCGTCGGCTCGTCGCAAAGCAGCAGCGCCGGCCGGTTGACCAGCGCCCGAGCCACCGCGACGCGCTGGCGTTCACCGCCCGAAAGGGCGGAAGGGCGGTGGTTGGTTCGATGCCCGAGCCCGACACGTTCGACCAGGTCCCGCGCCCGTTCAGCGGCGTCCGCCCCTCCATCTCGGAACGCCAGCGTCGGCATCATTACGTTTTCGAGCACCGAATACTGGGGCAGCAGATGGTGGTCCTGGAAGACGAATCCGATCACGCGGTTCCGGAAGCGCGCCAGGTCCTTTTCCGGAAGGACGTAGGGGTCCCGGCCGTCGACGGTCACACGGCCGGAGGTCGGTCTGTCCAGGGTGCCGAATACGTGCAGCAGCGTACTCTTTCCCGATCCGGAGGGCCCGACGACCGCAAGGGACTGGCTTCGCGAAACTTCAATCGAAACGTCCCTGAGAACCGACACATCCCCGTATCGTTTCGACACACGCTCAGCCCTCAGCGTCATCGCCCCCCTCCTCCTCAGTTGACTCGGAGATCTGATCGGCGACAAAGTCGGGAATGGGGATAGACCGGAACGGCTGCCCCGGTGCGTATTCGCAGAACACCGTACTCAGCCGGCCCCGGGCGATAAGGACGTCGCCGCGGCGGAATTCAACCCCGTACGTCATCGAACTGGTCCCTTTTCGTATCACCCTCAAATGCACATCCAGCATGTCTTCGAACCGGGCGGGATTGAGATAGTCGCACGACGCGCCCACCCGGGGCCACCCG
Source organism: Gemmatimonadota bacterium (assembly GCA_028877215.1). Lineage (GTDB taxonomy): Bacteria > Latescibacterota > UBA2968 > UBA2968 > JAAXHE01. The sequence continues at coordinate 156,808 of JAPPFJ010000029.1, read as the reverse complement.
ACCCTTCGTCCTTCCAATGTGCCCGCCACGCTGGTGCCGAGGGACCGCAGGAACGCGTGCTCGGCCGCTTCCATGAAAACGAAAAACCGGGAAAAGTGCACGATCCCGGCCATATCCGTATCCGAAAATTCTACGCTTCGCGTGGTTTTGAATTCACACGGCATATTACGTCCTCTCAGAGGCCCTTCCAACCCGCCGGAGGCAGGGCGCCCACAAGGGACGCCCCTACGAACCAAACGTCCTCGAATTGACCTTCTTCGTATGGGGGAGACGGTAGACGCAAGACGGTAGAATAAATGCGGGTAGACGGGAGACGTAAGACGGTAGATGAGATCATTGCCGGGTATGTTATTCCTCGTTGCCTCCGGCACGAGAGGAATCCTCACAGGGCAGGAAATATCTAACCTCTCCCGGCTTACGTCTCACCAGGTGATGGTGTGGGGTGTGGTCCTCTCCCCTCTCACGTCTTACGTCTCACCGCTTTTTGCTGATAGCTGTCTTTGATGTTTCACGACGCCGGCTTGAAGAGCGTTACGAGGCACCCCCCCATCGCCGCGAGTACGATACCCAGCACGAACTGCCAGTTCAACGCGCCCCATCCACCGGCGGGCGGGTGCACCGCCATCGACACCACGGCGTTTACAATGGGAGCGCCCGCGAATACGATCGACATCACCACGGCAGGCGTGCCGCGGGCGCCGAACGCGAGCAGGACGCCGAAGGCGCCGATCGCACCCACGGTACCGGCAAGCAGAGACCAGGTGAATCCGCGCGCGGGAAACGACCAGTCCGAGCCGTTCAACCACAGAACGACCATCGAACCGATTACGGCGGTCAACAGATAGGCCACGCCCACCAGCAGAAACGCTTTGTATCTTCCGTTTACGGGGTCGGCCATTGCAATCTGGCCGGTATGCAGAAAAATCCCGTACAGTCCCCACGATCCTACCGTCATGGCGGCGAATATCAGCCACGTCAGCCCTGGTGTCGATGCCTGTTCGGCCGGCATAGAATCTCCTCCTCCGTACTACGATTTTAATCCGCCGCGGAGACCGTCCCCGACGGGCCGATCATCCCGCGACGAAACGTCGATAGACGTCCAGCATGGCGTCGGCCATGCACGCGTCGCTGGCCATCCGGTGCACGGCCGCGCGGCCGTTTCTCCCCATGGCTTCCCGGGCCTCCCTGTCTCTCATCATTCGGGACAACCCGTCCGCCAGCGCCCCGGGGGAATCCGGATCGACCAGGATGCCTCCTCCGGTGCGCTCAATAAGCTCCGGAAATGCGCCGTGACGCGGCTGAACCACGGGCGTTCCGTTGGCCAGCGCCTCCAGTACGAACAACCCTTTCGGCTCCTCGTACGGCGTCGGTACAGACAGGACATGGACGCTGTTCAGGAATTCGATCTTCTGTTTCCGGTCCACCTCGCCCCGATACTCGAAGACACTGGAAAGCCCGCGGGACTCGATCAGCGACACCACCTCATGATAATAAGCCTTCTCACGCCCACCCAGATAACCCGCCGCCAGCAGCCTGATGTTCCTGCTTCCAACCTGTTCCGCCAGCCGCCCCACGGCATCCGCCAGAAGATGCAGTCCTTTCTCCGGCGCGATGCGGGCCATATAGCCGACGGTGAACGGGGTTTCCGGCAGCGCCCGCTCCCCCTTGCCGTGTCCCTCCATGCTGATGCCCAGCGGAACCACGTGGAAGCGATCGCGCGTCGCATTCAGATACGCGGCCATCGACGCCGCGTACCAGTCGCACGTGGCCACAAAGGCGTCGACGTCGCGCGCCCGGTCGCGCATCGCATCCAACGCCTCGTTTCGATACGGTTCGGCCAACCCGTCGAGAAAGACCTCCTCCCCCTGAACGGAACACAGAACAGGCACGCCCAATTCGCGCTTCATCTCAGGTACCATGCCCAGAAACATGGAGTTCGTTAGATGGACAAGGTCCGGCCGCAGGTCGTCTTTCAGCCATCGAACCAGCTTTTCAAGTTCTTTTCTCTGGGCGCCCTCTTCCCCCTTCAATATCGAGACCGTGAGCGCCCCCAAATCTTCAGCGCGCGTGGATCCGCTGAACCAGGAAAGCGATTTCAGCAGCGTACGCGCGTTCATCAGGCGGTCTACGAGTTCCGGCGCGTGGCGAAAAAATGCCAGCTTCTGCTGCAGATAGACGTTGATTCCACCGTAGAACACCCGGTCGATGCTCGCGTCGGGACCATCGGTCCGCAGCGGCGTGTACGTTGGAATCAGCGCCAGATCAACTCCCTTCAACCTGAGCGCCGATGCCAGCGTATTGTCGTTGATGCAACTCCCGCAATACATCCCCGCCGCGCCGGCGGCGATATAAGCAATTCGCATAGCAAATAACAATGACGAATTAAGAATTACGAATTAAGAATCAGGAGCTGGCGCTGCGTTTGTCCTTCGCGGTCTTCTGAATCGCTTCGAGAAGCCGACAGAGTTCTTCAGCATCGGAAATGAGAATTAAGAATTAACCCCAATTCAAAAAAAGCAACGCGGCGACGGGACGAGAACACCGGAAACGGGGCGGAAAGGTCGTTCATTCAGTTCACGTCCTGTGACCTGGTTTATCCTGTTAATCCGCAGTTTAATCGCCTTTATTTACAATCATATATTCGAATTAACGTCCCCGAAGACTTACGAATCAAGGTTAATTCTTAATTTTTAATTCTCAATTCTTAATTGCCTTTTATTGGAGTCGAAGCGTCTCTCGCCGCTTAGACCCCGCGCTGCAGGCAGACGTGCTGCCTCTCAGGTATCGACGCGTGAGAATCGAACCGGGATGTTCCGATGCTGCAGTAGATCCTTCGTCGGCCTGGCGGCCTCCTCTGGATGACAGCGGGAAGCCACGTGCATGACAATGGTAAACCATGTCATTCTGAGCGCAGCGAAGAATCTCCCGTATTCTCGATTGTACGTGTAGTACATGCCCGTTGTAGATGAACATGTGCGCGGACACTTCGACTGGCTTTTGGACTCCTCAGGATGACAGTTTTCGCGAGGGCAGAACCGACTCGTTTCATCAATGGCTGTGGACTATTTTTTCAGCCGTTTGTTTCGCGTATTTTCGCGACTCTCGTAATGACTCAGACCCGTTTTTGGACAGGTTTGCATTCCTAATTCATAATTGCTTTTCCATAGTGGTCCACGTCATTTGGCAGATCGCACATCTTTCCCATCGGTCCGAAGATTGGCGTGACGTCGTTGATGAAGATCTTTCCGCTCAGAATATCCACGATGCCGTCAAGACATTCCGGATGGGCTTCCAGGAACCGGCTGAAGCTGAATTCCTTCGTATAGAATGCATAAACCAGCTTTCGTATGGCTTCCATTCCGGGAATAAAGACATCACCCCACTTCCCGAGTTGCTTCGCGGAAAAATCGTCGTTCAAAATAGCCTCATGAATCGCATCAGCCGCCATTTCGCCGGATTTAAGCGCGAGGAACACGCCGGACGAATAGACCGGATCCAGAAATCCGTAGGCGTCGCCAACCAGCACCCAGCCCGCTCCCGAAACCGAACGGGCGCGATAGGAGAAATCACTGGTCACCTTCATGGGAAACAACTGACGAGCGCGCTCCAGCCGATCCTTCATCGGCGGGCAGCGGTCCAGCTCCTCCTCGAAAATCTCCTGCGGCGTTCCCTCCCGCTTCTGCACAAGATAGCCGATATCTCCAACCACCCCCACGCTGACGACGTCGCCGGCCAGCGGGATATACCAGAACCACGCGTCTTTCGTCCGGGTGTGCAATATCAGGGTTGCACCTTCGTCGATCCCCTCGTCTCTGGACCCGCTCTCGAAATGCGTGAACAGGGACGCCTTCTTCAGCGTCGGCTCCTCCGTCTTGATCCCGAGCTTTCGGGAAATCAACGCACTGCGGCCCGTTGCATCCACGACCACCCGGGCGTGGAGATCCTGCAGGCTTCCGTCGCCGGATTTCGCCCGTACGCCGAAGGCCCGGTCTCCGTCGAACAGGACTTCCTGAACAGCGGCTCCCTGCCTCACGCACGCCCCTTTCTCGCGGGCGTTTTCCAGCATCATCCGATCGAACTCACTCCTGAGCACCTGCCACGTGACCGAGCTCTCGTGCGGGTCGTGCCTATGGAAATAGAACGGCGCCGAACCCCGGCCCGACGCGCCGAAGAACTGCACGCTGTATTTCCTCACGTACGCGCTCTTCTTCAGCTTTTCGAGAACGCCCAGCCGTTTGAACGACCAGTACGTTCCCGGCATCAGCGACTCACCGATCTGAAAACGGGGAAACCTCGCCCGCTCGAGCAGCAGAACGCGATGGCCCTGTTCGGCGACCAGCGCCGCGGTGGTGCTCCCCGCGGGGCCGCCGCCGATCACAATGACGTCGTAGGCGTCTGAACGCATCTGGTCTTCTCAGTTCCGATGGTCCGTAAACCGTCTTGCCTTCAGTTCGAACCTGGGCAGCGTGTTCGTGTCCACCGCACGAACCCCGACGCGGAACCCCAGCTTCCGTCTCGCCTCCCGCGCCACGGCGCCGGCTACGGAATCCGGTGATTCTCCCCTGACTTCCAGACGGATTTCCATTTCGTCCAGGGAGCGCCGCCGGTATACGTCGACCGCGAACTCCGTTACTTCTGGAAAGGACCTGACGACGTTCTCAACGGTGCTCGGGTAGATGACGACCCCGCGGATGATGATCCCGCCGTCGATGCGGCCGATCACGCCGTTTTCCAGCCGGAGAAACCCGGACCCGCATGGACATGCCCCCTTTGCGCGCTTAACGCGGTCGCCTGTGCGGTAACGGATCACCGGCATCCCCACGCGCCCCAGGTTCGTCAGCACCAGCTCGCCCTCGTCGGCCTGTTCCCCTGAATCCGGATCGATCACTTCGCAGATAAACTCCGCCTCGTTCACGAGCATGCCGTTCCGTTCACGGCACTCGTACCCCCATGCCCCCACCTCGGTCGCGCCCGCGTGGTCGTAACACCTGGCGCCCCAGGCGTCCTCGATCCGACGCCTCGTTGCCGGCAGACCGGCCCCGGGTTCCCCGGCGTGGATCGTGGCGCGAATGCTCGAGTTCGCGATATCGATCCCTTCGGTTTCGGCCACCTCCGCCAGATGCAACGCGTACGTCGGCGTGCAGATGAGAACCGTCGCCCGGTGCTCATCCATGGCCTGAAGCCGCTGGACCGACGACATCGATCCTCCCGTAACGGCCAGCGCCCCGATCAGCCGCGCGGCTTCATGGGCCGTCCAGAACCCGATAAACGGGCCGAACGAGAACGCGAAGAACAGACGGTCATCGGGCGTTACTCCCGCACCGTCGAAAACCCTCCGCCAGCAACCGGCAAACCAGTCCCAGCTTTGACGCGTGTCCAGCCAGCGCAAAGGCCTTCCCGTCGTGCCCGACGTCTGATGGACCCGGACGTAATCCCGCAGGCAATACGTCAGATTGGATCCGTACGGCGGGTGCGCGTCCTGGTCGGCCGACAGTTCGGCCTTGGTTGTAAAGGGTAGCCGCCGGTAATCGTCCAGGGTCCGAACGTCTCCGGCGCCGGACAGCCCGGCGTCGGTCAGCTTTTCTCTATAAAACGCGTTGTCCCTCAAGACAGGAACAAGCATGTCCCGCAGGCGACGGAGCTGGGATTCGACCAGTCCGTCCCTGTCCGGCTCCGCGTTGAAGGAACTCACAGGTCGACCTGAATGGCGCCGTAAAGACCGAAGGGCGGCGCCGGAATCACCGACATCGCGCCGAATCCGCGGGTCTCGTACTCGCGATCGGTCAGGTTCCGGGCATTCAGCCTGATTGTCGCGTGCCCGTACGTGTACGACACCGAAGCGTCAAGTGTCAGCACGCCGCCGATACTGAACTGATTGTCCTCGGCGATGAACTGGCTGGCGACGTACCTGGCGCCCATTCCCAGTTCGATGCCGTTATTCAGGCCCAGCGCGCTCCAGACATTCAGGATATGACGCGGCGAAAAGGCCGGCCTGTTTCCGGACCGGTCAAGGTGCCGGAACTGCATCCCGGCGGGCGTGGGTACGGTCAGCATTTCGGTAAACCGCGTCAGTTCCGCGTTGGAATACGCGTAGGTCAGGAAGACGTGGCACCCGCCGCCGGGACGCGCCATCATCTCCAGCTCCACGCCCCGCGACCGCTGGTCGCCGTCCTGTCGGGTCACACCCGTCTCATCTGGAATGCCGATGTCGTACTTCCGCAGATCGAAGACGGCCAATGACGCGTGAAGGCGGTTGTCGACGAGATATTTCTTCGCGCCGGCCTCGAACTGCGTGGCCGACTCGACGTCCCGTGGTCCCGCGACGAGGCTCGAAGGCGGCGCGAATGCCTTGCCCGCGCTGGCATAGAGGGTCAGGTCCTCCGCGGGATTCAGCGCCACGCCCGCCATCGGACTGAGCTCGTTGAACGCCCTCGACGTCGACGTGACCGGGTCGTCGTAGCGAATCCGGTCGAAGCGGCCGCCAACGAACGCATGGAAGAATTCCGAAAACACGATCCGGTCGACGACAAAGGGCGCAACGACGCCGCTCGTCGCATCGGCCGCGCGGGACTGGCCGGGAACGACGTAATACGGCAGCGCGGCCGTTTCGACGGGTTTATGCAGGTCAATATTCGGCAGGACCGCGACGTCCAGCGTAAACCTGTCCTGCCACCGCATCAGTTCCAGACCCGCCAGCAGTGTATGTCTCGCCCGGCCCGTGGAAAAGGAGAACACGAGCTCGAATTGATTGCCCAGCACCTTCTGGCGGTCGTCGAGCAGCAGTAACGTCCTGATCAGGTCCAGACTACCCGTGGCGTTGGGAAACACACCGTTGAACAGCGTACCGTTGGAGATCCAGGAAAAATCCGTATAGTACAGTTTGTTTCGCAGCGTGACACGCGGAGACAACCGGGTCTGTACATCCATCCGCACCCGGTAGATCTCCTGGTCTGAAACGTCGAATGGAGACTGATAGGAACGGGTCCGCGGCACGTCAGCCAGTTGCCCTCCGGTCACGGGCAGCCCCGAATCGGACTTGTACTTGCTGGTTACGTATTCGAAATTCGCCGTGGCCGTCGTCCTTTCGTTTCGCAGGGTGACGGCGGGGTTCAACGCCCAGATACCGCTGCTCTTGTCGTCACGGTAGTTGTCTGCAACCTGCCGGAGGCCGTTGAAACGCATGGCCACGCCCTGCGCCGGGTCCCCCCATCCCGCGTCGACGCTGCCGCGGACGTTCCCATACGGGCCATAAGCGCCCCTGGCCTGGAACATGCGCTTGAAGACGGGTTGCTTCCGGTTCAGATTCACCGATCCGGAAAGCGGATTGCCGCCATATAGAAACGCGCCCGGTCCCTTCAGCACCTCCACGCGATCCAGGTTGTAGAGATTGTAGAACGTGGCCTCCGGCTCGGAAGCGCCGTCCGTCAGCACCAGCCCGCTCGACAGCGAGTCGAATCCGCGAATCACGAAAAAGTCCGTCACGCCGAACACCGTCTGCACGTTGACGCCGCTCACGTTTCGGAGCGCATCGCCAAGTACCACGCCGCTCTGATGTTCGATCAGGCCGCGGTTGACCACGCTGACGCTTGCGGGCGTTGCATTCAGCGGGACCGGGATCTTGCTGGCGACGGAACTGATCGTGGCGACCTTTTCCTTGCTCTCCGTGACCACGATCTCTTCGCCCGCATAGACGGGAAGGTCATCCCCGGTTTCCTCGTCGGCCTTATCGTCCGCGGCAAACAAGGTGCTCGAAGTCAGGACCAGCAAAGCGACGACCAGCAACAACGTACGTAATTGAGGCAGCACGTGATTATCTCTCCTGACCGCCCGGACTCAGATCCAGGCAAACAATCTTGCGCATATCCCTGACGAAAACGCGGTCGTTGGCCAGGGTCGGCATCGTCCAGCTGCGGCCGTCGAGCACCTGCACGCCGGCCTTTTCCCTGAATCCGTCGGGCGTTGCCCGCGCCAGGGCCAGTCTCCCGTTGTCACTCAACAGGACGAGATGCCCGTCAGCGAAGATCAAAGCCCCCTTGCCGTACCCGCGGTGTTTCCACTGCTCTTTTCCGGTCCGCGCTTCGATACACTTCAGGATGGCGTTATCGAATCCGTAGATATAGTCCCCGACCAATACGGAAGTGCCGAAATGATTCTTCATCCGTCGGCTCTCCCAGACCCGGGACACCGAGAACCCGTCGCCGCCTGACTCGATCCGCAGCAAGGCCGCGCCGTGATCATAGCCTGAGGAAATGAAGATCTGGTCCGGCGGCACGAAGATCGGCGTTGCAATATTCAGGTCGTACGACGTCTTCCAGGGGTACCGCCAGAGCAGGGAGCCGTCGAACGGAGAAAGCCCGACGACGGCGTCTCCGGAAAAATAGACCACCTGACGCGCACCGGCGAGGTCCACCGCGATGGGCGATGAATAGGAAGCCACGTCGTTCTGGGACGCCCAGGCGACTTTGCCGTCTTTCCTGTGCAGCGCCAGAAACGTACCATTACGGGTCGCCGCCTCCAGGAACAGAAGGTCGCCTTCCACCAGTGGCGAAGTTGAAAACCCGAACCTGGGAAACCGGCCGCCCAGGCCGTCGACAAGGTCCACGGTCCAGATCGTATCGCCGTTTGCCGCCTTCAGCGCGTACAGCCGACCCTCAGCGCCGAGGACGTATACCCGCTCTCCGTCCGCCGTCGGCTGCGACCGGGGTCCGTCGCCCCCCTGCCACTCCTCGAACATGCCGCCCGTCCTGAACCGCCAGATTTCGTCGCCCGATTCCTCATTCAGACAGACGACGAACTCATCGTCACCCTCTGCAAACATGGTGAACACACGACCATCCGCCACCGAGATCCCTGAAAACCCCTTGCCGAGGTTCCTCTTCCACAAAACCGCAGGACCGTCCTTCGGCCAGACCTTCAGGAATCCCGTTTCAGTCGAAACACCCGTCCGGTCGGGACCCAACCACTGGGGCCAATCCGCGTGTGCGGGAGAAAGGCACAGCAAGACACAGATCGAAACATAGTAAACGTATTTCACGATAGGCTCCGCTTCACGATTTGCTCTGATATATTTTCATCAGCCAATATTCTCATCTACCGTTTGCCATCCATAATGGCGTCAATTTCCGTCCAGGTCACGTTGGACAACTTCGCGCCGGTTGCCGCATACTCCCGACAGGCTCGGATATCCTCAAGGGTAATGTGCGAGTACATACGAATGATGTCGGCTTCGCTCCTTCCCCCATCCAGCAATTCCATGATCAATTCCACTGAAATTCGAGTACCTTTTACGGTTGGTTTCCCTGCCAATATCAGCGGGTCAGTGACGATTCGATCTTCCCGGTTTGGCTTGTTCGCAGTCATGGCGAGTCTCCAGACTTATTACGGGGTGCACACGATAGTTTACCTTTTTCCACAAAATTAACCGGCCAACCTGAGCCGCTCCCTGAGCTTGTCGAAGGGCCGGCGAAGGATCGAATGGCTTTTGAATAGCGGGCATTTCGACAAGCTCAATGACCACGCGTTATATGGTTCATTGGACGTCATTAAACCGCTGTCAGGAGACCCATAACCTGGATGCCCTCGCTCCCGGGAACGCCAACCACACCGGTCCCAGGTCGGCTACTGTCCAGGAGAGGTGTGAAATTCGATATTCTCTAAGTATAGCGCGAATTGCGATATTTCTCGTCGTAAAATTCGGGGAGCAATTGATCGACGCGCAAGAGTCCGTCCCGGCTTAGAGTGATATTCTGCGAATCGAATTCCAGCATGCCGAAGTCCCTGAGTCTTCCGTAGGCCTCGCCGAACCGCTCCAGGATATCCACGCTGAATCTGTCCTTGAAATAACCGGTCTCGATCCTGCCCAGCTTGAGTTGCAGGATCATCTCGCGCACCAGGCGTTCCTCGTCAGTAGGAACGAAGGACCTGTTCAGCGGCAGCCGCCCCTGCATGCAGGCATCGACGTAGGAGTCCCACTGTGTGTGATTCTGAAAGTGTATCCCGCCCACGTGTGAGAACGACGCGACGCCGGCGCCGATGAGGTCGGCGCTCCGCCACAGCGCGTCCCGGTAGACGAACCGCTTCGGACGACCCTTCCTGACCATCGTATAGGCGCTCGAGATCTCGTAGCCGGCATCACCGAACGCGTCGATCGCATGGGCGTGCCACGCGCGCTTCGTCTCCCAGTCTGCAACTGTCACGCCGTTACCATCCAGAAGCGCCTTCGAATAGGTCGTATTGAACGGCAGTTCCATCTGATAGATCGTCACGCTGTCCGGGTCCAGATCGATCGTCCCCTGAACCGTCTCCTTCCACGTCGCCCACGTTTCGCCCACCATCCCCGAAATCAGGTCTACGTTCACCTGTTCGAACGCCTGCTTCTTCACCCAGTCCATGGCCCGGTAGATCTCTTTGCCGACGTGCGCCCGGCCGTTCTCCTTCAGGATGTCGTCATTCAGGTTCTCCAGGCCCAGGCTCAATCGCGTCACGCCGATTTCGCGAATGGCTGCTACCTTCGGCTGTGTGAGCGTGCCCGGTTCGCACTCGAACGCGACCTCTTCGACGGCGTCCCACGGCAGCACGGCCTTCAGCCGATCCACCAGCGCCTCCAGGTGTTTCACGCTGATATACGACGGCGTCCCCCCGCCGAAGTAGACGAATTGCAGGCTGCGTCCATCGATCCTGGGAAGCGTGGCGTAGTTTTCCACCTCCCTGGCCAGCGCATCCAGATAGACCTGGATCTCGGAACTGTTGCGATCGGTATACACGCGAAAATAGCAGAACTTGCAGCGTTTCCGGCAGAACGGGATATGAAGATACAACCCGAGCGGGACCGCCCCCGCCGAAGATTCCGAAGTCTCCAGCATCGCCTCGACTCGGGAATTGTGCTCATCCCGCCAGAACGAATACGGCGGGTAGTTGGATACGAAGACGCTGCCGACCGCCGTTTCTTTCCACGCTTTCCTGGAGGTCGCGGGTTCCGGTATGTGAACCTGGGTACTCATTCTCCCGCCTCACTGCCAAAACAGTACAAAGTTCCGTCAGCCGTTCCGATTACGAGCCGGCCGCCGGCCACGCTCGGCGAAGCCAGCACCGCTGAACCGGTCGGGAATTCCCATCCCGGTTCGCCCGACTTCAGATCCAGCGCCAGAATCCTCCCGCCGGTCGTGCCCACGAACACCCGGTCGCCCGCGACCACCGGCGACGAGTCCAGCCGGGACCGAAACGCGCGTATCCAGATCACCTCACCGTCGTCCGGACGCAGCGCGCGCACCATCTTGTCGCGCCCGGCGACGATCACGTGTTCTTCCGTGACCGCCGGGGACGCGTAGAATGGAAACTTGCGGCTGGGGTGCTCGTACCGCCACAGGACCTTCTCCGCCAACAGGTCCAGACCCAGGACCTGGTTACCGAACGTACCCGCGTAGGCCCGTCCGCCGCGCACGGCAACACTGGCCGCCACGTAGTCGGACAATTCCACCCGTGAGACTTCGTCTCCTGCAGCCGCGTTCACCATGCGCAGCAGACCGTCGCAACCGGCGACGAGTACGCGTCCGCCCCAAAGGGCCGGGGACCCGTGAACGTAGCCCTCCGTCTCCACCTTCCACACCAGGCTCCCGTCCGCCATCGTGAGGCAGTAGAGGAACTGATCGTAGGACCCGAAGATCACCCGGCTTTCGTACGACGTGGCGGAAGAGATGATCTCCCCTTCGGTCCGGTACGTCCACAACCCCTTCCCGGATGACGCGTCCACGGCGTGAAAGCCGCCGTTACCGTCTCCGAAGAAAACCCGGTCATCCGCCACCAGCGGAGAAGCCTTTATTTCCCCGCCGGCGGAATACTTCCATCTCAACGCTCCGGTTACAGAATCAAACGCATAGAGGTTTCCGTCCAGCCCGCCAACGAAAACCATTCCATCACGGATCGCCGCGGTGGACTCGACGCCTTCCGGCACGCGGACAGCCCACAGGACAACCAGGCTGTCGGGCAGCGACTCCCGCGCGAATCCCGTGGATTGCGCGTCGCCTCTGAACCGCGGCCACGACGTCTCCCCGGCGTCGCAGACGGAAACCGGTACGTACAAGATGCACAAAGGGAGCAAAACGTTCCATATGCACCTTGCTCTTCGCCTCGCGCGAACCTCAATATGCCTCTTCATATAACGCCAGAAAGTCGGCTTCGCGGGCCGGCCGCGGATTGAACGTCCCGGTCCACTGGGTCGCCGCCTCGGCCGCCAATTCCGGAAGCCGGTCCCGTTCAACCCCGAGATCGCCGAGGCAGCCGGGCAGATCCGCCGTCCGCCTGAACCCTTCGATCCGTTCCGACAACGCCCCCGAGGTCAACCCGAAACCTCCGTAGAGCGCGCCATCCGTCTCCCCGTTGAAGCGAATTACCGGCGGAAGCATTACGCCAACGGCGACGCCGTGTGGGATTCCGTAACGGGCCGTCAGCGGGTTGGCGCAGGCGTGGGCGGCGCCCAGCATGGCATTCTCGATCGCCGCTCCAGCGAAATGCGCGCCCAGGAGCATGGCAGACCTGGCATCCACGCCGGCCGCCGGCGCCAGCGCCTCTTCGAATCCCGATGCGAGCAGACGCCACGCCTCCAGCGAGTACATGCGTGACACCGCGTTCCGCCGCTTGCACACGTAGCTCTCCACGGCATGGGCGATGGCGTCGATCCCCGCAGCGGCGGCCACGTGTCCCGGTGCGCTCGCGGTGAGCTCGGGATCCAGAATGACGCCGCGAAATCGCGCCTTGAGGTCGCCGCAGGCCATCTTTTCGTGGGTGTCCGGCCTTGAGATCAACGCGTAGGACTGGGCTTCGCTGCCTGTCCCCGCGGTCGTCGGAACGCCGATCGACGGCAGCAGCGGTCGCCGCGCCCTGCCCATCCCGCGGTAGTCCTCCATGCGCCCGCCGTTGGTGAGGATGAAATTGATCCCCTTGGCGCAATCCATCGCGCTGCCGCCGCCCAGGCCCACGATAAGACCGGTCCCGCCGTGCGCCGAGGCGGCCTCCACACCCGCGTCCACGTGGGCCGTCGTCGGGTTCTCGTCCACGCCGTCGAACAGACACACATCGCGTTCCGCTCCTCGCAGCAGGGACAGCGCCCTGTCCGCGATGCCGGCTTTGACGATCCCCGGATCGGTCACGAGCAGGATTCGCCCGCCTCCCAGTCCACCCGCCAGGTCCGCGAGCCGCGCCAGCGCGCCTTCTCCGAAAATCACTCGCGGCGCAGGATGGTGGTCGAAGGGTTCCATCCGGCCGACCCTACGCTCCCCGAGCGAACTGAAACGCCCGCTGACGGTAGAGGTGATCGAACAGATTTCCTTCGTGCGGCTGGTCCCATGAAATCCGGTTCGTGGGTATCGGCCCCACGTTCAGTCGATCCACGCGGGGTGAATTCAGCAATTCGCCGACGAGGTCTTCATCCTCTGTCAACACCGTGACCACCAGGCTGGGCCCGATCCGATGGACCACCTCCGTCTGCGGCGCCTCGACCACGCTCGCGAAAGGAAACAGGAATTCGGTATTCGCCAGGGGGTGTTCGGGGGAGCCACACCATACTAGGGTCGGGTTCAGAAACGTCAGGCCGTCCAGTTCGACAAGCCGGCTCCCGCGCAGGCCCGCGGTCAGGTCCTCCGCGCCGCTGCGTTTCAGATGGACGTCGATAATATCGGAAATCCCGGTTGCCGCGGCCGGATTGGCAAATGCGGCAATCCGGGCTTCCGGGTCGCTCAGCGGCCGTGCTTCGATTTGCGCGAGGCGCTGCGCAATCGCATCGGCAATCTCGCGTCCGTACGCGGGCGTCCAGACGCCGGACGCATTGATGCAGGAACGCCCTCCGTTGGCCGCGATGGAAACCACGATCACATCCAGGAAGTCCTCCCAGCGGTCGACCACGTCTTCTCCCAGAATCACCTTGCTGCGGCCCGGTCCATGGACGGATACCCGCGGATCGTGCAGCCACGGGGCGACCGTGGCGCCGCCCCCGAACAGAAGAGATCGCCCGCACCGCAGGAGGATTTCGTTGGCGCCGGCATGCCCGGTCGGATAGATGCCGAACGCTTCGCCCGGGCATCCCCCGGCGACAAACGCCTGCGCAATCCGCCAGGGGGTCCAGGGGTCCTCCCTGCCGGGCTTCAGCACGAGGGGCACCTTCAGCGAAATCGCGGGAACCCAGAGCGAATGCACGCCCGGCGAATTGCTCGGCAAGACCGCCCCAAGCGCGTCGGTCTGGCGGACATAGCTCAATGGCCGGCCGTTATCCTGAGCCCACCCGCCATCCAGTACTGACACATCCAGCCCGCGCGTCAGACCGGCGAGTACATCGTCGATCTGGCTGCAGGCCAGCCGGATCTTTTCCATATTCTCCCGGCAAAGGGTTTCTGGAATTCCCGTTGTCCCTGAGACCTGGCGGACATAGTCACCTGGCGATTGCGACCGGCCGTCCAGCGGCAGGTCCGCCTCCGCGAACAGCCGGCCGGCCCGGCGCGTTATGGCTGCAAGGTCGGAAACGCTGAACGCATCCAGTGCCCGTTTACTCGCGTGGGCCGCGTTCAGGTCGCGCGCGATCAGACCCGGATTCGCCTGGCTGACACGCACGAGCGGTTCTCCGGTCCGGACGTGCGGGATTTCGTGGACGTCCAGACTCGTGTATGGCTTTCCCGCTCGCAGAACCGGGATATGGGTCAAACCACCCTCCTGGATCGCTGTCGAGCCTTCCCGTTAGTATACGCCCACGACCACAGACTCCTGCATCTCGGAGAACAGACCCAGATTCCGTACGCCGTCCCAGGGAAACGCCTCGATGGGTTCCGCACGTTCGCCCTCGTCCCGTTCCAGAAACCGCGGCATGAAGAACTCACGGGTCAGGGTTGTCAGCATGACCCTGCCAACCGCGTTGTATTCCACCTGTTCGTCAGGACAATCGGGGTCCACCAGTTCGATCACGGCCCGCGGGACGGGCGGATAATAGGTAATGGCGAAGTTGTCCGAAGGTTCCAGGGGTTTTGAATACGCCAGTCCCATCAACGTATTTCCATACGTCGGCACGAAGTCGATTCCGGGAATCAGTTCCTCCCTGGCAAAACGGTTGAACTGCGCGTCCATCTCGGTTCCCCCGCAAAATATCCCCGAAATGCCGACCTTTTTCAATGAGATCTTTTCGCAGATCGCTTCCAGGAGCTTTGGCGTCGTAAACATGCACTTCACATTGTCGTTCGCACGCAGAATGGTCAGCGCCTGATCGATCACGTGGGCCTTGTAGAGATCCAGTTCCTGGAGGGCGCCGCGCGCGATCAGCTTGTTGACCCATCTGGGGTCCAGGTCCACCAGGAAACAGATGCCGCCGCGGATCTGGCAGAGGTATTCCACCGCAAGCCGCAGCCGCCTCGGGCCCGTGGGACCCAGCATCAGCCAGTCCGCACCCCTCGGAAACGTCTCGTCCGAAAGGTGCCTGCTGAACATCTCGTAGTCGATATGGAAATCTTCCTGGCTGATTCGGTATTTCGGCACTCCTGTGGATCCCCCCGTTTCGAAGACAAAGGTCCGTTTCCCCGCGCTTCCACGGGGAATCCACCGCCGCACGGGGCCGCCGCGCAGCCATTCGTCCTGAAAATGACCGAGGATCTTCAAGTCCGCGAACCCGCCGATCTCGTTGCGCGGATCGAAATCCAGCCCTTCCGCGAATTCCAGCCAGAACGGGCAGCCCGTGTCCGGATCGAAATGCCATGCCACGGTTTCCCGCACGTGGGCATCCAGCTCGTCCCTCGCCGCTCTGACTCTTTCGGCAATCGACATGTCTATTTCCGAGCCGAGTCTGACGTTTCATCCCGCCACGCATCCAGGGGATGCCGGCGGTCCGAAAGCGGCAAAGCAACCCGCCGCCCGCCTTCCCTGTGGGACTGGTAGATGCCGAGAATCATCTCGAACGCCGTCAGGGCGTCGGCCCCGCACGAGGGCGGATCCGTTCCTGACTCGATCGCCGCGGCGACCCGGCGGTACATCCTGGCAATCGAGTCCTCGGCCCCGGAGTCGCCCGACGCGACCGGCGTCCAGTCCCCCTGTCCCCCGGGCAACCCTTCCATGGGCCTGGGAAGATGCCAGAGGGCGTGCCCAACCCTGCCTGAAGCACGGACCGACAGCTGCCCTTCGGTTCCTATAACGTCCACACCGTAGTTCTCGCTATTGGGCGCCTGGAATTTCAGGAAATGAATTTCACCCAGAACACCGTCCTCGAATCCGTACTGGGCCGTTGCCCGGTCGCCCGCTACAGGGCCGGAATCGCGGTCCCGCGGCGACATCTCCTTCGCTTCCATGACGTCGTTGACGCCCGCCAGACGACCCTGATACCAGACGTTGCCGGAACACCACCCGGGCGCGCCGCCGAAGCGCATCATCATGTCGGTGACGTGGGTTCCCATTTCCGTAAACTCGTTTCCGCTTTGGCGCCCGGACTTGTTCCGCCCGCGCACGAGCACGACCTGACCGATATCCCCTCTGCGAACCATATCGCGCGCCATCAATACGGCTGAACTCACGTGGCTCTGATGGTTGACCGCCAGCTTCGCGCCCGATGCGGCCGCCGCCGCGACCATCTCGTCCGCCTCGGCGGGATCGATGGCGATCGGCTTCTCGCAGAGTACGGATATACCCCGCTCCAGCGCCGCCACCGCGGGTGCGCGATGCCCACGGGTCTGGGTGGCCACCACGACGAGATCCGGCCGCGTCTCGTCGTACATGCGTTCGAAGTCCGCGTACCGGTTGGACACCCCGAACGTGTCACCGGCCACGGCGAGCGCTTCTTCGAACACGTCACAGATGCCGGCAATCTCGAAATCGGGCATCTTCTGAATGATCTTCAGATGCTGGCGGCCCATCCCCCCGCAGCCGACAAGGACCGTCCGACATGAATTCGCCATACCGTATCCTTTTTCTCACGTTAATTCCGAAGAAACCGCAACGCGGCACCACAAGAAAACTTCCCGAGACGGGCCGACATGGTCGTCAGGAAGGACATTCTTTCCGTTCACGTCCACTGACCTGGTGTATCCTGGTAATCCGCCTTTTAATCGCCTTTATTTACAATCACATATTCGAATTAACGTCCGCGAAGACTTACGAATCAAGGTCAACTTCCGTTTTTCCAGCCCCTTGGCTTCCGTCTGGACAGGGGGTTCTGGCGGTGGCACTCTTCCATCACCGCCACCTGCACGGCAACCTGTTCCGGCGTGATATATAGTGGCTCGCCGTCCTCCAAAACCCTGTACAAATGATCGTAGAACGCTCTGGACATGTACGTAAACGCATCCTTCTCCGCTTCATCGGGCGCCCACGATTCCTCGGTCCACGCCAACTCCTCCCTGCAATAGCTCGGACCGGGCAGCGGCGTTCGCGTCAGCCGCTGTTTCGGCGATGCCCCCGGATCGTAGAACCGCCACCTGACACCGTCGGCGCCGCCGGCAAGCCCGCCGCGGGTCCCGCAGACGTGGTACATGTCTCCGGACCAGGCGTCACACGAGGATATCTCCAGATCGATCGTGGGAGACCCCTTCCGCCGCAGCAGCACCTTTACGTGGTCCTCCGCGTCTCCATACGTATTCGTCCGGTCCATGATGCATTGTACGGCGGGCTTCTTCCAATCCAGCAGGCAGAGCGCCTGGTCCATCGGATGCGGCCCGGTATTCAGAAGGTTGCCGCCCTTGAATTCCTGCAACGTCTGCCAGTCCCACCGGCGCGCGAATCCGTTGAACGCGATGCGGATCTGCACGATCCGGCCCAGAACGCCTGAATCGATCACCCTGCGTATTTGCTGAAAATGCGGCGCGTACCTGGATTGCTGAAACGGCGCGAGGATTCTGCCGGAACGCCGGGACGCAGCCACCATGCGGCGAAAGTCCCCGGTGCTTGCCGCCACGGGCTTTTCACAGACGACGTGACGGCCGGCCCGGAACGCTTCCACGGTACTTTGCGCATGCAGATGGCTGGGCAATGCGTTGACGACCAGGTCGACGTCCTCACGCGCCAGCACGTCTTTATAGTCCGCGTATGCGTCGCACCCGAACTCGCGTACCGCGCGGTCGCGGCGGTCTCGCAGCAGATCCGACACGGCTGCTATGGTATATTTCTCAGGGCAGCGGCACAGCCATTCCGCGTGAATATCGCGGCCGCTGCGCCCCTGACCCAGAATGCCCACCCGGACACGTCCCGTACCGGCCATTTCTACGACCTCCATTCGCTGGTTATCGTCTTCCAACCCGTGCGTCTCCCGCGATACGTACCCGCAGGGACGACACCGCGGTCTTCGTCATTCCTCTCCCATTTCCGCGTGGGACAACGCACCGAGAAAATAGGGCACGCCGAAAAACAGCAGACTGATGTGCATGGGACTCATTTCCACCGCCCCGCGGCGTTTCGGATCGTCTCCCCAGTCCTGGCCTTCGATCAGGACCTTCAAAACCGCCTGACCGATCTCCAGATAACTCCGGTCCCCCGTCATCCGGTACGCGTAACCAAGGTGCCGGCACAGGACGCCGCCGTATCGCTCCTGGATGGCCTTCTGCGCATCCGGCCCGTCCGGATGACCGCAGAACCAGTCGACTGCCCGACGGTAGGCTTTCGCCACGTCTTCCCGGTTCGTGAGGCGGTGAAGCAATTCCAGCCCGACCATCAGGTAATGCGTCTGGTAACCCTTCTGCTCCGAGACCGGCAAGACCCGATGCGTGGTCTTTGCATCGCCTCTCAACTTGCGAAACTCGGCGTCGGTAAACGGCGCCGCCGTACCCATTTCAACGGCCAGCGTCGTGCCCTCGGTGGCCATGCCATAGGGCCTCTGGTCCGACAGCCGTTCCGCCGTGGCAACCTGGAACCGCTTGTGCCAGCTTCCATCGTCGTTCTGGCCTCGCGCAATCACCTCGTACACGGCAAGCGCACGCGTCTTGAACCGCTCCTCGCCCGTGGCTTCATATACGTAGAGCAGGCCTCGCAGCGCATTCGCAATGCTGCGCAGGCTGAAACTGTATGCCGGGTCTTCGGTCCACCTGTAGCGCAGCAGAAACTCGCCGGCCTCGCGGATCACCTCCAGCGTCCGCAGGTCCCCGGTCAGGTAATAATAGTCCATCCATCCATCTAGAAACGTGTGTGACGCGCAACTCTCATCACCGAAATGGTCCACGCTGTGCCGAAAACAACCACCCACCATATAGGGCCTGAACGGGTGATAATGGCAGGTATCCACGTCCGTCGAATGACGGGTCATCGCTTCGCCCAGCAGAAAGTCATCCGCGCGACCGGTACGCATATACTGCACCCATACGCCGTGCCTCGGATCCCATTCGCTGTTGCACCAGCCCCATCGGCCGTAGAATCGCCAGTCGTCCGTGCCCTGGTCCCAGGCCACCAGCGCATCGCCCCAGTCGTGATAACCGTACCATGCGCCCAGCTCGATATTGCGACGCAGCCAGTCGATAAAGCCCGACATCATCCGCTCTGATTTCGGAAAACGTGCCTTGTCGACGGGTTGAAAGCCTCCCGTCGCCTCGCAGGCCGCCATCCACGCCGGATCCACGGATACGTGCGGCGCCCGCAGCCAGCCTCTCAGGCGCCCCGGGACGTCCGCTTCGTCGGATGCCCGGTAGAAACTGATGAAGAACTCCGTGGTCTTGGAAGTACCGGTGCCATCCGAATAGACGCCTTCGCCCTCATCCCACGCCACGGCTTCCGAGTACCGCTTCAGCGAAAGGCATTTCCCGTCGGGATCCTTCCAGCAATATACGTCGATTCCGCCGCCCGCGCCGGAAAGCCCGAGCGCTTTTGGAAATTCCTCCGGCATATAGCGCAGGCCGACGCCAAGGCCCACCCGGGCGTCGTCGCAGGCGATCCAGCCCTCCGTGCGGTCTCCTTCTGCAAGGGTTCCCGTGCGCCGGCCCTGACGGCGGTCCAGACGAAAGTGATTGTGAAGCCGCTGGGAAAGCAGCAGCGAGTCACCGGCGGCTGCCGTTCCGGCGATCTCCCGGCTCGCGGCGACCCGGTAATTCACAGAACCGGACAGCGAGACCGGGACCCGCAGCCCGATTTCCTCGATTTCCGTCTCTCTCGGATTGCAGGCGGCGATCACGGTGTGCAGCACGCGCAACTCGGTCCGGCCCGCGTAGGCGTAGATTCGCGTCACAAAACGAAACGGCCGATACCCCGCGTAATGGTGCATCGGCAGATCGGCCTCGAATGCGCCCTCACACCGGATCACGGCCCTGAGCGGACCGGCCTCCTCCACGCTCACGTCGTACACGGACTCCGCGAGGGATGCCAGGCAATCGCCGCCCATCCCGTAGACGTATCGCTTTCCTTCATCGTCCAGAAACGACTCGCGGATACGCACCCAGGCGTCGCCGCCTGGGCCCGCGACTTCCACTTCCGGGACAAATGACCCGTTCGGTTCCGTCCGCCCCAGCGCCGCCGTTTCCACAAGAGAGAACCTCCTGCGATTCACGGCGAACCGGAGGGGACCCGTTGATACGACCAATCTATCGACATCTTCGCGAACATGGACCTGGTCACCTTGCCCGGCCCCGACGTTGTTCTGACACACCGTATAAGTCGACTCGCCGCCAGCCGGCACATCCGCCTGAAAATCCGTCAGGACCCACTTCAGACTCCCGTCAGGCCATCGACTCAACACGCGGAACTGTGCGGTTACTGAGCGGCCGTCCGCATCTTTCACACCCAGCAGGGACGGATCGGAGATCGCGCCCGCGGGAAGCGGGACTCCTCTCGTCACGGGCCAACCGCGCCTCGCGACGCCCGCGGATTCCACCACCTGCAGCCTGATTGCCATCGGATCCTGCATGATTTAATCCTTCTCCTGAGTTTTTCTGCTTGAACCACGTTCTTCCGGCGAACGCGAGAAGGCCGTTTAATTGGCCACAAAGAACCCGAATGCGGGTAGAGGGAAGAGGTAAGACGTTAGAAGAAATCCTTGCCCGATATATTCTTACTCCTTGCCTTCGGCACGAAAAGAGTCCTCACAAGGCAGGCAATCTCTCCCGTCTCACGTCTCACGTCTACCCGCTACTGAAGGGCCACAGGGAGAGGTCCCGTTCACGTACAGTGACCTGACGTATACAGCCCCAAATCCCATTGGTCCCTGTGTGTTCAAACAAGATACGGGATGGTCAGAGGGCCGTCCGGCAGCACCGCCACCCGCGCGCCGCGGCCGATCGCCAGGACCCTCTCGCGGAGGGCTGCGTCCAGATCATCCACGGCGGCCAGCTTGCACGCCTCTATATCGGCTCGCGCCATACTGGAATATACCCCGACTTCAACCCTCCCCAGGATGGCGGCCAGGGTCTGCGCCTGCCACTGGTCGAGTATGGGCTCCCGGTCGTGCACCGCCTGAAGGACGTCCTGCGGACCCACCCCGGCCCGCATCAACTCGGCGAAGTTGCCGTGATCCGGTACCCCATCGCTGCACTCGCTGGCGACGAGCACGATTCCGCCGTCTTCAGCGATGCGGGCGGCCGCCGACATGCCCTTGACGGCCTGGTAGAGGTTCTGATCCAGCGGATATCCGCTATTCGACGTCAGCACGACCTGGAACGGCTTCTCGACCGGGGCCATCGAGGCCGCCCGCGCCTCGGCGCACCCCCGCCGATGCGCTTCCAGATAGTCTCCGACGTAAAGCCCCGAAATCTCCTTTTCCCCGTTCAGCGTCACGTTCACCAGGAAATCGGGCGGGCAAAGCGCCACGGCTTCGCGCACCTCCCGCTGCAGGGGGTTCCCGTCGAGGACACCCCACGTGCTCTTCGGGTCCGAGATCAGCTGGGACCGATGCAGCCGATAGATCGTCTCGATTCCCGCCACGCCCGGCGCCACGCCCTTCGGACCGCCCGAGAAACCCGCGAAGAAATGGGGCTCTATGAATCCTACCACAATCCGCCTGTCCGCTTCCACGTACGCCCTGTCCAGCCACACGTCCGTGCCACAGCCGGAATTTCCCAGGTGCACGTTTTCCGATCTGTCGTATGCGTCGTGATTCTGTATCCTCAACCGGCCGGCAACCTCAGCGCCGAACATTCCGGCGATTTCTTCATCCGTATTTGCCCGATGCGTGCCGTTTCCCAGCAACACCGTGACGTTCTCAGAGGGGACCGGCAGGGCCTCGACAATCCAGGGTATCAACTGCCGGTTGGGCACCGCGCGCGTACCGTCCGAGGTTACGATGACCACCCTGTCTCCGGGCGAGACGATCTCCCGAAGCGGCCTGCATTCCACCGGATTATCAATCGCCTGCATGAACTGGCGTTTCGCGTCCGGCAAGGCGGCCTCGAAGGCAGGCCGGATCACCTCCCAATCCGCCAGTTCCGGATCGGCATAGACGGATACGCTGCCGTGGCCGAACGCCACGTCGACCCGATGTTCATCCGCGACCATCATGACCTCCGGATCCGAAGGCTCCAGGTCCTTCGCCCGGCGCCTCACGTCGCCGCGAAATCTACGGCCTCCACAACCCTTTGTCAAGCCCGGCAGGCGGTCCCGAACCCCGGCCGGCGGCGGCACGCACATACCGGTTGAGGGCATGCCGGGCGGGTCGAATCCTGCTCGCTGAAGCGGGTGGGCGGGCTTACGTACATTGGCTTTCGCGTCAGGTGATTGCATTGACACACCAATTCGGTTACGCTATATTGCCCGTACCAGATGGCGCGTTGCACCGGACCTACCCCCTGGCCCCCTTCCTGAAGGAAGGGGGACGGTATCGGGTGGGTGGACCAGGCCTGCAAACGTTCCGGGATGGCGATTTACTTTCAATGAGAGTTTCTATAGAAAATCGGCCAGGCGATGTCCGGCCTTTCTCCCTCTTTCCTTTAGGAGAGAGGGCCGGGGAGAGAGGTCGCCTAAATGCGGTGAGACGTTAGACGTAAGACGGTAGAAGAAAGGCGGTGAGAGGGGAGAGGGTAGATGAGATGCGGGGAGACGTTAGAGGTAAGACGGTAGAGGAAGTCCTTGCCCGATATTTTATTCCTTCTTGCCTCCGGCACGAGAAGAGACCTTACAAGGCAAGAAATCTCTCCCGTCTAACGTATTGCGTCTCCCTGCTATTGAGGGGCCGGGTGGAGAGGTCGCCTAAATGTGGTGAGACGTTAGACGTAAGAGGTTAGAGATGGCTCGCCTCGTTGGGCTTTAACTTATGCCGGAGGCGTAAAGGAGGAATAGATCGGCAATGATCTCTTCTCCCGTCTACCGGCTTACGTCTACCCGCTTTTTGCTGATCGCTTGTTTTTCCCTTTGTGTCTTTGCGTCTCTGTGTGGGTTAAGCGTTGTATTTTCTGCTTTCCGCAGTTCGTCGTCACGTGTGAAATCCCATGTCGGATACGATCATCGTCGTCCCGTGCTATAACGAAGCCGAACGGCTTCCCGTCGAGGCGTTCAAGGGGTTCGTCAGGCGGACGCACGGCATCAGGTTTCTATTCGTCGACGACGGAAGCACGGACGCCACGGAGGGCGTACTGCGTGGCCTGAGCGCGTCGGACCCCGAGTCCTTCTGCGTGCATAGGCTTGCGGTGAACTCGGGCAAGGGCGAAGCGGTAAGGCACGGCTTCCTCGCAGCGCTCGAGTCCGATCCCGACTACGTCGGTTTCTGGGACGCAGATCTCGCCACACCCCTGGAAGCCATCCGGGAGTTCCGCGGCGTCCTGGACGGCAGGCCGGAAATCGAAATGGCCTTCGGCGCGAGGGTACGCCTCCTGGGCAGGGCGATCCGGCGCAACCGGCTGAGGCACCTGCTGGGGAGGCTTTTCGCAATTACAGCTTCCCTGTTTCTCCGCGTGGATGTCTACGACACGCAATGCGGCGCGAAACTCTTCAGGGTAACGCCGGACCTGCCCGTCCTCTTTCGGGAACCCTTCGCCAGCCGATGGATTTTCGACGTTGAAATCATCGCGAGACTGATGCGCGCCAGAACGGGCACCGAGCGACCGCAGGTGCGGGACATCGTGTACGAAGTCCCGCTCTCGGAATGGAGGGACGCGGCGGGGTCGAAAATCAGAATTCGCGATTTCGTTATCGCCACCTTCGGCATGGTTGATATTATCCGTAAATATCGATAAATACATAATTTATACTGGAAGTATGTCCATCATCAACAAAAATCGGAACGCATACGCACTCCTTGTCTTGATCCTGGCCGCATCGGCGCTTCTGAGGTTCTACGGGATAAGCTGGGGAACCGATCCCGAAACCGGCAGGTTTCACGCCTTTCATCCGGACGAACGCACGGTTGTCGAGAGCGCCGGGTTGGTGGGGGAGGAGGTAACGAGAGCGGTAACGGCCTATGCCAAGGGCCCGGCCTACGTCCTGTGGATACTGGCCCAAGGCGCCGGTTTCGTCGTGGGCATCGAACCGTTCGTCAAAGACGACAACCGGTCGGTGAGATTCACGCATCTCATGGGCCGGGGGATCTCAGCGACGCTGGGCATCCTGACCGTATGGGTCGTATTCGCCATCGGCCGGCATCTGGCCGGAATCTGGACAGGGGTCCTGAGCGCGGCCTTTCTGGCCTTCTGCGCCGGGCACGTTCAGCAGTGCCATTTCTATACCGTGGACGTTACGCTGGCGTTATGGACCACACTGGGCGTCTACATGATCCTGAAACTGCCTTCGGACCGCACTCAACCCTACCTGATCTGCGGACTGGTGTGCGGAATGGCGGCAGGCACCCGGCTGATGGCGGGAATGCTGTGCCTGCCTTTTCTGCTGGCGCACGTGTGGAAACCCGAGGCGCCGGTGGAGACCGCCATAGATCATCACGGGAAGCGGAAGCGCAGGTCGCATTGGATGGCAGCGGGGTCCCTATGGCTCTGGAGCCGGCTGAAGGGGGCGTTTACACCGAGAGCGCTGCTTTGCGGCGGGGTCGTGGTCGCGGTCGCCGTGATCTGCGAACCCCTTCTTCTGAAGCCCGGTGAATTCCTGAGCTCGAAAGACATGCGGAATTTCCTGCCCAGCATGAAGGTTGCGAAGGGGGAGGCGATCCGCATCTGGGGGCTTTACGATTTCGCCACCACACCCTATTTGTTCTTCTTCACGCACCTCTTCCGCTATGCGCTGGGAACGCCCCTGGAAATCGCGGCCCTGTGCGGCGTGGCGCTGGCCGTCTGGAGGCGGCAGAGAGGATGGTGGATTCTGCTGGCGTGGCTGGTCCCCTATTTCATTATGGTCGGCGGATTACACACCAAACCCCTGAGGTATACCACGGCCATGCAACCCCTTATGTCGGTGATGGGCGCGTGGGCCTGCATGGAGGCCGCGGGATGGATCCGCTCGCGCGTGAACATGACCTGGGTTTACGTGCTGCCCGTGGCGCTTGTGGTCATTCCGACGGCCGCCTACGGCATCGCCACGTCCCGGGTCTACCGTTCCAGCAGCCGCTTCGAGGCCGCAGAATGGATTAAGCGGAATATCCCCGACGGGGCCGGCGTGCTGACGGAGCGGGGCGGATATCCGACGTCCTGGATGGCGCCGGCCGACCGATACAGGCGAAAGCTGGACGAAGCGGCCTGGTTCTTACATGCCAAAGGCAACCTGCCCTTCGAGGCGCACGTCGAGTTCGTCCAGAACCGGCTGGCGGACGTCAATTGGATCGTCCTGATCGAGGAGAATCGGATGCGGCCGTTCATGAAGGTGCCAAGACGATTCCCGATCGCTCACACCTACTACCGACGCCTGGCGGAGGAAAGCCTGGGATTCGAGCGGGTCGCGCAGTTCAAAGTGCATCCGGAAATCCTTGGATTTACCTATTCCGAAACGGATGCCGAACCGACCACGACCGCGTTCGATCATCCCACAGTCTCGGTCTACCGGCGGACAAGTGAGTATGTGGAGGGCATCCTGGAGAAGTGGATAGCTGAAATCCGAAATGATCCTGCGCTACCTGACAGGTACGTCAGTGAGGGCGTGAATGCCTACCATCGCAGGGCCTGGAGACAGGCCGAGAATGCGTTCAAGCGCAGCCTGGACGTAAAGCCGGAATTCGCGCTGGGACGTCTCCTGCTGCGAGAAGTATATCTTGCTGAGGGCAGGATCGCCGACGCGCAGAGAGAACTTCGCAAAATCGTCGATTCCCGGGTTACGGCAGGGATCTACGTGGGCCTGATCCACGCGGGCCTGACGGCGCAGGGTGCACAGTATCTGGCCAGATACAGAAAACTTACAGCGGCGAAAAAGATGCAAGAAACGACACTCCAGAGGTACGGCTGGCTGATGCACGAAAAGACGCGAGCGAAACGGAGCGCCCGGCGCGAAAGAGAGAGACAGTCGGCGAAGGGTGCGCGGCAGCTGACGAACTGAACGAGACTCGGCGGTTTATCTCGTCAGCGTCACAATTCGCTCGATCCCGTTACGGAATGCCACCCGGACCGTCGCCGTTCCATCCCCCACTGATGCCTCGACTTCCGGCCGATCAGATGCGTCTCCCACATGGATCGCCCACAACACCTCGATTTCCCGGCACGGATGAAACGGCCCGTAACTCCTGTATTCGACACTGACCCGCTTGGGTCGAAACTGGTTGGACTCGGTATACGTACTGGTACGCCTTACGTCGCTCATCCGCCAGCATTCCATTTGTTCCGGAATCACTCTGGACAGTGACAACGTCACGCCGTTTCGCGTGAACCGTGTCAGCCGCTCGTCACCTGACACGTCCGCCCGGTGATGAAACAGCCACTCGAACAGCCGGGGCTCCTCCGATGAGACCCGATCGTAGACCAGGAGCACGTCGGGCTTCAAAAAAGCCAGCGTCCGCAGATACCGTTTCAACCGGCCGCTGTATGCCGCCGTGGCGTCGGCGACCGCCACGTCCACGTCCTCCCCCCCGTCGAAAGAGACGATCCTTCCGGGATATTCGGCGCCGTAGCGCTGGCCCTCGCCGTCCACCATGAGCGTGTTGTGGCCGATCGTTCCGTTGCCGTCGAAGTTCCACCTTTTCCCGCCGCCGCTGTCGAAGAATCCCAAGTCGTGGCCGTATGGCCAGATCCCCTCGTCGATCAGCAGTCGTTCTCCGCGCGAGGAGACGACGAATGAGTTCGCGTCCAGCTGCGAATGGCCGACGGCGCTTGAACCGGACTTCAGGCCCACGAACGTGGCCTGGTCATCCCACCCGCTGCGCATCGTCACCACACCGGTCGTCGGATAACTTCCCGATGTCTCTTCGGGGATCGCATCCGCCAGCGACGGATCGTCCCAGATCAGGCGTTCCACGGTCGCGTGGTCGCTTTCGCGCGCAGTTCTGGCCCAGTCTCCCCGGCGGCGCAGCCTGGCCAGCAGCAACAGATAGTCGAGACTGGGACCGAGGGCAATGCCGTTATCGTTGAAGTTGTAGACCTTTCCGTCCGGCTCGGTCACGTGTACGATATAGTCGCCGGTTTTCCGCAACGCCGGATGCTCGAACAGGTCAACCGCTCCGCCCGTCGCCCGACGTAATCCCACACCAAATTTCACGCCGTGCCCCAGTGTGCCAAGCCAGTATCCGGGGCCCTCCGCCCAGTCTCCTTCCGGCGGAACGAAATCGAGGATGTCCAGACACCCTTCGAGCGCCGCCCTCAGCACCCCGTCGAGATCCGAAATCGCCTCCGCGCACGCGATCGCCGCCGTTCCCATCTCGCCGCAGCACATGATCTTCCAGTTCCAATGGTAGCTCGGGCTCGACCAGTGCGCATCCTGTTTTTCCCAGGTTTCGAGAAACCGCGCGACCGTGTATGCGTTGATCCGTTCTGAAATCGACGCCGGGGCGCCAGCCGGCCACAGCGAAGTGCAGAGATCCGTCGAAATACCGATCGCCGACGCCACGTTCAGCATGGCGTGATCGCATCGCATGGGCCGGTGCGGGCGCGCCACCCACTCCTCCGGCGGAAACGAGAACATCACCTCCACGCCCTCGATCGCCCGTGCCGCGAACGCCTCGTCCTCCAGGATGAAAGCGGCATTCGCCAGGGAGCGGAGCGGCGTCTGGCAGAAATACGGAAGCTCCGGCTCGGCGCCGAACAGGTCCTCGCTGCCGGACGCCTCCCGCGCCGCCTCCGCGAGCTTGTCGACAAACCCCGGTATCCCCCTCGCCCGTTCCCGGACCCCATCCACCTCCTCAGCGCCCAGCAGCACTCTCGGCCGTGACACTGGAGGCGCCACCGTCGTATTGGCCAGCTTCGCGAGCAGATCTTCAGAGAAGGGTTTCATTTTTGGACTCCGATTCGTGTATGGCACTGTGACTTTGCGGGTCGGTTAGCATTCGTAAAGTCGTCCATGCCGCGGATTCGATATGCGGTCGGAAACCCAATTCGCAAACCATAGATGACGGCGTTAGGTCGCGTAGCAAGCAACTGTTTTGTTGCTACCAGATCGTCCGCGTCGACTTTGTATGCACCTGTTTCGATGTCAATTACCAAGAACTTGCCTCGATGATCTGTATTCAACCGGTCACGGATCTGCTCCGCGAAAATCGCCCGACCTCGTGACTCTATCTCCTCGGCCGTATAATCCGCATATGACATGTAAATATCCTCCCCGACTTCGAGTTGGATTGAAACTCTCCCGGTTTTGACTCGGTTATCCGTCTGAAAACAGCTCTCCAGGTAAAACCGTGCGCACTCATGGCTCGATGGGCTATCAGGCTGGCACCTGGCCTTTCAACAACGCATTATCTGCAAGGTCCAAATGACGCCGCAAGGTTACCATAAACATGCCAAAATCACGACACATTATGCTTTTTCCGCCTGATCAAACTTCCGCCACGTTTCGTTTCGCGCTTCATCGATTTCTTCACTGGTAATCGGCTTCGCGTGTTCCCACAAGCCTTCGGGATTGAAGAGCGTGCCTTCATCGAAGCCAGGCAAACCAGGTGCCTCTTCCAATAGAACGAGTTGAATGGCCAAGCCGCTTTCCTCGGTGATTATTACTTCCTCACCATTGGCCACCTCTTTGACCAATGACGCAAGAGTTGTCTTTGCTTCGTTGATATTGATCTTGCGCATGTCTTGCTCCTTCGAAAAGAAAGCCGGAGAGTCGTTCGGGTCGATAGTTCAGTACCCGTCAAATTGGCGTATGCCGGATCAAACTCCCGCCACATTTCGTCTCGCACTGCATCAATGTCTTGAAAGTTAATCGGCTTTGCCAGTTCCCACAAGCCCAATGTACAAAAGCCCAGGAGGATTTCGCCTCCTGGGCTTTCACGATGTCAGGTCTTCAGGCCGGTTATTCAGGTGATTTTTAAGAGCGTGGCTTGGAGTCTTGCCAATAAGGTCCGGTGGCCCGATCAAGGCGATCCTGGAGTGACCTGATTATGCCGATCTTACTGTGGTCGCATTAGGCCGCAAACTATCCGCGTCGACATTCTGGAACTTACGTCTTGATCAACTTGCGATCTGAACTGGCAATCTTCTCCACCGCGCGAACCAGCCGCCACATCAACAGAAGAAAATAAATCGCGGCTGCAGGTACGATCAGTGAAGCAAGGATTTCAACCACACCATGTGTTACGGCAATACCTTCCATCACTATCCTCCTTGAAAACTGCCCAAGGGCAGACCCTGGGTGTAACACAAAAGAACTGGCAGCACCGTCACGAAGATCCACGTCGCAATGGTCTGTTCTGTGAAGACGTCGCTTATCGTCGGACCCCGCCCGAAGTCCACCTGCACTACGTTGAGGGGGGCATTGTAGCTGACGACGTCGTAAAAGCGGACTGCAGAGAATGGGTCTCCTGTACGGTTTTAGGTCTTGGTTTTCGTTGGTGAGTAAGGTATTTTGGAATCAATAAATCCGTTGTCAAGCTGGAGGATACCCGACATGAACTGGATGCCGCCGAAATTTCGTTTAGACAGAACGGTTCAGGCTACAGCGTATTTTCTCAATTTAGCCGGGGGTGTTTGGGATAAGTTCAGGCTTATGAAGTTTTTGTACATGTTGGATCGAGAGTCACTTCGTCAGCGCGGTTATGCTGTTACGTATGACAACTATTTTTCGATGGCGAACGGGCCTATTTTGAGCAATACGTTAGATTTGATTAATGGGAAGAAGAGAGAAAGGGAGTGGGATTCTTATTTTGTGACCCATGGATATGGTGTCTCTTTATCTGGGGAGCTGCCGTATTTTGGTCGGCTTTCTCGCTCGGATAGGGAGATCATGGATGGACTTTACAGGAGGTTTGGGAGTTGGTCATTTCAAAAATTGAAGGACTATACGCATGAATTTCCTGAGTATACGGAAGTAAAGAAGGGTAGGGTACCTATCGATCTCAGAGACATTTTGAAGGCTGTGGATTACTGTCCGGAGGATATGGAGATAATTCTTGAGGACATTCGATGCACGGGGTACAGGGAGCGTTTGTTGGGCCTGTAGTACCTGGCGATACTGCGATTTTGCCAGATGGATCGAAGAGTGGAGGTCACCTTAACATTGTGCTTTGCGAACCTGTCGGGTTGGATGACAAAGTGATTTTGGTAAATGTGATCACTTATCGGAAGCGTTGGCAAGATTCGACGACTGTTTTGAAAAAGGGAGAGCACTCTCGTATAAAAGAACCTTCGATTGTCTATTATGAGAATGCAACGCTCGTTAGGATGAGAGATGTCGAAAAGCTGTTTGCAACGAATGCGAGGGCAGAGAAACTCAGGCCAGATGTATTTGAACGTGTTTTAAAGGGTCTGGAAGATTCTCCTCAAACGCCTCCCGAAGTTCTTGATCTGTATAGAGAGTCAACTGAGACGAAGGATTGAACCGGTTCCCGTTTAATGGCTCGTGAGTCCTGACGGCCGGGTTCGTTCCCCTCCACGTCAATGCCACCAAACGTAATCGGCTTCGGCGGTTCCCAAAAAGCCTTTATGTATAGACGCCCAGGAGGATTTCACCTTCCTGGGCGTTTATACATAAGGTCAGGTGGCCTGATTACGGCGATCCTGGAGTGGCCTGATTATGCCGATCTTGCTGTGGCCGCATCAGGGCGATCCTTAAGGGGAGGGGCCTATTTGCCGATAGTCAAATCCCGTACCTTCAATTGCTGACGTAATTTCACATATGCTCGATCAAATTCAAGACTTGCTCCTCTTCCATCCCAAAGGACCTTTGACGAATAGGTAGACATCGCCGCCCCAACAGCTCCCACCATAAAGCCGTAGTATTCTTTCTGGTGGTCTACTGCAGGATCCGAATACTGTCCTCGAAACAACACAGTTTGATCATACCTCGGACCAAGGTCTTTCAACTCGAACCCGGCCGTCATTAAGCCTACTCCAAGAAAAATCTGTAACGCTTCGCGAAACTTCCGCGTTGGTTTCTGATCAGCTTTCGGGTTTCGTTGATTTAGAAGATGCTTGATTGATAGGGTGATGAGTGCTGAACCTGAAATTCCTCTCAAATAAGCCTTCGATTCAGGTACGTCGTAATCCGCACTGAAATAGATCTGATAATCACGTTCCGGCCAATATTCAACCGTATAGTTGTCATCTATGCCCCTGAGACCACTCACAAACAAAAAGCTCCCGGCCAATAACCCCAAAATACCGGTTTTCATAACATACCTCCTGGATAGACTCTGCCCAGGGCACAAACGCGAGTATTCGATCGCCTATCTTCCCAAATCACAACAGGACGAGGCCAGAAGGGCGCTCCACGATGTTGGATTTAAGTTTTGATCACCTTGCGATCTGAACCGGCAATCTTCTCCACCGCGCGGACCAGCCGCCACATCAACAGAAGAAAATAAATCGCGGCTGCAGGTATGATCAGTGAAGCAATGGTGCCAACCACACTCTGTGTTACGACAATTCCTTCCATCACTATCCTCCTTGAAAATTGCCCCGGGGCTGACCCAGGGTGTAACACATAAGCACTGGCAGGACCGTCACGAGGGTCCGCGGCGCAATGGTCTGTTCAGTGAAGACGTCCTCTATCTCGGAACCGCGCCCGAAGTCCACCTGCGCCACGTCGCCCGGATCGAAGTCCAACACTGTTGGCGAGACACTCGGAAGGTAGAAACGCTGCCGGAAGGTCCGAAACCTCAACCATATCCCGCGTGGCCTGATTAGGCCGATCTTCAACTGGACTGATTAATGCGATCCTGCAGTGGCCTGATTATGCCGATCTTGCAGTGGCCGCATATGGGCGATCATTGATAGGGCACGGCATGCTGAAGCCAAGCCCACACTCGGGGCGAGGTGTTCGGCCGCACGTATCATACGTCGTCGTCGGCCGGCGGCCGGTTCAGAGGGATGCCCAGGATCCCGGAGGCTTTTTCTTGGATCTCGAGCATGGTCTGCGCCTGTTCCAGCCGTCGCCGCAGCAGCGCGTGTTCCTTGCGCAGCTGGTCGTTCTCGACGGCGACCTCATCTCGTGCTCTCCTCTACGCCCAATATACGACACGAATCTCGGAGGGGGAGTTGTCTCAATCTATTTTGGCACGTAGGTGTCTTCAAAAAGACTATTTTAGGATGAGTATAGATGATGTCCTCAAGAAGCATTGTGATGCTTTTACGGGATTAAGATATCGCTACTCGCGGCCAACAGGATCCATGTACTTAATGGACCTTCCTTGGATTTATAGGACTGCAGCTTTAGCAATTGTAGATTACATAACTAATGCTGACGAGCGCCTGTCAAGTTAAGGTTATAAGCCCCATTCGATTCGTAGGGGCGACCCTTGTGGTCGCCCGCCTGTCGGTCCCATCACAGCGGACACACCAGTTGCCCATCCAGCAACTTGTGGTTTCCGGAATAATCCACCGGCACTTCGATCAGGTGTACGCCTCCCGAATCCAAACAGCCTTTGAGCAATCCCGCAAGGTCATTAGTCCGTTCCAGCCGGTGCCCCGCGGCGCCGTAGCTTTCGGCATAGCGCACGAAATCGGGATTCCCGTAATCCAGACCGAAGTCGGGCAGACCCATATCCGCCTGCTTCCATTTGATCATACCGTAGGCGTTATCCCGCAGAACCAGCGTGACGAGATTCAGGCCCAGCCGGACCGCGGTCTCCAGCTCCTGGGAGTTCATCATAAAGCCGCCGTCGCCGCATACTGCCACCACGTGGCGGTCCGGGTATAGCAGGCTGGCAGTCATTGCGGAAGGCAGACCGGCGCCCATGGTTGCCAGGGCATTGTCCAGCAACACGGTATTCGGCTGGTGGGCGCGGTAATTCAGCGCGAACCAGATCTTGTAGACGCCGTTGTCGAGGGCAATCAGGCCGTCGTCCGGAAGCACGCGCCTCACGTCCGCCACGAGCCGCTGCGGCAGCACCGGAAAGCGGTCATCGTCCTCGCCGGCGGCCAGCTTCGCGTCCGCCCATGCCTTCACCCTGAGGAAGTATTCAAACGACCAGTGCGACTGGGGCTCGATCTTCCGGTAAATCTGCCAGAGACTGTTGCCGATGTCGCCGATCACCTCGAGCTGCGGGAAATAGACGGGGTCCACCTCGGCCGACGAAAAGTTGACGTGGATCACATTCAGGCCGCCATCCTGCATCAGAAAGGGCGGCTTTTCAACCACGTCGTGGCCCACGTTGATGATCAGGTCCGCCCGCTCGATGGCGCAATGGATGGCGTCGCCGGAGGACAGGGCCGCGTTCCCCAGGTACAGCGGGTGGCGCTCGTCCACAACGCCCTTGCCCATTTGCGTGTTGAACCAGGGTGTGCCCGTTTTGTCGATGAACCGGACCAGCATATTCGACGTGCGCTTGCGATTGGCCCCCGCGCCCACCAGCAGCAGGGGCCGGCGGGCGTCCTGGATCATCGACACGGCCCGCGCGACCGCCTTTTCCTCCGCTACCGGGCGCCGCACCCGGTCCCTCGGATAGAGGTGCGCCGCCGCCTCTTCCGCGGCGATGTCTTCGGGCAACTCCAGGTGTACGGCTCCCGGCCGCTCCTCCTCCGCCACGCGGAACGCCTCCCGCACCCGGGGCGGAATGGTCGCGCCGCTGACGATTCGAGTCGTATACTTTGTCAGCGGCCGCATCATCTCAACCACGTCCACGATCTGGAAGTGGCCCTGCTTGCTCGACTTGATGGGCTTCTGTCCCGTGATCATCAGCAGCGGCATCCCGCCGAGCTGCGCGTACGCCGCCGCGGTGACGAAATTCGTGGCCCCGGGCCCGAGGGTGGACATACACACCCCGGTCTTGCCGGTGAGGCGACCGTACGTGGCGGCCATGAAGCCCGCGGCCTGTTCGTGCCGGTTGAGTATGACGCGAATGCTCGAACGTCGCAGCGATTCCAGAAGATCCAGACTCTCCTCGCCGGGGATGGCGAAGATGAACTCAACGCCCTCGGCTTCGAGGGCTCGCACAAAAAGGTCGGAAGCTTTCATTGTCGCAGCGTTCACGGTGATCGTCTTGTTTTCCTGGCGTTTATTCGGTGTTAGAATCTTACAGTAAGACTTCGACGCAAAATGCGTACATGTTCAATCAGGCCGCTTGCATAAGTTGTCGGTTTGGAGTCCCCCCAACCGCATCAGCCATCGCCGGCCCCTTCGACAAGCTCAGGGCAGCGCCTTCGATCCTTCGACAGGCTCAGGGACCACAAGCTCAGGGGACGGCTCGGCTTCTGCGACTCCCCCTCACCGGGGGAGTGATTAAACGATCAAACGGTCGCGCGATACAACAGGCGCGTTCGAGGGCAGGATGCCCTCGGTCCCAGAGGAAAGAAACCTCAGGTGAGCCATTTAACCGGACGTATATTGCCGAACGTCAATCCAGGCGGTTCAGAAATTCGTCCAGCCATTCGTCCGGGCCTCCGTGCCCGGCGAATCCGGTCTCCACGTCCTCATCGGTATGAGAATCGGACCCGCCGGTGGAGAACATCCCGTGGCGTTCGCAATATTCCCGGTATTTCGCCGTGAACTCCGGGGGCACGCTCGGGTGCGCGCACTCGATCCCGTCCAGCGAACATTCCACTCGCAGCGCATCCATGCGTTCCACGTCGTCTTCCCTGAAATAGCCGAACGGGTGCGCGATAGCCACCAGCGCGCCCGCCTCCTTGACGGCAGGCATCGCGTCCCTTACGTGGGGATACGGCGGAAACCGTGTCGCCGCGCCCGCTCGCGCCATCAGGTCCGCATAGTCCTCGGTGCGTTCGATGTAACCCCGCTCCACACAGTACCGCTGGATGACACCACCCTTGACGTGCGTATTTCCCTGCAACACGATCGTCTTCGACGGTCTGTACGACTTCAACAGTTCGAGACGGTCCGCATCGGTGAAATCCAGTCCGATCCCCTGCAGGCCCGCCGAAATCGCCGCGCCGTAGGCCCGCTGCCAGTCGTGATACGCCTCGAGTACCTGTATCATCGCCGCGGGCAGGTCCGCGGGAAAGCCATAGCACAGCAGGTCGACCGATCCGATCGACGTCGTCATGGTCAGTTCAGCCGAGGGTACGACCCGGATGTCCGGATAGCCCGAAGCAATCTCCAGCACCTCCGGCAGCGAATCCAGAACGTGGTGGTCCGTAATGGTGAAGCACTCGACCCCCATTTCCCTGGCGCGCCTGAAGTGGCTTTCGGGCTGCGCCAGCGCATCGTAGCTCCAGTACGTGTGCAGGTGAAGATCGTATCGCGCCGTCATCTCTGCGTCCTCCATTGTCCAGTCCCCTATCGATGTAGAAACCGGTCGAGCACGTTTCTCACGGTTTTCTGCAGAATCGGGTCGACGACGAGGCTGCCTCCAAATGAGATCGACCCCACCGAGAAGACGCCGCCCCCGCCGCGATGGTCGTAGTACGTCATGTGAGCGCCTCCCGACCCGTCCCAATCGTACCCGCCGTCCGGGTAGACCGCCGATGCTCCCGGCGGCATGAAATCCAGCGGGTTGATTCCCCTCGCCAGCACGGTGACATTCCCGGGAGACCAGTCTTCCCGAACCTGGTCCACCTCCCAGCCGCTCGCCGCACCGCCGTAGATGCCTTTTTCCCCGATGAGATCGCCGTTCGTGAGTTCCAGGCCCTCGAACACCCAATGCGACGCTGTTTCGACCCTATAGGGCGCAAACGTCATATATCCGGGACGTACATAGCCCACACCCAGCGCCGCATGCTCGGGCCGGCCCAGGTTTCGCCACAGCCCGCCCTCTTCGCCGTTCTGGTAATGCGGCTTGCCGTCCTTCCGGACCTCCATGGTGCGGCAGGTCGCATCCCACGTGACCTTCCAGTAGACCCCGTTTCCGGAGAGATAGAGCAGGCAGCCGCCCGCATCCAGCCAGGCATCGAGATGATCCCGCATGGGTTCGGACCAGTATTCGCTGTGCGTATTGATCACCAGAACCCTGTAATCGGCCAGCCAGTCCCATCCCCGATGTAAATCCGCGTCCGAATAGACGTCCACGGCGTAACCGCATTCCTCCATCCAGTCCAGGACCCACGTCTCGCCCCTCAGCAGGTGGCTTCGATCCCTGCCTTCGGGCGCTTCCGTGGGCATGGGCCGATCCAGGCTCAGCGTCTTCGGCAGGGGCTCGCTATAGGCCGACTTGCCCCCCCACCCGTTGTATGCATTCCACGTATTGGTGGAGGCCAGCACCGCCACGTCACCTTTCCGGTGAAAATAGGGTTTGACGACAAACGGAACGTGAAACGTCACGCCGTTCCCGTCCGTGAATTCCGCCGTGTAGATCCAGGAGCGGGTTTCTTCCGGTACAATCCAGAAGAAGTCGGACTCCCAGTCGCAGCCGTGCTCCCAGGCCCTGTCGGGACAGGCCTGCATCCTCCCGTGCATCCCCTTCAACTCACCGATCTCCGCGGCGGTCTTGCCCACACGCCTGAACGACACGTCGTAATTACGTGCAACGGTGGTCATCCGAAACGCGATGTTGTCGTCCGGCGACGCGCTCAGCCGGGAGGCATAACCCTGCATCCGGGTCACGTCCGGAGGCGGATGCACCGATGGAACGGTGCAGAACGAGTTTTGCACATCCTTCTTCATCACGGATCCTCTACTTGTAGAGGGCTTTCAACGCCCTGCCCTGCTTCGCGCTCTTCACGGCAAGGTCCAGAATGTGGATCGGCCTCCTCGCCCATTCGGGCGTGATCACCAGGGTCTCGCCTTCTGTCAGGTGACGGGCGATATTACCGTAGAACGCTTCCCACCGGCTGGACATATTGGCGCCCTTCGTCACCACCCGCCGCTTTCCCTGCCGGCGTATCATCTCGTACTTGCGACCGTCGAAAACATAGCTCCCGCCCGTTCCCGAGATCTCCAGTTGTCCCGGTCTGGGATTCGTCTCGAGAGAAGACACCGTCAGACTCAGCCAGGCGCCGTTTTCGAACCTGACCACCGCACACGCCACGTCTTCGTTCGTATCGTCCTTCCAAGGCGTTTCGCCGGCCCAGAAGCCCGTCTTTGCGAACCCGGAGACCTCGACGATGCCCGAGGTTATGATCTGGAGTCCGTACTCCAGCAGGTGCACCCCCCAGTCGTACATGATCCCCCCGGAGATCGACCGGCTGCTCCGCCACCAGTCTCCAGGGTGACCGTATTCTCCAATCCGGGCGTCGACGCGGTAGATTTCACCGATCGCCCTTTCTTCATGCAGATGCTTGAGCGCTTCCAGGACGCAGCCGTCCCAGTGCCGGTTGTGGTACGCGGTGACCAGCAGGCCCCGCGACGCAGCTTCGTGAATCATGGTATCGCATTCTTCCGTCGTAATGGCAAACGGCTTCTCGCTGATGACGTGACGTCCCGCACGAAGGCACTGCAGGGCCAGCTTCGCGTGGGTGTTGTGCGGCGTAATCAGCACCACCAGGTTCACGTCCGACGCCTGCAGCATTTCATCGACGGTGGGGTACAATTCGACACCGGGGAAATCCTGTCCCGCCGCGGCCAGTCGCTCCGGATCCGTCTCCGCGACCGCGCACGGCGTCATACCCGCTTTCCGCGTATCGGTCAGATGCCTCCGACCCATATCGAAGGCCGCGCCGTATCCGACCACGCCGGTCCTGACGTCGGACGCCCGTTCGAAATGCGCCATCGATTACCTTTCAATCATGAATCCCGGGCTGACACCAAAGATGAGTCCCGGCATCTGGACACGCCGGGACTTCGCTGTACTTAACCTCAATTCGCTAAAAAACAACCGTTAATCCACCACAAAAAGCCTGAATGCGGGTAGAGGGAAGACCAAGAGCGGGTAGACGGTAAAAAAATGGCGGGTAGAGGTAAGAGGGTAGACGGTAGATGAAATCCGTGCCCGCCGAATTTTCCCTTCTTACTTTCGGCACGAGCAGAAACCTCAATAGGCAGGTAATCTCTCCCGTCTCCCGGCTCCCCTCTCACCAGGTGTTCAGGGTCCGTCGGTTTTATCCAACGGGATTGCCTCCCCGTCTTGAGTTCCGTCCTCCGTCTCTTCAGGGTAGAGCACGAAACGCGCGTAGTTCTTCATGTCGAAGTGCTTCCGTGCCGCATCCCGGACAATGTCTGACGTGAGTGCGTTCACCAGTTCGTCGTACGCCAGAATGTCAACCGGGTCCAGACCATGCCAATAGTTGGACGAAAGGGATCTCAGCCAGAACCCGTTTTCCTTCAACGAAGCTTCCCGACTGCGGCGATCCCCCTCCTGGACTTTTTCGATATTCGCATCCGATGCGCCGTACTGCTTCAGGCTGTCGATCTGGGCGAAAACCGCCTGCGTCAGCTGTTCTACGCTGTCGGGCGCGCAGCCGAAGCTGATCCGGATACGGTACCGCTGTTCGGGATAACGAGACGTTGACACGCCCACGCCCACGCCATAGGTCCCGCCCATCTCCTCTCTCAGGACCTCGCGAAGCCGGATTCGGAGGACGTCGATTGCCGACCCCAGGTTGTACCTGTTTTTCCGGCTCCATTCGAATGGCCCGGTGAAGACGATCCGATTGCTGCTCTTCGGTTCCAGCCCCCTGTGGACCGTTTTCTCGATGACACCCCGGGGAGGCCGTATAC
The DNA here is from genome assembly GCA_028877215.1 of Gemmatimonadota bacterium. GTDB lineage: Bacteria > Latescibacterota > UBA2968 > UBA2968 > JAAXHE01. The sequence continues at coordinate 117,886 of JAPPFJ010000029.1, read as the reverse complement.
CCACGTCGCGCCAGTTCTCGTTTCGTTTCGTCGCGGGCAGCGCGCCCAGGTAGGTCTTTACGAGCGGACGGATGCCGTCCGGATCGATGTTGCCGACAAAGAAGAACGTGAAATCGCTCGCGTCGGCGAACCGGTCCTTGTAAATCTCGAACGAACGCTCCAGGCTCATTTCATCCAGAAGCGCTTCCGACCAGACCCGCGCGCGATGGTGATACTGCGACATGGTGACCTGAATCGTATCGCCGAATGCCGCCCCCGGGCTGGCGCTGCGGTTTTCCAGCGATCCACGGATGCGCTGCACGTAGGCCTGATACGCCTCCGGGTCCTTGCGCGGCGCCGTAAACGTCAGAAAGACCAGTTGGAACATAGTTTCCAGGTCCTTCAAGGAGGCGCTGCCGCGAACGCCCTCCCTCAGTTCTCCGATCCACGGGGACACGCGCACCACTTTTCCTGCCAGTTTCTTCTCCAGTCCGATCGCATTGAAGGTACCCAGTCCCCCCTCCTGAACGACGACCGACGCGGTCGCGGCCGCAAGATAGTCCCCGTCTGAAACCAGCCCGTGTCCGCCGGGGCTGAACGCGGAGAACAGCACCTCGTCGTTCTTGAAATCGGTCGGTTTCAGCACAACGCGCACACCGTTCGACAGCGTCCATTCGGTCACGTCCAGTTCGGCTATATTCTTCTCCGCGACGATTTCGCCTGGCGTTGGCGGCGCCTCGACGAGAGGCCGCGCCGTGGCCGCGTCTTCGTAGGGCTCGATCTCCATCTCGTCGACGCGTGCGATGACCCCCGTCAGTTCCTCTTCGGTTGGCATCGTCACGCCCTGTTTCTCCGGACCGTCGACCAGAACCACGCGGTTATGCCGGGTGATCCACTCGCCGGCGAGGCGGTTCACCTCGGCCAGCCGGATTCCCGGGACCATCTCCTGGAACATCCTGTATTCATGATCGATTCCCGGAATCGGCTCACCCGTCAGAAAATGCCGGATATATTCGGACGCATATCTGCGGGAACGGACCTTGTCCCGCTCCGCGTAAGCACGCTCCATCCCCCGGAGCGCCTCGGTTTTCTCGCGGTCGAGTTCCGACTGCGTAAACCCGTGCAGGCGCACCCTTCTGGCTTCCGTGAGTACGGCCTCCAGCCCCCGCGGAATCCCACCCTCTCGGACGACGGCGCCCTGCAGGTAGAACTCGCTCGCCCTGATAAATCGCCCCTGGTTGGAGTATGCGAACAAGAATGGCGCGTCGGGTTTTTTTGTCAATTCACGCAGCCGTGCGTTCAACATCCTGTTATACAGGGATTCGACGATGTTCTGACGGTAGGCCCCGGCCGAGTCCTGTTCCCGCACAGGTTGCTTGTAATAAATGGAAATGTTCGTTCTCGTCGCCTCCGGATCGGTGGCGATGGCGAACAGTGTCTCCTCGTGCCCGGGCAGCGGATACAGCGTCCGCTTTCTGGGTTGGCTCACCGCGGGAATCCGACCGAAATGCGTCTGAATCAAACCCTCGATCCATGCCGAATCGAAATCACCCACGGCAATGACGGACATCAGGTCCGGGCGGTACCAGTCCCGATAGTACCGCTTCACGGCCTCGTGCCTGAATGTATCGAGTACGGCTCTTTTTCCGATGGTCAGCCTCTCCGCGTACCGGGAGCCCTTGAGCAGGATCGGGAACTGCTTGTCCCGCAACCGCGCGCCCGCCCCCCGGCCCAATCGCCATTCCTCGATCACTACTCCTCTCTCCTTCTCGATCTCCTCCGCTTCAAACAGAATGCCCGACGCCCAGTCTTCCAGAATCTGGAACCCCTGCGTCACAATCAGCGCGCTGTCCGTAGGCACCTGAAGCATGTACACGGTCTCGTCGAAGCTTGTGTACGCATTCAGGTCGGGACCGAATCGCATGCCGATCGATTCCAGGTAATCCACCAGGTCCAGCTTCGGGAAATTCCGGGTCCCGTTGAACGCCATATGTTCCACGAAGTGAGCCAGACCCTGCTGGTCTTCGTCTTCCAGAATCGAACCCGCATTCACCACCAGCCGCAACTCGGCGCGGTTCTCCGGCCGCTGGTTCTCCCGGATGATATACCGGATCCCGTTCGGAAGCCTGCCGAGCGTCAGATTCGGATCTACCGGCAGTTTTGGCGCAGGAGGCGGCGCGGGCGCCTGCGGCGGGGACGCCTTCTGCGGTGCCGCACACGCGCCGAACAGGACGAGACAAGCCAGAACCGGAAAACGCAGGACATATTTCATTGAATAGACCTCAGCTTTCGGGAGTCCAGGTCTCGGCGAGGGGTAGATGGGTGAACGCCTTCGCGTCTTGTCCAAGATAATCGCCCGCAATCTGCCCGTTCCCCTCGATGATGTATTTGTAGATTACGAGGCCCTCGAGCCCTACGGGACCCCGGCTGTGCAGCCGGTTGGTGCTGATTCCCACCTCGGCGCCCAGACCGTAGCGGAACCCGTCGGCAAACCGGGTCGACGCGTTGTGCAGCGTGGACGCGGAATCCACCTCGCGCAGGAACCTGGACGCCACCGCCCGGTCTTCGGTGACAATCGCATCGGTGTGGTTGCTGCTGTAGCGGTTGATGTGATCGACCGCTTCGTGAATACCGTTCACTACTTTGACCGAGATCACCATATCGAGATATTCCGTTGCCCAGTCGTCCTCGGACGCGGCGGCCACCTCGCCTCCCGCCAGCGAACTCGTCGATTCGTCCCCCCGCACCTCAACCCCGTTCCGCCGGTAGATTCCCACCATGTCCGGCAGGAATTCCCCAGCGATATCTCTGTCAACAAGCAGTGTCTCCACCGCGTTGCAGCCCGAGGGGTGCTGGGTCTTGGCATCCAGACAGATCCGCTTCGCCTTCTCGACGTCCGCCGCCGCATGCACGTACACGTGGCAGATGCCGTCGGCGTGTCCCATCACCGGGATCCGTGTATTCTGCATAATGTGCTGGACGAGTTCGTTGCCGCCCCGGGGGATGATGAGATCGATCAGGTCGTGCAGGTCCAGCATGGCCTGCACCTCCTCACGCGCCTCCATCAGATGCATCCAGCCGTCCGGAATGCCGGGCAAGCCACGTGTCGAGGCAATGAGAACGTTCGCCAGCGCGCGGTTGGTATGAAACGCCTCGCTGCCACCCTTGAGCAGCACCGCGTTGCCGGACTTCAGGCAGAGCGTGGCGATTTGCACGAGCGCGTCCGGACGCGATTCGAAAACGATCCCCAGGACACCGATCGGTACAGATACTTTATACACGTTCAACCCATGGTCCATTTCCGTCGCCGCCAGCGTCCGGCCGATCGGGTCAGCCTGCGCCTTCACACTGTGAACGCCACGGATGATTTCATTGCGCAGCTTGACGTCATCCACCTTCAGCCGGCCCACCAGCGCTCCCGTCAGCCTGCCTTCGGCAAGCAGCACGTCGGCCGCCTCAAGATCCCGCCGGTTGGCCTCCAGAATGGCGAACGCGTTGGCTTCCAAGCCCTTCGCGATTGCCTCCAGCGCCGCGTTGCGTTCCTTTTCGGATGCATTGCTCAATTGCAATGCCGCGGCGCGGGCGCCCTCGGCTCTGGATCGAATTTCGTCTGACATTTCCTCCACCCTCCTGCGTAGACAATAGATGTCCGTGACACACTACAGTTCGAGGCCCACCTTCCTCGCGGTCTCGACAATCTGCTCCCAGGTGGCGTCCGGGACCGGTATACCGGATTCTGACCGCTCTTTCCGGGTGCGCCACGAACGCTCACCCGGCACCAGCACCTCCTCCGACCCCGGCGCCGGTTCGGCCGACTTCACGTAGTCGACGAACCGCTTTACCTCCGCCTTGAACGCCTCGAGCGGTTGAAACGCCTCTATATTGATGGCCTGAACAAAAAGCGCGTTGCCGGTCTCTTTGGAGTTTTCACGGGAACAACCGGCAGGCGACAGGGCGCCCGACAGAATGTCGATCATGAAGGCCAGCCCGTATCCCTTGTGCGCCACGGGCCCGCCGAACGGCAGCAATGCGCCCTTGGGCTCCGTCATGTACACCCGCGGATCGTTCGTCGGAAAACCTTCGTGGTCGATCATCCATCCGTCCGGCATCCGTTCGCCCTTGGCCAAAGTCACGCGAACTTTGCCTCCGGCAGCCACCGCGGTTGTGAAGTCCAGCGCGATCGGATACTCGCCGGCGGACGGACACGCCACCGCGAGGCAGTTCGCGGGGAGTATTCTTCCGATCCCGCCCGACGGGGGCATCGCAAGATCGGCCCCGTGTCCGTTGTTCGCGAGCAGGCCGATCATGTCCGCTTCCGCCGCGAGCGGCGTAAATGCGCCCAACCGGCCGACGTGGTTGCACCGGTGGACCGTGACCAGACCCACCGAGGCCTCGCGGGCCTTCCGGATCGCCACCTTCATCGCGGCAACCGCGGTAACGTGACCGAACCCCCAGTTCCCGTTCAACACGGCCGTAGCGGGCGTTTCCCTTTCCACCTCGACCACGGCGCCGGGCACGATCTGTCCGGATGCCACCCCCGCAACGTACTGCGGCAGGCGCTGTATGCCGTGCGAGTCGTGGCCGGAAAGGCTGGATTCCACCAGCTGCCCCGTGACTGTCTCGGCTTCTTCGGACGTGGCGCCGGCGCGCTCGTAGATCTCCCGACCTGTTCGAAGCAGTTCGTCGGCGGAAAAGACCGGCATGCGTAAACCCCACAAAAACGAGACGTTTGAACCACGGAGCCTTTAACTGGAATACGCCGCTTCGACGCTGTCACGGTACTGTTCCAGAATCGCCCCCGGAACCACCTTCTTAAGTCCCCGCGTCAGCGTTCCCGCCTCCTCGCTGAGCGCGTCGGGCAGCACCAGAATCCTCTGGGGACGCTCGTGTCCGGGCAGGCCGGCGGCGGTCGCTTCGTTCAGCAGGAGTTCCCGCAAACGATCCGCCACGCCCGAATGCCTGCGCACCGCGTCATCGTCCTCCGGAAGGTCCTGGATATCCGAGAGCGTCCGCGCCTCTTCGACGTTTACCGTGACAACGGGCATGGGAAAGGACCCGCTCTGATCGCCGTAGATGATCACGTGTTCGACAAGGGGCACCCTTGCGTACAGCCGCTCGAGCAATTCGGGATTCACAAACTCGCCGTTGCTGAGTTTGAACTGCCGCCCCAGGCGTCCCCGAAACGTCAGGTAACCGTCACCGTCGATGCTGAAGAGATCCCCCGTCCGATACCACGTTTTGCCGGCATTGTCCGTCACAAGCGTCTCCGCGGTTCGATCGGGATCGTTGAGATATTTGCGCATGACGTGGGACCCGTGCACCCAGAGTTCTCCCTCTTTTCCGTTGCTGTCATGGTAGGTGTGGGTGGCAGGATCTCCGGACCCGACTTCCTCGCCCTCTTCCGTGATCAGCTTCACCTCCTGCAGCGGCCTTCCCACCGTACCGGTCTTCTGGGCGTCCAGCGTATTGACCGCGATCAGCGGACAACACTCGGTGGTGCCGTACCCCTCGAGCGAGTTGATATCCAGCACGTCCTGGAAGAAATCCAGCGCGTCCGGGTCCGCCTTGGCCGAGCCTACGATCAGAAGTTCCAGCCGTCCGCCCACGCGCTGGGACAGCTTTTCCTTTATCGCGGCGACGACCTTCTTTCCGATCAGTCCGTACACGGCCCGGTCCCCGACGGAAGACGTACCCCTGGAGATGTTTCGCTTGGCCCGTACCGCGCGCTCCACGAGACGGCCCTTCAATCCGCCGGCGTCAATTTCCTTTCGCACGTTTCCGTAAACCTTGTCCAGAATCAGGGGCACCGTGAGGAAGCCGTGCGGCTCGGAATAGCGAATATCCACCAGCACACGGTCTGGCGAACGCGCGAGATCCAGCGTCCAGCCTTTCAAAAGGGGATAATAGATATTCAGGATGCCCATGGTATGGTAGTCCGGCGCGGACTTGAACAGAACGGGCTGTTCGCGGAGGGACATCCCGTCCCATACCGACCTGACGTTGTCCACCAGGTTGCGATGGGTCTGCACGACGCCCTTGGGCAGACCGGATGAACCGGAGGTGTAAACCACCTTCGACTCGTCGTCCGGATAGATCTCCACGTCCGGCGGAGGCGCCTCGCCTCCGTCCTGAACCAGGGCGAAAAACGACCGGACGTCGTCGGACTGGCCCTCCGTCAGGATCAGTTTCGGAGATTTCGCCAGACCCGGCAGCACCCGATCCACCTGTTCGCGGCTCCTGCTGTCCAGGAAGAGCACCTCGAGGCCCGAATGCTCGATCATGTATTTGAGAATATCGTCCGGAAGCTTGTTGCAAAGCGGCACGGAAGACAACCCCATCATATCCGCCGCCAGGAAAATCAGCACCGACTCGAGGCCGCCGTCCGTCAGTATCCCCACGCGGTCGCCCTTTGCGTAACCGGCGCGGGCCAGTCCGGAGGCCAGCCGGTCCCGCTGTTCCCTGAGCTGTGCATAGGTCATCGGAACGTAGCGCAAGCCCCGTTCGCCCTGCTGATCGGACTGCCTCAGAACGCGCACGGCGGTCCGATCCGCGTGCTCCGTGAAGCTCTCGTTCATCAGGTCTTTGAGTGTCCGACTCATATCCGTATGTCTCCTTTTTTCAGGCTCCGGTGCTGGATCCTCCCTCAGGATCGCGGGCGTCAGCCGATCTGACTGTCATTCCCGGAGCCGCCTCATAACGCGTCTCTGGATGAAAACGGACGACGTATTCGCGGCGTGGTCAGGCAAGCATGTAAATATAACCACGCACGTCAACTGCCGCAATCGTTTGCTTTATTCGGTAACGTCATCGGACACCGGCCGAAAGGCCAGTTGCGTCGTGCGGTCTTCACCCTCCACGCGATGAAGATAAACCGCGGTTACCGGCGTGCCGATTTCGATGGAGTCCGGGTTACGTGCGTCGACGCCATCTATCCGGGCAACGACTCTGGGGCCCTCGTCCAGTTTAACGACGCCGGTACAATACGGATTCTTGCGATTGAAGCCTTCCTCCTGCATGGCGGGCGGACCGATGGAGATGCTTGTCAGCGCCACGAGCCTGCCGGCGCCCTTCATCCCGGTCCACTGCATGTCCGTGTGATGACATTCCGCGCACAGCGGACGGGGCGGAACGAACGTGGCCCCGCAGCCGCCGCACGTCGACCCCATCAGTTTTTCTTTGCCGAGGAACGCTTCGAACCCGTAATCGCTGATCGCGGGGGTTGTCACTCTCTATCGCCTTTCAAGGATAGTAAACGTGCTTGTGCCGCCAGTGCCGCCGAGGTTATGCGCCGCACCCAGACGCAGGTCCCCTTTCGGCACCTGTCGCGCGCCAGCCTGTTGCCTCAGCTGTTCCCATACCTCGATCAACTGCGCGATACCTGTCGCACCCACGGGATGACCCTTGCATTTCAGCCCGCCGGAGGTGTTGATCGGCTTCGGCCCGTCCAGCCGGGTCGCGCCCTCGCCGGCGGCCCTGCATCCTTCCCCCGGACCAAAGAAGCCGAGATCCTCGACGTGCAGGATCTCCGCGATGGAAAAGCAGTCGTGCACCTCGGCGAACTGTATGTCATCGGGACCGAGGTCCGCCATGTCATAGGCTTCCCGGGCGGCCCGGCGGGTGGCCTCGAAGCTCGTCAGGTCCCGCGCGGCGTGGAGACCTCTGCCGCTGCCCTGGCCAAGGCCCGCCACGTAAAGGGGATCGTCGGTAAACTCCCTGGCCATCTCTTCACCCACAAGCAGAATACAGCCGGCGCCGTCGCTGATGGGACAGCAATCGAAGAGATGCATCGGCCAGGCCACAGGTGGGTTGGCACCGGGGTCGCGCAGGAAGTCCTTTTCATCCGCCCATCGCGGGACCGGGTTGCCGCTCACCCTCGCACGCTCGACCTTCGACTCCATAATATCGGCAATCGATGCCCGATACTGCGCTTTCGGATTCAGCGGCGCATTCTCATGGCTCTTGATGGTCACGTCCATCAGGTGCTCGCGCGTTGCCCCGTACCTGTGGAAATACGCCGTCGCGATGGCGCCGAATACGCCAGGAAAAGTGAAGCCTGACTTCCGTTCATAGGGTACCGCCGCGGACGCCAGGCCCTCCGCCACGTCGGCCGTGGAGCGTTTTGACATATCCTCCACGCCGCCGACCAGGACCATATCGTAGAATCCCGACGCGATTGCGAACACGCCTTCTCGGAAGGCGATTGCGCTGGAGGCGCATGCGCCTTCGGTGCGGGTCGCAGGTCTGGGAACCAGGCCCAGCGCGTCGACGAGAATGGCGCCCCAGTGGGACTGATGCACAAAGAAGTCGTTCGTGAAATTGCCGATATAGAGCGCATCGATATCGCCTGGATCCACGCCTTTGTCCACCGATTCGATCATGGCGCGAAAGGCGTCCACGAACAAATCCCTGGAATCCCTTTCCCGGAACATGCCGAATGGCGACATGCCGGCGCCCACCATTGCGACACCGCGCCCGAGTTTGCGTTTCCTGACCATCGCAATTCGCCTCGACACCTGTTAACCTCAATACGAAGAAAGACAACAGTCAAATCGGCCACAAAGAACCTTAATGCGGGTAGAGGGTAGAAGAAAGGCGGGTAGAGGTAAGAGGGTAGACGGTAGATGAAATCCTTGCCCGGTATGTTTTTCCTCCTTGCCTTTGGCACGAAAAGAACCCTCACAAGGCAGGCAATCTCTCCCTTCTAACGTCTCCCCTCTCACCAGGTGGTGGGGTGGGTGTGGTCTTCTCCCCTCTTACGTCTCCCGTCTACCCGGTGTTCTCCCCCTCTCACGGCTTACGTCTCACCAGGTGTTGGACCGGGTGTCAATTCAGATTACCCTGCTTTCCCTTCCACCCCAGTACGGCGCCCTGATCACGTTCTTGACGACCTTGCCGTAGTTGTTCTTGGGCAGTTCCTCGATGAAATCCACGGATCCCGGTTTCTTGAAACTGGCGATCCGGCCTTTGCAGAAGTCGATCAGCTCCTCACCGGACACGTCGCGCCCGGGCGCTTTGACGACGACCGCCTTGACGGCCTCTCCCCATTCGGGATGGGGCACGCCGATAACCGCGACTTCGAACACGGCCGGATGCCGGATGAGCACCTCTTCGATCTCGCGGGGGTAGATGTTCTCGCCGCCGCTGATGATCAGGTCTTTCGAGCGATCGAGCAAAAAGACGTAGCCGTCTTCGTCCATATATCCCACGTCGCCGGTATGAAGCCAGCCGTCTTTCAGCGCGGCCGCGGTGGCTTCGGGATTGCGCCAGTAACCCTTCATGACCAGGTCGGAGCGCGTTACGATCTGGCCGATGTCTCCCGACGGGAGTTCGAAGTCCTCACGGTCCAGGATCCTGATTTCGACGTCGGTACGCGCATACCCTACCGAACTGAGCCGCTTCATCTGTTGCGGGGTACCGTTCAGAACGTGGTCGCGGTGGGGCAGAAAGGTGATCGTCATTGGCGATTCGCCCTGGCCGTACAGCTGCACGAGGCACGGCCCCAACTTTTCGATCGCAACCCGCAGGTCTTCTGCGAGCATCGGTCCCCCGCCGTAGTTGAGGATCTTCAGCGAACGAAGATCGAATCCGTGCAAAGCGGGGCTTTCCGCCATCCTTTTTACCATCGTCGGCGCCGCGAACATGTTCGTGACCCCATACTTTTCAATCGCCTCCAGGATCTTTTCGACGTCAAACGAGACGGTCTCAGGGATAATGTTGGCCGCCGCCTTGCCGACGTTGGGCAGGGCATACAACCCGCTCCCGTGGGACAGCGGCGCCGCGTGCAGTGCCACGTCGTCCGGTCCGAATCCCTGGCAGATATCCGAATAGAAATTCATCGTCATCGCCAGCAGATTCCGGTGCGTCAGGAGCGCTCCCTTCGGCTGAGCCGTGGTTCCGGAGGTGTAGAACACCCACGCCACGTCGTCGGGATTTACGTCCGCATCGTCAAATCCGGCGCTTTCGGCGCGTATCAACGTCTCATAGTCCAGTATTCCCTCGTGTGCGTCCGCTATGGTGACGATGTGCCGAACGCGAGGCAGGCGATCTCTGATCTGCGAGATCGGCGCGTTGAATTCGGCGGAGATAACAACCAGTTCAGATTCGGAATGATCGATGACAAACGCGTATTCGTTGGCATGGAGGCGGAAGTTGATCGGCACGGCCGCGGCGCCGGCCTTGAAACACGCGAATATGGATTCGAGCATTTCGGGGAGATTCTGCATGAGAATCGCGACGTGGTCTCCGTGGCCGACGCCGAGCCTGCCAAACGCGTGCGCCAGCCGGTTCACGCGCTCGTTGAACCGGGCGTAGGTCCACCGCCTGGGACCGCACGCCACGGCCAGGTTCCGGGGATACGTGCGCGCGGACTTCGTCAGCAGCGTGCCGATGTTCATGGCCCACCGTCGCTTCAGGGAAAACAGTCAATAAGGGTCAACGCTGAGGTGTCTCAATCACTCGAGGGACCGGTCCCGATCGGAAACTCACCACAAGGGAGAAACCGATTCAACCGTATATACAGAAAATGCCTCAGCCAGAAAAGGGAATTCAAGGCGTGAGGCATCGGTACGAAAGGCTCTCGGACTGTTATGCGGCGGGGACCATGTTGATGCAGACCGGTTGCGGCGTCTCGACCTGTTGTCCGGTCGCCGTTAGTTTCCCCGATTGAGCGTCGATTCGATACGTGACGATATTGTCCGTATTCTGATTGGCGGCGAACAGAAACCGACCCGAGGGATCCAACGCGAAATTGCGCGGAAACTCGCCGCGGGTCGACTCGTAGTCCACGACCGAGAGCCTGCCTGTGCCCGGGTCGACTTCAAATATGACGATACTGTCGTGCCCCCGGTTCGAACCGTACACGAAGCGCCCGTCCTGCGACACGTGGATATCCGCACAATAGCTGGTATCGGTGAACTCCGAGGGCAACGTGGAAATCACCTGGGCCGTCTCCAGGACCCCCCGGTCTTCATCGTACGCATACGCCACGGCCGTATTGTCCAGCTCATTGATCAGGTATGCGTGTTTCCGGTTGGGATGAAACGCGAAGTGCCTGGGTCCGGCGCCCGCCTGAACGTCCACCCAGGGGGGATCGTTGGGCGCTATCGTCTGCTTCTCCGCATCCAGCCGGTAGACCAGCACTTTGTCGATGCCCAGGTCGGCCGAGACCGCGAATCGATTGCCCGGATCGATGGTGATCGAATGCGCATGCGGCCCCCGCTGTCTGCCCGGATTCACGCTGGAACCCTCGTGCTGAAAAACGGAAGTGGCCTCGCCCAGGCTCCCGTCCTCCAGGATGGGCAGCGCCGCCACGCCGCCGCTGGAATAATTGGCCACCAGCACCACACGACCGGTTGCGTCCACGCTTACGTGGCAGGGACCGGCGCCCATACTGGACTGATGGTTCAGCGAACGCAGCGCGCCTGTGGCCGGATCGATCGCGAACGCATGCAACGCCCCGCCGTCATCGACTTCGGCTACCGAGTACAGGATCCGATTCGACGGATGGATGGCCTGGAACGAAGGGTTCTTTACGTCCGACACCGTGCTCCGGTGCGCCAGGTCCCCCGTGGAAAGGTCCAGACGGTAGACCGAAATATCGGTACCGCCCACGTAAAACCACATCGATTCCGCCTGCTGTCGTGCCATATCCCAATCCTCCTGTCAAATCTGTCCCGAACGGTCGGGCGGAATCACGCGACGTTTTCTCTCGGCGTGATCACGATCCCGACGCGAGGCGCCCGCTGCTCACGGCGCGGTCGATCAAGCCCCGGACGTACGTCCACAGAGCAGGCGCCCCGGCCTCGATATGCCGATTCCGCGCAATCACCTGCTCCGAACTGATTCCGTGCTCCCGCCACGCGATCCCACCTGATCCGTAGTTCAGCAGGATCGGCTGAAACCGGTCCAGCGCTTCCGCGTATTTCGCCTCGGGCGTCTCACCCGCCTCGAATTCCTCCCACAACGCAAACACCTCTTCGGCCATATCTGCGGGAAGCAGGTTGAAAATTCGCTCGGCGGCGCGCCGCTCCCGTTCGTTCTTGTCGGCGTGGGCCGCCTCGTCGTAGGCAAAAGTATCTCCGGCGTCGATCTCGACGACGTCGTGAAGCAGCAGCATTTTCACGACTCGCGTGAGATCCAGTTCCTCCCGCGCGTATTCCGACAGCAGAACGGCCATCACGGCAAGGTGCCATGAATGCTCCGCACTGTTCTCACGGCGTTTTCCGTCGACCAGGTACGTCCGCCGGAGCACGTGCTTCAGTTTGTCGATTTCGACGATAAAGTCGATCTGTCGCTCGAGCCTGTCGGCATCCATCTATTGACTCGCCTTAGAAGCTGTCTTAAAATTCCCAGCGGTCTTCGCACGGCTGCAAAAGCGCCGGTCGGCGTTGGTCAAATCCACCCAAGAGTGGCGAGGGGCGCGCAGCCACGATACATTGGATATGGGCGGATTTGCCCGCCTTGACCGCCGCTTTCTCGCTCGCGCTCGGGAACACACCGGTAATTTTAAGACAACTTCCTAGTCGGCAGCGGCCACTTCTCGCCGGCCATGAAGCCGCCGTCCACGTAGATGTGCTGGCCGGCTACGTAATCCGAAGCCGCGGATGCCAGAAACACGGCGGTTCCCACCAGGTCTTCCGGTACGCCCAGCCGCCCGGCCGGAGTCCGGCCCTCGCCCCACGCGCGCATCGTCGGGTCGGACCACAGCTTTTCCGTGAGCGGTGTGAGGATGAAACCGGGGCAGATCGCGTTCACCTGGATATTGTGCGGGCCCAGTTCCAGGGCCTGCGCCTTCGTCAACTGTCCGACGGCGCCCTTGGTTGCCGTATAGACCGACACGCCGTGCAGGGCGATTCCGGTGGTCAGGGAGCCGATGTTGATGATCTTGCCCTGCTTCCGCGGGATCATATGTTCGGCGGCCATCCGGGTCAGGAAAAAGAGACCTTTCAGATTGACGTCCATGATCCGGTCGTAGTGTTCCTCGTTGACTTGTTCCAGCGGCTCTCGGATATTCATTCCCGCATTGTTCACCAGAATGTCGAGTTGCCCATATTGAGCGAGGGTCGTTTCCACCCCCCGCCTGACGGCGTCCAGGTCTGCCATATCCATTTCCACGGCCAGCGCGTCGCCGCCCGCCGCCCGTATGGCTGCCACCGTTTCGTCCAGTTGAGAACGGGTCCTGGCCGCGCAGACGCACCTGGCGCCGTGGGCCGCAAGACCCTTCGCGACGCCCTGGCCGATCCCCCTGCCCGCGCCCGTCACCAGCGCGACGCGTCGTTCCAGGGAAAACAGATTCACCCCACCCTCCATACGACAAGCTACACCCGGCTTGATCCATAAACCGTCAATCCACTGTCCCGGACCGTGTCCGGATATGGATGCGTGTCCAGATCGATGACATCCACAACCTTTCCGGTGGCATCTTCCAGCGCTTTCATGACGTCGAGGACTGATCCTGAACATCCGCCGAAAGCCACGTCGACGTCGGAATCCTCATTCCATCGATACTCAACGATAAGCGAACCCGTTACATAAGCCTCGCGAATGTCGTATTGACTCCGGACACGGATGAGGGTCGCCGTTACCGTATCCAGGCATTCCTTTCTCTCGCGGCTTCGCTTCTCTCTTCGCTCTTTAAGCGCCCGATCAAATAAGCTCGTATTAAACGACATCACTACTCCGTAGCCGCTCGGACCTCGAGGGAACGACGATCGTTTTTTTACGCCCGCTTTGGCGGGCGTTTCGGATCTGGCGGTCAGATTCGCCGATATGTGCAATCCCTCACCCGGCGGAAAGCACCGCCTGCATCATCGCCTTGATATAGCCGAACTGGAAGGCAAACGCCTGTTCGAAACTCCCCGGCGCGCTGTGGCCCGGGGCGTGGTCCGGCACGACCATGTGCGGGTATCCGACGTCTTTCAGCGCCTGCATCAGCGTGTACATATTCATATCGCCTTCGTCGGGCCAGACTTCCTGGAACTTGTTGCGGCCGCCGAAGATATTCCGATAGTGGATCAGGTGGATCTTCTTCCGTTCCCCGAAATAGCGGATGATATCCGGAACCTCCGTGGCGGGATCCTCCACGCTCTCAGCCATGCAGCCCAGGCAGAGATTCAGGCCGTGATAGGGACTGGGACAGATTTCGATAAACCGCTTGAAACCCTCCGCCCCGCCCAGGACGCGATCCACGCCCTTGTACCCCGGCGGCAGCCATGGGTCGCAGGGATGGCAGGCCATGCGGACCTTGCACTCCTCCGCAACAGGAATCACCCGTTCCAGGAAAAAAGTCACCCGCTCCCAGTTCTCTTCGGCGGTAACGGGTTTGTCGTATCGCGGCGTATCGGCATCTGCCTTCGAGAGGTCCCAAGTGGAATACCGGACGCCTCCTCGGCCCGGCGGAACGCTCTCCGTCCGCTGGTTCTCCATTTCGCACAGGAAATACTTGATGGCGGGAATGCCGGCCTCGCCCGTGGCCCTCACCATCCTGCATACGCGATCGATCTCCTTCTCTCCCTTCATCCAGTTCCCCAGCATGTAGTTAGGCACCGATCCGCCGTCGTCGTTGAACTGATGGAGGGGCAGCGCCACCATTTCCAGGTCCACGCCGAAACCCGCGCACTTTTCGCGTTTCGCCGCGAGTTCCTCCGCATCCCAGCCCCGGTCGGGGTGGAAGGTGATATCGTTCGCGGCCATACTGTTCACGCCGTGGCGCGCGAGAAACCCCAGATGCTCGTCCGTTGTGTCGAACCGCTGCGTGCCCACGTGCATGCGGGGATTGTCCGTGTCCCAGAGACCGTGAGGGTCCGACCTGCCGTTATTGGTTGATTCCGCTGCCATCAGTAATTCGCCTCCCTCCGGCCCGCAACGCAACGACTGCGGACCCGTTGAATGCGTTCTGCCAACCGCGCCGTCCCCGACTTCACGCGCCTTCCAGCACCCGCCGCATTTCCTCACCATTTGCGCGGAACCAGTCCATCAGAATGCTGACGTCCGTTCCGATACAGAAGTGTTTCACGCCCATATCCAGATAGCGCCTGGCCTGGTCCGGCGCGCTGATCTCCGCCCGCGGCGCAACGCCCATTTTCAATGACGTCTCGATGACGAACTTCTCCGCCTCTTTGACTCTCTCGTTTCCGTATTCGCCCGGATGGCCGATACTCATCGAAAAGTCCCCCGGGCCGAATTGTACCATATCCAGGCCGCCCACGGCGAGGATCGCCTCCAGATTCTCCACCGCCGGCGCTTTTTCGATCATGACGGCAATGACGACGTCTTCCATGGCATCGACGAACTCCGGCAGGCCGCCGGCCATCCCGAACCCCATGTTCCGGCGCATGCTCGCTCCGTGCTGGCCGCCCGTCTTCGGCGTTTCGGCGCGCACCGCGTTGACGCACTCGCGGGCGTCGGAGACGTTCCGCACGTCGGCGAACAGCACGTTCTGGATGCCCGCGCCGATCGCCCGCGACGCCAGGTGCGACCTCGGCTCCTGTTCCACCTTGATCATGGAGGACATATCGTAGAGTTCGATCGCCCTGGCGAGGTTTTCGAACGTATGCAGGTCGTAAGGCGCGTATTCCGACACGTATTCCACATAATCGTACATTCCGGTAAGCCCCACGAGTTCCATAACCGTCGGCCAGGGGCTGTGTACGTGGGTCCCAATACTCGGCTTGTCCGCCTTCAACAACTCACTCAGTCGATTTTTCCGCATACGTTTACCTCCGCGTGTCTTTCCAAACTGCCGATTTCACTTGATCGCGTACACTTGCCGCCACACCTGTCCCAAATCGGTTTTCGTTCTGAAAACTTCACGACGGATTTTCAGGATACGTCAGGTCACTGGATATGTTCGGAACCTCTCCCCCCGCCGCCCGACCACCGGGTGAGACGTAAGACGGGAGAGGGGAGAGATTGCCTGCCTCGTGAGGATTCTGTTCGTGCCGAAGGCAATGAGGAATGACATACCGGGCAGTTATTCTTCTACCGTCTACCGGCTCCCGTCTACCCGCTTTTGGTCTTCCGTCTTCCCTCTACCCTCTACCCGCATTCAGGGTTTTTGTGGCCAATTTAACGGTGATCTTTCTTCAAAGTGGCGCTAACCGAACGGCTTCAGGGCCCGAATCTGCCGCACGTGCTCCGCCACCTCATCCGCGGAAGCGTCCAGCATACGCTCGCCGTTCTCGGCGCTTGCGACCGTGGGATCGCCGACGCCGCCGTGCCGCGTGCGCTGATCGAAACGGTAGTAGGACGCCACGCCCGGCACCCGCATGCCGTCCCGCTCGCCATCGGCGTCCAGCCTGTCCGTGCGCACGAGTTCAGGACGGATCGCCAGGATCATCGACGTCTCCGTTTCGCCCGCGTGCCCGGACCCTCCGGAACCCAGTTGGCGTATTTTGTCCAATGCACCGCCGGAGGCCCACGCCCAGCGCGAGTAGAACTCCACGTCGCCGTCCGGATACCGTTCCATCAACCGCTGCAGCAGCACGGAGACATTCGCGCCGTTTCCGCCGTGGCTGTTTTGAATCAGAATCTTCCGGAACCCGTGACCCACCATCGACGCCACGATGTCCATCATCAGGAGCAGGTGCGTCTCGGAAACGGCGCTCACCGTACCGGGATATCGAATGTGGTGCTGGGAATATCCCAGCCACTGCACCGGCAGCACCAGGACGTCGTCCGGGCAGCGTTCGTGTACCCGCCTGGCCACCTCGCCGCCGATCAGACTGTCCGTAAACACGGGCAGATGCAGGCTGTGCTGCTCGCACGAGGCCACGGGCATCAGTACCACGATATCCCGCGGCAGGGCATCGATTTCGGGAGACGTCATTTCAGCGAGAATCATGTCTTCCACCTTTCGCCTGCGGACGCGCAAGCCGACGACACGATACCGCCGGAATTGCCCGCTTCCGTCTGGAAAGTCAGGACGGACAATAAACGCCTAACGCCCAAATGCATCAAGCACATTCTGCACACACGCGCCAATGCTGTCCAGGTCGTATCCGCCCTCCTGCACCAGCAGCGTCGGAAGGTCCGCCAGGGCGATTCGACGTCCGATTGTCTCGAATGCGGAGACCGGCAGATCGAACTTGCCAAGCGGGTCTTCCCGGCACGCGTCCACACCCAGCGAAACCACCAGGAAGGCAGGCGCGAACCGGTCCACCTCATTCAGCGCCCGGTCCAGGGTCTCGAGGTACCGGGTTTCGCCCGTGCCGATGGCAAGCGGCAGGTTCACGTTCAGTCCGAGCCCGACGCCCGTACCGGACTCATCCGCGTATCCGCTGAACCAGGGATACTCGAAGTCCGGGTCCGCGTGGATGGATGCGAACAGAACCGCGTCCGACTCGTAGAAGATCGACTGCGTCCCGTTCCCGTGGTGATAGTCCACGTCCAGCACGGCCACGCGACCGGCCGCGCCAAGATATTTCGCTGCGGCGGCGGCGTGGTTCAGGTAGCAGTAGCCGCCGTATAGGTCGCCCGCAGCGTGATGCCCGGGCGGCCGGCAGAGCGCGTAGACCGAGTTTTCACCCTCCAGCAG
This sequence comes from Gemmatimonadota bacterium, assembly GCA_028877215.1. Taxonomy (GTDB): domain Bacteria; phylum Latescibacterota; class UBA2968; order UBA2968; genus JAAXHE01. Next base: position 100,374 of record JAPPFJ010000029.1, on the reverse strand, counting down.
CATCGCCGCGCCGGACAGCGCGCAGTACGCGGCCTCGCGAGCCGCCGTGAAGGTGTGCTCGAGTATCGGGGTCTGCGTTTCGAAGCCATAGTACCCCGCCTGATGCACGAGGTCGCGGGGCCTGCAGGACGACGCGCGCGCCGCGAACGTGTCGGGGATCAGTCCGGTTTCGCCGCCTTCACCCCGGTCCACCCACGCCGCGTGGACGTGCTCCAGGAAGCGCAGATAGCCCTCGTCGTGTACGGCACGGATGGCATCCATCGAGAACGTCCGCGGCGGCATCACTTCGTGTCTGCCCTGAATCGCGCGAAGAATCGCCTCGGCCCGCGCCGGGACTTCCGGATTCGGCCTCAGCCCGCCTCCGATGAACTGATCGCGCGGCGCGTGGCGTTTGTGGTCCGGTGAATAGATGACTTTCATCGCATCCTGTTATGGTTATCCAATCGTCATTCGGTTGGTTTTTTCTGAATCGGTGGGGGATCCACGTGCATGGCACGAAGATTCATCCGGCGTTTCGTTATATTTCAGGCATAATGCATGAAGAAAACACTTCGTTCGCGTGTCTTAGTCTATAAAGGGACCCTGCTATGAACAATGACGCGCACCTGATCCAACAGATTCTGACGGGTGATTCGCGAGCGCTCGAGCAACTCATTCGTAAGCACCAGGCGTCCGTTTACTCCCAATCGCTCTATTGGATGAGAAATCCCGAAGATGCGCGGGAAGTCGTTCAGGACGTTTTCCTCAAGGCGTATCAGAACCTGGCTTCACTGAGACGGCCTGAGCGTTTCGAGGCGTGGCTGCGTCAGATTGCCCGTAACGAATGCCGGAACCATCTGCGCAACAGACAACCCGGCGCGCGGCCGCTCACCCGGGAGGAACCCGCCAACGAACAGTCCGCTGAAACGCGGCTGATTCGAGATGAGACGATTGGTAGAGCCATTTCCGCAATTGACAGGCTCCCCGCACTGGAACGCGACCTGCTTAAATCCCGCTATCTGGACGAGATCCCGTATGCGGACCTGCAAAAAATCCACGGCCTTTCGTATAAGGCCCTGACGATGCGCATACTCAGAGCCAAACGCAAGGTTCGTACTCGACTCCAGCAGAACTTCGCCGATTTCCAGGTCACGCCCGACGAAGATGCCATATCGCCGGCAGCCATTCCGTACCCAACGTCAAGACATTCTCACAAGGGAGAATCCGAAGTGAATCATACGCCCTTTGAATTCACCGCGCCGTACGCCGCGAAAAAGGACGGCAAATTCGGCTACATAAATAAATCAGGGGAGATGATCATCCCGCCCCAATTCGAGAGGGCCCTGGGCTTTGTGGAAGGTCTCGGGCGCGTGGGCATCGGCGACAAACAGGGATATATCGACGAAACCGGGAAGTTCGTCATTCCCCTTAAGTTCGACGAAGCCCACCCCTTCAGTGAAGGCCTGGCGGGCGCACGAATCGGGGAACGATTCGGTTTTATCGACAAATCCGGCGCGTTTGCGGTGCCGCCTCGTTACGAACAGGTCGAGCACTATTCCGAAGGCATCGCCGCTGTCATGGAAAACGGCAAATGGGGATACATCAATCGAAACGGCGACACCATTGCCGAACCCCAATTCAACACCTGCTGGCCGTTCAACAACGGCGTTGCGCCGGTAATGGGAGATCATACGTGTGGTTATATTGATAATACGGGCAAACCCATCTATCTCTGGGAAACCGGTTCTCAATAGGTGTCTTCACTCAAACCTCTACAACTTTTCCATGCGACCTTCATCTAAAATAAAGACTTCATCCGCCACGCGGGCAATCAATCGCCGGTCATGGCTGACAACCGCAAAGCCTCCGGGAAACGACTCGAGCAGACCCTCCAGCACTTCCACGGACTCGATGTCCAGGTGCGTCGTGGGCTCGTCCAGCACCAGAAACTCCATCCGTTTCAGAATCATCTTTACGATGGCGCCGCGCATCCGCTCGCCGTAACTCAGCGTGCGGACCGGCCGGACCACCTTGTCGGCCTTCAGCCTCGCCGCGCCGAGGTACTGACGCACCTCGCTTTCCCCGTAGTCGTCATCGACGAAATTGTCGAGGAAGATCTCCCGGTCGTAGAATCCGGCCAGACCCTGCGTCAGATACCCGACCCTCACGTTTGAATTGCAGTAGACTGTCCCCGCGTCCGGCGGCAGTTTCCCCGTCATCACATTCAGAAGCGTTGTCTTTCCGACCCCGTTCGGCCCCAACAGTGCGATCCGGTCTCTGGTCTCCACCACAAGATCCAGCGCCTCGAGAACCGGCTTGCCGCCCAGCTGCTTGCCCGCCGACTCCATCCTCGCCACAAGCCGCCGATCCACCTCGTAGGGCGGGAAATTCAACCTGACTTTCTTTTCGATCCAGGGCTTCTCGTCCTCCAATGCGGCCCTGTGCCGTTCCAGGCGTCGCTCCATCACCTTCCCGCCCCTGGTCACCTTTGCGGCAAGGCGACGGCTGGACGAGTCTATCGTCTCGTTCTCCCGGCTCGCCCCCCACGCCATTCGCCGGCGCATGGCCTCCTGGAGGCTGGAGATCTTCTTCCTCAGCGCCCTGGCTCTTTCCGACCGGTCGTGAAAGTCCCGCTCCTTGTGTTCCAGGGCCGTGGAATAGCCGCCCTGGACCGAGAACATGCTCCCCCGCTCCAGGTAGATTGTCCGATCCGCGACGTTGTCGATCAGCTCCCGGTCGTGACTCACGATCAATATGGCCCTTCCCCGTCGTTTTGCGAGACCGATGGCTTCCTCGAACGCCGTAATGCCCCTGATGTCCAGATAGTTCAGCGGTTCGTCGAACAACATCAGGTCCGCGTCCATCGCCAGCACCCCGGCGATGTCGACTTTCCGCTGCTGCCCGCGTGACATACTCCTGTAACGCTGCTCCAGTTCCACGCCGAAATTCGCGGCATAGGCTCGAATTCTGTCTTCCAGCACGAATCCGCCCGACTCGTAGTAGTCCTGATAGAACTCGTGGCGTCCGGCCTGAATCCCCCTGTATACCCGCACCAGCTCCGCGTCGAACGAAAGCGCGCGCTCCATCGCAGAACCGTCGAAGTCCACCGGGCTCTCCTGGGGCAGGCAGGCTGACGTAACGGACCTGTCCAGGGCGACCCCGCCTTCGTAATCCGCGATTTCACCGGTAAGGCATTTCATCAGCGTGGTCTTGCCGCTTCCGTTTGCGCCTGCGACCGCGACCGCCTCGCCGCCGTGCAGGCTGAATGAAATACCGTCCAGCACGGTTACAGCGCCGTAGGATACGCGCAGGTCATGCACCTGAAGCATCAATTCACCTCCCTTTATTCAAGACTTCGAACGCCCTGCACCCGCGACCTGAGCCGCTCCCTGAGCTTGTCGAAGGGTCGGCGAAGGTCGGGAAGAACGCCAAACAGCTATCCATACGGGCATTTCGACAAGCTCAATGACCACGTGTCAAAAGGCCGTTTCGAAATCCATAATGCAAGGCTGGCTGACCGCAGCCGGCGCCTTTCGCCGCACCGACACCCCCGTACCTTCATCGGGATGGAGGCACCGGTTGCGCGTCTCCAGGTGTGGACCCCGCCGCGACAACGTCGACATGATCGGAATCCGTATTCCCCACGCCCGCGGGACCTACCCCCTAACCCCCGTTCCTAAAGGAAGGGGAAATGGTGATGGGATGATGTACGGGGCTTGCAACCGTGGCGGGACGGCGATTTCCAATCAATCATAGTATATATAACAGACCGTCAAGATTACATCCAGCCTTTCTCCCTCTTTCCTTTAGGAGAGAGGGCCGGGGAGAGAGGTCGCCAAAAGGCGGTGAGACGGCAGAGGTGAGACGGCAGACAAAAGGCGGGTAGAGGTGAGAGGGTAGACGGTAGACGATATCCTTGCCCGGTGTGTTTTTCCTTTCTGCCTCCGGCACGAGAAGAACCCTTACAAGGCTGGAAATCTCTACCGTCTCACGTCTTGCGTCTCACCAGGTGGTGGGGCGGGGTGTGGTCCTCTACCGGCTTACGTCTACCCGCTTCTGGCTGACGACTGATAGCTGCTTTTTGCCTGACAGTCGATTGTTTATATTGCAGGCAACGATGCGCAGGCATACACCCGCCGGGTACCTTTCATCCTGTCTATCCTGTTCATCCATGTTGCATAATTCCCCATCGCGCATGCTCACGCAAACGGAGACATATATGACCGACATCTCATTCGACGACCTGCTGGAAATCCGAAGAGGCGGAGACGGCCTCACGATGGGCGGCGGGGCGTCGCATATCGGTAGAATCGACACCGTGGAAGAATGGGAAACGAAGGCGGAGGCGCTTCGGGCCATCTTCCGTCAGACCCTGGGTCGAGGTCCCACGGAAGTCCCTCCGTTGGACGCCGAGATTGTCTCGGAAACCGACCACGGTGACCACGTCAAGCGAAGCATTGCGTACAACGTCGCGCCGGATGAGCGGATTGTCGCCGACGCGCTCATCCCCGCGGGACTGAACGGTACTGCGCCGGCCGTACTCTGCATCCACCCCACCACGCCGTACGGGAGAGAGCAGGTTATCGGCAACGATCCGTCCGAGAAGGGCCGGGACCGCGCCTATGCGCTTCACCTGGTCCGGCGCGGCTTCGTCACGCTGGCGTACGACCTGTTGAGCGCCAATCAACGGAAATACGAGGGCCTGCGCGACTTCGACACCGCGCCCTTCTATGAGAAATTTCCCGAATGGTCCGTCCGCGGCAAGGACCTGTGGGACCTCAGCCGCGCGGTCGATCTGCTCGAAACCATCCCCGAGGCGGACGATGGACGCATCGGATCCATCGGCCATTCGCAGGGGGGCGGGATCACCATTCATGCGATGGCGCTCGAACCGCGCATCTCTGCCGGCGTGGCAAGTTGCGGCGACTGGCCCGCCAGGTTTTCCAAAAACCCGTTCAACAATGCGCGCACCGGCTGGTGGGTGGGGCGCCCCTTTCTGAGGCCGTACTGTCAAACCGGCAAACCTTTCCCGATCGAACTCCACGAATACCTGGCCCTGGCCGCGCCCCGCGCCATCATGCACATCACGGCGCTCAACGACTTTAAGTACAGCCTGGAGGAAACCCGTCTCACGCGCCCGGTTCTGGAACGCATGGGCGAATCCGTCACGCGCGTCTTTTCGCTATATGGCGCCAGGGAAAACTTCCGCCAGGTCCTGCACGAAGAAGGCCACGGCTTCGCCGACGCGCAACGCGAAATGGGATACGCGTTCCTGGAGACGAAGCTCTGAGCGGTTAGTCCGAGGGATTTGTAGGGGCAGGTTTGAAACCTGCCCCTACGTCGAAAAATGGAACGCGAAAAGGGCCCCGGAAAAACCGGAGCCCTGTGGGTGTACGAGTCTCTAATTAAGGGGGTTGCTTCAAGGATATCCGGAAAAAGGGACCTGAGTGCCCAATATCTCAGCAGGGACCATGGATTGGCTTACTTGAAGACTTCAAAGGCGCCGTTCCGCACCTTCAGCACAATTGGATTGTAAACCGCGTCGCCATCGGGATTGAACGAGAAACGCCCCAGAATCGTATCGACCTCCCGGGTATTGATCATCGCGCGTTTGATCGCACTCGCGTCCATCGATCCGGTTTCCGCTATTGCTTCGGCGAGAACAAGCAGCGAGACGTAAGAAATCGCGCCCCATGGATGCGGTTCATAGCCGTACCTGGCGATGTAATTTTCAACGAAGGCCTGGTTCCCGGGTGTGGAAGCGTTGCTTGCCCAACTCAATACGGAAATCGCGCCTTCGGCGGCGTCGCCCGCTTTCCTGACTTCGGCCAGGGACAGTTCAGGCATAATCATAGGAATCGTTGAAGGGATGCCAACCTCACGGGCGTTGACCAGAACTTGAATCATCTCCGCCGCCAGGCACGAGACAAACACCGCCTGTGGCTTCAGAGCCATTATTCTGCCCAACTGGTCGGCAAACGAGGTGTCGCCCGTTGCAAACGTCTCCCTTGTCAGAATCCGGACATCGTTGTCGGCCAGGGCGTTGCGCAATTCCTCGTCCAGGCTGAGGGAATACACGTCGGTCGAATCGACCATAATCGCCACTCGTCGATACCTAAGTTTCTCCTTCGTACCCTTGACGGCCCCTGGAGCGAGCGTGCCAACGTTAAGGCCTGTGCGAAAGATATAGTCGCCGATCGCGCTCAGGCCGACGGCGGTCGACGTCGGACTTAAAGCCAGAACCCCGCTCTGTTGAGCGATCGGAAACACCTCCTTCGCCACGGTTGAGATACCGGGACCCAGGATGACCGACACACCGTCCTCTTTGATGAGTTTATTGAACGCTTTCGTGGCGGCATCAACCGTGCCTCGGGAATCCTCCCTGATGAACTCGATACTTGAGCCACCGAGGATCGATGAACCGTTGATTTCTTCAAGGGCGAACTGGATGCCTTCCCACGCCGGCGCGCCGTATAAGATCTGCGGGCCGGTCAGCGGGAGTGCGACGCCGATCTCGATCTTTTCGGGCAGACCTTCTGCAGCGCAGCCCCAGCTCACGGCAGCGACGAGCGAGAAAACGAACAGACTGCGAATCCTGGTTAACAAGGCTGACCCCATAGGTTACGTTTGCAATTGTGAATTTCAGCTCCTGGCCGTCCACGAATGACTGAAACACCGTCTCGGGACGCCGCACTCAATTAATGAATGTAACGGATTTTCCGCCATATTGCAATGATTCGGATTTCGCGCAGACTCAATCCTGCAGCTTGAAGTGGATCGGGACCACCAGCCACACTTTAACGGGCCGGTCGCTTTGACGGGCCGGCTCGAACAGAAACTTGCTCACGGCGTCTTTGGCCGATGCCCGGAAGATCTCCTCGCCCTTCAGCACCTGGATCTGTTCCGCCTTGCCGTCCCGGCCAAGAAGCACTTTCAGCATCACGGATCCTTGCAGGCCGGCCCGAAGCGCAAACTGGGGATACACCGGAAGCGCCCTTCTGATCAGCCTCGGCTTCTGCTCCACCTTCCACACCTCCAGTATTTCCTCCTCTTCGATAAGAACGGCCTCGCTTTCTGCCGTCGGCGGCGGCGGCAGATCCACCGGCACGTCTTCCAGTTCGAGATCGGTGGTCTCGATCGTCATGTCGTCCGGGACGTTCTCGTCTTCGGTTTCAATGGGAATGGCCGGACGGGGCGGCGGTGGCGGACGTGTGATCTGCCGGGTCTCGGGAAGGTCCTCGACATGAATGATAATCTGTTCCGGCTTCGAAGTTGTGGCCTGAATATCCAGGGTTGGAAACAGAACGGCGATTCCGGCATGCAACCCGACGGAAAGCGCGAAGGAAAGGCCGAGAACCTGTCCATACCGCCGCTTCAGGTCCGCCTCCGGGTCCTTGTCCCGTTTTTCCACCTGGACGCCGGTCCGCCGATCCGCAAGAAGCAACTGAAAGCGCTTGCGTTTATCCCGCTGGGCGGCCAGAGTCGACAGGATGGATCCTTCAAACCGATGCAGCACGAACTTCATCTTGCCCCCCCTCACGGTATGTGTACCAAAACGCGACAAAAACCATCAGCTGCACAATGTATATTCTTAATGTTACGGAATGTTACGGACCGGTCACGTCAAGGTTGTGAATCTACAGCCTCCATGGAAAGGCCGACATCGAAACGTGGGTCCTTCATGGCTTTTCGACTTCGCAATCCGCTTCTTCGTTCCAAAATTCCAGCTTTGTGTCTCGCGGTACCAGGGCGAAACATACCCGCCTCGACCCCACGAAAAGCAAATCCCCAGATTCTGCCCCCGGCTTATTTTCGTTTTGATTGACGCCTCTCAACCTTATACTTGTACACGTACGGGACATCCACGGCAAACCGGAGGCGACAACCATGGATTCGACAATTCGATGGGGTATAGGCGGCGCCGGAGGCGCGTATTTTCTGGCCACACCCGGTGAGCTTGCCATTGACCTGCAGAAACGCGACCGCAACGTCCACAACCGCCGCACGGACCTGCGAGCGCTATTGGTAACGCCCGACCGAAAGGTCGTACAGGAGGAGACGCTCCCCGACACCGGCCCGGGCGATGGCAACGGCCCTATTCAACATACACGGTTGTCGACGCATGTCAACCACAAAGGGATCTACAAACTCAACATCACGATCTCCAACGACAGGTACGGTGAAGAGATCGTCTGGGCGTTTCGGACCAACTGCAGGCACTACCTTATCGAGACTTCCCGCGGTCACAAGGACGCCAGGCACGAGGAACCCATCGTCCTGCTCGCGCCGGAGCATTCCGGTGACGTCTGCTTTCTTCCTCCCCGCGATGCGTTCGCCGTGGAGATCGTAGACCTGCCCCGTTCTGTGAAAGCGCTGTCCGTATTCGATGCTTCCGGCAGCACCGTAGATACCCTTAAGGTTCGGGGCGGACGCGTCACGCATACGTTCCCGGCACGCGCTCTCCGTCCCACGCCCTGGCGCCTCCACCTGCCCGCCCAGCAAGCCGTTATCCACATCGATGGCGTCACGCGCTGGACCGACGACGACCCGCACGCGAATATGTCCTACTGGACCCCGCACCTAGAGACTTTCTTCCCCCTCCACGCCTGTCGCTGGTTGCTCACACCCTACAACCGAAACCTGAACGTCCGCCCGGGTGCGTCCGGTGCGATCGACTTCCAGGTCAGGAACAGTTCCAACAGCCCGCAGACAGTGCGTCTGACGCCAGAATGCGATGGGGCGGCCGCCCTTCCCGTGCAACTCTCCGAGGACACCGTCAATCTTGGCGCGATGGAGTGCGCGCGGGTCATCGCCCAATACCAGATGCCCGATTCCACAGGCGAAGATGAATCCCTTGCGTGCCGGCTGAGGGCCACGTCAGAAACCTACCCCGAAGTATCCACGTATTCCACGTTAACGCTCAGGACCGGAACTTCACCGGTTCAACGACCCCTCCGCCTCCCGTTGGTATTGAAGCCTTACGAACATGAGAACGCACAATTTGGTTTTGTGCCCGATTGCCCCGTAGAGAACCAGATCTATTTCGATCTCGAAAACCGGCCATACGTAACGACAGGAAATGGGATCAGCGCCTTGCGCGACGGTCGCTGGATCGAATCCGACTTCGGAAGTTCCGTACGTGGCTTTGACAACGCCGCTGATGGAAACGCATCCACCAAGATTGCCTTCGACGCGGAGAATCTACTATATATTGTAGCAAATGTCAACGGTCAACCCAACTTGCTGTATTCCGCGGACCAGGGCCGCACGTTCTCCGCGTGCGCGATTCCCGGCAGGGAGGATTGTCCGCGTACATTCGATATCGAGTGGTTTACCGGCCATAATTCCTGTGACGGTCCGCCTCCCGTTCTCCGCTACGCCCGTACCGCGGAAGATGCGCGCCTTTTCTGGCGAAAGGTCAACGACCTGGAGCTTTTCCTGCCCGAGAAGACATCTCACGGGCTGTCGCTGGGCGAACCGATACTCATCTCCGATCGGTGCATCGGTCTCTCCCAGCACTCCGGTATTCCGGCTTCGGTTGTCTCCAGAGAAGGCAAGGTGCACGTCATCTGGGCCGAAGCGACCGACCCGAACGAAGACGTTCCCGGCGTGCCGACGTACGTCGCCACCATCGACAGGGAAACGCGGGAGATGGGCGCGCCCGCACTGGTCGGCTACGGCCCCCCCGCAAACGATATCCACAATTCTCCCAGCATCACCATGGACGGGCAGGGCTATCTGCATGCGCTGTCCGGCACCCACGGATGCCCGTTTCCGTATGCCCGGTCACTGGCTTCGAACACGGCTGATTCCGGCTGGACGGAGCCCCGGGAAGCCTGGCCGGACGCCCGGCAGACCTACATCGGCTTCGTCTGCGACCCGGAAGACACGTTGCATTCTGCCTTCAGACTCTGGTGGAACGGCACAAGCTACTTCCCGGCCGGCAACTATGCGACGCTCGCCCATCAGCAGCGCCCCCTGGGCGGCGCCTGGCAGGAACCCCGTGTCCTTGTCGTGCCGCCGTTCTCCGAATACAGCGTCTTCTACCACCGCCTCACCATTGACCGTATCGGGCGGCTGTTCCTCTCGTACGACTACTTTTCGACGTACTGGTTTTACCGGAATGACCACCCGGACAGCCGCCGCTCGCTGATGATGTCCCCGGACCGGGGAAACACGTGGAAACTCGTAGAGACCGCGGATCTGATTTAGGCATGATTCAGGAAGGGTCGTATTCAATTGTCCCGTCCATTTCTTATGGCGCCAGAACCCGTAGAGCTGTCGCGAGCGGCAGAATTGTCCAGAGAGATCGCGCACCTGGCTGCGAAACGAGAGCTATGGCCTAATTTTGATCCTCTTTCGGTCCCCGTTGCCTACTATGACGGTCGAAACACCTATCTCTTTCGATATCCCGTTGTTCCGGAAGGTTTTACGGAAGTCAACGCATGTGGTTATCCCGCGCTCTTGTTCGATGGAAGACATCCTGCGGTGGTGGCGAATAGTACAATCGACCTCGATGGAACGCCGGTTGCGAGCCTGCTGACCGACGCTGCGATTCCACGTCAAACGCCCGTGGATCTTGCCTCGATGGCCATTCACGAGGCGTTTCACGTCTTTCAGTCCCGGCATCATCCCACATGGGCGCCAGACATCCGCACGCTGTTTCTCTACCCTATGACCGAAAGTGCGTTATTGCAACTCCGGCGTATCGAGACCGAATCGCTTCGCCGAGCGCTATCAACGGACGACAGGCAGGAGAAATCTTCCTGGACGCGCCGGGCCCTCGAGGCACGCAAAGATCGATTCAGCATGATGGATGCAGGATTCTCCTCGTACGAAAGACAAGAGGAACTGCTTGAAGGTCTGGCCGCATACGTGGAGGCTCTTTCGGTCGGAAGGACAAACGTCGATCTGCCTGAAAATGGCTTTCCTGCGGATGACGTCAGGGGCCGCGCTTACAAGATCGGACACGCACTCGCGGTCTTGCTTGACACGTTTGCTCCCGACTGGAAAGGTAATCTGGAGATAGACGATTCTCAGTCACTGGATCTTTATCTTGCACGCGCTCTCGACGATGCGGCAGGGTCGGGCGCGACTGTCGAATTCACCCGATCCGAAATGGATGATTTCGAAGCCGGCGCTGAATATGATACAACGACCGTGCGTGAACGACGAGTCCGACAGAGAGAGGCGTTCGAGTCCCGGACGGCGAACAGCCTGACGGTCATAGCGCCAGTCAAACGGCCGCTGCGAGTGACGGGGATGGACCCCAGCAACGTGACAATTGTCGATGGCGGCGTGCTCCACACGAGATACATCGCACTCGCCGGAAGCAGTGGGCGATTCGAGATGATGTATTCAACCGGGGACGGTGTCAGCGCATTGACGGAAGCCGCAGGTTCTCATCCTACCTCGAGTGGCATACGAAGGCTTCAGGTCGTCGGTTACGACAAACTGGATACCAGGACAGACAAAACGACGGTCGAAGTTTCCGGGAATGGTCTCTCGGCGCGTTTCGACAATGCAACGCTGGAAGAACACGGTTCCCGGTTCACGGTCCGTGTGAAGTAACGGCCTCGATTCCGAATAGTTCAGGCAGACGCGCCGTTTTTTTTGCCAGCCGAAGAGTGACTCGCGCGACACGGCGAGCACGGCGCCTGGAAGCGAAGAGGACGACAAAGGGATTACTGGCAATGGCAAAGAGGAAGTTTCGCAGGAACGGACCGGCCCGTGATGACGAGACCGCCGGTGTCGCCGAAATCTGCAAGGCGGCGCGTGGGGGCGACGTGGATTCGGTGCGGGCCATCCTGAAGCGGAAGCCCGATCTCGCGCGCCGGGACGGGGTACAGGGTTACCAGGCCATTCACTACGCTGCGCGTGAGGGCCACCTGGAGGTGGTCAGGCTGCTCCTGGCTGCTGGCGCCAGCCCCACCCGGATAACCTACCGGGAGCGCGTGTCGGCAATCGATATGGCCCGCCACCAGGGGCATACCGACGTGGCGGAAGCGATGGAAGCCTGGCGGTTGCGGCAGTCCGGAGAGACGGAGACCGGAGTCGAGCTGTGCCTGGCCGCGGCCAGAGGCGATCTTGAACGCGTGAATGAACTGCTCGATGCTGACCCTGCGGGGATACACGGAGTAAACCGAAACGGCGAAACTGCGCTTCACTCAGCCGTGGAGAATCATCATGTCGACGTGACTCAGGAACTCCTGGATGGGGGCGCCGATCCGAATCGAACGAATGCCCGCGGAAAGAAGCCGATCCACCTCGCCCTTAGCCCGCGGCCCAAACGCGGGTGGGACCCCCCGCCGAGTCCCTTATGGCCGGTCATAGGCGGCATTCTGCTGGGACGGGGAGCGGAATACGATCTGTGGGTCGCCTGTGCGATCGGCGACGTCGAAGGGGCGCGCGGAATCCTCGATACCGATCCCGAAGCCGTGAATGACTGGGCCCGCAACTATCCAGGCATGGACGCGTATCCGATTGCGATCGCCGCCGACAAGGGACACCTCGAGGTCGTGCGCCTCCTGCTGGAACGTGGCGCGGATCCGGACACACCATACGACAAGTACGAAGGGTACCCCGTGGCCGAGCGGGGCGCCCCGTTACACGCGGCGGCGCTCAACGACGATCTGGATATGGCAACGCTGCTCCTTGAGAACGGTGCATCGGCGCATACCGTGATGGACGCGTCCGGCAATGCGTTGAACTGGGCGATTGCGAACGGGAACGACGCGATGGAAAAGCTGCTGTTGCGGCACGGCGCATTTCCAGGGTTCGACGACGGTGTCGCGCCTGGATTCTACGCCTCGAACAGCGACAACATCGCCGTCGATGCCGCGCTCGTCAACTCCGATCCATCGTGCGCGAAGGACGTTCTTAAGGGCGCGGTCCACGGCGGTCATCCGGATCTCGTGACACTGTGTCTCTCAAAGAATCAGGTCTTTTCCGAGAGCGAAATGCACGACGTGTTGTGCCTGGCCATGCGGATGTGGCGGTTACGATGTCCGCGCAACCCGGGAAAGGCCCGGCCCAAACACTTCTACGCCTGCTTCGAACGCCTTCTGGATCACGGGTTCGATCCGAATGCACGCGACAGGAAGGGCGGTCTCACTCCCCTTCACTGGACCGCGGAAATCACCTGGCACGTTTCCGAGCAGGACCGTATTGTGTTCGCGGAAAAGCTGATCGACCACGGGGCTGAACTGAACGTACTGGGCGGAGAGAGGCAGTCCACGCCGCTCGCAATGGCGGTGCGCTTCGAGTGGCCCGAACTCGCCAGGTTCATGCTGGAAGCGGGCGCGGATCCGAATCTGGCGGGTGCGACGTGGGCGACGCCTCTGGCCTGGAGCGAAAATCCGCAGGGCCACAGAGAATACGCTCGACTCGACAACGAGATCACAGACACAGGCGATTTGCTCAAGCAATACGGCGCGGAAAAATAGAGCGGATTACGCGCCGCCCTGACGGTGAACGACCTCACTACGATGCGTCGCTCGCCGAAAATCGACTCAATTCGGACGTGCTTACCCATGCGGAAGCCTCCACGACATTCCGACAGGGACCGTCTCCGGCTCGAACAGTATGGTGATGCGTCCAATCTCAACGCGCGATACGAACTCCACGCACGATTCAGTACGAACGAGCGCGGCTGGCACCCGTGGGTCTTCGATCAATTCACGGCGCCTTCCGGCAGGAAAATTTTGGAGGTCGGATGCGGCGCGGGCTACCTGTGGACCCACAACGCGGAAAGGATCCCGGCGCACTGGCAGGTGACGCTGTCCGACTTCTCGCCTGGAATGGTCAGGGCCGCGAAAGAGAGTCTGTCGAATCCCGGAGCAGAGTTCGACTTCGTCGTATGCGACGTTCAGGCGATTCCCTTCGGCGACCGGGAATTCGACGTCGTTATCGCGAACCACATGCTCTATCACGTACCGGACCGGCGGAAAGCATATTCCGAAATCCGTCGGGTGCTGAAACCGGGTGGCCGTCTCTACGCGGCTGCAAATGGCAAGGGCGACAAGAGGAGCATCTCCGAACTTGCGCGCAGGGTGAATCCGAATACTTTCCAGAAAAAGCGGGGAAATTCGGACTGGTTCAGCCTTGAAAGCGGCCGCAAGGAACTTGACGAATGGTTTTCCGACGTGCGCGTGAGGAAGTATGAAGACGCTTTACGGATCACTGAATCCGGGCCTCTGGTCGCTTACTTCAAATCCTTCAACCGGCTCAGCGCCGCGGAATTGCGTCAATTGAGGATAATCGCGGACCGGGAGATCGCCTGCAGTGGAGCGATTCATATCCGGAAACAACCGGGCCTTCTGATAGCCAGAAAGCAAGTTTGATCCCGCTCAACAGGGGGGTGTGCATGATCTACCAACTCAAGATCACCATGTTGAACATCGATCCGCCAATCTGGAGACGCGTCCTCGTTGACGGGCAGAGGTCTCTGGACGACCTCCACGTTTACATCCAGATCGCGATGGGATGGACCAACACCCATGACCACGAGTTTCGCATAGGCGACACCCGTTACGGGTTGTACGACCCGGAATTCGACGATCTCGGTGAAGACGTACAGGAAGAAGAAATGTTCACGCTGGAGCAGGTGGCGCCCTTCGTCGGCATCGAGTTTCTCTACGAATACGATTTCGGAGACAGTTGGAAGCATCAGGTGAAAGTCGAAGCAATCGAAGAAACTGACGAGGAGGACTTCAAGCCCGTGTGTCTCGCGGGCGAGCGGTCCTGTCCGCCGGAAGACGTGGGCGGCGTCCCCGGATATGCAGAGTTCCTCGAGGCCCTGGCGGACGTCGATCACCCGGAACATTCCTCGATGGTCGACTGGATTGGGGGTAAATTCGACCCCGAGTACTACCCCATCGATAATGTCAACAAGTACCTGGCCGAGTTCGATATTGACGCATTTTACGATTCCATAGTTGACACCTCCTATACCTATCGACAGGGTCAATATCTGGCCTTCATTCACTACTACACCAAGGTGAACGGCATTCCGCCCGCCCAGGCAGATATCCAGCGCTATTTCGGCGTTACGGCCCCGTCGGTCAACAGCATGCTCAAGCGATTGGAAGAGCAGGGCTTCATCGCGCGGGTTGCGCGTCACCCGCGCTCGATCAGGGTTCTCATCGACCAGTCGAACCTGCCGGAACTGGAATAGAGTCTAGCAGTGAAGCGCTTGCGCGAAACGCGCGCATGTTCATCCGTGGCTTCCGCTTCGACATGGTATGGCCCACACGTCTGACAGACGAACAAATGCTGGCGATGACCGCCAGAATCCGCGCGATGATGTAACTGTGGGCCCTAGAGACGAGACGCTATGAAGACGCTCAGCGAGCAGGACGTCAAGGCCTTCAAGGAACAGGGGTACCACGTGGCGCGCGGGGTATTCGGGCGGGACGAGATCGCGCGTTTGCGCGAAGGTTACGACTATATCCTGGAGCTGGCTTCGCGGACGGATTTGCAGGAAGAAGTCCTCAATGGCAGGCGGAACGACGTGCACATTCACCTGCAGACTCCAGGGCCGATGGCCGGGCCCGACGCCGTCCGTTATCTGCGCAAGGTCCAGTGGCCCGCGCTGATTCATCCGGCGTTCGAAGCAATCCGAAACAGTCCCAAATTCCCCAAGCTCCTGGCGCCGCTGATCGGAACGACGCTGAAGCAGTTTATCAATCAGATCAACTTCAAGATGCCGGGCGGGAAGATCGAGTTTCCGTGGCACCAGGACATCCGCCCCACACCCGCGTTTCGCGATCAGGTGAACAACTATGTGCAGACCATCGTCGTAGTGGACGAAGCGACCGTCGCGAGCGGATGTTTGTACGTTATTCCTTGTAGCCACAAACTCGGAAACTTGAAAGTGAAACGGTACGCCAAAGGGAGCGTCGAGTCGCACGTGGACGTCTCCTCAGCCGTGCCATGCGAGGCGATGCCCGGCGACGTAGTGATGTTCACGTCATACACGGTCCACGGCTCATCGCCCAATGCGACGGAACGGCCCCGTCGGTCCTACATCAACGGATTCGTCCGCGCATCCGCTTGCGACGTGGGGAGATGGGCGTTTCTCGAAGGGACGCCCGTGCCGATCACGAGCGACTACGACCACCACGCGATACGATACGTGCCGAATACTCCATTGCCAGCGAAAGAATGAAAGACTTGATGACGGAAGGACATGACTTCGACAGATTGACACGGCGGCTGGCGGCGCTGGATCTGGCGGATATGGAGATGAAGACGGCCGGATTCGTGGACGGTTATCCCATCTATTGTATCCGGTTGGGCGGTGACCCACGTGGCAGAAAACGTGTGCTTCTTTCAGGCGGCGTCCACGGCGACGAACCGGCCGGACCGGAAGCGGTCCTCGCCTTTCTCGAGCGGAATCCGTCCGACCTGCTCCGGTCCTTTACGTTTCTGGTTCTGCCCTGCGTCAATCCCTGGGGATACGTCCACAACAAGAGGGAGAACAGCGCGGGTGACGACATCAACCGCTCATTCTCGGAGTCCCACGTTCCGGAGGGAGAAATTGCCAGGCGGATATTGAAAGGAAAGCGGTTCGACCTGTACGTGGATTTCCACGAGGACTGGGAGGCCACAGGATTCTACATGTACGAGGGCCGGCGCGATGAACGATGGGCTGGACCGTCAATAATCCGGAATGTCGAAAGGAGCGGCGCCATCGATCCGGATGGAGAGGACGACGAGAACGATATCCCCATCTCCAGGGGCGTCTACCGCGTCGCGCCGTCCTGGGGCACGGGCGGCATCGTCCCTTACGTCTTTCATCATCACGCTGACCACGTGCTTATCTTCGAGACGCCGACGGAATGGCCGATGGCGCAGCGAACGGCCACGCATCTTGCAGGCCTGGATACCATTCTAAGCTGGATCCTTGAAAATCCCGACCCCGGCGAGTGACTCCCCGCCGCAGCCTTTGTCGACCCCATGACCGACCCCACCCCCCCGTGGATCTTCTTCGACTGCTTCAATACGCTACTGGACGACTTCGATGAAACCGGAGACGAGTCCGGATTGAGTTCGATTCTGGATCTACCGGTCCGGGAAGGATACTTCGCCGCTGCGCGCGACTTTGTGAATGCGTATTCGCGCTGGCGGCAAAACCGGTTGACCGGCGACGATTCGAGAGAGGTGTTGCTATCGGACCGTCTGGCGGATGTTCTGGCGACATCGGGAGAGACCGGTGGAAAGCCCGTTCATCGGCTCGTACGGGAAATGATCGAAGAATTCGAGAGGTCCTATCCGAAGCAGGTCCGGCCAACGCCCGGGGTCGAGGCGATGCTGGCGGCGTGGTGCGGCAGAGTTCGAATGGGCGTGGTCTCGAATTTCTACCTGCCCGGATGGCCGGAGCAGCTGCTGGCGGACCACGGACTGCTGCAGCATTTCGAGTTCGTCATCGACAGCGCCGCCATCGGATTCAGGAAACCCGGCGCCGAAATCTATCGTGAGGCGCTTCGTCAGGCCGGGCTCACGGACGACCGCGCCGGCGACGTCCTGTTCATCGGAGACAACCTTCGCAACGACGTCCTCGGGCCGAGGTCGCTGGGCATGAGCGCGATATACTTCGATCGTTCGCTCGAGCGTCCGATGATGGAACCGCAATCGTGGAAAAATTCCATTGCCAACTGGGACGCGTTCAGGCCGAGATGAGACCCTTCGCCGGCCCTTCGACAGGCTCAGGGAACGGCTCAGGGCAGGGCTTCGTAGCCACAGATTCGAGGTACCGGTCCGGGAATGCGTTCCAAATCTGAAGCCGGCACCTTGCATTTGACGTGTCCGATCATTATATTCGGGTACCGATTGGCTTTGACGGCAGCCAGACCCGGCTGACACCTGCTTCTACAGACACCGTCTGAGGAAATCTTATGCCTCTGGAAGCCTTCCATCCCGTTGTCCGGCAGTGGTTTAATCAGAATTTCAGCGGCCCGTCCGATATTCAGTCGCTGGCCTGGCCTGAAATCGCGAACAGGCGGAACGTGCTCCTGTCAGCGCCCACCGGATCCGGGAAAACGCTCGCCGCGTTTCTGGCGGTCCTGAACAACCTGTTCGAGCGGCGTCTCAACGGCAGCCTGGAGGACCGGACCTACGTCGTCTACGTATCGCCACTGAAGGCGCTGAGCAACGATATCCATCGCAATCTTCAGCTTCCGCTCAAGGGCATTAAGGCGCTTCTGAAACAGAACGGCTGCCCCGATGCGGACGTACGCGCGATGGTCCGCACGGGCGACACGCCGGGCACCGAACGAACAAAGATGGTCAGGACGCCCCCCCACGTCCTGGTAACCACGCCGGAATCCCTTTACCTTCTCCTCACGAGCAACGGCGGCCGGGAAATGCTGAGCGACGCCGGCACCCTGATCGTGGATGAAATCCACGCGGTTGCCGGAAACAAACGCGGCGCCCACCTGTCGATTTCCATGGAACGGCTCGCGCGGCTGACCCGGAGCCCGCTGCACCGGATCGGCATCTCCGCCACTCAGAAGCCCATCGATCGGATGGCGCATTTTCTCACCGGAGGCGCGCAATCCTGCGAGATTCTGAATATCGGGCACCGGCGCGAAACGGAACTCCGGATTGAACTGCCCGAGTCTCCGCTCACGGCGGTAATGACCAATGAAGTCTGGGAAGAGATCCATCAGTCGCTCGAAGATGCGGTCAATGAACATCAGACTACCCTGATCTTCGTACCCACGCGCGCGATGACCGAACGCCTGTCCCATCATCTGTCGGAACGTCTGGGTCCGGAAGTCGTTTCCGCGCACCACGGGAGCATGTCACGCGAAAAACGCCAGGACGCGGAAACCAGGCTGAAAGCGGGCGCACTCCGGGCGCTGGTGGCCACAGGATCCCTGGAACTGGGCATCGACGTGGGATCCATCGACCTGGTCATTCAGATCGGATCTCCCAAGTCCATCGCGACGCTGCTTCAGCGCGTGGGCCGTTCCGGTCACACGCTCGAAGGAACTCCCAGAGGGAAACTGTTTCCACTCACCAAAGACGAACTGGTGGAAGCGGTGGCGCTGCTCGACAGCGTCCGCCGCGGCGAACTGGACAGTCTTCCCTTTCCTGAAAAACCGCTGGACGTACTCGCCCAGCAGATCGTTGCGGAAGTCTCCTGCGAGGAAGATACGGCGGACGCGCTTTATGATGTCGTGCGTAAATCATTTATCTATAAGGATTTGAGTAGAGAAGAGTTCAACGGCGTCATACAGATGCTGGTCGAAGGATTTACATTCCGCCGGGGCACGCGGCGGTCCTACCTGCACTTCAACCCGGTTACGCGCACGTTGAAGGCCCGGAAGGGCGCGCGTCTCAACGCGACCGTTTCCGGAGGAACCATTCCCGACCAGTTCGACTACGACGTGCGCCTCGAACCATCGGGCGTCCAGATCGGCTCGGTCCACGAGGATTTCGCCGTCGAAAGCCTGCCGGGAGACATCTTCCAGCTGGGCACCGCGTCGTGGCGGATCCTCAAAGTGGAAACCGGAAAGGTTAGAGTCGAAGACGCCGACGGACTGCCGCCGACGATGCCGTTCTGGATCGGCGAGGCCCCGGGCCGGTCCGCGGAACTTTCAACAGCGGTCTCCCGCGTCCGCGAGGAAGTATCCAAACGTATAAACCTGGACGAACTGGATGACAACGGGTCGGAAGAATGGAAGCGGAGCGCCGTTACCTGGCTGACGGACGAGGTCGGCACCAGCACCGTAGCAGCCGATCAGGTGGTCGACTACCTGGCTGCCACTGAAGCGTCTCTGGACCTGATACCATCCCAGAGTCACATTGTCCTCGAACGATTCTTCGACGAGGTGGGAGACCAGCACCTTGTCATTCATTCGGTCTTCGGAAACCGATTGAACCGCGCGTGGGGACTCGCTCTACGGAAACGATTCTGCCGCAAGTTCAACTTCGAACTCCAGGCGGCTGCCAACGAAGAGAGCCTTGTGCTCTCCCTGGGTCCCACGCACAGTTTTCCTCTCAAGGAAGTGGTCGACTACCTCAACGACCGGACGGTTCGCGAGGTTCTCGTGCAGGCCCTGCTGAATGCGCCGATGTTTCAGGCGCGATGGCGCTGGAACGCCTCAACCGCCCTGGCCGTGCTACGGCGACGGGGCGGAGAAAGGGTTCCGCCTCAGATTCAGCGTTCCGATGCCGAAGACCTGCTCGCCCTGGTATTTCCCGATCAGCTTGCCTGCCTCGAAAACATCCCCGGCGACCGGGAGGTGCCCGACCATCCGCTTGTGTACCAGACCATTCACGACTGCCTCCACGAGGCGATGGACGTTGATGCCCTCGAACGTCTTCTCCAGCGGATTCACACCGGTGAAATTGACGTGTCCGCCCGCGACCTGCGCGAACCCTCTCCGATGTCTGAAGGCATCCTCAACGCGCGACCCTATGCGTTTCTGGATGACGCGCCCCTGGAGGAGCGACGGGTACAGGCCGTCAGAACACGCAGGCGGCTCGAACCTGAAGACGCCAGGAAGCTGGGCAAGCTAGAGAAGGGCGCTATTGAGGCGGTGCAGGCGGAGGCCTGGCCCTCGGTAACGGACGCCGACGAGTTGTACGACGTTCTGGTGATGCATGGCTTCCTGACCGACACGGAAGTGACGGAAAGCGGCAAAGGGACCTGGCGTCCGCTGCTGGCGCCGCTGGTCGAATCAGGTATGGCGGCGCCCGTAGAGCCGAAGGACGGTCCGAAACTCTGGATTGCCGTCGAGCGAGTCCCCCAGTTCGAAGTCCTGTACGCAGGGGCCGTCGGCAGCGTCGAGACGGCGGTTCCGGACTCCATCCGCGAATTCCCGTCGGAGGATCCGGAACAGGTCCTCACGGACGTAATCAGAGGAAGAATCGAACTGCTGGGTCCCGCGACCGCGTCCGGTATCGCAGCGGATATGGGCCTTTCCAGGAACAGAATCGATCAGGCGCTCTACGCATTGGAATCCGAAGGCTTCGCGATCAGAGGCCACTTCTCTCCGGACCTGCCTTCCGATGCGGAAACCGAATGGTGCGAACGGCGCCTGCTCGCGCGCATCCACAGATATACGCTCGAAAAGTTGCGGCGAGCGATCAAGCCCATTTCCTCGTCCGACTATATGCGGTTCCTGCTCCGCTGGCACAGCCTGACGGAGGGCACCCGGAAGGAAGGTCCCGAGGCGCTCAATGAGGTTCTGGATCAGCTGGACGGATTCTCGTGTCCCGCCATTGCGTGGGAGAGCGACGTCTTGCCTTCGCGCATAAAGGACTACGACCATATCTGGCTGGACAGCTTCTGCCTGTCCGGGAAAACCATGTGGGGCCGTTATCTCAGGACACAGAGCGTCAGGGCTGGAAACACACCGATCCGCACGACGCCGATCACCCTGGTCAACCGGACGACTTTCGCGGCCCGGTCGTTCCGTCCTTCGGACGCCTGCGCGCCGGTCCTGACTCCATCCGCGCAAAGGGTACTCGAATGTCTGGAAACAGGCGGCGCGCTGTTTTACCACGATATCCTTTCCCGCTCCAAAATGCTGAAGAGCGAGATCGAGAGCGGCATCGCCGAACTGGTGGCTGCGGGAATGCTGACCTGCGACAGTTTCGCCGGATTACGAGCGCTGCTGATTCCGGAAAAATTCAAGGTCCGGTCCCGGCGGAATCGAGGGCCGGTCTTCGGCATGGAACAGGCAGGCCGGTGGTCCCTGATCGAACCCGAAAACGAAGAACAGGCCGATATCGAACAATGCGCCAGGATCCTGCTGAAACGGTACGGGGTTGTGTTCAGACGGGTACTGGCGAGGGAGAGCGGCATCCCGCCCTGGCGCGACCTGGTCAGGGTATTGAGGAGGATGGAAGACCGCGGCGAGGTTCGGGGAGGCCGATTCGTGGAGAGATGGGGAGAACAGTACGCGCTCCCCGAGGCAATTACCGTCATCCGGTCGTTGAAGCGGGAAAAGAAACAGGGCGAACTCGTATCGGTCAGCGCCTGCGATCCCGTCAATCTGGTCGGGGTCGTTACCCCGGGCAAACGTATACCTGCGACTCCCGGGAACAGAATCCTCTATCGCGACGGGGAACCCGTCGGCCGTTACGAAGGAAAATCCGTTCATTTCGAGAAGAAGCTCGACCCCGAAACGGCCTGGGCGATGGAAAAGTGTCTGATTCGGAAGCACGTTCCGCCCAAGCTCCGTGAATACCTGGGAAGAATCGCGGTTCCCTAGCAGTCCGTTGGAAAGGTCGCTCTGCAGGCGAGGCCGAGCCATTGTGGTCGAAGACAAGGCGCGCAACCGAGTCCCATCCTGCGATTCGGCGAGGGCGCGCAACGCAGTATTTCGACCGCAAGGGCCGGCCGTAGCCCGGATGGACTTTTTCAACGGGCTGCCAGGCGCGTTGTCTGTATCTCGATCTTCTGCATCACAGCCCAGGACGAATCGATACTTCAGGTATTATCCCACGGGCTGATTGCAAATATTCCGATTTGTTCGGGCGAAAAAAATTAAATCCCTTATATTAAGAAAAATAAGTGTAGCTATAATCGATACATGGGTGTCCATGCGAAACCATAAACCGGCGGCTGCAAATTTCGTTCGACTACAGGGTTGTGTGCGGCCGGCCACGGAGCACGAATTGCGCGAACGCGCAGAGCGCGGACGCGGATGGAAGCGGCTTGTCCAGCAGGGGATTTGCCATACCTGTCACTCGATTGCGGAGCGAGAGGCAACGGCGAACCCGGACGGCGCACTATTGTTCGAAAACGAGCGGTGTTTCGCGGTCCTCGAGCAATACCCGCGCGGGCTGGGTCACACGATCCTGATCGCCAAGCCGCACGTTCCGGACATCGCCGGGCTATCGGACGAGTTGGGTACGGAGTTGATGTCGGTCATGCTTAAACTGACCCGCGCGCTGAAAACGGTAACCGCCTGCGACAAAGTCTATCAGGTTACCATGTGTTCCGGACCGCTCTCCCATCTTCACTTTCAGTTGATACCGAGGTTGCCCGGCGAACAGATCGGTGGCGGCGTCTTCTCGAGCAAGCGCAGATATCTTGCTTCTGCCGAACCGTTGGCGGGTGCGGTCAAGGCGGAACTCGCCCGCACGCCGGTCGGCGGCGACCGCGTGGCGCCCGGCTAACTAAACCGGGTGACGGACGTTTTTTTTGGAGAAAACGAGCGCCCGCGGACTCCCTCCTCCTGCCCGGGCGATCCCCGAATCCCCAGTGTAACCCCATGAACTTTCATCCTCCATACACAAGCCGTAAATCTGAAAGTCAACAGTCAAGGAGTAAGTGTATGCCATCCGCAAGAACGGTACTCGCCCTGCTTCTGTGCTTCGCCACGTCCGCCTTCGCCCAGGGAGCCGGTTCAATTAAAGGACGGATCACCAGCGACGAGGGCGATCCCCTGTTCGGCGCCAACGTCATTGTCCAGGGATCCACACTGTCCGCTCCCATGAACGTGACCACCGACGAGAACGGTATGTACGTGGCCGCGAATCTTTCGGACGGCGCCTACCGGGTCTCCGCATCCTTTGTCGGATACGAGACGGTAACCCGGAGCAACGTCAGGATATCCGGAGGCGGCGAGATCAACCTCGACTTCTCTCTCGACGTCGAGGTTCTCTATGGCGACCAGATCGTCGTCTCCGCGTCACGTCGGCGGGAGAAAGTCCTTGACGCGCCGGCCTCGGTAGCGGTTGTAGGGACCGATGAGATTCAGACTCAACGGGGATTGAGTGCCGCGGACTACATCGTGGGGCTTGCCGGTGTGGACAACGCCCAGACCGGCCTGTTCCAGGCCAATACCGTGGCGCGCGGCTTTAACAACGTCTTCTCCGGAACGCTGCTTACCCTGGTGGACAACCGGATTTCTCGTGTTCCTTCCCTGCGATTCAACGCTCATCACTTCATTCCCGTTACAAACCACGACATCGACCGTGTCGAGGTCGTCCTTGGCCCCGGGTCAGCGCTTTACGGCCCCAACAGTGCGAACGGCGTGATGCACATCGTTACCCGGTCGCCCTTCGGCTCCGAGGGCACGTCCGTCAGCGTCATGGGCGGAGAACGCGACATGAGGAAAATCTCCTTCCGGCACGCCGCGACGTCGGACGTCGTAGGCGTCAAACTCTCCGGACAATACTTTTCCGGAACGGACTGGGAACACGAAGACCCGGAGGAAGTGCGGCTGCGCGGCCGGAATCCCAGGGACTATGACACGAGCCGAATCAGCGGAGAATTGCGGCTCGACGTCCGCCCGACCGAGGACCTCACGGGCATTTTTTCAACGGGCTTCGCCCGCATCAACAGCATTGAAATGACGGGTATCGGCGCGGGCCAGGCCGACGGGTGGGCGAATTACTTCCTGCAGGGCCGCGTACTCTTCAAGGACGTTTTCATTCAGGCATTTCACAATGCCAGCGACGCAGGGGATACCAAACTCCTCAGGACGAATGACCCCATCGTGGACACGTCATCCTTTACGGTCCTGCAAGCCCAGCACAGCCTGAGTGTGGCGGACCGCAGCAGGATTACCTACGGGGTGGACGGCCTGTTTACGCGTCCCAATACAGGCGGAACGATTACGGGTTCCAATGAGACCCGCGACGACATCGACGAATTCGGCGCCTACGTGCAGGGCGAGATCAACCTGAACGAGCAAATTACCCTGTTGGGGGCCGCCCGGTTGGACGACCATAACCACGTTGACGAACGCATCTTCTCTCCCCGTGGCGCCGTCGTTGTCAAACCCGACCCTCTGCAGACCTTCCGGCTTACGTACAACCGGGCGTTCAGTACGCCGTCCACAAGCAACTTCTTTCTGGATCTTGCCCAGGCCAGAGACGCCTTCGGCACGGGTCGCGGCTTTCAACCGGTTCTGGGATTCAGCCCCAGTTTCGACGTCCGCGCGCAGGGCAACGAGAATGGATTCAAATGGAGCCGCGACGCCAGCGGCGTACCCACATTCCGGTCGCCATTCGCCCAAGTGATCGGCCTTTCGCCGTCACAACATATCAGGATGAACGACGCGAGGTTCAGCAACGTAATGTGGGGAGTCGGTCGAAGCGCGGTTATGGCTGCGGCCCTTCCTTCGCTGAAGCAACTTGCAACCGCTTTGATCACCGGACAACTCACGGCCGCCGGGGTCCCGGCGGAACAGATTCCCGCCCTGGCTGCCGCGCAGGTGGAGGCGCTGGCGGCAGGCTTTCAGAGTATCATACCACAGACACTTCCCGGCCTCCGGAATACACTCATGGTTCTGAATCCATCAACCGCGGCCTTCGACCCGGTTCCGGACCTGGGCGCTTCCACTATACGTGACATTGACAAAATCCGGCCGACGATCACCGAAACCTATGAACTGGGTTACAAGGGTATCTTCGGGAATCGCTTCGCCCTGTCGGCCGACGTGTACCGTACCCGCACCCACGACTTCGTGGCGCCGCTGCGGGTGGAAACGCCTAACGTCTTCCTGGATCCCGCCGCGCTCTCGGCCTCGCTTTCCGCCGCTGTCGCGCAAGCCCTGCAGGACCCCTCCGCGGCGCTTCTGGCCGCAGCGCTCGGCGTCCTCGATATGCCGGAACATGGCGGCAACGGAAACAACACACCCATTGACGAGATCACCCGTCTCTTCGTGGCCGGCACAGATAACAACGGCGCCGCATTTATCCCCTTCGGCACCGTTTCGCCCCTGCAAGCTACCGACCCCCACGCGGTCATGTTGGCCTATCGTAACTTCGGCGACGTGGAATTTTACGGCTTCGACGTCAGCTTTGCCTACTACGCCGACGAAACCTGGACCTTCTCGGGCAGCTACTCCCACGTCAACAAGGATCTATTCAGAAATCTGGCCGGGATTGCGGATATCGCGCTGAACGCGCCACGTAACAAATTCACCCTGGGGGCAACGGCCAATATGCAGGATCGTGGGGTCAGGGTCGGATTCCGTCTCCGCGGACGCAGCGGATTTCCAATGAACTCCGGTGTCTACATCGGCGACGTCAAGTCCGCCCTCGTCTTCGACTCAAACGTCAGGTACGAACTGCCGTCCATGATTACAGATGGAACCGTCGCGCTCGTCGTGAACGCATCCAACATGTTCAACCAGAAACACCGCGAATTCGTAGGAGCTCCCGAAATCGGCCGCCTCGTTTCGGTCGGACTGACGGCAGATTTTTAAAAAACGGCCGACGATAGAAGTATGACAACACGCCGCCACCCGGCCGAAACCGCCAACGGCGCCTGTATCAATTCATCGACATCCGTATCCGCGTTACATTTGCAGGGGCGGCCCTTGTGGTCGCCCCCGCGTATTTCTGAGGGATCTTCGCTCTTGAACAGGATTGACAAGAAAACCATTGCGTCCTGGGCAATGTACGACTTCGCCAACTCCGCCTTCACGACCCTCGTGGTCACCTTCATCTACTCCACCTACTTTGTAAAATCCCTCGCGCCAAACGAAATTGTCGGTACTACGCTCTGGTCCAGAGGCGTCACCTTTTCGGCCATCGCGGTTGCGCTGGTCTCGCCGCTTGCGGGCGCGATGGCGGACAGGGGCGGTTTCCGTAAGGGCTTTCTCCTCATCTCCACCATTGTTGCGGTTGTTGCCACCACAGGCCTCTATACGGCACTGCCGGGCCAGGTCCTGAAGGCTCTGCTCTGGTTCGCGGTAGCGAATTTTGCCTTCGAAATGGGCAACGTCTTCTACAATGCCTTTCTTCCGGACATCGCGCCCCGGAAATACATCGGTCGTATATCGGGGTACGGCTGGGGGTTGGGCTATATCGGCGGACTCCTGGCAATGGCCGTTGCCATGGTCGGCTTTGTCAGTGCGGAAACACCCTGGTTCGGTTTCACGAAGGAAGCGGGTGCGCACATCCGCGCAACCAACCTGCTGGTAGCCGGCTGGTTTGCTGTCTTCAGTGTCCCGATTTTCCTCTGGGTCAAACAAAAAAAAACCCGCGCTTCACAGCTGCGCGGGGTCCTGTCGTCCTCGTATCGCCAACTCGTCCATACCTTCAGGGAAGCCAGGCAGTATCGGGAAATCATCAAATTGCTTGTCGCGCGCCTCTTTTACAACGACGGGCTGATTACCATCTTTTCCTTCGGCGGAATCTACGCGGCGGGGACATTCGGTTTCAATTTCACCGAAATCATGGTCTTCGGAATCGTCCTGAACGTTGCCGCCGGTGTCGGGGCATTCGCGCTGGGCTTTCTCGATGACCGGTTGGGCGGCAAACGCACCATTCAGATCAGCCTCGTGTTTCTCACCGTCGCGACGGTGATGGCCATATTCACCCAAAGCAAGGCCGTCTTCTGGATTTCCGGCATCATGGCAGGTTTTTTCGCGGGGCCCAACCAATCGGCCAGCCGGTCGCTCCTTGGCCGATTCGTCCCACGGAAGAAGGAGAACGAGTTTTTCGGCCTATTCGCCTTTTCGGGCAAGGCCACGGCTTTTCTCGGACCGCTTGTCCTCGGCGAACTCACCCGGGCGTTCCAGTCCCAGCGCGTCGGCATATCGATCGTGGCCGTATTGTTCGTAGCCGGAGGTGTGATTCTGAAGTGGGTAGACGAACGAGAGGGCATCCGCGCGGCCGGACGATCTGAAAGGTGACAAAGGAATTTTACGCTGCGAAACTGCCGCAGCCGTTTCGCCGAAGCCAATATCAGTTCTTGTTATAACATCGCTCAGTCCGGGAGCACCGCCCACGCGGTAACGTGGGGCGGGAGTATGAACGCGCGTTTGGTCGACACCACCTCGTTTCGAAGCCTGTCAGCCAGCGTTTCCAGATCCACCTCTTCCGCAGTTGCCAATCCGAACTCTTCGATGAGCGGAACCATGCTGCGAAATGCTTCCACCACGAACCGGTACCCCGTCCAGTGCTCCGGCCCGCCAACCGGCGCCGCGAGGTTCATTTCCGGCTCGGGCAGTCCCGCGTCTACGAACGCGCCGTACAGGTTGATCCCCATATCGGTGTGGGCGCCGGATCTTTCGAAAACAGAGATGGCCCATTCGATCAGATCATTCGCCACGGGCGTATCGGGTTGCTTGTGATAGTAGCTGAATTCGGCCTCCTGAAAAGCCACGATTCCGCCGGGTCGCAGCCGGGTTGTCAGTTGCTTGAGCGCTTCGGCAGGGTCGCCCATATACATCAGCACCAACCGGCCCATCAGCACGTCGAAGTCACTGCCCACGTCCAGCGTCCGGGCGTCGCCCACCCTGAATTCCACGTTTGAAAAGCCTGCCGCTCGCGCCCGGTCTCGAGCGGTGTCGATGATGGCCGGGTTGACGTCCACGCCCACGACTGCCCCTTCGGGACCTACCAATTCAGCCGCCGTCAGGGAGACGTCGCCGGGACCGCAGCCGATGTCGAGTACCCGCATGCCGCTTACGACACCGGCTTCATTCAGAAGACGCCGGGTGATGGCGTCGTACAGCTGCGACTGGTGAATCAGCCGCTCCTCTTCCCCCTTGCTGCGCCCCATCGTATATCTCGCGTCGTTGTTACGTTCGGTCATAAGGCTCCTCCAGTGGCCTCCCCTTCGGTTTTTCCACCGGTATTTGAGGTTTCTTCAGGTTGCCCTCGGGTAGTTCGACGTATTCGACTTTCAGCGTCTGCTTGATACGTTTCTTCAACTCCTTCAGATCGGACCGGCCATCCGGCAAATCCTTGATCATTTCTCCATCCGGATAAATCGTCGCGGTGGTTGTCATCCCCATGAACCCCTTCTTCGACGTCCCGCGGACAATCTGGAGACCGTCGGCTGAAACTGCTATCCGGGAGTGTACGATTCGTCCATCGCCGATAATCCGGAAGATCAAACCCAGCAGTCCCGACGTCGGACGTCCACTTAGCCCGCTGATTTTATCGCATACGAACCAGTCTCCAAGATCCAGCAGCCGATACGAAATCATCCGACGAATCGTAATCTTGAGATTGGGCGTTGACAGCGTATCCCGGTATGAGTAATCATCCGCCTTGTCCTTTCTTTCTTCCCACCAGATACGGACATTCAGAGCCAATCGCGGCGCCGGCCCTTCGATCACGCTGCGAATCACTCGATCCATTCTGTATTCCACGTACATATGCTGCTCATAATCATAGGACAGCCTTGCGTAGAGGGGCATTTCGTCTTCAGTGCGTCCGGTCGCCTCCATAAACGCCCGAAACCAGTGTTCCGAATCGATAAAGAGCGGCGCACCACGCGGGTTGCGTTCCCACGCCCGGTGCGCGAGACGGAAAATCACTTCCCATTGAAAACGTGCGCCGTTCGTCGTCGCCGTCGGATCGTAGTCGTCAGCCTGCCGCATCGCATCCAGTATTTCCTGCCGGCTGACCACCTGGCACAACGGACGTGACGCGCCCGCCTCCTGGCACCTGGTCTGATCGGGTGAAAACAGACAGACGAGGACGGTTGCCAGATTCAGTCCTCGAATATATCGGCGTTTTGTCATATCGACTGTCTTCAGGCCTGTCCGGCTGCATGGAGACCCGTTCCGGCCATCGAAGCACGTCTTCGTTGGGAACGCGGGCAACGCGTCACGAGTTGACCGATTTTCGCCTTAACCGGAGCACTCAACGCTGCTAATTTTCAATATAATGGGCGTCTGAAAAGTTGTCAAGGTGTGGCGCCTTTTTCGACCGCTTATCCTGCCGGAGGTGACTGATAGGTTCCTGCCTCCCGCAAAGCCATTGACAAGACTGCTTCGAAGATGCAATTTGCCGTCCTGTATTTCCTGTGGACTACACGAAAACGGCGGCCGCGGGCGCTGCAAGTCAGCTCGAGGATTGTTCTTCCCGAAACCTGCGGCCAGAACGGATGCATTTGCAATCCCGCGATTACTCGACGAAGACCCGACGTAGTCGGGTCATTTGAAGGGAAGGGAACGATGGACTTGGTAAGATACCCGGACAGCCGCGTCGAAGTGCTCGACGAGCGCTTCGCAAAGTACAAACTCGGGACCGCGGCCATCGAAATGCTCTGGACGGGCGGCCGGTGGCTGGAAGGCCCGGTGTGGTTTGGAGACGGACGGTACCTGCTGTTCAGCGATATTCCCAACAACCGCATCCTCAAATGGGAAGAAGAGACAGGAGACGTTTCGGTCTACCGCAAGCCATCGAACAACACCAACGGGAATACGCGCGATCGCCAGGGCCGTCTGATATCGTGCGAACACGACGCTCGGCGGGTCACGCGGACGGAATACGACGGTTCAATCACGGTCCTGATGGACCGCTACGAGGGCAGGCCGCTGAATGCGCCGAACGACGTCGTGGTCAAAACCGACGGGTCGATCTGGTTCACCGACCCCGGTTACGGCATCCTGATGAACTATGAAGGACACCGGGCCGAATTCGAGAACGACACCAACGTGTACCGGCTCGATCCGGACACCGGTGAAGCGACCGTTGTCGTGGGAGACTTTCGGCGGCCCAACGGCATCTGCTTCAGCCCCGACGAGTCATTGCTCTACATCGTGGATACCGGGCGGTCGGACGGCCCCCAACACCCCACCCACATCCGCGTTTTTGACGTGCGAGGCGACCGTATCGCAAATGGACGCGTCTTCGCCGACATGGACCCCGCGTCGGCGGACGGCATCCGCACCGACGTGGACGGCAACCTGTGGGCGGGGGCATGCTGGGCGGGAGACGGCTACGACGGCGTGCACTGCTTCGCGCCGGACGGCGCCCTCATCGGCAAGATCCACCTGCCCGCACCATGCGCGAACCTCTGCTTCGGCGGCGCCAAAAAGAACAGGCTGTTCATGACCTGCTCCCAATCGCTTTTCTCAGTCTACGTGGAGACGGTGGGGGCTCAGATGCCTTGAATCGGAAGAATCACGTTGCGGTGAGTCGTAGGAAATCAGGGAGGGATTGAGGAAGAGTAATTCAAACCAGAGCAGGAAAAGCAGAAAGGAAGGGAGCCGTCCAGGTGGAGCTGGACGGCTCTTTGAATTCTCGGACGATGTGGATTGTCGTTAACGATCGGAACCATTGGCAATCGACCTCCGCAAAATTGGAAGATCGCAATGCACCCGCTTACGATCTAGACTTCGGCAGAATCTTCATATTCACCAATAATCGAGTCACTCATATGGGAAAGGTATCTGGTTTCAGCTAACGAATCAATTGAGTCATAGGCAAGAAACGAGCATTGGTCGTACAGCGGCCCTTTATCCAAGAGCGAGAATACCGGCCTTCTGATCTCTCGTAGAACCCTATCCCGCTTATGCATCGGGGCGACGATGTGCAAACGAATATCCATGTTCGGTTGCAATGCCAGGAGGTCGGCCATCCGCAACAATCCCGAGTAAATCGCGGTCGTGTGCTCAATTTCAAACGCTCTTGCCATGGAACGTCCCTTGAGCCACAACACATCGATGTGTTCCACAGTTCTCAGGGTCGTATCGTCATAGTTAAGCGGCAGGACGTCCAGGAATTTATCGTGCATATGATCAGGGATATGTTCCAGAACGCGAAGTTTGTCGTTCTTTGGAACCCAGATACGAAATCCCATCTCGACTCCGATTCTTGCTACCTTCGCCTGATATTGAATTGACTCACGTCCATCAGACATCAGTTTTGATTCCGTGACTTCAGACTCCGGTGTAGACTCTTCGTCAAAAAGATCAGGAACCTCGACTTCCACTTCTCTATCGATAGTGCGTACCCTTCTTGGAGGCGCGAGCCGACTTCTGTCCCTTTCTGTGAAAGGGAAACTCTTGGGATTTGATTTCTGTTTCTCTAACATCTCGACCAGAAATCGGCCATCATCTTCGGGTATCCGATTAAGTGACCCCCTGAAGAATCCTGTCCACGTGGAAGTTCCCTTCTCATGTTGTTTCGTGATTGACAACGTATTCCACACGCGGTCATCGTATATCGGTATAGCCATTTCCGCGTCCAATAAGACAATTGGATCCACCTTAAATCGAACTGTAAAGGGGGCTAATTCGTCATGGATCGGACTGTCATCGATATATGCTTCCGACTCTGCTTCCAATACCCCACACCATCGCGACAGACGAGTTAAATAGCAGAGGAAAATATCGCCTGCGTCAACGCGTTCTTTTGCTATCCGCCGATGTCTTTCCCGAAAGCCGGTTACGGTCGCACCTATGCTTCGAAATGCGTTCCAGGTTTCTGGTGTGAACAGGTCAAGGAAATATGCCATATGGCTCACCTTAATGTTGCAGCAAAAAGCGACATTGCAGTCCGTCCAATACTTTCGCCGAACCACCGAAGTAAAGCTCGATCTCAGTCCGCGATATTGGAATCACGTCGTCTCGCCTGCACGTTCCAGCACTTTCTGGCGAGTCCCGACGTTCAGCCGAAATCGCAGCGATTGGAGACGATCCAAAACGGGCCGAACAGCGTCCAGAACACCTTGCTCCTTAGCCCGCAACAAAAGGCCAAGTGTGCCTGAAACTTCCAATTCCAGTGTCCGGGCATATCGCCGCGCGTCTCGATCATCAATGAGAAGCAATGGGCTTTGTGTTTCCAATCCGAGAGCGAGCACTTCCTTTTCGCCATCCCCAAGATTGGTCACCAAAGGAAGCAGCGTCGGGTCGCGCACCGGTCGCACGACCAGCCACGAGAGTTCCTCAACAGCAGGCAGGGGTACATTTCGACGTCGACCCTCACGTAACTCCGCAGCCACCGCTTCCGGGATGTACACCTGTCCGACGAGTGCGGGCAATAGTTCCAAGACGTTGGCCTGGTGTAGATACTGAAGAGGAGATGTATTACAGATGACGTCGGGCACGGACCAGGTCCTGTTGAATGTCTTCCTCGGTCAGATCGAAGGTATCTACACCGTAATCGGCCAACTTCATCAGGAACAATGGCTTGGGAATACCGGCCAGCTTGGCTGCCGCACCCGATGACAACCGTCCCAACTCGTAGAGCTTGACGGCCACGAGGATCTTGGCCTCTTCGCCGAACTGTCTGGGTGAATATCCCAGGGCCACCAGGACATCATCGCTGTAGTCGATGGTCAGTGTTCTCTTCATCGTATCATGTCTCCCTGGATGCGTTGCGTTACAGATTCTTTCTCTAAGTTTTCTTGCATACAGTTCTATCAGGGCGACCTACGGATCTCTGCCATCACGACTCCTTCGTCCACTACATTGTTCACTAATTCCCAAGGGCGAATCGTCTCACCGAAATCGGCACAGAAGGGTGAACTTTACCGGACCGTAAAGTCAATATTAACAGAGTGAATTTGATATGTCAACTGTTGTATTTCAGCCACTTACGCGCCCGCGAATGGATAGTTTCGTGGAGGCTGGCGCACTCGTGTATTTTTCACAGGTGTACTTCATCGACTCCGATCGAGGTACTTCCGCCCGCCAGGTACTCTTTGCCGTGAGGTGAATGGCGCCCGCTTTACGTTTTCAGGTAATCCGCCGACTGCTTCCGGCGACGGTTTAACGATAGGGGGTTCTGTCTTGCGCTTCGTCCTGTTCCTCTTTGTCGTCATAGCGTTACCTCGCCGAGGTTGACGTCGATTCGTCAGAAGTCGGGTTCAGCCTCCCTTACTCTCTCCTTCGCAATTTCGACATAGTTTCCATCTATATCGCACCCGCTGAAACATCGTGAAAGGCTCAATGCAGCTATCGCGGTGGTCCCCGATCCAAGAAATGGATCGACCACCAAATCGCCGTGGTTGCTGTGTTTCTCAATTAACTCTCTGAACAACGACATTGGCTTCTGCGTCGGGTGATGCCTTTCTCCATTGTTCGGTATGGGAAAAGAGTAAATCCCGTTGTCGTATTCACTGTGAAACGTAGGTTTGCATGACCGGACACCCGATACCGCAATCTCTCTGCTGTTTGTGAGATAGTTACGTTTGCTATTTAACGGGACGGGATTTTTCTTAACCCATTCGATGAAACGCAGTTGCTTGAAACCGGCACTGTTCATGCTGTCGGCAAGATAGCTCAACTTCCATAAATCGTAAAAAATGATCGCCGTCCCGCCTCGGCGGAGTACACGCAATGCCTGTTCGGCCAGGACGTCCAGGTCTATTCTGGCGTGGTCCCAGGCGCCAAAGTCCATGTCTACGGCGAACCGCTCGACACTCCTGGGCCCAACGTGCTTGAATCCAGTCTTTCGGCTTATGGTATATGGAGGGTCGGTTAAGATCAGATCGACGCTCTGATCCTCCAACTCCGACAGGAATCGGGCATAGTCCGAAGTCTTTATTGTACACTTTCCATTTTCCATGGCGAACGCAGGCGAGATGGATGAAAGGATGTCGGGCGATATGCGGATGGCTTCAGGTCAGGCAGATCATGGTCTGAGATCGCGGACGGCGGGCGCCCACAAGGGACGCCCCTACAAACCCGTTACGGCGAGGAACGGCCGAGTACTATCGCGGAAAACGGACGATCTACCTGTATTTGTCACTTCCCTACTAATATACTCCGATTTTTCCGGAAAGACGACCGGCAAGTTCGTCTGAGCGAGGTAAAACATAAGGAACGGCGTTAACATCCCCCCACCGCATCAGCCATCGCCGGCCCTTCGACAAGCTTGCTTCGACAAGCTCAGCACAAGGAGGGCGATTGCTCAGGGGACGGCTCGGCTTCTGCGACTCCCCCTCAAGTGGGGAGTGATACGGATCTGCTGCCAGCCAGGTGGGGGAGGGGTCGAAGAATCTCGCGTCCATTCAATATTCGATTTAATGCAGATCTCACATATACTGATAGCTACGGCGCATGCGGAACGTGGAACGCAACAGAAACCGCGCGTGACCTTTTGAATATAGGCACAAAGAAAAAGGGCCGATCGATATTCAGATTCGGCCCGTTTGTGCGGATATCTGCAGCAATGTGCGACGTATGCAGCGGTAAGCGCATGCCTTTCGCACAGAAGTCTGTGTGGATCGTAACTTCCTTTGTTTACAGCAAATAAAGACCGACAGACTAGCGCCGGCGCCTGGGCCGGTTGCCGCCCCCTCTGCGCTTTCCGCCCGCATCGTCGGGCGGGGGCAGCCGGTGCAGCCACACGATACGTCCGCGATTGAGATCGTAAGGTGAGGTCTCGATGGTCACCCGATCGCCCACCAGTACCCGAATATTGAAACGCCGCATCTTTCCCGACGTATACCCCAGAATCTGATGTCCGCCCTCCACTTCCACCATGTACTGCCCGTCCGGAAGCGTATCCGTGACGGTTCCTTCAAGCGAAACCTTTTCCTCTTTCGCCATGCCACCTCCAGCTTCAGATAAGAAAATCTACTTCTGGTCGAATTGTCAATTTAGGTTAATGAACAGCCGGTGTCAAGCGGCATCTTCCAAATATGCAACCACAATTGCCAGGGCCTGCTCCGCAATCCGTTCGCGAATCCGGCCCCGGTCGCCTTCAAAGGCGAAGTTTTCACACCGGACACCCTCCGGCGTCCAAAGCGCGATATATGACGTTCCCAACGGCTTTGGCGATCTTCCGCGAATCGGTCCGGCGATGCCCGTTTCCGCCAGACCCAGCGTAGAATGGCTTGTCCTGCCCACGGCTTCGGCCATGGATGCGGCCACTTCCCCACTCACGGCGCCACAGCGCATCAACAGAGACTCCGGTAACCCAAGCGCCTGGGTCTTGGCTCTGGCACTGTAGGGCACCAGTCCACGCTCGAAAAAGGCTGAACTTCCCGGCACGCTCACAATGCGGGAACAGATCAACCCGCCCGTTGTGGTCTCCGCCACCGAGAGGGTCCATCCCCGCTCGATCATCAATTCGCACAGCCGCACTTCGAGAGATTCAGCCAAAGAGACCAGACCCCCGTTCCATGTCTCAATCAAACCCCGGCACGGATGCAGGCAGCGACCGGAAACGCTCGTTTTCACGCCAATGCACGCTAATGCGGCCTTCGCCCGAACGGGTCCATCGCCCGCAACTCGGCCTCGCCGGCGGGCTTAAATGGCGTATCGACCAGCGCGCCGTCTTTTACCGCGGAATCGCCTCGCGAATCGAGAAGTTCGATCAACCTTTTTCTCCAGACGGCAACCAGGGCCTCATCCCCTGCCAGGTTGTTCACTTCGTTCGGATCGTCCTCAAGATCAAACAAGTACTCCCGGCCGCCGAGCCGGAACCACATATACTTGTACCGCCCGTCGGTCAGGCAATGGTGGCGGCGCGCTTCCGCACCGATTTCACCGTGGAAAATCCGGCCACCGACCGGATCGTCTCCATCCAGCGCCGGCAGCAGCGACAACCCGTCCGCCTGTACGGGGACGTGACCGCCGGCCGCCGAGACGAGTGTGGGCAATATGTCGACGAGCGACACCGGCTTCTCGTACCTCAATGCGGGAACGGTCCCCTCCCAACTTCTCGGCGGCCGCAAAATCAGCGGAACCCGACCGGACCCTTCGAAAAAGTGGGACTTGAAGAAGAGTCCGAAATCCCCCATCATATCCCCGTGGTCCGAGGTAAAGACCACCAGCGTATGGTTCCACAATCCCTTCCAGCGAAGCGCGGCGAAAAACCGCCCGATCTGGTGGTCGATGTGGGTAATCTGTCCGAGGTAGTGCCGTCGCGCACGGGCGATCCTCGCGGGCGACATGCGGTCCCAATCGTAACGCTGCGGCGCTACCTGCAGTTCCGGCGGCAGGAAATCGTCGCCGGGCGCGGCGATGGGCGGCGGCACGTCATCCGGATCGTACCACGTGTCGTACGGCGCCGGAGGATCGTACTGCGAATGCGGCCGGCTGAATGACATCCACAGAAAAAACGGACAGGTGGGATCCCGCCTGTCCAGGAATTCAATACATTCGTTCGCCGTCCAGGTGTTCACGTGATGGGTCTCGGGAACCACCGACCTCCGCGAGAACACGTCGTTATTCCCGATACTGGTTGCCCTCTCGAGACCCGCGTAAGGCGTTTTCTTCAACCACCGGTGATAATCGTCGCCCTCGCGGTACCGGCCCGACTCATTGATGATCGTATTGTCGAACCCCAGCCTCGCCCGCTGGGGACTGAAATGCGCCTTGCCGATCAGCTGTGTCTGGTACCCGAGTCCGCCCAGAATCCGGGGCAGGGTGTCGGTGGTTCCGAGCGCCCTGCTCGAATTGGTGAAATACCCTGAATGGAAGGGAGACTGTCCCGTCATCATCACCATGCGCGCGGGCACACATACCGGACATGGCGAATACGCCCTGGAAAAATTCACGCCCTCGTTGGCAAGCTGGTCCAGATGGGGCGTTTCGAGGGTCGGGTGACCGTCGATTCCGGTGCAGTCGCCCCGCTGCTGGTCCGTGGTGATGAAGACGATATGGGGTCGCTCGACCGTATCGGCCATCTGAAAACACGCTTCCTTCGACGCGCCGGCGCCGTTCGCATATTGACTACCCGACCTCCACGATCGGCGGATGCGCGAAGTCGTGATAGCGCTCCGTGATCTCACCTTCTGACGCGTCTCCCTTGTGTACGTAGAACCTGTAGCGGCCGGTCAGAGACTCGCCGGGCGGCAGTACGTGGTTCCCGCGCCGTTGCGGGTCGGCGTAAAAATGCGAATGGCCGAAGGGATTGGCCGTCATCAGGCCGTAGTTGCGCACGTGCCAGTAGGTGGGATGCCTGAAGCTGTCGGGATGGTCCATGATGGCCACGCCCACGCGGTTGCCGTTCACCGGTCCGGTATAGTGGCACCAGGCCGCCTGTTTGCCCCAGGTTTCGTCCTCGTTGACGCCGCCGATTGCGTTTTCGATTTTACCGCCCTGGCCGGCCCTGACTTCCATGGACTCGGCAACACGAATCGATGCCAGGCCGCCTTCCTTCGTGTCGCCGAAGAGCACGTCGATCTTCGGTGCTGTCAGCGTGACGTGCAGCTCGAAGATCCGCACGTCCGACCCCGTACGGTAGAATGTCCACTCGGCCCGCTCCTCGCAGATCACGTTCGATCCGTGTTCTCCCCGCCAGGCGTCCGCGCCCTCCCAGTTGCTGATGGATACGATCCGGCCGTAGACCGATCCGCTCTCGAGGTCGTCGAATCGCTGATGCCGGGTCCACGCGTGGCCCTCGCCTTCGCCCCAGTTGTTCCATCCGTTCACGTGGCCATGCGAAATCCAGACGGACCGGTGATGGTGATGGTCTCCCTCTCCCTCATCGATCAACGGTCGCGTGATTCCATCGCCGTACGGACCGATTACCGGGTACAGGTGTGGGCGCACGAGGTCTTTTCCGTAGCAATAGTTCGTAAAGCAGTTGCCGTCGATCCGCACCTGAATCCTGCTGTCGGATTCCGACAGTTCGACCCCGCCGCCGGACGCCGTGTGCTCCCCGTCCTCGAAACCGTAGTCCGCCGTCTCACCCGCCTCCAGATCGTCTACAATCCAGCTTAACCGAACGCCGTCCTCCTTACGATGCACCTGACATGGAATGGCGCCGCCCGGACCAGCCAGTCCGACATTCGTCCCCGGTCGATCAAGGAGGTCGACGACGTGTTGCATCCTGCCCGGCCTCTTCACGAATACGGAGACCGGACAGTTGACTCGCCGGTGAGGCCCGGCCTGAACCTTGAACCTTAGATCCGCCACGTTACCCCCTTTAAAGAAGGAAGAAGGAAAAAGGAAGAAGGAAGAAAGGCGCGAGAATACGAAAATACGACAAGGCGCAAATCGCACGGCGATGATCCGATGCTGCAGGAGAGTCTTCGTCGGCCTGGGGGCACCCTTCGACAAGCTCAGGGCAGGTCCTCTGGACGACAGTTTGTGCCGACACGTATCGCCAATGGTTATCGCAACGCATGTCATTCAGAGCGTAGCGAAGAATCTCCCGTATTCTCGATTGTACGTGTAGCATATGGTCTTTGTAGACGACCTTGTGCGCGGACACTTTGACTGCCAGGAGGCCCCTTCGACAGGCTCAGGGCAAGTCCTCAGGATGAACGTCTTCGCGAAGGTAGGACCGACTCGTTTCGCCATTGGCGGTGGACGACTTTTCCATACGTATATTTCGCGTAATTTCGCGTTTTTCGTAGTTAATCTTTTTCCGTTTTTGGACAGCAGCGATCTGAAGTCACAATTCAGCGATTTTCAGATTCACAGAATTCGGTCTTCTCCCGTCTTACGTGACTCACCGCCTTTAATAATCAATCGTCCATCGATGTCAAGCGGATTCGCTTGACGGAGCCCGGCAGTACTACTATCTTGTTTGCATTACAACGCAGGGGTGCTCGCCTGCCGAGCTGAGAATATACCCTTTGAACCTGATCCGGATTATGCCGGCGCAGGGAGTCCAGGAACCGCATCCCGGCCGCTTTTCGACCTGATCGAAGGCGGCGGCTTTTTTGGAATTGTCTCAGGTGCCATCGGACCGGATCATTATCGTCGGCGCCGGCATTATCGGACTCGGCATCGGCTGGCGACTTGCCAGGGCTGGGCGGGACGTCCTGATCTTCGATCGGGACCGTGCGGGCCAGGCCGCCAGCCACGCTTCCGCCGGTATGCTCACGCCCCTTGCGGAGGTACGCCACGAAGAGGAAGCACTGCTGAAGCTTGGCCTCAAGAGTCTGGAGAGGTTCCCGGAGTTCGTCGGGCAACTCGAATCCGAAAGCGGCTTGTCCGTGGGCTATCGCCCCGACGGCGTCCTTCTGGTGGGTGTCACCCGCGACG
This sequence comes from Gemmatimonadota bacterium, assembly GCA_028877215.1. Taxonomy (GTDB): domain Bacteria; phylum Latescibacterota; class UBA2968; order UBA2968; genus JAAXHE01. Next base: position 60,781 of record JAPPFJ010000029.1, on the reverse strand, counting down.
ATATCGAATACCTCAGTTTCCGGTACGACTACCAGCGGGACCTCGGCCTGCCCGTCGAATGGCTGAGCGGCACCCAAGCGCGCGAGCGGGAGCCTCAGCTCTCACCTCGGGTCGGCGCGGCGGTCTGGTGCCCGGGAGACCAGCAGGTTGACAATCGCCTGCTGGTCAAAGCCCTGAGGGAAGCCTTTCTCAAGGCCGGCGGCTCTCTGGTGGAATCCACACCGGTCGAAGCCATCGACGTCGCACATGAACGGATCCGCGGCATTGTAGCAGGAGACAAATCGTACCGCGCAGCCACGATCATACTCGCCGCGGGATGCTGGTCGTGTCTCATTCCGGGTCTGCCCGGTCCCGCCATGCCGCCGGTCCGCCCCGTCCGCGGCCAGATCCTTCGCCTGCAGATGACTGAAGATTGCACATTGAAAACCATCGTGTGGTACAACCGGGCCGCGTCATCGGCGGTTGCCTACCTGTGTCCGAAGGACGGCGGACATCTGGTGCTGGGAGCGACTTCTGAAGAAATGGGTTTCGACGACAGCCTGACCGCGGGCGGTATCTTCGAACTCCTGCGTGCCGCCTGGGAGGTGGTGCCGGGAATCTACGACCTGCCGATCATCGAAACCGCCGCGGGTCTTCGGCCGGGCAGCAGAGACGATGCGCCCATCCTGGGCAAGACTCCCATTCACGGCCTCATTATGGCCACGGGACATTACCGCAAGGGGATCCTGCTGGCGCCCGTCACCGCGGACGCCATCGCGGAACTGGTGCTGACCGGCAACACGCACGAAGATATCCGGCCTTTCGGAATCGACCGCTTCGCCGCCTGAGTCCTGACGCCATGCAGATCACTTTGAACGGAGAAGACAAAAACGTCGAGAGCGGCATCTCCATCCGGGATCTGCTGATCGACCTTGCCCACGACCCTGACCGCAGGGGCATCGCGGTTGCGGTCAATGCCGAAATCGTTGTCAGGGCGAAGTGGTGTTCAACGCGACTCGCCAGCGGAGACAGGGTGGACATCATCGCCGCGGTCCAGGGTGGATAGCGTCCTGCCCACGGCGGACCACGATAGCTAACTGTTGTCGCAAGAGGGACAAATGTCTGATGGCCTGACCATTGCCGGCACGACCTACGGTTCCCGGCTCATTATCGGGACCGCGCGTTATCCCAACATGCAGGTCATGCTGAACGCGATCCGTGCGAGCGGCGCGGAAATCGTTACCGTCGGTATCCGGCGAATCAATCTGGAGGATCCTTCCGGCGAAAGCCTGATCGATCTGATCGACCGGGAGAAATATGCACTGTTGCCGAACACCGCCGGATGTTTTACCGCGCGGGACGCCGTGCTCACGGCCAGGCTCGCGCGCGAAGCCCTGGAAACCGACCTGATCAAACTGGAGGTGATCGGAGACGAGGACACCCTCTTCCCCGACGTCGCGGGGCTGCTGGAGGCCACCGACGAACTGATTCGGGACGGATTTACGGTGTTGCCCTACTGCAACGACGACCCTGTTACCTGCAAGAAGCTGGAAGACGCCGGCTGCGCCGCGGTGATGCCGCTCGGTGCGCCCATCGGCTCGGGGATGGGCATTCGCAACCCCTACAATCTCCGCATTATCCTGGACACGGTCGACGTCCCCGTGATCGTCGACGCGGGGGTGGGAACCGCTTCCGACGCCGCGGTGGCGATGGAGCTCGGATGCCACGGCGTGATGCTGAATACGGCCGTGTCAGGCGCCCGCCGTCCTGTACTCATGGCCGAAGCCATGGGTCAGGCCGTTCGCGCAGGCCGGCTGGCGTACGAGGCCGGACGCATCCCGAAGAAGCTGTATGCCACGGCTTCCACGCCCACGGAGGGCGCGGTCACCCATGAGTGAGCCTCGGGATGTACCGGATCTGCCGCTCCTTTATCTGATCGCGGACCGGGCGACGTGTGCGCCCCGTAAACTGGAAGACGTCCTCGCGGAGGCGCTGGACGCCGGTGTCCGCCTCGTTCAGTTGCGTGAAAAACATCTCGAAATGCGAGAGCTGCGTCGTCTCGCGGCGCGTCTCCAGAGGCGAACCTCGAACTACGAAGCGCGTTTGCTCGTAAACACCCATGCCGGGCTTGCACGGGATGTCGGCGCCGCCGGCGTCCACCTCCCGTCGTCAGGGCCGGATGCATGGAGCGTTCGGCGACAATACGGAAGCCACCTGCTCATTGGCCGTTCAACCCACAACAGAACGGAATGCTGGAAGGCCGAAGGCGCGGATTTCGTTACGTTCAGCCCCATTTACAGCCCGGGTTCCAAACCCGGATACGGTCCCGGCGTGGGACCCCGGGCCCTTCGCCGCGTCACAGATTGCTCTTCCCTTCCCGTCTACGCGCTGGGCGGCATCACGCCCGGGCGGGTTTCCGCCTGCAAAATGAACGGCGCCGCGGGCATTGCCGTCATGTCGGGGATTCTCGCCGCAAGGCACGTCAGTTCCGCCGTGAGGGACTATCTCGAGGCGTGGGCGTCCACGTCCGGCCCGCGTCATCCGCAACTCTCATGAAACAGGTCCTCACCATTGCCGGATCCGACTCCGGCGGCGGCGCCGGCATCCAGGCCGACCTCAAGTCCTTTCACGCCAACGGCGCCTACGGCCTCTCCGTTATCACGGCTGTGACCGCGCAGAACACGAGGGAGGTCAGGGCATCCTTCGAGCTGCCGGTGGATCTCATCGAATCGCAGATCGACGCGATTTTCGATGACTTCGACGTCTCCGCGGTAAAAACCGGGATGCTGTCTTCCAGGCCGGTAGTCGACGCCGTCGCCGCGAAACTCGCCGAACACGGCGCGCCGAACCTCGTTGTAGATCCGGTGTTGATCTCCTCCAGCGGCTTCGAACTGATTGAATCTGAAGCGGTTGTGAGCGTCAAAGAGCGCCTGCTGCCACTGGCCGCGCTCGTTACCCCCAACCTGCGCGAGGCTCAAACGTTGGCAGGTATTCCCGTCGAGACCGTGGACAGCGCGAAGAAGGCGGCGCGCATCATCTTCGAGTCGGGCTGCCAGGCCGTGCTGGTTAAAGGCGGTCATCTTTCCAATTCCGACGATGCGGTAGATGTGCTGTACGACGCATCCGGCGAGACCGTCTTTTTCAGCGCACGACTTCCGGGCGCGAGTCCGCACGGCACGGGTTGCACGCTTTCAGCCGCGATCGCGGCGAATCTCGCCAGGGGCCAGCGCCTGTCTTCCGCCATCGAAAACGCGAAGACATACGTCACCGCATCCATTCGCCACGGCCTTTCCATCGGCAGGGGACCCGGCCCTACTCATCACTTCTTCTACCTCGACCGCGAACCATGAAGAAGATCGGCGCCCTCCACGTTCTCACGGATACTGTTCTGCAGTCCCGCCACACCCATGCCGAACTGGCGCGAATGGCCGTCGCCGGCGGCGCGGACGCCGTCCAGTACCGCCAGAAAAGCGGAGATACCCGCGGTATGATCGAAACCGCCCGGGCGATGTGCGACATCTGCGCGGAGTCCGGCGTCCCCCTCATCGTCAACGACAGAGTCGACGTGGCCCTCGCCGTGGAGGCCGACGGCGTACACCTGGGCCAGGACGACTTCCCGGTTGCGCTGGCCAGAAATATCCTTGGCGCGGGGCGGATCATCGGCGTGTCCGCGGGGAATTTGGATGAAGCGCGGCAGGGCATCGTGGACGGCGCGGACTACGTGGGTTTCGGGCCCATCTTTCCAACCGGCTCCAAGAGCGACGCGGGCGAAGCGCAGGGACTCGAAGTGCTGGCCGATTTCGCACGCGCCGTCCGGGCGCCCGTCATTGCCATCGGCGGCATCGGCGCGCACAACGCCGCCGGCGTGATGCGGTCGGGGGCCCACGGCATTGCCGTCATATCCGCCGTCTGCTGCCAGGCCGACCCCGAGGCCGCAACCCGAAATCTGGTAAAACTCATCGGGGCTTCAGGAATCCGGGACCAGGACGACTAACATCTACGAACACCCGACCCCTCACGTAATTATTCTCGTTGACATCGCGTTCACGCTCGTCTATCTTCACGCAAGCCATTGCCCAGGCACCAGAGGTAGCCAACCTTAAGCGGCACCTGAAAATCGTTCAGTCGATCCTCAGCCCGCGTATACCACTACCTTGGGGCCTCTGGTAATGGCCTTTTTTTTGGTCAATATCTACGCAATGGTCCTGAAAGCCAATCGCATGACCTCGAACCAATCGCCCGCATTCAAATCGCATACCATGAACCGGTCTCCCACGTTCAGGCCGGAAACCGAGCATGGATCGTTGAACCGGAAATAAGTCATCGTTCCGGTCGCAGACGCTCCGTCTGCCAACCTTGTCGCGAACGGTCGCTCTTCCTCCTTCAGGATGTCGGGACCCGCCGTCTCGATCGCCCCGACGGCCCTTCCCTCCGAGCGGACCGTCTTTCCGTCAAACAGCCCCGGACATGCTCTAAGCTTAGTCATACACGTGTCCGTTGCAAACAGGCCTCTCGCCCGGTTCATGGATTGCACCACGCCCTCCGAAAGATTGAACGACATGTGCAATCCCAACCTGGCCCGGTTCCCGTCCATCGCTTCAGCGGCGACGACTTCGTAGCTGGAATTACAGGTGAAGGCCGGATTCCTGAAGACGATCACATCCCCTTTCGCAATCCCGTCTCCGGAATCCAGGGTCACAATGACGGACCGGCGGTCCGGATCGACTGATTCCGCCCGGCCGGACGGCAAGTCTGCGCCTTCGAGGATTTCCTCGCCAAATCGCAACCGGGTACCCTGGACGATCTGCAGTTCGCGCCGGCCCGACTCGTACACGCTGATCCTCGCCACCTCTGCGTCGAAAACCACGGGCGCCCCGTCGACCTCCGCCGTGCATTCCGCCACCTTCTCCAACCTGCGCATCACGTAATCGACACGTCCATCGAGGCGGATCTTCGCGCCGATTCCGCCGGAGACGTCCAACGCTTCCACCGACCTGACGAACGGGTCCCCCTGGAACGGCTCCAGAACGCCCATGAAAATCGACTCGCCGCCGCCCGATTTTCTAACCGCCACACTGGCGTCCCAGGGGCTCTGACCGAAAAACCCGAATCCTTCTCCCTTGCCGTTTATGATCTCGCTTCCTGACTGCCCGATCATCGTCAGCCGGATGCCCGTATTCTCCGCGTCCCCCGCCCGCCACGTTGCAGACCATTCACGATCGCACAGCGTCCGGCTCACATCCTTGATGTATCCCAGGCCCGGCGACGTTCCGAATGCGACGTCTTCCCCCGCAGCGGTGCCCCGGGCCTGGCGCACCGTCTCAGTATCCGCCGTGAATTCCATCCTGAAATTCTCACCGTCATCCCCGCTCAGACTCCGGAACATGTAGTCGTGCGTGGATCCACCTTTTACACGGAACAGGTCGACGATATAGGCGTCCGAGCCGGGCACGTCCACCATCACAAGCGTCCGTTCGTAGACCTCAGCGCATCCCGGATACGCTGCTTCTCCCGAGGCGCAGACGACCTGCATTCCCGGAGCACGCCCGTAGAACCGCAGGCTGCCCGTGGCGATCTCCTGAGCCTGCCCGTCGATGCAGACGGTGGCATGGCTGGCGGTATGCTTCTCCCAGCCGTCCACCTTGTCGTGGGTAAAGGTCGTTGGATACCCAAGGTCGCACGCGAGATCATACCCGAAGGTGATCAGGTTGATCCCCAGCTTGTCCCGGTGACCGTGCCCGCTGCTGCCCTTGCCGTAGTTCAAAACGAGGTGCTTCCTCGTCGCAACGTCGCATCCCGTTCTCAGGATCGCGATACCCGAATCGTGAAAGATGGTCGTGCGCGGCACGTACGGCGCGGTTGTTCCCCGGATCGGCTCCGCGTGGAACAGCAGATTGGCATCGGCGTACCGCTCTCTGATCCCGTCCACGTCCCCATCGGACATAGCGAGCAGACGGTTCCGATATTCGTCATCCCCCGTGTGGACGTACGCCAGTTCTTCAACATCGCAATTCGTGAGCGGATCCAGCACCTTGATCCTCAAATCGCCGCCCCCCGTATCGCCGATCGAGGGAATCCTGCCGTCACAGTAGATGTTCCGGGCGAATTCTATGGACTCCCGGATTCGAAGACGGGAATCCAGATGCCGGTCCGCGCCCTTCATCGAAAACAGGCGATCCAGAATCGTCCGCGTAATCGAACTCACCGAGTAACCGGGTGCGTCGTACCACCACTTGCCGTCCCGGAAGGTGTTGTTGGTCAGATTGACGGCCAGCCCGTAACGGCTTTCGATTGCCTCATCGACCATTTCCTCGTTGCCGAGCATTTCGCCCAGCGCCCAGAGCACCATGCCTTCACGAATGATGTAGTCCCCCGTCTGGATCGCCATGGCCCGGTGCAGCCACTCGTACATGTAGCCGAACAGATTGTGCCGGATATTGTAACGGATATCCTCGAAATCTACGCGCCCGTCCCCGTTGTAGTCGCAGTCGCCCTTCGACCTGAAGAATTGGAGGAGCGCTTCGTCCGTCAACATCGAGTCCATTACCAGGCCGTAGGCCGTCATGCAATTGTATGTCGGCATCTCCTCCCAACTCACCTGAACCAGGTAGCCGCGCGTGAGCGGACGTTGTTCGTCAACCGTGCCATTGTAGAACCGGTAGACCTCCGCCAACCGATTCAGCATGACCCCGGCTATATGCGCATACCGGTCGTCGCCGGTGACTGCGAAGGCGCGTGACAACTGAAGCACAGCCGTGCCGCCGGTATAGGCGTCGTGGGAAGCAATCGTCATCTCGTAGGGATGAAAGAACAGTTTTGAGAGAACGTAGTATCGCCACGCTGAATTGAAGTGATAAATCGTACCCGGGTTGGCGAAACCCTCCGGCGCGATCCAGCCGTCATCGTCATCCCACACCTCCACCGGCTCACCCGTGGCCGGATTGTGTACAACCGCCCCGTTGTACCACCACTCTCCTCCGATTACGCACTGCCAGCGGTACTCCAGCGAGGTGTTTGTCCGCATGCATTTGCGGCCTCCGCCGTGGATTGGACAGCCCCGCTCGTAGCTGGGCGAGATCGCGCGAGGATTCTGCGTGGGTACCATCCGATAGATAAACTCATCGTCCTTGTCCAGCCACCACGACGCGTCGTTCGGGATTTTCTCCGCCTGCGCCCTGCCCCACGCCGTCGCAGCCCGGTTACGCCGCGCCCGCGCTTTTTCTTCAGCGCCCACCGGCCCGACCCCCGGACGCTCGATCGGCGACCGATCGATTCGATCCAACACCTCCCGGGTAATTCCCCGTCTTGCCCCTCGAAAATTGACCTCCCATTCCTCCCGGAGCGCATCCCGGATCTTCAGATAATCCACAGCATCACCTTCCACGAAGCTGCCGCATGCTTCAAGCTGCGCCACGTGCATCCGGCCCGGCGTCGATTCCGGGCCTCCGTCGGCGTCCTGCCATATGCGCACTGCCTCGACCCGCACGGGTTCGAAAGCCAGCACGGTCATGGGCTCCGGCTCCGGAATCCGCACAGTCGCGATGGTAATCCAGGCGCCTTCAGCCCAGCCCTGAACCACGACCGAGCGGGAGGACTCGGGCATACGCCCCCTCCCCCAGTAAATCTCAACCCGCTCAATCCGGGCAGCCATGGGAAACACTACCGCCGCCCACTGCGGCAGTCGCTCCGTTGCCGAGGCCCAGGCCGTGTCGCTCGTGGAGGCTTCGTTGCCGGGCCTGACTCCATCGTTGATCCTGGAGGCATGGTGGTTGTATGCGATGCTGCTCACGTAAGGCCTGCTGCCGTTGCTTAACAGTGCCAGATTTGGCATGTCTTGACTCCTTGCGACTAATGTCGGGTTTGGCAAATGTCGGGACGGATTCAATGTGCCGGACAGGCAACCTGTGAATCAGTCACACACAAAAATGCTTTACAAGTCGAAAAATCGAATCAATCGGTGAAAAATCGCAAGAAAGTGGAGTCCAGGCCAAGTTTTGTACCGGAGGACAAGCCTTCGGACTTGACATTTCAGACGTTTTTATATGATTCTATTGCAGATAAATATATCGCACTTCGATTCTCCGTGATGCAAGCGATTTCGATGAGTGTCCTGCAACGGCACGGCGGACCGTCTGGATCGGTATCGTCACGTGTAGACTATATGGCGGCTGAAACCATCTACTGCTATGGAACTATATGACGGCAGGTAAATTACACAACACTGAACGCGGAAAGACCAGGGGTCCGTTTTTCCGAAGCCTGTTATATTTATGTTGCGCTCTTCCCGTGTTCGGCGCACATCCCTCGTTTGCGGAACAGCGGCCAAAGGTCGCGCTTGTGCTGAGTGGAGGCGGCGCGCGGGGAGGCGCGCATATCGGCGTGCTGCGCGTATTGGAGCGCGAAGGCGTACCTATCGATATGATCGTGGGAGTGAGTTATGGCGCCCTGGTCGGGGGTCTGTACGCCGCGGGATATTCCGTTGACGATCTCCAACGGGTGATCCTCGAAACCGACTGGTGGGAGATTACCAGCAACAGCCCGGACCGCCGCCACTCGAACATGAATCGCAAGGCAATGGCCGACCGGCAGATGCTTGCAATGCACCTCGAAGAGCTGAAACTGAAATTGCCTTATGGAATCTTCGCCGGACAGAAGATACATCAATTCCTCAATCAACTCACGCTTGGCGCAACCTACAGGGCGCGCAACGACTTCGATCGACTTCCCACGCCCTTCCGCGCAATCGCAACCGACATTCTGTCCGGAGAACAGGTCGTGATCCACAATGGCTCTCTGGGTGCTGCGATCAGGGCCAGTATTTCGGTTCCAGGGGTATTTGCGCCGCTGAGTACGGAACATACCCATCTCGTGGATGGCGGCATCGTCAATAATCTGCCCGTGGACGTCGCATTGGACGCCGGCGCCGATTTTGTCATTGCCGTGGATTGTGCCACGCCCCTGCGTACTCTGAAGGAGGAAATTCAGGATATAATCGACGTCATCGATCAGGCCGTCAGTTTTCGAATCGAAGAAAGAAAAATCGAGAACCGAAAACGCTCCCACGTGTTGATATTGCCCAAACTGGACAACTTCGACGGCGGCGATTTCAACCGTTCGTATACCCTGATTCCAATTGGCGAAACAGCAGCCGAAGAACAAATGGACGCGATACGTATTGCATTGCGGACGCTTGGCGTTCCAAAACGCATCGGCAAACCGAGAACATCCAGATTGCCCGTTGAGTTCAATGTCAATACGTGGGCGGATATACCGCCGGACGTCGTGGTCGACACGGTTCGGATAGAAGGTGTAAAGCGTTATCCAGAGGCCCGGTTCAAGGCGCGGCTGGAGAAGTTCGTCAATAAACCCATATCGTTTCAGGAACTGGAACGTGAGTGCGGCCGGTTGCACGCGACCGGACTCTTTCAGACCGTTGATTTCCACGTTGTCTATCATGAAGGACAGACCGAATTGGTCTTTCACGTGCTCGAAAACCCCCCCAGCGAGTTGAAAGTGGGGATTCACTACAACAACGACTACCGGGTTTCGGTGCTGGGCGAGATTGCGCATCAAAGTACACTTGGCCGTATATCGGAACTCCATCTTCGCGGCTTGCTGGGTAATTTGAACTTCGCCGAAATGGTCATGATTTTCCGGACCACCGGGCGTCTCGGTCTGCTCGGGGAGGTTCAGGCATGGGATCAGGACCGTTTGTATTTTCGAAATCGGCAGCGTGAGGGCGGGTACGAGGAGAGGCGTTTTCACTCTCGACTTGGATTACAGAGGTTGTTTCACAGCTGGGGTGGTTTCCAGGCAGGATACCAGGTGGAACACGCCCGAGTCCGCTATGCCGCCCGTTCGATAGGCGATGCATCCGAATTCCTGCCCGGATTGTGGTTATCCGCGGGGATTGACACGCGAGACGACTCGATGGTGCCAACGAAGGGCGTCTACTTTCAGACTCGTGCAAAATGGATCCACCGGACGTTCTCACACAAGCAGATTCAAACCCAACTCGCTTTCTTCGTCAGTCCGCGGTCGCGATGGAGCGTGGGCCTGTCGTCCCACGGAGGCTACGTTACACAGTCTGCTCCAGTATTTGAATTCTTCCCGTTGGGCGGTGCGGGGCATTTCAGCAGCGCGGCGTTGCCGGTCGTCGGACTCAAACGGGATGAATTGAGGGTTCCCAGGTTCGCATCGGCAGGCCTGTCCGTGTGGAGACATGTCAAATTCTGGGAATCCCTCCCGCGCAGTGGCATCGGAATTTTCTATCAGGGCGGATTATATGATATGAGCTCAAATTCGGAGGAGGACTTCACCCCCATCCACGGTTTCGGAGTCGGGGGCTATGTCAATACAACGCTCCTGGGACCCATTCGCATTGATCTTGTAAGTACGCAGAAAAAGGACATCAAGATCAATGCGGCAATCGGATTCGGGTTCTGATACGCAGGATCACTAATGTACGCAATCGCACGGCTGCCACGACAACCTTCGCACAGCTTCAAGCTGTCTGAACCACCCTGAAACACAAAGGAAAGCAATGGTACTCTCCGGACGGAACCCACTTTATCTGCTGCTCGTGTTCGCCCTTTCCATTCCGGCAGCATCCGCATCTCAGAAGGAATCACCGGCTCCGGGGTCCAGGATTCACCGTTCCGTGCCCCCGCCCGGCGCGAAAAGCCATACGGTGATCCCAGGTGAGAGATTTCGCGCAGGAGAATTCAAACGCTGGTTCTACGGTGATAATTACCGGGACCTCTGGAATACCCCTATCGAGATTGCGGTTCTCGACCTAGACAGCGTGGGGGGAGGTCTGACACCGCTTCGGACCGGCGGATTCGGACAATCCATCTCACTGCACTTTACGGGCCGGGACGGCCGCAGGTACACCGTTCGCTCGCTGGATAAAGATGCGACCAGAAGGGTGCCCGACGAAATCGCGAATACGGTTGTGGGCGACGTCCTTCAGGATCTGATCTGTGCGATGCTGCCAACGGGAGCACTCGTGGTCGACCCGCTGATGGAGGCCGCCGGTATCCTGCATTCCAGGCATACACTCGTCGTCATACCGGATGATCCGAGATTGAATGAGTACCGCGGCCGCTTCGCAGGCCTCATAGGTATGTTGCAGGAGCACCCGTCAGAAGGGAAGGACGACGCGCCCGGGTTCGCGGGCTCCAGAAAGGTCAGCGGTACGGATAAACTATTGAAGCACCTGGAAAAAGGCCCCTGCAATCGCGTGGATGCCCGTGCCTTCCTGAAAGCGAGACTGATGGATTTCCTCGTCAACGACAAAGATCGCCATTACGGCCAGTGGAGATGGGCGCGGTTTCCCGATGGCGACTGTCACACCTGGCTTCCGATTCCGGAGGACCGCGACCAGGCTTTCATCCATTTCGAAGGGGCCGCCATGACAATCGCACGGCGGCGCTTTCCGATTCAGATCAAATTCAAGGAATCGTATCCGAACCCGATCGGCCTGACGATGACCGGATGGGAAATAGATCGCGAATTCCTGGCCGAACTCGATAGGGCCGCCTGGGATTCGGTCGTATCGGCATTTCGCAGGGAACTGCCGGACCCGGTCATCGAAAACGCCGTGCGGAGACTGCCTCCGCCGTATTACGCGATGGCAGGCGAATCCCTTACCCGGGCGCTCAAATCGAGGCGGGACGCACTGCCTGACTTCGCCAACAGGTACTATCGGTTGATAAACCGCGAGGTCGAGATCAAGGCGACCGATAAGGACGAGTACATCCAGTGCGAACACACGCCGGGTGGCGATCTCGAAGTACGCATCGGTCTGATGCAAGGCGGTAGCGGAGAAAGGGAGGCGCCTTATTTCCGGCGCAAGTTCCGCCACGAAGAAACCCGGGAAGTCCGAGTACACCTTCGTGGAGGAGATGACCACGCGGAGATAACTGGAACAAAGGCGCGGATTGTCGTCCGCATCAACGGCGGCGGCGGGGACGACACGCTCTCGAATTCATCCCACGCCGGCGCCTCGAATACCTGGTTTTACGATTCACGCGGGAAAAACCGGTTCGTTGCGGGCCGGGGAGCGGAGATCGACGACCGCTCATACAAACGGCCTCATGGCACCCATACGCCGAATGCAAGGTACGCGCTGGATTGGGGCAAGCGGACGGGGAATCTGCCAATATTCATGATTGATCCTGACCTGACCGTGTACGTGGGCGCACTTCATAGCCGGCAGTATTTCGGCTATCGGAAAGACCCCTTCTCTTCACAACACACCTATAAAGCCGGGCTGGCGGGGGTGAACGGTTTCGAGAGTCTCAGACCCTTCTTTTCCTATACCGGCCACTTTCGCAGACCCTTGCGCGACTTCGATGCGAACGTTCAATTCAATTTCTCAGGAATCCGGTCGCTGCGGTTCCACGGCCTCGGCAACAAGACGGAAATTCGACGACCGTCTTCTTTTTATAAGGTGACGCGATATTCGCTCGATTTCGCACCGGCGCTTGAGTATCGAGGCGCGGACTACAGGGGAGAAATGTCCGGTTTCACACTGGCTTCGCTCCGGTCGAGACTGAACATCCAGTTCGGACCGGTCATCAAGTATTCCAACACGCCATCCGGTTCCAACAAGGGAACGCTGATTGGCTCGCTCGATGACCAGCTGTACGGTATGGGCGATTTCGGCCAGATCGGCGCGCAGGGCGAAATCACGTTCGACACGCGAGATAACCCGGGGTATCCCACTCGAGGGGTCAGGGTCAGGGTTGGTGTTGCGGTCTACCCCGAATTCTGGAGCGTCGATTCCTCATTTGGCAACATTAGTGGAGAGGCCAGCGCTTACCTGACTGCACCTCTTGCGACCAATCCTACACTCGCCCTGAGAGGCGGCGCCAGGAAGGTCTGGGGATCCTTTCCGTTTTTTGAAAGCGCCTTTCTCGGCGGGACCGGCGTTGTCGGGACCGGCATATCCGGAGGCAATCTGCGAGGATTTCAGAAAAACCGGTTCGCCGGAGATACCGCGCTGTATGGAAACTCCGAGCTTCGGCTGGTTCTCACGCAAATTGAATTGTTCGTGGCGGGAGAGCTGGGGCTTTTCGGCATTGCCGATGCCGGGCGGGTGTTATTTGAGGAAGATCCTGCAAGCGCGGACAAATGGCACACCAGTATCGGAGGTGGAATCTGGTTGTCGTTCCTCCAGCGCAGACACACGTTGAGCGCGGCTGTTGTAAAGGGCGACGATTTGACGGGTGTGTATCTGCGTAGCGGCTTCATGTTCTAAGCGCGTGCTGGAGAACGTCAACGCTGCCTAAGATGACACCAACCCGCGCCGTCAGTGGAAACCGCATCTCGATGCGGAAATTATACAACCCTTTCGCCCGGTTGATGATGAAACTGGAGTAGCATAGGCATTTCGGCTGGGCATTCTTCACAGACAGGTCCACATTGCCCGGTTCCGGCCAGAAACGCTTGCAGTGCGACCGGATCCAGTACACGTCGATATGGCGAGATGACAATAGATTATATTGCGGATTAATCGGATTTGCATTCTGACGTATCGCAGAAGTGCATTCATCCGTGTGCCTCCCTGTTGGCAGAGTCATCAGGAAACGGAAGGGCACGAATGGGATTATCCACGTGGACTTTCTCTTTATACCTGGGTATCGCTTTTTCTCTTCCGGCAGAGTCCACACCGCAGAAGGATTCACCGGCTCCAGGTCATAGAATTCACCGGTCTGTTCCGCCACCTAGCGCAAGGGTACATTCAGTTATACCAGGTGAAAGATTCCGGGCCGGATGGTTCCATCGCTGGCTCTACGGAAGCGATTACCGGGACCTCTGGACGACCCCAATCGAGGTCGCGGTTCTTGACCTCGACAGCGTGGGGGGAGGACTGACGCCGCTTCGCACCGGCGGTGCAGGACAATCAATCTCTCTTCATTTCAGGGGGAAAGACGGTCGCCGATATACGGTTCGCTCCGTGGACAAAGACCCTACAAAGAGGATTTGGGACGAACTCAGGAGTACGATCGTGGAGGACGTCCTGCAAGACCTGATCAGCGCACTTCTTCCCACCGGAGCACTCGTGGTCGACCCGCTTATGGAAGCCACAGGTATTCTGCACGCAAAGCACACGCTCGTCGTAATCCCCGACGATCCCGGGCTTATGGAATTCCATCGCGAGTTTGCCGGACTAATCGGACTGCTGCAGGAACACCCTTCCGAAGGACCCGACGATACGGCAGGCTTCGCCGGTTCCCGTAAGATCAGTGGGACGAAAAAGCTGAGGAAACACCTTGAAAGAGGCCCATGCAACCGCGTCGATGCCCGTGCCTATCTGAAAGCGAGGTTGATGGATTTCCTCATTAACGACAAGGACCGTCACTATGATCAGTGGAGGTGGGCGCGGTTCCCCGACGGCGGTTGTCATACCTGGCTTCCAATTCCCGAGGACCGGGACCAGGCATTTATCGACCTGGACGGATTGGCTATGGCATTGGTGCGTAGAGCACATCCCAGACAAATCGAGTTCGAAGACAGGTATCCGAGTGTGGTGGGTCTATCGACCACCGGGTGGGAGATGGATCGCGAGTTTCTGGTCGAACTCAATTGGACTGCATGGAAATCAGTAACGGAGGCGTTTCTTGGAGGCCTGCCAGATTCGGTGATCGAGGATGCGGTTCGGAAGCTCCCACAACCGTATTACGCAATCGTGGGGGAAGCTCTTACGCAGGCACTCAAATCGAGGCGGGACGCATTGCCTGAATTTGTCCGGAAATACTATAAGCTGATTACCCGCGAAGCCGAAATCCAGGCGACTGATCGGGATGAAATCGTCCGGTGTGAGCATCTGCCGAGCGGCGACCTCCTGGTACGCATCGGCTTGACGGATGGCGCCGAAAGAGAACATCGGAAGCCCTATTTTCAGCGGACCTTCCTCGCGCAGGAAACCCGTGAGGTCCGAATATACCTGCGTGGAGGTAACGACCGATCGGAGATATCGGGAAGCCGGGGACGGATTGCTATTCGCATCGATGGAGGCGGCGGAGACGACACGTTCACAAACGCGTCCCAGGCTGGCACCTCGAAGACCCGGTTTTATGATTTTCGAGGGAAAAACCGGTTCGCTAAGGGCAATGGCGCGAATGTCGACGAGCGACCCTACAAACGTCCACCGGCACGGCACCTTACCGCAAAGTATGCACTCGACTGGGGAATGCAGTCATTTACATTCCCCATCATCATGGTTGGTCCGGACCTTGGCGTATTCGTTAGAATGCTCCACAGCCGTCAGTATTTCGGCTATCGAAAAATCCCCTTCTCTTCGCAACATTTTTTCAACGTAGGGCTGGCGAAGAATAACGATCTCCTGCCTTTTTTTTCCTATACCGGGAAATTTCGCCAGCCATTGCCCGACGTCGACGCCAGGGTCGACCTCAAATATTCCGGAATCCAGACGATCCGGTTCAATGGATTCGGCAACAGTACAGAACTTCGGAATCCATCTTCCTTCTACAATCTGGGCCAGAGACATTTCGTATTCGCACCGGCCTTGGAGTTTAGAACTGATCTGCACAGCGATAACAGGCACGGGGGGATCGCATCGGTTCGCGCGAAAATGACCACTGGCCTGGGGCCGGTCATCAAGTACTCAAATACACCATCGGATTCAAATAGAGGAACATTCGCAGGATCGCTCGTTCAACCCCTGTACGGCATGGGTTCCTTCGGCCAAATAGGAGTCAGGGGTGAGGTCAAGTTCGACACGCGTAACAATTCGGCGTATGCCACGCAGGGATTCCTGGTCCGCGTTTCCGGAGCCGTCTACCCGAGAGTCTGGAACGTGAAATCGGCCTTCGGCAGCATCGACGGAGCAGCGCGAATTTATTCAACGGCACCAATACCGACTAACCCCACCCTTGCCTTAAGAGTCGGCGGCAAGAAGGTTTGGGGGACGTTTCCCTTCCATGAAAGCGCTTTCGTTGGCGGCCCCGGGTTTACCGGTGGCGGTACGGCCGACGGTAATTTGCGCGGTTTCCGAAAAAACCGGTTCGCCGGAGACATCTCATTATTTGGAAATTCCGAGCTGCGATTGGTTCTCACCGAAATCAGGCTCCTTTTACCGGGAGAGTTGGGTCTGTTCGGTGCTGCCGATGCCGGCCGGGTGTTTTACGCCGGAGATCCAGAAAATGCCGGCGAATGGCATACCGGAATTGGAGGTGGCGTCTGGCTGACGTTCCTTCGGCAGAGGCACACGCTTAGTGTGGCCGTTGTAAAAGGCGACGATCTGACGGGAGTTTATCTGCGTGGCGGTTTCATGTTTTAGAGGCATGCCCGGTAACATTGGTACAGCCCCAGTGCCACGCAATTTGACCGTATCTATTCGCTGAGATCGATGTATATTGTCCTCAAGCGGTTTATCCGGAGCACCGGACAATTCTGCTATTTCCTGGAGTGGGACGCAACGCACGCTGACGCAGGGGGATGCTGTGTCTAACAACATCATCGTACGGCTGGTCATTTACTATATTACCTGGATAGTGGTTCTCAATACGGTTTTTCATATTTTCCCGGAAATCCTCTATTACGTCGCCCAGGAGCGTGAACGCATATTCGTTGGAAAATCGCTCGGGTCCGGCGCCGATTCGGCGATTCCACTGGGAAACATCAAGGAAGGCGTCAACCGCCTGCTCGATCCCGCGCACACAATTCCTGTGGTGGTCGCTCTGGTACTTGCCTTCGCGGTGACGCTCCCGATCACATGGGTCTATGCCTGGACGCGGCCACTCAAGAAATACAGCCAATCCTTTGCGCACACGCTGCTCGTGATGCCCGTTGCCATCTCGCTGGTTGTCTTCCTGGTCAAGGGCAGCCTCGCGCTCGCGTTCAGCCTGGCGGGCATCGTGGCCGCCGTCAGTTTCCGGATCTCGCTCAAGGAAACGATGGACGCCGTCTACATGTTTATGGTTATAGGAATCGGGCTGGCCGCCGGCACCCAGCTCACAACAGTGGCTTACATCGCATCGTTGGCTTTCGTAACCATTACACTGAGCGTGTGGAAGACCAACTATGCAGCACGTCCTCCAGTCCTTTCCGGCTGGAGAATCGTCTCACCCACAAAGCCGGCGGGGTCCTCCGCAATCGGGGACACGGCCAGTGGAGATACCCGTGAATCCCGAATTGCCGTACACGCTACGAACGTCAATGCGGCGCAAAAGGTCGCAGCCCCTATCCTTGATTACAGCGCGATCAAGTGGAATTTGTCTGAGGTAATCGAGAATGAAGATGGGACCGTCGTCGTTGTGTACGAGGTTACTTCAAGTCAATCCGTCGACCTTTCCTCACTTATCAGGGACTTGGGCAAGAAAGGGAAAAAGCAGATAAAGGACGTGGAATTAATGGAAGATGAGACAGATCAGAGCCCGTAACCACTGATCTTGATTCGGAAAATACAAATGACCCCGCGCTGCAAAGAGCTACGGAGGATCACCGCCGACACCTCAGCCTGGGCGCTCATCTGTGCCGGCGCATAATCCGGTACCGCGAACTGCCATTTTTCGGGTCGACATGGCTGCCGCAGGTGCTTGATTCCGTATCGCGAACTGGTCGTTCGCGGCCCCTGCGAAACGGCGCAATCGGATATGAAAAACATTAAAGCCAAATTTCCGCTTAACCATCTTGGTCCCGGAATTCTCCTCACCATGCTGTTGACGGGATTCGGCCAATTTGCATCCGCGGAAGGCATTGGAGAATCGCTCAATTCAAACCCGGGTATTTCAGGCGTCCTCCCCTCAGCGGACAAGGCGGCGGAATCAAAGAGGAGGATGTCTCTCGAGAGATATGTGCTGAAGCCAAAAACCGCAACGCACTGGAAGCTGCCTACGGTACTCGATGAGATCTCCGGCCTGGCAATGACCGCGGACTACCGGCTCCTTGCGCATAACGATGAAAGAGCGATCGTCTTCGAGATCGATTATCAGCACGGATCAATCGCAAAGGCATTCCATCTGTCGGATGATAATTACCCGGCTGCCGGCGATTTCGAGGGCATTGCCGCAACTGACGACAGGATTTTCCTTGTTACCAGTACCGGGCGGTTGTATGAGTTTCGCGAGGGGAATTCCGGCGAATCCGTTCTCTTCAATGTCTACACGACCGGCACCGGCAGAGATTGCGAAATCGAGAGTCTGACGTACCACGAGCGCCGACGGGAACTCCTGATGATGTGCAAGGAAGCGCGGAGCCTGGATATGCAGGGACAACTGGCGCTATATCATTGGTCAATAGACAAAAGACAGATGAATGAAGATGCACGAATCGTCATACCGGTCAAACGATTCTCCCGGCACATCAAAGGAAAGAAATTTCAGCCGTCAGGAATCGAGCGACATCCGGTGTCCGGGAATTATTTCGTCGTAGCAGCCCGCCAAGCGGCTATCGCGGAAGTGACGCCTGGCGGGAAGGTGATTGCCGTCAGGAAGTTTCCTGCAAAGTGGCATCGTCAGGTCGAAGGCATTGCCTTCGCCGCGGACGGCACGCTGATCGTTGCCGATGAAGGCGCGGGGAGAAGGGGAAGACTGACCCTTTACCCGGTTTCGGATCGTCCCTGAATGACGCTACTACGAAATGAAGTCGACGGGAACAGCGAAGCCCGGGCAATGTCCCGGGCTTTTTGCTGCACGTCGACGTTGTTGCGCTACCTGCGCTCGATAAATGAACGTGTAACGTCGATTATCAGCCTGATATCGTCCCGTGCCTCCGCCACAGGCGCCGTATCGCTCGCCGGCATAAGTACGAATCCTACGACGCGGGTTCCCAGAGTTCGATCGCGTTTCCTTCGGGATCGTGGATGCGGGCGAAGCGGCCGATGTCCTCCATCTCGCTTTCGTGACTGACCTCGATATCCGCGGACTTCAGCTGCGTGATCATCGCGTCCAGATCGGCCACGCGGAAATTCAGCATGAACGTCTTGTCCGCTGCAAAATAGTCCGTATCGGTATCGAAGGGTGAGAAAACCGTGACCCCGGACCCGGTCACCCAGGGCGCCATCTCCATGTTCGTCGGAGCGGGATTAATGCCCAGGTGTTCGTGATACCATTTCGCAAGTCCTTCCGGGTCCTTTGCCCGAAAGAAGAAACCGCCGAATCCCTGAACGCTTTGCACGTGACCTCCGTTCGATGACGGGCTGCACGAGTTACGCATTGGAAGTCTCGCGGAGAGAAGCCGTCTCCACCAGACGGTGGTGTTCAATTCGCATCGAATTCTTGCAGAAACCGGGCCTGAAACGAACCGTGTACCGGCCGCGCTCCAGCATGCCTGTCTTCGGTCGGCGAGCAAGATGAACAAAGGCGGATTGATCGCGTCGGCCCGGCTGAATCAGAACCCGACAGCCGAACCGACTCCCAATGGGATGGAAGCTTCAAACAGGTCCAATCATCCCGTCTTCCAGCATTGTCAACAGCGCCGAGTCGTCGACGTCCAGGGGCAGGGCCACCTTCCCTCGGCGACGGCTGGACTCATAGGTCGCAAAGATCAGTTCGGTGGCCTGCAGCGCCTTCCGGCCGCTCAACACCGGTTCGCGACCCGTCTGGACGCAATCGATGAGATCCAGAACGGAAAGCACGGTCGGATTCACCTGGGGCCCCGGCAGTTCCGGGACCTCCCAGTCCGAGCCGAAACGCATGATCCGGATCGGCGGCCGGTCGCGACCTCCGATCACTTCGATGATTCCGTCCGTGCCGATCAGCCGGTTCGCTACGCCGCTCAGGGCCGCGTCGCCCGTCGCGAGCAATCCCTCCAGGCCGTTCTTCCAGCGCACCCACGCAAGACCGCCCGCCTCAACCTCGACACCGAAGATTTCCCGCTTTTCCGACGCGTCGATCTGTCCAAAAACCCATTCTGCGGGCGCGTCGTCATTGTAGAAGAAGAACATATCGAACCAGTGCGTCCCCCAGTCCAGCAGGTTGGGACACGCGCCCTCCACCCGCACCAGCCGGCCGATCGCCCCTTCCCGCGCGAGGGATCTTGCCATTTTGAACGATTCCTCGAATCGCCTCTGGTGACAGAATGTTACGGTAACGCCGCGGTCGACGCACGCTCGGTACATCGCCTTTGCATCGCCCCAGGTGGGGGCCATCGGCTTCTCCGCGTGAATCGCCCGCACGCCGCTCTCGGCCGCCGCCACGACCATCTCCCGATGCATCCCGATCCATGTGCACACGCTGACAAAGTCGAGATCCTCCCGGTCCAGCATCTCCCGGTAGTCCCCGTACGTTCGCGATACATCGAACTGCTCCGCCAGGTTCGCCCTTGCCTCCTCCACCGGATCCGCGCACGCTGCGATTTCGACTTCGGGCGATGCTGCATACCCCTGCGCATGCCCGCGTCCCCTGCCCCCGCATCCGATGATGCCCGCCTTGAACCTCGCCATAGACCCTTCAACCCTCCTGTTTCGATTCAGCTTGAAAAGCCGTCACGCATTGTCAACACATCGGGAAATGGATATCTTGCCGAAGTGCCTCGCGCTCCGTTCTCCTCCCGAAATCGAACAACGCCGCGTCATTCGACACGGCGTGCTCGGCGAAACTCAAACCATCTGTTGAATCCGTCCGTTTACGCGGCGGCCCGTTTCCCGCCCTTCTTTTCAGCCATTCGCTTCGCGGCCTCCTGAACGGCCTCCACGATCTTCGTATACCCCGTACAGCGACAGAGATTGCCGGCCAGCGCGCGCCGGATTTCGTCCTCCGAAGGCGCGGCGTTCTTCTGGAGAAGGCCGTAGGACGAGACGATGAACCCCGGCGTGCAGAAACCGCACTGCAGCCCGCCCATACTGACCATGGCCTCCTGAACCGGATGCAGGGCGTCAACATCCGCGATGCCCTCCACCGTCGTCACCTCGCGCCCCTCGGCGGCAACGGCCAGTACCAGGCAGGACGTGACGGGCTCGCCGTCGAGCAGCACCGTACATGCGCCGCAGTCGCCGGTCGAGCACCCCTCCTTGGTGCCGGTCAGTCCGAGGCGGTCCCTCAGGACCGCCAGCAGGGTCTTGCGCGGCTCCAGAGAAAGGTCATAAACGGTATTGTTGATGTTCAATTCGATCTGGTGGTTCACGCCGCCCTCCTTTTGTCGCCCGATCGTTCCTGCGCGTTCCCGAACGCCGCGTTCACCATCCGCCCGGTCAGCACGCGCACCATCTCGCGCCTGAAGTCCGCGGAGCCCCGAACGTCGCTGATCGGCCGGGCTTCCTCGGCCGCTGTCTCTGCCGCCCTCTCGATCAACGCCCCGGTCAGGCGCTGTCCCTTCAGCATTCGCTCGGCGGCCTTCGCCCGGAGCGGCGTGGGCGCCACCGCGCCCAGCACAATGCGCGCCTCCTGGCAGTCGCGAGTACGAGGCGCCAGCGTCACGGCCGCGCCCACACCCACCATCGCGATATCCATGGCGCCACGGGGCGTATGTCGAACATAGGCGGATCCGGTTCGAGGAGGCGGAACAGGAACGTGAATGCCAACCACGAACTCGCCCGTGCCAAGTGTGGTCCGGCCGGGGCCGGCCATGAAATTCTCCACGAGCATCGTCCGACGTCCTTTCGGGCCCGCGATTTTCACCTTCGCGCCATGTACGATCAATCCCGGCGCCGCATCCGCGGAAGGCGCCGCATTGCAGATATTTCCCACGATCGTGGCGAGATTCCTGATCTGAAAGGAACCCACCACGCGGGCGCCCTCGGCGAGTCCGGTGTAGTGCAACTGCGTGGCCGGCATGAGTTCCACCTGCCGCATGGTCACGGCCGCCCCGATCGTCAGCCCGGTCTTCCGGTCGAAACGGAGCTCGTCCAAGCCCGGAATCCTCCTGAGGTCCACCAGCGTATCCGGGGTCCGCGCCCGTTCCTTCATCTGCACCAGCAGGTCGGTCCCTCCAGCCAGCACCCTCGCACCGGGATGGGCCTGCAGCACCTCGGCAGCCTCCCGAACCGTTTCAGGCGCGATATACTCGAAGCGATTCACAACCTCAACCTCCTTTGCCGGCTTCCTGCAACGCCGCCACCACGCGCTCCGGTGTCATCGGCAGCTCACGGACCCTGGCGCCCACCGCACTGTAGATCGCGTTTGCAACCGCGGCGCCACCGGGAATGATGGGCGGTTCACCCACGCCCTTGCCTCCATAGGGTCCGTGTTCGCAGGGGTCCTCGACCATAACCGTCTGGATGTTCGGCACATCCAGCGCGGTCGGGATCGCGTAGTCCAGCAGATTGGGATTCAGCATCCGACCCTTTTCGTCGTACCGATATCCCTCCATGAGTCCGAAACCGATGGATTGTATGGCGCCGCCCTGCATCTGGCCCTCCACGAGCAGGGGATTGAGCGCGCGGCCCACGTCCTGGCCCGCCACGAGATCGAGGAGCCGCACCTGCCCCGTACCGGGGTCCACCTCGACGGTGGCGACGTTGACTGAATACGAGGGATAGGTGGGAACGCTGCTCAGCACGCACCGGCCGTTGACGGCGCCGCTGGACTCGATCGCTTCGGCGGCCAGTTCGCCAAGGCCGATGGCGTGGTCAGGCGAACCCACGATATGCACCCTCCGGTTCGTGATGACCAGGTCGTCCACGGCGGCCTCGAGCTTTTCGGCTGCCAGGCGCAACAACTGCTCTCTCGCCTCGCGTCCCGCCTCCCGCGCGGCGGTGCCGGCGGAATAGGCCGCTTTGCTTCCGGCGCTCAATGACGCGTAGGGGACCGTGTCCGTGTCTCCCAGCCGGACCGTCACCATCTCGACGGGCACCCCCATTTCCTCGGCCACAACCTGTGCCATCACCGTATGCAGACCTGTGATGTCGACCTGTCCGGTCACGAGGGCTACCGATCCATCCGCCGACATCGTAACGAACGCGTTGGTCGGCCCGGATGCGTTGTGCCAATCCCCCACCGCGATTCCCATGCCCTGGTTGGGTTGCAGTTCGCGACGGCCCCATCCCGCGGTCTCCGCGGTCTTTCGGATGGTGTCCTTCAGCCAGTCGTGCTGTAAGAGCGGCTGATCGCCCTTGCCGAGCCCGTTCTTCAAGCGGATCTCCAACGGGTCGATCCCCAGCTTGTGGGCCACCATGTCCAGGTTGGACTCCCTGGCAAGCGCCGTCTGCGGTCCACCGGGCGCCCGATACGCGCCCGGGCCCGGTTTGTTCGTTCGCACGGCCATGCCTTCCAGCCTGAAATTCGGAATCCTGTAGGGTCCAAGCAGGCGGTTGGCGGCGCCTCCGCTGCCCGTCACGCCCCCGTCCCACACAATTCGCCCCTCTACGGCCGTTACGGTCCCGTCCTTGCGCGCGCCTGTTTTCAACCGCACCCAACAACCCGGTCCCGGGCGGCTATCGCGAAAATCCTCCCCGCGGTTTATCGTCAACCTCACGGGGCGACCCGTGCGCATGGCCAGCAGTGCCGTATGCGCTTCGATATTGATCCGGTTCTTCCCGCCGAAGCTGCCGCCGGTTTCGGTCATGATGACGCGTATGCGCCCCTCGGGAATGTTCAGCGCCTCAGCGAGGCCTTCCCTCTTGGTGAATGTGCCCTGGCCGGCGGCCCAGACGATCAGCCGTCCGTCCGCCTCTACGCGCGCCGTGGCGGCGTTCGGCTCCATGTAAGTCTGGTTGAAGAACGGAACCTGATATTCCGCCTCGACGACCGCGTCCGCATCCGCGAATCCCCGCTCGACGTCCCCCTCCTCCAGGACGTTGTAGGCCGTCACATTCCGCAATCTGCGTCCGCCAGGATCCTTTACCTCCTCTGTCGGCGCGCCCAGGACGGCCTCGGGAGCGTCGGGGTCCATGGCGTCCACGGGATCCACGACCGCGGGCAGTACATCATAATCCACCTTGATCAGTGCGAGCGCGTCCTCCGCGATATCCGGATCCACGGCAGCCACCGCCGCCACCTTCTGACCCTGGTAGCAGACCTCTTTGCACTCGAAAATCGACAGGTCGGGCACGTCCAGGCCGCAGACCACGTCAACCACCCCGGGCAGCTTTTTGGCTCTGGAGGTATCGATTTTCCGAATGCGCGCGTGACCGTGCGGGCTGCGCAGAATGCGGCCGTACAGCATACCGGGAAGCTGGATATCGTCGGCGTACTGAATCCGGCCCGTCACGATATCCGGCCCGTTCAGCCTGGCCACCCGCTGCCCTACGGATTTCAATTCGCCTGGGGCCTGCATCTCCTGCCCTCCTCTTCATCAATTGTCACGCCAAGAATCGCAAAAATCGTCTACAAAGTAAATTTCCGTCGGGCAAAAGTCAATGAACAACATGAAGCGGTGAGACGTTAGACGTTAGACGGTAGAAGACGTCCTTGCCCGATTGATTTTCCTTTCTGCATGAGGCAAGTGATGATACCGTACTGGGCAGGCAATCTCTCCCGTCTAACCTCTACCGTCTTCCCGCTCCTTCACTTCCCTCCGCCGCTGGTGGAGAACCCGTTCGGTGTAGCCGTTCGGTTCCGCCACGCCCTCGAAAACCAGCTCCAGCGCGGCCTGGAACGCGACGCTTCTCACGAAGTCCGGCGCCATGTTCCGATAGTCCGGAATTCCGCTGTTCTGCTCGTCCACCAATACCGCCATCTTTTCGAATGTGGTACGCACCTGTGCCTGGGTCACGATTCCGTGATGCAGCCAGTTGGCGATGTGCTGGCTGGAAATCCGCAGCGTCGCCCGGTCTTCCATCAGTCCCACGTTGTTGATATCGGGCACCTTCGAGCAACCCACGCCCTGTTCCACCCACCGCACGACGTATCCCAGAATACCCTGGGCATTGTTGTCCAGCTCCCGCTGGATCTCGTCCTCCGTCAGCTCCCGGTCCAACAGCGGCGGCGTCAGGATTTCCTCCAGGCTCGCCCGCTCCCGCCTGGCAAGCTCCGCCTGCCTTGCCGCCACGTCCACCCGGTGATAGTGCATGGCGTGCAGAACGGCCGCGGTGGGGGACGGTACCCATGCCGTACTCGCGCCGGCTTCCGGATGTCCGATCTTGGTCTCAACCATATCCCGCATCTCGTCCGGCATGGTCCACATCCCTTTCCCGATCTGACCCCGTCCGCTGAATCCGGTCTCCACCCCCACGTCCACGTTCCAGTCCTCGTACGCCGCGAGCCAGGGTTGCGCCCTGATGTCCGCCTTCGGATGCATCGGACCGGCCTCCATGCTCGTATGGATCTCGTCTCCGGTACGGTCCAGAAAACCCGTATTGATGAACACAACCCGGTCCCTGGCCTCCCGGATCGCCGCCTTCAGATTCACCGTGGTCCGCCGCTCTTCGTCCATAATGCCGATCTTGATCGTATTCCGCTCCAGACCCAGCGCCGCTTCCACCCGTTCGAACAGGTCGATCGTGGCAGCGACCTCCGCGGGTCCGTGCAGCTTGGGTTTCACGACGTAGATGCTGCCCGACGCGCTGTTGACGAATTCCCCGTGTCGAATCAGATCGTGTTTGGCCGCAAGCGCGGTCACCATCGCATCCAGGAAACCCTCCGGGATTTCCGCCCCGTCGCTCGTGGTAACGCTATCGGTGTACATATGGATGCCGACGTTCCTTACCAGCAGGAGGCTGCGTCCCGGCAGGTTGAGTTTCCCTCCATCCGGCGCCGTAAACTCCCGGTCCGGATTCAGCCGCCGCGTCATCGGCCGACCGCCCTTTTCGAAGGTCGTCTCCAGGGTGCCGCGCATAATGCCGTTCCAGTTCCCGTATACCCGTGCCTTGTCCTCGGCGTCAACGGCAGACACCGAATCCTCGCAATCCTGGATGGTCGTCACCGCCGCCTCCAGAAGAACGTCCTTGACCCCCGCCGGATGCGCGGCGCCCACCGGATGACCGCGGTCGATTCGGATTTCGATGTGAAGACCGTTGTTCACCAGCAATACCGAGGAGAGTTCGCCCTCATCTCTCCGATATCCGCGGAACTGATCGGGATCCGCCAGGCCGACCTCGCCGCCGACCCGAAGCGTCGCAATGAGTCGACCGACGCCGTCCTCTTCCTCAACCGCAAAGCGCGTGACCTCCGAGTATCGGCCGGATGCCAGACCCGCAACGTCGTCCAGAAACGCCTCGGCCGCGTCGATCACCTTCGCGCCTCGGACCGGATTGTAGGCCTCTTCCCTTTCGGCGCCGGGTTCCTCGGGAATGACGTTCGTTCCGTAAAGGGCGTCGTAAAGACTGCCCCAGCGCGCGTTGGCCGCATTGAGCGCATACCTGGCATTATCCACGGGGACCACCAGCTGGGGGCCGGCCACCGTTGCGATTTCGGGGTCCACGCGGGCGGTGGTCAGCTCAAAGTGGTCTCCCTCCGGCGCCAGGTAGCCGATTTCAGCCAGAAAGGTCCGGTACTCCGCCCGGTCTGTCGGCCGTCCCTTCCTCTCCCGGTGCCACCGGTCCATCTTCTCCTGAATGCGGTCCCGATCTTCCAGCAACTCCCGGTTTCGGGCGCCCATGTCCTGAACGATCTCTCCGAGCGCAGTCCAGAACGCATCCGGGTCGACATCCGTACCCGGGGCGATCTCGTCTCTGACCAAATTGTACAGGACCTCGCTTACCCTTAAACCGCCAATTTCAACAGCCATCGTTACGCTCCTTTTCACCTATGGAAAAACCGCGGCGGCGGTCAAGATAATCACAACAAAAGGGCGGCACAACAGGAAGTGTTCTTTCCCGAAAATACCTCGCCGCTGGGTCGCCGATTCATCCCGCTGCGCGCCACGTCGCCTGGTCAGCGTTCCGATTTCATCTGAGCCGCCAGATCGCGCGTTCGCTCTTTGTAGCCCTCTACCCCGTCCTGCGAGTAGGTGAGATCGGCGGCCGGGTCCACCTCCCCCGCGTCGTTCACGTGCTGGCCTTGCAGTCTTCCCTTCACCGCAACGGTATCCATCAGTACCCGCATCAATGCGCCAAGGTGCCTCTCGTCCCGCCTGGCCACATGCAGCGTCGCGTTCGGAATCCCGCGCGCGGAAAAGTCCCGGGCGGTGCCAAGGTACGAAGCCGACTGCGCCTCGCTCATACGCAGCCCGCCGAACGCTGCCATCTCGCCCCCGATCTCCGTACCTTCCGGAATCCGCAGATCCCGGCCCAGGTCCTCCCAGTGTACGAAAAGTACCACCCTGTCCGCACGTCCGGCGACGATTCCGTTCAGGACGGAATGGTTGCCCGCCGGTCCAACGGCAGGAACGACGTGGAGGCCGCCTCCCCTCTCCTGCACCGACTCGTCGTATAGCTGCTGGAACCAGTCTCCCGGACGCCGGTTGTCCGCGTAATTGTAGAAAACCAGCGCCTGTTTCCGGCCGTACCGTTCCTGGAGATGCAGCCATCTGGCGAGGCGGCAGGCGATGTTTCGCTCGTCCGGCCAGGGCAGGCGCCAGCGCGCCTCCGCCCACCGTACCCCATCGAGCATCTCCCGTACACGTGAACCGGGGGACATCCCCGTTCCGGCTGTCATCGCCAGGAAGAACGTCCCCACGGATGAAAATGCCGAAAACCTGCCTCCCACGCCCTCCGGCACCGGCAGCAGCGACTCACCGAAGAACGGACGCTTCCGGTGCATTTCAAACAGCGGGCTCCCGTCGTACGGACCGGTTGTTGCTACGATGTGGCTATTCCAGTCCTTCACGGCCTGACGTGAAAGCCGGTCCCGCACCACCATCAACGCACCGATGGTCTCGCCCGTGCGCCCGGATTTGCTGATCACGTTGAACAGGGTCCGGCCCAGGATCCCGCGCCGGGTCAGCATGTCCAGCAGCTCGTCCAGCCGGCGGGGGTCGAACGTATCCCCCGTGAAATAGACTTCCGGCGCGCCGCCCCGCCCGTCCGCCGGCAGGAGGTTGTGGTAAGCGGGATTGAGCACGTCGTGAAAGACCCGTGCGCTCAGATCGGACCCCCCGATGCCGACCGTTACGAGCGCGGCAAACTCGCCGCGGGCGCGATTCGCGAGGTCCAACGTCCGTCCGAGATCGCCATCCTGCAGATGGCTGCGCGTCCAGGCCCGCCCGTACCGCGCAAGGATGTCCGCCGGGAGCGACGCTTCATCCGCGAACAGTTCGTGAATTGCGGCGAGGCCATTGTCGATATCCCGGACGTCCGACGATTGGAGGGCGGGCGGCAGCGCCCCATCCATCCCCTCCAGCCGAATCCCGGTTTCACCGTCGTTCATTCAGCCTCCCGATCACGTTTGTCCGTCAATTCGCGCGTCATGGGCCCTACGCGCCAGCCCCGACCGGCGCCCCGTCCAAACCGGCTCCGCGAACGATTGCGCTTGACAATGCCAGGGATATTGCCATAAATATCCACCCGTGAACAGCATACCGGGGCGCGCCGGATACCGGATTTACGGAGCGACGATCCCGCGGGCCCATTTCGTTCGTCACCAGTCACGCGGGAATTGAAACCATGGCGCTGAGAGCGGGCGTGTGCGGCATCGGATCGTACTATTCCAATGCGTTTGCCCGGTCCGCGACACGTAACCCGGACATCGAACTGGCGGCGTACGCACATCTGGATCAGAGCGACGAAACGCTCGGCAGGCTTGGCATGCAGTCCAGGGAGGCGTTCGGCGTCCAACACGGCATCCGGGCATACGCCACGGTGCCGGAGATGGTCCACGCCGAGTCCCTCGACCTCGTCTTCATCACGTGTCCGGATGACCGGAAACCGCAGCAGGCGGCCGGCGCGATGGACGCGGGCGCTCACGCATTTATCAGTAAGCCCATGTGTATGAGCCTTTCGGGCGCCGATGTGATGATCGACGCATCCCGCCGCAACGACGTACTGCTGTCCGCCCTGCTTCCGGGACGGGAAGACGGCGCCATCCGCGCGATGGGAACACGGGTGCAGAACGGGGCGGTCGGACGCGTCATCACGTCAAGGGCGTGGATTCAGCACGGATGTTTCGGCCCGGGAACGGTCTTTGACGGCAGCGGTGAATTCGGCCCCGGTCAGGGTGGCATCGGGCTTTCACTGGGCGTCTACGCCGCGGACCTGCTGCTCTGGCTCATCGATTCACCCGCGGTCCGCGCCTTTGCCGAATACGACAACCTGGCCACGCCGCACAGCATCTGGATGGATTCCGGCAAGGGCACCGTCCGGTTCGAAGACGGCCGTATGGGGTCCATGGACATCATCTTCAACGTCAACTGCGGCGCCCCGGCCTGGGAAATGGAAGTCGTGGGCACCGAAGGCATCGCCCGGGCGCACCTGGATGTCATGGAAGGCATCGTCTGGCACAGGGACGACGCGGGCGCTCCGCGCGTTTTCTACCGCGGGCAGAACGACACGATCGACGCCGCGGTGGGACGTTTTGTCCGCAGCGTCCGGGACGGCCATCCCCTTGACGTCACACCTGAACACGCGCGAAACGTGCTGGAACTCTGCCTGGCATGGAACCGCGCCGCGGCCGAACAACGCGCGGTCGATCTCCCGTTGGCGGACGGCGGCCTGAATATTCGCTACTTCTAACCCTGTCCCCTCGGCCGCCCTACCACCGGGTGAGACGTAAGACGGGAGAGGGTAGAGGACCACACCACACCGCACCACCGGGTGAGAGGGGAGACGGTAGACGGGAGAGATTACCTGCCTTGTGACGATTCTTCTCGTGCCAAAGGCAATGAGGAATATCTCATCTGGCAAGGATTTCATCTACCGTCTTACGTCTTACGTCTTGCGTCTACCGGATTTTCTCGCCTCTACCCGCATTCAGGCTCTTTGTGGCCAAGTTGACTGTTGTCTTTGAGAGGAGTCGGTATGCTGATTGCCACCCGAGACACGGTGTATTCCCTGGATGGAGATCCAACCGCGCCGCAGGACGTTCTGGCGGACGGTGAAGTCCAGGCGATTGCGGAAGGGGGATCCATCCGCCTCGCCGCACTGCAGGACGGGGCGGTCGCGGTCCTTTCGCGTAACGGCGCCCGGACCCTCGGCACGGGCATCGAGGAACCCATAGAGTGCCTTCTCATCCTGGATGAAGATCCGCTGCGCTTCCTCGTTGGCGTGGAGGCCCCCCACGTGTATGCCGTGACGGACGGCGAGACCGAGCGCCTGGAGTCTTTCGACGCGCTGGAATGCCGCGCGGATTGGTACACGCCATGGGGTGGACCCGCGGCCGTTCGGAGCATGGCGCGCACACGGGACGGCTGGGTGTACGCCGACATCCACGTGGGCAGCATCATGCGGTCGCCCGACCGCGGCCGCAGCTGGGAACCCGTCACGCCGGACCTGCACCAGGACGTCCACCAGGTGGCCACCTCGCCCCGGGAAGACGACCGGGTCTACGCGAACACGGCACACGCCGTGTATCTCAGCGACGACCGGGGCAAGTCCTGGCAGCACCGCTCCGACGGTTTTCCATTCTATTACGGCCGGGCTATCGCCGTACACCCGGATGAACCGGACTGCCTGCTCGCGTCGGTCAGCACCGGGCCCCACGGAGATGCACAGGGACAGCTCTACCGGACCGATGACGCCGGCCATTCCTGGTCACACGTCACAGACGGCTTCCCCGACACCACGTCAGGCAACATCGACACCTTTCACATCGGTTTCACGCCCGACGGCCGCGCCTGGTCGGTCGCAGACGACTGTCTTTACCTCAGCCAGGACCGGGGCCTCACGTGGGTATCCACGTGGCGGGCGCCTTCGAACATCCGCATGATTGCGGTGCAACAGTAATCAGTCCGCCGGCGCCGGGCGTCAATCGGGAAGGCCTCCCTTCACCCGACCGCCGGGCAGCCCCTCCCGCATCTTCTCTATGAGGAGTATCCATGGCTCACCATCACTTCGTCCCGAAAACCTACCACACGGCCATTGGCGCGCATGAACCGGTGCTTGGCGTCGCCAGCGGCGACACCATCACAACCACCACCGTGGATGCCGGCGGCAGCGACGCCACGGGCAAGCCGATTACCCCGGCAGGAAATCCCCAGACGGGACCTTTCTACCTGGAGGGCGCCGAACCGGGCGATACGCTGGCCGTTACCTTCGACAAACTGGCGCCTAACCGAAAGATCGGTTACACGTCGGGCGTTGTGGCCGCCAACGTGCTGGATTTCGGGTATACGCCTGAATTCGACGACAACCTCGACCGCATCCTGGACTGGGAAATCGACTTCGAGAACAACACGGCCACGCCCGTCGGCTTCGATGACCTCCCCATCGGCAGGCTCCGGATCCCCCTGAAACCCATGGTCGGCTGCTTCGGGGTGGCGCCGCCCCGCGGCCAGGCGATCTCCACCGCCACATCCGATACGCACGGCGGCAACATGGACTACAGGGAATTCGTCCAGGGCGTAACCGTGTACTTCCCCGTTTTCGTCGAGGGCGGGCTGTTTCATATCGGCGACGGCCACGCCGTGCAGGGCGACGGTGAAATCGCGGGCACCGGCATCGAAATCTCCTTCGACGTCACCTTCACGCTGCGCCTGTTGAAGGGAAAAACCATCAACTGGCCGCGTGCGATCAACGAGACCCACGTGATGGCGGTGGGTAACGCCCGCCCGCTGGATCAGGCAACCCAGCACGCCACCACCGAGCTGATCCGGTTCCTCCAGGAAGACTACGGCCTGGATACCCGATCCATTCACATCCTCATGGGCCAGGCGGTGGAATACGACGTGGGCAACGTCTACGACCCCGCCTACACCATGGTCTGCAAAATGCCCATCGACATCCTCGAAAGCATCGGCGCAAACAGGCAATAACCGCATACACAGGGGAATTCGGATCGGAGGAGAACCCCCGCGCACTGCCACGGGAGCCGACCGTGCAGGTCCCCGGCGCATGTTGCCATTGAGATCGTTACGGCGGCAATTCGACGCCCGGAGCCACTGGCAAACGACCGGAATCAAGGTTCGCCCGCTGCATTCCTTCGCACCTTTCCATTCGCGCTATTATGTCCCCGGAAGACAAGGCCCGCCTCAAAGACCTCGACCGCCGCCTGGTGTGGCACCCGTTCACGCAGATGCTCACCTACGCGAGCGAGGATCCCATTATCATCGCGCGCGCCGACGGCGTCTATCTGGAAGATATCGACGGCAACCGGTACCTCGACGGCTACTCCTCAATGTGGTGCAACGTTCACGGTCACCGCGTCAAGGAAATCGACGACGCCGTTCGCGGGCAACTGGACCAGGTCGCGCACAGCACCCTGCTGGGTCTTTCCAACATACCCGCGATCCGGCTGGCCGAAAAACTCGTGGAAATCACACCCCGCGGACTCGACCACGTGTTCTACTCGGACACTGGCGCGTGCGCCGTGGAGATCGCCCTCAAAATCGCCTTCCAGTACTGGCGGCAGAAGCCGGATCCGAAACAGGAGAAGACGAGTTTTCTCAGCCTTGAGAAGAGCTATCATGGCGACACCATCGGCGCGATGAGCGTGGGAAACATCAACCTCTTCCACGAGGCGTACGGCCCGCTCCTCTTTCCGTCGCTGACCGCCCCGTCGCCCCATGAATTTCGCCGCACGCACGGTGCCCGCCGAAATGAACGCGACCGAGGCAGTCTGCGCGCGGTCGAGGATATCCTCAAGCGGGAAGCCCACCGCATCGCCGCCTTCATCGTCGAGCCGCTCATCCAGGGCGCGGGCGGGATTCTGGTTCATCCGGAAGGCTATCTGAAGGGCATCGCCGACCTCTGCAGGGACCACGACGTCCTGCTCATCGCCGATGAAATCGCCACCGGCTTCGGCCGCACCGGCGCCCTGTTCGCATGCGAGAAAGAAGGCGTCGAGCCGGATATTCTCTGCCTGGGCAAGGGCATCACGGGAGGATACCTGCCCGTAGCCGCCACACTCACCACCGGTGAAATCTTCGATGCCTTTCTGGGCGAAGACAACGAAGGCCGGACGTTTTTTCACGGCCACACGTACACCGGCAATCCGCTCGGATGCGCGGCGGCGCTGGCCGCCATCCGGCACTTCGAAACCCATAACGTACTGGCGTCTCTGCGCCCGAAAATCAATCTTCTCACGCAAGGACTCGGACGCTTCAGGACCCTGGCCTACGTGGACGACGTTCGCCAGTGCGGCTTCATCGCCGGGGTCGAACTGATTGCCGACAGATCCGGCGGCCGGCCGTATCCCCCCGAAGACAGGACCGGCGCCCGCGTCTGCGGCGAAGCCCGAAAACGGGGTCTACTCATTCGCCCGCTGGGCGACACCATTGTCCTCATGCCGCCGCTGTCCATTTCCGACCGCGAACTCGAAAAGCTGCTGGACATCGTCTACGAGTCCATCAGCGTCGTGACGAACCAGGCGTGACCGCAGCCGGGCCCCGCCCGCGCACGATTGTTGAAAGGCCGCCTGACGGCGGCCTGATGCGTATTCACGACATTCCCGGCCGGACTCGTCCGACTTGACGGAAAACAACGACTATGGGATTCAGGGGAGTCTTCGTTACCGCCACGGACACCGGCGCGGGCAAGACAGCCGTAACCGCCGGGATCGCGGCATTATTGCGCGGACGCGGCGTCGACGTGGGCGTATTCAAGCCCGTCTCCTCGGGCGGAACGGCCGACGCGCGGCTTCTATCAGAGGCAGCCGGCGTCACCGATGCTCTCGAACTCGTCAATCCCGTCCGCCTCGAAGCGCCGTTATCGCCCAACGTGGCGGCCGAACTGGAGGGCCGCCAGATTCCGCTGGAACCAATCGACGATGCCTACAGCCGCCTGACACGCCTTCACGATATCGTCCTGGCGGAGGGTGTGGGCGGCCTGCTGGTACCCATCCGGGACGACTTCCTGGTCGCGGACCTTGCCCGTCGTCTGGACCTGCCGCTGCTGGTGGTCGCCCGCGCCGCGCTGGGCACGATCAACCACACGATGCTGACGCTCGAAGCGGCTGACAGGCGCAATCAGGAGGTCATCGGCGTCGTCTACAACACCACCGGCCCCGGAGATCCGCGTGCCGCCCGTACCAGCCCGGAAGTGATATCCCGCCTGTCCGGCGTCCGCTCACTGGGCATCGTGCCCTACGATCCCGGCGTGGACGTGGACGCCGGAGACACCGGATGCCTGCCTGGCCTCATTGAACAACACGTGGACCTGGACGGCGTCTTCTTCTGAATCCTTCCCCACGCTTCTGCCTCCGGTCCGCCGGCCATACCCGCTACTCCCCCTTCTCCTGCTTCGACACCCCGCGCGTGACCAGGTATTCGACAATTTTAGGATTGATCAGATGCAGCCAGGGCAGGAATCGGAGCTTGAACGGAATGATCAATTCCCGTTTTCGTTTCTTCATCGCTTCGATGATGGCCTCGCTCGCGTCGTCCAGAGAAATGGACTCTTTGCTGTGCTTGCGGCTGGACCCGCCAAGAGAACCGCCGTCCCTGCCGAAGGCCGCTTTGCGCAGATTCGTGCCCCGCAGCCAGTGGGGCAGTACCGTCAGCACGTCCACGCCGGTGTCCAGCAACTCCGTCCGCAGAGATTCGAAGAATCCCTGTACCGCGTGCTTGGACGCCACGTACCCGGTATGCAGGGGTACGCCGATCTTTCCCTGGATGGAAGAAATCGCCACCACCATCCCGTCACGCGCCTTCAGATGGGGGAGCGCATAATACACGCAGTGTACAATGCCCAGATAGTTCGTTTCCATCAGCTTTCGAAAAATCGCCACGTCCTCCACCTCGTCAAACCGCGCCCACATGCTGATCCCTGCGCAGGCTACCAGGTAGTCCACGGCCCCGAACTCGGAAACCGCCGCGTCGATCCATGCCTCGCAGTCATCGGGTTTTCCCACGTCGCCCGTGGCCGTAATGGCGCGGCTGCCCCGCTCTCGACACGCTTTCGCGGTATCCTGTACCCCCTCGTCCAGGGCGAACAGCGCCACGTCCGCGCCCTCATCCGCGAACGCCAGCGCCAGTGTTGCCCCAAGGCCCGATGAAGCGCCGGTTATCGCGACGATCTTTCCGTTGAACATACGCGACCTTCCAGGTCAGATTGAACCTTCGCTCACACAAAGGCACGAAGACACAAAGGGAAACCGGTAACAGCCAAAAGGCGGGCAACCACAAGGGTTGCCCCTACTGGTCCGCTCCCCCAAACACGCCGTTCCGTATCCCGAAGATGTTGTTCGGATCCATCGCGTTTTTCGCCTGGCGCATAACCTGCATGCTGTTATCGGTCTGGATCTGCGGGAGGAAATCCCTTCTCACCTTGCCAACGCCGTGGTGGTGCGACAGCGACCCCCCGTTGTCCAGGATAACCTGCCGCAGCTGGTGTTCGATCGCGTGAAACGTCCGGCCGGGTTGTTCCAGGCCCTTGCCGTAGATGCCCATGGTGAAATAGATGCAGACGCCGGTATGATAGGTTTGCGTCACCCTGTACCCGAGAAAGGGTTTGCCGGGTACGCCGTGCCTGTCGGCCTGGGCGACCAGTTCGCCGGAGACCGCATCGCACACCTGGTGGATCCGGTCCCAGGGCACCGACGTCTCAAAGGTTTCGCCCAGAATACCGTACTGATTCAGGAAGTCCCGAATGTAGGCGATGCCAAAGGTAAGCGAGTATCCTCTCCTGCCGTTGTTCGCGCCCCCGCTCTTTGCGCCGAATTCTTTCGCCAGGCTGAAGATGGTGCGTTTCTGCTGGCTGACTTCGGCGGGAGTGCCCTCCATCACGATGGTACATGCCGCCATCTTCATCTCATCGAAACCAAGAATCTTGTGCAGAACGAACTTCTGAATCCGTTCTTTCACGCCCTTTAAGAACGTCGGCTCCGGTTTCAGGGCCTGACCGAACCGAACTTCGTTGTTGTGAAGCAGGCGGATGCTCGCGGGCAGCATCCCGGTCTGCCGGAGCGCCTTCAGGTACGCGACGCCCTTCTCGAATGCCGGAAACACGAGAAAACCGTACTTGCGTGCCTCTGGGATCGGATGGATCTTGATTACCGCCGTGGTGATGATTCCGAAATTGCCTTCGCTGCCGAACAGCAGGCCCCTGGGTTGAACGCCCGTGGAATTCCTGGGCGTCACCGCGCGGGTCGCAATCTCCCCGGTGGGCGTCACCAGCGTCGCCTCGAGTACAATATCCTCAATATTACCGTAACGGTTCTTCTTCATCCCGCTCGCGTTGGTTGAGATCCACCCGCCCATCGTGGAGAGTTCCACGCTGTCGGGATCGTGCCCCGACGTATACCCCCGCTCCCCCAATACCCGCTCCAGCGACTTTCCGGAAATGCCCGCTTCAACGCACGCCTGCAGATTCTCCTCGTCGATCCACAGCACCCGGTCCATCCGCCGCATATCCACGGACACAATCGTGCGCCGCTCGTCGGGCGGACACGCCAGCGCCCCGCTCACATTCGTCCCTCCGCCGTAGGGCACCAGGCAGACGTCGTGCTCGTTAGCCAGGTCGATCATGGCCTTTACATCGGCCTCTTCCTCCGGATAGAACACCAGATCGACCAGCTTGGACAGCGAATCCCCGTACATCACCCGGTACACTTCTTCAACGCTCAGCTGCCCGTGGCTGTGCACGAGCCTGGTTTTGGAATCGAATGAAACCTGCCCGTCTCCGAACCGTTCTTTCAGCGCGTTGCCGAAAGCGGCGTCGAGATTCGGCTCGGGCGCCTCGACGTCCTCGCGTTCCGCGTACGAGTCTTCCCGCCGGATTGTAATCCCCAACACGTCCTCCACAAAGTCCAGCAGAAACGGCATCCGATACCCCGAAATCGGGTACCTGCTCCCGGTTACCTTCACCGTCCGATCGTCTACAAACTCGAAGCGCGTATCCGTGTATCCCCACTTGTGGGGGAACCGTTCCCCTTCCGAATGATCGAAGAAATCATCCGGTTCGTCTCCGGCTCGCCTCCGGTTCGACAGGTGCGCAAATACCAGGAAAACGGCTACGGCAATCGCTGCAACTCCCCAGTCAGGCATAACGGACTCCCGTTTACCACTAACCTTGATTCGTCTTCTTTCGGGGACGTTAAATCGTCTATATGCAAGTTGATAAATGCAATTAAACTGCGGATTACCAGGTTACGCCAGACACTGGAAGTGAACAGGACCTCTCCCAGGGGCCCCTCAGATTCGGGTAGACGGGAGACGGTAGAGGGGAGAGATTTCCTGCCTTGTGGAGTATTTTCTCCTGCCGGAGGCAAGAAGGAATAGGGTAGCGGGCAAGGGTTTCTTCTACCGTCTTCCCTCTAACCTCTACCCGCATTCAGGCTTTTTGTGGCCAATTTGACTTTCGCCTATTTTCCAATTGAGGCTAACGGCCGTGCCGTTTACGAATGCGACAGCGAAATTCAATGACGGTTGTTCGGGACGTCCCGACGCATCACCGGGACGGCTCCGGGTTCAGCAGATTGGAAATATGCACCGCCTGGAGCAGGTTGGCGGCTTCCAGCTGGATTCGCAGCGACCGGCGTCGGGGCAGCAACGTGGTCTCGCCCGGCATAGGGGGCAGGATCACCGCCTCGATCACACCCGGATTGATATTCAAATTACGCGCCGGGCACTTCGGCCATAGCGCGTGGCTGCCCCGAAAGACGATGGGAATCATCACCACGTCCTGGGGGAGCTTCGCGAACAGCGCGTGTTGGAGCGGGAACAGCTGTACGTCGAACGAAGCCGTTGTTCCCATCGGATAGATCACACCGGGACGGCGTTCCATCTCCTGCAGGATGCGTGGAATCGTATGGGATGAGATATCGACGCTGTCTCTGGTGATAAAGCCGTCCACGGTTTCGAACATCCTGTCGAATTTGTCAGGGGACATTCCGAAGATGCTGATCTCGCGGGATCCGATCTTCACGGACGTCGATTTCGCCAGTCCCGTCCGGGCCAGCTGAACCACCGGGCGGGAACGGTCCCACCCCATCGCATCCAGAAACAACGGGTCATTGAAAACCGAAAATACAACGAAGTGCTCCAGCATGCTCTGGTGGGAAGGCAGAAACAGGATCCTCTGGCCGCCACGGGAAAGGTCCATCTCCCTGACAAGTGTCCGGAACATCGGGGCTATCGTCACTTCCAGCCGGATGCCGAAGGCTTTCATCGTGTCGCGGGACCAGTCCAGCCAGACCTCCCACGCGCGCTCATGCCGCATTGACGGCGCGAGATCCTCCTCTGCGATGCGTTTCCGGCTACGCCCGACCCGCCAGCAGCGCCTCGCCCACCGCAACATCCGGATTTTGCGCTGGAAGGACGTCAGTTCCTCCGTTACGCCGACGTGAGCATATTCCAGGAATCGACCCGTATGGGAACCGGCCAGCAACGGAGGCAGCGCCACTTCAGCCGAACCGTCCCCGTTCCCAACCGCCGAATTCACCGCGTCAACAATCCGGACGCTCAGATCGATCATATCCCGAGTCAGATAACTGTACGGCTGCCCGTACCAGTAGTTCTCAGGCCTCAGCCGGGCGGGGTCCTCCCGGTGTGCCGCGAGAAACTCCACGAGCATACTCCGGCACAGGTTGACTTCGGCCTTCAGGGCCGCCAGGCCCTCCGCGTCCGAATCCTCCATCTGATGCAACCGCACATCGGCGTCCGCGACCACCTTCCATACCGAACTGCCGAACCATCCCAGATTATTGTACGTGTTGTAGCGCGTGGCGAGAAGCTCCCCGGCGGAAATCAGGTGCAACGTCCGCTGCGCCACGTTTTCCAGGAGTTCACGGAGGGTGCCATTCCATGTTTCGCCATTCACGTCGCAGGAGTATTCGAACCGCCAACGCGGATCTTCGTCCGTTTCCACGGTGGGCAGCGCTTCCGCAACGGCCCTGGCGTGGGACAGCGGTACCCGCGAAATCCTGGCCTGTGCCAGCGCTGTCTCGGCCAGGTCGGGAGAGAAATCGTCGCCTTTCGCAAGTGCCTCAACGTAGAGAGACTGGTACAGCTTCAGGAAATCCGAGCCCGTTCCTGCGCCGCTGCCGACAAACTCATCCCGCAGCCGCAGGTAGATCCGGTTCCCCTCGTGGTAAGCCGGCGTCAATTCAATGAAATGGTCGTGCGCCTCCCTGAGACGCCGGTCCCGCAACGCCGGGACGCCGTTATAAATCGCATCCACGATTCGCGCGCGCTTAAGCAGTCCTTCAAGGCCGATCTGATCCACGCCGTGGGACGGCCACGTCAGCTCCTCGGCCGTCCAGCCCTCGAAATAGCCTTCGGGCCGGACCGCTTCCATCAACTCCGAGGCAGCCTGATCATATGCTGCACGCAGTCCGTCCGGATCCCGCAACAGCAGCTGGTGCAGGGGGATTTTCTTGTTTCGATCCATAAATCGCCTGTCGTGGAAGAGGCCGAAAGACCGCCTATGCCTGGTTCGGATTCGCCCCGTTCGCATCCCTGTCGGGTAAACTCACGACTGATGACGATCCTGAACCCCAAACCTCACGTGCGGCCCGTCGGTATTGGCGGCCACCACGGAAACCGCCCCATCCCCCTCTTTCAATACATGGTGTTTCAATCCCGGGATGTGGATCTCCTGGATGTACTCCGGCCAGTTGATGCGCGTCACGTCGAAGTTGAACACCTTCTGATCTTCGGGATTCAGCGCCTGGTACAGCCGGCGCGTATTTTCCGTTTCGAACTCGCAATCGAGGTGGGTGTACCCACAATAGGTATCGACCAGGGACTCAAGCCGCACCAGAACGGCCTCCATGCCGGTTACCCGGCGCCTGTAACGGGAAACCCATCGTGCGGGCAGATAGTCCACGGCCGCCTTCAACATGCTCAGAGGAAGCTTGTACTTCAGTGCGACCAGACAACGGAACCGCCGCTGGCTGATGAACTGCCAGGGCCTGACGTCGATGGGCCGCCCGCTTCGGTCGTGCATGGGCGAAGATTTGAAATACCCGTAAACAAGCTCGACCATTTCACTCGCCAGAACCGGATTCTGCGAACCCGAGGCCACGTGGTAGACCTTCATCTCCTCCGACCCGTGTACCTGTGGAAGAACCGCCGTAACGGCGTTGTTCAGGACGTCGACGGGTATGATATCCAGCACAATTCCGGGATCGATCGGGAAATTCGACAGCCGGCCCTTGCCGTAGTGGACGATCAGCGGGTCGGCGACTTTCAAATCCTCCACCCAGCCGGGTTCCGGGTCCTCGAGGCTGCTCTCCACGATTGACGGCCGGACGATGGCCGTTGGAAGGTCTCCCCGAGACTTCACGATCAGCTGCTCACCCATCGCCTTGGTGAGCGTGTAGCTGTCGTTCCAGCCGTGGCGCCTCGCACGCCGCATCCCTTCGTCTACCAGTTGCTTCCGGATCCAGCGCTGGCGAAGGGCTTCAACCTGGTGCGCCTTCCGGTAGTCGGTAACGCGTTTTCCACGGTCCTGCCGCCGGAGATGCTTCAGGAACGCCGCCTCGAGGTCGGGCTTTCTGGATGCCTCCTCGACTTCCCGGGTGAAAACCCGGATGGCGTCGATCTCGTCCTGCAGGTCGAAGCCGGCGGCGCTTCCGTTGATGAGGTCCGAAACGCTCCTGTCCTGGGGAAACGGCGCTTCGGGTATCCGGCCGGTGCGCTTTCCGCTCACGTAAGCGGTTGATACATGAACGAGCGCGGCTTTCCGGCAGGCCTTCGCGAAGGCGACGACGCGGGCGGCGCCCATTGCATTCTGCTCGAGGGCGCTGTCGATTGGCTCGTCGAATACAACCGTTCCGGCGAAATTGACGACAAAGTCGACGTCCTCAACAAGGCGCTCGCGCTGATCGGAGGCAATCCCCAGTCCGTCTTCGGTCAGATCGCCGGCGACCGCGACGAGCTTATCCGCCATCACGGCGGGGAACGCCCCACCCCACCTCTCACGCAGCCTTTCGAACGCGCGGGACTGAAGGATTTCGGTCTCCAGACGTTCCACGTCGGAGACAAGCTGGCCGTTGGAGCGCGACCGCGGCCGGATCAGGAGATAGATCCGCGCCACCTCGGGCGCGGAAAACAGGATCTTCTCCACGAATCCCTTCGCCAGAAAGCCCGTCGCGCCGGTTACAAATAGCGTCTTGCCGCTGAGATACTCTGCAATGGACTTCATATCATCCCGACGTGGACAAAAAACCCGTTTCCCCTACCTCATAAGCCAGGCGCAGGATTCCGGAAGAACCTCCGTCATGGTTCTTCCGTCATCGCGCCGCGAGGTCGAGTGAACGGGACGTCATGAATTCGCTGAATCGCAATAACCAATGGCAACGGTAAACCATACCACCGGTGTTCGTTTACCAGACAAGGAAGGAAAGCCAAGATCCGCTTCGAGTCAAGGGAAATCTGGTTACGGACACTTTTGATTTGTCCGTTGGATTTAGTCCTTGTATATTTGCTATAAATTAAGGAAGTGATGTCTATGAAATGGCTAAGAGAAAATGCAGCAGCAATTATGGCTATAATGGCTATTCTTACTCCTTTGCTGCTTTATGCTTCAAGCATAGATGGACGACTTGATAGCATAGAAAAGGATGTTTTAGTCATAAAGAAGGATCTTTCAGCGTTGAGGGGAGATCTTTCGGCGTTGAGGGGAGATTTCTCAGTGTTGAAGGGAGATCTTTCAGCGTTGAAAGGAGATTTTTCGGCGTTAAGAAAGGATCTTTCAGCCATTAAGCGTCATATAGGAGTTTCGTCGGCTTCAATTGCAGCCAGCGATAATTAGACTCAATCAAACCCGCTGGATAAGAATTCTATCCAGCGGGTTTTAAACAGCCTGGA
This sequence comes from Gemmatimonadota bacterium, assembly GCA_028877215.1. Lineage (GTDB taxonomy): Bacteria > Latescibacterota > UBA2968 > UBA2968 > JAAXHE01. Next base: position 19,174 of record JAPPFJ010000029.1, on the reverse strand, counting down.
ACGGCAAACCGCTCAGTCATTGAATTGTGACTGAGCGGTTTGCCGTACTGATCGGGAAGTCCAGTACGCAATACAAGATGCCGGGATTTTTAAGTCGTTTTTGGTAATTTTAAGATTTCCTCAGGAATTGCCATCAACGTCTGGCATTTATCCTCCAATACCGCTTCATCCTCCGCCGCTGCTTCGTCTTCTGTCTGTGACTCGTAATGTTCCAGAAGGCGCCGGACACGGTCCTCCTCCCAACCCTTTGGATATCTGCTTGCGTTTTTCATTTTCCTCTCCTTTTTGGCCCCATTTCAAAATCCGCGTTCTACTGTGTTTCTCCTTGAGTCCATCCGATTAACGCACCCCAAATAGCTCGTCCAGATATGTCAATGTAAGTCTTCTATTAGTGATCGTCACAAAAATAAAATGGTTACTGCGAAAAAAGCCCGGTGGATTATCCCCGGATCTGTTTTTTTCTCGCAAAAAAATGTAAATTCACTATTTTATCACAAATTAGTCCCGTGCCTCGTCATCCATTTTTTACGGTGAGGGTTGTAATGTACAGACTCGCGCTTATAGGCTTGTTCGTGTTGTTCAACTCACCCAATGTCTCAGCACAGGTAAGTTGTGGAACTCCGCCGGAAGGCTTGACCATTGACCCTGATCCGGCTACAACGGCACAGCAGGTGGAAAGTGGCGAAGCAACCTTGAAGGAATTCATGTGGGCCTCATTGGATAAATACAGGGCCTTGCACCAGGACGTCCCAACCATAACGGCATCTCTGTATTTTCAATGCCTCACTCGGCAAAATGACAGTGCCTGGCATTCAGACTCCACTTACCTTGTTTTCCTGACACCGGACGGCCGGATATTTCAGCACGCCAAGTCCATGGGCCTGTCTGGCAGGATGCTAAAACCTGAAATCTACACTGCTGTCCTTCAAGCACTGGAAGTCGATCCAAGTGAACTGGTTGATTTTCAAAACATGTTTGCCACTCTTGCGGTCGCTGCATCTAAAGAGGGCGGATACTTTGATGTCGGGGGCGCGGCTGGTTATACGGTAGTCCAGTTTGGAGAGGAACAAGAGATGTTCCCTTATATATGGATTGCCGGTCTCGACATTGGTGAAGAACATCTGGTTCCCTTTGCCGACGAAACCGTAGATCCGGGCAATCCGTCAGTTACCGCCAAAGACGTGGTGGATCGGGCGACCCTGAAGGAATTCGTCAACGAGGCCGGAAGAACCATCCTTTCGCTGCCCGGTCTGATCGCGTTTTCGCAGTTCAGGGTTGCGTTGCGAGATCCAAACGGACCCTGGCAACATGACTCCGTATATCTTTATATTCTAAACGCAAGCAGCAGGTTCATTCTTTTCCACGGCGCGTTTCCGGACCGATTTGAATTTCGGCCCTTAGTCCCAACTGTCCGCGATGCAGTCACCGGGAAATTTATCCTGAACCAGGTAATTCAAGCGGCGAACGTAAGTGCGGAAGGTGGGTTTGTCGAGTATTACTTCGACGACCCCACGGACGCCACAGACCGTGCGGATATTCCAAAAATCGGCTATGCCCGCAAATTCAGTTTGAGACCGCATACCATTATAATCGGGTCAGGTTTCTATTTAAGTGAATCTGACTTTGCCTCTTTAACGAGAACAGAAGTGGAGGCCACGATTTTTGGCGACATCGTAGAAGGGGCGGCAATCGAGTTTTCTCGGTCTATTTCCGGTCAACCGGCCAATTATCTCTGGAATGCGTTTGTGGACGCCAACAGCCAGATATCCTTGTCCATATCAAGCACACGTAGTGTGACGGGTTACTATCGGGCACGGGCAATTATGAGAAACGAAGTTGTTGGCCAATGGAACAGCATCCCATTGAATTCCGGCAGTCGTCTGACTTTGGAACTTATTTTGAACGGGAGTGCCAGAGTTATGCGCGTTGATTCCCTGTCTCGATCAAACCCGGTCGCGGCCGCCAAGCCTGCGATCTCAATTGAGAGCGGCCTGTCTCCAGGTTCGCCGAACCCGTTCAACAGTTCTACCATACTTACGTATCGTCTGGCAAGTCCTGGCCCGGTTCGACTGGTGATTTACAACGTATTGGGCCAACCTGTGAGGACGCTTGTGGACGTCGTTCACGGAGCAGGTACTTATCGAATCGCGTGGGACGCCAGAAACGAAGGGGGTGCGTTGCTGTCCACAGGGTTATATATCGCCAGGCTGAGTTATCCGGGTGGGGTGCAGACGCAGAGGCTGCTTTATCTCAAGTGAGATTTGGGTCAAAGCCTTTGTTCCCGTATTCTTGTGGTAATCGGAGATGATCCGCATAACGGACGCCACGAGTGTTCTGTCCCGGAAGCAAGTTGCCTGAATTCGACCGCCGAGTCGCCTGTCTCGCAAGCGACCATTGGTATTCCTTTATATTCACCCCGTCCATCCATGTGATTTCCGTTTTCTGCATCGAATGGCCTTACGCTCCCCGCCTCACGAACTCCAGCCAGTTTCTGAACTCGATCTTCCTGAAGCTCTTTTCTTCCTTCTCTTTTTTATTCAATCCCGCCAGCAGGCTCCGGAAGTCATCCTCCGCGAACATCGACGTGTAATTCGACGCCCAATGCAGCATCAGCTTTGCGATGTAGTCGTAGGGCAGTTCGGGATGGTATTGCGTGCAGGTGATACGCCGGTCTTTCGATACGACGGCCTGCAACGTTGTCGCATTTTCTGCGACAATTTCGAACTCGCCTGGCAGCCGGGCGGTCTCGTCGAAATGATGGGCGGGCGCATCGAATGTGTATGGCTTGCCGCGAAACAGGGTCCTGGAAAAGTCCACCGACCGTACCGTGATGTCTCTTGCGATGCCGATTTCCGGACGGCGCGCCGGCGCCACCTCCCCGCCGCAGACGGTGGTGATGACCTGAAACCCCCAGCAGCTTCCCCAGACGTGGGGTACATCCGCGAGTACCCGCTCGCCCAACGCCAACTGACGCTTATTGAATGGATTGTCTTCGTAGATGTTGCCGCCCCCGCCGGTCCAGACCGCGCCATCGTACCTGCTGAAGTCCAGGTCTGACGTTCCGGCGTCGCCATACGTGTGGACAATCCGAACTTCGGCTTCAGGCTGGCTTTCCCGAACGAGCGCCTCGAAGACCCGTGCCTGCTCCTCCACACCGGCGTGCGCGTGGCTCCGATTCCCTTCCCGAGTCCAGCCGTCGATGATTAGCAGACGCATTTCTCTGTCACCCCTCGTCCTGAAGCCAGTCGTCGCCGACCTCAATCTCACCTGTGGCGGTCAAGACGGCCGGACCGCCGACGTCGACCGAAACCACGATTCCGTTCCGCATACGCGCAGCCGCGTCCATCCTGCTTGCGCGGCCGATCTTCACGCCCTGCGTTACCGATAGCTCCAATGTACCGGATCGGACACCGCTTCTGAGTCCCGCGACGCCGACAAGCGCGGCGACGGCGCTGCCCGTGGCCGGATCCTCGTCAATGCCATATGAGGGCGCCGTCATCCTCGCGTAAATCTCCGCTCCGGATTCCAGTTCGCCGGCGAAGAAGAATATATCCGACGACCGTGCTTCGGAAAGCAATCTGCCCCACGCCTGCTTGTCCACGGATGCGAGGTCCACGGCCTCTCTCGACACCAGTTGCGCGAAACAGAAGTTCAGTCCCACGCCGGCGAAGAACCCGTCAAGGACGTCCTCCGTGCCCAGGGAAAGGACTTCCGCAAGGGATGCAGTCGAGGGTCCTGCCGTCTCGTAATCCAGCGGTGCATCGCTGGTCAGGGTGCCGTACAATACGCCGTCCTGATTTGAGATCCTCACGGGAATCCGGCCGACGTTCTCTTCGAGAATAACGCCATCCGAATCCGTATGTCCGCTATAGCGAAGGGCGCATGCCGTACCGACCGTGGGATGACCCGCAAAGTCCACCTCGGCCGCAGGCGTGAAGATTCGCACCCGGGCAGTCGCAGAATCGTCAGTTGGGGGCAACACGAACGTGGTTTCGGAAAAATTGAACTCGCGGGCGACCTTCTGCATGCCATCCGCGCCGAGCCCCCTCGCATCGGGCAAAACCGCCAGTTGGTTTCCCCCGAATGCCGTCCGGGTGAAGACGTCCAGAATGTAGAACCGGTATTTCATAGGTGTCTACTCATAAAGTTCGTGGTCTGTTACTGGGCATCGCCTTACGGTCCCACAATATAGGTACGAAGAGATACCGGAGAAAGACAACTCGTCTGACGAGGACCATTTGAGCCCGGCAGCCGCTGAATCTTTGGTTCTACCTTTGTATAGTACGGACTTATATTGTCCGGTAAATCGTGGCCGGTGTGTTCGGGCCGAACCAGTCTGAACTCAGGTCATGGAGAGGATTGACATCGTATTGCGCCCTGACGCGGGTGATCAATCCATCACTGTTCGTACAATGAAGGAGAACGGATCCATGGAAGAGCGGACTTTTGATCTTACTGTGCCGGTGACCCGAGCATTTCGCGGAATCTGGACCGGTTTGGGGGTCATATGGATTGTTATTGGCTTCTTGAATTTGGAGGACAACGCCATTCTCGGTGCCATCCAACTGTCGTTGGGACTGCTCGTCTTACCCTTTGTTGGTCTCGCGCGGCGTCTGAACAGGTACATCATCGCGTTCAAAGATGGCAATCTGGAGATTGACAAAGGGTTGTTCATACGCCGAAGAATTCCCTGGACGTCGATCTCCCAGATTCGCATTGAATTGATGAGATTGGAATTTGTAGTCGACACAGGGAAGAGCAGGAAGATTGACTTCACTGCATTGAGTTATAACGACAACCAGACAATCAAACCGCGGATCATCGATGCTGCCACGGAATTCGCGAAGGCGAAGGGGATTCCGGTTCAGGACGGACGGTCAGGTTGAGCGATCAACATGCGCGAAGAAAACATCTGACGGGCGGGCGACCGGTCGCCTAAAGGCGGGAAGACGGGAGAGGGTAGACGATAGAATAAAGGCGGGTAGAGGTAAGAGGGTAGACGGTAGATGAAATCCTTGCCGATATATTCCTCCGAATCGCCTGCGGCAGGACAAGAAATCTTGCACGGCATGTGATCTCTCCCGTCTCCCGGCTCCCCTCTCACCTGGTGGTGGGGCGGGGTGTGGTCCTCTAACCTCTCCCGGCTCACGTCTAACGTCTTACCGATTTTCAGCCTTATGCCTTTAATCAAGTTCATCGCTACAACTCTCATCACAGTTTTCGTCATTCTGGCTCTCGATACCCGGATGGGCGGGCTTCCGGCCGCGGGGAGATTCCTGAGTCCATTCCACGGTTTCTGGCAGAACGCCGAGACGCAGGAACCGCCGGCTGAAGGCGAATTGCGGCTCGTGGGACTTCTCGAACCCGTAACGGTCGTCTATGACGAACGCAGGGTGCCTCACGTCTTCGCGCAGAACGACCGGGACTTGTTCTTCGCGCAGGGGTACATTACCGCAAGGGACCGCCTCTGGCAGATGGAGTTTCAAACCAAGGCCGCGGCAGGGCGGCTTGCCGAAATCCTGGGCACCGTCGTCGTTGAGCGCGACCGGTACCAGCGGCGGATCGGCCTGGTACACGGCGCACGGAATACGCTCAAGGACATAATGGCCGAGCCGGAAACCCACCTGTCCGTCTCCTCTTACTCCAACGGCGTCAACGCATTCATCGGTGGCCTGCGCGAGCGGGATTACCCCATTGAGTACAAGCTGCTGGGGTACTCCCCCGAGCCCTGGACCCCGTTGAAGTGCGCGATCCTGATAAAATCCATGGCCAGAATATTGAGCGCGCGCACAACGGACCTCAGGATGGACAACACGCTCGACCGGTTCGGCGAGGAGGTCGTACGGGACCTGTTCTCGAAGCCTTTCGGCGACGACACGGTGATTCCGCCAGGAACGCCGTGGGACTTCGAGCCCCGCAAAGTCATCCGTCCGGAAACGAAGCTCATGCGTGGGTCGATCGGCACGGGAAACGGCACCGAAATCGGAAGCAACAACTGGGCGGTCTCCGGTACCAGGACCGCCAGCGGATATCCCATTCTGGCGAATGACCCGCATCTGGGCCTTTCTCTGCCGTCTCTCTGGTACGAGATTCAACTCGTCGGTCCCGCACTCAACGTGTATGGCGTATCCCTCCCGGGCGGGCCGGGTGTGGTCATCGGTTTCAACCGCAGCATCGCTTGGGGACTCACGAATGCGGGAACCGATGTATCGGATTGGTATGAGATAACTTTCAGGGACGACACACTGCAGGAATACCGTCACGGCGACAGATGGCGACCGGTGGAGACGGTGATTGAAGAGATCGAAGTGAGGGGCGGCGAGACGATACAGGACACGGTGCGCTACACCCATCACGGCCCGGTTGTGTGGGATTCAGATTCCGCAGCCGTCACGTGGCAACGGGTTCCCTCGCGCCATGCATTCAGATGGGTGGCTCACGACGGGGGGAACGAGTGGCTGACCTGTCATCGGCTGAATGCGGCCAGCGGCTACGACGACTTCGTGGAGGCGCTCTCCCACCTCAACGCACCCGCCCAGAACTTCGCCTATGCCGACGTCGAGGGAAATATCGCGATCTGGCACAATGGAAAGTTCCCGGTACGTTGGGAGGGTCAGGGCGTGTTCCTCGCCGACGGATCGAACCCCCTCCACGACTGGCAGGACTGGATTCCGCACGCCCACAAACCCCATATCAAGAATCCCGCACGAGGCTTTGTCAGTTCCGCCAACCAGCGCCCCGTTGATGCCGCCTATCCGTATTGGCTGGCCGACGTCTACTCCTCCCCGACGCGAGCACGCCGAATCAACGAACGCCTGTCCGAAATGAAGGATATCACACCCGACGACTTCCGCGCCCTTCAACTCGACACGCAGAATCTGCACGCCCGGTCGGTCCTGCCCGTCCTGTTGACGTACATCGAACCCGGATCCCTCAAACCAGACGAAGGAGCCATCTACCAGGTACTCAAGAACTGGGATTATTTCTCGGACGCCGACGAAATCGCCCCTTCGATTTTTTACACGTGGTGGAAGGAACTACATTGGGCAATATGGAAAGATGAATTGGCCTTGGCGAATGTCCAATACCCGTCCCGGGATCGCACGGTCAAGCTGATTCTTAGTGAACCCGATGCCAGGTGGTATGACAACACGCGGACGGAACCGGTCGAGACGCTGGCGGACCTCGCCCGCAGAGCGTTTGAGTCAGCCTGCACGGAGTTGACTGTCATACTGGGGCCGATGGGCGACTCATGGAAATGGGGACGTTACAGGGGCGCGGATATCAGGCATCTATTGAAGATCCCCGAATTCTCGCGAATGGACCTGTTCGTGGGCGGCGGCCGTGGCATCGTCAATGCGACGAACCGGCGCCACGGCCCTTGCTGGCGCATGGTCGTATCCCTCGGTCCTGAGGTAAGGGCCTGGGGCATATATCCGGGCGGCCAGTCAGGCAACCCGGGTAGCAGGCACTACGACGACTTCGTCGACACGTGGGTAAGGGGCGAACTCGACGAACTGCTGTTTATGAAAACGCCGGAAGACGGCCAGGGTCGTGTTGAGGAACGGTTGACGCTGGTCAAAAAACCGTAAGACGGTAGAGGGTAGAAGAAATGCGGGGAGAAGGTAGAGGTTAGACGGTAGAAGATATCCTCGCCCGGTATGTCTTCCCTCCTTGCCTCCGGAACGAAAAGAAACCTGACAGGGCAGGCAATCTCTCACGTCTTACGTCTCCCGTCTACCCGTTTTTAGGCTTTTTCTCCTCCCCTCTCCCGGCTCACGTCTCCCCGGTTTTTTCTGATAGCTTCTTTATGATTTCAACCACACTATACGTCCTTGTATTCGGCCTGATTGCCGGCCTGACGCTGCCATGGTGGGGAATCGGGGTCGCCGGATTCGCGGCGGGTTTATGGAAGGCACCCAGCGCGTGGAAAGCACTGGGCGCGGGCTTTAGCGGCGCGGGGATTCTCTGGCTGGCCGCCGCAGGCTATATCCATCTGAAATCCGGCGGTATTCTAACCGTGAAGATTGCCGGCATTGCCGGACTTTCCAATCCACCTATGCTGGTCGTGCTCACGGCGCTGATCGGGGGCGTTGTCGCGGCGCTCGCCGCGGCGACAGGATACCATCTGAGATCGCTGCTGAAGAAAACCTGAAAGGCGGTGAGACGGTAGAGGGTAGACGGGAGAAGAAATCTTCGCCCGGTATCTGTTTCCTTCTTGCCTTCGGCACGAAAAGATTCATCACGGGGCAGGCTATCTCTTCCGTCTCCCGGCTTACCTCTCCCCGTTCTTCGTTGCCGGTTGAAAGCTCGTCTCCCGGCGTCTCACCGCTTTATGGTGACCGCCCGAATTCGAAGTTTGATATTGACAAATTCCACGAGAAAATCTATCTTCTTCATCTTCAGCGTGATACGCGATATTGACTCCTTGAACCCGGACGGAAAGCGCGGGTGTCGATGCCGGAACGCACATTGTTGATTATCAAACCGGACGCGGTTTCCCGGAATGCCATCGGCGACATCCTGAAACGTGTGGAAGACAAGGGGTTCAAGATTCAACAGATGAGAATGACGCGGTTCACGCGTGAAGAGGCCACTCGGTTCTACGCAGTACACGAGGGACAACCTTTTTTTGACGGCCTGATCGACTTCATGTCCTCGGGTCCCGTCGTACCGGCGGCGCTCGAGCGGGATGACGCGGTGTCGATCCTGCGCGAAATCATAGGTGTAACCGATTCGGCGAAAGCCGCTGAAGGCACCATTCGCAGAGAATTCGGCACAACCGTTCAGCGCAACGCCGTACACGCGTCGGACTCGCCCGAAACCGCGGAAGATGAAATCGCCTTCTTCTTCGGAGATAGCACTTAGCCTCAATCCGAAAAAAACAGCAACGCGGCGGCGCTATAAAACCCTCCGTAACGGGGCGTTATCGACGAGTAGAAGGACGTTTTTTCCGTTCACGTCCAGTGACCTGGTGTATCCTGGTAATCCGCCGTCTAATCGCCTTTATTTACAAGCACATATTCGAATTTACGTACCCGAAGACTTACGAATCAAGGTTAGAACAGACACCCGTCGCCTAACAGCCCGTTGAAAAAGCCCATCCGGGCTGCAGCCGGCCCTTGCGGTCGAAATACCGCGTTGCGCTCCCTCGCCGAATCACAGGATGGGACTCGGTCGCGCGCCTTGTCTTCGACCACAATGGCTCGGCCTCGCCTGCAGAGCGACTTTATCAACGGACTGCTAACGGACACAATTCTAATGATCGTCGCGCTCAACGAACTCGAAGAGGGCACGGCCAGTCTGGATTGGGAAGAAACTCCCGAAGAGTTGCACATCCAGGATGAAGATTTGCAATTCGTGGGTCCCATCAAGACCCGTATCAAGTTCGTCAAGATAGGTGAATCCATATCTGCAAGCGGCCGGACGAATGCCGACCTTCGGCTCGAGTGCGTGCGATGCCTGGAACCCGTTTCGTTCTCCCTCTCTTCCGATTTCAAATTCGTATTCCAGAAAAACCGTCCGGAATCCATGGCAGATGATGAAGACGAAACGATGATCTGGCTGGACGAATCCGGAGACAAAGTCGACCTCGGCGAAGAAATCAAGGACTACATACTGCTGGAAATGCCGTTGAATCCCCTGTGCAAGACGTCCTGCGAGGGGCTTTGCTCAATCTGCGGTGAGAACCTCAACCTGACGCAGTGCAACTGTTCGTCAACTCAGATCGACCCCCGTTGGGAGGCCCTGCGGGCGTTTAAGAAGCAGTCTTAAAATTACCGGTGAGTTCCCGAGCGCGAGCGAAAAAGTGACGGTCAAGGCGGGAAAGCCCACCCATATTTGTCTATACGGGTGGGTTTGACCAACGACGACCGGCGCTTTTGCAGCCGCGCGAAGACCGCTGGGAATTTTAAGGCGGCTTCTATAGACCAATCCTGAAGGAGCATATCAAAATGGCACACCCGAAACGCAGGAGTTCCAATTCCAGAACCGGCAAGCGACGGACCCACTGGAAGCTCGTGAGACCCGCTTTCTCCGACTGTCTCGTCTGCGGCCAGCCGCACAGGCCTCACCGGGTCTGCGCCAACTGCGGACAATACAACGGCCGCGAAGTAACCGAAGGTGAAAGCGTCTGATTGCCGGACCCGGCGGTGTTGCCCATTCGTCTTTCTCTGAATCTCAGTCCTTGCCTATGAATAAGAAAGTCAAAGCTTCCGTCACCGGTGTCTCCCGCTTTCTCCCCGAACGCCGGCTGACGAATGCCGACCTGGAACAGATGGTGGATACCTCGGATGATTGGATTCGAACACGAACGGGTATTGCGGAACGCCGCATCCTCGATGACGGCCTCGGCGCCTCGCACATGGCCATCGGGGCAATGGAGTCCCTGCTGGAACAAAAGGGCGTTGACGCCAGTGAAATCGACCTGATTATCGTTGCAACCGTAACGCCGGACATGGTGTATCCCGCCACCGCGTGCCTGGTGCAGCACGAGGTGGGGGCCGGGAACGCGTGGGGGTTCGACCTCTCCGCGGCATGCTGCGGATTCCTGTACGCCTTGGTCGTAGGCGGACAGTTTGTCGAAAGCGGAGCGCACAGGAGAGTGGTGGTCATCGGCTCCGATAAAATGAGTTCCGTAGTCGACTACACCAACCGGGAGACCTGCGTTTTGTTCGGGGACGGCGCGGGGGCTGTCCTCCTGGAACCCGACGAGACCGGCGCCGGCATCCAGGACTTCATCATGAACGTGGACGGATCCGGCGGCCAGTATCTGTGCCAACCGGCCGGCGGCAGTCTGCATCCCGCAAGCCACGAAACCGTTGACAAGAAAATGCACTACGTTCACCAGGACGGGCCTCGCGTGCTCAAGTTCGCCAGCAGCAGCATGGCCGCGGTATCGGCGGAACTGCTGGAACGAAACGGACTCAGCGGCGACGATATCGCCCTGCTGGTACCGCACCAGGCGAATAAACGTATCATCGACGCGACGGCCCGCCGGATGAAGCTGGCGCCGGAACGCGTACTGGTCAACATCGACAAATACGCGAACACGACCTGCGGCACAATCCCAATCGCCCTTTCCGAAGCGGTCGAACAGGAACGTGTGAAGCGGGGCGACTACATTGTCGTGTCAAGCGCCGGGGCCGGCTATACCTGGGGAAGCGCCCTTCTGAAATGGGCGTACTGAGATGCTGTTCTAAAAACGTCATTCCGGAGTCGATGGCCGGATATCATCTTCGAATACGTTCGTGGACCCTTATGTCCTTAGCCTTCTTGTTCCCCGGCCAGGGCGCGCAATACGTGGGGATGGCCAGCGATCTTTACAGCGCCTCACCCATCGCACAGTACGTATTCAATCTGACCGACCACATCTCCGAGACCGGGTTGAAGACCTTCTGTTTCGACGGCCCGGAAGAATCCCTGAAGCAGACGGCCATCACGCAGCCGGCCATCTTCGCGCACAGCATCTCGGTATTTGAAATCCTGAAAGACAGGGGCATCCACCCGGATTACGTAGCCGGACACAGCGTGGGCGAACTGGCGGCGCTGGTCGCCGCCGGGGTGATGTCCCTGGAAGACGGTGTCCGGATCGTGGGTATCCGGGGACGGGCCATGCACGCCGCGGGGAAAATGCACCCCGGTACCATGGCTGCCATTATAGGCCTGAACGACAGAGCGGTCGTGGACATTTGCGAATCGCTGGGGCCCGGCGTCGTGGTCGTGCCCGCAAACTTCAACTGCCCCGGTCAGGTCGTCATTTCAGGCGAACCGACCGCAGTGAAGCGGGCCATGGGCAGTGCATCGAACGAGGGCGCCAGGAGGGTTGTGGAACTCCAGGTCAGCGGCGCCTTTCACTCGGATCTCATGCAGTCCGCCCTCGGCACCCTTGAAGGTGCCCTTGCAAATGTCCCGTTCTCGCCGGCGCGCATCCCGGTGGTGCCGAACACGACGGCGGAACCCACGACCGATCCGGACCTGCTCAAGGACCTTCTGATCAGACAGATTGTCTCTCCGGTCCGATGGACGGATTCAATGGCGCGGCTCGTTTCGGAAGGCGTCGACCGTGCGATCGAAGCCGGACCGGGAAAGACGTTGAACGCCCTGATGCGACGCATCGACAGGAGCGTCGCCGTGTCGTCCGCAGGAACTCTGGAGGACCTGGATAGTCTTACGGTATGAATCGCCTTAAAGACAAGACCGCGATTGTCACGGGCGGATCCCGCGGCATCGGCGAGGCTATCGCCAACCGGCTGGCCGAAGAAGGCGCGAGGGTGGCGGTGTGCGCCAGCCGGAGTCTCGACCGTGCACAGGCGGTGGCTGAGGCCATCGAGGGCCGCGGCGGGAGCGCGCTTGCGCTGCAGGCGGACGTTTCAAACGCCACCGACGTCAGCGAGCTATTCAAGACCGTCCTGGACCGTTGGGGCGGGCTGGATATTCTGGTCAACAATGCAGGAATTGCCCGCGACGGTTTGCTGATGCGACTGAAGCCGGGAGACTGGGACGCCGTCCTCGACGTCAACCTCAAGGGCGCCTTTCTGTGTATGCAGGCCGCCGTACGACCGATGATGCGGGCGCGGTCCGGACGGATCATCAATATCTCATCCGTTACGGGGTTGATGGGTAACCCCGGACAGGCCGGGTACACGGCGGCGAAATCCGGGCTTATCGGCCTCACAAAGACCGCCGCCAAAGAGCTGGCGAGCAGGAGAATCACCGCAAACGTGGTTGCGCCCGGATATATCCCCACCGAAATGACGGAAAAAATTCCCGAAGGACTGAAAGAGAAGATTCTTGAACAGGTTCCCCTGGGCACGCCGGGAAAACCCGAAGACATCGCGGCGGCGGTCGCATTTCTGGCCTCCGGCGACGCTGCCTATGTCACCGGGCAGGTCCTGGTTGTGGACGGAGGGATGGTTATGTAAGTCAAAGTTGAAAACTCTGACGCCGGACGCGAACGGAGTGTTGCGCCGGGCTGTACGCCGTGACCCGCCGCTCGCAATAAGAAAGGGAGAAAGTAGCCATGGCTGAAGATATTCAGCAAAAAGTCGTCGATCTCATCGTTGACCAGTTGGGCGTGGATGCCGACAGCGTAACTCCTGAAGCCCATTTCATAGATGATCTTGGCGCGGATTCCCTAGACACGGTCGAACTGGTAATGGCCTTCGAAGAGGAATTCGATATGGAAGTTCCGGATGAAGACGCCGAGAAGCTGGAGACCGTAAGCGACGTCACGGATTATCTCAAGCAACGCCTGAATGAATAGCCTGCCGGGCAGTTGGCGTTCCGGTTAGCGCGTCGGCGTCCGGATCGGGAACCGGGCGCGGAGAATTCGATACCGCCGTAACACTGCGCCGATGCAAACACGATACGCGGGAGAAGGTGCCCTTGAACGGAAACCGAAGGGTCGTGGTGACGGGCCTCGGCGTCCTTGCGCCGAACGGATTGAACACCGAAACCTGCTGGGAGGCGCTGCTCAACGGGGAAAGCGGCGTCGATCACATCCGCCGATTCGATACGACGGGATTCCGGGTTACGTTCGGCGCCGAATTGAAGGAATTCGACGCAGAGCGGTTCGGTCTCGACCGCAGGATGGCGAGGCGCAACGATCTGTGCACCCAGTATGCCATCTGTTGCGCGCAGATGGCTGTCACGGACGCAGATCTGGACGTGGACGCCGGGAACCCCGACCGGATTGGCGTGATTTTCGGCTCGGGCATCGGCGGTATCTGGACCTTCGAGGATCAACACACCGTCCTCCTTGAGAAGGGCGCGCGGAGGATCAGCCCTTTCTTCATCCCAATGATGATTCCGGATATGACCTCGGGGCAGGTCTCCATCCTGCTCGGCGCCAGAGGGCCGAACTATACCACCGTTTCCGCCTGTTCTTCCGCAGCGCATGCGATAGGATGCGCCTTCAGAGAGATCCGGCACGACGAAGCCGACGTCATGGTCACCGGTGGCGCCGAAGCTGCCGTCAGCGCGATGTCGCTTGGGGGTTTCGCTTCGATGAAGGCGCTTTCCACGCGTAACGAGGATCCGCAGGGGGCCAGCCGTCCCTTCGACCTCGAGCGCGACGGATTCGTACTTGGCGAGGGCTGCGGCGCGCTCATACTCGAAGAACTGCAACACGCACGGCAGCGGGGCGCCCGGATTTACGCCGAGATTGCCGGTGCTGGTTTTACCGCCGACGCGTATCACGTCACCGACATGGCCCCGGGCGGCGAGGGCGGCGCCCGGGCGATGAGGATCGCCCTGAACCAGGCAGGGCTGAATCCGGAGGACGTCGACTACATCAATGCCCACGGAACCTCCACCCCGATCGGCGACCGGACCGAAACCGCCGCCATTAAGTCCGTCCTGGGGAATCATGCGAGAGGGGCCGCGGTCAGTTCCACCAAGTCCATGACGGGCCATCTGCTGGGCGCCTCCGGCGCAATCGAAAGCATCGCCTGCCTCCTGGCCATCCATCACGGCCGCGTACCACCCACCATCAACTACGAACATCCGGACCCGGAGTGCGACCTGGACTACGTGCCCAACACGGCACGGGAAATGCCCGTCAGCGTGGCCTTGAACAACTCCTTCGGATTCGGCGGACACAACGCGGTGCTCGCAATGCGTGAGTACAACGGCCGATAGCAGTCCGTTGATAAAGTCGCTCTGCAGGCGAGGCCGGATGGGCTTTTTCAACGGGCTGTCAGTTCCCGACTTCCCCGGCTGTGACGGCATCGTAACGTTGTTGGCGTGCTGTCGGACGCAGAGCCGGTCCGAATGGCCCACAAGCCTGCAGACTCGCCGGGCGGACGGCGGACGCCACCATCACGGCGGAACGCGGACGGTTTTTTCAGTTTATTTCACGGCAGAGAACAACCCCCATTCCCGCAGGGTAAAGCTTATCGGACTTGTCAGAATTCGACATGCGGTTGCACGATGGCTCGGGCGCGACCGGGAAGCGTATACCCCGGAAAGCCTCCAGGAAAAACTCGGCTACCGTTTTTCGGACCCCGACCTCCTGGTCCAGGCGATCAAACACCGCTCCTACGCCTACGCCGCTGACGAAGGGAGCATTGCATCGAACGAACGGCTCGAGTTTCTCGGCGACGCCGTACTGGACCTGCTGGTCACGGAGAACCTTTATCGGAAATTTCAGAACAAACGTGAGGGCGACCTCACTCAAATCAAGTCAGTACTCGTCAGCAAAGTCATTCTCGCGCAGCGAGGCCACGAGATCGGACTCGGTCACTACATCCTGCTCAGCAGAGAAGAGGATCTGGCGGGAGGAAGAGACCGGACATCGATTATCGGAGATGCCTTCGAGGCTATTCTCGGCGCGGTTTATCTCGACGGCGGTCTCAAGGCCGCGGACGCATTCGTACAACGCCACCTCATGAGCAACATCGAGGCGATTGTCGCCAACAACAGCTACCTCAATTTCAAGAGCGTGCTCCTCGAACATACGCAGGGCGTAGGCCGGGGACACCCCCGTTACCTGGTCAGTTCGGAAGATGGGCCGGACCACCACAAGACGTTCAGCGTCGAAGTGTTGATCGGCGGCGAACGAATGGGCTTCGGAAAGGGACGCAGCAAGAAGGAAGCGCAACAGATGGCGGCGAAAGAGGCGTTGCAGAAGCTCGGAGTCTCGTGATTCATGCGGAAGACCGGATCGCGTCCGTGGCGTTTCCTGAACACCGGGTCGGGAAACGCCTTTTTCAATATGGCCGTGGACGAAGCCATCGTTCGCGGCATTGAGGAGGATACCGCGCCGCCCACGGTCCGGACGTTCGGCTGGACGCCCCCCGCCGTCTCATTCGGCTATGCCCAGCGGATCTCTCGCGAAGTCGACGCGGATCGATGCCGGGAGCGTGGCATTCAGCTAGTCCGCCGGCCCAGCGGCGGGCGCGCCGTCCTCCACTGGAACGAACTCACGTACAGCGTCACATGCCGCGTCGACGACCCGCTGCTGGGCGGCTCCATTCAGGAGTCATACCGGAAGATCAGCGCCTGCCTGGTTGCCAGCCTGCAACTCCTCGGCGTGGCCGCCCGATTCGAGCCGCGACGCAATCCCGTTTCGTCTCCCCGTGGAGAGGGTCTCACTTCACCATGTTTTTCGAGTACTACGCAATACGAGGTAACGATCGACGACAGGAAAATCATAGGCAGCGCCCAGCGACGCCTGGGCGGCGTGCTGCTTCAACACGGTTCGCTTCTTCTGGGCCCGGAACACAAGCATCTCATCGATCTCATGCCGGACCGCCGTCAGCTCCTGAAGGAACGCTTTCGTCGGGAACTGGAGCGGCACACCGTCTCCCTTTCGGAAGCGGGCCACCCGGCAGACTTCCACACCGTGGCGCGCGCCCTGCGCGGCGGTTTTGAAGAGACCCTCGACGTCACCCTGACCGAATCGACGTTGTCTCCTGAGGAAATCGCCGACGCCGGACATCTCGTTGAAACCAAGTACGGCACGGAGTCCTGGAACCTCGGAGACGTCAAGCGCCAACCCCGCATCGTCCGCCGCATCATATAACCTCAATTCGAAGTATCAGCCTGGCCGTCTCCTTGCCGACTCACGAAAAGCATGGACAAACCGACGACGCCCGAATCGGCATCTGAACTCCGCTGGTCGGTCCATCCCCTCCTGGAAGAACCACCGGCAAAGACGGGCCTGCTCGTCGTGGTCATTCTGGGGCTGTCGGTACTGATCGCCATTGAATTCAGCATGCCGGCGTACGGTTTTCTTTCTGCAGCGCTGCTCACGGCATCCATGTCCCGTTACTTTCTCCCCACACGATACGCACTCTTGGAAAAACATGCCGTGATTGCGCACCTTGGCGCGCGGCGGACAATTCCGTGGAACCGGATTCGCCGGCATACCGTTGTCCCGGATGGCGTTTTTCTCAGCCCGTTCGCCCAACCTCACCGGCTCGATCCGTTTCGAGGCTGTTTCCTGCGCCTTCGCGACAATCGGGAGGAAATCATCGAGTATGTCCAGACCCGCCTCGCGGATGCAGCGCCTTAGAACCTGGTGCGAGCACGCTTTCGCCGTCAACCCTCCGGAGAGCCGAATCACGGAGGAAGAACGCGCTCTGGCTGCCAGATTGGCGGAATTCGTGGTTCGCCGGCAGATGACTACGCCGGCGTTGATGGTGCTGGAAGCAGGCCGGCCGTTCAACTTTATAGGCAGTCAGTTTTTAACTTTTCTTTCTCCCTTCGTCACCCTTATCTTCTCAGGCGCGGAATACGGTCGATTCGTGCGTTTTCTGGAGAAACGGCAGAGTGTCCAGACACTGATCGATACACTTGTGGAGACGGAAAACCGATTGAATGGATAGACCGGACGTCATCATCGCAACGGACTGCGGTAGCACGACCACCAAGGCCATTCTTATCGAGAAAGAAGAGGAATGCTACCGGCAGACCTGTCGCGGCGAGGCGCCTACCACGGTCGAAGCTCCGTTTGAAGACGTCACCCGGGGCGTGCTCAACGCCATCCAGGAAGTCGAGGAACTCTCCGGGCGCGTCATCCTGGACGGCGAACGTATCATTACGCCCGCGGCAGACGGCCGGGGCGTTGACATTTATGTGTCCACGAGCAGCGCCGGAGGCGGCCTTCAGATGATGGTGGGCGGCGTTGTCCAGGCGATGACGGGCGAGAGCGCCCAGCGTACTGCCCTGGGCGCCGGCGCCATCGTCATGGACGTCCTCGCTTCCAACGACGGTCGCCTGCCCCACCAGAAAATCGAGCGCATCCGCCACCTGCGTCCCGACATGGTGCTCCTGTCCGGTGGAACGGACGGCGGTACCGTGAGCCACGTGGTGGAACTCGCGGAATTCATCGCCGCGGCGGACCCCAGACCGCGGTTCGGCGCCGGATTCCGGCTTCCGGTGATCTACGCCGGAAACAAGGACGCGCGTGAAGACGTTCAACAGGTCCTGGGCGAAAAAACCGCGCTGAAAACCACGGACAATATCCGCCCTCAACTCGAACGCGAGAACCTGGGACCGGCGCGGCAGGTGATCCACGATCTCTTCCTTGAACACGTGATGGCGCAGGCGCCCGGATACCGTAAGCTGATGGAATGGACGGGCGCCCCCATTATGCCAACGCCCGGCGCGGTAGGCCTGCTCATTCAGACCGTGGCCCGGCGCCGCAACATCAACGTCGTGGGTGTCGACATCGGCGGGGCGACCACCGATGTTTTCAGTGTATTCGGCGATCTATTCAACCGGACCGTAAGCGCCAACCTGGGTATGTCGTACAGCATCTCAAACGTACTGGCCGAGGCAGGCCTGTCGAACGTGATGCGCTGGGTGCCGTTTGAAATCGAAGAGGCCGACCTCAGGGACCGCGTCAAGAACAAGATGATCCGTCCGACCACCGTGCCCCAGACGCTGGAGGAACTGCAGCTCGAGCAGGCCATCGCGCGTGAGGCATTGCGCCTGGCATTCGAGCAGCACCGCGCCCTGGCCGTAGGCCTTAAAGGCGTGCAGACGGAACGCACCCTTTCCGACGCGTTCGATCAGACCGCCGCGGGCGAAAGCCTGATTCACATGCCGGACCTGGACCTGCTCGTGGGCAGCGGCGGCGTTCTTTCTCACGCGCCCCGGCGCGCGCAGTCCGCCGCCATGCTCATCGACGCCTTCCAGCCCCAGGGGTTTACGAGGCTGGCCGTTGACAGCATATTCATGATGCCCCACCTGGGCGTCCTGACTAGCGTCAATGAACAGGCCGCAGCCGAAGTCTTCGAACGGGACTGCCTGGTCGATCTGGGCACCTGCATTGCGCCTTCCGGGCAGGGAAAAGCGGGCGAAGTCTGCGCCAACTACGAGATTTCGCGCGATGACGGTAAGGAGTCCGGCGAACTGAGAGTCGGCGCCCTCCATACGTTTGACGCGGGCCCCGACCAGGAGGT
The DNA here is from genome assembly GCA_028877215.1 of Gemmatimonadota bacterium. Classification (GTDB taxonomy): domain Bacteria; phylum Latescibacterota; class UBA2968; order UBA2968; genus JAAXHE01. Next base: position 263 of record JAPPFJ010000029.1, on the reverse strand, counting down.
GGACGTCAGCCTGCATCCCGAGTCGGGCTGGGACGCCGGGGCGGGGGCGGGCCAGTCGATTCGCCGTACCGTGAGGGGCGGCGCGGCCGGTCTGATTCTCGACGGGCGCGGCCGGCCGCTTCCGTTTTCCGATGGGGACACGGTCGAGCGGGTTACAGCCTGGAACCAGGCATTGGACCTTTATCCTCATCAATAGCAGTCCGTTGACAAAGTCGCTCTGCAGGCGAGGCATGGTGTCCCGTCCCGGAAATATGTCACCATTC